>CAZVVT010000010.1:0-1362 GCA_964630595.1 uncultured bacterium | reverse complement strand
CCGCAGCGGCTCCTCCTGACGGAATGGCTGGCATCTTTGTTGGGTCATCTTGGGCCTGGTAGCGTCGCACGGCCTCTTCGTCCGATACCAATCGAAGCAATTGCGGCATCTGCTCTTTGCCATCGATCTTTGTGTGCCCATCGCCCATTTTCTGCTTGAAGAAGGCCACAAAATCCACTACTACCTCTTCTATGGACTTTTCAGCCGCCTCTAGTTTTTTTACTTGCGCTCCGCTTCGCCAAGCAGCAAAGACCTTGGGCGCCTCTTCTGCGAGTTTCTTCAAATGGATGCTTCGTTCGGGGTTGTAGCGGTCTGCACGAAAAGTTCCTGTAAGCACTCCTTGTACAAACTCCCTCGCTGCTCTCATCAAGCGCTCATCCTTTAGCGGCTGAATCGTCTTCATATAGAGCAAAAGTGCTTCGGGTACACGTGTCTGGCCAAATGTCTCTCTATATTGTTCCCAAAATGTATCGTCTACTACAGCATCTGAACTGATGACTCCTCTAGCTTGGAGCAACGCCTTCGTCCCATCTGAAAGTCCTTTCGAAAAGGATGAAGCGCTTGCCACTGCCTCAACTCTTGAGGGTGTCGACTGGTCGCACAAAGTGGCAAGCCCTGCAAGTGCCTCCCAGGCTTTGTCTTTCTCTTGAATCGCTCTTGCAAGCAGCTTCCAGCGAGTTTCGTCAGAAACGTCTTCTTGTGACAAGTCCATGAGCAGATGCAATAAAAGCTGCTTATAGCCTGTCGCTGCATTGCGCATGCCCTCTCGCTGATCCCGCAGAAAAGCCAAAACGTTTTTTCGATCCTCACCCTTCCCCTCGCCCCACTGTGCCAACATCAAACAGGGAATATAAGAGTGAACTTGGATGCCTGGTGTTCTTTCGTATGTTTCAACGTAGGCTTTGGCCTCTTTTGGGGTCGCTTTTCGCAGAAAATCAACACACTTGAATATAAAGGCGGCCACAATAGACAGGCTGCGATACTTACGTAGCTCCTGTAGAGCTTTGAACAAATGAGAACCTTCTACAAGTTTCGAATCCAAAAGGCCTTGCAAAATCTTGACTGCTCGATCTCGAAATTCTTCTTTGCTGGCAATACCATAGTTTCTCAAAACGTCTAAATTTTCTGGATTTTGCGCCACAGCTAGCAATGCGATCTCTACTAATACGCTTGAGTCCGAGATCTCATACTTTCCGATGTGTTGAGAAACGCCCCATCCGTTTTGCTGCGCCGCCAACTTTGCTATCTCGATGCGCTTGGCTTCGTCCTTGATTCCATAATTTTCGATGTATTGGGAGACCCCGCCACCGTTTTGCTGCGCCGCCAACTTTGCTATCTCGATGCGCTTGGCTTCGTCCTTGA
>CAZVVT010000009.1:0-1464 GCA_964630595.1 uncultured bacterium | reverse complement strand
CGGCTCCACCCGGCCCTAGCGCACCACCACCTCCACCACCACCACCGCCCCAGGCATAATCACCACCCCTACCCCCCGCTCCTCCAGCATAAGCTGACCAAGTACGCCCCCCGCCACCACCACCACCCCCTACTGTTCTTGGCAAGCTGGAACCATCATTTCCGTTGCCTCCGTTGCCCCCCGATCCACTTGTATCATTGGCGCCGCCGCCACCACCACCACCTGCTCCGCTGGGGCCGCCATTCCCTCCCGCTCCACCCGTGCTTGTTCCTGTAGCTGATGCCGCCCCGCCCCCCGCTCCGGCACCCCCACTTCCGGCAGTGCCCGCTGTTCCCGTTGTACTGCTGCCCGAACCGGCTGTTCCCGTTAAGCCGCTGCCCCCATTCCCACTCGTAGCTCCCGAACCTGCAGCACCGTTGGCAGCCGTCGATGCAGCAGTACCACCTCCGCCACCGCCGCCTCCTCCGGCAGAAGCACCGCCTGCTCCCCCCGTTGCAGTCGTAACACCGGGTGCTGCATACAGTGCTGCGCCACCGCCGCCGCCACCCCCGTGGTTGCTGGCGCCTCCCGTGCTGCGAAATCCACCACCACCACCACCGCCGCGCGCTGCCGTGGCGCCCAAACTTCCCCCCGCCCCACCGCACGCACCGCCGCCCCCACCGCCGCCAATGAATGTCCCCGTCGCACTTCCACCTGTACCACCAGTGGCGTTACAGCCCGCAAAGGTTACGGAGGTTAAGTTGACAGTCGCCCCCTGATCAATTAAAAAACCGGCTCCCGCCCCCATGCCTCCACCACCACAACCACCCGCTCCCGAGCCCCCCGTGCCTCCTGTTACTTTGCAGTTTTGCACGGTGACGTTCTCCATGTTCACCGTAACGCTGCCCGCTAGATAAAGCAGGGCTGAAAAGGCCTGATATGTGCTAGCTCCATCGATGACAACAGCGGGACCCCCTACGTTAAAATTAATCGTCTTCGCAGAGGTCATGGCATTGGAAAATGAAGACATAAACGTCGTGAGCGTAATCGTGCCAAGCCCAGAGTCGAAGACAATGTTGTCAGTTGCATCGGCGCTCGACAAACTGCTCTGCATAGCGGTTCTGAGCGTTCCAGCGGCAGTAGCGTCAGAATTGCTGGTCACATTATACGTGGCGGCATGCAGGTGCGCGCCGGCGATCACAAGATAGGCAGAAACAAGGGTGAAGGGAAGCTTGGGAAGTCTCTGCATCACCTATCCAATGAGGATCACGGAGTCACTCTAAAGAAAACTTTCTTTAAAACACAGCCCAAACTGTTTATAGTAAAAGGATAGCGGTAACCGGATTTGAACCAGTGACAAACGGATTATGATTCCGCTGCTCTAACCAACTGAGCTATACCGCCGTCGGAAGCGAGGGAGATGCCCTCTTGAAAAATAGCGGGGGAAGGATTCGAACCTCCGGCCTTTGGGTTATGAGCCCAACG
>CAZVVT010000008.1:0-3890 GCA_964630595.1 uncultured bacterium | reverse complement strand
ACCCTTGGGACCTTCTCCAGCCCCAGGATGCGATGAGCCGACATCGAGGTGCCAAACCGCAACGTCGATATGAACTCTTGGTTGCGATAAGCCTGTTATCCCCAGAGTACCTTTTATCCGTTGAGCGACGGCGATTCCACTTTCCACCGCCGGATCACTAAGCCCTACTTTCGTATCTGCTCGACTTGTTGGTCTCGCAGTCAACCGGCCTTATACCTTTACGCTCTATTCGTGATTGCCAACCACGATGAGGCCAGCTTTGGACTCCTCCGTTACTTTTTAGGAGGATACCGCCCCAGTAAAACTGCCCGTCTGACACGGTCTATCTCCCCGCTAGAGGGGATGATGTTAGAGTCTCGACTCGTCAAGACTGGTATTTCAAGGTTGCCTCCAAACACCCTAACGAGTGTTCTTCACAGGCTCCCAGTTATCCTACACATGACAAGTTAAGAATCAGTATCAGAGTACAGTAAAGGTTCATGGGGTCTTTCCGTCTTGTTGCGGGTAAACGGCATCTTCACCGCTACTACAAGTTCACCGAGTCTCTCGTTGAGACAGTGCCCAGATCGTTATACCATTCGTGCAGGTCGGAACTTACCCGACAAGGAATTTCGCTCGATCATCTCTCTCTTTGTTTCCAAAGGAGTCGGACTCTATCTTTGTTTGCCGCGGTTCATCTGCTCCTTCAAGTGCCGAATTTCTTCGATACCTTCTGAGGTCAGATGATCGCCATTGTGCATCTTCAGTAATACCTTCCTAAAATTGATGAAATCGATTCGCTTTTTTGTCTTTAACGAATGTTTCTCAAAGAAAGGAATGATATGTGCTGACAGGTGCTCGATACCGCGCACTCGATACGCCATTCGGTCTCCGTGGTTTGTTCTCACAACTCCACAGCCGAAGTAGGCTTTCAATGCGTGCAGTATCTGAATATCTTTCTGGTGTTGGACGACTGTGAATTCAGGCAGTACTTGTACTCCCTGAGCCATTTCCGCGTGCTTGTTCAAAGCTACGTGAAAACAACCTTCACCATCGACAAATCCAACAATCCATTGTGCTTCTAATTTCATAAGCAAACTCCAAACATTTGGTCTCTGAGGATTCCGGTCATTGCAGACCGGCCTTTCCTGCGGATTGTCCCCATGTCTGCTTGATTTTTACTGCCACCTAAAAGGTGACGAGTACAAGACAGTTTTGGAGGAGTTTCCCGCATATAGTTTGTTTTTACTAAGGCTAGCTATTAACCTTAGGACCGTTATAGTTACGGCCGCCATTCACCAGGGCTTAAATTCAATGCTTTGAGCTTGCGCCCTAACATCTCCTTTTGACCTTTTGGCATTGGGCAGGCATCACACCATATACATTCTCTTAGACGAGTTCGCATAGTGCTGTGTTTTTGGTAAACAGTCGCCTGGGCCATTTCACTGCGACCCTTTTGAGCTTGCACTCAAAGGGCCCCTCTTCTTCCGAAGTTACGAGGGAAATTTGCAGAGTTCCTTAACGAGAGTTATCTCGCGCGCCTAAGAATATTCATCTCACCTACCTGTGTCGGTTTTGGTACGGTCAACATCGACAACTAGAAATTATTTCTTGGAAGCATCGCTAACGTGCCATCGGTTCCATTACTTTCCCCTTGATCAAACAGTTTGCACTATGTGGCGGATTTACCTACCACGTGCCCCCTGTTTGCTACGGACATCCAATAGTCCGCACACTTCACTTTACTCCGTCATTCCATCGTTATAGTCTTAGTTGGTGCAGGAATATTTAACCTGCTTTCCATCGCCTACGCATCTCTGCCTCAGCTTAGGGACCGACTAACCCAGGGAAGACGAGCTTTACCCTGGAAACCTTAGGTTTTCGGCGAAGGAGATTTTCACTCCTTTTATCGTTTACTCATGCCATGCATCCTCTCTTGTTATCGCTCCAGCACTCCTTACGGTATACCTTCGCTGCAATAACAATGCTCCCCTACCACAGACTCTCTTTCGAGATCTATCCGCGATTTCGGCTGTGGGTTTCAAAGTCCCGTGTATTTTCGGCGCAAAATTTCTCGATTGGTGAGCTGTTACGCACTCTTTAAATGATGGCTGCCTCTAAGCCAACATCCCAACTGTCTAAGAAACTTCACTTCCTTACTCACTAAACCCACAATTTGGGGCCTTAATCGGCGATCTGGGCTGTTCCCCTTTTGACTATAGAGCTTATCCCCTACAGTCTATCTCCCGGTACCTACTTTAGTATTCGTAGTTTGATTTCCTTTGGTAGGACACAAGGTCCCCCGCGTGAAGTCAGTGCTCTACCCCCAAAGTAGTTATTCCCGAGGCTAACCCTAAAGTTATTTCGGGGAGAACAAGATATCTCCAAGTTTGATTAGCCTTTCACCCCTATCCACAACTCATCCAAGACTTTTTCAACAGTCACTAGTTCGGTCCTCCACTTAGTGTTACCTAAGTTTCAACCTGGTCATGGATAGATCACTTGGTTTCGTGTCTATATCATACGACTCTGGATCCTAAAAGGATCCGCGCGCTATTCACACTCGCTTTCGCTTCGGCTCCAGGACGAAAAGTCCTTTAACCTTGCCGTATAACATAACTCGCTGGCTCATCATGCAAAAGGCACGCCGTCAGCCATTGCCGGAAAATCCGGCCATAGGCCTTCGACCGTTTGTAAGCTGCTGGTTTCAGGTTCTATTTCACTCCCCTCACAGGGGTTCTTTTCGCCTTTCCCTCACGGTACTGGTTCACTATCGGTCATCAACTTGTATTTAGCCTTAGAGAGTGGTCTCCCTAGATTCAGACCGGGTTTCACGTGTCCGGCCCTACTCAGGAACTTACTCGAAGGAGCTTCTACTTTTCGTCTACGGGGCTTTCACCCTCTGTGACATCCTATTCCAAGGACTTCAACTAAGCATTGCTCTCTTCTTTATTGTAAGCCCTACAACCCCAACCGCATAAAAACGGTTGGTTTGGGCTATTCTCCGTTCGCTCGCCGCTACTCAGAGAATCTCAGTATGATTTCTATTCCTCCGCCTACTGAGATGTTTCAGTTCAGCGGGTCTCGCCTCCTCTAACCTATGTATTCAGTTAGGGATAATGGGGTTTTTCGCCCCACTGGATTCCTCCATTCGGAAATCCCCGGATCAACGCCTTTATCAGCTTCCCGGGGCTTATCGCAGATTGACACGTCCTTCTTCGCCATTTGATGCCAAGGCATCCACCAGCAGCCCTTATCCTGCTTAACCGCAGGATTTACGACTTTAATATTTCTATTCTTAGAAACGCTTTTTACTTGTATGTAGCAATGTTGTTCGAACGTATTCGAACAACTGCCTTTACTTGATTAGTCACCGCTTTACCAGCGGTGACTCCATTGTTCTCATAATCGCGAAGCTTTTCATAGCTTCGCTCACATGATGTCGTTACCAAATTTTCTAGATAGCTTGTCTGCCGTTCTATGACGGCTAGAAAAAGACAACGTCTCGTGCACTTTAATATGGACCGTCTCAAGGGACGGTCAATTGTCTTTAAAGGAGGTGATCCAGCCCCACCTTCCGGTAGGGCTACCTTGTTACGACTTCATCCCAGTCATCAGCCTCACCTTAGGCGACTCTCTCCCTTGCGGGCTTAAGTAATCGACTTCGGGTGAAACCAACTCCCATGATGTGACGGGCGGTGTGTACAAGGCCCGGGAACGTATTCACGACGATGTTGCTGACTCGTCATTACTAGCAATTCCAACTTCATGTGGTCGAGTTGCAGACCACAATCTGAACTGAGGCCGGCTTTAGGGATTTGCTCCACCTTACGGTTTCGCTGCCTTCTGTACCGACCATTGTAGCACGTGTGTAGCCCCAGACATAAAGGCCATGCGGACTTGACGTCATC
>CAZVVT010000007.1:0-45601 GCA_964630595.1 uncultured bacterium | reverse complement strand
CCATCTTGAGTAAGTCCCTCGAACTCGCCATCGCATCGCTGGCCATGAGCTTAGTCATTACTATCGGCTTCGTTCTCTACGCCGTGAAGCAGCGCGATCCCATCTCGGCTCTTTGTTACCTCACCATGGCCGCAACTCAGACTTTCTCTTTGGCAGAGACAAGCAAGCTCCTGGTGGAAAGGAATCGCCTCCAGGCTAATGAGTCAAAGCATGAGCGTACAGTTGTGTACACAGCTCCTAAAGACAAAGATATGGTAATTACTACTACTGGTTCGGATTGGAGGAACACGAGAGATTTCCTCATTCCTAAGGGTACGTCACATACCTTTGTTCTTCCTCCAGAATCGCGAGTGGTGATATGGGGAAACCTCCATTCGGGTTACACGGAAGTAGCACGAGTACACCCATACAGCGACTCTTACCCATTCGCTGCTTGGTGTAGATCAGGACTGCTCACATTTGACCGCTCCGCTACCACACCCAGCCCGGCTCTTGCTGGATTCTGGAGATCTTAAATGACAACCTTATCAATCAAAGGGGTTAATTGATTATGGCTACCGCAGCACAGAACCTTCTTCAAGGCCCAGTCTATAACCGCATTGCACTCGACGCTTCTTTGGCTCGAAAACGCCCAGGCGTTACTCCCGATGATCAAGTTCCCCTTTTAGCTCGAAAAGCTCTGCAAGCAACGACCGTCAGCGAATTTACTGAAGCTGATCCTCTTCTGCTCAAAAAGGCCGTTGCTGCTCCAGCAGATCCACGCGCAGGCCGCATCGCGAAAGCGCACCTAGCTGCAACGGTTGTGCAGGCAGTATTTGCCATTTTAGCGGTCATCCCCTTAACGCGTTTCGTAGGCTTGGCAGGTTCTAGAGTGGTTGGAATAGCAACTGGCGCCCTGGCTGCCTCGCAGGCAAAAGGCGCGGTAGCCCTTGCACAGCGCACGGCAATCATTGTCGCCACCGTCATCGGCTTTGCCTCTCTCTTTGCCGCAGCACCCGTTTTATCGACTGTCTCTCTCTTCACGCAGTCTGCTGTCTCTTTAAGCGAAGCGCTGAAAGCTCTTTCGAAGAAAGAGTGGAAAGCCACCCTCTTCCACCTCCTTATGGCCGCTTCAACTGCAGTCGCCGCAGGAGCCATCTTGAGTAAGTCCCTCGAACTCGCCATCGCATCGCTGGCCATGAGCTTAGTTATTACGATCGGTTTTGTTCTCTACGCCGTGAAGCAACGCGATCCCATCTCGGCCCTCTGCTACCTCACCATGGCCGCAACCCAGACTTTCTCTTTGGCAGAGACAGGCAAGCTCTTGGTAGAAAGAAATCGTCTCCAGGTGGAGAAAAACCGAATTGATGCAATTCTCTCAAAACCTGATCGCACAGGTAAAGCTGTGGTTACAGCTCCTCACAACCGAGACCTTATACTCCGATTTTCAGGTGACGGAAAAATGCTTATCATTCCCCAAGGAGAATCGCGAACAATCACGGTTCCCATTAACGGCTCTTGGGTAGATGTACTCAGTAGGGGCGGAACAACCGCTTACCATTGGGCGGAGGATCGCTGGTACGAAGGAATGATCTGGAGTCACAGTGACTCTCACAACCAGCTGGAATTAGACGGACGCTTTCCTTCCGCTAGAATTACTATCGACAACTCCGCTACCACACCCACAACACCGAGCCCCGCTCTTGCTGGATTCTGGAGATCATAAGTAGAGCTCTATGTCAACAACACCCATCGATAAGGCCTTTGACACTGTGATCGTCGGCGGAGGTCCGGTTGGACTCACCACAGCTCTGACTTTGGCGGCTCAGGGCAAGCGGGTGGTTGTGCTGGAGAAGCACGATGTCTACCAGCGACGCCACGTTGTTCAATTGTCAGCCTCCTCCTTCAAAGAAGCGCCGGATTTTCCCGTTTTTCGCACATTACGCGCCCATAAATCCATTCGTACCAGCAAACTGGAAGAGATGCTGCAAACAGCCGCTCTTGCTGTTGGTGTCGAAATTCGTCACGCAGAGGCTACAAGGCCCGCTGCGTTGGCTCGAACTTTTCCCAAAGCAAACCTTTTTATCGGAACCGATGGGTCGCATAGCGTAGTGCACAGGACGATGTTCGCCGGGCAACGCCAATTTAATGATACGCTGCGCTACATCGCTGAAGTGAAGTATACCTCTCAGTCTGCAGCAGGGGGCAAATTGACAATCGGTCATGCCATTGCCGCCATTGCAACCGGCGCTTCCTGCATCGAAACCGTCGGAAAGAAGGAAGCGGACGGAACGAGAGCGGTTACTTTGCGCTTCTTCATCAATAAAAAAACCTACGATCGCCTGCGCGCAGGAGAGCGGGGAACCTTCCGCACACCCCACCTCATGGATGACGTGCTTGTTCAGGCCGATCCCCTCTTTGCAGGACGCGTGGCTCGTTGGATGAAAACGCGCGAACTTCTCAAAGCAGAACGACTGACAAGTGCCCCTAGCATTACGACAACGCAGCTTGACGCCTATGCAGCCTCCACCTTCCATCAGACACTGCGCAGCGGCAGAACGTGGGCGGTGGTGGGTGACGCAGCAATCGGCATGCCCTATTTCCGCAGCTTAAACAACGGCCTGATCTCCGCTTTTTCTCTTGGGAAAGCAGTGCGAAACCACTCTTTCGCGCACTGGGAAGCCGGCATGCAGAAGCTTGCCAAGCACGAAAGAATGATCGCTAAAGTCAAAACTTTTTTTCTCTCCATCTATATCTGGCTCATTTCAAACACCTTTGGACGCCTTGCACGCCCCACCCTCACGGTGGCGACAATCCCTCCTGCTGTCGGTGGACAGGCTGCGCCACTCACCACTGCACAACAGTCCCTTGCCGCTAGTTGCTAACGGTAAAAACTCGCAATAATTTCCTAAACATTCCATAATCAGCAGCAATTTATGGAAAATGGCATGTTCGATATCAAGACGTTAGAGATTGAAATTCAAGGCAAAAAGATTTGTTTTGAGACAGGAAAAATGGCTCGCCAGGCGGGCGGCTCTGTCGTGGTAAAACAGGGAGACACCGTCGTCTTTGCCAGCGCGTGTAGCGCCGACACTCCCACCGTCGGAGTGGACTTTGTCCCTTTACGCGTTGATTATCAGGAAAAATTCTCTTCGGCAGGTAAGACACTCGGCGGCTTCATTAAGCGCGAGGGACGCCCCAATGAGAGAGAAATCCTCGTTTCGCGCCTGATTGATCGCCCGATCCGCCCTCTCTTCCCCGAAGGATTTGCCTACGAAGTGCAGCTGCTCTCCTTCGTCTTCTCCTACGACGACTCTCACCTGCCCGATGTCCTGGCCATTTGCGCCACCTCAGCAGCCATTGTTTTGTCTGACATCCCCTTCCCCAAACCCATCGCAGGAGTACGCGTTGGTCTGGTAGACGGCAAGTTCATCATCAACCCCAGCGTGAAAGAGCTGGCCACATCTCGCCTCGACCTCGTTTTGGCGGGTACAGAAGATGCCATCTTGATGATTGAGGGCTCTGCCGACTTCTTGACAGAAGAACAGATGCTCGAAGCGATCGAAACAGGCCATAGCGCCATCCGCGCCATTTGCTCGAAGCTCAAGGCTTGGGGCGCTGCGGTGGGCAAGGAAAAGAGCAAAAAGACGCTCTACCTACTCCCCGAAGGCGTTGTGGAAGCCGTGGAAAAACTCATCGGCAAAGAGCTCGCCACAGCTCTTTCCGTCATCCTCAAGCAAGAACGCGAAGAGGCGACTGCTGCTTTGCGCACCAAAGCGCATGAGGCATTGGCGGGAACCTATACACCTGAGCAAATCAAAGCTGCTTTGAAAAAGGTGGAATCGAAGGTGATGCGCCATCTGATCGTAGAGCGCAATGTGCGCTGCGACGGCAGAAAACCCACCGACATTCGCCAAATCCAAATTGAGCAAAACCTCCTTCCCAAAGCGCACGGAAGCTCTCTTTTCACCCGCGGCGAAACACAAGCGCTGTGCGTCTGTACGCTGGGCGGTGAAACGATGGGTCTTCGCTACGAAAACCTTGAAGGCGAATGGACAGCCCGTTTCTACATGCAGTACTTCTTCCCCCCCTTTTCCGTTGGCGAAGTGGGCAGAATGGGCCCCCCAGGCCGCCGCGAAGTCGGTCACGGCAAACTGGCCGAACGCGCGCTAATGGCGATCGTTCCCAAACAGGAAGACTTCCCCTACACCATCCGCTTAGAGTCCAATATTCTTGAATCGAACGGCTCTTCTTCCATGGCTTCCGTCTGCGGTGGTTGCTTGGCGTTGATGGATTCGGGTGTACCGATTAAGGCTCCTGTTTCCGGCATTGCTATGGGGCTCATTCTCGAAGAGAATAAGTACACCATTCTCTCCGACATTTTGGGCGTAGAAGATGCCCTCGGCGACATGGACTTTAAAGTGGCCGGTAGTGAAACAGGCATCACCTCTTTCCAACTCGATATCAAAGTGGAAGGGATCACGCATGAAATCATGGCGGCTGCGCTAGCTCAAGCCAAAGCGGGTCGCTTGCATATTCTACAAGAGATGCTGAAAGCATGTCCTGAGCGCAGGAAGAGCCTGCCTTCGCATGCGCCTCGCATCGAGCAAATCCAGATTAAGCCAAGCAAGATTGGTGCGGTCATCGGGCCCGGCGGCAAGATGATTCGTTCCATCATCGAAACAACCGGCGTACAAGTCGACATCAATGATGCGGGTATCGTCTCTCTTGTCTCCAGCAATGGAGAACAGATGGCTAAAGCGCGTCAGATGGTTCTCGACATCGTCGCAGAGGTGGAAGTGGGCAAGACCTACAACGGCAAGGTGACTTCCGTGACAGACTTCGGCGCTTTCGTCGAAATTCTGCCCGGAAAAGAGGGCCTCTGCCACGTCTCTGAGCTCGATAAAGAGCGCATCCCAGATGTACGCAAATACATTGCGCCGGGCACAGCAATCACGGTGAAGGTGCTAGAAATCAACGACCGCGGTCAAGTGCGCCTCAGTCGCAAAGCACTTCTCGTCTAATTTCCCCTCAAAAAACGCCATCTGTACCAGCTACAGATGGCGTTTATTTTTTCAGATATTTCTGGGTGGGAATGAACCGATGTGATAGAACTTTCCCCTATTATGTTTGGCATCAAAAAGATTCTCGTAGTTCTTTGGATCATCCTTTTCACCTCTCCTCTCCTAGCTCGGGAAGCGGGTATTGCGAAGGCGAACAATATCCGCATTTGGTACGAAACTTTTGGAGATCGAGAAGATCCTGCGCTTCTCTTAATTCCTGGGGCTGCTAGCCAAGGCATTCTCTGGCCCGTCTGGTTTTGCGAGCAGCTGGTCAAAGAGGGCTTCTTTGTCATTCGCTATGACCTTCGCGATTCCGGCGAATCCAGCTACATCAACTTTTCCAAAACTCCCTACCATTTGCGCGATTTAGCCGATGATGCCATCGGTCTACTCGATTATCTCGAGATTGAGAAAACCCACCTTCTGGGCATTTCTATGGGAGGACCTGTTGCTGAAATCATCGCCTCGAGCTATCCGGAGCGAACCCTCACTCTCACCCTGATCTCCACTTCTCCTGACTTTACCCCTGCCTCGCAAACCTTTTTGGGCAAACCGGTGCAACCAGGTGGGCTGCCCACTCCTAAGATGGAGTATGTGAAATGGCTCTATAGCCTTGTCATCGCTCCCCCTAGAACTACTGCCCAGGAGATCGATCGCCAAGTTGCCGGCTGGCGCATCTGCAGCGGCAACAGCACAGACGCCGACGAAGCCTACCTTCGCGCCATCCTCCCCGACTTTCTCTATCGCCAAAGAGACCCGAAAAACCTTCATAACCACTACCACGCGGTCAATAACTCTCTCGCCCTGATCAAGGAAGTCCCCTACAAAATCACCTCACCCACCCTCGTCATCCACGGCTCTCACGACCCCATCTTCACCCCCACTCACGGTGAAACCCTCGCCGATATCATCGCTGACAGCCGCTACGTCCTCATCGACGGCATGGGTCACATCCCCGGCGGCAACCACCTCGACGTCATCCTCGAGGAGTTCCTCCACCATGCTGCACAGTAATCGCGGGATCGATTACACTCCGTCTATGGCAGGTCGACTACGTGGTAAAACGGCTCTGATCACGGGAGCTGCGCAAGGCATCGGGAAAGCGTGTGCTCGGTTGTTTGCACAAGAGGGTGCCGTGGTGTTTGTTTCCGATGTGGATGATCCGCTGGGCCAAAAGACAGCGCAAGAAATTGGCTCTTTAGCCAAATACGTCCATTTGGACGTCCAAAGCGAAACCGATTGGGATCGAGTCATCCAGTTAGCCCCCTTTGATATTCTTGTAAACAATGCGGGCATTACAGGATTCCAAGAAGGTTTTGGTCCACAAGATCCTGAAAACACTTCTTTAGAAAGTTGGAGAAAGGTACATGCAGTGAATGCGGAGGGTGTTTTTCTCGGCTGCAAGGCCGCCCTTCGTGTCATGAAGGGACGAAAGGGTTCGATTGTCAATATCTCTTCCAGGTCGGGCTTGATAGGCATTCCAGGCGCTGCTGCTTATGCGGCCAGCAAAGCCGCTGTTCGCAACCACACAAAAAGTGTTGCGCTCTACTGCTGCCAACAAGGCTACGACATTCGCTGTAACTCTATCCACCCCGCAGCCATCCTTACATCTATGTGGAAACCGATGCTTGCAGCGGAAGAAGCACGCGAAGAGCAGCTCGCCCGCATCGCTCAAGACATTCCCATGCGCAGGCTCGGAGACCCCGAAGATGTCGCCTTCGCTGCCCTCTTTCTCGCCTCCGACGAATCCAAGTACATCACCGGCTCTGAACTCGTTGTAGACGGCGGCATCCTCGCCGGCAGCACCGCCTCCCCTCAAAAGAAATCCAACTCTCGTTGAACTTATGTCGCAGCGGGTGCAGGAGGCGTCTCTTCTACCGTAGGCAATGACGGAGGAATTTTCGCCTTGTCAATGAGAGCCTTCACCTTGGCACGCTTGGCTTCGGGGTCCCATTGGCCAGCCATGATCTTTTCGACGTCGTCGCGATCAAGGGTTTCGAATTCCAAAAGCATCGCCGTCATGAGCTCGACTTGGGAGCGCTTCTCTTCGAGGATTTGACGAGCGCGTTTGTAGGCCTCGTCGATGAATTTGCGCACTTGTTGGTCGATGGTTTCAGCGCTCTTTTCGGAGAAGCTCTTTTCACTTTGGGACATGCCGAGGTACTGACCAGCTTCGGTAGTGCGCTCGTAGGCGACTAGGCCGAGTTCGTCCGTCATACCCCATTTGCAGACCATGCTGCGGGCCATGGCAGTTGCCTGCTCAATATCCATTTGTGCACCGCTGGACATATCGCCCACGAAGATCTCTTCTGCAGCCCGGCCACCCATCATGACGGCGAGCTGGTCGAGGATCTCCTGCTTCCAGTAGCTCAGACGGTTCTTAGTGGGCAAGAAGTGCGTAGCACCAAGGGAAAGGCCTCGAGGAATAATGGTCACCTTATCAACCGGATCAGCACGCTTAACGACGAGACCAACCACTGCATGGCCCGTT
This sequence comes from uncultured bacterium, assembly GCA_964630595.1. GTDB lineage: Bacteria > Chlamydiota > Chlamydiia > Chlamydiales > VFKH01 > CAZVVT01. The sequence goes on along the minus strand of CAZVVT010000007.1, from coordinate 38,068 downwards.
TCATGGTAGGCTGTGGTCTTCTTCTCGTTGGCATCAATTTCCAAACTCTTTCTCTGCTTGCCGTAGCGCACCTTGTCGGAGGCCTCCATCAACTCATCGTCAGAGACCATTGTTTTGCCTTTGCGAGCAGCCGAGAGGGCGGCTTCATTGAGCACGTTGGCCAGGTCAGCACCCGAAGCGCCAGGGGTGGCGCGCGCAATCGCCATCAAATCGGCGTTGGGATCAATCTTGATCTTCTTGGCATGCACTTGAAGAATTTCGAAACGCCCTTTGATGTCGGGCATGTCGAGAACGATGCGCCTGTCAAAACGACCAGGACGCAGTAGCGCCTTGTCGAGTACATCGGGACGGTTGGTGGCCGCCATGAGGATCACACCCTCATTCGTATCAAAACCATCCATCTCCACCAGCAGCTGGTTGAGAGTCTGCTCACGCTCATCATGGCCGCCGCCAATGCCGGCACCACGATGACGCCCCACAGCATCAATCTCATCAATAAAGACCAGGCAGGGAGCATTCTTTTTTGCCTCGCCGAAAAGATCGCGGATACGGCTTGCGCCCACACCCACAAACATTTCGACGAAGTCCGAACCCGAAATCGAGAAGAAGGGACGATCGGCTTCCCCCGCCACCGCTTTTGCGAGCAGCGTCTTTCCCGTACCCGGCGCACCAATGCACAACACCCCTTTGGGAATGCGCGCACCCAGCGCCGTAAATTTGCCCGGGTTCTTCAGGAAGTCCACAATCTCTTGCAGCTCCTCTTTGGCTTCGTCAATACCCGCCACATCCTTAAAGGTGATCGTGCTTTGCCCCTTCACCAACAATTTTGCCGGAGACTTGCCAAAATTCATGGCAGCACCGCCCACACCCTTCATCTGTCTGGAGAAGACAAAGTAGAGCAGGAAGACAATCATGAGCACTGGCAGGAAGGTCAGCAGATAGCTTAAATAGTTGGGCGCAGGCTCTTCGCTCTTAAAGGATTTTTGCAGCGCTAAGTTGAGCGGCTGGTCGGGTGCCTTAAAAGGTAGCCCCTTGTTGACCGCAAAGTTGTCCCACTCCTGCTTAGCATCGACATACCACTTCGTGTACGCTTCACTCGATTGTCTCTCCAACGCCTTGGTGGAGAGTTGCTCGTTATTGAAGTACCAGATCACATCGGCCACTTGCGCACGCGCCGCGTCGAGTTGCTGATCGTTGGTCTCCAGTTTCGTCAGGATGTCACCCAGTTCCGCCGTCTGTTCGCGCCATGCACGCACACTGCGCACCTGCGTAAGACGAATCGAACCATTGTCTTCCGCCAGCTGAGCAGAAAGGGCCTGTAGATCCACCACCACTTGGTTGTAGAGAGCGATTTGGTCGGTAGCCGATTTTGTTGCAGCATCCGTCAGCAACTGCGCCAAGCTCTTCAGCTTTTCTTTCATCACCTCATTGCCAATGCCCAGCAGAGGAGAGCGATAGGCATGCACCAACTCACTCAAATTCTCCGCACTCTCATGCAGCTGCTCTTTCGTGGCAGTGCTTGCACTCAACTGCTTCACTTCAAAAGCAACATTCTTCAAGTTGGGCTGCGTCGCTTCTACGTCCGTGATGATCACATTGTTGACTTGGCCGGGCATATCGAATGCCGCGGGAATCACAACAAACCCCTCTTTGGGAAGCGCAAGGCCGGAAATGCGTAAGTAGTAAGTCGCTGCAGAAGTAATAGTCGCGTGCAGATCGCTTAAGGCGCTTTGCGTTTGCTCAATGCTATCGTCTAATTGGTGGTGTTGCTGGAGCAGCTCTAAGTAGCGGAAGCGCGCCTTTCCCGTCTCTGTTTCCTGCGGACGAAACTTGCCGTAAAAGGTCACCAAGTTGTCGTTGAGAGCAATTTTTTTACTATCTTGCGGCTCGACGAGATCGAGGTTGACCAAGTGCTCCGCTTCATAGTTGAACGCAACATCCGCGCTCTTGCTCTCCATGAAGTTTTGCACCATCAAAACGAGCAAAACTACGGAAATCAGTAGGAAAAAAAAGGAGGAGGGAAAACCCTTCTTAGGTGTGCCTGTGTCATCTGCCATAATCTCCTGATCATAGCAGGTATACACAAACAACCTCAAGAATCGGGAATTTCGCAAGGAGACGCCCTGAATTTGAACCAGACTTTGTCGGCGCCGAAGCAGCTCAACTTGAATAAGTTGAGCGATGCAGGCGGGTTCCAAATTCAGGGCTATCCGACGCCGCGAAAAACCGATTCTTGAGGTTGTTTGTGTATTTATGTCAGGAACTCGGCAACACACACCTGCCCTTCTACGGCAACGGGCACAAGCCCCCTCAGAAAAGCAGGTACTTTGTGGTCGCTCCACCACTCGCCCAACGTTTTTGACGACCAGGAAAGGGCCATATTAGCCCTCGGCAAGGCAAGCTGAACTTCCTCAGGCACAACTAATTCCCCTCGAAAAAGCTCTTTCCAACCCCTCTGTACCACTCCTCGGCGCTCCAGCCAAGGCGTGCCGTTATAATAAAACAAATAGCCGCGATCTACTTGATAATTACCGAAGCTACAATTCGCTTTATTCTCTTCTAATGCAATAAAAACTGCGTCCAGAGGCGTGGGAAGCTGAGCTTTGGCCAGCTCTCTTCGAATCCACCACTGCGCCTCGAAAGGCGCCAATCCATGCGTATCAAAGCAGAGGCCCAAAGGAGAGCGAAGCACATGAAGTTTCGCCACACGCTCATCCATATAGGCCGTCAATTGCTGCGCTCTGGCCCCCAAACGGACGAGGGACCTTTCCACTCCCTTACCAAACTGCTCGCGCAGCAGTGGCAGCAGCGTCGTGCGCATGCGGCCGCGCAAGAACTTGGGGTCTTTATTCGTTTCATCAAAAATGGCTTCTGGGTACTGCGGCAGCTGGTGTTTGGGGATGTGCAGAAGGGGCCGCCAGAGCGTCATTCCCTCATAGGAACTCACCTCTTTCATCCCCCCCATCGCTGGAAAATAGGCCGCCTCCAACACCCGCTTCAACACCGTCTCCGCTTGGTCATCGCTCTGGTGCCCGAGCAAAACCGCCTGCGCGCCTACAGCGTCATAGATCTGCCGAAAAAAGGCCAGCCGCGCTCGGCGCGCACCCTCTTCATCCGTTCTTTCCTTCAGCGTATGGAGATAAAAGGGAAGACCCAGCGCCTCTACATAAGCTTGCAGACTCTGAGCCTGCGCGCCACTTTCCGCGCGCCAGCCATGGTCCACATGCGCCACATGAAGCGGCAGATGCTTCACCATATGCAGGAGCGCTAGCGAATCGGGACCGCCTGAAAAAGCCAGCACAAGCGGGCTTGTGTTATCGTAATAGTGGTGAATAAAGGGCTCAATCAACGTCTAAGCAGGATATTATAGAGAATCCAAGCGCCGGCAAGCAAGATGACGAAGATGACAATGGCAAAAGGCCCTTCAGGATCGGAGGGGTTCAAAATAGCCAATGCGCCCCCGGGGGTCACCGTCTGCTTTTTCGGCTCTTCTCTGATTTCCTCATCCTCAAAGACCGCCCTCAACTCCTTGACCGACCCGATCGCCCTCCACTTACGCGTGCCAATGCGGCGCACCAATGTCTGCGGGGTAATGCGCCTATCTGCCCGCAATTGGACGATGGAATAAGGCCCCTCTTCCTCCTCATTAATGAGGATCATCCACTGTTTAAGAGTTCTCCAATTCGTCATTCTCTATATGATAGGATCATCTATGTTGTGGCGACTGCTCGTTGGCGGTTTTTTCCGCTTTTTTGCCTTGAGTCTACTGGCTATTTTAGGCCTTCTGCTCTCCACACGCCTCCATGACATTGCAGGCCTGGCAAGCAATGGCGTGCCCCTTCCCGAAATCCTCCGCTATAGTTTGTACCAAGTCCCCTTTATTTTGCCCATCGCTATCCCCATGGCCGCCTTCACAGGAGGCTGGCTTTTAGCAAGACATCTCTTTAATACTCAAGAGCTTGCAGCTCTCTTTGCCTGCCGCCTCTCCCTAAAGCAGATATTCCTGCCGCTGATCTGGACCGCCTGCTTACTGGGGCTGACCAACACGCTCTTGGTCAGTGAAGGAGCCACTTCAGCTCACCGTCTGGCCAAAAACCTCGCCCGCCAGATCGAGCAGACCAGCCCGCTTGCCTTCCTCAAGAAGCCCAAATTCCTCGACCGCGGCTCTTTTAGCGCCTCTGCCTCTCCGCAAGGGGGCATTACGCTTGTCTTCTACCAATCCCGCGTGGGACGGCTGGCTTGGGTCTCTGCTCAAACAACGGAGAGCGACGGGCAACAGCTGGTGGCCAAAGGGGTAACCACACTCACCTCGCGCCCAAAAGAGGGTTTTGACGATCTCCTCGTAGAGTATACGGCTGAAACCACCGCTACAGGCAACCTACTGCAAAGCTTTTCTCATCGCGCTAAGGCCGCGCCCCTCGACCTTCTCTCTGCCAGAACGTTGCGCACCATCCACACACCGCAGGCCACCACGGAATGGATCCGCCGCATCAGCTACGGCACCGCTACCTTCGTCCTCTCCTTTGTCGGTTTTTGCTTTGCCGCTCGCCTCCAACCGCGCGGTGGCCGCCGCTACGGTTTCATCGCCATCACCATTGCTGCTACCGTGATGGGGCTGCTCTTTTTCGCGAAAGGACTCACACCCATTGTCTCTCTCCTTCTCCAGCTCTGCACACAAAGCGGCGCTTTGTTCATCTCATTCCTCTTTCTTTCCTTGCGCGTACGCGGGAGGTGGGCATGACACTTCTTTCTAAAACCCTCTTCACCAACACGCTCTACGCCTTTATTGCAGCCCTCTGCGCAAGCATCTTCCTCTTCGTCTTCATCGACGCCTCGCTGCAAACCAAATCAATCACTCTCGTGCATTTAAGCCTCCAGCTGAGCCTCTGGGCCGATTGGATCGCCGCCTTCGCCTTTCTTCTCTCGCAGCTCTGGGTCTTTTTCGAACTCAAGCGCTCGCGCCTCTGGATCATGTTGCAAACCTCTGGCTACCGCACCATCACGCTCTTAAAGCCCATGGCCTTAGTAGCACTTCTTGCCGCATGCGGTCTCTGGCTCAACAGCCAATTCGTCACCCCCTTCTTAAGTCTGCACAACAGCGATGCCGGCAAACTCTTTCGCGAAAGCGACCATGTGCACGTACTGCCGCTGCAAGGCAATGCAACGCTCTACTTCCAGCGCTTCGACCCTCGTTCACAAACGCTCTACGACGTTCTCATTCACACACCTGCGCAAACATTGTGGCGCATCAAAGCTCTGCGCATGAATGACAAATTGGCCTACTTTGCCGACAAACTCACTCCTGACGAAAAGGGCATGTTGCAGCTCGCCTCCTCCTACGAAAAGATCAAGCTCAGCGACTTTGCTCTGAAGCTGCCCGAAAATCCCGAAGAGCTTCTCGACAGCGAAAACCAGTCTCTCACCCTTCTTGCCTCTTCCTTGAAGCTCGCACCTGACAACGAACTTGAAGCGCGCACCGCCTCCTCCTTTGCCCGCAAATTGTTTTTTCCGCTACTGCCCCTTTTAACGCTCATCATCGTGACGCCGTACGCCGTGCGCTTTCAAAAAACGCCCTCCCTCTTCGGCCATTTCATGCCGCCGATTGCTCTCTTCGTAGTAGTTGTTGCCAGCCTTGATGCTCTCGATTTATTATCTCGCGCGGCGCGCATCAATCCGCTGTTTGCGTTTGCCTCAGCACTGAGCGGCTTACTATTACTGGGGTTATTGGGATGGATTCCTTTCAAACGCTTTCTGCACTCGGCTTAGAAATCGCCACACTCAAATCGATCAGCAACCTACTCTCTTGGGATCAAGAGACAATGATGCTGCCTCCCGCGGCCCCCTTTCGAGGTGAGCAGCTCAAGCTCATGAGCCAGCTCATTCATCAGCGACTCACCTCCAAGAAATTTGCCAGCCTCCTCAAAACCAAACAGCGCCTCACCCCTGCGCAAAAAGCCGCTCTCCGCGAATGGAAGCGTGACTGGAAGATGGCCACCAAGCTGCCCACCGCTTTTGTCAAAAAATGCGCCGCCCTCACCTCGCAGTCGATCTTTGCCTGGTCCAATGCAAAAACTTTCGACGACTTCGCTCCCTTCTTTGAAAAGCAGGTTGCTGCCGCACGCCAAAGAGCGCGCTACTTCGGCGGAGGCTACGAAGCGTTGCTCGATGAATACGAACCGGGCATGGATGTGCAAACGGCGGAAAAGCTCCTCAAAGAGCTTGTGAAGCCGATTCGTAAGATCATGCAGAAAAAGGAGCTGCCTCCACTGCCCGGTCCCTTTCCCAAAGAGAAGCAGTTCGAGTTGGCACACATCGTGATGAAAGCCATCGGCTACGAAGGGCGCCTCGACCTCTCTTCGCACCCCTTTTCACAGGCCATGCACCCAAGCGATGCGCGCATCACCGGCCGCGTAGATGAAAACGATCCCCTCAATCTCATCGGTGTTGTCCTCCATGAAGCGGGCCACGCCTTCTACGAAATGGGGCTGCCGGCGCAGCACTTCGGCACTCCCTTGTGCGAACCCCTCTCCTACGCTATCCACGAAAGCCAATCGCGCTGGTGGGAGGTCTTCATCGGACAATCCAAAGGCTTCTTCACCTTCCTCCAACCCCACATCGAAAAGATCTTCCCCTCCCTCAAAGGCATCGACCTGCACGCGCGCGGACTCATCGCCCGCCCCTCACTCATCCGCGTCGACTCCGACCCAATCACCTACACTCTCCACATCCTGCTACGCCTCGAAATCGAACGACAGCTCATCGAAGGCACGATCGAAGTTGCCGACGTCCCCACTCTCTGGAACAAACTCATGCAGGACTTTTTTGGCCTCACACCCCCTTCCGACCGCCAAGGGTGCCTGCAAGACATCCACTGGTCGATGGGCGCCTTCGGCTACTTCCCCACCTATGCCTTGGGCAACCTCTACGCCGCGCAGTTCTTCGCCGCCTTCACCAAACAACACAAAGACTGGGAAAAACGCATCGCCGCCGGCCAGTTCTCTTTCATCCGCACATGGCTCACCGAAAACATCCACCGCCACGGCCGCCACTACACCCAAGAAGAGCTCGTTCGCCGAGTCACCGGCAAACCCCTCTCCGCCAAACCCTTTATTCGTTGGTTATCAGCCACTTAACGAAATCTTAACAAAAGGACGCTACACTGCTCTCTTATGGCAGCTGTTGCTCCTCTTGTTAGGCATATCTATACTTGCCCTTCCGTCGCCCGTGAAACTCCTCTCTTTCAGGAAGACTACCGCACCACTGCACAGCGAGTAGGTCATGTCGCCTTCCTCATTCTCGCTTGCATCACCGTCCTTCCCCTTCTCTATCTTGGACTCAAATCTCTTGCAGGAAAACTCCTTATCCCTGCTTCTCTGCCTTGGCTTCAAAGAGAAGAGATCTCTACTACCCATACAGCTGGCTCTCACCTTGAAGGATTCATTCGCACCACTCGAAAAGAGTTGATTGAGGTGAATGGAACAAGAATTGAGGTAGCTGCAACGCGTGAGCCGAACCGCCAACGTGTTCTGATGGTGCTCAATGGCAACTATCAGACTTGGCAAGAGGCAGCTTCTCTCGGCGGCAGCTTTTTGCTCTTTGATCTCGCACAACGACTCAATGCCAACATCGTTTTCTGGAACTACCCGGGCGTGGGCGAAAGCAGTTCCAGCCCTTCTCGCGATCGCTTGACTGCAGCCGCCTGCGGCGTCATGGCCTACGCACAAAAGCGTCTTAAGGCGGAGCATCTCATCGGTTGGGGAACCTCTATGGGTGGCGGCATCCTTGCCCGCGCTCTTGATAGCTCTGATTGCCCCTACACTCACGACAAAGTCACCGCTGTCTTTCACGACACCTACGGACGCCTCTCCGATGTCCCTAGAGAATTGGAGAAGCTGCCCTCCTGCGTTCGCGGCCTCTGCAGCCTTCTTATTCGCTTCTTCGGCTGGGAGATCCATTCATCTGATCTCATCCGCGCTGCCACCTATCGATCCATCGTCCTACAAAACAGCAACCAGCCCACTCTCACCGCCATTAGCGCAGACCAAGTTCAGCATGATAGGATAATTGGCCCACAATCTTCCCTCGCTTACCAACTTCTCCAAGAAGATCTTCGCCCTAGTCTCTCTCTACGCTCTTGCCAAGGCGACCACATCAGCTATCCATCCTCTGATCCAGCCCTTCGCACTCTCGCAACCCTCTTGTTTCCTAGAGAACAAATTCGATAAACAAGTATGATCGCTCCCTAAATTCTCAAAAAAGGGCACGCAGCGTGGCAATTTCAAAAATACGAGATGATGTATCTAGCAGTTTGCCGTCGTGGACAACAGGGAAAAAAGCGCTAGCAGTATCACTCTTTCTTTTGCCTATGGCCGTCGTTTTGTATCGGTACTTCAATGCTCAAAGACCTGAGGACACCTCTCCGCAAGTTCAAGCAACAGCCGCAAAAACGAGTGCAGCTACTGCTCTAGGAGGCGGTGGAGCTGCGGCACCATCCGCCATCGCCACTGTTGAAGGTGAAGAGAGTCCTGATGCCCCTCTCTGCGCCGTTCTAAAGCGTCGAGCTAACGGCGATCAGGCTAGGTTGGCAACACTTACGCTTGCTGAACTTAGAAAACCTCTTCCTCTAACTCCCGCTAACTGCGAGAGTCTCACACAACTCTTAAGCCTGCTTTCCTCAACTCAGCAAGATCCACAGTTTACAAAAAGGGATAAAGACTTTCTTCGAAGCTTCTTGGTCCGCTTTGGCTTTGGTTTAGATTTTTTTGCTGCTATGTCTGCCGACGATCAAGCGTATATTTGCCGATACGTCAAGACATCTCCTGACGATGACTCATTCCCGAAAGCATTTCTCTCGAGCCTCATAACTGACTTTCAGTCTTCAGAAAAATTAACGGAGCGCGCTCCCATTGTTCAAAGATTTGTTCAGGCGGTCTTCTTAGATCCCGAGAGACAAAAGAGCTTTCTGCAAGATTTGGCGTGTTCTGCTCTCCTGGAACATGAACGCTTTTCTAAGTACAATGAGAACTGGCATCGATTTTTCCGCCCAGACTTCTATCCTGAAGGCACAAGCCCTTCTGCGGCTATCCTCGATCTTCCGCTCTCTGTCATCGCCAAAAGCGCCGGCTATCTCTTTGCCGTTGATAGCTCTTTGCCGCTTACATTAAAGGCATGGTTTACCTATGCGCAAACTTTGGAATTTCCAGACACTGTTGCGCTGCAGGCATCTCTTGAAAAGCAGATCGCTCTCTTGAACGAGCGTGGCGCCTTAAAAATATTGTCCGAAGTTGCCGCCTCTCCTCTACTTGAAAAACTAGGGACTGAAGGGGCTGCCCGCATACGCGCACATATTTTATCGACGATTCTCGCAGGCCGAAATATCGCTGATTGCGGCCGCTATCTCGTAGGCAAAATGCCCACTATCGCAACAGCAGGAGCTGCTGCAGAAGCAAGCAACTATCTCTTCTTTTCTTCACAAGAAGCACTCGATCAGTTTTTCAAAGAAAAGGCCGAGTCGCTGCCGTCGACAAGATTTTTCGACTATCCTACTGTAAACGCTCTCTCAGAAGATGTGCTCTGGGAGCTACTCTCTGAAAAGTTGCGCCAAACACCCTCGTCAAGGATTACAGATTCCTCTCTTTGGTGGTCTTTCCGTAATCTTCTCCCCGAACATGAACCGGCAGCTTTTGCTCTGCTTTATCCCTTCCCGGTACACAGCTTCCTCGACAACTCTTCCACAGCTAAACTCCTGGATCACGAACACCTCATAAGGGCTATTGACGCTCATCTTTTTTCTAAAGAGGCCCTCCTCACCATTTGCACCGCTCGCCTAACTCTTCCAAATGTGCAAACACTACTGAGCAAGGCCCTGGAAAAGGGCATATCAAAGGCAGAGTTAAAGACGGCTTGGGAAGAGCTCCCCGAACGGAGGAACAAGACCCGCATTCGTCCCAATCTCGAAGCTCTCGGCATTCTGGAAGCTGAAGGCGACGGAGGAGGAGGCGCAGCAGCACCTGCCGCAGCTCCAGCGCCTACACCAGCAGTCACAACTCCAGCAGCTCCAGCATCTGCACCTACCGATGATGTCATTGTTTGAAGAGCCCTCTATATCTGAAGAATCCTTTATTCAAGGTAGAGCGCTACGGCAGTTCCTCTTAGGGCTTAATTCCCGTTGCCATTAGTACCATTTAAATGGTACATTTTTTGTAAGCGAATGAGAGATTTTCCATGCACTCATTTGTTGCCTACGAAGGAAGCGAGTTCACTATCGAATGGTACCGCGATAGCCGAGGACGAAGCTCAGCGATGGAGCATTTTATAAAACAACCAAAGGACAACCAACGTCGACTACTCCATCTTTTTCATTTGATAGGCGATCATGGAAAGATTTTTGATCAAACAAGATTTCGCAATGAGGGAGACGGAATTTATGCATTCAAACCACAGCCTGATCGCTATCTTTGCTTTTTCTTCAAGGGCAGCAAAATCATTGTGACGAATGCCTTTGTCAAAAAGACGCAAAAGTTGCCACTCAACGAGAAGGAACGGGCTTTAAAGGCTTGCCAAAGCTACGAAAACCGGGTAAAGGAGGGAAGTTATTATGAAAAAGAAGCTTAAATCTACTTATGAAAAATTCATCGAGAACAAGAAGCAAAAAGAACTTCTCGATAAAGAATATTACGAGCTTCTTCTATCTGAATTGATTCTTGCGGCTATGGAGCAAGACCACGTTTCTGTAAGAAAGTTGGCTGCATCAGCAGGAGTCTCGCCTACCATTATTCAGGGGATCAAGTCAGGATCGAGAACCAATATCACCGTCGATACTCTATCGAAAATTTTAGATGCGGTTGGCTATCAGATCATATTCGCTCCCAAGACAGGTCCTGGAAGGCATTTACGAGCTAGATAAACTGCGAATAGAGCAGCTTCAGCGCCAGCAACACAGCAACCACTGAAAAGACGCGGGCCAGGAATTTGTCGCCTTTGCGCAGGCCGTAGGCCGTGCCGAAGTGAGAGCCGATGAAGGAGCCGGAGGCGGCAGCGATGCTGGGCCTGAGGTCGACGAGGCCGCCAAAGCCGTAGATAAGAAGGGCGACGACGCCGATAGCGATGCCGGCGATTTTGCGCGTGCCGATAGACTCCGTCATCGTTTTGCCAAAGACCAACATAAAGGTGTAGGTGAGGATAATGGCCTGACCGCCGGCAAAGCCGCCAATCATACCAGCCAAGAAGAAGAGCGCATTGCCAATCCACTTGCGCCTGCGAGAAGGCGTCACAGGAGCCTCTTTGTGAATGGGCAGGAAGTGCAGAATCACGAGAACGATGATGAGGAGAGCAATGATGCGCTCAACCCATCCAGAGGGCATTTCAAATAGGGAGAGGGCACCGACAACGCAGCCCGTAGAAGTGAAGAGGGCCGCTTTGAAGGCCATGGCGTAATCGATCTTGCCGCTTTTGTGAAACTGGCGGATGCCGGCCAGCATGGAGCTTAAGCCCGCCAGACGCGCGGCGGCTACGGCGCTTTTCGGATCAAGACCGAGGGAGATCATCGCAGGGATGGCGATGAGTGCTCCTCCTCCTGTATGAGTGGAGACGAAGCTGGTGACCATTCCGAGCACAAACAGAATGACCAGCGTCATCATGAGGCGTGCTTCTTCTTGATATTTTTGAGAATCGGCTCCACCGCTTTGCGCCTTTTAGGAGAGATGCGGTCGATGAACAACACCCCGTTGAGGTGGTCGTTTTCATGCATCACGATGCGCGCAGCTAGCCCCGTAAGGTGCTGCTTGAAGGGCTTTCCCTCTTCATCGAGCGCTTCCACTGTGATGGTGTGGGGGCGCTCCACATCTTCGCGAAAACCGGGCAGAGAGAGACACCCCTCTTTCATCACGTCGGTTTGATCGCTGGGCTCTGTCAGCACCGGATTGATGAAGACGCGCAGCTTGCCTTTGACCGTTTCCCCATCGACCTCTCTGTCGATGCGCATGATAAAGAGGCGTATGGAATGGCCGACTTGAGGCGCCGCCAGGCCGCAGCCGCGGTGCCTGTCCATCACCTTCTCCATCTGCTCAATCAGCTCTCTATGTGTAGAGTCTACCGCAGCAATCTCTTTTGCTTTTTTGCGCAATAGTGGATCGCCGTAGTACCGCAAGGTAATCATTAGCGCGCTTCAATGTGCTCGTCGTTAGAGAAAGGTACGCGCTCTTTGTGCGAAGAGGCCGAGGTCATGAGAGAGAGAATCACGGCACCTGCCAAGAACGCTACCGATAACCAAACGGTGATCTTTTTCACGATGTCGGCGGTGGCCGTACCGAAGAGCGAAGAGCTCGCCTCTCCACCGAAGGAGGCCCCCAAGCCCATAGTTTTGCTCTCTTGCACCAAGATAAAGGCGCACAAGAGCACACAGACAATCACGAACAAGACCAAGAAGAAGTAGAAAAAGAATCCCATGGGCAACCGTTATAACACATTTTGACCGATGCGGACAAGTGCCGCATAGGAGGCAGCATCTAGCGACGCTCCACCCACCAAAGCCCCCTTAATATGAGGCGCTTTCAGCAACTCGCCCAAATTGTCCGCCTTCACCGATCCGCCATACAGAATCGGGATCTTCTGCCCCGGGAAGATTTTCTCAAGTATCTGATAGCAAAAGAGATGCGCTTTAGCCGCTTGCGCAGGGGTGGCTACCTTTCCCGTACCAATTGCCCACACCGGCTCATAGGCAATAGCCAAGGAAGCCCCTACAGAGGCTTCTAGGCCCGATAGCGCCTTTGTCAGCTGGCGGTGGAGCACCTCTTCCTCTTTGCCCGCGCTGCGCTCTTCCAGGGTCTCCCCAACGCACAGCACCACTCGCAGTCCCGCTGCCTGTGCACGCAGCAGCTTTTTGCGCACTACCTCATCATCTTCGCCAAAAAGGCGTCTGCGCTCGCTGTGACCTACCAGGGTAAAGGAGGCCCCGGCCTCTTTGACCATCGCGGCGGAGATTTCGCCCGTGTAGGGCCCATCGCTCTCAAAGCAGACGTTTTGCGCGCCGAGATGAATCTTGTAGCCGCTGGCTGCATGGATTGCCGTAAAGGGAACGGCAAGATAGACTTTGTCCGCGTCGATATGTTCCTTTTTCAACAACTGATCCAAAAAGAGCTTCGTCTCTTTGGCCGTCTTGTGCATCTTCCAATTTCCAATAATCATGGCAGGGCGACTATATCGTGAGCTCCGAATTGAAGAAAGGGGTTTTGACCGTTTCGCAACTCACCGATTTGATCAAGAAGACGATCGAAGGGGGCTTTCCGGACGTACAGCTCCAGGGCGAAATCAGCAACTATAAGCTGCACACCTCCGGTCATAGCTACTTCTCGCTCAAAGACTCCGGGGCGCAGATCGCCGCCGTTCTCTTTCGCGGCAAGCGAAAGGGGCCGCTCAAAGATGGCGACCACGTTCTCGTCACGGGACCTGTTACGGTGTATGAATCGCGCGGCAACTACCAGATCCTCGTCAACACGGTCGAACCGATGGGCCAGGGCGCCCTGCTGCTCCAGCTCGAAGAGCGTAAAAAGAAGCTCACCGCGAAGGGGCTCTTCTCCCCCGATCGCAAGGTCCCCTTGCCAAAGACGCCCGCGCGCATCGGCATCATTACAAGCCCCACCGGCGCCGTAATTCAGGATATGCTCAACATTCTCAAGCGACGCGCCGGCAATGTGCATATCTTGCTCTATCCCGTACGCGTACAGGGCGAGGGAGCTGCGCAAGAAATTGCCGAAGCGATTGCTTTCATGGATCAACATAAGCTGGCCGATGTGCTGATCGTCGGACGCGGCGGCGGCTCCATCGAGGACCTGTGGGCCTTCAACGAAGAGATCGTTGTCGAGGCGATTGCTAGCTGCGCCACTCCCATCGTCTCCGCCGTCGGTCATGAAACCGACTGGACTCTGGCCGATCTTGCCGCCGACTTGCGCGCGCCCACTCCTTCCGCCGCGGCCGAACTTGTCGTGAAAGAGCAAGCTGCCCAAATCGAACGGCTGCAGGCCTTTCTGCGTCATCCCTACTTCGCCAGCAGCGACGCTCTCCTTGGCAAACGCATGCTCAAACTCGACGACATTATGCAGCGCCTCGACCGCTCAATGCAGCAGACTCTGATGAACAGCAAGCTGCGCCTCAGCAAAGCCTCGCTCTCTTTGCGCCAGCTCGACCCCCGCACTCGCCTTGAGCGGCGCAAGGAGGCGCTCATGAAGTGCGCCTTCGCTCTTCAGAGAAGCCTCACAGCCAAACTCAGCATCGAGCAAACCCGCCTGCAAAAGACCGCTGCACAACTCCAGGGCCTCAACCCTCAATCCCCTCTCAAACGGGGCTACGCGCTGCTCTTTTCGGAAAAGAGGGGCTCCCTTATCCTCAAGGCCTCCTCCGTCTCTGCAGGCGACTCCATTAAAGCACGACTGGCAGACGGGGAAATTGCGATGGTCGTCCGCTAAGCTCTTCCTGCGCCTGCCGCTGCACCGCCGGCTGCTTTGCGAGGATCTCCTCCATAATGAGCGATCAGCTTCTCGAGATGCTCATGCGGAACTTTCTCATTGAGATCGCTGATGGGGATAACATCGCTTGCACTTGTCATCAACGAAATGAGGTTGACGCAGTGGTCGACCAACCCTTCGATTTGCCACTTCTGCGCAAAAACATAGAGCTCAAATAGGGGAATTTTTGCTGCGACAATCGCCTCTGGGGTGAGCACGGCCTCTCCACGATAGATGAACTCAAGAGCAGCTCGAAGAATCCCTTCAGGGGTATCCGGAAAAGCGATCTCTTTTGCGGCACCTTCTCGAAAATCCCCTCTAAACCAAGATCTTACCCCATCACCACCCAATGCATGCAGAACTGAAGCTTGCACGGGGATTTTAGTTCTCTCTTGAGTCACAAGTGTGTAATCACAGAATTGCCCTCTCTTCCACTGCTCGTAAAAACCTTCAGGAAGAAGCGGCTCAGAAATGCTGATGGGCGGAATCTCATGATAAAGATCATGTTTCTTGTTCAACGAAATATCCATACGGATACTGCTTTCCTCGCACATAGAAAGCCCTTTACCAAGATCACACTTCCTACTACCCTCTGCTTCAGTATACGTTGCACCAAGCTGGCGAAAAAGTTCTGGCAATGCAGGGCGAATGTCTGCGTTAAACCAAGAATGAGGCGTCTTAGCTCTGTCAAGCCAATCTCTACAATCAAGAACAGGTGTATCTGTCTCCGGATAAAAACGGAAATCACCGGCGATTTGTACAGCTACGATCGCTGTATTTCGTATCTCTCGCGAAAGATTACTTGTCACATATTTTCGAAAGACTTCAACAACATCTTGAATCCCTTTAATAATATGTTCTTGTCCGGTGACTTGAAGATTCTCCTCATTCATCGAAACAGCGAACCACCGCTTATTTGGTTTCTCTTTTGACATCCAAGCGTAGCAAAAGGAGGTCCAAAAAAGCTCAGGCGACAGAACAACGGGCTTCCACTCTTTTCGCACTAAATGATCAAGAACGGTTCGATAACTTAATAAAGTTACGCGAATCTCTGCTGCTGCCATACAACCCCCATAAAATGGGGATCCACTATAGCATACGCTTTTCTTTTCGGAAAAGAGGAGCTGCTTTATTCTTGCCGCATGACATACGACGAAGCGTTCAAGCGGCTGGAAGAGATTTTAGAGACGATGAACAAGCCTCAGGCGACTTTGGAGACGAGCTTGAAGCTCTATGAAGAGGCGGACAAGCTGCTGCGTCTTTGTGGGGAAAAGCTCTCTACGGCGGAGCAGCGCATTGAAACGCTCATTCGCACACGCGAGGGCGGCTTCACGAAGGAACCACTATGAGAGTGGCTCTGCACGTCAATGAAGCTAAGCCCAATGCGCTCGCACTCGCTGCGCAGGCACGCGCGCTGCTCAAAGGGCAGGAAATCGTAAGCGATGATCCCGATGTCTTCATTGCCATTGGCGGAGATGGCACCATTTTGCGCCTCGCCAACCAGACGCCCTACCCGGAGGTTCCCATCTTGGGAATCAACGCAGGAGAGCTGGGATTTCTCGCCGCTGTGGCTCCAGAGCAGCTCTCGCAGGCCATCACTGCCCTTTTGTCGAACAACTACACAGTGGAAAAGCGGCTCGTCCTCGAAGCCCATGGCCCGCAAGGATTTGTCGGCCACGCCGTCAATGAAGTCTCCGTCCACCGCGGCACCAACCGCTCGATCGTTGGCATTCGCGTGACCGGCATCAATTACTTCGCTGCCGATGGCCTCATCATCGCCACCCCCACCGGCTCCACCGCCTACTCCCTTGCTGCCGGCGGCCCCATCCTCTCTCCCGACCTCGAAGCCCTCGTCCTCACTCCCATCTGCGCCCACACCATTTCCAACCGCCCCATCGTCTTTCCCCCGATACCCCTGGAGATCTCTATAGAGGCTGAACATCCCGCCGAAATCTCCCTCGACGGCACCACAAAAGTGCCCCTCCAGCAGGGCGAAAAGCTCCACATTAAGCGCTCCGCCCGCCCCTTCACTTTGGTACATTTGAGCGACTGGGACTACTTCTCGACGCTGCGCACTAAGCTGCACTGGACGGGGCGGCTGGGCGCCCGAGGCTAGTACGTTTGTCCAATCTCATCTGCAAATCGTCTGCCGAACCCACTCTGAGCTGCAGCCCAAAATGCCGATTCACGAGTCTCCCGCCTGTGTATTACAAAGCCGTAATAGCGACCTCTTCGCTGCAAAAACTCCATAACAAGATCTCTATGCCCATTTCGCGCGGCTTCGCAAACTGCATCACGAATCATTGTCTCTTTCTCCCAAGCGTCAAGCTGTCTCCAATGAAGATTCAAGAGCTCTGCTAAAACGGCCTCTCTGTTTCCTGCAGCGGCTCCCTGAATCTTCCACATCGCTACCTTCCGCGGATCCTGCTCGGGAAAGTGACGTGCATAAGGTCCAGTTGGATTAAGAAACTGCTCCAGAAAAGCTTCATGTCCACCTGCAACTGCATTGGCAACGATGTATTCAAAAATTTGGTCATTACTTATATCGGGCCGCAGAACTCCATCCTTATAAATGAGTTCTTGAAACAACGACCAATGCCCTCCCCGCACTGCTCCGCAAATCGCACGCGCATTGAGCTGATACTCTTGCTCTTTCATATCAGGCTGATCAAGAATTTCCCTGAGAAGTGCTTTATGCCCGCCTCGCGCTGCCGCCTCTGCCGCGCACCTCATAGCGTCCAATTTACCAAAAGTACGGTGATATTTAGAGTCCTTTGAAAATAACTCACGCACAAATGCCCGATCCCCATTAAAAGCTGCTATCCAAACAGCACGAAGGAAAAGCGCGGCCGGTTTATCCATGTGTTCCCAAAAAGACTCTTTGGAAGCTTTTAACGAAAAAAAGAGCTTTGAGTGCCCTGCTTCAGCGAGGCTTAAAATCACTTCCTCGAACGCCTCTTTCCGTTGCGATTCTGTCAGCCTCTGCCAATAGGGCCCCTCTTCTCGAAGAAGCTCTTTTATGAGCGCTTCGTGTCCACCGAACGCTGCCCCTCGAAACATTCTCATAAGAACGTTTGTACGCTGCTGCGGCGTAAGATCCAACCAAAAAGGCCCATGCTCGTCCAACAGTTCGCGTAACATACCGCTTTGTCCGCTTTCCGCCAATCCACCGATTGCGTCTTCCACCGCTAGATCCGGGTCGCTTTCCGCAACAATGAGCTGCCAAAAAGACCCCTCTTTTCTCAGCAATTCGCGCAATAATGGCTGTCCGCCACGAGCTAACCCAAACACTACCTCTCGTAACGCTTTCTCTCGATGAGCCTGCGGTAGGCGAAGCCAATATTCGTTGTTTACATCAATAAGGTCTCTCAATATTTCTTTTTGATCGCCTTCCGCAGCTCCCCTGAATAGACCAAACAAGGCCCGAGCCTGCCCTTCTTTGGTAAGACTCAACCAATAGGGTCCGTTGACGCGCAAAAGCTCTGCAAATAACGCCTTTTTCCCGCCTCTGGCTGCAGCTTCAATGCTTGCAAGAATTAAGAATGCTTGATCCTCTCCTTGAACACGAGCGTGAAATTCATCACCATCTAGCAACTCTCTTATTACCACCTCTTGACCATGTTCCGCTGCTATCTTTACCGCCGCTCTCAACAGAGAAGGATGGTCATCTGGTGAAATGTGTTTCCAGTAAGGCCCCCCTTCATCACAAAGCTCTCTAAGCAATGCGGACTGACCGCCTCTTGCTGCTCCCTTAATGGCTGCTTCTATGCTCTTTCCCCGCTGCGCTTTGGGGATCTGCTTCCAGTAGGGCCCCTCTTCGCGTAGCAATTCCTTCACCGTCATCTCGTGGCCGCCACAAGCTGCTCCCTCTATAGCTACTTGAATCGCTCTAAAACGCGAAATCTGCCCTTTTCTGTGCAACAGCCCATGAAAACGTCCGCGGCTTTGCAAAAGCGTATCAAGAGGCTCCAGCTGCCCGCTTTCTGCACCCTTTCGTATGCGGGATTCTACCCACAAATCTTGACATGGAAAATCTGTTGTCTCTTCTACATAAGAGAAGGCTTTGAGCCCCTCTAAAGCATCGATGACCGCGCTTGTAATAAGATGATCGCGATTTGGTTCTCTCAGCGCATTTAGGATCTTCTCTGTGACTAGAAAGCCCGCATGTTGTAGGTGAGTAATAAGAGTATCGCGAGTGTCCGAGTCAAGATCTTGTCCACAAATCAAAGGGCACAAATTCCAGCACGCCACAGCCGCCAAATAGGGCGATTGGTACACTTTTGCCACCCCTAAGAGCTTCAACGCTTCGGTGGCATCCTTCACTCTGTGAACAGTCGCTCTACCAAGCAAAACCTCGCGCATCGCTTTCGGCATCCCCACTTGAACCAGCTTTTCTGTTGATTCAGAGACTCCTGCAGCATTTGTACTCACATGCCACCAGGGTATGGGGGTCACGTTCCCAGCGCGAGCAAAATTGTGCCCAATACCCTTATGCTCACGAGCCAATTTCAACACTCCGGCCATTCTTTCCCACTGGGGAAGAGATTCGGACTCGGGTGCTACGGCGGGCGCAGCTACGGCGGGAACTAATTTCTCTATACTACGCTCTATATCTCTGCGCCCATCCGCTGACAATGCCGGATGGAAAAGAGTCAGCTGAAGCAGCTTTGCAAGAATGCTGGGCTTGCTCACAAGAACAGGACTATTGACGTTGATGCTCTTTTTATCAAACACCTCCAGTGTTCTTGTGGCTTTCATGTATACAAGAACGCGGTCTCTCTCAACAAAATCTTGCAGAGTTGGTTCGAGTGCATCCTTTCTAATCCGAACTATTTTTCCCAACAAGTTTTGAGCTTCTTGCGTCCCGACACAACGTTTCATCTTATCAAATGATCTTTGATACGCCTCATCATCTTCGCCTAAAAGTGCCTCTAGAGCCCGTCGTGCATAGAGATGCGCTAAGATTTTCTTAGCGCCTTCTGCTGAACCTTCGCCAGCAACAGCTGCCCATAAAAGCTTTTCAATGCTATCGCTGTTGATGATATACTCATCTTGCGACAGCTCTTCTCGAACCCTCTTATTTACGGCGTAAAGGGTTTTGCTGTCTCTTCGATAGACAAGAATGAGCTCGGGATCAACTGGAAACTTCTCTAGAGTGATTGTATCAAAGTGCACCACATCAACAGGGGCATCCCCGGCAAGAATAAAATCTGCAAATGATGCAAGCGCTTCTCGATATTCCTCAACACCCACCTCGTCCGGTGACCAGTCGACAGCTGCGGCCTTGTGCACCAGCTTTTCATAAGCCAACTCCCCCACCAGCTGCGCCTTCAAATAGGCATTCGCATCGAGCCGTTGTAGCAAGCGAATTTTGTGCGCAGCAGACCCTTCCGGGTCGTTTAAAAGAACATTCAGAGCTTGCGAAAAGGCCTTTTTTGACAGGACTGTTTCAAACCCAAAAACTCGTTTGATCGCCTCCCAAACTCGGGTGCCAACGCCCTTCCTGGCCACCTCAACCCGGCCATCTTTGATCTTGAATGTCTGATCCGCTTGCAGGAGCGGAAATGCTTCATAAGGGTCTGCAGAGATAGGTCTAGCCATATCCCCCTTAGGTAGCAGAAAAACCGCTATTTGTCGAGGGCGCTTTGGGGGGGGGTAGGCTTGCGGCTAAACGGCTCTTCTGTCTACTCTGGGTTGATATACACCCTTATCAACAAGCTCGAGCAGTCTAAGCGCAGCATGGCTGGGCGTTCTTTCTCCCGATTCCCATGAACGTACTGTTTTTACACTAACGTTCAGGACTATAGCAAAAATTCCTTGAGAGTACTGCCCCTTGTTTCGAATCTTTTGGACATCCTTGGCGGAATATTGCTCGGGAGGGTTGGGAAGTTCGATGGAACGTGAGCGTAGTGTGACTTTTCCCTTTTCATAGGCGACTGCCTCTTCAAGGCCCTCTTTTAAGTCGTCAAAAAACTTTCCCATCATTCATTCCTTTTTTAACTGATCAACTAAAGCCCTTAGCATCTTTCTCTCTTCCCCTGATAAATCTTCTTGCTCATTTTTTGCATAGATGAGGATGAGAAAAAGCTTCTCTTTTTCGGGAACATCCAAGTAGCAAACTCTAAAGCCACCGCTTTTGCCCTTGGAGGCCGATTTGAGTCTCGTTTTTCTCAGGCCCCCCGTTCCCTGGATAACATCCCCATCATCAGGGTGTTCTATAAGATGCTTTTCAAAATCAGTAAAATCCTCTTGCCTAACCTTGTTTTGAGCAATTAAACCATCGACTACAGATGAGAATTTACGCGTCTGTACGACCAGTCTTTTCACAGATCAAATACTACCACTGTGTGGTATATTTTGCCAAGATATAGCACCGAGGAAGAAGCCCTCAAGGGTGCTTTGGAGGGGTAAGCTGCGTTCAAGCTTGGAGAGGGCGGTATGGAGGAGGGATTCGGCATGAGGCAGAGAGAGGATGCCGAGTTGTTTGCGGAGGGTTGGTTCGCAGTCGGCAAAGATGATGGGGCTTTGGCGGTGTTCGAGGCGCTCGAGGTCGTGAATCCAGGCGAGAATCCATTGAAAGACGAGAAGAAAGTTGCGGTGCTCTTCTAAAGAGCGGGTGCCTTGTGATTCGCGAGTGAGCTGCTCGATTTGATGAGCGTTGAAGAGGTCAGAAGAGTGCGAGGATTCTTTGGCCGTGCGCTGGATGCATGCGATGAGCTGCGTGAGAGCATATTGGAGGGCGGGGAAGTGGCCCCAGTTTTTAAGAACGGTGCGAGTGGCTTCGAAGAGCTGCAGAGCGGGGCCACCGGAAGCGATTTCGCAGGCCAGGGCAGGACGGCCCAAAGATATGCGTGCGGCCTGTTCGTTGGAAATAGCGGTGAGTTCTTGGTGCGTGGGTGCCTTGAAACGCAGGAGAGTGGTGCGCGATTGGATGGTGGGAAGGATGGCACCCAGTCGGTGAGTGATGAGAATGAAGAGAGCGTGCGAGGGAGGCTCCTCAAGGGTTTTTAAGAGCGCATTGGAGCCGGCCGTGCCTAGTCGGTGAGCCTCTTCAATCACAAAAACCCGCTTAGGCGATATTGTGGGTGGCAGTTGCGCTTGCGCGAGGAGTTCGCGTACGCGCTCGATGTTGTGTAGAGCCAGTTTGCCTTCGGGACGCAGGATGAGCAGGTCGGGATGGTTTTCTGCATCTCGCTGAAAAACGGTTTTTAGCCATGCGTAGAGGGCTGTTTTCTTTCCGATGGATTCGGGACCGACGGCGAGAATGGCTTGGGGGATTTTATTCGGACGCAGATGTTGTAGAGTGTCTGCGTGGCTCACGATACGTTCTCGAGGCATTGTTGAAGGACTGCATCGAGAGGCTGCGCAGCGTCAATCACCCGAATGCGCTCGGGAAAACGCTGTGCTTGAAACTGGAAACCCTCGCGCACGCGTTGGAAAAAGCTTTTGTCCTCCTTCTCCATGCGGTCGAGCTGTTTGTTACGGATGCGCGCAAAAGCAACGGTGGGGTCGATGTCGAGAAGAAGGGTGCTCTCCGGAGCAACGCGGTGGGTGGCAATGGCGCAGAGCGTCTCCACCTCCTCGAGGTTGAGTCCGCGGCCAAAGACTTGGTAGGCAATGGTGGAGTCGGTGTAGCGGTCGCAGAGGACCGTCTTGCCCGCTTGGAGTGCCGGTTGGATCACCTCCGTGACGTGTTGCGCGCGAGCGGCGAGAAAAAGGAGCAGTTCGGCAAGGGGCTCAATGTGCTTTTGACCGTGCAAGATGACACGGCGAATCTCCTCTGCAAGAGAAGAGCCGCCTGGTTCGCGCGTTACGACAACGGAAAGACCGCGATCTTGAAGGCTTTCGGCGAGGCGCTGGACAACACTGCTCTTGCCAGCCCCTTCTCCCCCTTCGATCGTGATGAATCTGCCGTACATACTGCTTTACACTACTGCCGGGGCCTCTTCTATTGCAACACCATCTGAGGCGCCCTCGGGCACTTTTTGGATCGTGAGGAGCAGGTCTTCGTCGCTGACGCGGGCCAGGCGCACCCCTTGGGTGTTGCGGCCCATCACGCGCAGCTCGGAAGAACCGATGCGGATGGTTTGGCCATGGCGCGTAATCAACAGCAAACTGTCGGCGTCGGAGACGGTCAGGGCACTTAAGACCTTACCGTTGCGATCGGAGGTGACAATGGAGCGCACGCCCGAACCGCCCCGTTTGGTGTGACGGAATTCGTCAACAAGAGTTCTCTTGCCAAAGCCGTTTTCACAGACCACCAAGACCGATTGTCCATCGTTGACCACTTCACAGGCCACTACGGAATCCTCTTTGTCTTTCAAGCGAATACCAATTACCCCTTTAGAGACGCGGCCCATAGGACGCGCATCGCTTTCGTTGAAGCGCACAGCCATGCCGTCCCTTGTAAAGAGCATCACCTGCTCTCCTTCGTGAACGATACGCGCAGCGATGACCTCATCGCCCTCTTCGATGACAATGCCGTTGACTCCCTTCTTACGCTGGTTGGCGTAGGCAGAAAGCTCCGTCTTCTTGATCGTTCCATTCTTGGTGGCCATCAAAATGTAGCCCTTCTCATCGAAGCTCTTGACGCAGAGAATCGTAGCGACCTTTTCGCCCTCTTGCAGCCCTTCGAGGAGGTTGACAATCGGCTTGCCCTTCGAACGACGGCCCGTGTCGGGAATCTGCCATACCTTCAACCAGTGACAGCGCCCCTGGTTGGTCACAAAGAGCAACGTGTTGTGCGTTGTGGCCGTATAGGTATCCTTGAGCACATCTTCTACTTTGCGGCTATCGAATCCGGCAATGCCTGCCCCGCCTCGACGCTGTTCGCGGAAGACGGAAACTGGCATACGCTTGAGGTAGTCATCTTGCGAAATCGTGATGATGACAGGCTCATCAGCGATGATGTCCTCCATGTCGAGTTCGCCCTCGAGAGGAACAATCTGGCTGCGACGCTCATGGCCTTTGTTGCCTGCAACGATTTCAGTCAGCTCTTCACGGATGATGTCTTTGACCATCTCTTCGCTAGCAAGCACGGCTGTGTAGTACGCAATGCGTTCTTGCAGCTGCTTGTACTCATCTTGGATTTTGTCCTGCTCTAAGCTGGTCAATTGGTAAAGGCGCAGGTCGAGAACGGCACTGGCCTGCTTGTCGGTGAACGAAAAGCGGGCAATCAACTGCGCGCGCGCATCGTCTTTGCTAGAACTCTTGCGCACAATCTTCACGACATCGTCAAGATTCGATACCGCAATTAAGTAGCCTTCTAAGACGTGAGCACGAGCTTGTGCTTTGGCCAACTCGAAGCGTGTGCGGCGACGGATGACATCAACACGGTGAGCGATCCATGCCACAATCATCTGCTTGATGTTCATGATGCGCGGCAAGCCATTGTCCAGCGCCAACATGTTGCAACCAAAAGTCGACTGGCAGTCGGTAAACTTGTAGAGCTGGTTGATGATGACTTCTGGAATCTCGCCACGTTTCAGTTCAAAGACGACGCGAATACCATCCTTGTCCGACTCATCACGCACGTCGGAGATGCCGGTGATCTGCTTCGATGTCACCAGATCGGCAACCTGTTCTACCAGGCGTGCTTTGTTCACAGCATAGGGCAGCTCCGTCACCACAATGCTGGGCTTTTGCGACTCCTCGCCTTCTACGTGCAGCTTCGCACGCATCACCACACGGCCGCGGCCGGTATGGAAAGCGTCACGGATGCCACGCACGCCGCAGATCAAGCCCCCTGTGGGAAAGTCTGGACCGGGCATGACTTGCAGAATCTGGTCTACCGTCGTCTCTTTGTCTTGGAGCAACAAAAGCGTTGCTGCGACCAACTCTTTCAGATTGTGAGGAGGAATGTTGGTCGCCATCCCCACAGCAATGCCGGAGGAACCGTTGGCGATTAGGTTAGGGAATTTCGAAGGGAAGACAACGGGTTCTTCTTTCGTATCGTCGTAGTTGGGGACGTAGTCGACGGTGTCTTTGTCGAGGTCTTCCATCAATTGAACAGCCGACGCAGTCATGCGCGCTTCGGTATAACGCATCGCAGCTGGCGGGTCGCCGTCCACAGAGCCGAAGTTACCCTGACCATCGACGAGGCAGTAGCGCATGTTCCACTGCTGCGCCAAACGCACCAGGGTCGGGTAGATCACCGTCTCCCCGTGAGGGTGCCAATCCCCGCTCGTGTCACCGCAGATCTTGGCGCACTTTCGATGTTTGGCTCCGGGTCCGAGATTAAGTGCTCTCATCGCAAAGAGAATGCGTCGCTGCGAGGGTTTGAGGCCATCGCGAACGTCGGGAAGAGCGCGAGAGATGATGACAGAGAGTGAGTAGCGGAGATAGCTCTCCTTCATCTCTTCTTCGATATTGCGCGGCAGTACCGGCTGATTCTGTTCGTCCATAGCTCTACTAGATATCTAAGTTTTTAACGGATAAAGCGTATTGCTCGATAAACGCGCGACGCGGAGGGACATCCTCGCCCATCAACATCGTAAACATGTGGTCGGCTGCAATCGCATCGGGAAGAGTCACTTGCAGCAGCGTTCGAATGGTGGGATCCATGGTTGTCTCCCAAAGTTGGTCCGCGTTCATCTCACCCAGACCCTTATAGCGCTGGATTTCGATGCCTTTGCGACCATTGAGGCGCACTTGGTCCATCAACTCTTTCAGCCCAAAGAGCGGCGTCAAAAGCTCTTCTTGGCGTAGGTCAAAGAGCTTTTCACCACGGGGCAGGTAGTCATGCAGCGTGAACCCGAAGGGGGCCAGCTCCTGCACAACCGCCTCTAACTCCTGATCCTGGTAGAGCTCGATCATGGTGATCGGACGCTTGTCCTCTTCACTCACCACCTGAGCCGCGGCAATCTCCTGCACCTCTTCTCTCGTCGCTGCGAAGAGAGGTGTTCCCACATTCACTACGTAGCGCTTCATCTCATTGGCTAAGAACTCTGCGAAGGAAACCCCCTTGCGCTCGATTCTGTGCACAAAGAGCTCCACCTTCTGCACGGCGGCAATGAGGTCAGGCAAACGCCCCTCCCATTGCGGAATATGAATGTCACTCAACCCCAACTCGACCATGTACTGGTCCATCTCGTTTTCGCTCTTGATGTAGCGGGAATGTTTTTTGCGCGTCACCTTATAGAGAGGCGGCTGCGCAATGTAGATGAAGTTGTTTTCCACCAGCGAAGGCATGTGGCGGTAGAAGAAGGTCAACAGGAGCGTGCGAATGTGCGAGCCGTCGACATCCGCATCCGTCATGATGATGATTTTGTGGTAGCGCAGCTTCTCCAAGTTGAAGTTGCCGCTGCCAATACCACACCCTAAAGCGGAAATCATCGTCCCCACTTCGGTGTTTTGCAGCACCTTCTCGAGGCGAGCTTTCTCCACGTTCAGAATCTTACCGCGGATCGGCAAAATCGCCTGGAAGCGACGGTCCCTGCCCCCTTTGGCCGACCCACCCGCAGAATCCCCTTCCACGATATAGATTTCGCACAGAGCCGGATCGCGTTCCGAGCAGTCCACCAGTTTGCCTGGCAGGCGCGCACTATCGAGCGCCGATTTGCGCAGTGTCAAGTCGCGTGCTCGCTTGGCCGCCTCGCGCGCTTGCGCTGCCAAGTGCGCCTTCTCCACAATTGCCTTAGCAATGTGCGGACTCTCTTCCAGCGCTATTGCCAGCTCTTCGCCGACAATCTGCTGCGCAATCGAACCAACATCGCTATTGCCCAGTTTCTGCTTGGTCTGTCCTTCGAACTGCGGATTGGGCACCTTTACGGAGATGACGGCCACCAACCCCTCGCGCATATCTTCGCCGGTGATCTCCAGCTTGCTGGTGCGCAAAAGATTGTTGTTTTTGATGTAGTTGTTGAGAACGCGTGTCAACGCAGTAGAAAATCCGGTCAAATGCGTCCCGCCGTAGCGCGTCGCGATGTTATTGACATAGGTGTAGATGGTCTCTGTGTAGGTCTCATTCCACTGCATGGCCACTTCGAATTCCACCGGACCATCATCGCCGGTACGCACGCCCATGAAGTAGAGAGGATCTTTAAAAAGCGGCTGCTTATTTTCGTTGAGATAGGAGACGAAAGAGACGATTCCGCCCTGGTAGCAGAAGGTCACCTCTTCTTTCAGCGGATCGCGCTCATCGCGAAAACGGATCTCTACGCCCTTATTCAAAAAGGCCAATTCGCGGAAGCGCTTTGCTAAAATATCGTAGTCAAAATCAACGACGGAAAAGATCGATCGGTCCGGCCAAAACTGGACCTTCGTCCCCCGCTTCTCAGAAGGGCCCAGCTTGACGAGCGCGCCTTGCGGAGCTCCTTGCGCAAATTCCATGCGCCAAGAAATACCGTCTTTATAGACATCGGCGACGAACTTGGACGAAAGGGCGTTCACGCAAGAAACCCCCACGCCGTGCAGTCCGCCGGAGACCTTGTAGCTCTCCTTGTCGAACTTGCCGCCGGCGTGCAGCACTGTCATCACCACTTCGAGTGCGGAGACATCTCGGCCCTTTTTGGCGGACTCGGAGGGGTGGGTCTGCACGGGAATACCGCGCCCGTTGTCTTCTACAGAAAGCGAACCGTCCGCATATGCCACTACCTCAATGGAGGTACAATGGCCCGCCAACGCCTCATCGATGGAGTTGTCGATGACCTCCCAGACGAGCTGATGCAGCCCCTGCGTGGCTGTGTCGCCAATGTACATACCGGGGCGCTCGCGCACCGCCTGCAGGCCCTCGAGGACCGTAATCGAACTGGCGTCGTACTCTTTGCTCATATCAATTCATCCGAAAAAGAAGGGTTTGGATCTGGTGCTCGGGAAAACGGGCTTGCAACGCCTTAAGAAGACGGGGCTTTTCATACTGCTCCAACTGGGCTAGCGCTGCACTATGCCTGACTTTGACAGTTAATATCCCGTCTTTCAATGTCATCGCCTGGCTAAAGGGGGCATAGTTTGGGCCCACGATCTCCGCCCAACTTTCCATCACTTGAGTAGGACTATTCGCCGCCCTCTGTCCGATCGATTCAAGAGCCCTGCCCAGCAGCCCTCGAATGGGCCTTGCCGTCGGTTCAGAGCCGTCAAACCCCTTCGGAATTCGCTTCAATCCAGCCATATTGCAATGGCAAAAGTATACAGTGATTTCGGCTATTTTTCAATTGTGCAAGAAAATAATAACGTCGCCATCTTGGACGACGTAGTCCTTGCCTTCAGCGCGCAGGCGGCCGGCCTCTTTGGCGCCTTGGCGGCCGCCATATTTGACCATATCGTCGTAGGCGATAACCTCGGCGCGGATGAACCCTTTTTCAAAGTCAGAGTGGATTTTGCCACCAGCAGCGGGGGCACGAGAGCCCTTCGTGATCGTCCAGGCGCGAGTTTCCATTTCGCCGGAAGTGAAGAAGGTGATGAGACCGAGGGTTTTGTAGGAAGCGCGCACTAGGCGGTTAAGGCCACTTTCGGTCAGGCCGAGGGAGAGCAGCAACTCCTTTTGGTCGGCGGGAGGCAGCTGGGCCAGCTCCTCTTCCAACTTCGCGCAGATCGGGACGACTTCGGCCCCCTCTTTAGCGGCGTGTTCGCGCACACGACGCACATAATCATTATCCATGGCGGGCAGGTCGCTTTCAGCGACGTTGGCGACGTAGAGGGCGGGCTTGTCGGTGAGGAAGGTGTACTGCTTGAGCTCGGGCAAGTTGAGCAAACGCAGAGGCTTGCCTTGGTTGAGGTGCTCTTTCGCTTTTTTGAGGGCATCGACGACGGCGGCCATTTCGGCATTGCCGCGTGTGAGCTTTTCCACTTTGGGGATGAGTCCTTCTACTGTCTGCAGGTCAGCTAAGACCAATTCGAGTTGGATGACTTGGATATCGTCGATGGGGTCGATTTTGTTGGCGACGTGGGTGATGTCATCGTTGTCGAAGCAGCGGACCATAAAGAGGGTCGCATCGGTGCTGCGGATGTGGGAGAGGAACTTGTTGCCCAGCCCCTCACCGGAGGCAGCGCCTTTGACCAGGCCGGCAATGTCGACGAAGCTGCAGGCAGCGGGGATGATCTTTTGGCTGGTCGACATCTTTTGGAGGATGGCAAGGCGGTCGTCCTGGACGGCTACGACCCCTACGTTGGGCTCAATGGTGCAAAAGGGGTAGTTTTCGGCCGCTACCTGGTTGCCGGTGAGAGCGTTGAAAAGGGTCGATTTACCCACATTGGGCAGGCCTACAATACCGCAAGAAAGACTGGACATGGACAGGTATTGTAGCCGCTGGTCTTTTTGTATCCTAGGTCTTATCCTCCGAGCTCATGGCCGAAAAGAGCGAAAAGGCGACCCCGAAGAAGCTGCGCGACGCGCGCAAGAAGGGGCAGGTCGCCAAAGTGCAAGACTTCCCCGCCGCGGTGACCTTTATCGTCGCTGTAGGGCTGACTTTGGGCCTATCCGGCTTTCTCTTCTCCCAGCTCGCCAACTTCACCCTCGCCTGCTTTTACGCCGTCAAAGAACCCAACACCGCCTTCATGCTGCCAGGGATGTTTGCCGTGGGTTGGTACACCATCATCAATTCCAGTATCCCCATTGCCGGCATTACCGCCTTTTGCGGCGCTTTAACCCACTTTTTGATCATTGGGCCGATGTTTTCGGTAGAAGCATTTAAGTTCGATTTAAAGCGATTAAATCCCGTCGATAATTTGAAGCAAAAATTTAAGATGAAGACTTTGTTTGAACTGATTAAGTCTCTCTTCAAGATTACCGTTGCGGGGGTGTTGATCTGGTTTGTGATGAAGTTGAGCATTAATGAGGTCATCCAAACCGTTCGTCTGCCTTTAGCGGAGACGGCGCGCCTTTATGGTAATTTTTTACAGACCGTGGTCATCCACGTTGGGATTTTCTATCTCTTTGTCTCTATATTGGACCTGATTTACCAGCAAAACGTCTTTGCCAAAGAGATGAAGATGGAGAAGTTCGAGGTAAAGCAGGAATACAAGGACACCGAGGGAAACCCCGAGATCAAGGGGCATAGAAAGAGGATTGCGCAAGAGATTGCCTACGAAGAGGGTCCCGCCGCCGTGCGCAGAGCCCGCGCCGTGGTGACCAACCCCAAACACGTCGCTGTGGCCATCGGTTACGAGCCCAAGAAATACCCCGCCCCCTTCATTCTGGCTAAGGGGCTGGATTTAATTGCCGAAGCGATTATAAAAGAGGCGGATAAGTGGAACATTCCCATTATGCGTGATGTGCCCTTGGCGCGCATGCTTTTTGAGACTGGAAAGATATTTGATTATATCCCTCCCGATACTTACGAAGCGGTAGCCGAAATCTTGCGCTTAATCGGTGCGGTAGAAGAAGAGGAAGAGAAAGAGTGAAGCTCTTAGAGTTTCTACATACGAAGTTCGGCAGTCAAAAGGCGCTCGCCTTTATCGTGCGCTCCTCCGACGTCATTTTGGCTGCGTGGGTGGTTGCGATCATCGCCATGATGATCATTCCCATTCCCCCCTTCCTGATCGACGTGGTGATTGCCTTCAACTTAGCCGCCGCCATCGGCCTCTTGATGGTCGCCCTCTACATTCCCAATGCGCTGCAATTGTCGATGTTCCCCTCTCTCTTGCTCATCACAACCCTTTTCCGTTTGGGCATTAACATCTCCTCTACGCGCCAAATTCTTCTTCACGCCTACGCCGGACACATCATTCAGACCTTCGGCGAGTTCGTTGTCGGGGGAAACTATGTTGTCGGCGGCGTGATCTTTTTGATCATCGTCGTTGTGCAGTTCATCGTTGTGACGAAGGGTGCCGAGCGGGTTGCTGAAGTGGCTGCGCGCTTCCGTTTGGATGCGATGCCCGGTAAGCAGATGAGCATTGACGCCGATATGAGAGCGGGCGTTATCGACGCGAACCAAGCGCGCGAAAAGCGGGCCATCATCCAGCGCGAGAGCGAGATGTATGGAGCGATGGACGGTGCGATGAAGTTCGTGAAGGGTGATGCCATTGCCGGCATGATCATCGCGATCATCAACATCGTGGGCGGCTTGATCATCGGATCAGCGATGCACGGCATGAGTGTGGGCCAAGCGGCCAAAACCTACTCTCTGCTCTCCATCGGGGACGGTCTGGTATCCATCATCCCCTCCTTTTTGATCTCCATCACGGCCGGTATCGTGACCACGCGCGTCTCCTCTGACCGACGCGATTCGAACATGGGTAGTGAGATCTCCTCACAGATCTTCCGCCAACCCAAAGCGATCATGATCGCCGCCGGTGTACTTGTGCTCATCGGCTTTATCCCCGGCTTTCCCACAACGATCTTTTTGATCATCGCTGCTGCCCTCGGCGGCACGAGCTATATGCTCGGCAAAAACGCCAAGAAGGAGGCGGCGAAGGCGGCTGCTTCGGGCCAAGAGGGCATGATGGAAACGGACGTGGAAGGTCACAAGGTGATCACTCCAGGAAAGGAGGAGTACGCCATCACTCTCCCCGTGATCCTCGAGATGGGCTCAGCTATTTCCAAAATTTTGCAGCAGAAGCAGAGTCAAAATTTTGTCGACGAGATGATCCCCAAGATGCGCGCAGCCCTCTACCAAGACATGGGCATTCGCTATCCCGGCGTACACGTGCGCACCGATTCCCCCTCTTTAGAAGAGGATGAATACGCCATTTTGCTCAACGAAGTGCCTATTGTGCGCGGCAAGGTATTCATCGGCTATGTCTTGTGCAACGAAAGCCAGGAGAACCTCCTGCGCTACAACATCCCCGCTAAGTCCTATAAGGGAAGCCTTGGTCTGCCCAACATGTGGGTCGAAGAGCGCTATGCGGACATCTTGCAAAAGGCGGGCATCAAGTTTTGGCGTCCACTCGAAGTGATGATTCTCCACCTCTCCTACTTCTTCCGCCACTATTCGGCCGAATTCTTAGGGATCCAAGAAGTGCGCGCGATGCTCGAATTCATCGAAAAGTCCTTCCCCGATCTCGTGAAGGAGGTCACCCGCTTAGTGCCTCTGCAAAAATTGACCGAGATTTTCAAGCGCCTTGCACAAGAGCAGATCTCCATCAAAGACTTGCGCACGATCCTAGAGGCTCTTTCAGAGTGGGCGCAAACCGAAAAGGATACCGTTCTTCTTACAGAATATGTGCGTTCGTCGCTGAAGCGCTACATCAGCTACAAGTACTCTCAAGGTCAATCCACTCTCGCCGTCTACCTGCTCGATCCCGAAATCGAAGACATGGTACGCGGAGCGATCAAGCAAACCTCTGCGGGCTCTTATCTTGCACTGGACCCTGACTCTGTGCAGCTCATCTTGCAGGCGATGCGCACCACCATTGCTCCTGCAGGCCCGCGCACACAACCTCCCGTGATCTTGTCTGCAATCGATGTGCGCCGCTTTGTGCGCAAGCTTGTGGAGATGGAGTTTCCCGAAGTTTCTGTCGTCTCTTATCAAGAGATCATCCCAGAAATCCGCATACAGCCTCTCGGCCGTATCCAGATTGCGTAAAGGAGGCCGTGATACACAGTGTCTGATGATGTCAACGTCGCCCACATAGCGCAGCAACAGGCGCAGATCAAAGCAGAACGTGCAGAGGCGCGCGAAGAGGCCGCTGCTGAAGGGTTTATCGAGGCGTGCGCTGAAGCCACCAACCCCTTTGCTGCCGACAAGTGGCGCGAAAAAATGCGCCCTCTGCAAGACCGTACGCGCGATGTGCAGAAGGAGCTTAAAAAAGACGAGGAGGTGCAGGAGACAGCCGTCTTTGAAAATCTCGCTCTTGAGTACGAACAGAAAAATGCCGAGCTGCCCACGCGCAGCTTGATGCAGCTGCTACGCTCACTTTCGGAAAAAGACAACCAAGACGACATCCTGCGCAAGGTGCTGAACTTCTTTCCCGACAAATCGATTGCCGATGATGCGTTGGAATTTCTTGTACGCGCCACAAAAGGGCCTCTACAGGAGACTGTGCAAGCCACGAAAGATAACTTTGAAAAGCAGTTTGCGCGCGAAATTGTCGCCGGTAAAAATATCGCTCTACAGGCGCAGGACTTTTCCAAACAGGGTCTGGGCTCTACCACAAGCCTGCGCGATCTTTACCGCGACATCACGGGCAATCCCCGCGAGCCCGCCGTTTTATTTGACCAACTTTCCAAAGCCTACAGCTTTGAGCAGCTCAAAACGGTCATCCAATTTCTCCTCCATTCCATGGGCGGGGACCTGCGCTCTAAAGGCCCCTCGATTCCCCGCGGCGAGCTGGCGCGACTTTTTACCGAGACGCGTTCTCTGCAAGCGATTTTAGGGGTCTACCGCTTCTTCCAAGCCCGCATTGGTTTAGTCAACCGCCTCCTTTCGGAAGCGGGCATCGAAGTGCCCAAAACGCTCACCTTTGAAGTCTTTGCGCGGACCTTCATGCGTCTTCTTGAAGATCGCTACCCCGCCTCTGCCAAAGTCATCTCTCTTGCCGACACTTTGGGGCTGATTCACGAAGCGCTTGCCCGCATTACAGTCATCTCGCAGTGGCGTGATGCGCTGCGCAGCATCTCTCCGCGCTTGTTTAAGACGGCCAAAACGCGCGATGAACTATGGGCCGTGATCATTGAAGCGCTAGAAACTCTTGAGAATGAAGAAGAGGAGAAGAAATGACGCCTCTAGAAGACCTCTTATCCGGCCTGGGCCGTCTTCTCAACACTGAATTGCGCGGCAGCAACAACACCTGCCTCATCGCCTTCGGCGACCTCGTCAAGATCCATGTTGAGCTCGATCGCGCAGGAGAAAATATTGTGCTGGGCTGCCGCATCGGCCAGCTCCCCGCCGGCAAATACCGTGAAAACATGCTCATTGCAGCCCTCATTGCTAACAACAAACCCGGCAGCGGCTTTTTTGGCTACGTCCTGCGCAACGATGAACTTGTTCTCACCTCCACCCTCCCTCTCCAAGAGTGCACTCCAGAGATCCTGCACGAAACACTCATGAACCAAAAAAAGAAAGCGCTGACCTGGATCCTCGCTCTGAAAAACCAAGATGTCCCAGCTCCCACCTATTAGCGCGCCCTTGTGGCACCAATTAGGCAATGGCCACCATCACGGCATTGCCCTTCCCCTCTCCGGCCTTCACAGTGAGCGCAACCCTCTCATTGGAGACTTTCGCGACTTAACCACCTTGATTCACTGGCTCGCACCCTTAGGCTTCACCATCATTCAGCTGCTTCCCATCAACGACAGCGGCCTTGACCCCAGCCCCTACAATGCCCTCTCGGCCTTTGCCATCAACCCCATCTATATCGCCATCGACGAGAAGATCACCGCCACCGACTATGCAGGAGCCTACCAAGCCAAAGAGCGCTACTTAATCGACTATGTGCGCGCGCATGAAGCGGAGCTGCTCGAAGAGTGCGGCCCGTTTATCCAAGACAACCCTTGGGTGAGTGCCTACGCCGCACTCAAATCAATGCGCGATCCCGTACCGCACATTCTCATCCAATACATTGCCTATAAACAGCTCAAACTAGTCAAAGACTACGCCTCTAAGCTAGGCATCTTGTTGATGGGCGACATGCCCATCCTCGTCAGCCCCCAAAGTGCCGATGTTGCGGAGCACCCCGATCTCTTCAACATGCAATTTGCCGCCGGTGCTCCGCCCGACATGTATTGTAAGGAGGGCCAATACTGGGGCTTTCCCCTCTACCGCTGGGACCGCCTGGCCGAAACCTCCTACGCATGGTGGAAGGCCCGCTTAGAATACGCGCACAACTTCTTCCACATGATCCGCATCGACCACGTTGTAGGTCTCTTCCGCATCTGGGCCATCGCTCGCGGCGCACCGGCAAAAGAGGGCTTTTTCATTCCCAAAAACGAGGCTGACTGGCTGCCGCAAGGGCGCACTATTTTGCAGATGATGCTGCAGTCCAGCGAAATGCTTCCCGTCGCCGAAGATCTCGGAGTCATTCCCGACGAAGTGCGCAAGACCCTGAACGAATTTGGCATTCCGGGCACCAAAGTCATGCGCTGGGAGCGCAACTGGAAGGGCGACAAACACTTTATCGACCCCCTGCTCTACCCGCCCATTTCCATGACCACCCTCTCCACCCACGACTCCGAAACTCTCGAACAGTGGTGGAACGACCATAGCGACGAATCGAAACTCTTTGCCAAAGATCTGGGTCTTATCTGGCGCAGCAGGTTAGACGAGGAGCTGCGTTTCGAGCTGCTCAAAATCAGCCACCAAAGCGCTAGTCGGTTGCACATCAACTTGCTTAGTGAATACCTCTCCCTCTTTCCCGAACTGCGTCACGACAACCCTGACCTAGAGCGTATCAACATCCCCGGCCCGGTCGACAAACGCAACTGGCAATGGCGCACCAAGGCCCCTCTTGAGACCATCGTGAAGCACACCGGATTGGCCAGCGCACTGACTGCCTTAAGCTCCTAATTCACCAACAAGATGGGCACCTGTTATGGTAAACATTCCCTCTTCCTCCACTCCATTTGTGGCATCCACGTATTCGTAAGGTGCGGGACCGCCGTAGGATTGTAGCCGTATAATGGTCGTTGTTCTATCCCCACGTTCATTACAAGTAGCCAAAGGACAACCCATCTCGGAAGCAATCTCCAGCGCCAAACCATCCAGCGCCTTTTGATGCTCCGGCAAACAAGTGGCGGGGTAGATGCGCTCTTGAAACAGAACAGGCCTGCCTTTTTCTTCATCCCAAAGGAGTCGAAAAATACAGCGAGCCACAATCTTGCCCGAAGCATCTTTGACCGCCAAAAGACGGTTTTTGCCATCTAGGCAGTAGTCTAGAAGGCATTTATTCAGTTCGGCCTGGCCATCGATTCTTTGGCAAGAACCCAGAACCTCTGTACCGCAGAGGAAAAGATCTTGCCAGTCATCGCTATTAACAACTGTCAGCTCACCCATGCCTCGCACGGGACCCTTTCGCAACGCTTTGATATCGTTGTTCAATTCTAGCCGAGAGTCGAGCCTGGTAGGCAAAGAGTCCAGTAAGGCTTTTTTTTGCTCTACAGTGGTTTTTGGGTGCAGAAGCTGAATACACATTGCCTCTGCATCAGATATTCTCCCCTCCGCAGCGGCTCCTCCTGACGGAATGGCTGGCATCTTTGTTGGGTCATCTTGGGCTTGGTAGCGTCGCAGGGCCTCTTCGTCCGATACCAATCGAAGCAATTGCGGCATCTGCTCTTCACCACCGATTTTGGCATGTCCATCGCCGATTTTCTGCCTGAAGTACGCTACATAATCAACGGACACCTCTTTTTTGGGCTCTTCGGTTCTCCCCAGTTTTTTTGTGTGTGCCCCGCTTTGCCAAGCGGCAAAGACTTCGGGTGCTTCTTCTGCGAGTTTCTTCAAATGAGGGCTTCGTGCGGGGTTGTAGCGATCTGCGTGAAAAGTTCCTGTAAGCACTCCTTGTACAAACTCCCTCGCTGCTCTCATCAAGCGCTCATCCTTTAGCGGCTGAATCGTCTTCATATAGAGCAAAAGTGCTTCGGGTACACGTGTCTGGCCAAATGTCTCTCTATATTGTTCCCAAAATGTATCGTCTACTACAGCATCTGAACTGATGACTCCTCTAGCTTGGAGCAACGCCTTCGTCCCATCTGAAAGTCCTTTCGAAAAGGATGAAGCGCTTGCCACTGCCTCAACTCTTGAGGGTGTCGACTGGTCGCACAAAGTGGCAAGCCCTGCAAGCCTCGACCAAGACCTTGTGCTCTCTTCTTCCCTTTTGCTTTTTTCTCTTTCTTGCTCTGCTGGGCTTTTTTTGCCCTTTTTGCTCTCTGTGCTCCTTTTGCTTCCCTCGACTGCCTTCGCCAGCAGCTTCCAGCGAGTTACATCCGAAATGGCTTCGCGCGACAAGTCCACAAGAAAACGCAATAAAAGCTGCATATGACCCGTCGTTGCATTGCGCAAACCATCTCGTTCCTCTTGCAGAAAATCCAAAACTTCTTTTCGATCCCCGCCCTCGCCTTCGCCCCACTGCGCTAAAACTAATAGAGGAAGTTGCATGTGAACAGATTTTTTTTCACAGGCTTTAACATAGGCTGCGACCTCGTCTGGGATAGCTTTTTGCAGAAAGTCATTACACTTCACTGCAAGGGCGGCCATAATGGACAGGTTGCGGTACCTTTGTAACTCATTTAAAGCTTTGAACAAGGTCGAGTCTTCCGCAAGTCTCGAACCTTTTTTGTCAAAAAGGTTTCGCAGCACTTGAATGGCTTGATCACGAAATTCTTCCTCGCTGTCCATGCCGTATCCGATAAAAACTTCCAAGCTATTCGCATTTTGCGCTACAGCTAACAATGCGATCTCTCTTAATGCTTGCGGGTCCCTGATACCGTAATGCCTGATGCAATAAGAGGCTCCTTCTCCATTTTGCTGGACCGCCAGCTTGGCAATTTCGATGAGAGCATCCTGGTTCGTGATACCATAATTTTCGATGTATTCAGAAACTTCCGCTCCATCCTGCTGAGCTGCCAGCTTGGCGATCTCAATGAGAACATCTCCCTCAAGGTCATAATTCTTGATGTAATAAGAGACTCCTCCTCCGCTTTGCTGAGCCGCCAGTTTGGCGATCTCGGCTCGCGCAGCTGAGTTCTCGATACCGTAATTTCTGATGTAATAAGAAGCTGCCCATCCGTTTTGCTGGGCCACCAGCTTGGCAATCGCGATGAGAGCGGCCTGGTTCGTGATACCATAATTCCTGATGTATTGAGAAACTCCCTCTCCGTTTTGCTGGGCTGCCAACTTGGCGATCTCGGCTCGCACATTTGGGTCCACGATATGGTAGTTCTCGATGTATTCAGAAACTCCCTTTCCGTTTTGCTGGGCTGCCAACTTGGCGATCTCGATCAGAGCCTCCTGGTTCGTGATATGATAATTCCCGATGTGTTTAGAGATTCCCCATCCATCTTGCGCAGCTGCCAGCTTGGCGATCTCGATGAGTTTGTCCGGGTCTGTAATGCCCCAACTTCCGATGTGTTCTTCGACTTCTTTCGCTGTCATTTCCAACAAGCTTGCTTCCGTATCAGGCTCAGTCGATACGGGCGAGGCATCTTCGATGGGCTCTCCCCTCATAAGGCAGGCGATCTGCTCTTCCGAAAGCTTTAACTGATTGAAGAGAACATGGTGTTCCTCCGAGGTTAATTCACGATGGCTCTCTGCTGCAGCGGCTCCACCACCAAGCGCCCCCTTGGCCAGCGCAACAATACGTCCATCTACGTTGTATAAGCCGATAGCTTTGGGATCGCTGCAATACGCTTGCCAATCTTTGGATGATATCGCTGCTTCAATACCCATGACATTGCCCTACCCAGCAATACCACAATGCTATCCATTTACGGTATGCAAAAATCCCTATCCCACCTCAACAAGATGGGCACTCTCTATATCAAATATTCCGTCTGCCTGTACTCCATCTACAGCATCCACATATTCGTAGGGTGCGGGGTTGCCATAGGATCGTAGCCGTACAGAGGTCTCCGCTATGCCCTCACGTTCATTGCACGTAGCCAAAGAACAATGCATTTCACAGGCAATCTCAAGTGCCAAATCATCCAGCGCCTTTTGATGCTCCGGCAAACAAGTGGCGGGGTAGATGCGCTCTTG
>CAZVVT010000006.1:3991-76230 GCA_964630595.1 uncultured bacterium | reverse complement strand
TACAGCGCACACCCACAGTCAGGTCGGTGACGGTGATCTCGAGACCCCCTTGCGTGGCCTCAATGAGGACGTGAGAGAGGATGGGCAGCACCGGACGGGTGGTGACCATATTCTGAATCGATGGGGCTACATCGAGCAAAGCCTGGCGGTCTACTACAAAACGCATTGCTAGCAGGATAGGAAGAGATCGGATATTCTACAAGGCTAACTAATGGATATCGCTCAGAACCGTAAGGCCTATTTTGACTACTCTGTGCTCGATGAGTTCGAGGCGGGGATTGTCCTGGAGGGGACGGAAGTAAAGTCCCTGCGTGAAGGCCACTGCTCGCTGCAGGAGGCCTTCATCAAAATCTTCGGGGAAGAGGCCTTTTTGATTGCCTGCACCATTCCGCGCTACTCTCACGGCAATATCCACAACCACGAAGAGCGACGGGATCGTAAGCTCCTGCTGCACAAGAAAGAGCTGCTTAAACTGAAGAGCTTCATCGATATTAAGGGGATGACTCTGATTCCGCTAAAAATGTACTGGAAGGGCGGAAAGGCAAAAGTCCTGATCGGCTGCTGTAAGGGGAAGAAGGCCTGGGATAAGAGAGCGGCCATCAAAGAACGCGAAGAAAAGAGGTCTATTAACCGCAATTCTGATATGTAAAAGGAATATGCGTTTACTCCTTCTGGTCCTGCTTATTCCCTGCCTTCTTGTCGCTGATCCTGAGTCCATTGCGATTGGTAAGAAGTACAATTCCGGCGTCGTGAAGATTCTGCTACACGACCCCACTTTGGCCGAGCGCTTTGGCATCGACCAAGATCAGGCCTACTTGACGCGCGGGTCGGGCTTCTTTGTGACGAAAGACGGGGTTATTTTCACCAATAGGCACGTGATTGAGTGGTGTGTTTGGGGTTACATGGTGGTGGACTGGACGGATGAAACCGGCAAGTTGCATGAGCTTGATGTAGTTACCTACCAAGAGGGCATGGAGAAGGACCCTCGCGTCAAAAAGGTACACTACATTGGTCACGCCGTTCCTATGGTGCAGGTTTTCCGCAAAGCGGACGCGCTCGATTATTCTCTCTACAATGCTGAAGTGCATCTCACCTCGGAAAATTTTGATGGGGCTATTTTGAAGATCACGACACCCATGGATGGGGGCGAGGTGACAGAGAAATTCACCGCGGTGCCGATTGGAGATAGCGACAATGTGGAGATGGGCGAAGATTTGGTGATCTTAGGCTACCCAGCGCAGTATGTAGCGAGCGATTTGAAGTTGGACCTGCGCGACACGCTGACGATGAGTCAGGGACGAATGAGTGGTTGGGACTTCGTGTTCGACGAGAATGGCATGATGAAGACAGATGCCGCCATTCATGAAGGCAATAGCGGTGGGCCTGTTTTCGATAACTCGAAAAAGGTGATTGGCATTGCAACAGCGATGGGCATCAAAACCCAAATTGGTCTCGTCGAGGGCATCAACGATATGTACTTGGTGGCTAAAAGCGATTCCGAGCTGATCACATCACTGAATAGCTCCGGACTCAAGTCTCCTAAAAAAGCCAAGGCGATCAAAGCGATTTCCGGCAGAAAGCGCAACTTGCCTGAGTTAAAACAGACAAGCGACACCACGCCTTTGCAGAAGTGGCTGAGAGAGCGCCAAAGGCTTTCTCGATGAAGTGGATCTGGATCTTTTTGTGCACGACACTGTTCGCGCTGGATCCGGAGGTCATTGCCGACAAGTATGCCACAGGTGTTGTAAAAATATTTCTTTATGACCACGACCTTGTCGCTGATTTCGATCTGCGCGATGCTGCAGGAGAATTGGGGCGAGGGTCGGGGTTTTTCGTAACACCTGAGGGAATTATTTTTACCAATCGCCACGTTGTTGAATGGTGCGTGGTAGGCTATGTCATTTGCGACTGGGTGGATGAAAATGGCCAAGAGCATACCAAGGATTTCCTCACCTATACGCCGGGGCTAGAAAAAGATCCGGCGATACGTAAGATCTATTTTGCGGGACATGCCAACTTAGTCGTGCAGGTGTTTCACGATGAACGGCAGGAAAAGTTCGACCTTTATATGGCGGAAGTTGTGTCGATGGGGGAATCTTTTGATGGCGCCATGGTGCGTATTGTTTCCCCTTTGCAAGGCGGGCCGATTGCCGCACCCTTTACAGCGCTGCCCATTGGCAATTCCGACGAGGTCTCTTTAGGTGAGCGGTTTGTGATTTTAGGCTTTCCTGCGCAGTACTCCAACTCCGATCTTTCAATGGAGTTGAAAGACTCGATTACCTTGAGCCAAGGGGTGAGCAGCGGCTGGGACTGGGTATTTGACTCTGATTGGGGAATGGTCAAGACGGATGCGGCCATTCATGAGGGCAACAGCGGGGGACCTGTTTTTGGCAAAGGCGGCAAGGTCGTTGGCATTGCTACGGCTTTGGGGATGCAAACCTCCATTGGCCTAGTCGGCCCCATCAATGCCATGTACTGGGTTGCTAAAGGGGATGAGGCCGTTTTTAAGCAATTGGTGGGATTAGGGCTGACGCAGCCCAGCCATGCCGGCAAGACCGATTTTGTCTCGGGAAAGCCACAAGCCCTGCCGATTCCTCAGACAAGTTTTGTCAATCCCATCACAAATCAAGCACTAAAATAACCAGCCTAATGTAAACTGGTTCGCCTTTATGGCTGCTGCTTGCATTATTCCTGACAGATCGAGTGCCTCGCCCACAAGTGGGCTTAGCAGTCCCCACCCTCCCTGCGACGATCTTAGGTTTGGGTTGCGCATTTTAGAAGCCAATGCGGAATCTCTCGATCTCGATAGCATAAAAACGACTGTGGCTCACCTGGCAAGCCTGCGGCCCTTAGAGGGCAGCAAAGGCCGTTTGGTAGAGCGCGTATGGAGAGCCGTCAAAGACCGCTTAAAGGGGGCCAGGAGAGAGCATCAGCTATTTGGTCTGATGGGAGTAGAGGAGTGCCGCATCAGCGTGGCCGCTGCCTTGCCCTACACGCAGGTATGCGATGAGAAGCAGAGAACGCGTTTAGCTGAGGTGCTCGCACAGCCCATTTTGGGGGCGATTACGGTAGGGTCTTTAGCGGCTGTTTGCCCCGTCTATATTGTGGGAGGCAGCGCCGCTTATATTGCCTGCGGACAGGCAACGGCTGACGTCGACATTATGGTCACGGCAGATGCTGTGCCTATTTTGGAAAGGCTGGGACTGCTGGAGACAGTTATGCCCCTGCAGAGCACCGAAAAGGGATCGGTAGAGTTGTGCAGTTTCCCTATTGTCGATCTCAAGATTAAGCAGGGAGAGATACGCACAGTAATGGCACGAGGAGATGCGCTGCGTGTCAATGCCTCTTCCGCAGAGATCAGTTTGGATCCGGAATATGGCAGTAGTGAGAGTGATTTCCGAGCAGCACTGCGCGATATCGATATGGGCCGCATCATTGTGCAATCGACAAAGGATCTCAAGCGCTGGTTTTTCCCTTATGTGAAAAAGTTGTCTCGTGGCTATGAACCCTATTCCTCCACGCAACGAGCTAATGCCATTGCCCAAATGAAGAAAGACTTTCCTACGCAAGTGGATTTTCATTCTCAAATACAGAAGTACCTTACTCGCCACTTTTTATTGAGAGGGGATTTTGCAGGTGGATTTCTCTTTCTTCTCAATGCCTACTCCCTTCTTAAAAATGATTCATATCGCCTCTGCCTGCATGGACTGTTTCATCATGTGGTGAGGCACTTGCCGGAGAAGTATGCGGTTTTTGCGGCGCAGCTCTATGGGCCTCCAGAGCGGTGGGAGCCTTACTGGCAAGTAATGTTGGCAACTCGGCTGCTCTTCGATGGCGACCACCCCTCGCTGCACTGTATCGACTATAGCTCTCTCATCACTTTGTCGATGAGCGCGCATCCAGCAGCAGCTCTTCTACCTTGCAGAGGGGCCGATTTGCTCAAAAAAATAGTTGACCACCTCGCGGAAGAGGGGGTCGACGTACTCTCTTTGCTGACGGAAATGTGCACCAAATTTCCTGCGTTAGCCGGTGAAGCGAGATTGCACCAACGTTTCTTTGATGAGGCTATGGCCTTGCATTGCCCCGACCGAGCCGCCTCTTTTGCGGAACAGATGTGGTCCACGCTTTCTGTAGAGACGCGGAGAGATTTGCAAGCGAGAATGCGCGCTTCAAGCATCGAGTCAGAAGAGATCGACGATGTGATCTATGAAGAAATCGTAGTCGAGGCAGAAACTCCGGAAAAAATAGCGCAATCCTTCTGTGACCGCTTGGCGCGCGGCAGCATTAAGCGCGGCCGGAAAGCAGCT
This sequence comes from uncultured bacterium, assembly GCA_964630595.1. Taxonomy (GTDB): domain Bacteria; phylum Chlamydiota; class Chlamydiia; order Chlamydiales; family VFKH01; genus CAZVVT01. Next base: position 71,923 of record CAZVVT010000006.1, on the reverse strand, counting down.
CTTTGTCAGGCTGCGTGCGAATTCGCAAAGGACCACCCGGAGCTAGCGCCCATGTTGGCGAAGGCAATTCTTCCCCATGCGCCGCTACAGTTAAATCCGCCATTGCGTGCAGCAATGTGGCGTTTAAACGCCCAAGTAGCAACGCGTAGTTTGTTAAGCGCTGGTTTGCCTCTAGAAGAGGCTTTCAAAGAATTGGAAAGCTCGGGTCTTAGTGAACGGGATCGGCAGATCGCAGAATTCACCCTAATGTGCCAAAGCCCCGAGGGTCACGAAGAAAAAATTGCTGCCTTGCTGAGAAAGCTGCCTCTCGATGATGAGCTTGTTGTGCGGGCTTTGCAGATAGTTCGTGATCTGAATCTTATCATGCATTTCCATAAGCGGATTGAGATTCAAGGACGGCTCTTCGATTTGCTGCGCCAAATGCGCCTTTCTGGAGTAGATGTTGCACGTGTCTTTGTGATGCTTGCGCAAGAAGTGCGCTGGGCGATTTCTGAAGAAGACATGCTTTGGTATTTAGCGAGAGCCTCGTCAGTAAGTTTTTTAACGAGTCCGGGCCATTTCGCATTGGCGCAAAAAGCTGTTTTAGAGGGAGAGGGGACGGAAGAGGATCGGATTGCATCGGTGCATAGGCTGATGGACTGTTTTATTACGCGGGTAAGCGGAAGTGAGGTGCTACATCCGCATCACTTGGTAGACCGTTTTCCGGAAATTTTAGATGGCGATATAGAGTACTTTGATTTGGTAGTAGACAGACTGTATGAAGTAAAACGCTATGAAGAGGCCTACCGTCTGACAACGCTGCAGCTGAGCCGCGGTCATGCAGAGTCTTTTTGGCGTTTTCTTCGCTTGATTTATGCAGAGCAAGCCCCCCTTTTTCTTGAAAAAGAGAGGCTGATCGATGTACGCGAAAGAGTGGAGGCTCTTCTCCAATCAAAAGAAAGCTTATCTCTTGCTGCAGAAACAGTGTGCGTATTGCTGCTGCCACACATCATGCATCCCGCATTTACACGTGCAGTTTTTGCGCGCATCTCCGCTTGCACATTAAAAGCCATGACATTTGCTCAAGTGCCTCATTCTCACCAGCTTGAAGGATTTAAGGCACTACAGTTGCGTGCTAGTGAAGATATAGAGCCTCTGAGTCAATTTCTGAGCAGGGTGGTGTTTGCAGCTCCTGAAGCCGCAGTTATTGATGCTCTCAGGCCATTTGCATCAACGATGGTAGATCTCTTTATTCAGCAAGGAAAGCAAGAATGGCTTCTCGTGATGGTGCAAGTCATGAAGAGAGCTTTGGGTAAAGTTGACTTTATGGAAGCTATCCTGTTCATGCGGATTTTTTCTGAAGAATGGGCAAAAAACCCCGGGCTTTCTGCTGCTCTCGACGGTTACCTACTCTCATCTCCGCCGGGCCCTGTTTCGATGGCTGTAGTAAGGCTGGTTGAACGGTTCTATAAGTCGCTCAACTCAAGAAGCTCAGTCCAAATGGATTTTCTCATGCAGTGCATGGAACAAGGGGGAGCTTCTGGTGAGGCGTTGACGTGGCTTGTTGCTCACATCAACGATCAGCCTCATTGTTTTCAAAAGCTGCGCATGGCCATGCGTTTGTTGGTGGTAATGGGCAACCCCATCAATCTCGTTTTCTATGCGGAAAGAAAGATCACTCAAGCGGTGGTGGATCAATTATGGGACTTCTTCACTTCTCAATCAGAGCTTGCTGGTCTGCAAAAAACGCTCTTTCAGATTCTCCGTCTCTATTGTGCTGTTTACGAAAAGGGCGATCCATGCGAGTTACTGGCCGCTTTCTTCAAAGACAATGTCGCAAGAGGAGATAAGAGAGACATTTCCTTGAAGGTTTTTGCTGTTGTCATTGACCGCCTCAGTATAGAAGAGAAAGTAGGTCGAGAGTTTGCGAGCTTAATTCCCCTCATCCTAGATTGTAGCGCAGATATTTTTACATTTAAGCTCGAGCTTTCCGTCATGAAGGCGCTCTGTGTTATGGTGTACAATCTTCTGCCCTACTGCGATGACGCAACAAAAAAACGGGCCGCCGTCTTTTGGTTGAAGGCGACGCTGTTGTTCCAAGGGAAAGTGGATTCAGAAACATGGCAGCGTCACTTAGAGTTCACTCAAGATCGCTTTCCCAAGGTAGCTAGCATCATCGCTCGGAAGTAGCATGTAAAGCCGGCTTTACATTTGGCAACACTTTGCAAGTGAACAGCTTGGAAAATTATCTTAACAATCGGTGGAAGTATTCGTGCACGAGTGGCAAGCAGCTGGCCGTGCCGCGTGCGGCGATGTAGCGATCGGGGCGAACCAGGCACCAACCGTTTCCTTCAGGAACGTGGATGACTTTAAGGGGCAGGTCGCCAAAGGAGAGGTTGGGTTTTTCTCCGAAGAAGATGAGGGTGTGATCGGGGCCGAGGGGATACTGGCCATGGATATGTTCGCCGCAATTGAGGATGAGGCGGGAGTTGTCGTAGTGCAGGTAGAGGCCGGAGAGGGAGCGGGCAAAGAGTTGACGGAAATAGCGCAGGCGGGGAAGGGTGAGAGCGATGACGTTCTTGAGAAGGCGCATGAGAGGGTTTTGGCGGGCGGCGAATTGGACGCGCTGTGCTGCTTGAGCGATGACTTTGGCAGCGATGGGGCGGCGCTCTTGTTCGTAGCTTTGGAGGACGTCGGGGGAGTGAAGATAGGGGATTTTCCAGCCGAGGTTCACGGCATCTTGAATACCGGTATTCATGCCTTGGCCTCCTGCAGGGCTGTGGACATGAGCAGCATCGCCGAGGAGAAAGGCGCGGCCGGTTTGAAAGCGTGCGGCCAGTCGTTCGTGAATGTGAAACTCCGAAATCCAGGTTGGGTTTACAAGACGGCAATTGCCCGGGCCGCACTCATCAACGGTTTTTTGCAGCACCTCCAGAGTGAGCGGCGAAGTATAGTGTGTCGATATGATGCGCCAGATCTTTTCGGTAACGGGAAGAAAGGCCACAGAGCCCTTCGCTCCCCAGGATATATGTATGCCCGGTTCAAGACTTCTTCCCGTAACTTCGCAGTCCGCCAGACCGATCATAAAAGGCTCTTCGTAGCCCTCAAAGAGCGTTCCCAGCGTGCGCCGTACAGCGCTGTGAATGCCATCGCAACCCGCGATCCAATCCGCAACAATTTCTCCCTTAGATGTTTGCGCAACAACCTTCGTATCTTGTCGAAAGGAGAGGAGCTCTGTGCCGCGCTCTACGGAGTGGCCCAACGTTTTGAGGTGGTTTTCCAAGACCTCTTCGAGGGTGCCTTGGGGAAGGAAGAGAGCGGGAGTTTCGGGGGCAAAATGGGCGAGAGTTCTGTGGCGATCAGAGATGGTGATGGAAGAGGGCTGGATGCCGTGGAGAGTGATGCCCATGGCTCGAAAGCTTTCGAGGCAGGCGCTCCAGACGACCAAAGCTCTCGAGTAGGGAGAGCGCTGCAGCTCTTTTTCGATGATGCGGAAGGGGATGTTGCGCCGAGCGCATTGAATGGCGAGGGTGAGTCCGGTGGGGCCTGCGCCGCAGATCAGGAACATGCCTTACTGCATACAACCTTTTTCCATTTTGTAGACAGTCCCTTGCACCATCTCCGCAAGAGACATATCTTGCGTAGAGAGCACGACAGAAGTTCCTTGCGCCTGCAGTTGCAGCAGAATATCGGCAAGAATGCGCGTGTTGTCAGGGTCGAGGGCGGAAGAGGGTTCGTCGAGAAGAAGGTAGGAGGGATTGAGCCCGAGAGCGCGCAGAATCGAGACGCGCTGCCGCTGGCCCCCGGAAATTTGGGAGGGTAAGCGGTTGCACAGCTCCTCAATGCCAAACATCTGCAGCAGCGCTAAAGCGCGCTCCATTGCCTCTTGACGTGGAAGGCCAAGCGTGAGTCGAAGGGGTTGGGCGATGGCTTCTTGTACTTTCAGGTGAGGAAAGAGAAGGAAGCTTTGCGGGATATAACCGATCATGCACGCACGCTCTTTCGGCTTGATGGAAGAGATGCTTTGACCATGAAGAGTGATCGATCCCTCGATCTTTTTTTCTAGGCCGGCAAGGCAACGCAGAAGCGTGCTTTTGCCCGAACCGCTGCGCCCCAAGATAAGCGTGAGTTGACCTGGAGGCACGAGGCAGTCGACATTCTTAATGCGACAAGCAAGAGAGAGCCCTTTAGCTTCGAGCATACACCAACCTGCCTGTGATTTGAAATGCTGCGGAGATCGCCACGTAGAAGAGAGCTACGGTAGAGTAGATCAGCATAGGATTGAGTTCGCGTGAGACGATGTTGGCGCCGGCCCGCGTGAGCTCTAGCACGCCGATAGAGGCGGCAATGGCCGTGCTCTTCAGTATCGACTCCAGCTCATTGCCCAGCATGGGCAGGCTATTACGCAGTACTTGCGGCAATATGGCATAGCGTAGGGAGACGCGCCGACCGTAACCCAGGGCTGCGGCGCATTGCCACTGCTCCGGCTCAATGGCATTGATGCCCCCGCGAATGATGTGCGCGACATACCCCGAAGAGCAGAGCCCCAAGGCAATGATGGAGGCCGTCAGGCCGTCTAGGTTCAGTCCCAAAATTTCTGGTAGAACGAAATAGACGAGCAACAGCTGCACATAGAAGGGGATCGCGCGCAACAAGAAGGTGAGCGACTCAACGAAGGGCGAGAGGATGGGAATGCGGCAGGCTTGTGCCATCGCGATGCCGAAGAATAGGCCGCAGCTCATGCTGATCAGGGCGCTACCAAAAAGGATGAGCAGGGTGAGCTTTGCTCCCTGCAGCAGGAGAGGCATATAGCGGATTACTTCATCCATAATGCCTCGAGCTTTGCGATGGTTTGGTCGCTCTTCATAGCGGCGATGGCCAGCTCAATTTCTTGAGCGAGCGCTTCATTGGATTTGTCTACGCAGATGCCGTTGCCGAAGGCCATGTCGCTCTCTTCCAGAGGGACAAGCACTACCTTCACCTCGGGCTGCGTGGAGACAATTTTAGTGATGAGTCCAGGGTCTGCCAACGTTGCTTGCGCTTTGCCATAACGCAGTTCGAGAAGTGCATCTACGATGGAGGTAACGGGCCGCACCTGAGCAGCGGGCAGTTTTTGCAGGAGCTGCTCTTGGAAAGAGCCTGCTTCCACCACCATCATGCCTCCAGCCTTTACCACGTCTTCAGGACACTTTTGCCCCTCGGGCGCTTTGCCCCAAAAGAGCATGGGGATGGAGGTTACCGCATCGCCTTGGTAGTGGATCAGGAACATCTTTTCCTGCCGCGCCTTCGTGATCGACACAGCCCAGATGACGCAGTCGACCTTTTTGAGCTTCAGCGCCATGAGTAGAGAGGGCATGTTGCCCAGATCTTTGAGCACGAGTTGTTTATTGAGTCGCGCAGCGAGTGCTTTGGCCACATCGATGTCAAAGCCCTCCATTTCGCCCGCTTCATTCACAGAAGCGAAAGGGGCATAGCCGCCGGTGGTTCCGACAATCAGTTCATTGGGTGCGCCAAAAAGAGCGCAGGTGGCCAACAGGCCAATCAAAATTCGAGAGATCATAATTTTTCCTAAATGGATGAGTGAATGGGTCGACGAGTATTAGGAATGAAGACGATGGAAGCGAAAGGAAAGTTCCATAAGGGAATTGTCGCACATTTGGGTATTTCTGGCCAGAAATTGCGTGATCAGGCGAAACTTGCCCGTCCATGCTAGATACTCGCGAGCCCCTGATCTATTCTGTGGCTGGGCAAAAGCTTTTTGCCGTCACACACACTGTAAAAAACCCTCGAGCAGCTGTTCTTTTTTGCCACGGCTTTGGAGGAAACAAGGTGGGATTCAACCGCCTCTTTGTAGAGATGGCGGAGGGTCTTGCAGAAAAGAATATTTCCAGCTTGCGGGTGGATTTCCGCGGAGCCGGGGATAGTGAGGGAACCTTTGAGTCTACTACTCTTGAACGTCTGCTAGAGGACTCTGAGGCTTCCTTCCAGCAAGTGCTCAAACTGGCGCCTAAGATAGCCGTGATCGGTATTTCTCTGGGAGGCATGCTCTCCTCCCTTCTCGCAGAGCGTCACGAACTGGCCGCACTGGCTCTTTGGGCACCCGTCTTTGATGGGCGGCAATGGAGAGCAGATTGGGAGAAGCTGCCCACGCCCAAGCCGCCCTATCTTCCCTATCGCGGGCGGTTGGTAGATTCCCGTTTCTTTGAGCAGTTCTTTCAACTCAACCCCAGCCTTGCGCTGCGCGGGGCGCAATCGCAGCCAACGCTTTTCGTGCGTGGTGGCAGAGATGAGACAGTCGATGATTCCCACTTTGCGCAGTATGAACAGGCGGCGAAAGAATCAAACTACGAGACGAGTTTTTTAGAACTACCCAACTCCGACCATCAGTTTACTGATAACAAAGAACGCAAAATGTTAATCAATGCAACCCTTGAGTGGTTTGACAGACATATATGATACACAAACAATCTCAAGGATTGGTTTCTGCCGGCGTCGGCAGGCTTTGTATTTCAGCCCGCCTGCATCGCCCAACTTATTCAAGTTGGGCTGCTTCGGCGCCAACTGCGTTTGGCTTAAATTCAAAGCGCCTCCTTGGCATATTCCCAATTCTTGAGGTTGTTTGTGTATAGTTCCCTTTGTCGCTTGAGACTCACCTATCGTCCTAAAGTGCCTCATGCGCTGGAGATTGCGACAAGGGTTTCCGTCATTGAGGTGGAGGTAAATAGAGAGTTGAGTGCCGACGTCATCAACCATTTTCCGAAGACAAGCGGGCAAAAAGTATTGAAGATTGCCCACACAATGGGGCAGAGTCGGTTACCCTCCTTTACTTTAGGCGTTGTTTTTTCTGGTGGGCCGGCCCCGGGCGGTCACAATGTGATTGCGGGGCTCTTTGATGCTCTTTCGCAGCGCGTGGAGCGTCCTCGCATGGTCGGGTTTTTGGGCGGTCCGGAAGGGATCGTTAATAACAGTGCGATGATCATCGAGGCGGAATCGGTCAACGAAGTGCGCAATCAGGGCGGCTTTGATCTGATGGGTTCGGGCCGTACGAAGATTGAAAGCGAAGAGCAGCTGCAGCTGGCTTTGCTGACTGCAAAAGCGCGCGATCTGGATGCCCTCGTTGTCATTGGCGGCGATGATTCTAACACCAACTCCGCTGTGTTGGCAGAGTACTTTGCGCAGCACTCCTGCAAAACGGCTGTTCTGGGTGTGCCAAAGACCATTGATGGCGATCTCAAAAACGAGTTCATCGATCTCTCTTTTGGTTTTGATACCGCCACCAGACTCTATTCTGAATTGATCGGCAACATTGCCAAAGACGCCGTTTCCTCTCGCAAGTACTACCACTTTGTGAAGCTGATGGGTCGCTCCGCCTCTCATGTGACCCTTGAGTGCGCGTTGCGTACGCGGCCTAACATGGCGCTCATTTCAGAGGAAATCAAGGCAAAGAAACAGAAGCTCACAGATGTTGTGCAGTCTATTTTGGATGGTATCGAAGCGCGGGCCAAAATCGGTCGCAACTTTGGCGTGATTCTTCTTCCCGAGGGGTTGGTAGAATTCATGCCCGATGTGGCGCAGTTGATTGCAGAGCTCAACAAGGCTTTGCTGGATACGCCTGTCGATCAAGTGCGGTCGAAGCTTTCCGACAATGCGCGCAGAACTCTCGATTCCATTCCAGAAGATATCCAGACGCAGCTTTTAGCGAAAAGGGATTCCCATGGCAACGTTCACGTCTCTGGCATCGACACGGAAAAATTGTTGATGGAGATGGTAAACCAACGCGTCGAGGTTCCCTGCATCCCTCACTTCTTTGGGTATGAGGGGCGTTGCGCACTGCCCACCAACTTTGACAGCGATTACTGTTACGCTCTGGGCCTCTGGACAGCCCACGTTGCACTCACGCGCAGATCGGGCTATTTGTGCGCCATTAAGGGGCTCAATCGTTCCTGTTTGGAGTGGCTGCCCGTTGCAGTACCTCTTGTTTCCCTGATTCATCTGGAAACTCGCCAAGGCAAACAAAAGCCGGTGATTAAGAAAGCTCTAGTAGAGTTAAAATCAAAACCCTTTGAACGTTTTGCCTACTACCGTGAGGGCTGGTTATTGGCAGATGACTATGTTCAGCCAGGGCCGATTCAATACTTCCTGCCCGACGGACAAGAAGAAAGGCCTCTTACGCTGCAGCTCGAAACGGCTTAAGCGTCTCTGGCAGCGGCGGGAATCGACCCAAGAATGCTCAATAAAAAGATGATTGCTGTCCACTTCAAGCTGGTTTCTAAAGAGCTTCCTATCGCATGTCGAAAAGAGAGAGTTTCCGGATCTATAGAAGAGATGAGGGCCAAGCAGAAAATAGCAACTTGAACCAGAGTCACCTTCATAAAGGTGCGACTAAAAGAGCTGCCTAGTGCAACAACAAAGCTAAAAATAGCAACGGCTGTGATCATGAAAGCTAAAGTGCCGTAAGCATGCGAGACATCTATAGAAAGATCGGCCCTTAGGGCGAGATGTGTTGCAACTGCATCGGCCACAAACGTTGCGTGAAGGAATTGGTAAGAGGGGAGTACAGTTGCCAGCTCCTGCATTTTTGCAAAGATAATGGAGCTGCTACGAGGCAGTGTTGTGTCGATCAGAGGATTGCGCATTTGGCGTAGCAACTCAAATGCAGCACTCAAGCAGAACAGGTAGATTGTTTCTATGAAAGCTCTGGGGCCACCGATACCTGCGCTCTTGGCAACTAAATGAACTGTTGCAAGACCCAGCGTGCAAGTAAAGGTGGACTGCATGTCTTCTTTAGCAACAAATCGACGAACATCCAGGCAAGGTTTTTTAGGAAGAGTGGGGATCAGCGCAAGAGCTGATTTATTTGTCTCTTCAAAAAGGGTGGCAATGACACCTGCGATTCTATGCAGATGAGTGAGAAATCGCTCGCCTCTTTCTGTAAACCTCAGCACACCTCTTTCTAAGTCACGAATGACGGCTGCTGCCATGGGCCAACTTCAGTTTTGAGGTTTTTAGGGGAAGAGCGGTTCCGAGAAGATCGTACCCGAGATTTTCGGTGATTTTCACCCGGTATTCACGGCCGAATTCGGTTACGGCACGTCCATCATTGATAATGACCTGACCATCGATTTCAGGACACTGACCGTGGAAGCGGCCGACCATGAGATGACGGGAATCGGGGTGAAAGCCTTCGATAACGACGGGCAGTGTTTGGCCTACCCAGCGCTGGTTGAGGCCAGAGGCCATTTCCAACTGCAATTCCATTAAGCGTTTGTGACGGCTTTGTTTGACCTCTTCAGGAACTTGGGGTGTAAGCGTTGCTGCATGGGTGCCCTCTTCTTTGGAGAACATAAAGACGCCGACGTTATCGAGGGGATGGCTCTTGACGAACTGCAGCAGCTCTTCGAACTGCTCTTCGGTTTCCCCAGGAAAGCCCACCATTAAGCTCGTACGGATCACCACATCGGGCACTTCGCGTCGCAGCATTTCAATGGTCTGCACAATGTGCTCTTTGCGCGTTTTGCGGCGCATGGCTTTCAAGATCTGGTCGTTGACGTGCTGGATGGGCATATCCAGATATTTGAGCAGCCGCGGCTCCGACTTCATCAGATCGACCAGCTTGGCAGTGATTTCATCTGGATAGAGATAGAGTAGGCGGATCTTGTAGTCGCCGGGAATGGTGAAAATCTCTTCCAAAAGGGACTCAAAGGCCTCTTTATTCTCTTTGCCCCAGTCTCCCAAATCTTGTGCAATGAGAATGATTTCGCGAATGTTTTGGCTCAGTAGAGCACGCACTTCGCTCAGCACCTGCTCACGCGGTTTGCTCTTCAGTGGCCCCTTGATGCCGGGGATTTTGCAGAAAGAGCAGCGCTTCAGGCAGCCCTCGGCAATCTTGAGGTAGGCAAAGTGGCGGGTTGTGACGGTGCGGGGGACTTCACCCTGCTGAAGAAAGCTGCGCGCGTCGGTAACAAAGTCGCGGTCTTGGTTGATGGCGTCGAGAATCTTGTTCACATCGCCCGAACCGAGAAGGTAGCTGACTTCTGGGATGGCCTCGCGGATCTGCTCCTTATGGTTTTGGACCATGCAGCCCGTGACTACGACCTTTGCCCCGTTCTTTTTCACATCGATCAGGCCTTGGATCGTATCGAGCGATTCCTGGCGGGCCGACTCTAAAAATCCGCAGGTGTTAACTACCAGATAATCAGCATCTTCCGTCGTTGCCGTCGGTTCGTATCCAGCTTTTAGTAGAATTCCAACCATAACTTCGGTATCAACACGATTACGAGGACAACCAAGGCTGGTGAAGTGCACTTTCATGGCCGAAGATTATAATGCAGAGTAGAGAAAACTATCTAGTGAAAGGCGATGCGCGATCGATCTACCGATGGGCATTGGCACGTCAAGCGCCCTCCTGGCCGAAAGAGCCTCGAGAGCCCCTGCGGATCATAGATGGTTCTGTTCGTCTCACCTGGCTCCACCACGCCACCTGTCTGCTTCAGTTTGAAGACACTACGCTTCTCACCGACCCCATCTGGGCGCAGCGGGCGGGCCCGCTCGGACTCATTGGCCCCAAGAGGCATGCGGGGCCCCTGATGGCCCTTAAAGACCTGCCTAAAATCGATGCCATTCTTCTCAGTCACAACCACTATGATCACATGTGTCTGAGGACTCTGAAGCATTTTCGAGGGACTCCCATTATCACGGGGCGCGGCAACAAGGCCTATTTACGGGGTCATCGGGTGGTTGAGCTCGACTGGTGGCAAACGATTCCCTTTAGGGACGTAGAAATCACCTACACACCCTCGCTGCACTACTCGGCGCGCACTCTTTGGGATCGCGGCCGTGCTCTTTGGGGCAGTTTTGTCGTAGACCGCGTCTACTTTGCTGCCGACACGGCCTTTGGCCCCCATTTCGCTGAAATTGCCGCCCGTTTTCCTCTCGACTACGCCCTTATCCCCACCGGTGCCTTCCGCCCGCAAAACATTCTGCGGCAATACCACATGGGCCCCCAAGAGGCGATGCGCGCCCACGACGTGCTCCGCGTCAAGAAATCCATCCCCATCCACCACTCCACCTTTCAGCTCGGCGATGAAGATTGGGATGAGCCCCTGCGACTCGACACGAACCGCTTTGTTACAAATTAACCTTTTTTCTTGCGGTCGACTTCTTTGAGGAAGCGCTTGCGCATGCGGATCGACTTGGGAGTTACTTCGACTTGCTCATCATCTTCGATGAAGTCGATAGCTTGTTCCAGTGTGAAGAGACGCGGGGGGATGAGAGCGATGGCTTCATCTGTGCCGGAGGCGCGAACGTTAGTGAGCTGCTTCGCCTTCGTAACGTTGACGGCGAGGTCATTGTCGCGGCTGTTTTCGCCGACGACCATCCCTTCGTACACGTCAATGCCGGGATAGACGAAGAGCACGGCGCGCTCTTGGATCTTGAAGCAAGCGTAGCCATTGGTAGAACCATCGCACATAGAGACGAGAACGCCTTTGGAACGCCCTTCGATATCGCCCTTCCACGGTCCGTAGCACTCGAAAATCGAAGTGAGAACGCCGAGGCCGCGCGTCATGGTCAGGAAGCGGCTGCGGAAGCCCATCAGGCCGCGCGTGGGGATAAGAAACTGCATGGCAGTCAGGCCGTGCTCGTTCGTATCGAGAGATTGCATCTCTCCCTTGCGGCGCGCAAACTCTTCGATGATCGCACCACTGAACTCTTGGGGCACTTCGATATAGGCGCGCTCCATCGGCTCGAGCTTCACGCCATTTTCCGTTTTTGTCACAACGCGCGGCTTGGAGAGAGTGAGCTCAAATCCTTCGCGGCGCATCGCCTCGATTAATACAGAGAGGTGAAGTTCGCCGCGGCCGCAGACAGTAATGGCATCTTGACCCGACTCCTCAATGCGTAAAGAGACGTTGGCGCGCTTTTCCTGCATCAGGCGGTCGCGCAACTTATTCATCGTCACGTGTTGACCCTCTTTGCCAGCAAAGGGAGAGGCGTTGACCATCAAGTCGATCGAAACAGTGGGCTCGTCCATCACAATCGGAGGGAGTTGCACCACTTTTTCGGTGCCGCAGAGCGTATCGCCAATCAGCACGTTTTCCACGCCGAAGAGGCCGACAATATCGCCCGCGCCCGCTTCGTCTTGCTCAATCTTCTGAATGCCGCGCCACGCTTGGATCTTCGTCACCTTATGCGTTGTCTGCTTGCCAGTGTGATCGACGTGAACAATGCTCATCCCTTTACGCACAGTACCATTGAGAATACGTCCACAAGCCATACGGCCCAGGAATTCGTCGTAGCCCAAAGTAGCCGCTTGCATCAGGAAGGGCTCTTCTAAAGAGCCTTCGGGAGCCTTCACTGCGTCGACAATCAGCTCGAAAAGCGGCTTCATGTTGACGCGCGGGTCATCGATCTTTTTCGTGGCGAAACCGGTGAGGCCCGAGGCGTAGCAGTAGGCAAAGTCCAGCTGCTCGTCCGTTGCGCCCAGCTCCGCAAAGAGGTCGAAGGTCATGTTCAAAACGCGGTCGGGGTCGGCATGGGGGCGGTCGATCTTGTTGATGACGACGATGGGCTTGAGCCCCTTCTTGAGGGACTTGGAGAGCACAAAGCGCGTCTGCGGCATCGGTCCCTCTTGTGCGTCCACGAGCAGCAGCACAGAGTTGACCATCCCTAAAATACGCTCCACTTCAGCGGAGAAGTCGGCGTGACCGGGGGTGTCAATGATGTTAATCTTGTACTCCTCGCCCCTCTCGTCGATGTAGGGAACAGAGGTGTGCTTGGCAAAAATGGTGATGCCGCGCTCTTTTTCCTGGTCGTAGGAGTCCATCATACGCTCCTGCGTCTGTTCGTTGTCTCGGAACAGATTGGACTGCTTCAGGATGCTGTCGAGCATGGTCGTTTTGCCATGGTCAATGTGGGCGATAATAGCGATGTTGCGAATCTTACTTGGCGTATGCATGGGCATATAGGATACCCCTCAAACGATTTCAGAAGCAACATAATCGTAGAGAAGCAGACCTCGTTTTGTGAGAGCCATACGATTGCCTTTTTTCTCGATCAGACCGCGCTCCAACAAACTCTCGACGGAAAAATCGGGAATTGGAGCGCCCTCTAACAATCGCAAGTGGAGAGCAAAAGCCTCTCGCTCAGCTTTTTCAGGGGGCAGCTGTTCGGTAAAGCGGTCGCTAAAGCGGCGGCCATCGATGAAACTAAAGGCAGAGGGCCCTAAGCCTAAGAAGGGGCGGTTGGTCCAGTAGCCGATGTTGTGTAGAGAGGGGCGGCCGAAGGCGGAGATCTCGTAGCGAGGCAGGCGGATGGTTTGGACCGCCTCTTCCAGGAGCTGGAGTGACAAGCCCTCTTCCGGCAGGTCCAGTTTTTTGCGAAAGAAGGCAGTGCCCGGCTCAATCGTCAAGTTGTAGAGCGAAAGGTGGGTGATGGGAAGGGAGTTAGCGACCTTCAGAGTATGCTTCCACGATTCGAGAGTTTGCCCGGGCAGGTCGTACATCAAGTCGATGGAGATGTTGTCGAATCCCGCTTCCTGGGCGTTATAGACGGTTTCGATGGCCTTTTTGGCATCGTGGGTGCGAGTGAGTGTTTTGAGGAGTTTATCGTCAAAGGACTGCACGCCGATGCTGATGCGGTTGATGCCCAGGGCGCGAAAGGCTTTGAGCTTGGCGAGGTCAGTGGTTTCTGGATTGGCCTCAATGGTGATTTCCGCCCCTTCGGCAACAGGAAAGAGTTTCAGCAGCGTGCCCAGCTCTTCGGGAGATAAGAGCGAGGGTGTTCCTCCGCCAAAGTAGATCGTCAGAAAGGGATTAAACCGATCTTTCCACGACTGCCACTGTTTGATGATGCTTTGGATATAGCTCGAATGGTCGCCATCTTTTACGACAAAAAAGTGGCAATACCCACATTTTTTTGTGCAAAAGGGGACGTGAACGTAAAGACTACCAGTTATCGGCATCTGGGTCGAGGACGCCACGCTTCCAGCGGTTTTTGTCGCTGAAAGGGTCTTCCTCTTCTTCTTCCTCTTCAACTAAAAGCTCTTCGGTGTCACCCGCCTCTTTCTTCTCTTCGTTGAAGCTCTCGGTTTCGGCCGTCTCGGTCTCCATTTCGTAGGAGGTCTCCGTCATGCCGGAAGATTCTTCCGTAAGGTCGATGTCGGCGATCGTCGCTGTGTCGGGATAGCCCATGGCGCGCTGCGAGGGGTTGCGCTTGGGAGTGACATACTCCTCCGCTTCACCGCTCTCCTTGAGGGCAGTAAGGCGCACCTTCTCCTCAACGATCTTGCTTTCGAGCGTTTTGATTTCGCCTTTATGCTTCTCTAAATCCTTCTTAGGGACCAAGCCAAGCTTCAGCCACTGGGTCAAATCCCCCAGTTCAGTTTCTAGTTTTTTGAGTTTATCACTTTTCACGAGCGCAGACACGATAAGTTCCGACTGACTAAATTTCAAGTTTTGGGTTTTTTGTAAAACATTTTCTACTAGCCCACCCAATAAAAGCCCCTTCGATCAGGAGAAAAAGGGCGTAGGGCCACTTGGAGGCGGAGACAAATCCGTAGGTATGCAGGCTGTTGGTCGAGATGAGGTTGAGCCCGATCCAGGTAAAGCTGACCACGAGAGCAGCCGCCACCGTCAAAAGCGCAAGCAGGGGTGGTTTGAGAAGGCCTTTGCGGTGGAGGTGGATAATGGAGAGGTAGGTGGCTGCCGTGGTAAAGGCCCAGGCCTCTTTTGGGTCCCAGCCCCAGAAACGACCCCAGCTGGCCTCGGCCCATAGCCCGCCCAGCAGTGTTCCGATCACGAGCAGTCCAGTGCCGATCTCCATCAAGCGCGTGGCAAGGGATGAATATTTGTTCAGGGTGAGCTGCCTATGGGCAACGGCGGAAGCAGCGAGGAGGAAGGCGTAGGAGGAGACAACGGTGAGAACGTGGATAGTGAGCCAAAAAGGGGAGCGCAAAGCTTCGTTGATCTCTTGAAAGGTGAGGGAAGAGGAAAAGATGAGGCAGCAGACATTGAGGAGCGCGGAGAGAGCGAGAAGGGCAGGCTCCTTTCTAATGGCAAAAAGGGAGACGAGGAAGGCAACAAAGAGGGAGCTTTCCGCTAAGGTCGCCACAGGAGGTCTTTCGAGGATGACGATGCGGGATGCGATCACAGTAAAGAGAAGGAGAGGAACAAAATAGCGCAGGCGGCTCAAGAAGCTACAGGCGCAGCTGCACGCTAAAAGGATCGTTTGAAAAGCAATAGGCATGTTCCGGCCGTCATCATAAAACAACCGGCGAGGATAAGCCAACCATCTAGTGGGTCTTTGGTGGCCAGTAGCTGCGCTTGGTCGTTTGATTCGCTCAGTACTTTGAGACGCCAGCCTTTGGTGTATTGAGAAGAGGATCCGTCCCAGACCAGATCTACTGCATGGACCACGGGCTGAATGTGGAGCAGGCCGTTGCCTAAGGGAAAGCTGGGGCTCTCCTCGCTGACGGGGAAGTAGCCCTCGCCTTTGCTTGTGCGCACAAAGACGCCGCGCGGGTCTCCTTCTTCCTCTGATGGCGCAGTATGGAGCTCTACTTTGCCCCAGAGGGAGAGCTTCTTGGCGGCTAGTTGCGTTAATGGGCGCAACTTGTCGCGCAGCTGCGCCAGAGTGGAAGAGCGCAGCATTTTGGGAACGGCAGCGTTAGCTTGAGCGAGCAGATCGGCTTCATTGTCGGCTTTAAAGCGGGCAAAGAAGGGGGTTAAGCGATCTTCTTTAATGACGAGTTCGGCGGCGAAACCCTTTTCGGTCCGCCAGATTTGCGCTGTGCGAGGCGTTAAGGGGTAGACTTCCGTAGCACCGCAGCGGCGCAGGTAGCAGACAGTCCCTTTTTGGGTTTTTGCGATCAGCAGAACGCCATCTTCTTGCACCAGCTCTTCGCCGCGCTCTGTCTCCATCGCGTAGGTTTTCCATCGGCCTTGTACGGGCTCGAGGTTGGTGAGGGGCTGCTCATCAAAGAGGGGCACGGGTGCAGCGCCTTCAATGAACGCCTGCCTGCCGATAATCCAGATCTGAGGCTGCACGCGGACATGGGAGACGGGCGTGACTTCGAGAATGGAGAGGTTTGTGGCGCTTACTTGGGTCTCGTGGATGTCCACGGCTTTAGAAATAGGCTGCCCTTTTGAAGTCACAATCGTTGCCTTTATGCCAAAAGCGCTGCGCAGTCCGAGCGCTGCAATGACCGTGAGTAGGCCTAAATGGGCCAGCAGGAAGGGGATATGGCGGCGTTTGAAGGGCCACTTCTTGGCTGTGGAAGCCAGAATGCTCAAGAAAAAAGCGCAGAGCAGAAAAAAGAGCGTGCTGCGCCACTGCAGCGCCGATGCAATGGCTGATAGAAGGAGCAGCGGTACGGCTGTCCAGAGACTACCCAGAATAAAGAAAATCTTTGTTATAAGGTGCGCTATGACACAGCCTCCCAAGCCGGTTAACCCCACAGGTGGTGCAGCCGCACCTCAAGCTTCGCGTCCTGTAGAGCCCCATAGTTCTACCAAAACGAAGCGAATAGCGAAATCCTTTGTCTTTCCTCCGCTGACAGCCATTGAGGAGAGCTTGAGCGATGTCCGCAACGAGATTAATTTGATTCATGATACCAAAGAGGCAATTCAGCTCGTCGCTGTCACTGCTTCCACAGTCGCGAAGCGACAATTTGAATCAGGTGAAGCCTATATTGTCTCCGCGCTTGAGTCAGGGCTTTTTAGCATCTTTAGTTTTTTCGTTAAAGGAGCCTCACTGGGAGTTTCCATTCAGAAAACAAATGAGGTGTGGCGTTACTGCAGTTTCGAAGAAAAAATTGCTCGTTTGGGAGAAGTAGCTCTGAACACGTTAACTTTTGGCAATACCACCTTAGGGATCGCTAAGCGCATTGCTTCCTACGTGGCAGTCTCTATTCTTGCCGTTCCTATCGCCTTTCTCTCTACGATTTACATGACGCTTCTCACGTTGAAGTTTTTGTACAACGCGGTTCGATTGCAACAATCGAAAGGAGCTTTATTAGAGGCTTTAAAGGGAAAACAAGGCGAGGAGCGACTTCGTGCTGGATTGGCCTATTGCACTCAGATTAAAACGAATATTGATGCAGAAAATGCAGAACTTGCACGACCTGCTGAACAGGAGAAAGAGAGGTTTAAAAAATATCTTGAAGCGCGTGAGAAATGGGCTGTTGCGAGCTTGCTGGGAAGCTCCACTCACAAAGGAGCTTATGCTGCCGGGCTCAAAATGAGTCAGGAGCTTAACGAAATTGAGGCGATGCCCGACTCGCCGCAAAAAAATCGACTCAAAGCAAAACTGTTGATTGAGGGAGAGCAGTGGCTTGCTCAGCTTGTGAAACAGATCAGCGATGAGCGCAGTACTCAGGCGGCGTACTGTTTGTCATTATTGATTGGAGCTACTGTGGGTATTTTGAGCACTATCGCTCTTTTCACCACCATCCAATATTGGGGTCCGGTGATGCTTGCTCTCGGTGTTCTGTCAACAGTAATTGGCCTGGCCATGGATTTGTATGCGATTTGGGCTAGCCACCGTAAAGGAAAAGAAAAAATTGCGGATGAAATTGCAACAGGATTGGCCTCTGCAATGAAGACGATGGACTCTGTCAACCAAGAAGAGCTTGCAGCGCGGTTCATGTACGACGTGGATAGCACTTTAGCGCCCGAGCGTTTGATGGCTGATTTTGAACGCCATTTGAAGCTTGTCTTCCGTGAAAAAAGAATCCTTCCGATCATCGATCGCAGCTTGATGAACGTAATTGCTAATCAGCGCTGCAGTTTGGAGAAAATTTCTGTCAAAGAAGTCCAAAAATTCTCGAGAGAGATGGAGATTTTCTTGGAGAGGATTCGTCTCGATAAAAAGGCGGAAGAAAAGCAAGAAGCGGAGGTGGCTCATCGCATTCGCTCAAAAGCGTTTGCCGTGGACGATTTTACGAGCCTTGTGAGCGATGAGCTGTTTGGCTTCTTCCATAAGGTGCAGGTAGCATGACGACGGAGCCGGTTGGAGGTAAATCTACTCACGCTCTTTCTTCTCCAACGGGGGGGAGGCGAGTGGTGAAGCAAGCCGGACGCGTCGCTTTTGATATCCTCACAAAAGCACCTGATGTTTCTTCGAGAAGTCCCGGGGTTCTTGGGGCTGTGAATACATTTGTGCGCCCTTCGCGGGTTTTTGGGTTACTGGGAGTAGAAACAAGGCATGAAGCCTATATTGAAATAGGGGTTACCGGATTTATCTCTCTTGTAGTGGCAGGACAGGGTTTGGCGAAATCGGCACAAGATGCGCGTCTTTTTTGGAAATTTGCTAACACAAAAGAGCGCCTTCGTTTACTCGGGGATATTACCGTTGATAGTGTGCGAGTCAGTAACAACACTTTAGTGACAGCGCGGAACATTGCACAAAAAATAGCCTTTTTAGGGCTGATCATTCCCGTCGCTTTTTTCTCTCTTATGGTGTCCGCTATTGAAGCGGTTTTAGTGATCGCTAGGCTGTACAGGCATGAAAAAAGTCGCACAGAGATGGGAAGTATTCTGAAAGATCCCACCGATCGAAACCAGAAGCTATTGGCGTTTATTGACCGGGAAGAATCGCGCATCGACAAAGAGATCAATACAAGAAGAGCGCAACTCAAACAGCGAGGGGCAGCAGATCAGGAGATCGAACGCTTTTTGACCCTTCAGAGAAAATGGGCGCTGAAAGCCTTTTTAGGGGTAGAAGAGCTAGCAAGTCTTGATTACTACAAATCCCGGCTCCTTGCTGCGGTTCATTTAGAAAAAGAAATGGCCGGGCTTTCGGGAGAAAAGCTTAGTTATGTGCACCAGCGTTACGAGGAAGTGAAAGGACAGATCGACGAGGCAGTAATTCAACTGCAGAAGGCAATAAAAAACGAGCGCAAGGTGGCCATAGCCAACTGTGTTGCGCAAAGCCTCTTTTTCGTCTGTTCGGTGATTGTCGTTGTTGCCATGTTTGCAACCATTAAGTTCTGGGGTCCTGTTGTGCTTGGGCTTACGGCACTGGGATTTTTGATCTCCGTCACTATTACGGCCATTCAGTTATACAAAAGCCGCACTCTCATGGTTGGAGACAAGGAAATGCTAAGCACGCAGATTGCTCTCTTGGCTAGACAGGGGGATCAGCGTACAAAAGATTTGTTTGGCTATGTTGCAACGCCCGGATTAACCGCTGCAGAGCAAAGCCAGCGTTTTGAACACTATTTGATACGCTATTTCAGCACTGACGAACGTGTGCGCAAGGTGTTTTCGAAGAAAATGGTGGAGCTGGTTGCGCAGGCGCGCAAGAAATCGTTTAAAGCAGAACAATTTTCCCGCTTTAAGAAGACCTTCACGCCCTTTTTTGAAGCCGCGATCGCGCGTCAATTGCGCGACTCAGTCACAGCCGAAAAGACACGCTCCATCGCCGGCGATCTCACCATTCGATTCCTGCACTGCTTAGATACTTACGGAAGTGCGGCATGATTGCGCAATGTAAAATGTTCATCGAGGAGTTTCGCGCTCTGCGTTGGTTGAAAAACAGAGAGTTTGCTAAGGGCTACCTCCATTTGAAAAAGCGCTCACCCTACCGCGTCATGAGCCGATGGCGCAGAAAGATGGGTTTTCCGGATGTCTACACTTACGGCGAAACGCCTCTGTCCACTTTTGCCCGTATTGCTCAAAAAATTGGCCTTGATAGCACAAAATCCTTTATCGATCTCGGCGCGGGTAGGGGAATGCTTGTGCTTTTCGCGCAAGAAATCCTGGGCTGCACGAGTCTTGGCATCGACCATTGCCCTGAATTTGCCTCCAAACAGGTGCAGGTGCGCGATATCAAGGGGCTCGACCTCAGTCCATGGGACGTCATCTACTGCGCCTGGACCTGCTTGAGCGATGAGGAGATCGAAGAACTTCTGCCAACGCTCAAAACAGCAAAGCCCGAAGCGATCATCCTCACCACAAGCTTTCCCATCACCGACTATTCCAGCGATTTCCGCATCGAACAGATCTTTCCCGCCTCTTTCTTTTGGGGCGAAAGCCGTATCTACCTGGCCAGACGCTGTTCTTGAGAGCGGAGAAATTCGGAGAGAAGAGATGCTGCTTGCTCGGCAGAGCGGCCCAGGTCATCGGCGCGCTTCGAGCGCTCTTGTCCTTTGCGTTCAATATGGCTTTGGTGAGCGTCTTTGCTATGAGTGTCGCCGGAAACGACGGTTGAATACCCGTTGCCTACGCCGTTTAATAACAAAGAAATGCCCTCAGGGATCTTTGTGAGCATGTTTTTTGCGCTATCGCCCAAATCAAATGCCGCGCCAAGTGCAAACCCGGCACCACCAAATATGCTGGCAGCACCTGCTGCAATAGAGAAGGCAAAAGAGATCCACCCCTGCTTTTTGCGCGATGCATCGCCCTGGTCGGCAGCTTCTAGAAAGACGATGTCGTAGTGCATGTAGAGGTCTTCTCGATCCTTTCGGCGGAAGCGAATGGTCTCGCCATAGTGGCGCAAAATCAGCAAAGGCAAGCTCAAGGTCTCCTGCGGAGCTTCCTGTGCGATAGGCGATGTAGAAGGGGAGTCAATGGCAGAAACGGGGCAGGGCATAGTTATCCTTGGGAAATGCGTTTTCTTTGTGCTATTAGGTGGTGTGCAAGAGCATTGTCATGGCGTCCCATGCGCTCTTTTGTGCGATCGTGAGCAAGTTTTACAACGAAGTTGGAAACAGTCCCCCGAGCTTCGAGAGATTTCGCCACCGCTTCAGTATCCAATCGCGACTTTGTCGCCACTCCCGAACCGATGGTAGCCAGGCCCTTGGAAGTGCTGGACATGGCCTGTACTCCGTAGAGAGCTGCCTGTCCGACGGCAGAACCGATGCGAATGGCAGAAACAGCGACCGTGACCAGGGACAAGATCAATGAGGTAATGCTGAATCCAAGGTCGATCTTTGCTTGGAGCTGTTTGTCATGCTTGGCAATGAGTTTGGTAACCCCTGCGTCTTGCATCACTTGCATCGTTAGCAAGCAGCAGCCGACGGCAATCATAGCGGCGCCAGCTGGTACTCCCGCTCCCGTTGCGCATAAAATGCCGCCAGCAGCGATCATCGCTACAGAGGCAAGCGCCTGAAAAAAGGAGATGAAAATCTTCCAACCGCTCTGCACGCGGTCATTTTTTGCGAGAGCTTCAAATTTTTCCGCTGCCATCTTCTGGCGCTCTGAGCGTTTCAATTGAGCTGTGGTAGAGCAGTCACGGAGGTCTGCTAATTGACAGGCATGCTGCTCTTTCAAATTATTGAGAAGCATAACGCCCATGGAAGGGCTGGCATTATCGACAGCGGGTAACATGTTTCCCCCAACGCAATTGGAATTGACCTTCTAGGCCTTGAATTTTTTCGAGCAGATCGTAGCGACCTGCCTGTAAATGGCAGCGCGCGCGTGCCAGCTCCAAAGAATCGGCGAAATCATTGCACTCGCCGCGGTCATAAAAGATCTGCGCCGCATGGAAGTGAGGGGAGGGGTCTTTTTCGTCCAGGATTCCGGCCATCGCGTAGGAAGCTAAAGCTGGCTCATACTTCTCCTCTCCATGCAGAGCAGAGGCTAAAGCCATCCAATACTCGGCCGAAAAGGGGTCAAAATGGACCAATTTCGCAAACAGTTCTTGTGCCTGTCCAAACTCTCCCTTGCGATAAAGAGTAACGGCTGCGCTCCAAGTCGCTTGTTCATCGAGCTCTTCCGTTTGTGTAAAAACAAATCCCACGCGCTCGTGTAGAGCCTTGCGCAGATAGCTATCTGCATTCATGGATTAACCTCGAGCAAGACGCTCAGCGAGTTTTTTCTCGTTTTCAGCAAACTCGATTAGCATTTGCCAGATAGAACCTTTTTTGTTCTCAAAGAGTTTAAATCGGAACATCGCCTCTTCATTTACTTCAGCATGTTCCGTAATTTTATTGTCGATGCTTTCGATGAGCGCATCCAAATCGCGCTGCTCCAATTTTGCCTTTGTAGGTACAACAATCCCCAAACTTTGCAGGCGTTCGAATAGGTCCGTGGCCTCTTTATTTTTTGCTACATCTACGGGAAGTTTCAGATTGCGCACGGCTGTCTTCTCAGCGCGCAGCTGCCCCATCTGCCCTCTGCGGCCCGAGTTAGCCTCTAAAATATCCTGCATGCACGTTTCAAGAGTCTTGATGTTGCGCATCTGGTAATTAAAGAGTCGCGTAGCGGTGAGTTCGCCGGTAAACACATTTTGCGCAGCTGCATCTACTCTTGTTTCTTGTGCGGTGAGAGTCTCTATGGGACCCTCTCTTAAAGTTGTTACGCGTGGGGCGCTATCGAGTGCTACTGCTGCCATGATTAAAGTCTCCGTTAGAGGAGAAGGTTAGGGCGCGACTGTTAAGCCAATATTAATTACAGTCAGAAAGAGGCGTTGAAGGAGAGAAGGCCGCCAATGAAGGCGTAGTTGTTGCGGCCGGCAAGAGTAACCCAGATGCCGCCGAGTAGGCCGTAGTTCTCGGAGAAGTTGTACTCGATGGCGGGGGCGACGGTAAAAAGATCGGCAGAGGGGAAACCGATCACGGCCGGAAGACCATCGGGGTCGGTGCCGGCGGTTCCTTTGAATTTGCTGCTGCCGGAGTGAGAATAGGTCCAGTCGGTGGCAAAAACCCAGTTTTGCGTGAGTTGGATTTCGTAGGCAAAAATGGCGCTCACCGTAGTTGTGATGAGGACAGAGCCTTGTGTGTCCTCGCCGCCGCCATAGGCGTTGAACCCATTCACGCGCGCTTTGCCCGGTAAAAAAACGTCGATGTTGCCGCGCAAGCGGTAGACACGCTTTGGAGTGTAGTGAAAGACTTTTTGCGTGTAGAGGCCAATGACGGGCTGAAAGCAGCCATTGCCTCGTGCGCCCACGATCACGGTCTCATGGTGAAGGCGGTTGAAGCTTCCCGTAGGAAGCATTTCGTAGAGTGAGATGAGAAGGTCGGGTTTACACCCCCGGTCTTCCATCACCTGCATATTGAGGGAAATGAGCGAATCGCCGGGACCGGCGGAATGCTGACGAGCGCAGCGTAGTTGGTGCCAAACCGTATCAAATTCAATGTCTAGCCAAGAAGTGAGTCCATAGGAAAGAGCAAAATAGGCGCTCTGTCCGTGCAGGGCGGCAACGGGCGCTAGGCTCCAGTTGTTGTCGTATTGCCGAGGGCTGGTGCGCCAGGAAACATAGGGTTGAAAATTCCAGACATTCAATCCGTTCGTTGATCCGGAAGAAGAGAGCAGAGAGCCGGTAAACCAGGGAGCAGACGGCGCATCGGAGGGACCATCGGCAAGAAGAGGAGTAATAATAGCTAAAGCTAGAAGGAGACGCATTACCTTGGGTTATGCTAATCTGAACAGCACAAGGATTGCAAGATGCTGAAGGAAGATCGCTGGATTCGCAAAATGGCTCTAGAGCAGGGGATGATTGACCCCTTTGTAGAGAAACAAATCGCCCATGTAGAGACGGGCGAAAAGCTTGTCAGCTACGGGCTTTCCAGCTATGGCTATGACCTGCGCGTGGGCAACCAGTTCAAGGTCTTCACTAATGTCCATGGCGCCATGGTCGATCCAAAAAACTTCCACCCCTCCTCTTTCGTCGATGTAGAAGGGGATGTCTGCATTGTGCCGCCCAACTCTTTCGCTCTCGCCTGCAGCGTGGAGTATTTTCGCATTCCGCGAAACGTGCTGACCATCTGCCTGGGCAAATCGACCTACGCGCGGTGCGGCATCATCGTCAACGTGACTCCTTTTGAGCCTGAATGGGAGGGACACGTGACGCTGGAGATTTCTAACACCACCCCGCTTCCGGCAAAAATCTATGCCAACGAAGGGCTCGCTCAGGTGATCTTTTTTGAAGCGCCCAACGAGTGCGAAACCTCCTATGCCGACCGCGACGGAAAATACATGAAGCAGCGCGGCATCACCGTCCCCCGCATTTAGTGTATAACTTAATTGATTACGATTTTGATTTACCTGAAGAGCTGATTGCGCAGCATCCTGTGCAGCCGCGCGATAGCTGCCGCCTGATGGTCATCGATCGTCAAAAAGGACTCATCGAACACGATCAATTTCGCGACCTGAAAGAGATATTGCAGAGAGATGATCTTCTTGTTTTGAATAACACCAAGGTGATTCCTGCGCGTTTGATGGGTACGAAAAAAACAGGCGGAAAGGTCGAGATCCTGCTCACAAAGCCTCTTGGAGAGGGTATTTGGGAAGTCATGATGCGTGGTAAGCCGAAAGCGGGCGATCTGATTACCGTCGGTGATGAGCGCGTAGAAATTCTCGCAGAAAATCGCGTGCGGTTGCTCTTCCCGCAGGAAAAGATCGCTACTTTGGGGGCTATTCCGCTTCCGCCATACATTCGAAGCGGTGTTGCCCAAGAAAGCGATCGCTTGGACTACCAAACTGTTTTCGCGAAGGAAGAGGGGGCTATAGCAGCTCCCACGGCAGGACTGCACTTCACGAATGAGTTGATTTCAGAACTGCAAGAAAAAGGCGTCCATTTTGCAGAAGTGACCCTCCACGTAGGCCAGGGCACTTTTTTGCCGGTTAAAGTAAGCGATATTCGCCAACATCAGATGCATAGCGAGGAGTTTTTTGTGCCCGATTTGCCACCTGCGAAACGGCGCATTGCTGTGGGAACTACTGCGCTGCGCGCGCTAGAGTCCCATGCTGCAGGCAAAAAAGGTTCTACAGATATATTCATCTATCCAGGATATGAATTTCGAGCAGTCGATGCGCTCATCACCAATTTTCACCTACCGCAGTCGACTCTTTTGATGCTGGTCTCCGCCTTTGCCGGAATTGATCTTATGCGTGAGGCCTATGCGAAAGCGATTGAAGCGCGCTATCGCTTTTTCTCATATGGCGACGCGATGCTGCTTCTCTAAGGATGGTAGCCATGCAGTACGATGCAGCTGCGCGCAGCAACGATCTGCTTGCCTTCAAAGAGGGTGTAGCGCTCTCCCATGGCTAAAAAGTCCTCAGGAAAGGGGCGTGAGGTGTCTAGGATCCGCTGCCAGTGAGGGGACCAATCGGGTGTGGGCAGATCAATGCTGATCGCCTCATCCGACATGTTAAAGATGATCATGAGTTCATCATGGTTATTGCTATCATGTAGAGAGCAAATGACAAGACGGCAAGAAGGGGACCAGTCTGCTTTTCCAGGTGTAGCTCCATGCCAACGGATCTCGTGCGGCCCTAAAAAGCGTCTAGAGCGCAGTATGGGGTGCTTTTTACGCAGGTCAATGAGCAGCGTTACAAAACGCAGCAGCTCCTGGTTTGTTTCCAACTCGTCCCAGCGCATGTAGTTGCGAGCATCGTCGATACACCAGGTGTTATTGTTCCCATTCTTTGTATGTCCATACTCATCTCCCATGAGGATCATAGGAACCCCTTGAGAGAGAAGAAGCGCGCAGAAGAAGTTCTTCATCTGCTTTTGGCGTAAAGAACGAATTTCGCTATTGTCCGTTTCTCCTTCGACGCCGCAGTTCCAACTCTCGTTGTCGTTGGCGCCGTCTCTTCCGCCCTCGTTGTTGTCTTCGTTGTGTTTGTCGTTATAGGAGACGAGATCGTGAAGGGAAAACCCATCGTGTGCGGTGATGAAGTTAATCGATGCGGTGGGGCGACCGGTGGCCCAGTAGAGGTCTGTAGAGCCACATAGCCCCGTTGCAAAGGCGCTTGCCATGCCGTCCACGCCGCGTATAAAGCGGCGCACGTTATCGCGGTAGCGACCATTCCATTCCGCTCCAAAACCCCATCCAGGAAAGCCCCCCAGCTGGTAGAGCCCTGCTGCGTCCCAAGGTTCTGCAATGAGCTTGACGCCTTGCAAAAGGGGATCGTTCACCATCTGTTCGATCACAGGAGGCCACTTCAAAACTTCGCCTTGTGGCCCACGGCTGAGTATGGAGGCTAAATCAAAGCGAAACCCATCCACCTGCATCTCCTGAGCCCAGTAGCGCATCGATTCGATGATCATGTTGAGCCCGTAGGGGTGGTTGCAAGCAAAGGTGTTGCCGCAGCCGGAGTAGTTGTAGTACTCACCTTGATGGTTCATGAGATAGTAACTCTGGTTCGCCAGCGCCTTCCAGGAGTAGGTAGGGCCAAATTGATTGCCCTCTCCTGTATGGTTGTAGACCACATCGAGAATCACTTCGATGTGCTCTTTGTGCAGCGCTTTGACCATCGCTTTGAACTCTTCAATGGCCGCTTGGTGCTGTGTTGCGTAAGCGCCCATCGGAGCAAAGAAATGAATGGGGGAATAGCCCCAAAAGTTGCAGTAGGAAATGCCGTTTTCTGTTGCAGGGCGAAATTCTGACTCGTTAAAGGCATATACGGGCATGAGCTCTACGGCGTTGATGCCGAGCTTTTTGAGGTAGGGGATCTTTTCGATGACGCCTAGATAGGTGCCGGGATGGTCTACACCGGCGCTGGGATCGGCTGTGAAGCCGCGCACGTGCATTTCGTAGATTACGAGCTGATCGAGGGGAAGGGCGGGCTTTTTGATGCCCTCCCAATCAAAAGCGTTGGGAGGAGATACGGCGCTTCGCGGCGCGCCCTCTTGCTGCATCCATACGCCCGCTCTGGAGAGACCGCGAGAGTAGGGATCGAGGATTTCGCGACCGTCAAGAAGGAAGGTGTATTCAAAGGGAGCCTTAAGCCCCAGTACCTTAACGTGCCAAACCCCGCCTGTACGGTGGTCACTGGGCTCC
The DNA here is from genome assembly GCA_964630595.1 of uncultured bacterium. Classification (GTDB taxonomy): domain Bacteria; phylum Chlamydiota; class Chlamydiia; order Chlamydiales; family VFKH01; genus CAZVVT01. The sequence goes on along the minus strand of CAZVVT010000006.1, from coordinate 45,219 downwards.
AGGATGATTTGGGAGAAGGGGGCAGAGGAGTTGGGCTGGAAGAGCTGGAGCGTGACCCCACTGGCATTTGGAGCGGGCAGGGCAAAATTGACCCCATCGGCAAGAAGGGTGGGGCCAAAAGGGGAGAAAGCGCCCCGCTCAAGTACTAGATCCATTCCCGCAGTTTTTTTGGCTTACCCAAAAAAGTCAACTTCGTACACACTGTGACTAATTTAAGACTTTTGGAGGAACCCGCATGTCTCTACAGAACGCTGAAGAGAACTTGAAGGAATTTGGAAAAGAACTCGGCATTGAAGGGTTGAAGTTTGACGAAAACAACACCTGCATTTTGGGTATTGATGATACCTTTTCAATGCACATTACCTATGAACCCAACTCCGACAAGCTCTACGTCTATTCCCCCGTCTTAGATGGTCTTCCTAAGGACGATAGAACAAAATTAAAGCTGTATGAGCGCTTGTTAGAAGGATCTATGCTGGGCGGTCAAATGGCCGGTGGCGGCGTAGGTGTTGCTGTGAAAGAAGAGCTCATCCTTCTGCATTGCACTCTGGAGATGGCACATGCTCTGCCCTCTGCACTGCGTGCTTTTGCGCCCCTTTATGTTGAGACTGTTGAGAAATGGCGTAAAATCGCAACCGATCTCTCAGAAGGACGCGAGCCAGATGAATCATCGCTCAAACCCTCTGCGGGCAAAGTGCCTGGTGCCCCTTCTATGGGCCAAGGCTTCATTCGCGGATAAGTCAGAAAGGGCCTTCTCATGAAGTTCATGGGAACCCTTTCATCGCATGACCCTCTCTACGGGTACATGCGTGAACACGTGCTGCCCTCCCTTGTTGGGTGGGTAGCCGATCCTCACTTCGAAGTTCATCGAGCAAAAGCCTCCAACAACGTCTACCGCTATACCGAAAAAAAGAGCAACTTAGAGCTCATCGGTAAATTTTATTGGGGAGTAGGCCACCGCTCGTGGCAGGCAGCGGAAAACAAAATGAATAGTGAGTGGTCTAGCCTCTGCTATGTGCGCAGCTTAGGATTTGATCACGGCTCACACTATGTTGTGAGGCCTCTTTCCATCAATCGCGACATCAACTGTCTTCTTCTGGAGGAGTTTTGTCACGGCACCTCTTTTTCAGCCATCATCCACGAAGCGGTCTGTGGTAATCACAAGAGGCTGTTTCGCAAGCTAACGCACCTGGCGAGTTTTTTGGCCCATCTACACAACCATACGGCTGCTAATGAGCCGGTCTTTTTTCACCAAGAGCAGGCGTATGGCGACGGCATTGTTCATGCGCTTTTGAGCAAACAGCATATTTCTTGGCAGGATGCGGAGGCGCTGCGGTGGCAAATTCGCCGCGCCAGCGACAATTGGGCGATGTGGAGCGATTGTAATGTCTTGGTGCATGGGGATTGCACGCCTGCCAACTTCCTCTTTGGCCACCATGGCAAGGTCACAGCCCTTGACCTGGAGCGAATGAAGCGCTCGGATCGCGCCTTTGACCTGGGCCGAGTTTGCGGAGAGATCAAACACAGCTTTATGGAAGCAACCGGAGGCGGGGAGGCCTCAGAGCCCTTTATTGGTCACTTTCTTTGGGAATACTGCACCCACTTTCCCGACCGAGATTCCGCCTTTTACGCCATCACGAGAAGGGTGCCCTTTTATATTGGTCTGAACCTACTGCGCATTGCGCGCAATGACTGGGTTTCAGACTTTCATAGAAAAAAATTGCTAGCCCATGCATTCATGAACTTTACCTATGGCCATTAAGGCAGTTATCTTCGATTTGTACGGAACCCTCATTGAAATCGAGACCGATGAGGGCATGGAGGAGCTTTGGCGCACCATTGCTCACTTCTTCACCTATCACGGGGTCGACTTCCGCCGCTGGGACCTTAAAGAGCTCTTTTTTGACATCATGCGCAAGCAAAAAGCTGCCTCAGGGGAGCTCTATGCCGAGATGAACATGGTCCAGATCTGGCTCGAGATCATGCTGCGCAAGGAGGTCAAGCCGCCCCTTGACGGTCGCTCCCTTGAATCCATCGCTATCACTCTAACGGAGCTCTTCCGAGGCATCTCTCGCAAACGCCTTGCGCTCTACCAAGACGTCCATAGCGTGCTCAAAAAGCTTAAAGAGCGTTTCACTCTCGGGATGGTTTCCGACGCTCAAGCCCAGTTCGCCATTCCTGAAATGACCATTTTAGGGATCCACGACTTCTTCCACCCCATCGCCATCTCCGGCGATTTTGGCTATCGCAAACCCGATCCCCGCCTCTTCATTCGCGTCCTTGACGAACTGGGCGTCAACCCCAATGAAGCCATCTTTGTTGGCAACGACATGTTCCGCGACATCTTCGGCGCTAAACAGGTCGGTATCGCCACGCTCCTGTTCAAGTCAGGCCAAGGCGAGCAAACCTACAAAAACACCGAGCCTGAATACATCGCCTACACCTTTGCGCAAGTCCTCGACGGTGTCAACTTCCTCTGTGAAAAGCACAAGTGGGCGTAAATAACAGCCTAATTTAAAAAGCCCAGAGGAAGGAGAAGCCGGCGTACGGGGCAGAGCCAAACTTCTGGATGGTAGCATTTCCAGATTGCCAGTTGGTGACCTTGAGTTTGGAGCTCAGAGCAGTACCACCGAAGAGGTAGACGGCCAGACCCTTCCAGTCATAGACGAGCTGAAGTTCGGTGCCGGTGGCGGTGTATTCCCAGATGCCGCGAGCAAGGGGCTCATTATTGCCAACGCGCTGGCGAGAGATAAAGGGCCTTACGTTGATGCCTAAGTACCATTTCTCATTGAACACGTAGTTGATGTTCATGTTGATGGGGAAGATCGCATTGAGCTGCCAGTGCTTGGAGATTGTCCAGTCGAAGCCGACGATAGGGCAGGTGGTAGTCTTGCGAATGCCAGTCAAGGTGAGCGTTCCGATGTGGAAGCCAGCGCAAGGAGTGATGGTGTAGCGACCCCAGAAGAAAGCGCTGGAGCGAGCGTAGTAGAGAAACCCATTACCATGGTCTTCATTCAGGTGCGTGCCCAAACCCACTTGCCAGAACCAACGGTCAATGCCGCCTGTGTAGGCCAATATGCCAAGATTGACATAGTTGTAGGTGCTTTGGCTAAAGAAAGGGTTGCCTTGCCACTTCATCTCATAAGCACCATAACCTGCTTCAAAAGTGAAGCCGCTGAGGCCGTCGGTTTTGATTCCGTAGAGCCCATCTACTTCAAGCTCTGCATAGCGAATGTTCTGTGCGGGAACGTTATTGCGTTTTGCTTTGCCAAAACCATCCGCTGTCGCCTGAATACCGTAAGGATAGGCAGGACAGGGAGAGCAGAGGCTATCCTTAAAGTTCTTCACTTGGAAGAGCGCGGTGTTTAAGAAGCTCGCATCGTTGGCAAAAAGCTGGGATGCTGCGAGTAGGACAACGAGTTTTTTGTTCACAGGCTGACAGATTTATGCAACGGGTGTTTTAGAGTCAAGGCCGATCATACGCTCAATCTCAGCCTTCTTTTCTTTTTTATTGAGAATGCGCACGCGAGTGTGCGTTCTTCCCCCAACATGCTCTTTATCAACACCTAAGTGGTGGTCAGCCTCCTGTGCTACCGAGGGCAAATGGGTGATGGCGATCACTTGATGGTTTGAGCTAATTTCTTTTAGGCGCTGCGCTAAGACCGCTCCTGTGCGACCGCTCAAATTGGCATCAACCTCATCCAGTAAAAGCACGGGAATGTTGGACTTGCCCGCCATGCAGGCTTTGATTGCTAGAAAGAGGCGCGATAGTTCACCGCCGCTGGCCGTTTTGCCCAAATCAACAACCCCCTCGCCGCGGTTGGCTTGAAGTTGGAATTGGATCGACTCTTTACCGCCTTGAGAGAGTTCTTGGGGGATCAGAGCTACGAGAAAGCGGCTTCCCTCCATGTTGAGCGATTGCAGATGGCTTGTGACCGCTTCACTAAGGCGCTTTGCTCCTTTTGCCCTTTTCGCAGATAGGGCCGCAGCTGCGGCTGTCACGGCTTGAGCAGATTGTGCTTCCGCCTCTTTTGCAAGCAGCAACTCCTCTTCCAGATTCTCGAGTTGCCCGAGGGCTGTTTTGGCTTGTGCCAAAGCTTGGTTTATCGCATCCAGATCTTGGCCAAATTCTGCTTTGAGAAGGTCGATTGTGTGAAAAGCCGCGCCTAATTGATGGAGACGATCTTCAGCAGTTTGTGCTTCTAGAAAAAGCTCGCATTGAAAGGCGCTTTCTCGCGCCTCTTCGATCAGAGCAGCAAGAGAAGTGGCGAGAGGAGCAATGAGGGGAAAGCGCAAAGCGCCTTGATAAGCTCTTTCTAGACGCGCTATCCATTCGGAAGAAATCAGCTCTGCCGCCTTGCTAACAGTCGCTTGTGCTTCGCGTTTTTCTTCGAGAGCACTGTACTCTGCAAAGAGCGCCTTTTCCTCGCTGAGAAGAGAGGAGCTCTCTAACAGCTCTATACGCTTGTGCAACTCCTCTAGCGCTTTTTCTTTACGCAAAGAGGCCTTCTGGAGCATTTGGAGGGTGTTTTTTGCTTCAGTCCATGAAAGAAAATGTGCCTGCAGCTCGCTTCGCAGGCTCGACGCCTCTGCAAAGGCGTCGAGCAAGAGCCCTTGCGCCTCTTCGTTTCGCAGCGCATCTTTTGCGCCTTGCGTTGATACGTCGACAAGGAGTTTGCCCACTTCGTCTAGTGTAGCTGCTGTGACAATGCGGTCATTGATGAGAGCGCGGCTTTTCCCGCCGGAAAACTCGCGTGTAAGAATGATGGTATCTTCCTCAAAACGCTCCTTGAGGCACTCTGGAACGGAAAATTGCGCCTGTATAAGGGCTTTTGTTTCTCCCGTGCGGATGAAATCAGTATCGAGCCTGCCGCCAAGGCTGAGTTTTAAAGCGGTCATCAAAGAGGATTTTCCCGAACCGGTCTCTCCGGAAATGATGTTGAGTCCTGCCGCGAACTCTATATCGGTATCGGCAATGAGAGCGATGTTTTTAACGCGTAATGCTTTGAGCATAGACTTTCGTGAGCGCCTTTTGTAAGGCTCCGGGATTTTTTTCCATCAGATGGATTAACTTATCTCCCTCGGTCACAATAAGCACCATTTTTTCGTCTACTGTCCCACACAGCTCGAGATGGATGATTTCGCCATTTTCAAATGGATGGATCGAAACCGTTTGAAAGAGAGGATCGTTTTTTTGTGCGGTGGTGGGGTTGTGCTCTAGTATATCACTCTCATTGAGCAGGGCCACGATTTCACTTTTTTGCTCAACGCTCACAAAGAGGGGCTTTTGTTCTGCAGCGGAAACGGAAATGGCTTTCACCTGCACTTGGCCGCGGAAGACGGTGGTGGTGAATGCGGGGAAAAGGATCAATACATTGGCCGCCAAAGTAATCGCGGTAATGAGAATCATCATCCCGGTGGTGTAGAAAATGTCTTTTCGATTCACGCTCATAACAGCTCCTGGACTTTGTCCCAGGTTTTAAAGTGCGACTTTGCCACAGTTCCTAAAGTTTCGTTGCCCTGTTCTTTGGCAATGACAACGCCGGTCTTGATCACAGAGGGGTCGGAAGAGCCCTTGGGCAGAGTGCGTCCTATTTGTTTGCTCAAACGGTCTAGCGATCGCAGGAACTCTGCGCGGGCCAAAATGGAGGCGGCGGCCACGGCCAAATCGCTTTCAGCGCGCGTTCGCTGTTCAATCTTCAACTCGGAGTCCTTTGCAAAAGAGCCCACCACCCCTTCGTGTGCAAACTGGTCAACCAGCGCCTTTTTGCACCCGCTTTTGGCAGAAACTTGGCGCAAGGCCTCCACATGAGCCCAGGCCAGCAGGCGGTTGAGGTTCTTAAAGCGGGCCCAAAGGCGGTTGTAGGTCTCGGGCATCAGGCAGATCGTGTGCGAAATCAGCAGGGCGTCGATCTGGTCGGCCAGTCGCTTGCACTGCTCATCGGAGAGGTCTTTACTATCCCGTACCCCCAGTTCGCTCATTTTGAGGTCGTCGCCCTCGCCCAAATAGGCGGCGGCGATCACTAGGGGCCCAAAAAAGTCGCCTTTTCCGGCCTCATCGCTGCCGATATGGGCCTCTGTGGGGGTGTAGGTAAGGGGGGAGAGGGTAAAAGAGACAAATTCGGCCGTTTTCCGGCCCTGTACGACCACTTTGCCCGACAGGTAGACTGTACAGGTCAGCCCGTCCGTTTTGGCCTGAAAGGCCGTATACGGGGGGGTGTCGAACTGGTAGCTGTCGGCGAGGAGTTTGGCCCTTAGTTCAGGCACAAGCCGGTCTTCGATCTTTGTTACGAAGCTTTTCTTCGAGGAATCGGAGGGTAGGCTTTTCTTTATGCGATCTTCCACAACCTTCTTTTTGGGTTGAAAGATCACTTTATCATCCCATAAACCCCCAATTTCAACAAGCCTGAAAAAAGGAGTTTATGGTACAATATTCGCCCATGACAGTCCCTAACACTACCAGTTTTCGATATACACCAACCCCTTCTGCAGCCTCTACAAGGCTAGCTCCTTTACCTCAAAGGATTGTCCCTGACAGAGGACCCGTATTAAGAAGGGTCGGAGCCGTTGTTTTCCCTTCTGGCGTGGCGGCGGGACTAACCACTCCAACGCGTCCTCATGCGCGCCTTTCTCCCATGGCAGGAAGAGGGTCACCTATTTCCACAAGCGATCTTTCTCCGGACAGAAGAAAACTCTTTCTAGAGCATGTTCTTCGAGATATGGCTCGACAGTGCGACTTTTTTGTTCATCTGGATGGAACCGTTTGCGGAGCAAGTGATAGCTTTCCCTTTGTTATAGGGCTTTCTCAGGAAGCCGTTCTCAGCAAGCCTTTCCCTGCGATTTTTCATACTTCTAAGGGCATCTTAGATCTTCGGGGAATGAGCCGAGATTCCAACGTGCGTTGTTACCTGGTCAACGACCTGGGGCAGAAGTTCCATTTTACTCTTGAAATCAAGCGCGTGATGATCGGGACTACGGAGATGTGGCACTTTCATTGCACCCCCGTTTCTGCTGCGCAATTAGAATTCGAGAGAGAAATACGCGAAAGCGAGCGCTCTGCTATAGCACGACTGGTGAATGACCTCATCAGTAACGGCACGGGTGAGGCGTTGCTCAAAACGCTGTCTCTCAATTTTGCGCGCGTTGATCTTCCAAAAGGGGAGAAGATGGCGACCACTGTCGCCCCTTTCCGTCTAGACAGCCTGCGATCGATAAAATTGGACCCGGGTGCCTCATTGGTGCTACCTGCAGCAGCGCCGGCTTTTCTCGGCGATGCCTCTCTTGTGCAAGCAGTGATTGAGCACCTTCTCTTTGTTGCAACGACCTTTGCTGCGAAAGTGAACGTCACCGTTTCCTTGGGCGATACACCTGGAGCGGTCCGCTTTGCAATTCAGGACAGCGACACGCTCAGCGAACTGCGTTCGTGGGAGCCGGGCGCACTGCGTTTTCGTCATGGCGGCGTTTATGGTTGGTCTCAGCTCATTGCACAGCGCCTTGTTGAACAACTGGGCGGAGAGTTGAGCACCACTGCTATAGCAGCGGGAAAGTTGAACTCTTTCGAGCTTTGCTTTCCTCTTGCGCCGGCGGAAGCTGCAGAAGTGCGTCGCGATTCGGTGATCGATCCAGGGCCGCTTACCATCGCCATCGTCGATGACGAGCTCATCATTCGAAAGATGCTGCAAAGACTCAATCCAGGGGCAAAAGTTTTTTCTAGTTCCTATGAATTGCAGGCTGCGCTTGACGGTGGAGCTTTCTTCAATCTCTATATTTTGGATTGCAATCTAGCCGTGGGTGATCCCATGAATGGCCCTGCAATCGCCGATTACCTTGTGAAAAAGTTCTGCCCTGAGGTGGACTTGGTGACGAAAGAGCAAAAGGTAAAAGCGCTTTCAGAAAAAGGAATTACCCTGGTGGGGTATTCATCAGAAGCCGGCGATACGCGCGCTATGTTTGTAGCAAGGGGGCTGACAGCGTATTTCACAAAAGGCAGCGAGCTGAAAGAATTGAAGGCCTTTGTCAGAGAAAAGGCCGGAACCGTTGCAGCAAGCGGGGCCGGTGCAGCCGCTGGCGGCTCAGATGCCTAACTGGCTGGCGGCGGGTTGGTCAAGGAGCCAGAGGGCTTTGAGGCTAGTGCGACCCACGCCTTGTGCAGGATAGGTGCGAATGTCGAGGGGATCGGTGAGGACGTGCTTCACCATCGCTGACTTGGAGTCTCCCAGAACATAGAAGACGATGTTGCGAGCGCGGTGGATGCCCTCGTACGTGAGCGTCATGCGCCAAGTGTTTTTTTCAGGGACAAAGTTTGCAGCCACAAGACGATCTGTGATGTTCAAGGCCTTTGTATGGGGAAAGAGGGAGGCTGTATGGCCGTCATCGCCCATGCCGAGCATCACCAAATCGAAGGCCTCCATGTTGGCTTTGATCAGAGCTTCGTACTGAATGGCTTCTTGGTCAATGTCGCGTTCGGCATACATGCGGTGGATGTTTTCTGGCGGGATGGGAAGCTTTGAAAAAGCAGCTGTCATCGCCATGTGGTAGTTGCTCTCTTCTGCGTCAGGGGGCACAGCACGCTCGTCGCTCCAGAAGAGCTTAACGTGGGCCCAATTGATGGCATCGCTATGCAGAAGAAGATCTTCGAAGACGGCCTTGGGGGTATGCCCTCCGGAGAGCGCCACGGTAAAGACTCCGCGAGCGGCAATGGCATCCTTGGCAAGGTGGAGGAACTGGCGAGAGGCAAACTCAATGGCCTGCTGCTTGTTTGGCAACACGGCAAGACTGCGGCGGTCATCGAAAGCTCTCACTACAGATGCCATGTACGGCCCTCTCGATTAATGAGTTGGTCGGCACTTGTTGGTCCCCACGTGCCGGCTGGGTAAGTCGCAATGTCCTTCGATTTCGCCCAAAAGTCAAGCACCGGCGTAAAGAGCTTCCAGGAGGCCTCCACTTCGTCGATGCGTGCAAAAAGGGTGCTTTCTCCGAGCATACAGTCGCAAATCAGCCTTTCGTAGGCCTCTGGAGGGCTCATGCCGAAGTAGGAATCGTAGCGGAAATCCATCATGACCTGTTTGATTGGGCTGCTGGGTCCAGGCACTTTAGAGTTGAAATTGAGCGCAATGCCCTCGTTGGGCTGAATGCGCATCGTTAGGATGTTATTCGCACAGGGCTTGCCGCTTTGCTGGAAAAGAACGGAAGGGATGTCCTTAAAAGTAATCGTGATTTCTGTAGTGCGTCTGGGTAGGCGCTTTCCTGCGCGCAGGTAGAAGGGCACGCCCGCCCAGCGCCAGTTGTCGATGAAGAGTTCGGCGGCAACAAAGGTCTCCACAGTAGAGTCTGGAGCCACATTGGCCTCTTTTCGGTAGGGCAGTGTCGTCTCTTTGTCGATGGTGCCCTCTACATATTGTCCGCGTACAACATTCTCCATCTTCAGCGGGCGAATGGCTTTGAGCACTTTGACTTTTTCATCGCGAATGTCATCCGCTGAAAGGCTGATGGGGGGCTCCATCGTAGTGAGAGTCAGCAGCTGCATCATGTGGTTCTGCACAATGTCGCGCAGCATGCCCGACTCTTCCCAGAGGCGACCGCGAGAACCCACACCGATGCTCTCCGCCACGGTAATTTGCACGTGGTCGATGTAGCGGTTGTTCCAGACCGACTCGAAGATGGAGTTGGCAAAGCGGAAGACGAGGAGGTTTTGTACCGTCTCTTTGCCCAGGTAGTGGTCGATGCGGTAGAGCTGGCGTTCATCGAGGCAGCTGTTCAACCGTTTTTGCAGAGCAATACTCGAGGCGAGATCGTGGCCAAAGGGCTTTTCAATAATCACGCGCGACCATTTTTTATCTTCGATGGGATAGATCAGACCGTGTTCGTGTAGTTTTTCTACGATGATGGGAAAAAAGCTGGGCTGCGTAGAGAGATAGAAGACGCGGTTGCCCTGTGTGCCTAATTTTGCGTCGAGCTCTTCGAGTCGTTTTTTGAGACTGATGTAGCCATCGTCTTGATCGAAGTCGGAGATGTGGTAAAAAATACGCTGGCCAAAATCGCTCCAGACTTTTTCATCGAGCGGTTTATTGCGCGAATATTTGCTCGCCGCTTCATGCATCTCTTTGCGGAAATCGTCATCGGTTTTGTCTCTTCGCGCAAAGCCGACGCAGGCAAATTGGGGCGGCAGCTGCTTGTCTAGGCAGAGGTTATAGAGAGCGGGCATCAGCTTGCGTGCGGTCAAATCGCCGGTCGCGCCAAAAATGACCATGATGTTGGGGCTTTGCACCCGTTCTTGTGAAGGAGCCACTGATGACATATAATCGCCTCGTTATAACAGAGGGCATAGGCGAGCGTCAATATGCAGAGCAACGGGCTGACTTTTTATTCCGCGGGCACAAAAGGGGAGGGGCCAAACCTTGTGCTTCTGCACGGTTATGGAGCTAACGGCAAAGACCTGCTCGGACTGGCTAGGCTACTTGCGCCCTGCTACGCGCTCTTCCCACAAGCTCCCATCGAGATGCATAAGTTCTTCCCCCACGCCTTCACCTGGTTTCCCTTCAATTTAGAGGAGTTTCTGGAGAAAGACCCCTTTACACTCGACCGCCCGCCGGGGCTGGCAGAGGCAGCGCAGCAGGTCCTGGGTGCGCTCGAAGAGCTGGGTCTGGACCCCTCACAAACGGTGATTGGCGGCTTTAGCCAGGGATCCATGGTGGCCTTAGAGGCGGTTCTGCAATCCCAGCGGCCTTTTAAGGGGCTGGCGCTTTTTTCCTCCGCTCTTTTGGATGCACCCCATACCAAGCGACTTGCTCTTTCACGGACGATCGCTTTTTTCCAATCGCATGGCGACGAAGACCCCATCCTACCACTAGCTCCGGCGCAGCGACTTTTCGAGGTTTTAGAAGAGGCGGGCTGGCAGGGGCGTTTTTTTGGCTTTAAGGGCGGTCACGAGATTAACGATGGGGTACTGAAAGCTTTTCAGGAATTTCTACAATCTCTTTAAAAAAAGATTTTTTTGGCCTGAGTATGGATAATCAATCGCGAAAAAATTTTCGATGGGTTGGTTATGTTTGGTGGGCTTTCTAGATTAAATGGTTATGTTTTGGCGGGAAACCAAGCAGGTGCTGCGTGGTGTTTGGATCAAGGAGATCTGCCCGATGAGCTGACATTGATTTGCGCTTGCAGGACGCGCATAACCGCTGCAGTAAGGTGGGTGTTAACGATGGGAGCTCCGTGGAGTCGCGCGGCAGAAACGGCTGCATGGGAAAGCACTCCGGAGATTTACGCCGTTGTTATCGGAGCACGACCAGGGGCGCCTGCATATGCTGCCGCAGCGCCGGCACATGCTGCGGCAATGGCTACATTTGCGGCTTCGGGAGCAGGAGGAGCCGCAGCAGCGGCAGCGGTAGCGCCCGCGGTTTCCCTGCTGACATCTGCTTGTGAAGTAAAAAGTAGGGAAATGTTTTTTCAAGCGCTTAGAGAGAGGGCTCTTCCAGATGCGGACACGATTTTCGCCGCTTGTGAATGGGGCTCTTACGAGGTTGTTAAAGCGGCCTTTGATGTGGGAGCTCGAGCAGAAGATCACGATCGTGATAACCCCGTTGAAAAAAATGTTTTAAATAGCGCTATCAAAACGGGAAATAGTCGCATTGTTGATTTGGCCTATGGAGCGGGATCTAGACCTAATCAATTGAGTCTTTTTTATGCACTTTGTGTAGACAGTAAGAAAGAATACAGCTCAGGAACTCGTTTTATAGAAAAAATTGCTGCTCTGCCAGGGGGGAATGATCACGTTGGCTTGCTCTTTGCACAAGCTTGCGAGGCTACTCGAACTACAAAAGATCCTCGGTACTTAAAGTATGCTCTCGATTTAGAAATTCCAAAAACTAAGGAATGTCTTGATCAAGCTTTATTGATTTTTTGTGGATTTGAGAAGCGGCATTACTGCGAAATCGAAGTAGAGAAATTGTTGAGTCTTGGGGTGCGGCCAGAGAATAACTGCTTAATGGCGGCAGTCCGGGCTGAAAACCTAAGGACAGTACGTGCTTTAATGCAATCGCGACGAGTCCTTGGAATAGCAGACGATGCTGGCATACTGCGGTTCGCGCTCGATCGATGCAAAGAGCGCAAGGAAAAAGGGGGTCTAGAGCTGATGGTGGACTGGGACGAAATCTATCAAGCATTGGGCGGCAAAATTGAGGATTGCGTGCTTTGCTAAAAAACTATGGAGATTGTCTATGTATAAGCTTTTCACCATTGCCTGCCTCTTTCTTTTCTTGCAGGTTCCCTTCTTCATGACGCAGTACGAGCAGCGACTCGAAGGGCACATCAATGAGCTGCGCCACTGGAAAAGAGTCTCGCGTCCGGAGGCGGCGGCGAGTCATCTCAAAGCAAGCAGTGACCCGATTGTGAAAAATCAGGGCGAGGTGATGACCCAGCTCATGGATCGGCTCTCTTCCTTTACGAAAGCAAAAGCGGCTCTAAGTAGTGCCTCTGCCTGGACCAGACCTTTTGTGTTCGCATCACATTTCGACTCTTCGCTTGCATGGGAAACAGTTCGTGGTTTTCAAATCGGCTTTGCAGTTAACCTAGAAGCGCTGGCCTATCTTTGTGTGGGCCTATTGGTATCACTAGTGCTTAAACCTCGGAGTGTTCATGCCCCTCGCTAATGCCGTTACCTTCAAAGGAAAACCTCTGCCACTGGTTGGGGGCCGTATTGCAGTAGGGGATAAGTGCCCCCAAATTGCGCTGACAGCGCCAGACATGAGCTCGGTTGATCTGCACTCCTTCGCCGGCAAACCACTGCTGATTTCCTGCGTGCCCTCTCTTGATACTGGAGTGTGTAATACCGAAAGCCGCCGCTTTGAGCAGGAAGCGAAGAAACATTCCGGAGCGACACTGATTACGGTAAGCCTCGACCTGCCCTTTGCACAAGATCGCTGGACGAAAGAGGCGAGCTGCTCTGTCATGAAAGTGCTGTCTGACTACAAAGAGCGCGCTTTGGCGCAAGCCTTCGGTATTCTGATTGATCCGCTCAAGCTGCTGGCCCGCTCCATTTTTGTCTTCGATCAAAACCTGATTTTGCGCTACGTGCAACTCGTTTCGGAGATGACAAGCGAGCCAGACTACGACGCAGTGCTCAAGAATTTGAAGTGAAGCGCTGGCTGGCTGCTTTCCATTTGATGATGGCAAAGAAGGCGTCGATGTATTTGGCGCGGGCGAGTTTGTAGTCGATCAGGTAAGCGTGTTCGAAGACGTCCATGACAAGAATGGGTGTGCCGCCGGCAAGGTGGCCCACATCATGTTCATTGATCCATGTGTTGTAGAGGCGGCCGGACTGTTTGTCCCAGTAGAGTATCGCCCAACCAATGCCGCGCATGGCACCTGTGGCAATGAAGTCGGCTTTCCACTCGTCATAGCTGCCAAAGTCTTTGGCGATTTGGAGGGCGAGGGGATCGGTTTCCGCAAGGGGAGTAGTGCCGCCCATGTTCTCAAAGTAGAGCTCATGCAGCCGCATGCCGTCCCACTCCCAACCAAAGCGGCGGCGCAGCTCTGCCCACTCTGGAGTAGAGACTTTGCCATCGGCGCTGAGCGCCGTCATTTCGTCCATCAACTTGTTCGCGTTGGTGACGTAGCCGTTGTAGAGAGCAAAGTGCATCTTGAGTGCTTCGTCAGAAAAGCCCGGTGTTCCTAGAAGAGCACCATAGTCTTTGGCGACAAAAGCCGCGAAACTCTGTGCAGTGAGAGCTAAGAGAAAGAGGATTTTTTTCATCGCAGAAACCGAAACGCGAAGGGATAGTGCCACTGATTGCCATTGACCGTTTTGACAGCAGCCATCACGACCATGACAACGTTGAAAAGGTTGATCAAAATAACCCCGAAAAAGGCCCAGCCAAATCCCCACAGAGTGAAGGAGAAGGCGATGAGCGTCAGGATAAGAAGGGTAATCTGAAAGTTCAGAGATTGACGCCCTGCAATATCAACAAGAGGCATACCTTGCCGTTTGAGCAACCAGACCGTAAGAGGCCCCAGGATGGTCCCAATGGGGAGAATCACAAATCCCAAAAAGGCCGCAAGGTGACAGCCGGCAGCCCACTGGCGTTCATTGTGTTTGGGGGCTATCTTATCCATAAGATGCATCCTACTCCATCCTCCTATTTTCGCGTAGCGCGCCCCCTCTTTGCCTCAGAGAGAATCAAGCGACAGGTCATCGAATGGGTCCGCGCGCTTCCCGAGGAACCTGAAATTCTTCGCCGCAGATGGATGGGCGCCTTGTGGAAGGCGAAGCTGCTGCCTCCGCAAACAACGGTGCGCTTCATCGATGAGGTAATTGGCTTTGGACTTTTTGCCGAAGAAGAAATCCCTGAAGGGGCTTTCATCGGTGAATATACAGGGATGGTCAAGAAGCGCCCTTTGCTGCGCACTCGTCGCAACCACTACGCAGGAGAGTACACACTGCCGGGCGTGCCCGTCCGCTTCATCATCGACGCTGCAGAGTATGGCTCCGACATCCGCTTTGCCAACCACAGTTTTGCCCCTAACTGTCAACCCGTTACGGTCGTTATCGAGGGCATTCTGCGCGTCCTGAATTTCGCCACCAAGCCCATCGCTAAAGGCGAGCAAATCACCATGGATTACGGCCCCGCCTTTTGGAAATGGCGCCGCCCGCCGCGCGAGATTTAAAAAATCTTTATATACATAAAGCAAAGATTTTATTAAGATCCGGTTTATGAGCGCGGTATCGGATGTAGGGGCGGCCCTGCGAGCTAGTCTTGCTGGCGATTTGGTAAAAAGAGTGGTGGAAGCACCCGGTAAATTATGCATGGGCACTTCTCGCGCCATTGCTTGGCTGGGATGCGGCGGGGCGACTACGGGCGCAGCGGGGGGCACGGTCTATGCAGCCATTCCCAATCTTGCCAAGATTGCTGCTATTTCGGCAGCGGCACTCGTTGTTCTGCTTTCATTAGGCGCTTGCTACATTGCTTGTAAGCAAAGGGGCTCGTTGACTCCGGCCCAGGCGGCAAAATTTGCTGCTGCTTACCAGGAAAGAGTAGATCAACTCTCCAAGCAAACCAAAGCGCTGCAAGAAACGTCGGCAAGGCTTGCTCATGTGCAGCAGCGCCTGACAAGTGCAGGGGATGCCATGGCCGCTACAGCCACCGGCGTTGCTAAGTCAGCGGCCGATCTTACCAGACATGCAGAGGCGCTGGGAGAGCCGACGGAGCGTCTTGATGTCATGACGCGTCGCGTCAAGGCCGCACTGGAAGAAACAGGCATTGTAATTGCACGCGAAGATACGGAGGAGAAAACGTTTCGGGATGCTGTAGCAACGATGGGACAGCTGACAGGAGCTTTTGAGGGTTCTCGGGGAGAGTTGAGTGAAGCTCTTACGGCGCTGATCGCCTTTAGCGGACAGGATGCTGAGCTATGTCGTCGATTGGAAGAAGACAGTGAAGCATTGGCACGTCAAGTGGGGGTGGGCCGCGAAGTGCAAGATCGTTACTCCGCACTTTTGGAAAACTTGAAAAAGGCTGTGACCACTGCTGAAACGATGAGCACTGCAACTGACAGTACAAGCTCCGAACGTGCTCGACTTTTATCGACTCTAGATCGCCTAGCGCCAGAAATCGTTGCCACGCGCACGGCTTTCGAAGCTACCCTTCGAGGAATACTGGAACTAAAAGAGGCACTGGGACGAGAGGATACGACAAAAGCGCACATCGAATCTCTTCTGAAGCAAATTACCGCTCACCTTTCTCGTGAAGGGGTATCCGTTCAACTGCGGGAAGAAGCGTCGGGGACCGAAGGAGACAGCCCCGCGCTTCCTCCACCGCCTCCCAGCCCCGCCATTGCTGCACCACCACCGCCGCCAAGAGTTCCTACAGGAATCAGCCTTGCGGCTCGGTTGGCTGCACGTAGATCGGGCGGCGGTGCCGCCGAAGTAAAAGGAGGAAGGTAAATGGCAGCAGCAGCAGCTCTTCCCGCCCCCTCAAGCGTTGTAGCTGGCGCAGCAGTCGCTGTAGTCACTCAAGGGGCCACCGTACTCACGGGCAACTCGTATAAAGCCGTGGGCCGCGCAGGAGTCATCATTCTTTCGGTTGTTACGGCAGTTGCCTTGGCCGCGCTTGCACTCACTGTTGTAAGCTTGGCTACTCCCTTTGTGCTCGCTAGCGCTTCCGTGCTTTGGATCACCAGCGGGGCCCTTTTATTTATCGCTGCAGGGGCTGTTTTAGGGGCTATTGCTATCGTACGCGTGCTTCCTGCACGAGAAGCAGATGAGGCGGTTGCGCAGGCAACGGCGGAAGGGACTAGGCAGGTACAGGCACTCGATGGTAGTTTAGACGAGCTGCGGCAAGTGCAGGCCGACTTACAGAAAGAGCAAGCAGAGCTGGAAGCAAGCTTGACTCTGCTTGATCAAGACAACGCCTTGCTGACGACAACAGCGGGTGCGATTAGCACAGCCGTCGGTACTTATGCGGAAAAAGTGCGAGCACTGGGAGAGGAGTTGGGTAGAGCAGAGGGGGCCGCAGCCAACATTGAGCGGCTCAATGCGGCTAAACGAGAGCTCATGACAACGTTGGGAACTACTTTGGAACGGCTGATGGATAAAAAAACCGAAGCGGAAACGCTGACGCGTGGCTTAGCCGCGGAAGTGACTCGCATCAGAGAGCGCACGGCCAGCAAACGTGCTGATATGGAACGACTCCAGGCTGTTCATCGCGATATTTCGGCTCAGCGCGAACGCGTAGAAGGGTTTATGCGCGATCTGCACACTCTAGAAGGCACTTTAGGCCGCAGCGTGACCGCCCTAGAAGCACGCGCCCGCGCCAGCTGTGAAACTGCTGCTGCCGAGCAAGAACGTCTCAAAGCCGCAACCGAAGCCTTTGCTGAACTCAAATCAGGCGAATATCCAAGGATCTTAGGAGATGTTGCAAAGAGCCTGGGCAAACTGGAAAAACGTGTCGTTGAGCGCCATGATGCGCTACTCAAATTAGAACCCGGCATTAAAGCGCTGCGCGACCGGCTCGATGCCGGCTCAGCCTTGTCACGAAAAGCCACCAGGGCATAAGATGGCCCTCGCTAGAGAGCGAGGAAAGTAGATGTTACAGCACAGCGAGATTCAGACGATTTTGGGTGGACGAGCAGAGGATCTGCTGGGGCACAAGTGCACGACGATTAAGAAAGAGATGCTCCATATTCCAGGGCGAGATTGGATCGACCGCATTTTCATGCCCTCAGACCGCAATAACCGTGTGCTGACGATGTTGCAATGGCTGCTCTGGTCGGGCAATTTGAAGGGGACCGGATATCTTTCGCTGCTGCCGGTGGACCAGGGCATCGAGCATAGCGCAGGAGCGTCGTTTGCGCCGAACCCAGAGTATTTCGATCCGGAAAACATTGTGAAGCTGGCTATTGAAGGCGGTTGCAACGGGGTGGCTTCGACCTTGGGCGTGCTGGGCAGCGTAGCGCGCAAGTACAGTCATAAGATCCCTTTCGTGGTGAAGATCAGCCACAATGAGTTTCTCTCCTATCCCAACAAGTACGATCAGATTTTGTTTGCTTCGGTAGAACAGGCCTATGACATGGGAGCGGCGGCGATTGGGGCAACAATTTATTTTGGCTCGCCCGAAAGCGACCGACAAATCGTGGAGATCTCTCAGGCCTTTGCCCATGCACATGAGCTGGGCATGGCGACAATTCTGTGGTGCTACTTACGCAACTCAAACTTTAAGACCGGGGACAAGGACTACCATTTGGCCGCGGACCTAACGGGGCAGGCCAACCATTTGGGCGTGACGATTGAAGCCGACATCATCAAGCAGAAGCTGCCGGAATGTAACGGAGGCTTTCAGGCGTTAAAGTTCGGCAAGTACAGCGAAAAGATGTACACCGAGCTGGCCACTGACCACCCCATTGACCTTACGCGCTACCAAGTAGCGAACTGCTACATGGGCCGCATGGGGCTGATCAATTCAGGTGGACCTTCCGGCAAAAATGATCTGCAGGATGCGGTGGCAACGGCCGTCATCAACAAGCGTGCAGGGGGCATGGGGCTCATTACAGGCCGAAAAGCCTTCCAGAAGCCCATGAAAGAGGGAATTGCGCTTCTCAACGCTGTGCAGAGCGTCTATGCCTGCAAAGAGATTGGGATTGCTTAAATCTCTAATCCACTGAGACGTGCTACATCGAAATCGATGCTGCCCAATATTTTGCGCATGACGGGTGTGCTAATACCGCCATCTCTGTGCAGCTCGAGCACTTGAGCGCGCTGCAGTTTGAGGATTTCCAATTGAGCATCTACGTAGTGTTTGCGTGCTTTTGTGACCTTTTCATCGCTTCGCTCTTCGATGATCTCATTCGCCGCCTCGCTTGCATCGCTCCAAGGACGCAGCAGGCGCTGGAGCTGTTCTAGCTCTAGGTCGCCGCGCTGATGCATTTTATGGAGATGGTCTACGGCCATTTTGGCGATTTGCAAACGCACTTTAGCTTCGTCGAGATCTTCGTCGTGTTGGTTGACCAAACCAAGGAAGCGGATCAGGAAGGGGAGAGTCAGCCCTTGCACGACCAGCGTGAAGAAGATCACCGTAAAGGTCAAATAGATGATCAAGCTGCGGTCGTGGATGGGGGTACCGCCCAAGACAATGGGAATGGCCATGGCTGCGGCAAGGGAGACCACGCCGCGCATGCCCGACCAGCTGAGCACCAGCGAGTGGCGCCAGGTCAGGTGAAGATACTGGTTTTTGAGCCGCGGGAAAATTCGAATGGGCAGATAGGTGGCTCCAAAGACAAAGGCGAAACGGACGAGGATCAGAACCAAGTTAATGTAGATAGGATAGAGGACGAGGTCTTTCACGTTTAGCCGCGCCAAGTCGTCGATGATGGCGGGCAATTGAAGGCCGATGAGCATAAACACGGCGCCATCGATTAAGAAGATGAAGGTCTTCCAAAAAGCTACGGCTTCGATGTTGATGATGGGGTCGATAGTGCGCGGCACCTTCCAGCCCATGTAGAGGCCCGCTGCAACGGCGCTTAAAACTCCTGAACCGACCAGTTCATAGGCCAACACGTAGCTTAAGTAGGCGGTGATGAGCGAGACGCCGATGGAGAGACAAGTGTCATCCAGGCGCTGCGTAACCCAGGAGGCGATGGCAGCAACGACTAATCCCATGACAATGGTAGAGCAACAAATCCAGACAAAGTCGATCGAGGCCACGCTCCAAGAAAAGACCCCTGTAGCCAATGCGACCAAGCTAAAACGGTAGAAAATCAGCGCTGTAGCATCATTGACAAGGCTTTCACCGTCGAGAATGGAGACAACTTTGTGCGAGATCTTGAGACGCTGCGTAATGGCCATCGCTGCGGTCGCGTCGGGGGGGGAGACGATGGCCCCCAAGGCAAAAGCGGCGGGCCAAATCATACCGCTATACCCATGCGCCAGGCCAGCCACCGCTGCGGCTGTGGCAATCACCAGACCAATGGCCAGCAGCGCAATGACAAAGGCGTTGCGACGAAAGCCCCCCACGGAAGTGAAGTAGCCTCCAGCGAACAAAATGGGGGGAAGAACGGTCAAAAAGATCAGGTTGGGTTCAAGAACGACCGTAGGAAGATGGGGATAGAAAACGGGGAATAAGCTGAGTAGCAACCCCCCGATTACTAGGGCAATGGGGTAGGGGACTTTGATCTTTTTGGCTAGGTACCCCAGGCCAATTACAACAGCAAAAACGGCGATAGCCCATAGCAGATCTTCTTCCATGCAACCCCCTTTTTACCCATAATAGCTGTATGACACAAGAGCCATGGTATAAAGAGGGTCTACGCTTCAAGTGCACGGGGTGCGGAAAGTGCTGTACAGGCGGTGCTGGGTACGTTTGGGTCACCCACGAAGAGATTGCCCAATTAGCTGCTGAACTGGATCTTTCTACGGAGGAATTCTCTCGACTTTACGTCCGCAAGATAGGCCAGCGCTACTCCCTCAAAGAGGTCAAAACCGAACGCGGCTACGACTGTGTTTTCCTAAAAGGCAAGGAGTGCAGCCTTTACGGCGCTCGCCCCATCCAGTGCCGTACGTTTCCTTTTTGGCCCAGTAACCTAAAATCGCGCAAAACTTGGGAGGATCTCAAAGAGGAATGCGAGGGGGTAGAACACCCAGAAGCTCCTCTGCTGCCGGTGCCTTCTCCCATCGGCCCTTAAGGTTGATTTTTATCGACATACTCCACATCATGCTTGGCGATTATGTCTGCTGCCGATGTTGTCGTAAAAGAATGGCCCTTCTTGATCTATGCTGATTTTAAGTTACGCAATCCAGTCGTAGCGGCGATTTCTAATGAAAGTGGTGTAATCGAGCGCATAGGAGCTTTGATCTCTTTAGTGCTCTGTGACGGGCACCTCTTGCGTTGTTCGGGGTTTACACCGCTTGGAGAATCGGCCCCGATCACTGAACTACCACATCTAGAATTCATCACGGAGCTTTTCCGCCGTTCCTTCGGTTCTTCTAAGGCAGAGGAGAATGCTCGGAAGATCGGCAAATTTTCTCTAGAAACCGAGGGCGCCTCATGGACGCTGGCAAATAAAAGGCTGCAAATCGCCGCTAATTCAGACGGCCTTCATTGTAGCGGAAAACATTATACGGGACCCATTGGCCTTCTCATCATTGTTGAATGCATGGACAAACCCTCTACCTAAAAAGGATTGCTTTGAGCTCTGTTTATTGCGTTGCACCATTTTGTGTATCAAAGGCTGTGTATCTGATTGGATCTTTGGGACTGAATCGACGCATTCTTCCCGATAGTTTTACTCAAATACTGCCTCTTCCTGGATTTTCCAAGGGAAGACTCGTTAACGTTGTCACACTGGCGGCAAAAGAAGTGGCAACGAGCTATGACCCCACGATCGTTACCGAGCTTCTCTGCAGAACGCTGGGACTATGGGAAGGGACAGGCGCATCGCCTGATTACTTTATTGATGTCACTGTTACCGATGATCCGGACAAAACAACACTTCAATCCCCAGGCTTTTCTCTAGAATTGAGATTCAGTGATAAAATTGTATGCAACGGCGTTGCCATGGACGAGGTCATCGGCATAGAGCCCATTATGAGTCCTGACCTGGATCCAGTCGAAGTCACAGACTTTGCCTATGATCCACCCGAGACCTTTACGAAGTACATAATATAAATTATCAGACCCTGCGGCAGAGAGAGGTTGCGCCGATTCGGCCTCTTTTTCTATCGTGCTGGCATGAGCATATCTCCCGCCGGTTCTCGTCAAGTTGAAGCCTTTATTCGCCGTATGGAGGCGAAGGCAACACAGAGTACAGACCAGATCGCAGCACGCGTGGCGGCAGAAAAAGATGTGCTGGACCAGCAGCAGTTGGCCGGCATGCATTCACTACTTGTAGCCCCAGACAGAGAACCCTGGAAAGCGCCTTTTCTACCCAAACCCAGCTGTGATCCTAGCACAGCTTTGGATGATGCGGCCAAGGCCATGGCAACCCTTCCCCTGCCGACGAATCCACGCCTGGTTTTTCTCGCTCTGGCGCGCGCTCAAGCCAGAGGCTTGTTGCCCTCTGTTGCTACCTCGCCCTCCACTTCCAGCAGCACCTCCATCACCCCGACTCCTACTTCCAGCACCACGTCAACTAACAAGCCATCTGTGAGCGGCTCCGGCCAGGGTGCCTATGCTTTATTGGCCGCAGAAATCAATGCGGAGATGGAGAAGTTGGGGGCTCAATATGGGGAGCAGAACGTAAAGCAAGAACAAAACGCTCTGCAGCAAATCGAAGCCATTTATTCGCTTTCCCAAGAATTGACCGACCTATCTGCCGACATAGCAAACGACAAGCTTACCGTCTCTCAAAAAGAGGCGGCGATTGCCAACCTGCAGAAAGACCCCGCTGTGGTTGCCGCCATTAAAGCGCTCTTTGCGGATGGAGATGTCCACTTAATCTACTCGATCGGTTACGGACCCAACAATAATTCCGTTATTAATATGTCGCAGTTCTTTCAATGGTTGGGACAAACGCATGGAACTCTCAACGGCAGCGAGGTAGACTCGGCTCGCATTAGTGTTAACTGGGCCGGCATAGCCAATCTACCTCCCTCTATCCAGGCTTCGGTGAAACATTGGATAGGGACCGTTTGGGGCCTTTTCAACGGCCCGGGTAAGGGTAACTCTATAGCTCAGGATTCGGCGGCGTGGCACGAGCTTACAGGGGCGGCCAAGAAAGCTGCTGCTAGCATTTCAGCCGATCGAAATGACATCAAAAATCTCCAAGGGTACACCAACTACAAATACATGTTGGACATACTCCCCGGTGATCAGGCGGCTGTAGAAGCCGCTTTCGCAGCGGCGGGCATTGCCCTCCCTCCACATACAACCAACGCTGCAGGGGGCTGGGACTTTTATTTCAGCAGCGCCGGACAAAGGAATGCCGCTGAATCGGCCTGCAATAATGCCGGTGCTTACGTAAACAACGTCTCCACACGCAAAACAAATGTACCGGGACTCATCGCCACGACCACCAGCGATTTTTTGCAGCAAGGGGCGGCGCTCGCTAAGCTCTTAGGCCTTCCCGACACTCTGAAAATAGACATCAATACCGTTGATGAAATCATTGCCATTCTACAAAAAGCGAAAAAATTTGTGGCCATGGCTTTAGAGGGCTTAAATGGACAAGGGAACGCTCTGGCTGTCTTTACCGCCTTTAAAAATGCCATTGAAAAGCAACAGCAACACAACATCGAATTGATCGGTGCAAATCAAGACAAAGTGACCAACTACACATTGGATATACTCAACCAGCAGCAAGAAATACTTAAGCTCATCAACACCATCACACTTCAACTTGCCTCCGAGAATGCAACGCTACAAGCTGATCAAACAAAACTTAATCAGGACCAGCAGACTTCAATAGGTGGCACCATTGCAGCAGGTATAGGAGCTCTTATTGGTCTCATTCCTGGCTGCGAATTTTTTGGCGCAGCGATTGCCGCTGCCGGTATCGGTGCATCCATTGGGACCAATATTGCTATTGGAATTTTGGAGCATCAGATGGGAAAATTGATGGCGACAATGGCCGGGCAGCAGACAACTCTGGCCACCGACCAAGGAATCTACGGCAGAGACCAAGCCGCAGCGAGCTTCTTGAGCACCCTCGCCTCCAACACCTCCGCTACGCTCACAACCCTCATTCAAACAGAGATCAAGAACGCTCAGCTCGAAATGGCGGCGTTCAATGCAGCAACACAAGCCGTTGCCTCCGCCGCATCTATATAAACGAACCGCAGATGCTCGCCATTGTAGCGTGGGCAATGGCCTCCTGACGTACCTGGGAAAGCTTTTCTCGCAGCTCATCTCCCCTTTCAAGCCGGCCTAGTCGTACCGTGTATTCGTAGACGATTTCCTCTAAAGAGGTGCGTTCAAGTGAGCCTCCCGGCTTGCTATGAAACGCTAGTCGCAGTCCCGCAAAGGGGTAGAGATCTTTCACCAGCTCTAAGAAAATGCTTAAGTCCGGATAGAGCGCCTGGAAAAGTTCCATAAAAGTGGGCTCGCCTTGCACCATCTTCTGCAAAGAACGCGCCCGCGCGACCATTTTCTGCACACAGCCCGGATGAAGGAACTTGAAGGCTTTTTGTTTCAAGAGACGGGCCTTTTTTGCATAGTGGCGCAAGAGCGCTTTTTGCAGCTCCTCTGTTGTCAGAGACATTCCAGACTCGGAAAAGACCTGGGTATATTGCTCTAACAAAAGGGAGCGATCCTTGCATCTTCCTATGCGAGCCCATTCAAAACGAAGGGTCGCTGCCTTTTCCGTCACAGCGCTATAGACTCGCTTGTGTCCGGCATAGCGCAATAGATGTTTTTCCCAAGCCGCGATGTCCCAGCTTAAAATCAGCTGCTTGCTGGCCTCACACAAGTGCTGGGAAAGAACGGGAGTATCAAGCAGCGCGCTGCAAAAAGTGGCGTAGGTCGATTGTTCAACATAAGCATCGCCGGGAATGCCGTAGCGAGAAAAGTCGACATTATAGAGCTTTTTGCCTGCCAGGAGGTATTGGCTCATATGCGAATCGTAGCTACCAAAGACGAGATCCAGAAGCAGATTTCCCTCGTAAGAAAAACGGTCGCAGTTCGCCCACAACTTTGTGGTAACAGGGCAGTGTTTGCGCTTGGTGACCTTTCCCAGCTGTGAGGCAAACCGTCTAGAAGATCGATGGTCAATCCAGCCGCAGGCCAGGCCGACGGGATCTTTCGCTCCGGCCAAAGAGACCCCCATTAACTCCACCCTTGCCTTTGGCAGAAGAAATTGGTCCAGTTGCAGCGGCTTTGCCAATTCATACGCCAAAAGCTCACGCACATTTTCCTGGGCCAACTTGAAAGCAAAAGAGATCCCCTCTTTGTCCCATTTGCGTAAATGAGCTGCAACACTGGGCCCGTTGTTTCGCAATTGAATGTCTAAAGAGGAAATCTTGCCATCTGTAAACACCAGCCCTTCATAGGCAATCGTCATCTTCTCTTGCTTGATGAGTTCACAAACCTTGCCGAAAAAAAGGTCAACACCCTGTTCTTTTTCCTCTTCATCCACCACCATCTCCTCCATTTCTTGGAGGACTGCATGGAGCCCATTTTTTGTCGGCCGCCGAGAGTAGGCAAGCAACGGCTTTATCCTCGCGCGAAGGCGCTTCGTAAAGGCCCCATTTCCGGGAAACTGTTGGTTCCACCTTTCGATCAATTTATAGAGACGAGCAAGGCTGGGCATCGGTACATACTGCGCCTTTAGCTGCGCAAATTGCTGCTCATCGAGGAGAAAGGGCATATCGATACGCGCTACAAAATTGCTCCCTTCGCGAAAAGGGTGAAGCACCAAGGGCTCCTCTATACACAAACGCTTCTTCGCCTCAGCAATGGCCGCTACATACTGCGCCATGTGCGCATGTATCGCTTCCCGCGAGCAATGCTCAGGATACATGATAATGTTTCTCGCCCAGCCGTATAAGAGGGCGCCCCTGTGCCTGACGCCACTTGTTAGAGTCGCGCAGTGAATAGATGCAGCCGCAATACTCTTGCTGGTAGAAACCCTCGCGCTTGGCAATTTCCACCATGCGCGCAGAGCCGCCCCCTTTGCGCCAATTAAAGTCCCAGTAGGGAAGGTTGTAGCGAGCAGCGCTGCGGTGGCCAGAGCGGTTGATCTGCTCCATATCCTTCCAACGAGAGATGCCTAAACAGGAGGTAATGGAGCGAAAACCGTGCTCGTGAGCGTAGAGAGCGGTGCGCTCAAAACGCATGTCGAAACAGGCCGTACAGCGCTCCCCTCTTTCAGGGGCATTTTCAAGCCCCCTGACGCGGGCAAACCAATTGTCGGTGTCGTAGTCGGCATCGATGAAGGGAATACCCATTTTTTCAGCGAAACGGATGTTCTCCTCTTTGCGCAGCTCGTATTCCTTAAGAGGATGAATATTAGGGTTATAAAAGAAGAGGGAGAACTCCACCCCGCTTCGTAAAACGGTCTCTATCACCTCGCCTGAACAGGGGGCGCAGCAGGTGTGCATAAGCAAGGGTTGTAGCTCTTTTTCCAACATGCTAGTATTGTAGTGTCATGTTTCGCAAGCCGTCAATCATTGCTATGGTACCCGCCAGGTGGGCCAGCACCCGCTTTCCAGGCAAACCCCTCGCAATGATCGGCGGCAAAACACTCGTTCAGCGCGTGGTAGAAAACGCCCGTCGCTACAAAGACTTCAAAGATGTCATCGTATTGACCGATGACGCCCGTATTTCCGAGCACGTTCTCGGGTTTGGCGGGAAGGTTTTAATGACCTCCTCTTCTTGCCAAACAGGGACCGATCGCCTTGTAGAAGCCTCCATCGCCTTTCCCGAGCTACAAGAACACGACATCATCGTCAACGTACAGGGCGACGAACCTCTGCTGGATCCAAAAGTGATCCGCGATGCGGTTGACCTTCTTTTAGAAGATGATGAAGCGGTGGTATCCACAGCCGCTGTTCCCATCCGCAACTACGAAGAGGCGATTTCGCCCAACGTAGCCAAGGTGGTCCTCGATTTAAAGGGCAACGCTCTCTATTTCAGTCGTTCACTCATCCCCTTCAACCGTCGGGGCAGTTTTGATGCCACCTTCCCTCACTACTACCGCCACATCGGACTCTACTGTTTCCGCGCCGAATTTCTCCCGCAAATGGCCAGCCTTTCCCCCACTCCCCTGCAAATGTACGAAGACCTAGAACAGTTGCGCATTCTTGAGCATGGTTTTCGCATGAGAGTGGCCATTCTTTCCGATTCCGCCATGTCGATCGAAGTAAACTTTCCAGAAGATGTTGCCCGAGTTGAGGAGGCCCTTTCCAAGTGAACTACATATTCGTTACAGGTGGCGTCGTCTCTTCCCTGGGCAAGGGCCTTACTTCTGCATCCATCGCCCTTCTGCTAGAGCGCCAGGGTCTCACCTGCGCGATGCTCAAGTTCGACCCCTATCTCAACGTCGATCCGGGCACGATGAGTCCGTACCAACACGGAGAGGTCTACGTTACGGATGATGGCGCAGAGACCGACTTGGACCTGGGTCACTACTACCGCTTCTGCAACTCCCCTCTTTCAAAAGTTTCCAACGTTACTTCCGGTCAGCTCTACGAGACTGTAATCAAACGTGAACGGCATGGCGATTTTCTTGGGAAAACAGTTCAAGTCATTCCCCACATTACTGACGAAATTAAGCAGCGTATTATCAACTGCGGAAAGCAGACTCCCAATATTGATATTGTCATTGTAGAAGTAGGCGGCACCGTGGGCGATATCGAATCGCTGCCCTTCTTCGAAGCGATTCGTCAGTTTCGCTATGAACGCCCCAGCGCATGCATGAACATTCACCTCACCTATGTGCCCTATTTACGCGCTGCGGGTGAGGTCAAAACCAAGCCCACGCAGCAGTCTGTGCAGATTTTGCGAGGTATTGGAATCATTCCCGACATTCTGCTCTGCCGCTCTGAAGTGGATCTTTCCGAAGAAAACCGCGACAAGATTTCGCTCTTCTGCAGCGTTGCGCGCGACTCCGTCTTTGCGGAAAAAGATGTCGAGCACACGATCTGGGAAGTCCCTCTTGATCTGCATGAACAGGGCGTGGATAAAAAAGTCTGCGAATTTTTGGGATTGCCCTGGAAGAAAAATGACCTCAAAGAGTGGAAGAAACTCGTCGAGACTTTCATTCACCCGAAAGGAACGGTGCGTATCGCTGTGGTGGGCAAATATGTGCAGCACCAAGATGCCTATAAGTCTGTGTACGAGGCTCTGCAACACGCCGCCGCGCATGCGGGCTACCGCTTAGAGCTAGGTCTTTTCGAATCAGACAAAGTAATCGATGACGATGATGTGTTGATCGACGAAGTAAAAGGCTTTGATGGCTACGTCGTTCCAGGTGGTTTTGGAGAGCGCGGGTGGCTGGGCAAAATCATGACGGCGAAGTATTGCCGTGAAAAGAAGATTCCCTATTTTGGCCTCTGCCTTGGCATGCAGGTTATGATTACAGAGTTTGCACGCAACGTTCTCGGATTAGAGGGTGCCAACTCAACGGAAATGGATCCGGAAACCCCCTATCCGGTGATTTCGCTCCTAAGTGAGCAGCAACATGTGGTGGATTTAGGCGGCACGATGCGCCTGGGAGCTTATCCCTGCACGTTGAAGCCGGGCACGCTTGCACATAAGGCGTACAAAGCGGATGTGATTTCAGAACGCCATCGCCACCGCTGGGAGCTAAACAATGGCTACCGCGCCGCACTCGAAGATGCGGGCATGGTGGTTTCCGGTGTGTGGATCGAGGGCAACTTGTGCGAAATCACGGAAGTCAAAGATCACCCTTGGATGCTAGGTGTGCAGTTTCACCCCGAATTCAAGTCCAAGCCCACCGATGCCCATCCCCTGTTCCGCGACTTTATCGCCGCTGCAATCAAAAATGGGTAGGATCGCCGGCATTGACTTTGGCCAAAAACGCATTGGGGTTGCTCTCTCTGACTTGGGCAAAAGTCTGGCCAGCCCTCTAACCCGCGTAGACAGCGATGGCCGCACCGAAACGTCCATTGAAGGCGTTCTTAAGGCGCTCGAAAAACACCCCGTAGAAGCCATTGTTGTCGGGCACCCTCTCAATATGAACGGCAAAAAGGGCCCTATGGCCGACCAGGCAGCCCATTTTGCTGCCCAGCTGCAAACCAAGGTCTCCTGCCCTGTCCACCTTTGGGACGAAAGGCTCACCTCTTTACAGGCCGATAGGGCCCTCAAAGAGGTTGGTTTGAGCCGTAAACGCCGCACAGAAGCACTTGACACGGCCGCGGCAGTCATTATGCTACAGAGTTACCTAGATGCGCATCGGCAAGATCTTTCTTAAAGGCCTTATGGCCATCCTCCCCATCGCCATTACAGTGGCCTTGGTCGTCTGGCTCCTCAACTTTATTGAGGGCTTTTTCGGCTATATTCTGAAGATGATCATGGGCCCTGCTCACTATTTCCCCGGGCTGGGGCTGATCATTGGCTTGGGCTTTGTTTTTGTTTTCGGTCTGACCCTGAACGCGTGGTTTATCAGTAAAGCCTACGGCTGGGCAGAACGCCAACTTAAGAAGATCCCCCTCTTCAAAACGCTCTACAGCTCCATCTCCGACCTACTCAACTTCTTTCGCACCAAACGCGAAGGCGGGTCTGTTGTTCTCGTTACTGTGCATGAAATGGATATGTTGGGGTTCATTACTTCGGAAACAATTCCTCACGATGCCAGCAAAGTAGCCGTCTACATCCCATTGAGTTACCAGATCGGCGGCATCACCTTACTCATAGATCGAAGCAAAATCCGCCCGATGGATATGTCGGTAGAAAAAGCCATGCGCCTGGCCGTCACTGCCTGGGTCCGCGGCGAGCCCGAACCTGATTAGGTAATGAAGGGCAGCAGAGGACTTGCTTCTGCCAAGCGAATCGCTTCGATAGCCTCGGGCCAAGCCGCTAAAGGAGCAAGTACTGCGCGCTTTGCTGCATCGGTAATACGTACCCTTAGGAAAAGACCTTCCAGCAAGCTGAGGAAGTCTAAAGGCTCTTCTTGATCGAGCGGTGGAATTGGATCGATGCACACCAGCAACCCGTTTTCGATCAGCAGGTTACCAACGTTGACATCAACCGGTCTTTTATTCTTGCAAGCAGCAGCGACTAGTTGAGCTAAGCAGTGAATGTTTTCGCCGACAATTTCAGTTGCTTGGTGACCCTTTACAAAACGTTGCACGATGTAGTGTTCTGTTACCTCTTTCACTGCTGCTACAGGCGCTCCTACGAAGAGAGCCGTATAGGTATCGGGTCTGTGCATTGCGATCAATTTTTGGTAGGCGTTTGGAGTCACCTTATTTTCGAAGTGGGGAATCTTCACAACCCACTCTGTACCTACGGCTCGATAGACATTGAAATACTCCCCTTTTCCAAGGAAACTTAAGGTGCGCAATGTTCCATCAATGGAAATTCCCTTCCCTAACAACGAAGTACAGATCTGCCCATAAGTCGAGCTGAAATATTTTGAGCGAATAGCGGGAGGAGCTGCTCTCGACGGACCACCAAAATCTGCTGCCGCTGCAGCTCCACCCCTAGCGGGTGAGCCGAAACCGGCGCCAGCTGCTGCTGTTCTAGGAGGAGAGCCAAAGCCTCCAGCCGCTGCAGCTCCACCCCTAGCGGGTGAGCTGAAACCGGCGCCAGCTGCTGCTGTTCTAGGAGGAGAGCCAAAAAAGCCTCCAGCCGCCGCAGCCGCTTCTCTAGCAGGAGAACCAAAAACTGCAGCTGCCGCTGTAACCATTCGAGCAGGAAAATCGTCTAAGAGATCCATCTCTTCAAGAGGGGAAAAACCTGCAGTCATTGCACCAGCACCGGGCAGAGCTTGTGGTCGAGTAGGAGAGGTAAAAGCTGCTGCATCTGATGCCGCACTTTCCTGGGAAATGATGCGTCGTCTTTTTGACCCTTCCGCAACACGTGCTGGATCATCCGCATGTGGGCTACCAAGAAATGGCTTCGAACGTACTGGACTGAACATCGTATTTTCCTTATGGTTACGGCAAGTAGAGCAGGAAATTATACCGTTGAAGACGCCTAATATACAAGAAAACCATAAGGTAGAAGGAGCTTTAAAAAAGCTCACAAATCTCGCGCATCATAAGCAAGTCACTGTAGCTGAGATAGTTGCATCTTTAGACGGCCAGGGCTATGGGTTGCTTATCGTGATTTTCAGCCTTCCCTTTGCCTTTCCTATTACCATTCCCGGCCTTTCCAGCCCCTTTGGGATCCTCCAAATCCTTTTTGGAGTCAAAATCCTCCTCCATAAGCGGCTCTGGCTCCCCCCCTTTATACGGACCTGCACGGTAAAGCCCAGCCACCTGCGCAAAATCATCCATATCACGGAAAAAACCACCCACAAACTGCGCTACATCCTCCACCACCGCCTCACCCGGCTCTGCCACTACAAAACCCTCATCGGCATCACCCTCTGCATCCAGGGCTTTTTCATGGCCCTACCCCTGCCCGTCCCTTTCAGCAACACGGTTGCCGCCACCCCCATCGTCTTCCTTGGCCTTGGCCTGCTCGCCTACGACGGCCTCTTCATCTTACTGGGATGGATCTCTTCCTTGATCGCGATCGGCCTCTTCACTGCCCTCTTTTGGTTTGGCTTCGAGTGGCTCTAACTTGAATAGAGGATTTTTCTAAGAAAAAACCGCAGTATCTTGGGAATATCTTTGTATTCTACTTCGACGCTCTCTATTCGCTTTAAACTCAGTAAGCGGAGTTCAACGACTCTTGTTCTGCGGTCAAAAACAACATGGATTTGTCTTCCACGAAGAAAGCCCACAGCGTGAGCTCCTCGAAACAATCTTTGCCCTTCTAATTGCAAGCGAAGAGCTCGCGCATAAGCAGCATCTTCTTTCATTGTGGCAGTAACTACTAGAGACATAACTTTTCTGTTACAATTCGCACGAATCTCCCCACTCAAGCTTCTTTGCTTGTTTAAAGTGGGCGTCTTTGCGAGAGACTGTTTTTTTTACAAGCTGGCAGTTTTCGCACAAAAGGAAATGGGTATGGCCGCTTTTGTGTTCAGGTGAAGCGACAATGCGGGCAGAAGCAGTGCGCGCGGGATGTTTTGACATGGCAATATAGGAGTATTTCTCGTCCTCATGGCCCATCGTGCCTTTGATGTAGCGATGTAGTTTGGTGCGCGGCACGCGTACGGAGAAGTGACACCAGGAAGAGGGACACTTGTGGGAAGCGGGGCAAGGAGCGACCATGTGCAGCCCTTGGCCGATCAAATGATCGCGGTAAGAGAGTATGCGGCGAAAGCCTTCGGTGGTGCCCGGCTCGATGATGACAATGGTTTGCGCGTCGAGATTGAGAAAAGGCGTGGGATCACTCATTTCGTTGAGCGAATAAGAGCAGAGCACAAGGTCGGCAGCGTGCGGTGGCTTGACGTCCAATGGACCGAAGATTTGCTGTGCAAGTGCGATGAACTGAGGGTCTTTTTCAACGCCTGCGTAGCGGGCGGCGGGAAAGAGTTCGCGGAGGGTGGCGATGGCCGTGCCAGGGCCCATGCCAACATCACAAATGGAGTGCACTGGGTGCGTGATGCGGGCCGCCACCTCTGTGAGTACGGCGCGGATCGCTGCGCCGGTTGCGGGGCTGCGCGCCGCAACATAGGCCAAGTAATCGATGGGATCCTTGAGTTGGACCCGTCCTTTTCGGTATCCAGCAGAAATTTTTTCGTAGGCAACTTTTAGCTCCGACGGCTTTACCAGAGATTCAGGAATTTCCACCACAGTCCGCCGATGCCAAACCAGATCACAATGTTCACCAGCGAAAGAATAAGCCCTGCCTGCCACCACTTCCCAATCGGCACGTAACCAGCCCCAAAGAGGATCGGCGCGGGACCGCAGCCGTAGTGCGTCAGCGTTCCAAAGAGATTAGAGAAGAAGGCCAGGACAAAGGCGGCCAGATAAGGCGGCGTACCTAAAGCGATGGAAACCACTAAAAAGGCCGCATACATTGCGCTGATGTGCGCGAGGTTGCTGGCGAAGAAGTAGTGCGTGAAGAAGTAGACAAGGGCCATCACGGCAAAGCCCGCCTGCCACGAGTAGCCATGAATGTTACCCGCTACCCAATCGCCAAACCAGTGAATGACCCCCAACTTATTGAGGAATCCTGCCATCATCGCAAGAGAGGCAAACCAGATCAGCGTATCCCACGCACTGTCCTCCTTCATGAGATCTTTCCAAGAAAGCACTCCGGCAATCAGCAAAACAGCTACACCCATCAGCGCCGTGACGGCCGCTTTAATTCCGACGCTTTCTCCAAAAATCCAAAGCCCAACCAGCCCAACAAAGACGAAAAGCATCAGCCACTCGTGGAAAGAGACGCGCCCCATCTCTTTGAGCTTTCTCTGTGCGTATTCAGGGGCATCGGGTGTTTGCTTGATGATGGGCGGAAAGAGCTTAAAGATCAGGTAGGGAAGAATGACGATACTGATGATACCGGGAACGGAAGCCGCCAAAGCCCAACTCAACCAAGTAATTTTGACGCCGCTTTGTGCCGCTAAGTCAACAATCAGCGGATTTCCCCCCATAGCCGTCAAAAACATGGCGGAGGAAATGCAGGTAATGTGAAAAGCTGTAAGCGTAAGGTAAGTTCCCACACGGTTGGCATCCGGCTGGTGCGCATGGCTCCCAAAAGCAATAGAAATCGATTTTAAAATGGGAAGAACAATTCCACCCGCTCGCGCAGTGCTGCTAGGAATGGCGGGAGCTAAAACCAAGTCGGTCACCGCCAAACTGTAACTTAAACCAAGCGTGCGCTTGCCAAAGCGACGCATAAATAAAAAGGCAATACGATTACCCAAACCGGTATTAATAATTCCTCTCGAAATAAAGTAGGCGAAGACAATCAACCAAACAATATCACTCGTAAATCCGGAAAAGGCATCTCCAAAGGAGAGGGTTTTTGTTAAAATGAGTACTAAGACGGCGATCAGGGAGATGGCACCCATGGGAAGCGGTTTAGTGATAATCGCGTAAATGGCTCCCACGAAAATCGCCAATAAGGGCATTCCCTCTTTTGCTACGCTTTCCGGAGCGGGCACTTGCCAGATCAGTATTGCCAGTATTATCGCAATCGAAAGGTGGATCCATTTCATCATATGAGATGCAGTATTCCCGCTCCCTTGAAATTTTTTCTATTGGAAAAAGGGGGGCTGGGGATAATAAACAGCTTATGCACACGCTTGTTGTCTTTCACTCGACCTACGGACACATTAAGAAAATGGCGGAAGCTGTGGCGGAGGGAGCAAAAGAGTTTGGCTCTGTCGCCCTCAAGCGCGTACCCGAAACTCTTTCTCCTGAGGTTCGCGCGAAAATGAAAGCCCTCTCTTTTGACGACATTCCCGTTGTGACAAATGAAGATTTGATAGCTGCTGATGCCATTATCTTTGGCACACCCACCCGTTACGGAAACATGTGCGGCCAAATGAGCCAATTCATCGACGGTACCGGAAAGCTGTGGGCCAGCGGTTCTTTAGTGGGCAAGGTGGGCGGCGTTTTTACCAGTAGTGCAACGCAGCACGGCGGACAAGAATCCACTCTTCTGGCCTTTCATACCTTTTTGTTTCACCAAGGAATGGTTGTGGTCGG
The DNA here is from genome assembly GCA_964630595.1 of uncultured bacterium. Classification (GTDB taxonomy): domain Bacteria; phylum Chlamydiota; class Chlamydiia; order Chlamydiales; family VFKH01; genus CAZVVT01. Next base: position 11,564 of record CAZVVT010000006.1, on the reverse strand, counting down.
ACTCCCCTACGCGTTTCAAGGACAGATGGAAAAAAAAGTTATCACCGGCTGTTCGCCCTACGGCGCTTCGTGCGTCGCCGACGCAGAGGGTGAGCACCCCAGCGCGAATGAATTAGATGGGGCGCGCTTCCAAGGCCGCCACATTGCACAAATTGCGAAATGGATTCATGAGGGAAAGCAATAATGTACCCCTTTAGCAAACGACTTTTTGATATTCTCTTTAGCGCAAGCGTACTGATTCTAGGTCTTCCCGCCTTTGCTTTGATCGCCCTCATCATTCGTTGTTCAGCGCGCGGACCGATCTTTTATCTCGATAACCGCGTTGGAATGGACGGCCGCCTTTTTCGCTGCGTGAAGTACCGCACGATGGCGCTTGATGCCAGTCAGCGGCTCACCGAACTGCTTCAAAGCTGCCCGCAGAGCAAACTAGAGTGGGAGCTTTATCAAAAACTCAAACTCGATCCTCGCATTACTCCCATTGGACGTTTCTTGCGTAAAACCTCTCTTGATGAGTTGCCGCAGTTCTGGAATGTACTCAAAGGCGATATGAGTGTTGTTGGGCCGCGCCCTGTGACAGCAAAAGAACTTGAAGAGCGCTTTGGACCCAAAGCCTCGAAAATTCTCACCGCGAAGCCAGGCATCACCGGATATTGGCAAACCTCTGGTCGCAGCAACATCTCTTACGAGGAACGCATCCAACTTGAAGAGGAGTACATCGATCGCCGCAGTTTCTGGTTTGATCTCAAATTAGTAGCAAAAACCGTACCCGCCATGATTCTCTCCAAAGATGCGCACTAAACTCTGGATGGCTTTCAGCCTACAAACGGCCATTACGATCACTTCAGCACTTTGTGCTGCGCTGCTTGGCTTTCCCCTTCTTGCCTTCAGCGGCCCCATCGCTTTTGCTCTCATGACCCTGGGCGCCATCGAAGGCATCGCAACCGCCTTCGCCCTGGGCATTCTTCTTGACCTGCTCACCACGACAGCACCCTTTGGTCTCTACGCCTTCAGCCTAGCCACCTCTGCCTGGCTTGTCAGCCTCGTCCCCAAAGCCCTTCTCCAACAGCCCATCTTCACCTACATCGCCCACCTCTGCCTCGTAGCCTCCGCCACCGCCCTCGTCGAAACCCTCATCAACCGCGGCCTCTACCTCCCCAGCCTTGCCCTCGACCTCGGCACCGGCGCTCTTCTCGGCATGCCCCTTATTTGGCTGCTCGCTAAGTGGCGCGTTGTTCGATAAAGTGCGCAAGCTCGCGTAGCGGGTCTGCCCTTTTGCCAAAAGAGGTCAGCAATACCAGCGCCTCTTCAATAAGTTGGTGAGCCCGTACGCGGCATTGCTCCAGACCCACAAAAGTGACATAGGTCTGCTTTTGGTTGACCTGATCGGAGGAGGTTTTATGCTTCACTTCCGGAGCAACAACGTCCAAGACATCGTCGATGATCTGAAAGGCCAGACCGACTTTTTGTGCATAGGCCTCGAGAAGTGCTCGCTCTTCTTGATGGGCGCCGGCGACAATGGCACCGACTTGCACAGCGGCATTGAGAAGCGCGCCCGTTTTTAACTCGTACATCGACTCCAGCTGGTCAATGCTGTCGATATTGCCATTGAGGTCGAGAAGCTGTCCTCCACACATCCCCTCGGCCCCAGCGCTACGCGCCAGGACGCGCACAATCTCGGCTTGAACTGGCGGCGGCAGGGAGGATTTTGTGACGACCTCAAAGGCATAGACGAGGAGGAAATCGCCTGCGAGAAGGGCTTGATATTCCCCAAAAGCGCGGTGGACAGTGGGCTGACCGCGGCGAAAGTCGTCGTTATCCATGCAGGGCATGTCGTCATGGATCAGAGAGGAAACGTGCAGCATTTCGACTGCGCAAGCGGCATCGAGAGCATCTCGGGAACCCAGCGCTTCGGCGACAGCCAGGGTCAAGAGAGGGCGCAGCCTCTTGCCTCCGGTGAAGACGGCGTAGGAGGCAGCCTCCAGGAGAGGCTGGACGGCAGGCGAGCCGACGTTTAATAGCTCTTCTAAACGCTGCTCAATCTGTTTTGCGTTAATCATGAAAGTCGGCGACTATATCACTATGCAGATATTAGATGGCAAAGCTTGTGCAGCTGCACTTGAAAAGGAGCTGATGGGGCAAATCGACCCGGCACGCCCTCCCTCTATTACCATGGTTCTTGTAGGGGCCAATCCCGCCTCCGTCACCTATGTTGCGATGAAGGAAAAGGCCTGCGCCCGCGTCGGCATTCGCTCGACCATCTTGCGTATGCCCGTCACCATCTCGCAAACCGATCTCCTGAAAACCATCGCGGATCTGAACCGCGATCCCGCAGTTCATGGCATTCTCGTCCAATTCCCTCTCCCGAGCCACATCAACGGCCAGAAAATTGCCGAAGCGGTCAGCCCCTCGAAAGATGTCGACGGCCTACACCCCATCAATGCCGGTAAGCTTGCCCTGGGTTTCACCGACGGTTTCATCCCCTGCACTCCTTTGGGCATCCAAATGCTCCTGAACTACTACCAAATCCCCACGCAGGGCAAGGAAGTTGTCATCATTGGGCGCGGCAATCTTGTGGGCCGACCCCTTTCCGCCCTTCTCTCTCGCAAGGGCAACGATGCCACCGTCACCCTCCTCCATACCCACTCCAACCACTTCAAGGAACATTGCCTTGCCGCTGACATTCTCGTCGCCGCCATCGGCCAGGCACACTTTGTCAAAGCGGATATGGTGAAAAAGGGGGCCGTTGTCATCGACGTGGGCATCAACCGCCTCGATGGCGCTATGGTAGGCGATGTCGATTTTGCCGCCGTCAGTACCGTCGCCTCCGCCCTTACCCCCGTCCCAGGCGGTATCGGGCCTATGACCATTATGGCCCTTTTGACCAACACCCTCCGCGCTTCTCATTAATCCAAAAATTTTGATAATACGGCGATGCGCATTGCCTTTCTTATTCTAACGCTTGCCTCCACCCTCTATGCCGCAGCACCGGTCTATGACGTCGTCATTGTAGGAGGCGGACCTGCGGGAACTTACTGCGCCTGGCGTTTTGCACAAGACCCGACATGGACGAAAAAGCAGGTGCTACTTGTCGAGTATAGTAACCGCATTGGCGGGCGCCTCTTCTCCGTGCAGCTGCCCGTTCTCGCCGGCGTGCCTGCAGAATTAGGCAGCTTAGGATTTCGCAAAGACCAAGTCAGTGTCTACAACCTCTGCCAACAGCTCAAACTAGAAACATCTTTAATCCCCACAGGCGACGGGGGCAACCCCGATTACTTCCGAGGCAAACGCTTTACCTGGAATGGTGGTGCCGTCCCTTTCAACATACGCACCATTGAAAAGGGAAAAACGCCTCGAGACCTCATTTTGGGGGCGATTTTTTCTTCCTTCCCAGATCTTAAAGATATGACAGTGAGCCAAGCTCGCGAGCATCTGAAGACGGCCACCTACGATGACAGACCTTTGTGGCAAACAGGCTTTTGGGACTTTTTACTCAAACACATGAGCACTGAGGCCTACCACATGGCGCTGCAGTGCAGTGAATCTTTACCCACCTCTGCCAACTGGAACGCCTATGATGCGATCGTGCAGATTTTTGCAAGCATCAACGCCGATGATCTGATGCAGATCAAAGGCGGCCTTGACACTCTGCCCCGCACCTTGGCCGATCAGTTCATTGCCAGTGGCGGCGAAATTGAGATGAATGCGCAAGTCACTGCGATCCAATACAAAAACGACCTCCTTGAAGTGCAATTTCAAACAGGGCCAGCGGTTCTTGCTCGCAATGTTATTCTTGCCCTGCCGCGTAGATCTCTTGAGCTGCTCAGTAGAGAGGGCCTGCCTTTTGTGGGCACCAATTTTGAAACCGACCTGCAGCGCGTTATGCCGCAGCGTGCTACCCGTGTCTTTCTCTGGTACGCCAAACCCTGGTGGCCGGAGCTCAAACTCACCGGCGGCTCTTCTCTTACAGACCTGCCCTTGCGCCAAGTCACCTACACGGACAGCCGCGGCCTCTTACGCATCTCCTTCAACAACGACTTTTGGCGCGGGTACATGACCCAAGGAGCCTTTGATCGCGTACGCGAACGCTATGTGAGTGAGCAGGACTTCATCCAAAGCCATACCCTTACTTCTGCAATGACCCTCGATCTTACACGGCAGATGAACGAGCAGTACAACATCGATGCTGCAGCGCCAACGGCTAGCCTCTTTCAAGACTGGGGCAACAGCCCCTACGGGGGTGCCTGGCACTACTGGAATCCCGGCAATCAATCCTGGCTACTGGCCAAACAAATTCGCAAGCCACTTGCCACCGCTAATCTTTTTATCTGCGGTGAGGCCTTCTCCTCGCATCAAGGGTGGATTGAGGGCGCCATCAACACGGCCGAACAAGTGCTGGAGGAAAACTTCGCCCTTCCTCGCCCCTCCTGGCTTCCCGAAGACTACGACCTAGGCCCTTAGAAACGTTTCACAAACACGTGACAATAGGGCTCTTTGCCCGTTTTGCCATAATAGTCCTGGTGGTAGTCCTCAGCGGCATAGAAGGGCTGCGCAGGCACAATCTGCGTTACCGCGCCGGGCACTAAATTCTTTACTTTCTCCGCACACTCTCTCTGCTCTTCTGTCAGATAGAAAATAGCAGAGCGATACTGCTCTCCCACGTCGGGACCCTGGCGGTTGCTTTGACGCGGATCATGAATTTCGAAAAAGTGTTTCACAACCTCTTCATAGCTGGTTTTCTTCGGATCAAAAATAACCTCCAAGGCCTCTGCATGACCCGTTGTACCGGAGCACACCTCTTCGTAGGTAGGGTTCACTACATGGCCCCCTACATACCCAACGCGTGTTCTCACAACTCCAGGAACCTCTTTAAAGAGCGCCTCTACCCCCCAAAAGCAGCCGCCGGCAACAAGAGCCCGTTCATAGCCCTCTTCGGTAGTGGCCGGCACAAAGGAGAGAGAGACCGAATTCACGCAGTGGCGCGTATTCTTACGCGTAAACTTTTCGCCCTTAAAAACGTGCCCTAAATGTCCACCACATCGATTGCACAGGATCTCTACCCGTTCTCCATCCGCCTCTCTCTGCACTGCCCCCGGCAATTCATCATCAAAGCTCGGCCATCCGCAACCGGAAGAAAACTTATCCGAGGATAAATAGAGAGGCTGATCGCACCGTCTGCAGCAAAAAACACCCTTAGCCGTATGCTGCTCAAACTCTCCACTGCCCGGCGGCTCCGTCGCCTTCTGCTCAATCACCTGCGCCTCTAAACCAGAAAGTGGATGTGTGCGATACATACCTCTCACTATATGTTGGATCCCTCTCAGTTCACAAGACGGGCGTTGGGTATAATAAACACTCCGCGTACGCGCACCCCGCCTGCAGCATCCTCGTATTCATAAGGTGCGGGACTGCCATAGGACTCTAATCGTACAGAGCCCTCACCTCCATTGCATGTAGCCAAAGAGCAGCCCATCTCGGAAGCGACCTCGAGCGCCAAATCATCCAGCGCCTTTTGATGCTCTGCCAAACAGGGAGCTGGATAAATGCGATCCTGAAATAGAACGGGTCTATCTTTGTCTTTATCCCAGAGCAGTCGAAAAAGGCACCGAGCCAATATCCTACCCGAGCTATCTTTGACCGCCAAAAGGCGATTTTTGCCATCTAGACAATAAGCTAAAAGGCATCTGTTGAGCGAAGAATCTCCATCGATTCTCTGACAAGAGCCCATAACTTCCGTGCCACAGAGGAAAAGATCTTGCCAGTCGTCACTATTGACTACAGTGAGCTCCCCTTTGCTTCGAGCCGGCCCCTTTCGAAGCGCTTTGATATCGTTGTTCAGCTCTAGTCGAGGATTAAGCGTGCTCGCCAAAGCGGCAAGCAAAGTTTTTCTTTGCTCTGGGGTTATTTTTGGATGAAGCAGCTGGATACATATCGCCTCTTCTTCAGAAATTCTTCTTTCTGCAGCGGCGCCTCCCGACGAAACAGCTTTAGGTATTTTTGCCGGATCATCCTGGCTCCTGTATTCGATGAGAGCCGCTTCATTGGACAGCAGATGCCCCAGCTGGGGCATCTGTTCTTCGTCATCGATCTTTGTGTGTCCATCGCCCATTTTCTGTTTGAAGAACGCTACAAAGTCAGTCGACGCCTCCTCTGTGGGTCTTTCAACCACTCCCAGTTTTTTTGCGTGCGTTTCACTCTGCCAGGCAGCAAAGACCTCTGGCGCCTCTTCCGCTAGCTTTTTCAGGTGCGGGCTTCGTACGGGATTATAGCGATCTGCGTGAAAAGTACCAGTAAGAACCCCTTGCACAAACTCTTGCGCCGCTTTCATGAGAAGTGGATCTGCTAGCGGCTGAATCCTCTTCATATAGAGCAAAAGAGCGTGAGGAACACGCGTCTGACCAAACGTCTCGCCATATTTTTCCCAAAACGTATCATCGATTACGGTTTCCGAACTTACTGCACCCCTAGCCTGTAGTAGGGCCTTAATCCCTTCCGAAAGTCCTTGAAAAACCGTAGTAGAGTCTGCAACTTTTACTACTCGTGATGGAGTCGAATTGTCGCAGAGAGCGGAAAGTGCTGCAAGTGCCGCCCAGGATTTGTTTTTCTCTTGGGTCGCTCCTGCAAGCAGCTTCCAGCGTGTTTCATCCGAAACAGCTTCTCGCGACAAGTCCGTGAGCAGACGCAGTAAAAGTTGCATGTGACCTGTGGCTGCATTGCGCAAGCCACCTCGCTGTGCTCGCAGAAAAGCCAACACGTTTGCTCTATCTTCGCCCTCTCCCTTACCCCACTGCGTCAACACTAAGCAAGGAAGATAGAGGTGGACCTGGAGGTTTGGTGTTTTTTCATACGCCTGAAGGTAGGCTGCAGCCTCTTCTGGGGTGGCTTTTCGCAGAAAAGTGCCATATTCTATGATTAGAGCGTTCATAAGAGGGAAACTGCGATACTCGCGTAAGGCCTCTAGAGCTTTGAACAAAGCGGAGTTTTTTGAAAGTATTACGCCCTTTTCGACAAAAAGGTCGTGCAAGAGTTGGATGCCACGATCACACAATTCTTTTTCGCTGTCGATACCGTAGTTCCCTAAAAACTGGAAGCTTTCTGGATTTTGCGCCACAGCTAGCAATGCGATCTCTGTCAGCGCTTGTGGGTCCGTAATGCCGTAATTTTTGAGATATAAAGAGGCTTCCGGTCCGTCTCGCTGCGCTGCCAACTTGGCTATCTCAATGAGAGCAGCCTGGTCCGTGATACCGTAATTTTTGATGTGTTTAGAAATTCCACCCCATAAAATACTTCGCTGAGCAGCCGCCAGCTTGGCTATCTCAATGAGAGCGGCCTGGTCTGTGATACCGTAATTTTTGATGTGTTCAGAAACTACCCATCCCGCTCTCTGGGCGGTCAGCTCAGCTATAGCAATGAGAGCAGCTTGGTTTGTAATGCCATACCTTCGAATATTCCGAAACGCTTCATTTGGATCGCGTTGAACATCCCTCTTAGCTCTCTCAAATGCTTCGGCTTCAGTGGGTGTCATTCCTGGCAAGTCCGTGCTAGAAGAGGCTCCGCCTGATGCAGCTTCAGTGGG
>CAZVVT010000006.1:0-3891 GCA_964630595.1 uncultured bacterium | reverse complement strand
TCATTCCTGGCAAGTCCGTGCTAGAAGAGGCTCCGCCTGATGCAGCTTCAGTGGGCGTCATTTCTGGCAAGTCCGTGCTAGAAGAGGCTCCGCCTGATGCAGCTTCAGTGGGTGTCATTCCTGGCAAGTCCGTGCTAGAAGAGGCTCCGCCTGATGCGGCTTCCATGAGCGTTGTTGCTGGCAACTCCACAAAAGAAACTTTTGGCGCAGGCGCTGCCGCACCGCCGCCAGGCGGTAAAACATCGGTAGTCACAGTGCTAATTTTTTTCAGAACTGTACTTTTGTATTCCGTGTAGACTCGGTACGCTCTTTTCACGTACAAGGCGCCCACAAAGAGCGTGATAAGAGAAAAAAGAGCCCCTGCAAAGACAAGCCCTATTTTGCAGGCTGTCTGCGAAGCGGAAGAGCGACGAGGATCCAAGGCACCAAAAACAACGGTTCTGGTGAACCCCTTTGGTCGAATGGAGGCCAGCTGCTCCTCGTTTAAAGAGCGGTCATGGGGATATATACTACTCACTCTAGTAGCATATACTCTATCTTGCTAATTTTCATTACAGTTTTAAAAGACTAGCTGCAGCGAGATGTCGCCGGTTTGGGAGAAGAAGTGGTCGCCCCATTGGAGGCTGTAACCGGAGGAGAGCGAAAGGCCTCCGTCATCTACCAGAGAACAGCGCACGCCGGGTTCGATGAATTGCTGGACGCGGTCCCAGACTTCAACGGCAAAGAAGGGGTCTTGGCCGTAGAAGTGGGATTTTTGAAAGGGGCGAAAAATAGGGATCTCTTGGACCCAGGCGAGGTAGACTTCGGGCGACCAGCAGCCGCGATCGGTCGGAACATCTCCCCTGATGGAGCAACCCATCTCGCTAATGATCGTGGAGCCATGCTGGCCATAGACGAAAAGAGCTAAGCTATCAGCTGTTGTCACTGTTTCTTGGAAAGAGCGTTGGTAGAGATTGCTGTAAGTCAAGTTGACATAGGGCTGTAGGCTCATTTCGTATCGAGTGAAGTTAGCAGAGGCTTGTATCTGGCCAATGCTTTCAATGCCGTAGTGCTGCCCAAAGGCATTGCGGTTGACGGAGGTGAATGCGATGTGACGCTTTGACTGAATATTGTCGCGACCGAAAAGTGCCGCCAGTCCGAGATGATACGGGCCCTGGTTATAGTCCGTAAAGAATCCGAAATGCCAACACTGTAACTCTGCTTGACCTCGCTGCTCCTCCCAGCAAATGTTGCGCCTAGTGAAGGCCAGAGCTGAGCCAAAATGCCATGCGCGACTTACGGGTGCATCAATTCCCGTGACAAAACCGGAAACAGCGGTATGGAACCCTACCTGTTCTTGCGTATGTTTTTGGTGAAAGGTCATCCCAAAGGGTTTGAGCCATAAATCAACACCATCTTTTTGACGACAGGCATTTTTGTGGTGCAAAAGGGTGGCTAATTCGCAGGCAATATGGGCCGTGGCCTCGTTGTAGGCACTGTATTGATTAGCGGCCATTTTTTCTGCAGCATGTTGGATCGTTGCTGTACTTTGTCCACTCAACGTACGAATCACATTATACAAATCCGTATCACTACCCAGCCCATCGGCGAGATTGATCACTTCCAAGTTGGTGACCACCGCATTGGCAATTTGCGTCGTGAACTCTAATCCAACGAAACTGATGACGTCAGAAATCAAAAGCTGTGTGAGATGCGTGCCGTATAGAGCTGAAAAAATAACGGTTGAATCAGAGGAGGTAATGCTTGTAAAAGTGCCGGAGGCTGTGCCGGAAGTCGTGATGATCGTGTAGAGAGTTCCAGGAAAATAAATTCCGGGCTGTAAAGTGAGATTGACATCTCCCGTAAGCACTGTGTTGCCAGAGACAATGAAATTACTGGATGAGCCAGCTGCGTTCATTTCGAGCTCTAAAAGGTTGCCCGAAAGAAGGGTCAAATCGCCGTTTACGGTCATGGTTCCAATGGAGTTGCCTGGCGAAAGAACCCCGCTGCTAGTAAGACTTCCCGTTGTGGCATTGCCGGAGAGAGTGCTGCCTGAAGCAACAATAACCGGTCCCGCTAAAGTACCATTGAGATTGACCGTACCGGCGTTCACATTGGTCGTTCCCGTAAACCCGCTGCTGGTACCCGTCAAAGTAAGGGTATTGCTCGTTGTTTTATTGATCGTGCCCGACCCGGTAAAGACACCGGAATACGTTCCTTCTTGCAAGCCCAGCGTTTTCGTGCCAACAGCAATGATCCCGCTGCCCGTCAAACTCGTAACTGACGCCGATGTAGTCACAGCCGTAATATCAAACGTCCCATCGACATTCACACTAGCAGCATTATTGATGGAACCAGCCACTGAGAGTGCTAATGTGCCTGCGGTAATCGATGCCGCCCCTGTGTAGCTTGTGTTAGCATTTGATAACGTCAGCGTTGCAGCGCCTGCTTTTGTCAACGCACCGCTGCCGGTAATAGGGCCGCTGAACGTAGCTCCGCTGTTTTGCGTGATCGTTAAACCCTTCGTACCCATAGCGACAGTGCCGCTGCCCGAAAGAGTGTTAATGCTCGTGCTGCTCGTGATCGCCGTGATGTCGAATGTGCTTGTTACAGCAACGCTTGATGAAGAGGCGATGGCGCCACTCCCGCTGAGCGCGAGCGTTCCGACAGAAATCGCCGTTGAGCCCGTGTAGGTATTGGCGTTACTCAAAGTAAGTTTTGCGCTGCCGTTTTTGGTCACTGTGCCGCCCGTACCCGCAGCTAACCCTGTATCTTGAATGACCCCGGCAAAGGTAGAATCTGATCCAGAGGTCAACGTGAGGGCCTTTGATCCCACCGCAATCGTGCCTGCGCCGGAGATCACATTGACCGTGGCTCCTGTAGTAACCTGCGTGATGTCCAATGTGCCTGTAATGGCTGTGGATGCGGAAGAGCTAATCACACCTGCCACAGAGAGAGCAAGAGTGCCTGCCGAGATTGTCGTTGCCCCTACATAGGTGTTGGCGCCGGAAAGAGTCAAAATGCCGCTCGAGGTCTTTGTGAGAGCTGTCGCCGTTGTTCCACTACCGTCAGCGATGATGCCACTGACGGCAAAACCTGTCGTAGCCTCTGTATTGGTTACGTCAATGGTACAGCTCGTGGCATCTTTCGCTAAGGTGATATTGCGTGTTGTCGAAACCGCCGAAGAGCCCGTGACTTTCAAAGTTCCTGCAGCACTGCTGCTAGCAATCGTGATCGCGCCAGCGCTGCCCGTACCTGTTCCCAGCTGGTTGTCGGCAGAAATGCTGACTGTTCCGGCGGAAATCGTTGTGGTGCTATCCATGCTACTTGCGGTGGTCAGAGTCAATGCGCCTACACCCGATTTTGTGAAGGCCGTGCCGGAGGGCATGGCAAGGCTGGCGTTGAAGGTCACGTTGCCGGTGACCGTCAGCGCCCCGCCGTGCAAATAGGCATCGCCACCCTTGGCATTACCATTAGCGGGCGTGCCTGCTACCGTACCGGCATTGCTGCCCGCTGTTCCCGCAGTAACCGTGTTGGTGCTCGACCCGGAAAAAACACATCCCGATAGGATCGTCAACGTTCCTCCGCTGCGCACAAAGACAGCGCCCCCTAAACCTGCGCCACCTCCACCGCCGCCGCCTGTGCTAGCGCTTCCACCCGCTCCCCCTTCTGTTCCTCCCGCTCCGCCTGAATTAGTCGTGCCATCACGAGACCCTCCGCCACCGCTTCCAAAACCGCCAATTCCACCAAGAGACGATGACCCACCGCCGCCGCCACCGCCGCCAAATCCACCGGCTCCACCCGGCCCTAGCGCACCACCACCACCACCACCACCGCCGCCGGCACGATCACCACCTATTCCCCCCGTACCTGGAGCATTAGCTGACAAAGTACGCCCCCCGCCACCACCAC
>CAZVVT010000005.1:0-76750 GCA_964630595.1 uncultured bacterium | reverse complement strand
GTTCGGAAAGGATAAGCGTTGAAAGCATCTAAACGCCAAGCCTCCCTCAAGATAAAATATCCCAATAGACTCCCGGAAGATGACCGGGTTGATAGGTTGGAGGTGTACGCACAGCAATGTGTTCAGCTGACCAATACTAACCAGTCGAATGGCTTAACCGCAGGGTTTACAACTTTAATTAGAAACACTTTTTAAAGTAGTAGCAGTTTTTACTTGGTGACCATTGAGAGGAGGCAATACCTGATCCCATACCGAACTCAGAAGTCAAGCTCCTCATCGCCGATGGTACTATGCTCAAGAGCATGGAAGAGTAGGTCGTCGCCAAGTTTTTCTTTCGCCCTGGCAGCCAAAAAAGGCCGCCAGGGCCTTTTTTTTTTGATGCCAGGCGCAGCGCGCCATCGGCGTCGCTCTCTCTTTCGCCCCAGTGGTTTTCGAACCGCTGGGGCTTTTTTTTGCTCTATTATTTGGGGCTTTTTTTTTGCTCTATTATTTTGGTATATTTGAAGGCCAAGGAGATCGCATCATGGAAGATACAAAGGCTCTAGGGGTAGCGTATTACACGGCCCTTGGAAAGAAAAATATCGAAGCGGTGAAGGAATGCTTGCACCCCGATGTGCAATTTATGGATCCCCAGGAAAAAGTAATCGGCAGAGAAGCAGTTCTGAAGGCAGCCCAGAGATTCACGAATATTTTTACAACTCTCACCATCCGTGCCCAATTTGGTGCAAAAGATCAGGCGATGATAGTGTATGACGTGGTAATTCCCGGTTTTGATAAAAATTTGCGCGCCGCCTCTTTATTGAGTTTTCGCGACGGACTGATCTCAACAATTGAACTCTTTTATGACAAGAGCGGTTTTGCTAGATAAAATGTCAGAGAAGTCGTTTATTTTGGCTGTGGGTTCTACCAATGGACCGAAAGTTCGAGCCGTACAGGAGATTTTAAAGGAATATCCCTTTCTCAGCAGTGCGGTGGTTGTGCCCATTGCTGTGCAGTCGGAAGTAGCTGACCAGCCGATGTCGCTCGAAGAGACAATTTTAGGAGCCAAAAATCGAGCGGAAAACTCCTTCAAGAGTGTTCTGGATGCGCGGTTTAGTGTTGGCATCGAAGGCGGCTTGATGCCGGCTATTGGATCTCAAACAGGATTTATCCATATGTGCGTGTGTAGTATTTACAATGGCAAGCGTCACCACATAGGCCTATCGACGGGTTTTGAGATTCCGCCTGATGTTCTGCGGCTGATATTGGAGAAGAATATGGATCTTAGCCAGGCGTGCTTTCATGCAGGAATCACAGACCATCCTCAGATAGGAGCGCAGGAGGGATTAATCGGCATTCTTACCAATGGACGGGTTACTCGTCAGCTGTACTGCCGAGAGAGCATTATTGCGGCCTTGGTGCAGTTAGAAAACGCGCACTGGTTTTCTAAAGAGGTGAGTATTTAAGTGGAGCAGGTAACGGGTGTCTTTTGGGGAGCTTTCGATCCTCCTACAAAAGCTCATCGAGCCATTATTCAAGCTTTTAAAAAACTTGCGTTTTCTAGCGATAGAAAAATGATAGATTAGGCGTGAAAACCAGAGCAGAGATTCTTTCGTCAGCGCGACCCATCATCGTCCCTGCCAAAGCCTTTCCGTCGCAATGGACCTAATCTGAAGCCTACATCCCGAACATGTGTTTTTTGTGGTGTGACGGATCGACAGTGGCGGTGTTGACGGCGGTTGATCCGCCAAGAGCAGTGTAAAAGTCCGACATCATGGTATCTGCCGTGAAGGCAGGGGGCGTGCCTGCAGGAGGTGGATTCATGGGATCAGAGGCCCACCAGAAGGGAGCCCCCATGGTGGACATATTGATGCCCGTGTTTGTTTGCACTTGAGCTAAGAGGGCTTGGTAGACTGCTGCGGCGGCTGCACCTGGCGACATAGAGGTGAGTCCGGGGATGACAGATGCCCAATTAGTTTGCCCTGTAATGCCTGTGTATGTGGCGGCATTGGTGTAATCCGTGCCGACGCAAAATCCGACGTGAAGACGAGAGGGGACGTTACCTACAACAGCGAGCCATTGCTGTAGACCATCGACGGGGTTGTTTGCATCTAAGTAGGCGTTTGTGCTTCCACCTTGGGGGTTATTAGGTCCGCCATAATTCATGATATTGACGCTATCGAAATAGGTGGGAAAGACACAGCCGCCGCTGGGATTTTGAAAGAGAAAATTTAAGACGGAATTGTCCCAACCCGGAGGAGTTGCCGGAACGTTGCAGTCTAAAGTGATGGAAGACGTTTTGCCGGCACTCTGCAGATTCGTGTGCAATGTAGAGAAAAAAGTGGCGACGTTGCCTTGACCGTTAGCACTGATAAGGGCGGATGGATTCTCGATATCAAAATCACAGGAGGCAAAGTTGTTGGCACTCATAAAATTGCTGAGCTGAGTCGCTGTGGCCGCAGGGTTGCTACCAATATTCCAACTTCCCGAGTTCGCATCCTGCCCGCCAATAGAGAGATCTACTTTGATGCCCGCATTATTCATTTGCGAGTTGAAGTATTGGAGAAGATTGGGAGCTACGGTTTGGCCCGTGGAGGTGTTAACCACGGGAGGGGGCGTAGTTACACCATTTCCATTTTGAAACATATCAAGGATGGAGTCGGTGTTTCCCGTATTTGTCCACTGCCCTGAGGCCAAATTGGGAATATCAGAAACTTGAGCGAAAGAGAGGCTAACCGAGCTGACTCCGCTGGCTTGTAGTTGAGTGATCAAAGAGGCGATAATGGGCTGTACAGTAGCGAGGTTGTATAGATCCCCTCCCCCTGGACCGCCGCCCCACAGGCCTGTTCGCAGCGCATCGCCGGCAATTTGACCCATGTCGATATAACAGCTGCCATCACCACATGTAGTGATTGCATTGCTGAAGAAGGTAGCAGCTGAGCCTGTAACTTGTTGGCCACCTGCAGCCACAGTTTTTGCCAGCTGTGCAGCCGCCTCTTTTGCTTGGTAAGCACTTTCGCCGGGATCAATCGTCATGATGGTATTCCTAATGTTTTGCGGCACAGGGGTAAAAGAAACGCTTTGCCGGGGATGTTGTTTTCATTCAGCCAATGGCCATATTTGTCAGAATCAACGCCATGACTAAGTTGGTGCCAGATACCAACGGCTTGGTTGAGCTGCTCAAAGCTGCGCTGTTCGACGGCGTGCAGCTCGGTGCCATTCAGTTTATCAAGCAGGAGGCTAGCTTCGGCAAAAAGACCGGTTTCTAAAAGAGCCCAAGCGCGCAGGAGCTGGCCCGAGGGTAGATCAGCGCTGACGCTCTCCAGCACCTGAGTAGGTGTGAGCGAGTGGTTTTCCAGGGCCTGGCGGTACAAAACCTCTTGCGCAATCCTGGAGATGGGATCCCGGTTCATTTTCTGTATTTGTAATAGTTCGCAGTGTTTAATGGTAGATTGATGATTGTGGCAATTGTTCTCATGGCGGGGGCCGGGCAGCGGCTAGGCGGTGCTGTGAAATCTCACCTCCTTTTGGAGGGCAGGCCCGTTTATGAACACACCCTTCAGCAGCTAAAGGAGGGCTGGCCCTTTGACGCCATCGTCCTCGTCATGAAACAACCCCACCCCGTCGAGGGGTGCATCGTCGTCCAGGGAGGAGCCAGCCGCAGGCAGTCCTGCTATCAAGGCCTGTTGGCCTGCCCGGAAGGGACAGAGACAGTGGTGATCCACGACGCTGTCCGTCCCTTTGTCACGCCGCGAATTGTTGCGGAAAACGTCCGCATGGCACAGGTGCACAAAGCTGTAAATACCTGCATCCCCAGCAGCGATACGCTGGTGCACCATGATGGCGAACAGATCCATACCATTCCCGATCGCAGCACGTTGTGGCGGGGGCAGACACCGCAAAGCTTTGATTATCAATTAATTAGAAAGGCTCACGAGACGGTTCCGGAGCTAGTCGAGCATGTAGATGACTGTCGCTTGGTGTTGGAGCTGGGGGTAAAGCCCTACATTGTGCAGGGAGAAGAGAGCAATTTTAAGATTACAACGGAATTTGACTGGGAGTGGGCCCAAAGCTATGCGCGCCGCCGTTCTGCACTGTGAGGGAGAAAGGCACCATTTAGACCATCTCTGCCCTTTGGCCATCTGGCTCGCTCTGCCCATGCTATTCACCGACCCGCAAGAGAAAAAGAGGGCGCTGGCCTGGTATCCCGGGCTGCAGGCGCGAGAGATTGAGCCCATCGACTGCGATCCTGAACGTCTCTATGCGCAATGGGATCTGCTTCTCTATTCGAATTGGATGGCACTACCGGGCAAAGCGATCTTTGTTCCCCATGGCCATTCTGATAAGGGAGAGCACAGCTGGTGGATGGAGGCCTTTGCACAAGAGGATGCGGCGCTGATCTTGGGCCCGCGAATGCACCGCATTCTAGAGCAGAAAAAGGCTCTGCCACGCGTGACCATCCCCGTCGGTCCATGGCGGAAAAGGGAAACTGGCCCGCCTGAAAAAACAATTCTTTATGCCCCCACTTGGGGGGCAGACAACAGCCTACTGCTCGAAGAGCTGGAGCATGTACCGCAAGGCTATCAGCTGGTGGTAAAACTTCATCCCCGTGTGGAGATGGACCAACCCGGCCTTGTCGAGCGGATCAAGGCTCTTAAGGGCGTGCAGGTTGCCCCGAGTGTGCCGCACATTTTCCCCCTCCTGCAGAGAGCATGCTGCTTGATCAGCGATGTTTCGTCGCTGGTCTACGACTTTCTCCATTTTGACCGTCCCATTGTTTTGCTTAGCCGAAACGGCCTGCGCTACTCATCGCATGATTTTTCCACTGTCGTGCCGCGCCTTTGGGAGGGCGTTGTCGAGGCCATTGAAAACGATCGGCACAGCGCAGCGCGCAAAGAGGGACTAGCCGACGCTTTTTACCCGCAGCGCAGTGCGCAAGAGGTGCTGGCGGATATCGAGGCCTATGCGCGCAGTTGATGTGATCACTTTGGGTGTCGATACCAATTTCTATTGCCCCCTTCCCTACGGTCTTTACCAAACACAGGTCAGTCAGCTTCTTACAGCACTGCAGCAAGCAGAGGTGCGCGCGCGGCAAATCGGAGTCCACGTGAATACAGTGCGCGATGAGATCGACCAGCTCTTTCACGATGCGCCGCAGTGGACCATCTCTTTTGGAAAGACGCGTGTACGTTCAAGGCGCCATGTGAACTTGATGTGGGATCAGCCCTTTTCCTTTAGCGGAGAGGTGAGCGATGAAGAGCAGCTCTTTGCCTTTGCCGATCGCGCGCTGATCAAAGAGTGCCGGTCGCTTTTTGCGCACGAGCCGCTTTTTGTTCCACCCGCTATCGAAAAAATCGATGAGCCTACAGCAGATCGGCCCATCGCCTTAGGGATGTTTGCCAGTTGGTATGACCCTACCTCAATCGTGGAAAACTTAGAGAGATATTGGGATGCCACCGAAATGATTGAGAAGGCCGCGAAGAGGGTAGTGGAAGAGGGAATTGCAGTTCCACAGGCCTTTCAGAAGGGGATTTTCCTAGGACTGAATCCTGTGACCTTCTACTTTCTGGCGGAATGCTTGGCAAAAACCTATGCGCGCCGGCGCATGATGCAGCTGGGGCCGATTCATGTCTTCGGTTCGACTCGGGTGCCTCATGATATTCCGCAGAGCCGCTCTTGGTGGAAGGATGAAAAGCAGCCCACGCTGACTTGTAGAGGTCCTCTGCATGCAGATGAAGTGCATTCCGCTATGCAGCAGTGCGCCTTTATTCTCGACCCCTCTCCACACATAGGAGACGGGGTGCATTTGCGTGTTTTGCAAGGACTTTCTGCAGGCGCCATGGTGGTGGCATGGAAAAATCCCTACTTAGAAGAGGAGTTTGGTGATGCGATAGTTTTCTTCGATCCCCAAAATCCAGGCGCCGCGCAAGAGGAAATCGCGCGACTACTGCAAGCACCGCAAGAGCGCGTAGAGCGTATCAAGAGCATCAACCTTCACAAACATACATGGAAAACTCGCACGCATGAATTGCTCGATCGACTTTATTCACATCCCCAATTTGTATGATACGACCCGTTCTTTTTGCGAAGGAATTCACCGCGCGGCGCAAGAGTTGGGCCTCTCTTCGCGTCTGCACTACTTAGAAGACAATCCACTCGAGATCGTGCGGGCCATTCGTGATTCGGGTGCCGACCTTACCTGCAGCTTTGGAAAGATTGATTTGGGAGAGCACACTCTTTCTACCTTTACCGGCGTGCCGCATTGGACCTATTGGTTAGATCCGGCTTGGTATGCTCCTCAAAGTGAGTGGATTTCTTTTGCAGACCGCCATGAAAGCACTCTTCTACAAAAACCTTTTTTGCCGCATGCCGTAGATCCGCTCGATCAGCTCAATCTGCCGAAGGTGTATGATATGGTGCTGTTTGGATCGTATTTTGATCCGCAAGAATCACCGCTGAAGAAAGAAGCAGAAGAGATCTTGAGCGGTCGCATTTCCTTTTTCGAGATGGCGAGCAAAATCGACCCCACAATGGTGCCTGCGCTGGATCGCACCTGCCGAGCCATCAGCCGATTGGAGCTGATTAAAAAAAGTTCTTTATTCTTTATTGACCTATTTGGCCACGGATGGGAAACTAAATTTGCAAACAACGCCCGTGTGCGATGTCACCCGGCAGTAACGTGGAAAGAGGCAATACGAATCATGGCTCAATCCAAAATCGTGCTCAACACCACACCACAGCAAGCCTTTGGCTCGCATGAGCGCGTATTTTATGGTTTGCTCAATGGCAGTATTGTACTGACCCATCCCAACTCCTACTTAGAGCAAGAATTTGGCCTTGGGTCGGGAGTTGCGTTTGATGTTGCACAGTTGGACAACCAAGATGTGCACAAGGGTCAGCAGGCCATTCTTTCTCGTCACACCTGGAAGGCACGTGTACGCGCAATCATAGAGGGAATGAAGCAATGGCCGCTGCAGCTGCATCAGTAGTTTCTTCTCCGGCAGCAGCCGGAGCGGGAACGGGGTCTTTACCAACAACAAGAGTGCTACGAAAGTTTTCGATTCCTGCGAAGTATGTCGTTCGAGCGGGGGAGTGTTGTGCAGTTCTTGCCGGATGTGGTTTATGGGCTGCGCTGCAAGTCGCCAGGCGCATGCTTCGTTTAGATGATCCTAAGCGATCTTCTGGAGGGAGTTTTTTTTATTCTTTTGGAGAGGGGGCCATCGATCCGGATAAAGTCACGTTTCCCGTTATAGGCGAAGCAACCACGGAGGCAAAAAAAGAGGAAGAGGAGAGGGTAAAAGCAGTTGTAGAGGTTTCTCAAAAGGCGATGAGATTTTCAATGGAGAGTGTGCCTGTCTCCTCCTACACCATTGTACAGGGAATGATCCTGCCGGCCCCCATGAAAGGGCTGGTGAGCAACTGTCGTACACTGTGCGGCCCTCATGTCGCAGGATTGGTAGATTTAGCGAAAACACATGGGCAGGTACTGGAGGCAGACAAGCTGCTTACAGCGCTGAGCCGTTTAGATGAACTCAAAGAACGAGTACAGAAAGAGCTTGCGCGTTCGGGAGCATTTCGCCTGAGCGCAAGAAGAGATGGCAGTCCGTATAGTTTGATTCTTGTAGGCAGTAGGATGTATGTGGATTGCTGCAGAACGAAGGAGGGAGATCCTATTCTTTTTCGCTCCTCAGAAGGCAAATCATTGAATTATGTTTTTGGCGTTGATTTGGAAACAGGAGTGATGAGGAGGGTGGTTTCCGTCTCCTACCGCGGCTATGATCCCGAACCTGATGTGATACGATGGCTCTACAAAAAAGGGACAAAAATAGCACCCATTCTTGTGGATGTAAGCTACGGGGGCAAGCGACGTATCCTGACTGCAGATTTAGGCAAAGATATTTGGGATGAAACGGTAGAAAAAAGGGTTGGGTTTTCTGTTTTTTCATGGGTTATCAACACGGTGGAGCTCCTACACAGTCTGGGTTTGGCTCACTGTGATTTGAAAAACGAAAATGTGATGGAAGGAGGGGAGGTGGTTGACTTCTCCGATGTTGCTATACCGGGTGTTTTTTCTTTTCTAAAGCGAGGGACGAGCTGTTTCTTTGACCCGCACAAAGCACAAATGATGTTGACGGGGAGTTGCCCTGCAAAAGAAGCGGATTGGACGGAGTATCACGGAGATGTTTGGGCTCTTGCCATGTTGATCGCGAGTATAAAATTTATTCCTTTATTCGTGGATACATGGGGCGAAAAGGTGAAGGGGAAAAAAGTTGGTTCACTTGAGTACCAGCAAGTAGATCGAGAACTTTTTACAGAAATTACTTCTCTGCCCGAATCTTGGTTCAAAGAGCAAATTCCTGAAGATGTTGCAGCGCAATTTCCTCCAGGACTGGTCGATCTTCTCAATGAAATGCTCCAGCCTGATCATCGAAAGAGGCCCAAAATGGAAGAGGTAAAAGCGAGATATCGGTGCTAAAATCGGTCCATATCATCGGTTCTTGTAATGGGGCCGGCATTGAACGAGACACTCTTCTGCTGAAAGAGGCACTACAGCGGGCGGGGATGGAAGTACACATCTCCGACGTGATGGAAAAACCGCTTTATTGGCGTGCCAAGAAGCAGGCAGCGTTTGATGCCAACCTCTTTATCGAAAAGATCAATCCCTATTTTTTGCCCGCTGCGCGGCGCAATTTCTTCTTTCCCAATCAAGAGATTGCAGCGGGCAATGACCATGACCCACGCGGCAAGATCGACGTGGTCTTGGCGAAGACGCGCCACGCAGAGCAGATCTATGCACAATGGGGAAAGACGCACTTTGTTGGGTTTACTTCTCACGACCGCTATCTCGATGTACCGCGCGAGCCCTTTGTCTTTCACATGACCAGCAAGAGCAATGTCAAGGGAAGCGAGAGGATTTTTGCAGCGTGGAAAAACCATGCCGATTTACCCAAGTTGGTGGCGCTGGTCAATCCGATGTACGCCCATCTTGTAGAGCCTCTGCCTCATGTCGAGTGGATCACGCAGTTTCTTCCTGATGAAGAGTTACGGGTGTTACAAAACCGCGCGCTTGTCCATCTTTTTCCCAGTGGGGCAGAGGGGTTTGGCCATGTCATTGCAGAGGGGCTTTCTACCGGCAATCTGGTCATCACTACAGATGGTCCTCCTATGAATGAACTTGTCACGGAGGAGAGGGGGGTGCTTTGCCCTTGGGAGAATACGATTCGTCTCGGCTTTGGGCAGGGCTTCTTCTGCTCGCCGGAGGCGATTGCGCAGACCGTGCGCCGCACCTTTGCGCTGCCGGAGGAGGAAAAGCTGCGTCGTAGGCACAGTGCGCGCGCCTTTTTTACAACGCTGACCCCGGCCTTTCAGGAGCGCTTATCAACCGTTTTGTTCCACGAATTGCAGTGAGGGCACTTAGTGACCTTTTTGAGGGTGCTCTCTAGATAGTTGCCGCCGCAGAATTCGCAGAAGCTTAAATCGAAGAGGCTGGGATGGCGAAAGGGGCGTTTGCGCCGTTTGATGATGCCGACAACGATGAGCGCTGTGATGGAGAAGAAGAGGTAGAGGCAGATCAGCCACGAGGTTTCAAGTAGGATCATCGACGATCGCCAAGATGGGGGGAGAAAGCGTTTCGAACCGCTCCAGACTCAAATCAGTGACAAAGAGAGAGAAGAAGAGAATGTGGCAACTGAGGGCGATCAAAAAGGCTTTGAGAAGCTTTTTGCGGGAATGGCGCCTTTGTTGCAGACGCAAGGTGCCTCGTTCATTCAGAAACTGGAGCATACTTTGTCTTATAAGATAAACGGATGGTTAATCCCAAATCCTGCACGTCGTGGAGGAGTTTGAGGAAGGTGCCGTAGTCTACCGACTGGTCAACGGTCATCACAATCGTCGGGCGCGCTTTGGGTGTCCGTGTGCGGATATCGGCCAACTGCTCGCGTAGCTGCTCTTTGACGTTGGAGGCGGGTTTGTGGCCCACAAAGAGGTTGTGCTCCTGGTCCATCACCACCACCATCTGCGAGGTCAAAGGCAGGGAGTCGAGCTCCATATCGGGTTGCTCCACACTCATCGATTTCACCGGCAAGATGTCGGAGGTCACAAGAAAGAAAATCAGGAGCAAGAAAACCACGTCGACCAGCGCTGTGAGGTCGATGAGCTGCATATTGTGTTTGAGGCTCGTCTGGTATTTCACCGCTCGTGCTCGATCCAGTCCACAATTTCGGACGAGGTAATGCGCATTTCCAGCACTAAGCGTTCAATGCGCGAGATTAAGTAGTTGTAGCCAATGAGAGCGGGAATGGCGACGACAAGCCCCGCTGCTGTCGTGACAAGGGCATACTGCAGTGCATTGCCCAATCCGCCCGTAGAGATATCCACCAGCCCGCTTTGGCGCATCTCCGCAAAGGCTTGGATGAAACCAACGGTGGTGCCTAAAAGGCCCAGCAAGGGTGCTACCGTGGCGACTACGGAGAGCAGTTTGGCGTTGCGCTCGAGATCGGCGATCTCTGCCAGTCCCTTGACTTCCATGCTGTTTTCAATGTGGTCTCGGCTCATGTGGTGGCGTGAAAGCCCCATCTTCAAGATGCGCGAAACGGCCCCGCCCACCTCATCGCAGCTCTTCATCGCTTCTGTGATGTTGCCATGCTCAATATGCGTTTTGAGGGCAATGAGAAGGGCATCGCTGTCTCCCTCTGCCTTTCGAATATAGATCAGCCGCTCGATGAAAATCGTCAATCCTGCAAGAGAGCAGAAGGCGATGAGCAGAAGGATTAAGTTACCGCTGTTGGTCCACAGTTCTGACATGGTCTGGAGTATACAACAAAGAGCGTTCAAGATAGAAGAGCCGGTCTTTGGTGGGCCACTGCTCGAGGGGAAAGCGGGCCTTTAAGGCGCATAGGCTCTGCCAGCCCTTCTGCTCGTTGCCCTCACGGATCTGTGAGCGGGCCACTAGCATCTCCGGCTCAAAGCCGTGGAGGTGCTTCAGGCGGCCTTGTGCGATCATGGTCTGCCCCATTTCGATTTCGGCCCTGGCGAGCTCAAGCGTGATCTCATAGAGAATATTGCCGGGGATGCAGTGCTTTTCAGGATGGTTGAGAAGAAGCAGAAAAGTTTCTTTTGCATTGCAGTAGCGCCCTTCTCTCATCGCATAGACGGCATCAGAGTACAATTGGCGAATTTCCGCCTCTGAGGCAACCAGAGATAGGGAAAGGAGAAGAGGGATCCAGCGCATTTCTTCTTGCAGAATATCACAGAGGGCCACTATCAATGTAGCTTGAAAGGACCTACTATGGCGTTGAAGAACACAATTAAGCATGTACATGAACTCCTCGCGCGGATCACGAAAGATCTGGGACGCGCTGAGCGGGGCAACAAGGCCGCTGCGCAGCGTGTGCGCACAGGCACGATTAAGCTGGAAAAGACAGCTAAGCTCTACCGCAAAGAGTCGATTGCGGATGAGAAAAAGGGACGTAAGGCAAAGCCTGCCAAAGCTAAGGGAAAGGCAAAGTCTCACGGCAAGAAAAAGGCAAAAAGCCGCCGCTCTAAAGCGATGTAAGCTTGTGATAAAGCGGGCTGTCGAGATAAACTAGAACCGATTTTTAACTCGCCTTGGGTGCGCAAACACCGAAATGGGCCCTGGCGAGGCGGCTAAGATGCAAGTAGGACGTCGCCGTCCAACTTGGTTGAAAGTTGGACAAGAAGTCCTGCGCAGCAGATTGGCTGCCGTAGCGGGACCATTTCGGTGTTTGAGTGCCTAAGGCGAGTTTATGAAGCAACGAGAGCATTGGGGTTCTAGATTAGGCTTTTTGATGGCCGCTGCCGGTTCGGCCATTGGCCTGGGCAGTCTCTGGAAGTTCCCCTATGTCACGGGAGTGAATGGTGGGGGGCTCTTTGTTCTCTGCTACCTCCTCTTCACCTTTTTCATTGGGGCGCCGATCTTTATTGCCGAGCTGATCATGGGTCGCTCGACGCAGAAGAGCACGGTGACGGCTTTAGCGGACTTGTCGAACCATTCACAGCATTGGAAGATGCTGGGGTGGCTCTGCGTGCTCAACAACTTCCTGATCCTCTCTTTCTACAGCGTAGTGGCAGGCTGGGCGGTGAACTACACCCTCTTGTCTCTCAACCAGTTTACAGATGGCAAGACACCGCAGCAGATTGCGGGGGTCTTTGACACGATGTATGGCTCTTGGGATATCTGCCTCTTCTGGCACTTTGTCTTCATGCTGCTCACGGTAGGGATTGTCTACGGTGGTATTCGCCGCGGGATCGAGTACTGGTCCAAGATCATGACGCCTGCGCTTTTGGTGATTCTCGTCGGTCTTTTGCTCTACGGGATGACTCTCAGTGGTTTTGGACAAGCGACGCGCTTCATTCTCTATCCCGACGTAGCCAACTTCAAACTCTCTGGGATCATCGAAGCGCTGGGTCTGGCCTTCTTTACCTTGAGCGTTGGCCTTGGGATCATGATCACCTACGGCAGCTACATGAAGAAGAGCGAGGACATTCCTCGCACGGTCACAACCGTCTCGTTCATGAACGTGATCGTCTCTTTGATGGCCGGCTTGATGATCTTCCCCATCATCTTTACCTTCGGTTTCGAACCCACACAAGGCCCCGGCCTTCTTTTCAAAGTTCTCCCCGTGCTCTTCTCGAAGTTGCCGGGCACCTTCCTCATTTCCACCCTCTTCTTCCTACTGGTGACCTTTGCAGCCCTGACCTCAGCTATCTCCTTGATGGAGATGATGGTCTCTACGCTCATCGAACTGGTAGAATGGTCGCGCCGCAAAGCGGTGATCATCGTAGGGCTTGCTGTCTTCCTCTTCGGCATCCCCTCTGCTCTTGCTGGTTCCAACACGATGTTTGACTCTTGGTCTTCCATGTACGGTCGCAACTTCTTCGACACGATGGACTACCTGACCTCCAATATCATTCTGCCCATTTGCGGCCTCCTCCTCGCTCTTTTCGCCGGTTGGTTCATGAGCAAGCAGATCACCAAGGCGGAGTTTCTCTCAGGCACCACCTGGGGCAAGCTCTTCCATGTCTGGTGGTTCTTGGTGCGCTTCATCGCCCCCGTCGCAGTCTTCCTGATTCTGCTCCACAAAGGTGGCGTTCTGAATTTGGATCTATTTAGCCGCTAGGTCTTTCAAGATAGCAGGCAAAGCAAGCTGTGCTTGAACCATCCAAGCTCTGAGATCTTCAGGAATGGATTTTGTTGTCGTGGAGAGCGCGTGCAACAAAGCGACGGTCTTTTGACGAACTTTTAAAGTGGCTTGTTTAGTCCATTTTTCTCGATCTAGAACAGTTGTTATGGTTGCTTGTGGAACTGGTTTATCTCGACTCTTCAGCCACTGAATCAGTGTATTGCAGTCTCGATCACCAGATTCGCCGCTCAGAGCGTTAATAAACGCCTGCGCATCTGCATTGGGTGCTGTGGCTCTTCTTGCAAGGATCCTGGTGCATTGCTCACGCAAACTGCGCAGTGACTCTTCTAGAGAAGCCGTGGCTGCAGGGGGCGATGCTCGCACTGGTTCAGGCGATTCAAAAGCTTCTGCCCGAGCAGCAGCAGCAGAAGAAGAAGAAGGTAATGGGGGAGGAGGTGGTGGTCCTGCGGGGCTATCATCGATCGGCCTTTGCAATCGAGATAGCACTGCTTCGAGTGCCGCAATTTGAGCTTTCAATGCAGTGATTTCCGCAGCGGAAGAACCGCTTTCACTACCGCGTCGAGCACGTGCTGCAGCAAGCTCTGCACGTATTTCAGCAAGTTGTCGTTGAATCTCTGCTAGATCACCCTGCGACTGATGTTGTTCTTGATGTACATTGATTATGGGCGCGCCTCCTGCCGGTGCTGCGGAAGGAGCCACAGCTTTTGCATGGAGTTCAGCGGGATGCGATGCTCCGTCAGCAGTCATTGTTGCGGCAGCAGCGTCGGGACCTTCCAGAATAGCGAGAATATCTTCAATGACCTTGTTGGCATCTTGCTTATGCTTTGCAGTACTCAGCCATTTGGCATCGCTCTGTTTTTTAATCCCGGTATCCTGTTTTGCAGTCGCAGTTTCAAAGCCCGCATTGTGCTCTTGGAAGAATGCTGCTAATCGCTCAGCTACGCGGCCTTTTTTATCTGCGGAAATCTCGCCGCTGGCAACCACCTTGTGGCCGCCAGCACCGCCCGCGCTTTGCATAAAACCTTCTTGAGCAACATCGAGCTTAAACCTGCGACCATTGACGACGACATCCAATTCATATTTCTTGGGGAGGGAGGGAGAAGATCCTGATGCTGCTGCTGCCATAGAGCAGCAAAGTAGCAGGTCAGGTAGCAGCGGTCAATGCTTCAATGGAGGTGCGGAGGGCGCTGCGGAAGGATTCGCGAGAGAATCTCAAAGCGTTTTCGCGGCAGGCGGCGGGGGAGATATGGGCGCGTTCGAAGCGGGTCAGGGCGTCGTTGATGCTTTCCGCAGTCTGCTCGTGAAAGAGGATGCCGGCGGATGTGGGGATGGTTTCTAGGGTGCCGCCCTGAGCGTAAGCGATGACAGGGGTGCCGCAAGCATTGGCTTCCAGGGGAAGGATGCCGAAGTCCTCTTTAGCGGCGAAAACGAAGGCTTTGGCGCGCTGCATATAGTCCACGAGTACAGCATCGCTCTTCCAGCCCAGGATCTCAACGTTGGAGCCCGCTTTGGCCTTTACTTTAGCCATATCCGGACCGTCGCCAATGACCACCAGTCGGGCGCTGGGTCGCTTAGCGAAGGCCTCTACAATCATGTCCATGCGCTTGTAGGGAACCATGCGCGAGGCGGTAAGGTAAAAGTCCTCCTTAACTCCTTTAGGAACAAAGAGTTCCGTATTTACAGGAGGGTAGATGACCTGCGCTTTGCGGCGGTAGAACTTCTCGATGCGACGAGCTACAAAATTCGAAAGGGTGAGGAAGTGGTCTACGGAGGCTGTGGAGGCCAGATCCCATTGGCGCATCTTGCGCATCAGGCGGTAGGCGTACCACGCCTTGAGCCCTTTGCGGATCCCCGCCTCTTTGAAGTAGGGGTGCATCATGTCCCATGCGTAGCGGATGGGGGTGTAGCAGTAGCAGATGTGCTTTTGGTCGGGGGAGGTAATCACCCCTTTCGCCACCGCGTGGCTGGAGGAGAGAATCAGGTCGTAATCGGAGAGATCAAAGCGCTCCATCGCCCCCGGCATGAAGCTCAGCAGCTGTCGGTAGTAGCGCCGAATTCCGGGCAGCTTCTGCATGTAGGAGGTTTTAGGCGTGCGCCCGTGCAGGAGGTGGCGATCTTCTAGCGTGTCGATCAAGGTATAGAGGTCGGCGCTGGGATAAAGGAGGAGCAGCTGCTCCAACACCTTCTCCGCACCGCCGACAGTTGTCAGCCAATCATGAACGATGGCGACCTTCATCTACGCAGGATGTACTTCACTAATGGCTGCTTTCAGAATCTCGATCTTTGCGCCGTCAACCATCTCAAGAATCACTGTAGGACCCTCATTGATCTTCGACACTTTACCGAGAATGCCCATGGCAGTAACGCGGTCACCCACTTTCATTTCGCCGCGCATCTTTTCCGTTGCTTTACGACGCTTCTGTTCGGGGCGCCAGAGAATGAAATAGAAAAACAAAACGGCCACACCGACCATAATCAGCGTCGGCACCATGCTCTGCTGTGGCACTTCAGCATCTTGTGCAAAGAGCACAGCTGGAATTAGGAATAGAGGAAGAATTTTCATGAGGAAGAGTGTACGAGATGAAACTCCCAGAAGTCAAGTAAGCCCGGGTTAATAGACGTCGCGGAGGTAACGACCCGATTTCTTGAGTTCTTTGACGAATTCGGGGGAGGTGAGGGCTTTGAGGGAGGCGTCGACGTCTTTGGCCATGCGGGCAGCGTCGCCGCAGACATAGAGGTAGGCGCCTTGGTGGAGCCACTCCTTAAGCTGGGCCGCTTCCTCTTCCATGCGATGTTGGACGTAGACCTTGTGCTCTTGGTCGCGGGAGAAGGCAAGGGAGAGCTGAAGGCGGCCTTGCGCGAGCAGGTCGGTCCAGAAGGGTTCGTAGAGGAAGTTGTGGGCGCGGCGCTGGTCGCCGAAGAAGAGCCAGTTCTTGCCGCCATGGCCCTCGTGGAGGCGCTTTTGCATGAAGCCGCGGAAAGGGGCCACGCCCGTGCCGGGGCCAATCATGATGACAGGCGCGCTGCTTTCTTGAGGGAGGGTGAAGTCTTTCGTGGGGTGGTGGTAGATCGTCGCCTCTTGAGCAAGGTGGCAGAGGAAGTGGGTGCCGACGCCGAGGCGTTCGTGGCCCGCGGCGTGCCAGCGGGCGACGGCGACGGTGAGGTGGATTTCATCGCCGACCACCTCTTGCGCGGAGGCGATGGAGTAGAAGCGGGGCAGCAGGGGAGGTAGGGCAGCCAGCAGCTCTTCGGCAGAGATCGTGCGCGGATGCTTTTGCGCTAAATCCCAAAGCTCGTGGCCATCGTGGGGACCAAAAAGGTCGGCGATTTTGGCGTTGAGACGAGTGATCGATTTGTGTTTGGTGAGGGCGGTTCGGACTTCTTGGCCGTGCAGACCAAGGGCTTGCATCGTCTTTTCGACTAAAGTAGGGTCGTTTTCCGCGTGGACGGCGATGCAGTCACCAACACGGTAGCGGATGGGCGGGCACTTGAGCACAACATGCCAAACCTCTTTTTCGGAAGAGGGCGTTGTCAAAAGCTGCCTCCCGATGATGGGAGTGGTGAAGAGTTCTTTATCCAATTTGATTGGGCAGGAAGGTGTCGCGGTAATGATTGATATCATTAATGTGAATTACCCACGAGACCCCTTTGCGAATCGCTTTCAGATAACCGCGGCGTGTGGCGTAGTAAATCTTCTGCGCAGGAACGGCCAGCATGCGCGCTGTTTGCGCGATGGAGAAAAAGCCTTCGTCGTTGTTGAAGACCAATTCGCCATTCCATACCGACTTTGTTCGGGAATAGCGGTTCTTGCGATACGTCTCGAGATCGTTGATGTCGATTTCCCACTGAGCCTTTTTGACGGCTTGCAGCTTGTTCTGCTTAATAGCGACGTAAATGGCTTGTCGAGTAACGCGGTTGAGCTTTGCAGCTTCTGTAATCGTAATGAGCTTTCTTTCTGTTGCCATAGTGCGAATTCCTAAAAATACGGGTGTCTATTATTCCCAAGCTGGACCATTTAGAACAAGGGAATTTTTTAATTTTGCGCGCAATAGGGACCTTGCGTTAGCGTGGAGGCGATGCGCCGTTTTTTCCTGCTTTTCATCCTTCTTATCTGTGGGTTTGATCGGCTGCCACAGGTTAAGCCTCAAGAGGTTCGGGATTTGGTTGAGCCGATCTTGAAGCTGCACGTCGACACCAAAAAAATGGACCAGGCTTTGATGGAGCGCACCCTCTGGTCGTTTGCCACCCATTTAGATCCCGCCCACTGCTACTTGACGCAAGGGGAATTGGAGGAGATGGTAAAGCCCAAAGAGGCGTTGATTGCGTGGAACCAGGCGGATGTCGCCCCTTTTCAAGCCATGTATGATCGTTTTGTGCAGTCTTTTGAGCGCCGTCGTTTGTTGGAAAAGGAACTGGTCTCTCAAGAAAGTGATGAGAAGCTTTTAAGCGATAAGAAGTGGCCTGCAGATGTAGAGAAATTAAAAGTGCGCTTGGCGCAGATCCAATTTTTGCAGAACAAGGCGCTGGCCGAAGTGGAAGAGGGTAGGGAACTGCTTGCGAAAAGGCGCAATCAGCGTGAACAGCAGTTCCAAGAAAAAGATGAGCGCTTTGTGGCCTCGTTGATTTTGAAGGCCTGTCTGGCGGCACTCGACACGCACAGCTGCTATTTCACGCCGCGCGAGGCAGAGGAATTTGCGTGCGAAGTGCAGCAGCGTTTTTGGGGCATTGGCGTACAGATTCGCGATAGCCTAGACGGTGTTGTGGTGCAGCGCTTGATTGAGGGCGGTGCAGCCAAATTGTCTAAAGAGGTCGACGAGGGCGATCACATTGTGGCCATCGATGGCACACCCATTGCCGGTTTGGAAGTGCATGCAGTGGTAGCGATGTTGCGCGTGAAAAGAGATGGGCCGGTGGGTTTGACGTTGCTGAAAAAAGATGGCCATCGTGAACAGATTAAGCTCAATCGCGCGGAAGTTGTAATGACAGAAAATCGCCTTGAAAAGAAGCGCGTGGGAAATGTACTAGTTCTCAAACTCCACTCTTTTTATGAAGATGAGAAGAGTTCGTCCACAACTGATATTGCCAAAGCGCTCAAAGAAGAGCCGCAGAGTGAAGGGGTGCTGCTGGATCTGCGCGGCAACGGGGGCGGCTTATTGGTGCAAGCCATTGATGTCACAGGCCTTTTTGTAGGCCCTGAGCCGATCACGGGGATCAAGGATGACCGCGGGAAGATCCAGATTTTGCGGAGCGAAAGGCGGCGCCTTTTCCATGGTCCTATGGTGATTTTGATCGATCGATTTAGTGCCTCTGCTTCCGAGATTGTTGCGCAGGTTTTGAAGGATTATGGCCATGCCATCATTGTGGGCGACCGTCAGACGTATGGGAAGGGAACGTGCCAATTAATGAGCTTGGACCCCAGCAAAGCGGTGCAGCCCCACGGAGAGTTCAAGATCACCATTGGGCGCTACTATACCCCTTCGGGCAACAGCGTTCAGCTCGTAGGGGCGCGCTCCGATGTGGTGATCCCCGGCCCGTACTCAAAAGAAGAGGTGGGGGAGGCTTTTGCCAAATACCCGCTTTCCTCCGATAACATCGCCTCATTCCGCCGCTTTTACACCGATCGCTATCAGAAGCACATTGCCGTTTTGGAGAAGAATTCTGCTGAGCGGATTGCCGCTAGCACCAAGTGGCAAGCCTTTTTGATCAAGCCGGAAGGGGAAGAGGATATCCAGGAAGCCGAGGCGATTGCCGTATTGAACGACTTGATCTCTCTCGACAGAACCAGTTAAACTGGTTGGGTTATGTCTCAAGTTCGCGTCCGTATTGCACCTTCTCCTACCGGCGACCCTCATGTGGGTACTGCCTACATGGCCCTTTTCAATCTAATCTTTGCTCGTCACTTCGGCGGGCAATTCATCCTTCGCATCGAAGACACCGACCAGTCGCGCAGCCGTCCACAGTATGAAAGTAACATTTTTACAGCGCTGAAATGGGCGGGAATTGCATGGGATGAGGGCCCTGATGTGGGAGGACCATTTGGTCCCTACCGCCAGTCGGAGCGCACCGAAATCTACCGCAAGCATGCCTTTGAGTTGATCGAGCGCGGTACAGCTTACTACTGCTTTGCGACGCCCGAAGAGCTAGAGCAGATGCGCAAAATGAAGCAGGGCTACGATCGCCGCTACCGCAGCTTGACGAAAGAAGAGGTGCAGGCGCGCATTGCAGAGGGGCAACCCTATGTCATTCGCTTGAAGGTGCCGCTTTCAGGAGAATGCGTCGTGGAAGATGCCGTGAAAGGGCGCTGCGTGACTCCCTGGGCCGATGTAGATGACCAAGTGCTACTCAAGTCTGACGGTTTTCCCACCTACCACTTAGCCAACGTGGTGGATGACCACTTGATGAAGATCACCCACGTAATTCGTGGTGATGAGTGGCTCTCTTCTACACCGAAACACGTGATGCTCTACGAGGCATTTGGTTGGACGCCGCCCGTCTTCATGCACGTTCCTTTGTTGCTCGGCAAGGACGGCAAAAAACTGTCGAAGCGCAGAAACCCCACGTCGATTTTCTTTTACAGGGACTCAGGCTACCTTCCTGAAGCGTTTTGCAACTTCATGACGCTGATGGGATACAGCATGAAGGATGACAAAGAGATCTATGCGCTCGACGAGATCATTCGCGAATTTGATCCCAAGCGCATTGGAGTTTCGGGAGCAGTTTTCGATGTGCAAAAACTGGACTGGCTCAACCAGCACTATCTGATTCACTCCACGCCGGAAAATCAGCTCTGGAAGCGGTTGCAGGAGTGGCAGTTCAATGAAAAGTTCATGGAGCAGCTGATGCCCTTGGTGCACACGCGCATCAAGACCTTTGGCGAATTCATGGAGTTGGCGGACTTTTTCTTTATCAACCACGTTCCTTTGAAGATGGAAGCACTCTGTCCCAAAGGCCTGACCCAGGTGCAGGCAGCGGGCATTTTGCAGGTGCTGATCTGGACATTGGATGAGCTAGAGGATTGGGGGCGTGTGGGTGTGGAAACTGCCTCCAAACGCGTTGCAGAGCTCTTTGGCGTCAACCACAGAAAACAGGTCATGCCGATCCTCTTTCATAGCATCATGGGTAAGGGCTTCGGACCTCCCCTTTATGACTCGGTCCACGTTCTGGGTAAAGACCGCAGCCGCGCCCGCTTCCTGCAGGCAATGGAATTCTTGGGCGGCCTCACCTCAAAGCAGGTAGAAGCTCTTAAGACAGGGAACTACCAAATGTTGTAAAATAGTCCTATGGACTATTTCGGGAGGACGCGCTTTGCCTATTTGGGCACGCGTCTTTTGAATACCCCCTTTTGGGGGATATTTTCGGGGCTGGCGGTGATTCTGACGAAGGAGCTACAGATCACCCCCTTCCAGGTGGCCATCATTGTGGCCATGCAGCCCCTTTCTGCCCTCATTGCCCCTTATTGGAGCTTGGGCGTCCATGGGCGCAGCGACCGTTTGGTCTCCAATCTGGTGTGGGCCAATATTCTCAAATTCGTCCCCTTTCTCTTCTTCCCCTTCATCACCAATACCTGGCTTTTGATTCTCTGCTGCGGGCTGTATTGGGTCTTGCTCAAAGGGGCCGGTCCGGCCTGGATGGAGGTCATCAAGCGCAACGTGGAGGGCGACTTGAAAGAGCGCGTTGTGCAATCAGGTTCCGTTATCGACCACTTAGGCGGAGGCATTATGCCGGTGCTTTTCGCTGGACTGCTCGATCATGTAGAGGGCAGTTGGCGCTGGATCTTCTTTGGCACCAGCGTGCTGGGAATCGCCTCTACGCTCTGTTTATGGAAACTGCGTGTGGCGGGTGCCGAGTTGATCGAAGGGGTAAAACCCTCTTTAGTGAAGCCGATCCAATTGGCGTGGCAGCTGCTCAAACGAAGACCCGATTTTGCCCGCTTTCAGCTCGGATACATGCTCTGCGGCTCGGCCTTGATGATGGTATTTCCCATTCTGCCCACTTTTTATGTGCAAAACTTACATCTCTCCTACACGGAAATTGCCGTTGCAGTGGCCCTATGCAAGGGAATTGGTTTTGCCGTGGCGTCTCCTTTGTGGGTAAAGCTGTTTAAGAAGATCAACCTCTTTGCTCTCTACAGTGTGGTAGCAGCCCTTACGGTGCTCTTCTTTGGATTTCTCTTCGGCTCCTCCATGAGCATTGCTCTGCTTTACGCTGCATGGCTCTGTTACGGCATCATGCAGGGAGGCAGCGAACTTTCCTGGAATATGTCGGGTCCGGTCTTTGCTAAAGAAGAAGATAGTGCTCCCTACAGCAGTGTGAACGTCCTTGCCGTGGGTGTGCGCGGATGCATCGTGCCTGCACTAGGAGCTTGGCTGCTTTCTGTCTCGTCGACAAGTTGGGTGATGGCAGTAGCCGGCTTTTTATGTGCCGTGGCAGCCATCTTCTTTACGCGCAAGTCGGCAGTTGCGCAATTAGGCTAAGTCATGAGAAGCTTTCTCACCAAATAGCCCCACAGTTAGGTTTAAGATGACAATGCGCTGCTGTACAGATCCTCGGGCCCCTATCGTTGATGGGACTTTTACGCAGATCTACTCCAGTGGACTGAGAGGAGAGCCTTTATCAAGTCTTGCTAGAAGAGTTTATGATGCTTGCAAAGATAGGCTGCCGCGGTCCGATGATGAAAGAAAGACGCTCCGATACATTAAAGATCACATTGCTCGCTACCATTTACCACAAGATAGGGCTTCCTTGCGTGCTTTGCGTCCAGAAGACTTGGGCGCTCTTTGTCGTTTGGTGAAAAAATATAAAAGGAGTAATCCCGACAGCTTATTGCCTTGGACGGAATTTTCTTCACGTCTTAAAGAGCAAGGTCTACCAGAGGCGGGGAAAAGATATGATCCTTTGGTGCTGCGCAATGCTTGGTATGGGCAGCAGAGAAAAAAAGGAAGAGGAAGATTTTGGGGAGGCGAGAAAGTGCAACGAAAAAGGCCTTGCGTTGCTCATACCGCCAGTGCAGATGCGCCCGTTCCTGCCACCGCTGCCGCTATTCGTGCTGCTCGCGCCGCTGCTGTCGCAGCTCGTGCTGCTATTGCGCGTTCTGCGCGTGGTACCCGCGTTGCGCCTTCTGCTGCTGTCGCAGCCCCCGCTACCATCACGCGTATGGTGACTCGCGCTGCTTCCCTTCGTGCCGCTGAGGCTCCCGTCGCTGCTGCTTTGGATGAAGAGATGTCTGAACTCGAACTTCCGCCACCCGCACTTCCTCTCCTCCCACCAATCTCGCTTGCACTTCCTTTGGTTCCACAAGCTCCGGCTGGAGCCTCTCCTCTTTTTGACGGGGATGGAGACCTCTTAGCCGCTTTGGAGGAGGAGTTTGATGATGATGGAGTTGCAGATCAAGCGGCGAATGATTTTTTTGCAGATCTGTCGCCGATGGATGGAGGGTTGATTTCTCAGTGGAGAGCGGCTGGTATGCCTACAGAAGAAGTCGATCTTTACATGCTTGGCGCAGGTCTTTGATATGGCTATTTCAGCGGATACCCGAGCCGTTATCGTTGAGGATGCTTTTGCACAGGTCCGTTCTAAAGAAGGTTGGCAAGACGAGAACCTAGTGGATCTTTCTAGAAGGGTCTATAAAGTTTGCAAAGATCACTGGCCAAGAACCGATGATAAAAAACAGTGCCTGAAATATATTTGTCAGCACCTTAGTCGCTATACCTGTGAATATACATCTTCTTTGCGCTCTGTGCGTCCAGAAGATCGAGAGC
Source organism: uncultured bacterium (assembly GCA_964630595.1). Lineage (GTDB taxonomy): Bacteria > Chlamydiota > Chlamydiia > Chlamydiales > VFKH01 > CAZVVT01. Next base: position 53,850 of record CAZVVT010000005.1, on the reverse strand, counting down.
CTTTTTTTGCTTTGGTGCACGCATTTCAAAGCAGCGATAGAGGGGGTCCTTTTCCTTGGAGAGAATTCGCTAAAAATCTTCAAGAACAAGGGCGACCTGAGCCAACAAAAAAATACGATACTCCGGTTTTACGCAGTACTTGGTATGCGGAGCAAAGAAAGAGAGAAAGGCAAGATAGGGAGAATGTAGGAGTTGTGCGGGTGCAGCCGTCTCGTACTGTCGCTGTTCCTGTCGCTGCTGCCGCTGCTTTCGTTCGTGTTGACGCCGCCGCTGCTCGTGTTATTGCTCGTGCTGACGCCGCTGCTGCTCGTGCCGCTCGTGCCGCTGCTCGGGCTTCTGCCGCCGCTGCCGCTGCCGCCGCTGCGGTTGTTGCTCCCGCTCCTGTCGCTATTCTTCCCGTTCGTGCCGCCGCCGCTGTTTCTGTCGACGCCGCTGCACGAGCCGCTCGTGCTGCTGCTCGTGCTGCTGCCGCTGCCCCTCCTGCCGTTGCAGTTGTTGCTCCTGCCGCTATTCCTCCCGTTCCTGCCGCTGTTGCTGCTGTCCTTCCTGCCGCTGCTGCTCCGGCTTCTTTTGTCGCTGTCCATAAACGACGCACTTCTTCGCTTGAAGAGATACCGTTTGATATGCCCGAATATGTACCGCTGCCCCCTATTCCGGCAGCTCCGGCTGGGGCTTCACCTGTTGTTGCGGCGCGTGTGGTAGTGGAAGATTCAGAGGCGGTCTCGAGTGAAGAGGCAGACGGTTTCGATGTGGGTGGTTTGGGGGAAGAGGTCGAAAGCTTTCATGGATTTCATCCGGTAACCGCAGCTGTTCAAGAAAGCAGTATCGCGGCGAAGCGTCGCAGGATTGCAGGAGATATAAATCAAGAGGCGTGTAGGCTCTTTATCAAGTTTTGTCAACGTATTGTGGTTGAGACCGATCCGTGGCGGATTCACGAGCACTTGTTCTGTGAGTGGGACGCAGCCGGCATCGCTGCAGATGAAATTGACCTTAAGATGGTTGGCGTCGGCATTGAGTTGCGCTAAGCGAATGGCTTCAGGGTTCAGCTCAACGCCCGTGACAGTAGTAACACGGGCTGCAAGAAGGCTCGTAATCCCTACGCCGCAGTAGAGATCGGTGAGCGGTATAGGTTTGATGAGAGAGGCTACATAGCGATACAGAAGCTTTGCCGCCTCGGGGAAGTTCTGAGAAAAAGCCTTAGGGGAGTAGGTGATCTTGAGCCCTTCCACAATGTCATGATTGTTCGTGGAGGGCCCTGCGTAGATATCGCAGTGGGTAATGGGGACAAAACTTTTGTTGTCGCAGCCGATAAATCCCATCTGGCCGTTTCTATATTGAGGGTTGATGAACTTGCGATAGTTCCACTGCTTCGGTGCGGCTTGAATCTCTTCCGTTGCTTCTTCCACAAAGCTCTGCTTGATGCGCAGCTGCTCTTCGTAATTGATATGCTGTAATTGGCAACCGCCGCACTTACCGAAGTAGGGGCATTTGGGCACCACGCGGTGTGGGCTGGGCTCGATCACGCGCAGGAGCTTGGCGCGTGCAAATCGTTTGTGCTCGGAGACAATTTCGACCTCGACAAGCTCTCCTGGAGCCACAAAGGGCACGAAGATGACCTTGCCTTGATCGTAGCAGAGGCCATCTCCACCAAAAACAACTTTAGCAACTCTTAAAACCTGACGACCATTACTTTCGGGCAAAATCGTCAAATCTGCCTCGCCATCTCGCTGCATTTCAGGGGCGCTGAAACCCCAAACTCAGGTTTAAAATCACGGATTTGGAGTTGGATGCTTTGGCGGTTTTGGAAGCGGTTGATGACGGGGGTATAGAGAATGTGGAGTTTGCCCTCTTGGATCTCTGGTAGGCGGTCGGCCATGTTGAAGCCGATGCCTTCGAGAAGTCGCTCGCCCTGCTTGAGATAGAACTTGATGTGGTGAGAGCCGATGCGTCTGGGGGGACGAGAGATTTCGGCGATGCAAGAAAAGACGGGGGGAGGATTATCGATACCGAAGGGCTCAAGGAGAGCCATCGCTTCCATGAGATCGAAAGTGAGCAGATCAAAGTCGGACCTAGCATCGATTTTGATTTTTGCGCGTAGGTCTTCGTGAGAGAGCTGGTTGTTTGCCAAAGCAGTGAATCGCTCTTTGAATGCAGCGATGTTTTTCTCTCTGATAGTAAGGCCGGCAGCGAAGTTGTGACCTCCAAAGCTGACCAACAGGTCGGTGAGCTCTTTTAGCGCCGGGAGAAGGGGAAATTCGGGGATCGTGCGTGCAGAGCCTTTGCCAATGCCCTTTTCGATGGCAATGAGAATGGTAGGGCGGTTGTATTGCTTGGCAATGCGTGTGGCAATGATGGGGATTACTCCGGGGTGCCAAGAGTCGGCGTGGAGAATAATGGCCTTATCCTCAACGGCAAGTTTGCTTTCGACGTCTTCGGCTACCTTCGCTTCAATTTGCTGCCTTGTCGTGTTGTGCAGGTCGAGCTGCTTTGCCAGCTTCTCAGCAGTTGTTGCGTCATCGGTCAAAAGGAGCTCTACTCCTTTGCGCGGCTCTGCAACGCGGCCCAAGCTGTTGAGTCGAGGGGCCACTTTAGAGGCGATATCCACCGCATTCAATTCGGACTGGTTGACATCGCCGATGTTGAAAAGCTTGGTCAAACCAATGCGTTTGGGTCTACGCAGGTGCTGCAGGCCATATTGCACTAAGATGCGATTCTCTCCGCGCAGAGAACCCATGTCGGCAATAGTGCCAAGAGCCACTAAATCCAAATATTGTTTGAGATCAATTGGTGGCTGCAGCGCGCAGGCAAGTTTAAAAGCAACACCTACCCCGGTCAGCTCGCGGTTGGGGTAGTGTGAGTTAAGGAGTTTTGGGTTGAGGGTGGCAACCGTGTGCGGCAAGCGATCGGTGGGTTCGTGGTGGTCAGTAATGATCACATCGACGCCGCCCTTGGTCACCTCGGCAATTTCTGAAGCAGCACCAATGCCGCAGTCAACGGTGATGAGAAGCTTGCAGTGCCTCTTCACAGCATAGGCAAGGGCATCGAGCAGCAGGCTCTGCTTGAGCAGCGAGCGGTTGGGAACGTAGTAGAAGGTTTGCGCGCCCATTTTTGTGAGGCAGTCGGTGAGCAAAGCCGCCCCCGTCATGCCGTCGACGTCGTTGTCGCTGTAGATTAAAATAGGCTCTTTGTTGTGAATCGCGGTTTTGATGCGTTCCACAGCGCGGCCCATGTCGGCGAGCAAAAAAGGGTCGTGCAGGTCGTGCAGGTGACTATAGAGAAAGTCGTGCACAACCTTACTGTCATGAAGACCGCGCGAGACAAGCAGGCGCGCAATGACGGGATGGAGAGCGAACTCTCTTTCCAGTCTTTGCGCTACAGAAGTGTCTTCAACGGGGTTCGACCATAACATCAGCTTTCCACAACTTCGCTCGATCGCGCTTCTCTAAAGTGAAAGAAGATGAGCAAGGGAGAGGCAACGAAGAGGGACGAAAGCGTACCTACGACAACACCGATGGCCATCACAAGAGAAAAACCGAAGATTGATTTTCCGCCCAGCGTTACTAAAGCGAGCAAGACAAGCAAGGTCGTTCCCGAAGTCATCACTGTACGGCTCAATGTTGCGTTCAGCGCATGCGTGATCACGTTGCGGATCGGCTCTTTGCGCATTAGACGCAGGTCTTCGCGGATACGATCGAAGATGATGATCGTATCGTTGAGCGAGTAGCCGATGATTGTCATGATGGCCGCTATCGTCTGCAGATCGATCTCAATGGCTACGCCCAAGAAGGAGAGAAGTCCAATGAGAGCGAAGGTCATCACCACGTCATGAACGAGCCCAATGATCGCTGCAATACCGTATTTGAACTCAAAACGGAACCAGAGATAGGCCAAAATGGCCAGCATCGCCAGCCCCAGACCCACCACGGCTTGGTCGCGCATCGTTTCTGAAAGCTGACCACTGGTTTGGTTCCAGTTTTCCGAGATGGTGTTTAAGCTGTCCTGTGTCAACTTGACATGGCCCGATTCCAACGCATCGACAACCCACAATATGCGAGGGTTGGAGGCGTACGCCACCGATTGCCCTGCAGGGTCAATTTCTTGCGGTAGACCAAAGAAGGGCTGGCCCTTTTGCTCCAAGTTGGTGGAGAGCTGAATGCGCAGCTGCGAAGCCGATGAAAGCTGGCGCACCTGTACATGTGAGGGGTTGGCTCCCTTGGCAACCAGTGCATGCAGAGCAGCCTCGCGGGGGTTGATATCGCTTTGAGGTTCTACGTTGACAGTGAGCGCCCAACCACCAGTGAAGTCCATACCGAGAACGCGGGCACCCTCTTTCCAGAAGGCACCGGCACCTAAGATCACGACAACAGCCGAGGCAAGAATAGCCGGCTTTGCCCACTTCAAGAAGTTGAAGTTAGGAGTGGTCAAAAAGCGCATCATGGTGAGCGTCTTGCGCGCGGGGTTTTGCACCCATTGCGAGAAGAAGGCGCGTGTCATGAAGAGGGCGGTGAACATCGACGAGACGATACCGACAATCAGCGTGAGAGCGAAGCCTTTGATGGGTCCCGAATCAAACTGCAACAGAATCAGTGCGGCGATGATTGTCGTTAAGTTGGAGTCCACAATGGCAGAAAAGGCCTTCTTATAGCCCAGTGCCAAAGCACTGGCTAGGCGCTTGCCTGCATTGAGCTCTTCACGCACCCGTTCGTAGACGAGCACGTTGGCATCAACGGCCATACCGATGGTCAAGATGATCGCAGCAATGCCCGGCAACGTCAGCGCGGCATCCAGGTTTTGTAGCACGCCCCACAAGATCGCCAAGTTAAAGAGTACAGCAACGGAGGCCACCAAACCGGCAAAGCGGTAGTAGACAATCATGGCAATAATGACGAGTACTGTGCCGATGGCGGCAGCAAAAATACCGCTGTTGCGCTCAGCTTTGCCGAGCTCTGGGCTGATGTTGCTCTCCGACAAAATCTTCGGCGTGAAGGTGAGAGAACCCGCCTTCAAGTCCGCTACGAGCTGGTTGATTTCGCGCTGCGTGAAATGGCCTGTGATCATCGCGTGGTCGCGAATCGGGCTATTCAATGCAGGTGCGGAGATCACCGAGCCGTTGAGAACAACCCCCATGCGCCATCCACGTCCTTGTGAATAGGTGGCCCTGGGAGTGCCTGCAATGCGATCTTCGGCATATTGGTTGGTCCAATTGAAGAGGTCGTCGCGGAAATTGCGCTTCACACCCTCTTTGGAAACGCCTGACGAAGCCACGCTGAAGGTCAAAATATTGCCCTTCTGAGGATCGTAGCCTGCCAGCACGCGCTCTAGGCTCGAGCCTTCGAGAGCAAAGTTGTGGAAGGTGATGAGCAGGGGATGAGTCTGTCCCTCCCAGTCCGCAAAATCCTCACCGCGCATCAAGGCAATGGAGGAAAGAGTGTCGTTGAAAGCACTCGATGGGCTGGGCGCATTAGGTCCTGCCAAACGCAGGCCATTTTCATAAAGCACCTTTGCCGCTTCGCTTTCTGGCAAGAACTCAAGCGAATCGCTTCTGCCGCCCAAGTGGCGCCAGGCAATGGTTTGGATGTTCTCGATCTCTTTGCGATTCGTCACCACCGCTTCGTTCCACACCTCTTGCAGGAACTCGTTGGAGTAGACGGCCAATTCGCGGTTCAAGGTGGAAAACTTCTCGTTGATCACGTGGAAGCTCATCGATGCGGCCTTCACCAATTCTTGCGAGGAGAGCCCTTGCGAGCCGGGGAAGTCGAGCAGAATCTTGTCGCCCTCTGTGCGGATGGAAACCTCCGACAAGCCCATCTTATTGACGCGCTTGTAGAGCTGATTGACAGCCTCTTTCAAATCATCTTGATCAGAGATCCAGCGACCCGATTTATCTTTCAGGCCGATGCGCACACTCTTTCCACCCGAAAGATCCAGACCCCATTTCAGGATCTTGCGATCATCGCCGCGGAAGTATTTGCGGAAAGAGAGTTTCGCATTGTCCCAATAGACGTTGCGAATCGGTGGAGGCACCTCTTGACGCACCTGCTTCGACAGGCTTACCTGAGCAGAGAGATAGGCATCTCGAGCGCGCAGTAAATCTTCATGAGTGTTGTCATCGATGCGATTTTCTGTGAGAAGACGCTGTTCCACGTCGGAGAGCTCGAGAACGGCCAGCGATTGGCTTCCCTTTCTCTGGAAAGATTCTCTTGTTGCGCGGATTAGGTCTTGGAAGGCGTCATCTTTTTCAAAGATCACGTCGCCGCTGTGATCGGCTCCAAAACCATACTCAGAGGCAGAAAAACCAAAGAAGCCGAGGTTGGAGAGAATCTCTCCCAGTTGGTCGATGTCGGCTTTCACCAACTTCGCTGCATCGCTCTTGCTGTTCTTGTACTGGTTTTGAATCGCTGCCAGCCCCTTTGCAATCACGTAGTAGGAGCTTTTCTTGAAGGTGTCGGGAACCCGTTTTGTCGACGCAGCGGGGGCATAGACATAAAGGCCCGTCTTGCCCGGTTCTGCCGTGATGGGGAAGTTCTCTGCAGAGAGCTCTTCACTCTTAGGATGGAAGCTGGTTTGCAGCACCTTGAGGAGGGAAGCGCTCTCTTCTTTGGCAACGGCGCCCAGTTTCATCGTGAGGAAGCTAGTCGAGCCGGGCAGTTCGCTGAGCGAGAGCGAGAATTGTCCTCCCTCTTGCTCGATCTTTTCGTTGGTGAGACGGCTTAAGCGAGCCATTTCATCAATGAGTAGTTGGTTCAGACGGTCAGCTGTAGCGCTTTCTACTTCTGTCTTGGGAAATTTGCTCAAGATAGAGAGAACAGTGGGTTTAATCTGAATGACCAAGCGCTGATTTGTCCAATCCACCACGAGCGAAGAGAAGTAGGGAGAGGTCGCGCTCAAATCAATGATTTGGCTTCCCTTGGCTTGTTTGCCTTCGAGCTTTTCGACGACAGAAGAGGCTGTGAGCGGCTTGTGCGCTGCAGCAAAGAGCGAGGAGTGGTTACTGAGCAAGCTGATAGCACTCTGCACAGCCTCTGCTTGGCCCGCCAGAACTTTCGACGAATCAGAGCTCTGTTTCGCTGTCAATTTGGTAGAAAGCGTTTGCAGGTCACTCAGGAGGTTTTTGGGCAGTTTTGCGCCTGCGCGTTTTGCTGTCTGCGTCAGGGTAGCGAAGTAGGATTGTGTAATGGAGCTGTCGACACCAAAGGTCTTCTGCATGAAGACGAGTTTGCGGCTGATTTGGATCAGCGCCTCATCTTTTGCTTTTGAGGAAGAGGCCCCCACAGCAGCCAAAGCGGCTTTTGAAAGTTCGCTATCGCCGGAGAGTGCGCGTGCGATGGGAATGACGCGGTCAATGACGATACTACGCCATGCGGAAGTAGCAGCGCCTTGGTCATCAAATTTTTTCGAGTAGTTGAAAAAACGGCCGATGCGTTGAGGATCGAGGTGGATGCCTACTTTGCGCTCTACCACGACCTCTGTTTCTTTCGACAGAGCAGGTGCGGGAGCGAGTTGAGAGGGGACAAAGGGGATGAGTAGACCGCCTCGTTCCAGAGAGCGGGAGAAGCGCTTCGCCTCTTTGGCGGTGGCAAAATGGACGCGGATGAAGCGCGCACCTTCCAGCTCCACAGATTGGGGGTTGACCCCCAAGTTGTCAGCAAAGGCCCAGACCCAGTCTACGGACTGCTCTTCGAGCGAGTTGACTCTATTAGCAATCGAGATGCCGATTTCGGCTGCTTTGCGAGCATCAACGGACTCTTTCAAAGGCTTGGTATAGTAGAAGACCGTAGGGAGGATGTTATAAATCGTCACCGCAATAACGGTGATCATCAGCCACAGTTGCCAGCGTTTGAGCTTTTCCATTGCAATCCTATATTGTAAAGGGGCGATTTTACTCCTTGGATTGCAAAAAATACAACCTTACAATACGCTCAGGCCCCTTCTCGTTTCATGGATCCAAGTAATGCTGAGGCAGGTCCTCGTCACGTCGCCATTATCATGGATGGCAATCGTCGTTGGGCTAAGGCCCGGGGTTTGCCCACCCTTGCCGGCCACTGGCAGGGGGCCGATGCCCTTGTCGAAGTAGTCGCCAAAGCCCCTGATTATGGGGTGCGAATCCTGACCGTATTCGGGTTCTCCACAGAAAACTGGCACCGCTCCCAAGAGGAGATCGACGCTCTTTTTCATGTGCTCCACCAGTTCCTGATCAGCCAGCGCGTTCGGATGGTTAAGGAGGGGGTCTGCTTGCGCTCTATTGGAGACACCTCCCGCCTGCCCCCCGAGCTTCAGGCTGTTTTGCGTGAAACCGAGGAAATCACCTCAAAAGGCAAAAGAATCGACTTAGTTCTCGCCTTAAGTTATGGCGGCCGCGATGAAATGGTGCGCGCTATTAAGCGTATTCGAGATAGCAATATTGCAACGCAAGACATTGATGAACAGCTAGTTACGGACTTTTTAGACACGCGCTCTTGGCCTGATCCGGATCTTGTGATTCGCACGAGCGGCGAAATGCGCATTAGTAATTTTATTCTTTGGCAGATGGCCTATGCGGAGCTATACTTCACACAGACCCTCTGGCCCGATTACCAGCCCTCTCATCTTGAGGAGGCAATTGGGGAATACCTGGGGCGCAAGCGGCGTAAAGGAGTGTAATTTGAAGCCTGAGTTGAAGCAGCGTCTTCTTTTTGGTGGCGCCTCCATTGCCGTCCTGATCGTTCTTCTCACGCTTGCGCCCTACCCCACATTTAAGCCCCTTTTTACTCTCGCCATTGCATCCATTGCTGCCTTTGGTTTGTACGAGATGACGCGATTTTTTGCGGCTAAGGGGATTCGGTTGAAGATGCCTCTTTTGCTGATCATTTCAACGGCTCTCTGTTTTACCTTCTTGCTCAACTCCTACGTTCCCTTAGCTCGTCCCTTTGCAGTGATTTTCCTGCCCTTGGTGATTGTAGCTGCCTCGCTGCTGAGTGCCGAGGGATCGCTCGAGCGTGCTGCGGCTTCGCTCTTCTGCATTCTCTATGTGGCAGTACCGATGGCCTTCATGGTCGATATCGTATATGGCACATGGTCTCCCATCACGGGTCGCTACTGGTTGGTTTTCCTCGTGGCAACGACCAAGCTCACCGATGTGGGCGCCTTTTTTTCGGGTCGTTTTTTGGGGCGCAGAAAGCTCTGTCCCTCGATTTCGCCCAACAAGACGCAAGAGGGGGCTTTTGGCGGATTGGTGGTTGCTTTAGCATGCGGTGCTTTTTTTGGTTGGTATGCCCAAGAAAACAATATTTCTTTTTTGACAATCACCGGGTCAGCCATTCTAGGATTTTTCATCGGGGTTTTCGCCATCGTGGGAGATTTGCTGGAGTCGCTCTTTAAAAGGGATGCGAAAATCAAGGATAGCGGTACACTTTTGCCTGGTTTGGGTGGTATGCTCGACTTGATTGACTCGCTCTTATTGACTACGCCCCTCGTGTGGGCGGCCATGTACCTATGATTATTACCATTGACGGGCCGGCTGGAACCGGTAAAAGTTCTGTTGCTAAGCTGCTTGCGCAGCGCATTGGGTTTACCTATTTTGATACAGGAGCGATGTACCGCGCCGTTACCTGGGCGCTGCTCCACCGTAAAATCGCCTTCTCTGACAAAGAGCAGATTGAGCGGTTGCTGAAAGATTTCCATTTTCGCATTGAAAGTTACGGCAATGAGCGCCACTATTTTGTGGATGCCACGGACATTACCGAGGCTATCCGCGGAGCAGAGGTAACGCGTCATGTTTCCGAAGTCGCAGCACTTTTTGTCATCCGCAGTGCTATGGCTGATTTGCAAAAGCGTTTTGCAAAAGGGGCCAACACGGTTTTTGAAGGCCGCGATTTGGGCAGTGTTGTCTTTCCTCATGCGGAACTCAAGATCTACCTTACTGCGGATCCGCAGGTGCGTGCTGAGCGGCGCTATAAAGAGCTGCTCATGAAGCGCCCCTCCGAAGCGGAGAATCTGACAAAAGAGCAGGTAATGCAGGACATCATGCGCCGTGATGCACAGGACGCAAGTCGTGATCACAGTCCGATGAAGCCCGCTGCCGACGCCATCATTGTCGATACTTCGCACATGAGCTTAGAGCAGGTGGTGGAAGAGGTCCTACGGCTTTCCCTACAGCACATAAAATGAGTCCCGTCTACCGCTTCTGTCGCGGCTTTGTCGTTCTCGTCCTACGACTCTTCTACCGCTTTCGCGCCCGTTTTCCCTACGGCGTACCCCACGGCCCGGCCCTCCTTGCCGCCAACCACACCTCTTTTCTCGATCCCCCCATTGTCGGCGCCGCTCTCAAGAAAGAGATCCATTACATGGCCAGCGACTATCTCTTCAAAATCCCCCTCTTCGGCCGCCTTGTCGCCGCCAACAATTCCCATCCCGTACGTCGCGGCGCGGCTGACCTCACCGCCTTCAAAACCATCGAAGGACTCCTGCGCGCTGGCCAAATGGTCGTCATCTTCCCCGAAGGCACCCGTTCCCGCACCGGTGCTCTCACTCCCTTCAAAGCAGGCGTCGCCAAACTCGTTGCCAAAACGAACACCAAAGCTGTTCCTATCTATATCGACGGTGCTTTTGAAATGTGGGGCCGCCACCGCATCTTTCCCAAACTCTTCGGCCACATCACCGTCACCTTCGGCAAACCGCTCGAGTGGAAAGACTACGCCCATCTCGAACACGCCGAACAACGCTTCATGGAAGACTTGCGCCGAGCCATAGAGGCGCTCAAAGAAAACTTAAATGCGTAAACACTTCTGGAAGCGCTTCGCATTTTTCAAGAAAGAAATGCCTAAAGTCGTGAGATAAACAAAGAAAGTAGACGCTTCTTTTGCAGCCGCAGTTTCTTGCCTAGTAGGAACATCGTAGCCGGCATTGTGGAGAACAACGCGAGCCGCTTCTTGAGCGCTGGCGGTTTTATCTTCGTGGCTCACCGCGATCAAAATGCGCGTGGCTAATCCAGGAGCGAGTGTTTGGATTGTGTTAAAAGCCAATTCCGGTTTCATACTGCCTCGAATTACTTGAGCGATGACTCTCATCAGCTCACCATCTTTCTCAACGGTCCAGACTCTCTTGCCATCGGCGCCACTATTTCCCATAACCTCTCCTAATTAATTGCTATACCAACCGGGTGGTTTTAATGGAATAAGGCTTTATTAATATAAAATGGCTTAAGGCTATGCTGGTGACCGACTTGCAGTTTTTAGACTAAGTACTAGATTGACATGCAAGATAATTAGCGTAAAAAACCTTACCTGACGCGGTCAGGGTGTGCAATGAGAAGTCTCAGCCCTCAATCCCTAAATAATTGATAATCAGCAATTTGTATCTTAATCGTAAACAAACGCAATCTTATTAAAATTATTACTAATTAAACCGAGAGGAGTTTTTTATTATGGCAGCAGCAGTAAGATTAACACCTGAAGCAATTCGATTGGCAGAGAGCCAACCTCTCCCAGCAGGCACGCAGCGAACCAAAACCGTTGCACGTCATGCTCTTTCACTGGCACCGAAAGAGGCTCATGAGGGTCTGAGCGCAGCTCAGATTCAGGCTATCGATGCGAAATATCTCTTGAAAACTGAGGTTTATAACGCCCTTGCGTGGCTTTCCGGCGTACTCTGCGTGGCTTTGATTGTTGGGTTTGTGGTGGGAGCCATTTTCTGTCCCCCTGTTGCTGTCCTTGGTGTAGCTCTCTTTATGAGTACTCTTGTTGGAAGTGTTATAGGAGGGATAAGTATAGGCTTCTTTATGGGAAAAACGGACGAAGTTCACAATGCGTGGAGCCAAGCTCTTCTAGATGCTCCGATTATGCCTAAAAATGAAGAAGTGACTAAGCTTCTTCATGCGCAGGAGCAAGAACGAGAAGCAGCATTGGATGAAGCGTTGGCCGACGTTTTGGCCGGTCAAGGGCCTCAAGCTCCTTCAGTAATCGAGTTTAATCCGCTCGATTCTGGTTCGTAAGATAACAAATAAGAACGCCAGCTTGGAGGGCTCCTCTAAGCTGGCGTTTTTATTTTACTTAAGAAATTGCGGCCAAGATGACTCGAACATCCACCGAGTTGCCCCGACTAGAACCTGAATCTAGCGCGTCTACCAGTTCCGCCATGGCCGCAAAGAGGTCATGAAAGGTAACATAGGGGGAAATTTCGCAGCAATTATCGTTTTGCTTTTTCCCCCGTCTGTCTTAAGATGGAAGGCGCTATGTCAGAGAATATTGAACACGCAAATGATGAAAATTTCGCCAGCCACACCTCAAAAGGGACGGTAGTAGTCGATTTTCATGCCGATTGGTGCGGGCCGTGCCGCATGATTGCGCCGATTCTGGAAAAGATGGCCGTCAAGCTCGCCGGACAGGTAAAGATCGTCAAGGTCAACACCGACGAGGCGCGCCAAGTAGCGTCAAAATTCGGTATCACCTCCATTCCTACACTGATTCTGCTCAAAGAAGGCAAGGAAGTCAGCCGCGTTGTCGGTGTCAAAGACGAAAAGACTTTGACGCAGTGGGCAACTTCGTAAGCACGCCTTCTACTCGAATCGCTCTCTTTGCAGGAGAGGGCAAGCTTCCTGAATTGATCGCTGAACAGCTGCGCGCAGATGGCTGTAAGGTCTTGGTAATCAGTCTTGAACGCACAGATTTGCCGGCGGAAAAGACCGTTTGCTTAGAGCCTGTTCAGGTGGGCCGGGCAATTGCACTTTGCCGGGAGTTTGGGGCGCATGGTATACTCTTTGCCGGGCGGATACTTCATAGCCGGATCTATCGACTCTCCTGGTGGAAAGTCGATTGGCAAACCCTCCGAATATGGCTTACACTGCCCGATAAACGAGCTGACACCATTTTGTCGGCCATCGCCAACGCATTTACAAAGAAGGGTATCCCCGTGTTGCCACTGCCCCGCTTCCTTCGCAAATATATGGCCCAAGAGGGCCTATTAGCGGGCCCTTGCTTAAGCGGTGGGCAGCAGGGCGATGTGGAGCTGGGATGGCGTGTGGCGAAGGGGCTGGGTGCGTTGGATGTGGGGCAGACGGTGGCTGTCAAGAAGGGCGCCGTGGTGGCTGTAGAGGCTATGGAGGGCACCGACCAGTGCATCGAGCGCGCGGGGCAGCTCGCAGGCGAGGGGCTCGTTGTGGTAAAAGTGGCCAAACCGAACCAAGATGAGCGCTTTGATATGCCCGTAGTGGGAATGAATACGATTGAGAAACTGATCAAGGCGCGCGCGAGTGTTTTGGCCATTCAGGCGGCAAAAACGGTTCTTTTGGATCCAGAAGCGCTGAAGCGGGCAGATGAGGCGGGCATTACTGTGGTGGCATTGAAGTAGGTATGTGCGGGATTTTTGCGACAACAGGAACCGAGGAGAGTGTGGCCCACTGCTTAGAAGGGTTGTCACGGCTGGAGTACCGCGGCTATGACTCTGCTGGCATTGTGGGCTTCGATGTCAATTTGGGATTTCACTGCGTCAAGGCAGTGGGCAAACTGCGCAATCTGAAAGAAAAGGCGGGCCACCTCAAAATGGACGCGGCAGTTGCGCATACACGTTGGGCCACGCACGGCAAGCCTAATGAGGCCAATGCTCATCCCCATTTTGATCAGCATGGCAAGGTCGCTGTTGTGCACAATGGCATCATCGAAAATCACGGTGCGTTGCGCAGTAGCCTGGTGGAGCGTTTTCAGGTCCAGTTTTCCTCGCAAACCGATACGGAAGTCATTGCGCAGCTCATTGGCGCAAGCTCGGAAAAGGATCTGCTTAGCAAAGTCGTTGAAGCAACCAGCCAGATGGAGGGCGCCTGGGCTTGTGCTTTGACGCACAGAGATTTTCCCGGCACGCTCATTGGATTTACCCGTTCTTGCCCGCTCATTGTGGCGATCAATCGCGCTACAGGGCAGACCTTTATTGCTTCGGACATCAATGCGTTGCAAGGGGATCAGTTAGAGATTGCCTATCTTCTCGATGGAGAAATTGCTGTGCTGAAGCCAGGCAGCCTTGCCATCTACGATGCGAAAGGGCAGCTTCTTGATAAACCTTTGATAGCGACCAGCGGTGGCAGTGCCAATATCTCGAAAGGCAACTTTGCCCACTTTATGCTCAAAGAGATCTTCGAGCAGCCCGAGACAGTCTACGCAGCACTGCAAAGCCCGGTAGATATTCGCTTTGCTTTCAACAAGATCGCCATTTTGGCATGTGGAACCTCCTATCATGCCGGCTGCCTTGCTGCACGCATGCTCGAAAGCGAAGCGCGTATTCCCACAGCCGCCTACATCGGTTCAGAATTCCGTTACCAAAGTCCTTTGATCGACGACAAGACATTGGTGCTAGCCATCAGTCAGTCCGGCGAAACGGCCGACACCGTTGCTGCTGTGCGCGAAGCGAAAGCGCGTGGAGCGAAAGTAGTGGCTCTGTGCAATGCGGAGCGTTCGATGCTCACGCGCGAAGCCGACCAAACTCTTCTCTTGCGCGCCGGCCCTGAAATCAGCGTCTGTTCTACCAAGGCTTTTACATCGCAGCTCGCTGTTCTCACCAAACTCACACTCCATCTTGCGAAGAAGGAAGATGCGATGCTCGCCGATCTTCCCGCACTGGTCTCCACCGTTCTCTACCGCGCGCATTTGATTGAAGAGGTCGCCAAGAAATTTGCCGCCTGCGAACACTTCTTCTACATTGGTCGCCAAACAATGTACTTTGCTGCGATGGAGGGCGCGCTCAAACTCAAAGAGATCGCCTACGTCGATGCCAACGCCTACGCCGCTGGTGAAATGAAGCACGGCCCCATCTCTCTGCTTTCCGATAGCCTTCCCGTTGTTGTCTTTGGCTGCCACGAACCAACGCGTGACAAGCTGGCTTCCAACGTCCAAGAGTGCAAAGCGCGTGGCGCGCCCATCATCGCTTTTGGCTTTGAAGATGACCACCACCTCCAAGAGTTGGCCGACCACTTCATCCCCCTGCCTCGAACCTCTGACCTGCTCGCCCCCATTCCTATTTCCGTTGCCGGCCAACTCCTGGCCTATTACATCGCGCGCGAGCGCGGTACGGAGATCGACCAGCCGCGCAATCTAGCAAAATCGGTTACGGTGGAATGAAAGCATGTCTGCTGTAACAGGAGAATATGTTGCAGTTAGAGGTCCTGGTGAACCGCCAAGCGTACCTACAGGAGCTTTGCGAGGACGCACAGTAAAACAAATGTGCACGAGAAAATATCGAATTCCTCTCATCGGATATAAGTGTACTCCTGCGAAATGTTTTACGATCGCAGCTGGAGTATTATTTGTGGCCGCCTTGTGCTGTGCTGCTGAAAAAGCACCTGCAGCGATAGAGCTATCCATAGCAGCAGCTTGTTCTACAGCGGCGGCGATTTTTTTGGTTGTTTGGGATGATCGCCTGCCTCAGGCTCTCTCGACTTGAGGGGCAGAATCTCGCTGCAACTGCGCTAAACTCTCTAAAGACTCTTGTAGGGACATGAGCCGCTTAGGCGTGGGGAGCTGCTTTTGTGCAATGAAGGCAACTTGCAGTGGAATGATGAGAGCTAGAGATGCAGGCGAGGGATCTTTGATGGGGTTGAGATTTGCGTAGACTGTGCGAGGCTCTGCAGAAGTGATGGGCCCGGGAGTGTGTTTCAGAAGCTCGGGGTCGATGACGGTGGTTTGGATGATGAAGTCGTGGAGGTAGGCAGCGTAGTTCTCTGCAGCTTCTTGATCAAGGCTGGCGCCCCAAGCGTGCACGATGGCCTGCTCGGCTTGCATCTGGTTGTTTTGGATGAAGAGTAGCTCATCTTCTCCAGCAGAGCCCATTAGGGCGAGTGCGGCAGCCGGGCTGGCTTCGGCCGGAGGAAGAGGAAGTTTGGGGAAACGGTCCTTTTCTTCAGGCGTTATCAGGGGCACGGCGATGGCGATGGTGTCGCCCCCTTTGCGCAGAAGGTGGTGGATCTTATGCAGCGGTGTGGCCGCGACCTCTGCAGGGTGGGGAGCAAGTACTGGACTAACCGATTCTGTCATACGGGTAATTGTTTTGCCGTAAAGCTTCAAAAAGCACAATCCCCACAGAGGTTGCTAAATTGATGCTGCGGAAACCAGAGGCCATCGGAATGGTCAGGAAACGATCGGGATATTTCTCATGCAGCGCAGGTGGAAGGCCCGCTGTTTCGCTGCCAAAGACGAGTGTGGCGTCGGGGGAGTACTCTACATCGCAGTAGCGTTTGGTCGCTTTGGAGGAGAAGAAATAGGCGTTGGAGAAGTCAAAATCATCAACGACTTCCAGATCTAGTTCATTCCAATAATCAAGACCGGAACGTTTGAGGTAGCGATCGCTGAGGGAAAAGCCGAGCGGGCGCACAAGCACAAGAGAGGTGCGAGTCACGACGCAGGTCCGAGCGATATTCCCCGTATTTTGGGGAATTTCGGGATGGACGAGAACAATCTTCAAGTCTTGTTTGCCTTAATTACTTCTACGGTGAAGATCAGCAGAGCATTGGGAGGGATGGTAGCATTGCCCGTTTCGCCGTATGCGAGGTCGGGGGCCACAAAGATCATCCGTTTTTCGCCCTCTTTCATGCCGATCAGCCCCTGGCGGAAGCCGGGGATGGCTTGGTCCATGGGCAACCAGACAGGCTCATTATTGACGTAGGTGCTGCCGAAGACGCGGCCGTCGATGAAAGTGCCTTGATAGTTGATCTGCGGTGTAGAGTCGGCGGTGACAGCAGCGCCGCTGCCTGCTTGGATCACTTTGTACTGCAGCTTATTTTGCACAAGAGTGATGACCCCCTCTTTCTTGCCATTCTCCGCGAGGAAGGCCTGCGCCTGGGCCAAGTTGGTCTTGGACACCTCCGTCAGGATCTGCGATTGCAGCTGCTGCATCGCCTGCTCGTAGGCTTGCTGCCCCATAGGAGCGGGTTTGCCGGCAAGTTCATCCTGCATTCCCTTGATGATGCGGTTGATATCGAAGGGGAGTGTGGGATTCTTCAAGTTATTGACGAGGTAGTGACCAAAGGTTTCAGAGACTAGACCAACATCGATGGGTTGTGCCGGAGCAGGAGCGGGCGCCGGTGTAGGTGCTGGTGCCGGAGTAGGCGCAGGGGCTTGAGCCTTTTTTTGGAAAAAGCTTCCAGGCCGTGGACTTGCTGCAAAAGTTGCGGTGCAAAGAAGAGAGAGGATAAGGACACGTTTCACGAAATACACTCCAAAGTGGTGGTGAGCCACTGATCTAACGAAATTGTGCGACTGGTTCTTGCGTTGAGGTCTTTGAACTCCGCGCTGCACGCGTTCATCTCCTCATCTCCCACAATGAGAGCGAAGCGGCAACCACAGTCGGAAGCCATTTTCAACTGATCTTTGATTTTTTTGCCGCCAAAATCCATCAGGGCAGAAATTCCCTCTCCGCGCGCCTTGTGCAGCGCGGTAAAACCCCACGCACGCGCCCGCTTACCTAAAGTGACAAAAAAGAGGGTGGGTGCAGGAGCAGGCGGCTTTTCTGGAATCATCTGTAGCACGCGTTCAAGCCCCGTGGCAAAACCGATGCCGGGCACATCAGGACCGCCCAGCGTTTTCGATAGACCATCGTAGCGACCGCCTGCGCCAATCGTATTTTGCGCGCCCAACTTGCCCGAGGTCACTTCAAAGACCGTTTCATTGTAGTAATCCAGTCCACGCACCAGTTTAGGATGCACTTCTGCGTGGACGGCGATGCTTTTCAGCGCCTCAATCACCTCTTGCAAGTACTTCCTGGATTCCTCGCTGATGAATTCGTCCAGACGAGGAGCGCCCTCTAATAGCGCGTGGTCAGCGGGGTCTTTCGAGTCGAGAATGCGTAAACAGTTGGTCTCTAAGCGGCGCTGGCTGTCGGCAGAAAGCGACTCTTTTTTGCTGCTTAAGAAGGAGCGCAGCGCAGCAGAAAACCCTTTTCGTGCAGCAGCATCGCCTACGGAATTGATGTAGAGGTTCAGATCCTTAATGCCCAACGTTTTGTAGAAGGTCATGAGCAGATCAATGACTTCGGCATCAATGAGGGGATCCTTTCCGCCGATGATCTCCGCACCAAACTGGTGGAACTGGCGGAAGCGCCCTGCTTGGGGGCGGTCGTAGCGGAACATGGGCCCGATGTAGTAGAGCTTTTGCGGCGCTAATCGATGTTCGATAAAGGCGCGCACAACAGGAGCGGTCATCTCCGGGCGCAGCGTCATCGAGCGCTCCCCCTTATCCATAAAGGTATACATCTCTTTCGTCACAATGTCCGAGGAGTCGCCCACGCCGCGTGTGAAGAGCTCGGTGCGCTCAAAAATAGGGGTGCGAATCTCGCCGTAGCCAAAGCGCTGGGCGAGCTCGGCAGCCGTACGCTCAATGAAGCGCCACAGGTGACTGGAGTCGGGGAGGATGTCAAAAGTACCCTTCGGTGCATCAATCATGATATTTTGGCGAGAAAGGAGAAGTCGATGGTAAAGGCCTCACTGCAAAGGTAGAGAGGGCGGGGCTCGGCGCTCAGCTGCTTTGGCATAAGTCCTTGTAAACGAGAGGCTTGCACTAAGCTAGCGAGGCGTTCACGATCGGAGGAGTCGCTCAAATTAGCATAGAGCTCTAAAAGCTGAGCGCGGCAGGCTTGCGTGCTCGCCTGGGCTTTTTCTTTCAGCTCGCTTAAAGGGGCAGAGCTGAAATCTTGGAGAAGGCGAGTCTCTAAATTGCGGACGGCTTTTGCGAGAACGCGGCTGGAGGGGTCCAAAAGGTCTTCGTCAAACCCGCTCGAAATAATTTCCGCAATCGGTTCACGTTCAACCATTTGAGTTTCTACTGTCGGGAGTAAAAGCCACGTCATAAAGCCCCCCACCAAGGCGGCGGTAAAGAGAGGCAGAAAGGCGGTTTTAGCCTTTGGTGCGACATGGGTGATGACAGGAGGGGGCAGTGGAGCTACAACTGGTTGCTCAGGAAGGACCTGCGTCGTTTCCAACTGGGCGAGCTGTTCGAGCAGTGCAGAAATTTGGGTTGCAGAAACGGGGGCTTGGCTCATACTCTGGTTGGTAAAAGGTTATCGGCAATGTTCATTTGCTACAAGGTTCACAGTTGATCAGAAACATCTTTAGACCCGCCCCGCATATTGCTGAGATCCGTGATCCAGCTCTTATGAAGACCGAGTACCGCTATTGGCGGTGGAGGATCTTCTACTCGATGTATTTCGGGTATGCCTTCTTCTATTTCACTCGGAAAAGCCTTCCCTTTGTCATGCCTGCCATGATGAGTGACTTGGGGCTTGATGAGAGCCAATTGGGGTTGCTCAGCACGATCATGGCCATCACTTACGGCATCTCGAAATTCACCAGTGGAATGCTTTCCGACCGTTCTAACCCCCGCTATTTCATGAGTATAGGGCTGGTCGTTACGGGCTTGATGAATCTCTGCTTTGGTTTTTCCTCCTCCCTCTTTTTCTTCGCCCTTTTTTGGGGGTTGAACGGCTGGTTCCAGGGTTGGGGTTGGCCGCCTTGCGCCCGACTGCTCACACACTGGTATTCGCAAAAAGAGCGCGGCACATGGTGGGGGGGATGGAATACCTCGCACAACGTGGGCGGTTACGCCATCGCACTCATTGCCGCCTGGGCCTCGCAGCACTATGGCTGGCGCTTTGGTCTCTACATTCCCGGTGTGGTTTGTATTGCAGCAGGCCTTTTCCTCTTCAACCGTTTGCGCGACACGCCCCAATCTTTGGGGCTGCCGCCGATTGAGAAGTGGAGGAATGATTGGCCTTCGAAGAAGCATGTGGATGAAGAAAGAGAGCTCTCCATCCATCGCATACTCGTCGAGTATGTGTTGAAGAACCCCTATATCTGGCTTCTGGCCGTCTCCTACTTTTTCGTCTACATCATCCGCATGGCAGTCAATGATTGGACAACGCTGTTTTTAGTGAAGGAAAAGTCCTACACAGTCTTTTCTGCAGCCACAACCACCGCGTGGTTTGAAGTCGGTGGCGCTTTGGGCAGTTTTGCTGCCGGCTGGTCCTCCGACAAAATATGCGCAGGGAAGCGGGGTCCAATCAACCTCATCTTCACCTGTTTCGCTCTTCTCTTCATTCTCCTCTTTGTCTACGTGAAGGGGGGAATAGTTATGGACAGCCTGCTGCTGGGAGCCATCGGCTTTGCGATCTTTGGACCGCAGATGTTGATTGGTGTCCATGCAGCAGAACTCTCGCATAAAAAAGCGGGAGCGACTTCTACGGGATTCATCGGCTGCTTTGCCTACCTCGGCTCCGCCGTTGCAGGATACCCTCTCGGGCTGGTCATCCGCGACTACGGCTGGCACCAATACTTCATGATCTTGATTGGCGCTGCAGTCATTGCGGCTCTCTTCTTGATTCCACTCTGGTCCAAGAAGATCAACCCAAAGTTGGCATAATACCATGTATGTACCGCTGCATCTGCACTCGCAGTATTCGATTCTGGATGCGACGGCAGATGTCGAGGCCATAGCGAAAAAGGCGAAGGAGTTTGGACTGCCTGCCTGCGCATTGACCGACCACGGCAACCTCTACGGAGCGGTTGATTTCTTCAAAGCGTGTAAAGCAGAAGGGATCAAGCCGATCATTGGCTGCGAAGTCTATGTAGCCCCCGGCTCGCGCTTGGAGCGCACCAAATTGCCCGGGCAAAAAGCGGCGCACCACCTGATCCTGCTCGCAAAGAATGCAACCGGCTGGCGCAATTTGTGCGAACTCTCTTCCAGCGCTTTTCTCGAGGGGTTTTACTACCATCCGCGCATCGACAAGGAACTTCTTGCGAAACACAAAGAGGGGCTGATCTGCACCTCGGCGTGTATGAGCAGCAGCATTGCGCAAGCCGCGTTTGATGGTCGCCTCGATGAGGAGGTACGCTTTTTCCACGATCTCTTCAAAGATGACTTCTTCATCGAAATCCAGCGTCACACCATGAGCGAAGAGGCAATCAAAGCGGACGGCATCTCTGCAGAGCCATGGCTCGAGGAGATGGTGCATAACTTTGATCAGAAGCAAAAGCAGCTCAATGAGATGCTCATTGATGCAGCGCAACGGCACAAAATTCCTCTGGTAGCGACCAATGATACGCATTACATCAATCGCGAAGATTGGCGTGCACACCAGATCGTGCTCAACATCTCCTCGGGAGAACCGACGGAAATTTGGGAACGCGATTCATTGGGCAATCTCAAATCAAAGAAGCCCAACCCAAAAAGGCGCGTCTACTCTAGCCACGAGCTCTATTTCAAATCACCGCAGCAGATGAGGGAGCTCTTTGCCGATGTGCCAGAGGCACTCGACAATACGCTGGAGGTGGCAAAGCGGTGCAATTTCGAATTTGATTTTACAACGAAGCACTATCCCGTCTACCGCACGCCGGAAGGGCAGACGCAGGCGAAATATCTCTGGAGTCTCTGTCGTGAGGGCATTCAAAAGCGGTACACCCCTGAGCGCTTGGCGTATGTAGAGGGCGGCTTAGAGACCATTGAGAAGCGGCTTACTTGGGAGATGGAGATTTTAGATTCGAAGGGAATGTGTGACTACATTCTCATCGTCTGGGACTTCATCAACTGGGCGAAGAAGAGCGGCATCCCTATGGGACCGGGTCGTGGATCGGGTGCAGGGGCGATTGTCTGCTATTTGATCGGCATTACCGACATCGAGCCGCTGCGCTTCAACTTGTTCTTTGAGCGTTTCATCAACCCCGAACGCCTCTCTTATCCCGATATTGACGTGGACATTTGTATGGACCGTCGCCAGGAAGTGATCGACTATGTGGTCGCTAAATACGGTGTGGAGTCGGTTGCGCAGATCATTACCTTCGGTACGATGAAGGCGAAGATGGCGATTCGCGATGTGGGCCGCGTTCTCAATGTCCCTCTTTCTAAGGTCAATGAGATTGCCAAACTCGTTCCGGAAGATCCCACCATGACGCTGGATCGTGCACTCGAGCAAGATGCCGATTTCCGCTCTCTATGCGAGCGTGATTCCGAAACAGCGCGTATTATCGAGTTGGCCAAGAAGCTTGAGGGGTGCATTCGCAATACCTCTATTCATGCTGCGGGGCTGATTATCGCTGCAGAGCGCATCACGACTCATCTTCCGCTCTGCAACGCCAAAGATAGTTCCATGGCGGTGACGCAGTTTTCGATGAAACCGGTTGAGCAAGTGGGCATGCTCAAGATTGATTTTCTTGGACTGAAGACATTGACCTCTATTCAGGAGGCGGTGAATGCCATTCACAAACGTCACGGAAGGCTGATTGATTGGATTAACCTGCCCTTAGATGATAGTGAAACTTATAAGATCATCAACTCCGGCCGCACCATGGGGATTTTCCAGTTGGAGTCCGGCGGCATGCAGGAGCTTTCGCGCAATCTGCACCTAGACCGCTTTGAGGAGATCATCGCTGTTCTCTCTTTATATCGTCCCGGTCCGATGGACATGATTCCCTCTTTTATTGCGCGTAAATTTGGCAAAGAGCCCATCGAGATCGACCACCCTTCGATGGAGCCCATCTTGAAAGAGACCTACGGGATCATGGTCTACCAAGAGCAGGTGATGCAGATTGCGCAGACGCTGGCGGGCTACTCGCTGGGAGAAGGGGATGTGCTGCGTCGTGCGATGGGGAAAAAAGATGGTGAGGAGATGTTTCGTCAGCGCGCCAAGTTTGTCGAAGGGGCGCGTAAAAATGGCATCGACGGCGTAACGGCTGCAAGCATCTTTGATAAGATGGAAAAGTTTGCAGCGTACGGCTTTAACAAATCGCATGCGGCCGCTTACGGCTTCCTCACCTATGTGACAGCCTATTTAAAGGCACATTATCCCGCTGATTGGATGGCGGCTCTGCTCACATCGGATCATGGCGATATCACCAAAGTGGCCAAGTTTTTGCGCGAGGCGCAAGAGATGGGCATTGCGATTCTGCCCCCCGATATCAACGAGGCCAGTGATCGCTTTAGTGCTACTGCAAGCGGGATTCGTTTTGCGATGACCGCTGTGAAGGGACTGGGAGAGGCAGTTGTGCAGACGATCATTGCAGAGCGTAGCAAGGGGCCCTATACAAGCCTTTTGGACTTCATGCAGCGCGTGGCTGCGCCGAAGAAGGCGGTAGAGCTGCTGATTGATGCAGGGGCCTTTGATTTTACAGGATGGTCGAGAGCGGCTCTGCAGGCGAGTGTAGAGCCGATGTGGGGGCAGGCGCAGGAGAGTGCGCGTGGTGTGATGACGCTCTTTTCTTTGGTGGGGGAGGTCAATCAACCTCCGCAAGTAGAAGAGCGCCCGAAACAAGAACAACTCATCCGCGAAAAAGAGCTGCTCGGCTTTTTCTTGACCGGCCATCCTATGGATAGCTTGAAAGAGCGCATCGATTCTCTTGATGTAGTGCCTTTGCACAAACTCGAAGAGCTGCCCGATCAGAGCAGTGCGCGCATTGCCTGCATTTTAGAGAGCATTGAGGTGCGCTTGAGTAAAAACCAGCGCAAGTATGCCATTGCCCGCATCGGCGACGGCATGAGCCACTTTGAGCTCATGATTTGGTCGGATCAGCTCGAGGAATCAGGCGCTCTTCTCAATGAAAATGCCCTTCTTTTTGCCGTTGTACAGGTGAAGAGGGAGGAGGGGGCCATTCGGCTGACGGCGCGCTTTATCGCCGATTTGCAGACGGTTGAGCAGGAGGCGATTTCCAAGGTGTCTCGGTCCATCACCCGTAGCGGTCCCGCAAAGGTGGCGAAAGAGGCGATTCGCTTGCAGGTGGAGCTGATCTCGATGAGCCAAGTCATGCACCTCAAAAATCTTTTCCGCGCCCATAAAGGGCCTCATCCGGTGCAACTTGTCTTCACGAATGGCGAAGGGCCCCTTGCGGAGCTGGAAATTTCAGCCGCTTGGGGTGTACACTGGTCGGACGCGCTCAAAAACCACCTTGAGCAGCTAGAAGGAATTTCTCTATTGTGACTCGTTTTCTCCTCATTTTCATGACTCTTTTTGCCTCTCTCGCAGCAGCGAATCGCTCCGGAGCCGGCTATGCAACTCCCTCTGCGCCTCTTCTCTATGAGCAGTGGAGCAGCAAAATGGCGCAGTGCAAGTGGGAGCAGGCGGCAACAATTTTGCAGCGTCTGGTGAATTGCTATCCTCACTCGAAAGAGGCCGAAGGGGCCTACTACGAATTGGGTAAGCTCTATTTCAAGCTGCGCGACTACGACCTCTCCAACAAGGCTTTTACGAAGTACGCAGAGGTGGATACTTCGGGCAACCATTTTGAAGAGATCATGAACTATAAGTTCTGCATCGCCGAAGCCTTTCGTCGCGGCGAGACCTGCCACCTTTTTGGCGCTCGCCATTTGCCGCGCTGGATGTCGGCGGAGTGCGAAGCCATCGAAATTTATGACGAAATCATCTCCGTCATGCCAGGGACACAGATGGCAGCGAAAAGCTTATGGGGCAAGGGCTGCTTGCAGCTGCGCGGCTGTCAGTACAAAGAGGCGGTAGAGACCTACCAGACGTTGATTACGGCATTCCCAAAAGATCCTTTGGCGATCGAGAGCTATTTGATGATTGCCACGGCGTATTTGCGTGAAAGTCAGCGCGAGGCGAACAACAATGATTTGCTGGCGATGGCAGAGGTGAATCTCAAACGTTTCGAACATTCTTTTCCCGGAGAGTGCCGCATTGAGATTGCGCAGAAGATGCTGCGTCAGATGCGCGAGTTTTTTGCCGGGGCGGTGCTGGAAATCGCCTGCTTTTACGAGCGTACCTGCCACGATGAGGCGGCAGTGATCTACTACCGCGTTGTAGTGCGTGATTTCCCTGAAACGTGTTGCGCTGGTGAGGCGCAAAAAGCCTTGAATAGACTGTGCCCATGCCCTGGATAGTTGCATGTCTTCTTCTCTTAGCGGGATGTGGATATCACACCAGTCTTCATCGCGCTCCCTGCAATACGATGGAGGTTCCCTATATTGAAGGGGATAGTGATGGCGCGCTGACAGCGGCGGTGTGCCAGGCCGTTTCTAAGCGAGGCAATTTCAAAGTTGTGCGCCAATGCGGTGATTACCGGTTGTGTGGGAAAATCGACGTCCTCAATGGGGAGACGGTGGGCTTTCGCTACGAGCAGAATTTGGGTGGACAGTTGGGAGAGCGTCTTGTCTCAACGGAAGAGCGGCTCAATATCGATATGACTTGGAAGGTGGTGGACAATCGGCGCAAGACGGTTGTGCTCGGGCCTTGCTGTTTGCACGAGGAGCTGCGCTTTGATTTTGCTCCCGATACCAGTCCGCAAAATGACAACACCTTTTCGCTGGGCCAGCTCGATTTTGAGCCTGGTGCGAAAGCAGCGGCTCAATCGCCTCTGTATGATCGTGTTGGTGCAAAAATGGCGGCGATTCTCTACGCATGGAGCGTTCGATGAAATTCGATGCGGACAAAGAGCAGCTCTCGTCTATCTTGGACTGGGCGGAAAAGAGGTTAGAGGAGCTCCAGGTTCCGCCTAAACTCATCTTGTCCATGCGGCTTGTGATAGAGGAGGTAGTGGTCAATATCATCGACTACTCCGGCTCAGGCCATCTTACTCTAGACATCGAGAAGAAGGGCGATCTTCTCACGATGGTTTTCACTGATCAGGGCATGGCTTTCCATCCACTGAAGCAAAAAAAGCCGAAAGCTGAGCTCACCTCACTCGAAGCGATTCAGCCCGGCGGCTTAGGCATTCACATCGTCGAGCATCTTGTCGATAGCATTGACTACAGCAGAACAAACGATTATAACCGATTGACAATCACGAAGCGATGCGCTGGTTTTTAGTTCTCCTCCCTCTTTTTCTTTTTGGTGCAATCAACGTTTCAATTGATAGTGCTGCAGCGATTCTCATCAATGCGGACACGGGCGCGGTGCTTTTTGAAAAAAATGCCGACGAACGTCGCTATCCCGCCAGCATTCTGAAAATCGCCACAGCTGTTTATGCAGAAAGCCTCCATCCCGACTGGGATGCGGAATTTGAAGCGAAGCAAGAGGCGATCGGGACGATCTCGGCA
The DNA here is from genome assembly GCA_964630595.1 of uncultured bacterium. Lineage (GTDB taxonomy): Bacteria > Chlamydiota > Chlamydiia > Chlamydiales > VFKH01 > CAZVVT01. Next base: position 27,865 of record CAZVVT010000005.1, on the reverse strand, counting down.
GCGAAAAAAGCACGGGCGAACTATCGCTTTCCCGCTCACTGGATTGAAGTGGGGGGAACGCACATCGATATCAAGAAGGGAGAGAAGCTGAAGTATCGCGATTTGGTGACGGGGATGCTTATGGTTTCTGCCAATGATGCGGCCAACATCATTGCCTACCATTTAGGGAAGGGCTCGATTGAGAACTTTGTCAAAGGCATGAACAGCTATCTCAAAACGCTGGGGTGCAAGCACACGACGATGGAAAACCCGCACGGCATCTTTATGCCGAAGCAGAAGACCACAGCACGCGACATGGCGCTCATCGCTCGCACCTTCATGAAACAACCCAAACTGGCTGCTATTGTCGAGAAAAAGGCGCATGAGATTCCCGCCTCCAACCTCAGCCGCGCGCGCAGCATAGACACCACCGTCAGGCTCCTCAAAAAAGGAAAGCACTACTACCCCGGAGCGCTCGGCATCAAGACGGGCTACACCAACGCCTCTAAGTCCACTCTGGTCGCCGCCGCAAAACGCAATGGTCGCACGCTCATTGTAGTCTTGCTAGGAGCCGAAGATCGAGACACTCTCTACGCGGATGCAAAAGACCTCTTCGATGCTGGCTTCAACGAAACGCGCACGACTAAGAAAGTGGCTTCCAGCAACAAGCATTCGTAGAATAGATCGTCAGTACCGCCAAATATTCATTTGAGCTAGTATGTTTCCCTCATGTTGCTCGCCTCTTTTATTTTATCTGCATTTCTTTACTTTGATGCCGTGCAGGGAACTACTGCTGTTGTTGGATCGGCTCCGCAGGAAGATGATGGTTGGCTAAAAGAACAGATGGTTCAACATAGTAGAGTCATTGCAGCGGATGGAGGGGCCTCTCATCTCTACCGCATAGATGTTCTTCCTGAGATGGCGGTGGGGGATTTTGACTCAGTGGGAACTGTGGGAGAAATTGCACAGATCATTAAAGCTCCGCGTGTCAAAGATGAGACGGATATGGAGATGGCGCTGCGCCAATTGCCTGCGGATGAGGTGGTCTATTGCTATGCAGCAGTGGGCGGCCGCATGGATCATACGCTCTACAACTGCTATCTTGCACTGCGCCATCCCCATAAGCTTTTCTTGCGCACGGCAGATGAAACGGTTTTTGGTTTGGATAGCGGCTCAACCACTCTTTGTAGTGAAGAGGCGCAGCAGATCTGCTTTGTGCCGCTTGCAGGGCCCTTTGTGCTGAATGGAGAGATCATTTCGCGGCCTTATTTCGCTTCCTTTAATCGTGAACAGACAGTGGAGATTGAAGGGCGCTGTTTGTGTGTTCTCGGTAAAGGAGTGGTGTTCTCCTTGATGCAGACTTTGGATCAATTGAGCGGCTCTCTCAAAACACCTTATGAGACCGTCACTCTGCTAGAACCTGGCACAGCTCACTTTTCTGTGGGCTATGGCCGCACCATTTCTCTCATGCCCTATTGGGGAGAGGCGAAGGGAATCTTCACGCGTGGTTTGGGATGGGAATTTGGCGGTAGCTACACAGCACTTGATGCGTCATTTTTGAGCCTTTCTAATGTGGCCGTGCAAGATGAGATCGACATCACCTTCACAGAGGGCCCGCTTCTCCTCATGATCGATGATCTTGTCGACGTAGAAATGGCTGATATCCTCAGTTGTGCGAATAAAGCGCATTTGATAAGCACAGAGCTATGAATTTTGATGCGATACCGGCGGAGGCATTGACTGCAGAGGCGGTGCCTGTTCCTGTTTGGAGGGTTTGTTATCACAACCGTGTCTGGGCGGCCATCAAAACAGCGCTGGGGGCTCTTTTGGTTCTCCCTTTGATCTACCGGAAAATCCATGAGCTCTGCGGACGAAAGCTGTTCACGATGGAGATAGGTCACGACGAGTTGCTGCATTTGCGGCAGAGAATCATGCCGCCGAGAGAGTTTCAGTTAAAGCGTGCTTCTATTGAGGTGGATGGTTCCCTGATTGATATGGCAATTTGCAGACGCAATCCGCTCACAGATCGCTGGATTGTAGTCTTTGATGGCAATGATCGTAGCTGGGAATCTTCTGCGCAGCAAGATGCTCTGAATACAGATTACTATGCATTGGCCGCAAGACTGAATGCCAATATTCTCTTCTTTAATCCTCCCGGAATGGGTGCGAGTACAGGATCTGTAAATAAATCGAACCTGATTGCAGTAGGTCGAGGGATTCTGGAGTTTGTGGGCCGCGAACTGGGCGCAAACGAGGTGATTCCGATCGGATATTCCATGGGAGGAGGGTTGCTTGCCGAAAGTCTACCGAAAGCCTCTCTTCATGCAAAAACAACAGCCGTGTTTCAACGCACCTACAGCTGCCTTTCAGAGGCTGCCAAAACAGTTGTTTTACGTCGCGATCCTACACATGGGATTAGAGCTAAGTTGCTTGCTTTTGCAATCCGCTTTTTTGGGTGGCAAATGTCTCCTTACAACTACGCAAAAAAACATGCTGATCACACTCTGGTGTTGCAAACCAGCGGACAAGAGAACCCGCATTCGCGGGCAGAAGTGAGGGATGATACAGTCATCAGTCAAGAATCTGCTTTGGCAACCAGCCTTTTAGATCGCGCAAGCCCTGTGCCCATACGTGGTCTTGGTGGCGACCATTTCAGCCCCTTACCGATCGCTACTGCAGCTTTCATTCGACAAGTGATGTAGGGCCTAACTTGGCGGTTTCGAGGTCGCGGTTGACGTTGAGTACGCCGCGGATCATGAGGGAGATGGAGCCGAAGACGAGGACAGCGGCGAGGGGAAGACCTGCTTCGAGAGTGGGGAAGATCGAGGTGAGAGTTTGGTTGACGCAGGCGGCAAGGCTGCAGCCGCCGCGGCTGCAGATGCCATCGATGGCGAGTTTGCCTCGCGATTGCATGTCAGAAGAGAGGGGAATGAAGGCCAGCTCTTTGCTCGCATCGAAGACCGTCGATTTTGCAGCGCGAGCGATGCAGAAGAGAAGAGAGCCGAAGGTTAAAGAGAGTTGCAGCGGTGTGAGAGAAAGCAGGCGAGAGAGATTTTGGATGGGGAGCGTTTCTTGGAAGATCGCGCACCAGAAGAAGGGCAGAGAGAGCACGGCGAGAGAAGTGGGAAGAATGAGTGCGGGCACGCGCCAGGAGAAGCGTTTGAGCATCCAAGGGGCGACGATGAGAGCTGAGCAAGTGGTCAGTAGACTCGACCAGAAGATCAGCTGTCCATTGTAGGCGCAGTAGGCGTTGGGATCGGGATGTACTTTGTGAAGCAGATCAAGGAAGAAGATTTCGAAGAGGTAGTAGGCGACATACTCAAAGATCACAATCATCGCCAGACTGAGTAAGTAGGGTGAGGCGAGGAGTGTTTTGATCGATTGCAGCAACGTGATCGTCATCGGTTTGTCGACGAAAGATTTCGTCTCTTCATTGACCGCAAGGTGGCGGCGCAGCCAAGAGAAACCGAGCAATGCAACGCCGCTGATGGCGGCTAGGGCGATGCTCATTAAGAGAAAAGAGCACTGCCACTTATCCATCTCGAGCAGGTCGCAGAACTGCGCACCGCGGCTGGAACACCAGACGGTGAGGGGCCCGGCAAGAAGACCGCCGATGCTGGCGCCGAGCAGGATGGGGGAGTAGAGCCCTTTCGCTGAGCTAATAGAGAGGCGTTGGTTGAGGAAGCCGAAAAAGAGAACGCTGAGGACAGCGACCTTCCACAGCTCGGCGATGACGTAGTAGAGCGCCAGCGTCCAGTTGTCGACTAAGAGACCCAAAGAGGGCATCCACTGATTCAGCCACTCTATGTGCGATGCAGCGTGCAGTTCGCTGCGGATGGGGAAGAGGAAGAGCGCGTAGAGAATGAAGAAGAGGTTGAACGAAAGCGTGGTGAAGATAAAGGCGCGTGCTTGACTGGTGCGCCGCATGAGCGCACTAACGCCAAAAATGACCAGAATCGTCACCGGCAGCAGGGCCCAGAATTGGATGGCGGGCAGCAATTCTGCGCCGCGCGAGCTGAACGTAACGGCCAGCGTATTGCGCAGACTGCGGAGGATGTAATAGTTGATGCTGAGTAGGGAGACGATGGAAAAGGCGGCCAGTAAGAGCTGGGTCTGCTCTTTGCGGATGCCGATGAGTCGTAGAAGGAAGCTCACCATAAGGAGACCATTTTAGGTGAGGTGAGCAAACAAGGCAAGGAAGGCCTCTAAAGAGAGCTCTTCAGGACGGGACTTTGTATTAAGGCCTTGACTTTCAAGTGCTTGTAGTACTTTTTCCTTCCCGTAGGAGGCGAGGGAGGCGGCCAGGGTTTTGCGGCGCTGCTGGAACGCTTGGCGCGTCATGGTAAGAAAGCCTGAGACATTCTCTATGGGCGGTTTGTGCAGCTTGATTGAAATGACGGCGGAATCGACCTTTGGGGCGGGTGTGAAGCAGCCTCGGCCCACCTTGAAGCAGAGCTTGGGCGTGCCGAAGAGAGCGCAAAAGACCGACAAGGAGGAGTTTTCTTTGCCGCAGATGCGCTGCGCTACTTCCAGCTGCACCATAAAGGTAACGCTTTCGAAGAGATCGGTTTCAGGAAGTACTTTTGCGAGAAGAGGGGCGGTGATTTGGTAGGGGATGTTGGCAACGATTTTTGCTTTGCGCGGAATGTGCGCTAGGTCCCACTTGAGAAAGTCGCCTTGGACAACAGTAAGCTTTTCACCTCTCAGATGCTGAGCGAAAATCGGATCCATTTCAATCGCGATCACTTCAGCACCGGTGTTCAGTAAGCTTTCGGTGAGTGCGCCGGGGCCGGGTCCAATTTCCACGACCAGATCGCCGGGTTGTACATCGGCAACGGCAATGATTTTCTTCAGGATGTTTCCATCGATCAGAAAATTCTGAGACAAACTTTTTTTTGCCCCCGTGCCTACTTCAGCAAGAAAGGAGGCGAGCTCACTGGGTCGAAAGCGTGGCACGTTTGGAGAGTGAGAAGGGTTGGAATCCGGTGGGAACCATCTGGTCGAGGTACTCTCGATCGATGCCAAAACGTTCACGCAACCGCGCGCGCCATGCTTTGGATTGTTCCGCCATCAGGTCATTGAGCAATTCCGTTTTCAGTTTGCCTTCGATGTCGGCGAAGGCGATTTTCTGCTCGGGAAGACATTGATCGAGGTGAAAGATGCGGTACACACCTTCACTGGCCGAAGATTGGTCGATGGGTTTGGAGAATTGCTTCTCCTGCAGCGTTTGCAAAGTGCCTAGATGGCTCTTGGAGACTGTACGCGGTGTGCGCGTCAGTTTGTCAGATAAAGAGATGGTGATGCCAGGAAAACGAGAAGTAAGTTCGCTTTTGAGCTTCTCCAAAGTGATGTCGGACTGCTGCAACAGCTCTTCGGCCATTTGCGATGCGGTGAGAGATTCGAGCGTGTTTTTGCTGCGCAGGGAGAGAACCTGGTAGTTCCACGTCTTCTCTTGAGGATGTTCCTTGCAGTATTTCTCGTATGCCTCACGAGTGAGTGCAGGAGTGATGGCGGTGGAGGCTTTAGCTTGCACCATCGAGCCAACCATGCGGCGCACAGTCATATCGTTTTTCACCATCTCCAGCACTTCGGTATAGGTCAAATTGGCTTTGTCGATGTTGACAATCACGTCAGGACCAAAAATCGCCTCAATCTCCTCGCGAATTTCGCCCTCTGTCGCTTCTACCTTCAGCTCCTTCGCAGAAGCCAAAATCAGCTGCTCATCGATCATCTCTTCGAGGAAAGAGCGCCAGTTGGTCTGGTAGAACTGCATACGCGCCTCGGTCGAGTCCGCATAGGCAGCAAACTCGCGGAAGAAGACCAGGTCCATCTTTTTGGTCACATCAACAACCGTCAACGGCTTGCCATTGACCTTTGCCAAAATCCGGTTTTGCACGGAGATGGCGGGGGCGGCTGCCATTAAACAGCTGGTCAAGGCTAAAAGAAGAAGCAAACGACGCATAAGGCTCAACAGTCTATCAAACCTGCATAAAGCCCGTCCATCCCGCCGATGGTAGGCAGTGAGGCAAAGAGCGGTGTACCGCGGTTTTCTTCCTGTAAAATGCTGCAGGTGGCATAGATCATTTTCGTTTTTGGCCCCGCATAGGCCATCGCTTTTTCCACGATAGCCCCCTGCAGTGCCACCAGTTCGGCCAGCCACTGCTCGCTGAAGCGCCACTTTAGATCGGGGTTTCTGCGCAGTGTTCCGCTGCCACTGCAGGGGACATCCACCAAAATCCACTCCACCCCTTTGGGGATCTGCCCGCCAAACTGGACATTCTGGATGCCGGCGCGGTTGAACCGCTTGCGTGCTTCTGTCAGAGCATGGGTGCGCGTGTCGTGGAGGAAAATCTGCCCCTTGCCGGCCAGTCGGTGGGCAAAGGCAAGACTCTTGCCGCCGCTGCCGGCGCAATAGTCGAGGACGCGATCGCCGGGTTGCACTTCCATGCACTGCGCTACCAGCTGGCTGGCCTCGTCCTGCACTTCAAAGAACCCCTCGCGGTATTCGGGCAGATTCCAGACGTTGATGCGCCTGGGGAGAGTAATGCCGTACGGACTCTGCTTTGTCGGCGTGCCACCAATGCGTTCAATAAGCTCTTCACGACTGATTTTCAACGGGTTAACGCGCAAAGTCAGCGGTGCTTGAGTGTTGCAGGCTAAGGCGATCTCCAACGCCTGATCGCCGTATTGGCTCTCTAGACGTTGCCAGAGGATTTTGGGGCAGCTGGCTTGAATATGGGGAGGTAGGTCGGGGTGTTTTTTATGGATCTCGTCTTTGAGGGCAAGGCGTTCGGGCCAGCTTTTGGCCCCCAAAGCATCGAGCAATCCGCGCCAGCGAACGAGGGCGTAGGCAGTCTCGGCAATGAAGGCTCTGTCCTTGGAACCCAAGGACTTATGTTCACGACAGTAGTGCTCAAGGCAGCGGTCTAAGGGCAAGTGGGAGTGGGTGAATTCTTCGAGAATCGCGAAAAGGTGAAAATGTCGAAAAGGTTGCAAAATCGAGTTAAACACTATACAACAGATGGTGTTGATAAAACACTTTTTTTAGGAGTGACTACATGTCTAGTTCCGGATGTTGCGCAGGGGGCAATTTACTGACCCTCATCGGCCGTCTAATCATCGGTGCCCTATTCCTGTTCTCGGGGATTATGAAGATCCAATATTGGGGGGGGATGCTCGATGTTGTTGCGGGTGTAGGCCTGCCTTATCCAGAAATTTTCTTAGGCGTTGCGACGGCTTTGGAAATCCTGGGTGGATTGAGCGTAATTTTGGGGTACAAAACCCGCCTTGGCGCATGGTTTTTGATCATCTTTTTGGTCGCCACCACCTACCTCTTCCACAGCTTCTGGAAAGCCGATGCTGCACAAGCGGATTCGATTCGCGATGACTTCATCCGCAACGTAGTGTACTTGGGCGCACTCTTCCTCCTCGCCGGTTTCGGTGCAGGTGGATACAGCTTCGATGCACACCATTGCAACAAAGACTCCTGCTGCAAATAAGTTTCTGGAGTGCTGATCGCGATTGCCTTAGGCCTCCTCGTAGGCCTGGGGCAACCTTCCTTTAATCCCTGGTTTTCCTTTGCCGTAGCCGCTCTCGGTTATGGAGTTTTCTGGCGCCTCTACCCGCGCCGCTTTCTTCCCGCCTTTGCCTTCTTTACGACAGTGCAGTTGCTCCAAATTCTCTGGATGACCTCCATTGGTTTTGTAGGAGCTGGCTTACTGGGCGTCTGGCTTTTCATCGGTTTGTCGCATGGACTTTTTTTCGGCGGCCTCACGCTGCTGGTAGGCCGTCTGTGGAACATCTCCATTGCAGCTCTCTGGGCGCTCTTTGAGTGGGCGCGCCTCTTTTTCCTCTGTGGAGATTCTTGGAATCCCATTGGACTGGCATGGACGGGGCTGCTTTGGCCTCTGCAGTTCGTTTCGCTTTTAGGCGTCATTGGATTGAGCTTTGTGGCGGTCTTGGCCGCGCTCTTCTTCGCGCAAAAGCGCTATGTAGTGTGGGGGCTGCTCTGCCTTCTACCGATCGCTTATGGTGTGGTGCAGATCGCTGTTGTCGATCAACAGCCGAAGCAAACGATCCGCATCGCCCTCGTGCAGACGGGCGAGTCGCCCTTGGCTGTGCTGCAGGAGCATCCCACGCAAGTGTGGAATCGCCTGATAGAGGCTCTACGACCTATATCGCATCCTGACATGGTTGTCTTTCCCGAGGGGGCGTTGCCTGGTGATTTTCGCAACACGCGCATTGGTGGAATGACGAACGAAGAGATTTTGCGCTCTCTTGCGCAGCGCTACAATGCCCCTTTTGTGGCCGGCGTGGAAGTTCTCGAAAACAGAGAGGTGCTACAGGCCGCTGTTTTTGTGCCGCCGCGAGGGGAGACGGAAATCTATGCCAAGCGCCTGCTGGTCCCACTCGCCGAGTACATTCCTTTCGAGTGGTGCCGCTCGCTCGCTGCCCGTTTTGGGATCTACTCTTCATATGCGCAAGGTCTTAAGCCTGTGCTATTTGGTGGTCGATGCGCGCCGGGGATCTGCTATGAGGAGACTTTCGGCCATGTGGTGCGCGAAAACCGCACAGTGAAGCCGCAGTTTCTGCTCTTTATCTGCAACGATGGTTGGTACCCTGGATCTCTTCTGCCGAAGGCCCATTTTGACCATGCCCGCCCCCGTGCCCCCGAGCTGGGGCTGCCTATGGCGCGCTGTTGCACGACAGGCATTTCAGCGCTTGTCGACCCTTTGGGGCGAGTTGTGGCGCAGTTGGGTCCTGGGGAAAAGGGGGTTTTGGAGGGGGATTTGCCCCTTTGGAGCTTCTCTACGCTCTACGGGTACATCGGGGACCTCGGTTTGGTCCTATTTTGTGGCTTTATTCTCCTGGGAAACTGTGTTAAACTACTTCGAGCGTGAAACGTTTTCAAAAAACTCTTGCTAAACCCGTCTCTTTTTCCGGCATTGGCCTTCATACGGGCTCGACTGTGACCATGACCTTCCACCCCTTTGACAAGGGAGTCGTCTTTGAGCGCGTCGATCTGCCGGGGCGTCCGCGCATCCCCGCCCTTGCCGAATATGTGCAAGACACCTCTCGCAGTACAAATCTGGGCATCGGGGATGCTCGCATCCATACGGTAGAGCACGTTTTGGCGGCCCTTTATGCCATGGAGATCGACAACGTTCTCATCCACGTCAATGCCGCTGAACCCCCCATTGGCGATGGCAGCTCGGTGCCTTTTTTGGCGATGATTGAAGAGGCGGGGGTCAAAGAGCTGCCGACTGCAGCAAAAATCTACCGTCTCGAAAAACCCGTTGTCTATTCCGAAGGGCCCATCCACTTAGTAGCGCTCCCTTCAGACGAATACCGCATCAGCTACACGCTGCATTACCCTAAATCGGCCGCACTGCGCGCACAGTACGCCTCGCTAGTGGTTTCTAAAGAGAGTTTTCCGGTTGAGATTGCCCCCTGCCGCACCTTTGCTCTTTATGATGAGATTTCTGCTCTCATGGACCGTGGGTTGATTAAGGGAGGAAGTTTAGAAAACGCTGTGGTGATTAAGGATGATGTGGTCTTCAGTAAAGAGGGGCTTAAGTTCCCCGATGAAATGGCGCGCCATAAGATTCTCGATCTCATCGGTGACCTTTCTCTGACCGGTGTGCATTTTACGGCACACATCATTGCGATTCGCAGTGGCCACCAAGCCAATGTGGCCTTAGCTAAGTTATTGACGAAGGAACTTATATGCCACTAGACATTAAGCAAATCCAAGCGATTCTTCCCCACCGTTATCCTTTTTTACTGGTGGATAAGGTGCTCGAGATTGACCTCGAGAAGCAGACGATTGTTGCGATTAAAAACGTGACGATCAACGAAGAGTTTTTTCAAGGCCACTTTCCCGGTGCCCCCATCATGCCGGGCGTGCTTTTGCTCGAAGCGCTTGCGCAAGCCGGTGGCATCATGGTGCACCAGTTGGGATACCAAGACAAAATTGCCGTCTTCCTCTCTGTCGACACAGCAAAGTTTCGCAGCCCCGTGAAGCCCGGGGATGTTCTCTGGCTACATGTAGAGGGCATTCATTTGAGTTCAAAGGGTGGCAAAGTGAAGGCGGTTGCCAAAGTCAATAATGAAAAAGTAGCAGTCGAAGCTGTCATCGCTTTTGCGCTTGTAGATAAGAGTATCATATGAGCATCCACCCCTCTGCTATCGTTGAAAAGGGCGCAAAGATCGGCAACAATGTCACGATCGAGGCCTACGCTACTGTCAAAGGGACAGTGACGCTGCATGACAACGTCACCATTAAGTCCTACGCCTACATCGATGGATATACAACCATCGGTGAGGGCACGACGATTTGGCCCTCCGCTATCATTGGTACCAAGACGCAAGATTTGAAGTACAAAGGCGAAAAAACTTTTGTCGAGATCGGCAAACATTGCGAGATCCGCGAATTCGCTACGATCAACTCCTCTGTAGGAGAGGGTTCTGTGGTGAAGGTAGGCGATCACTGCTTGATCATGGTCGGTTGCCATATCGCACACCACTGTGTGGTGGGCAATCGCGTCATCATGACGAACAGCGCCGCTCTTGCAGGCCACGTCGAAGTGGGTGACAACGTTGTCATCGGTGGGTTTACTCCGATTCATCAATTCTCGCGCATCGGCTCGTATGCCATGGTGGGCGGCATGAGTCGTGTAACGCACGATGTGCCTCCCTACACTATTGGGGGCGGCATTCCCTACAAAATCGGCGGACTCAATCTCGTCGGTCTCAAGCGCAATGGATTTGATCAGTCAACGCGCCGCGGCTTAAGCCAAGCCTTCCGTCTGCTCTATCGCTCGAGTCATTCTTTTGAAGAGGCTCTCAACCTGATTGAGCAAGAAGTGCCGCAGATTCCTGAGGTGGCCGGCTTTTTGCAGTTCTGTCGCAGCTCGAAACGCGGATTGATCGGATTGAATAGCTCGCTGAGTTTTGAAGCGGAAGATTCCTTGGAATGAGGTTTGTTTTCTTTGGCACTCCTCTTTTTGCTGCGCGCACTCTCGAGGCGCTCATCAAGGAAGGGTTTGTTCCAGAGCTTGTCGTCACGCAGCCGGATAAGCCGAAAGGGCGTAGCGGTGCACCAACGCCTTGCCCGACGAAGGAGGTGGCTTTGCGCCACCAGATTCCTCTTCTGCAGCCTGTTAAAGCAAGTGATCCTGCTTTCATCCAAGCAGTGGCGGATTGCGCGCCGCAGCTGATGGTGGTAGTTGCCTACGGGCAGATCCTGCGTCAAGCGCTGCTCGATGTAGCCCCGGCGATCAACGTGCACGCAAGCTTGCTGCCCCATTTGCGCGGCGCAGCGCCGATTCAGTGGGCGCTCATTCGTGGAGAGGCCACGACAGGGGTCACGATCCAGCGGATGAGTCTTGCCATGGATGAGGGGGATATTCTCAAGCAGGTGAGCTGCCCGATCGATCCCGAAATGAATGCCGAGGAGCTCTCGCAGCGCCTGCTTGAGTTGGGCATTCCCGCTCTTCTCGATGTCTTGCGCCTCATGCCGCTCGGCGTGCCGCAAGACCACGCAAAGGCGACCTACGCTCCCAAGATCGAACTAGAGCAAGCATTTCTGGATTTTCGCCTGCCAGCTTCCACTCTGCACAATTTGGCCCGCGGCTGCACACCGGCCCCGGGTGCTTGGACGTGGATCGAAATCCGCGGCAAAAAGCTGCGCCTCAAAGTGCTCAAAACGGCCCCGCGATCTGCTTCTGGCGCGCCCGGACAAATCCTAGAGTGGAGCAAAGAGGGCATTACAGTTGCTTGTGGAGAGGGGGCTCTGGATTTGCAAGTCGTTCAGCTCGAAGGCAAAGCAGCAACTCACGCAAGCTCATTTATTCTGGGCTATCCACTCTCTGCTGTCCTTTTTCCTTTATAGAAACCTTAAATACCTGTTACTATTATTCCCTAATAAATTTTTTTTTAAGGAATGACCGAGATTATGGGCGTCGTATCATACAGAGTGAGTGGTTGGAGTTTGGATAACGGCGAAAGAAATCACCTCGACAGGGGAATCCATCATGTCGCGGAGGGGTTTGAAAAAGTCGGCATCTTGAAAAAAATCGCTCGTACGATTGATGGTGCTTTTAGAGTTACGCGCGGCATTGGAATGCTGACGGAAGATGCCCCTTTAGCTGCCTTTGGTGGAAGAGGAATGGCTACTACGGAGACAGTGGCTGCTGGATTTGCCCCTCTTGGAACAGTTGCATCGGGGTTGAAAGTAGCCAGCTCTACGATCAAAGCGGCACGCACCGGTGAAGGAACCGATATCGCTTTCGCGTTGGCAGCAGCGGGAACATTTGGTGGAGAGCTCATCGCCGACGCCAAATTCGTGGCCGGTCACATGGGTGTTAAGCTTCCTCGCGAAGTAGGTCTAGCGGGCAACGTCTTCAGTGCTCTCGGGCTTGCAGGAATGGGTATTGTGTGGGGCGTAGAAGCGCACCGCGAACAGGGCGCTGTGCAGCGCAAGCGCCAGCAAGCACAAGGCTTATGGAGCGAAGCCCTAGCGTTGGCATACAGCGTGAACCCACAGGAATTGGATGCAAACGGCGTTCCTCTTCCGGGCACGGCCGCTGTACAACTGGTTGCAGAAGCACAAACCTTTGCTAATCAAGCAATTAGCTTGGCGAAAGAGGCCGAAGAGGCGAATCGTAAGCGGGATTGGAAGATTGTTGCAGCAACTTCCAAGCTAACAGCAGCTGCTGTCATCATTACAGTCGTTGCATGCACGATTCTGGCGCTGACTTTGGGAATTACATTGCTGGCCAACCCCTATTCTTTGATCATATTAGGCATTGTGGGTGCCATCGCTGCACTACTCGAAGTGGTAAAATCGATTGCCTCTCTGTGGAGTAAGGCTCAAGGGGTTAAGTTTGTTGCCACTGACAATCAGGCATTGCTTGAAGCTGCTCAGAATGCACGCGCGCAGGTCAATGAGGCGTGGGTAACGGCTCGTGATGCGGCACGTGAAGCTGCGGGTGAAGAAGATCCTGCTTCAGGAGGAGCCGCTGCTGGTGCAGCTGCGACAGAGGTTGATCTCGTAGCGCAAGGGAATAGGATCAGATTAGAGCTGAGAGCTCGAGCACTCGAAGCCCGTTTTGTCGAGCATAACCAGATTGCCCCAGAGCAGATCCAGCAGATTTTCGCTCGCCAGTTGGTGGTAGGCGCTGCAGCGTAACTCTTAGTTTTTGAGTCCGTCAAAATCTTTACATGGAATTTACAATCGATTCCGTATACTAACTTTCTTGAATCCCCAATGGTGGGTCACAGAACAAGGATGTGGGTATGGGTGCAGGTGTTAGCGTAGCAAGAGCGGCGGGGATCACTCTCAATGGAAATTGGGGTCTTTCAGTTACCGGTGCAAACGGGTTAGCAGGAAGTCGACGAGCGCTAGAAAAAACCGCTGCGACTACTGCAGCAGCAGCAAAATTTGCAGCTGCGCTGGATCCTATCAATAGCACAATAGGCGAGCACGTCAATGTGGGCGTGGCTGGGCGAGTGACAAATGTTGCCAATGGAGTTGCGGCGAGCTTCGACTTCTTAAGCACTTTAGAGGATGTCTATTACGCTGCAATGGCGCTTTTCTTCGCGGTTAACCCTGCGGATAGTGAAGCGGGAGAGGGAACACTGGTGAGTTCTATAGCAGCGGAGAGAACTCGTCATGCTCTACGTGCTGTAGTGAACTTCTTTGGTTTTGGATATGCCGATGCTATTTCAGACATCAATACTCTGACTGCTTTCCGCGCCTGCCCCGCACTTCCTACCGACGTTCTGATGTCGCAGCAGCCTGTACTTGCAGCAAGCTTTCTTCTTTCTGGTGGACTCAACATTTGGGAGGCTGTTGAGAGCCGTCTCCTTATGAACCATCACGAAGGAAAGCTTGCAGCGTTGTTGGAGATTGGGGAAGAATTATTAGATGTCAAAAATCGTTCTGATCTCAATGATCCTGTGGTCAAGCGAACTTGGGTGGCACAAGTACAGGGCTGGGTAGAACTCGTGAAAAAACACGATGTTGCTGTGCACAACGCGGCCAAAGAGGTCCTGAGCAAATCCCTTTCTACAGCCTCTCAATGGCTTGCTGCCGGTGCCATCATTGCGGGGATTGTTGGAGCGGTCTTCGCTATTGCCGCTCTGACCAACCCCATTGGTATTGCCGTCATTGCCTCCATAGCTTTCCTCTCTCTGGCGATTGAGCTGGGGCGTATCGCAATGAGTTATCTCTTTGTTTACAGATCGAAGATCAATTTTGAAGATCGCGAGAAGCAAGATCTCTTTGAGAAAGTTCAAAGCATGCCAATTCTCACTGCAGTCAAAGCGGTTGAAGAAGACGCAGTAGAGAAAGCAAGGAGAGATGGTCGTCTTGGTGGCGGTGCTGCTGGCGGTGGTCGAGTAGCAGCTTTGGGAGCGCCTCCAGATCTTGTTGGTGGCGTTGGTGGCGATGCCGCGGAGCAGACGACAGGTGGTGGTGCTGGAGCAGGTGCTGCATCCGGTATGATGTAATTTTTTGTGCCGATTGCAGGAAAATGAAAGGCCACCCTTTGAGGTGGCCTTTTTATTTTTATTATGGGTATTTCAAATAAAGAATTGATAGGTGTCGGAGGACTGCTGGGTGCCTGCCTCTTTCTCGCGGTGCTTTCTTGGATCCATGATTCTACCTTCGTCAGTCTGAAGAGACCCGTAGAGGTCAGCGGGGCTGCGGCTAGGCAGGGGGTTTGCTGGGTCGATCTTGCCGATCCCGTGGAAGTGTGCATTCCCGAAGCCAAGGGGCTAGAAGTCTCTTATGGTCGGCTGGTGGTTCCCGGTCCGGGCGAGATCGTCGTTATTTTGGAGGGGGCGGTGAAAAACCCCGGGCCCTGTCTGCTGCCGGAAGGGGCGACGCGGACCGACCTGATGGCCTATGGAGAGGGGGCAGATCCGGGTTGGTTTAAGCGAAAGGGGCGGCTGCGCAACGGAGCGCATGTGCGGGTGCCGACAAAGCGCTTGCGATAAATGGAAAATCTTATGTATGCTCTTGCTTTACTTTTTCGCATGAGCGGTTCGAAGAACATCGCTTAATGCCTAAGGCAGTAAAGAGAGATTAGCGGTTCTGCTTCAAGTATAGGACCGCGCACAAAACGAAATTTAGTAGACGATATTTTAGAGGTGTCATGGAGCACTTTCGATTGATGGGAACCAAGTGTGGTATGGTTCAGCGCTTTGCCGAAGACGGCAGCGCTACGGCTTGCACACTGATCCAATTTGATCCCAATGTGATTTGCCAGATTAAGAATTTGGATACAGATGGCTATACCGCTTTGCAATTAGGCACCGGTGTGATTCGTCCAAAAAACGTTTCAAAGCCCCTGCAAGGGCACTTTGCGAAGGCAAATGTGGCTGTAAAAAGGCACTTGGGCGAGACGCGCGTGGCGAAGACGGAAGAATTTGCTGTGGGTCAGGAGCTGACTGTCGAGCTGTTTGAAGGCGTATCGTTTGTCGACGTTCAGTCCGTTTCAAAAGGAAAAGGGTATCAGGGTGTGATGAAGCTCCACGGCTTTGCCGGTGGTCCTGCTGCACACGGCTCTGGTTTCCACCGCCATGCCGGTTCGATTGGTATGCGCTCGACACCCGGTCGTTGCCTTCCCGGTGGTAAACGCGCTAGCCGTATGGGTGGCGATCTAAAGACTGTACAGAGCCTGAAAGTCGTTCTCGTTGATAAAGAACGCGGATTGATCCTTGTAAAAGGGGCTATTCCAGGTGCGAAAGGTGCGTTCGTGGTGGTACAGCCCGCCGTGAAGCGCAAGAAAAAAGTGGCAGCGAAGAAGAAATAGGTGAGCCATGTTGAAAAAATATAACCTCGCCGCTGAAGAAGTGGGACAAGTAGCCGTTCCCGAGTGCCTGAAAGAAGTAGATGTTTCTGGGCAGTTGATTAAGGACTACATTGTGGCCATTCGTGCCAACGCACGCCAGTGGTCAGCAAATACCAAGGGACGCTCCGAAGTCTCTCACTCGACACAAAAGCCGCACCCTCAGAAGGGTCAAGGCCGTTCCCGTCAGGGATCGCTAGCAGCTCCCCAGTATAAAGGGGGCGGTCGCGTCTTTGGTCCCAAGCCAAAATTCGATCAGCACGTAAAGGTCAATAAGAAGCAGAAGCGTCTTGCAATTCGCAAGCTTTTGTCGGACAAGATCGAAGCGGGTAAACTGCACGTGATCGAATCGACTGTTATGGACGCTCCCAAGACAAGCCGAGTAGCGCAGTTCAAAGAGAAACTCTCTTTGGGTCGCCGCATCCTCTTTGTCGTGGAAGCAAGCTACGACTCCATCGAGTTCGGTGGGGAGAATTTCTCCTTCCAAGTGCAGAGCCAAGAGCACGACAGCTTCGTGAAATCAGTGCGCAACCTCGAGGGGGCAACCATGCGTTTGCTCACCAATACATCCGGTTTAGATTACATCCTCGCTCATGATGTTGTGATCACCGAGAAAGCATTAAACGATTTAGTTCAGTGGGTGGGGTAATATGAAGAGTCCCTATCAAGTCATCAAGTCGCGCTACGTTACCGAAAAGGCAACCGTCTTAGAAGGTTTGGCGACGGCAGAAAGCAACAAGTCTCTGAAGAAGTTCGAGAATCCCAAGTATGTCTTTCTTGTAGATACAGCTGCCAACAAGCAGGAGATTCGTCTTGCGTTGGAAGAGATCTACAGCGAGCAGAAGATTCGCGTTCTTGCAGTAAACACAATCCAAGTGAAGCCGAAGAAGACCGGTATGCGTCGTGGACGTCCGGGAACAAAGGCAGCGTTTAAAAAGGCGATCGTTACCCTGGAAAAGGGCGACCGTTTGGAAGGGGTGTAATATGTTGAAACATTTTCGTCCGATGACCCCCGGAACCCGTCAGCTCGTGCTTCCTAAGCTAGAGCAACTGACGCGCGTTCACCCAGAAACCGGCGAGCGTATTCGTCCCGAGCGTTCTCTGCTCGTGGCAAAGATGCGCACCGGCGGCCGTAACAACAACGGTCACATTACTACACGCCATATCGGCGGTGGACATAAGCGCTTTATCCGTATCGTGGATTTCAAGCGCGATAAAGAGGGGATCCCTGCAAAAGTGGCGACGATCGAATACGATCCCAATCGCTCCGCGCACATCGCTCTGCTCCATTACATCGATGGCGAAAAGCGCTACATCATTGCGCCCCAAGGGCTCAAAGCAGGCGATAGTGTGATCACCAGCGATGAGGCGCCCTTCGAAGTGGGATGCTGCATGCGCATGAAAGATATGCCGCTGGGCTGTTTCGTGCACAACATCGAGATGGTTCCCGGACGCGGTGGAAAGCTGGTTCGCTCAGCAGGACTGTCGGCTCAGCTGATGGCGAGAAGCGGTGGACATGTCACTCTTCGTATGCCTTCCGGCGAAATTCGCCTGATCAATGAAAATTGCAAAGCTACATTCGGGGTGATTTCTAATCCCGAACACAACCTGCGCGTGGAAGGAAAAGCGGGCCGTCGCCGCTGGATGGGGATTCGTCCTACCGTCCGTGGTACAGCGATGAACCCCGTTGACCACCCCCATGGTGGTGGTGAAGGAAAGCACAACGGCTACATCCCTCAGACCCCATGGTCGCTGCAGACAAAAGGTAAGAAGACGAGAAAACCGTCCAAGTCCACTTGGATGATCGTCAAGGATCGAAGGAAGTAATTAGATGGCACGTTCCCTAAAGAAAGGACCCTACGTCGAGCATCACGTGCTCAAGAAGGTCGAAAAGGCTGTGACTGCCGGCTCGAAAAAGCCGATTAAGACGTGGTCGCGCCGTTCCACCATCCTCCCCGACATGGTAGGATTGACATTTGAAGTACACAATGGACGTAAGTTCATCTCCGTCTTCGTATCAGAGAACATGGTGGGACATAAGCTCGGCGAGTTTTCTCCCACACGTACCTTCAAAGGTCACCCATTGAAAAAAGCGACAGAGACTGCTCCGGCAGCAGCTGCGCCAGCGGCGGGGGCATAATATGACCACCAGCGAACAAGTCAAAGCAGTGACAAAATACATCCGCATCAGTCCTCGCAAAGCCCGTTTGGCTGCAGGATTGATCCGTGGTTTGGCTGTGCCTCACGCAAGAACGCAGTTGACCTTCAGCCCTCTTAAGGCAAGTCGTTTGCTGATCAAGACATTGAACAGCGCTGTGGCGAACGCAGAAATGCAGCTCGATGTCTCCGCAGAAAATCTGCGCATCGTTGATGTGCGCGTAGATGGCGGTCCAACACTGAAGCGTTCGAAACCGAAGAACCGTGGCGGACGTCACGCAATTTTAAAGAGAAGTAGTCATTTTACAGTAGTGGTGGGAAGGTAAGCGATGGGACAAAAAGTATGCCCAACTAGTTTTCGTCTCGTACGTAACCGCAAATGGAGATCGCTCTGGTTTGCCGGTAAGCAACAGTTTGGCGATCTGCTCGTAGAAGACTTCCGCATCCGTAAATGGCTGATGGCGAAGTCCTCCCTGCAAGGTACTGCCCGCCTGACGCTCAAGCGTAGTGGCGAGAAAATCGAAGTCACCATTCACACAGCCAGACCCGGCCTTGTGATTGGAAAAAAAGGGGCTGAGATCGACATTTTGAAGGCGGAGCTGAAGAAGTGGCTCGGCAAAGACATCTGGATCGAAGTCGAAGAGATTAAACGCCCTGATTTGGAAGCGAAACTGGTGGCTGAGAATATTGCTCGCCAATTGGAAAAGCGTCTTCCTTTCCGCCGTGTCATGAAGAAGGCTTTGCAGTCTTCCATGGACAGCGGAGCTGCAGGGATTAAGGTACAAGTTTCTGGCCGTATCGGCGGGGCAGAAATCGCCCGTACAGAGTGGTATAAAGAGGGAACGATTCCTCTCCATACGCTCCGTGCCGATGTCGACTATGCAACAGCCCGTGCAGAGACAACCTACGGCACCATTGGTGTGAAGGTGTGGGTGCATCGCGGCGAAGAAATTATTGGTGGAAAGGCTTAAATCATGACATTGCAGCCAAAGCGTTCTAAGTTCCGTAAGATGATGAAGGGCCACATGACGGGCCTGAGCAAGGGTGGCAATTTCGTTGATTTTGGCGATTTTGGCATGCAAGCTTTAGATCGTGGTTGGATCACCAACCGCCAAATCGAAGCGTGCCGCGTTGCGATCAACCGCTACTTCAACCGTCGTGGGAAGGTCTGGATTCGTATTTTCCCCGATAAGCCGGTCACGAAAAAGCCTGCCGAAGTCCGTATGGGTAAGGGAAAGGGTGCCATTGACCACTACGTAGCCGTAGTGCGTCCCGGTCGCGTCCTTTTTGAAGTGGCTAACGTGCCTAAAGAAGATGCACAAAATGCGCTGCGTAGAGCGGCTGCCAAATTGGGCATCAAGACACGCTTTGTGGAGAGATTGGAGAGAGTATGACGAAAGCATTCGATGAGCTCAAAGACCAGACAGTGGCCGAGTTGAAGGCCCTTCACCTAGAAGAAAGTCGCAAGCTTTTTGACATTGTCAACGAGATGAAGACGACGAAGAAGATTGAGAAGACGCACCGTATTGGAGCGAGCAGGAAACGCATCGCGCGTATTTTGACCGCGCTGCGCCAAAAGGAGAGGACCTAGTAGTGAACGAGCGTAAGAAGCGTCGAGGCGTGGTCGTCTCCGACAAGATGAATAAAACCGCCATTGTCATGGTTGAACGTGCCTTTGCGCACCCCAAGTATGGCAAATTGGTCAAAAAACGGAAAAAATACTACGCCCACGACGAGTCCGAAGTGGCTAAAGAGGGCGATCTTGTCGAGATTATCGAGACAAGACCCCTCTCTAAACTCAAGAGATGGCGCGTAGCAGAAGTGGTGGAAAAGAGAAGCTAAAGCAGGTATACTGTTTCAAACTCTTTGAGAAGATGTGGTTTAACAAATGATCCAACAAGAAACACAGTTTGCAGTAGCAGACAACTCCGGGGCCAAGAAGGTCAAGTGCATTAAGGTCTTGGGCGGCTCACGCCGTCGTTATGCCGGCGTTGGCGACACAGTGGTTTGCTCCGTTCGCGAAGCAGAACCGGCAAGTAGCGTCAAGCAAGGCGAGGTAGTGCGCGTGGTGATCGTGCGTACGGCAAAGTACATCCGTCGCAAAGATGGATCGAAATTGCGCTTCAACGGCAACGCAGCTGTTCTCATCGATGAGAAGGGTAACCCACGCGGAACGCGTATTTTCGGGCCCATCGCCCGTGAGGTGCGTGAGCGCGGATTTATTAAAATTAGCTCTTTGGCCCCTGAGGTAATCTAACGTGAACAAGTATATTCGCAAAGGCGACACAGTCGTCTGTACAGCAGGAAATGAGAAAGGTCGATTTGGCAAAGTAGCTCTTCGCGGTAGCGAAAGCGTCGTTGTCTCCGGCTTGAACATGAAAAAACGTCATGTGAAACGCACCCAACAGGGTCCGGGACGCATTGTAGAGATGGAAGGACCTATCCACATCTCAAACGTTCGCTTGGCTAAGCCAGACGGTACGGCGCTGAAAGTGCGTGTGCAGGTCAACAAGGCCGGGGAAAAAGAGTTGGTCTATACCGAGAATAACCAAGCGGTTGTGTACCGCTCCGTGAAGAGGGAAGTGAAGGGCTAATATGGCGCGTCTGAAGTCCAAATACCACGAAGAAGTTCGTGCGAAACTACAAGAGAAGTTCGAGTACACCAATCCTATGTTGGTGCCCAAACTTGTCAAAGTCGTTATCAGCATGGGTCTGGCAGAGGCATCCAAAGATAAGAACGCTCTGCAAGACGCCTATAACGAATTGACGATGTTGGCCGGCCAGAAGCCTGTCTTCACAAAAGCGCGCACATCGATCTCCAACTTTAAATTGCGCGAAGAGCAAGTCATCGGTGCAAAGGTGACCTTGCGCGGCGATCGTATGTGGGGCTTCATTGACCGTTTCTTCAACATCTCCTCTCCCCGTATCCGCGACTTCCGCGGCTTTCCTTTGAGAGGCGATGGAAGAGGAAGCTATTCGCTGGGCTTAAGTGACCAGCAGATCTTCCCAGAGATCAATTTGGACAAAGTAAAGCGCGCGCAGGGAATGAACATTACCTTCGTGACCACCGCAGAGTCCGACGACGAGTGTCGCGAACTGCTACAACAACTGGGCATGCCCTTTAAACGAGCAGCGGCGTAAAGAGAGAGCGAAAGATGAAACATACATCAACTAATGACCCCATCGCAGACCTGTTGACAAGACTGCGCAACGGAGCGCAAGCGCGTCACCGCTTTGTCGATCTGCCCTACAGCAAAATGAACCTACGCATTGCCGAAATCCTCCGCGAAGAGGGCTTTTTGGAAAACGTAGTGGTCAAGAAAGAGGGCATGCTCAGCGTGATTAGAGCAGGCGTTAAATATGATGCTACTCGCAGCAGCCTCTTCCAAGGCCTGAAGCGCGTCTCTTCCCCCGGCCTGCGTCGTTATGTAGGTTGGAGCGACATTCCCCTTGTCCTTGGCGGCTTAGGGATTTCTATTGTATCGACATCGCAAGGTGTCTTAAGTGGTCGCGAAGCGAGAAATCGCAAGTGCGGCGGCGAACTCATCTGTTTGGTCTGGTAAGGGGGAAAGCATGTCTCGTCTAGGTAAACTTCCCATCGACCTCCCTCAGGGAGTTACAGTAACAATGCAAGGTCGCAAGATCACTGTGAAAGGGCCTAAAGCGACTCTTTCTAGAGAATTGCACGAAACGATTGTGGTGCATGTTGAGGACAACAAAGTGCAGGTTGCTTTGGCCGCAGGAGCTGAAGAAGCGGGCAATATGCATGGCCTCTGGCGCCAACTGATCAATAACATGGTCATCGGTGTACACCAGCCCTACGAAAAAATTCTGGAGCTCATTGGCGTCGGTTATAGAGCCGCTGTCCAGGGCAAAGAGATCGACTTGCAGCTGGGTTATTCCCATCCCACTCGCGTGGCGATTCCAGAAGGAATTGATGTAAAAGTAGAAAAAAACACAGTGATCCAAATTCTGGGAGCTGACAAGCAGAAGGTGGGCCAATTTGCTGCCGACATTCGCGCGTATAAGCCACCAGAGCCCTACAAAGGCAAAGGAATCCGCCACCGCGGCGAGTTTGTCCGCAAGAAAGCAGGTAAGTCTGCTAAGAAACAATAGGTCTAAAGTCCATGGATATCAGCGTAATTAAAACTAAACAGAAGAGAGTGAAGAGAGCGGTTCGCGTTCGCAAGAAGCTGAAAGGCTCCCTTTCTCGTCCTCGTTTGTGTGTCTACAAGAGCAACTGCCATATTTACGCCCAGATCATCGATGATGAGCGTGGTGTAACGCTGGCGTCCGCTTCGACCAATTCAAAAGAATTCAAAGCGAAAAGAAACGCCGTAGGCGCTGCTGTAGTAGGCGAGACAATTGCCAAAGCAGCCCTCGGGCAAGATATCCGAGCCATCGTATTTGACAGAGGTCCATTCAAGTACCATGGCGTGATTAAAGCACTGGCCGATAAAGCTCGCGAATGCGGGTTGGAATTTTAAAGTATGTCATCAGCGAAGAGCAAAGATAAAGATCCTCAGAAAGGAAACGAAAAAGTTCTCTACATTAACCGCTGCTCGAAGGTGGTTAAGGGCGGACGCAAGTTCAGTTTCTCCGCACTGATCCTCGTAGGCGATGGCCACGGCCGAGTAGGCTACGGTTTTGCCAAAGCGAACGAGCTTTCAGACTCCATCCGTAAAGGGGGAGAGGCGGCTCGTAAGAACATGACAACCTTCGAACTGGAAGGAACAACGATTCCTCACGAAGTCGTGGTAACAATCGATGGTTCCAAGCTGCTTCTGAAGCCCGCGAAAGAGGGTACAGGGGTAATTGCAGGTTCCAAGGTGCGTGCTGTTCTTGAGTTCGCCGGCATCAAAGACGTTGTGGCAAAGAGCATTGGCTCGGGCCATCCCATCAACCAAGTAAAAGCGGCCTTTACCGCACTTGGCAAGTTGAGAAACCGCAAGAAAGTTCTTGCCATGAGGAGAGCATAATGCACACGTTGGATACGCTCAAAAACACAAGTCGTCCTGCGGTTTCAAGAAAGCGCGTGGGCAGAGGTCCCGGTTCCGGTCTTGGTAAGACATCGGGTCGTGGTCACAAGGGCGCGGGTTCGAGATCGGGGTACAAAACTCTTCCCGGTCATGAAGGCGGACAGTTCCCTCTTTTCCGTAAACTGCCGATCCGTGGTTTCTCTAACGCACAGTTTAAGATCCGCTTCTTCTGCTTGAATCTCGATGAGATTGAATGCCGTTTTGAAGAAGGCGAACTGGTGAGTGTAGAGACCCTTTTCGAAAAAAATATACTGAAAGGGAAGTTCGACGCAGTTAAGATCTTGGGCAACGGCCGACTGACAAAGAAAGTTTCGATCGAAGCTCATGCCTTTTCCGCTTCTGCTAAGGCGAAGCTCGATGCAGCGCAAATTTCCTACACCGTCATTGCCTAAGGAAAAGAATGAAGGCACTTGCCCGTATCTTCAGTATCCCTGAACTGAAGACGAGAATTTTGTTGACGCTGGCGTTAATGCTGGTGTGCCGCATTGGCGGCTTTGTCCCCGTTCCGGGGATTAATGGCGAAATTGCCGTGCAATACTTTAAACAGGCGACCGGAGGAGGCCAAAACCTCTTCCAACTCGTCGATATTTTCTCCGGCGGTGCCTTTGCGCAGATGACCGTAACGGCCCTTTCTGTAGTGCCCTACATCTCTGCCTCCATCATTCTCCAACTGCTGACAGCTCTTCTGCCAGGACTACAGCGCGAATTGAAAGAGAACCCCGATGCAGGAAAGCGCAAAATTGGTCGCTGGACCCGTTTTGCCACTCTTCTTCTCGCCCTCCTTCAGTCCGGCCTTTTCGCTAAGTACGCCATCCAGATGAACCAAGCTCAGGCGGGCATCATTGCTTCGGACCTGCTCTCCGTGCGCATGTTTGGCGCTCCCGTACTCTTTTACTTCATCGTCATGGCAACCATGACGACCGGTACGCTCTTCCTCATGTGGATTGGTGAACAGATCAGTGATAAGGGCATCGGTAATGGCGTCTCGCTGATCATCACAACGGGGATCGTTTCTTCGCTACCAGCAGCGCTGGGCCGCGTGGTGCAGCAGCTCAACTTAGACTCCCAAGCGCCCGGACAGCTCTCCTTTACCTCTCTCGTGGTTCTCCTAGCGGTCTTTCTTTTGGTGATCATCGCCACGATTTTGATTGTGCAGGGACAGCGCAAAATCCCTCTCCAATATGCGCGGCGCATTGTCGGTCGTCGAGAAGTGCAGGGCGGCTCTTCTTTTATCCCCCTGAAGATCAACTATGCCGGAGTTATTCCCGTCATCTTCGCCTCCTCGCTCCTGATGTTTCCTGCAACAATTGGACAGTTTGCCGGTGCCGGCTCCATGCTCTCCACCTTTGCCAGCTGGATCTCTCCAGGTAGCACGGGCTATATGGTCCTCTTTGTCCTTCTGATCCTCTTCTTTACCTACTTCTGGACCGCCACCCAATTCCACCCTGAGCAGATTGCCTCTGAAATGAAGAAGAATGGGGCCTTTATCCCCGGCATTCGCCAGGGCAAGCCGACTCAGGATTTCCTCGAATCGATCATGAACCGCATTACCCTGATTGGGGCGGTCTTTCTGGCCTTGTTAGCCGTCCTACCGGCCATTATTTCGGCCATTTTGGGCGTAGATCAAGCGATCAGCTACTTTTTCGGGGGAACAGCCCTTTTGATCCTCGTGGGCGTCGTTTTAGACACCATGAAGCAAATTGAGTCCCATATGCTCATGAAGCGCTATGACGGCCTCATGCAGAGAGGGCCGCGCTAATGGCCGCTGCCAAAACATCCTATCCCTCAGCATTAGTGCTTGAGGTTTTTCAAACCCCTGTGTTAGAATTTTCGCACAATCTGGAGTCTTAAAGTCGTTTTATGCCACGAATCATCGGTGTTGACATTCCCAGTAATAAACGCTTGGAAATCAGCTTGACCTACCTATTTGGTGTGGGTCGTACACTTTCTAAAGAGATCATCGAGAAGTTGGGGCTCGACCCCAATAAACGCGCAGGCAAGCTGAGCGAGGAAGAGATTTCCAAGTTGAATAGCGTTTTACAGGGCGAATACGTTGTAGAGGGTGACCTCCGCCGCCAGGTACAGAACAACATTAAGCGTCTTATTTCGATCCATAGCTTCCGTGGCACGCGCCACCGTTTGGGCTTGCCCGTTCGCGGTCAGCGCACACGTACGAATGCTAGGACGCGTAAAGGTAAACGCAAGACAGTCGCTAACAAGAAGAAGTAGGAAGAGGTCCTTTTACAGTGAACAAACAGCAAGCTACTACTCCAGCTGAAAAAGCTGCACCGAAAGTTCGCAAGAAGCAGTCACGCAGTGTGCCTGCCGGCGTTGTCCATGTGAAGGCCACCTTCAACAACACCATCATTGCGATTACCGATCCCGTAGGGCAGGTCATTTCTTGGTCTTCCGCTGGAAAGGCTAAATTTACCGGTTCGCGTAAGTCCTCCGCATTTGCCGCCACTGTTGCTGCACAAGATGCTGCAAAAGAAGCAATGGCAATGGGAATGAAAGAAGTCGAAGTAAACCTAAAAGGGCCAGGTGCTGGACGTGAGTCTGCCGTGCGTGGTCTGCAGAGTGCTGGTTTGGCAATTAGTATTATCCGTGACAAGACACCCATTCCGCACAATGGATGTCGAGCACGCAAGCGCCGTCGCGTTTAAGGATTTGGGGTGAGAGAACAGATGTCAGTGATCTACGGCAAATTTGAAATGCCAGAAAAAATCTCTGTTGAAGAGAAGAAAGGGGGACACTACGCCCGCTTTATCGCAGAGCCCTTTGAACGCGGCTTTGGACACACCATCGGCAATGCGCTGCGTCGCATTCTGCTGACGGGTCTGGAAGCTCCCGCGATTATCTCGGTTGCTTTTGAAGGCGTACCACACGAATACATGCCCATCGATGGAATCATCGAAGACATGACCAATATTGTGCTGAACCTCAAAGGAGCTCTTCTGCGCAAGTTGATTACAGAAGAGAGCCGTATTCTGCGCAGTCCTCGCACCATTTCCAAAATCATCAGCGTAACTCGCGATGACCTGGAAAAGAATGGGGGACAGGTAGCAATTCGTCTGAAAGACGTGATTGACATGGGCGATTTTGATGTGGTCAATCCCGATCACCACCTCTTTACAGTAACGAAGCCGATGACAAAGCGCATGGATTTGCGCATTGCCTTTGGTCGTGGTTGGGTTCCTGCAGAAAGACAAACCGTATTTGATCGCGTAGTAGATGAGATCATCATCGACTCCTCTTTCTCACCTGTACGTTTGGTGAACTACATCGTAGAAAACACACGTGTGGGTCAAGATACTGACTTTGATCGTCTGATTGTTGAAGTAACAACCGACGGCCGCGTCTCTCCGGATGAAGCACTCTCGTTTGCTACGCAAATCTCCATTCGCCACTTTGACGTCTTCAATAAGCTGCAAAAGCATAGCCTCATCTTCGAAGAAGAAGAGGAGATGGAAGATACCGATCGCGAAGAGATTATGTCGAAGTTGGCTCTGCGCATTAGCGACATCGAGCTCTCCGTTCGTTCTGCGAACTGCTTGAGCGGCGCAGATATCGAATTCATCGGCGAGTTGGTCGTTCGTGCTGAGTCTGAGATGCTCAAGTTCCGCAACTTCGGTAAGAAATCACTCAACGAAATTAAAGCTAAGCTCTCTGAAATGAGCCTTCACTTAGGCATGGATTTGACGAAGTGGGGCATTACCCGCGAAAACATCCGTGGCATGGTTCAGCAGTATCTGGAGCAGCAGCAACAACAGGGAGCCCCTGAATGAGACACCGTTGCCATACTCTTAAAATAGGCCGTACGAC
Organism: uncultured bacterium; assembly: GCA_964630595.1. Classification (GTDB taxonomy): domain Bacteria; phylum Chlamydiota; class Chlamydiia; order Chlamydiales; family VFKH01; genus CAZVVT01. The sequence goes on along the minus strand of CAZVVT010000005.1, from coordinate 1,011 downwards.
ATCCCACCGTCGCTCCATGGTTGCCAACATGCTCAAATCTTTGATCATGAAAGGGCGCATTGAGACAACTCTGGTGAAAGCGAAGCACCTGCGCAGCCATGCTGACCGCATGATTACGCTGGCGAAGGCAGAAGCCGAAGACAGCCTCACAGCTCGTCGTAGAGCCATTGCCAAGCTGCAAGTGCGCTTCAACGCCCTAACACCCAAAGAAGCGCGTGCCGTAAAAACAAAAAACGACACCTCTTCCTACAACGATGATCGCCTGGTCATCAACAAGCTTTTTACAGAACTTGGACCTCGCTACAAAGAGCGTCAAGGCGGCTACACACGCATCGTTCGCACCGGCATCAGGGTCGGTGACAATGCTGAGCGTTGCCTCGTTGAATTCGTCGTTTAAGTACTCCTTGATTGCCCCAGATTTTCCTCCCTCTGGGGCATTTGCATTTCTCAAGGAAATCCAGTACCCTCTCCAGTCATGGCAGTAAAAATTGCAATCAATGGTTTTGGACGAATTGGCAGGCTGGTTCTGCGTAGCCTGTTGGAAAGCAAGGAGTTCGATGTCGTTGCTATCAACGATCTCGTCCCTGCGGCCAACTTGGCCTACCTGATGAAGTACGACTCGACGCACGGTCCTTTTGTAGGAACCGTGACGGCTCCCAGTGACGAGGAGTTGGTGATCAATGGCCATCATATCCGCGTTAGCAATGAGAAAGACCCCGAGCGGCTTCCTTGGAAGGCGTTGAAGGTCGACTATGTCATTGAATGCACAGGCCACTTTACTCTGAAAGAGGATGCGGAAAAGCACCTGAAGGCAGGGGCACGCCGGGTTCTCATCTCGGCACCTGCAAAAGGGGATATCTCGACTTTTGTGGTGGGGGTGAACCATGAGACTTTTAATCCGGCTAAAGACTTCGTTTTCTCCAACGCCTCCTGCACGACCAACTGCCTGGCGCCCATAGCCAAGGTGTTATTGTACAATTTCGGCATTGAAGAGGGTTTGTTGACCACTGT
>CAZVVT010000004.1:0-77515 GCA_964630595.1 uncultured bacterium | reverse complement strand
ACGCAAGGGGGTCTCGAGATCACCGTCACCGACCTGACTGTGGGTGTGCGCTGTATCATCCCCGCTGAAGTCTCCAAACAGGGCTCCGCCACCGTCTCCGCACGCCGCTTCCTCCAACTGATCCGCGAGCTCTCTACCAGCCAACTGCAGCTGCACGCCCCCGGCTCCGTCACAGAGGTCTCCTCCGGCCCCTCCCGGTTCAAGCTCCACGGCCTGCAAGTCAACGACTTCCCCAAACTCCCCTCCCTCAAGAGCGCCGTCACCGTCGACATTCCCCAAGCCGTGCTGAAGAAGGCTCTTTGGCTCACCTCCTTTGCCGTGGCCCGCGAAGACAGTCGCTATACCCTCATGGGCCTCTTCCTCGGCCTGCAAGGCGGTGTTGCTACGCTGGTGGGCACGGATGGCAAACGACTGGCTCGCACGGAACTGCAGCTCAACTTGCCCTCTGACTTCTCCGGGAACTTCACCCTGCCCCTCAAAGCCGTCGAAGAGATGCAGAAGATGCTCTCCGACAGCGATGAGACCGCCCGCCTTCACCTCATGACGGACCGCATCGGCCTAGAGGTGGGTGGCTTCCTGCTGGTTTCTAAGCTTTTGACAGGCGACTTTCCCAACTTCGACCGCGTCATTCCCAAAAGCTGCCCCATTCGGGCGACCATCGACCGTGAAGAGCTCATGGCCCTGCTGCGCCAAATCGCCCTCTTTACCACGGAGCAGAACCAAGCCGTCCAGTTTTCCTTCCAATCCGGCGAACTCACTCTCGAAGCGGCCAATGGCGAGGTAGGCGAAGGCCGCGTTTCCATGCCCATCCAATTAGAGGGCAAAGGGCTCACTATCGCCTTCAATCCAGCCTACCTTCTCGATATCTTGCGCCACTTGGAGGGCGAGAGCTTTTCACTGCAATTAACTGATGCCTTCAATCCCGGCGTCATCACCGATTCCCACAAGACGCTCTTCATCCTCATGCCTATGCGTCTACAGAATGAGACATCGTAAGCGCTAAGCTTTCTCCAGGAACCGTCGCAAAAACTTGCCCCAACTCCTGCAGCTGCTCTTTCAACAACCCTTTGTGCTGTTGATCAAGCCCCTGACCCCACTCATCAATGGCGAAAAAAGGTTTTTCTACGCACATCTCATTCAGCCAATCCCACTGTGCAAACTTAAGCGCAAAGACCGCAAGCCGCCTCTGCCCTTCACTAGCGAATTGCTTGGCCTCCATGCCGTCGATCGTAAATCCAATATCATCGCGGTGAGGCCCTCTGCGGGTGTATCCAAGGCGAAAATCGGCCTCACGCCCCTTCTTAAGCTGCTCGACAAATTCCGGATCACCTGCGTTCCATGTCATCGATAGCTCTGCAGGAAAGAGCTTCTGAAAGCGCCTCTGGGTGCTCTGTGAAAGGCTTTTCAACAACTGGTCGCGCGCATTCCACAGATAGGTTGCAGAGACGGCCATATGCGCTTCAAAAGCATCGAGCGGTCCGCGCAGCTGCTGCTTCAAACAGGCGTTGCGATGCTTCAGCGCCCGCCCATAACGCAAGAGATGATGCACGTAGAGAGGATCTGCCTGAGCGAGAAGTAGATCGAGCAGGCGCCTGCGCACCGGCGGTGGCCCCATGAGAATTTCTCCATCATCAGCGCTCACCATTACGCCTTGAATGATGCCCATTACTTGCAGGGCCGAAGTGTAGATCGTTTGGTTGTGGACAACGCTCTTTTTTTCCGGCGTGAGATGAAGGCGCAGCACCTGATCAACACCGCACTTATCGAAGAAGAGCTCGATGGTAGCCTCTTCACTTCCCCGCGCAATCAAATCTTGCAGCCGTTTGGTGCGAAAGGAACCTGCGCGCACAAAATAGACGAGTGCTTCTAAAAGAGTAGTTTTCCCGCTGGCATTCGGTCCCGTAACCCAGTTGTCCTTTCCAAAGACAAAGGTTTCATCTTTTAAACAGCGAACATTCTTTAAAGTCAGAGCTTTAATTGCCACAATACTGCCCGCGCCTCTTGCTCGACCGCTTGCGGCGTGCCATCGGCATGAATGCGATGTTGCAGTTTCGGGTCAATTGAGGAAAGCACATCCTTTGTCTGCTCATCAAAAACAGCCAATCGCTTCACAAAAACCGCCTCGTCGGCATCGTCGACACGATTCTCCTCGCGTGCCCGCTTCGCAATGCGCTGGAAGAGGGTTTTGCGGTCCGAGACATCCAAAACAAGAACCCCTAAGATGTCGATATAGGGCTTCATGAGCTCCACTTGCCGCTGCGTGCGCGGAATGCCGTCGAGAAGAAGGATCTTGTCTTTGACTCCCAGCCCCTCTACATAGGATTTCCAGATCGTGACTGTTGCTTCGTCGGGCAGCAGCTGTCCCTTATCGGCAAAGCTGCGAAAGAGCTTGCCCGCTTCTGAATGAGGATCCATCCCGCGGAACATGTCTCCGGAAGAGAGGTGCACTAAGGAAGAGCCGCGCACCAAAGCTTTCGCTAAAGTCCCCTTCCCTACGCCGGGAGGGCCAAAGAGTAGAATGGTTTTATACACGACGAAGAGCGTACATTTTTTTGGATTTGGAAAAAAGCCCTTATGCGTTATTCTGTTTATCCAAGTCACGGCAGTTCTAGGACTTCTGTGATCGGAGCATAGCGCAGCTTGGCTAGCGCGGCTGCTTTGGGAGCAGTAGGTCGGGGGTTCAAATCCCTCTGCTCCGAATAAAAATTATGAAAGGAAGTGTTGGAACAAACGTAGAGATTGCTGCTGAAGAGCTCCGCAAAGGGCGCCTGGTTGCCATTCCTACGGAGACCGTGTACGGTCTTGCCGCCAATGCCCTTGATGAGAGAGCCGTTCTCTCGATCTTTAAAGCGAAAGAACGGCCCTTTTCTGATCCCCTGATCGTCCACGTTCCCAGCCTCGTAGAAGCCTCCAAATACATTCTCTCCTTCCCCCGACAGCTGGAGATTTTAGCGCGCGCCTTCTGGCCCGGCCCCCTCACTCTTCTCCTTCCTAAAAAAGAGTGCGTTAGCGGCCTGGTCACCGCCTCCAGCAACTTAGTCGCCATCCGCGTGCCCAACCACCCGCTGACATTGCAACTGCTGCAATCTCTCGACTTTCCCCTCGCCGCCCCCAGTGCCAACCCCTTTGGATATGTCAGCCCCACCACGCCCGAGCACGTGCAGGCGCAGCTGGGCAGCTTCACCTCCTACATTCTCGATGGCGGTCCTTGTAGCGTTGGAATCGAGTCGACCATTGTGGGCATCATTGATGGCAAGGTGCGCATCTTCCGTCAAGGCGCCATCTCTGAAGAGCGCATCCGTGAGCTGATCGGCAATGACCTCGACTGCTTGCCTCAAGCACCGGCGCGACGTGCACCAGTTGTTCCCGGCTCATTAAAGACCCATTACGCCCCTTCCAAGCCCCTGATTCTCGGCAACATTGAAGAGCTGCTCAACCGCTATAAAGGGCGTAAAATCGCCGTCTTAAGCTTTTGCCATCTCTACCGCCACCCCTCCATCTGCTGCCAAATCCAGCTCTCCCCCAAACAGAGCCTGGTGGAAGCTGCGAAAAACCTCTTTGCCGCCCTCCGCTTTCTCGATACGCAAGGCATCGACATCATCTTGGCCGAAGAGGTCGAAGACGTGGGGATTGGACGTGCCATCAACGACCGTTTGAAGCGCGCTGCAGCATTGACCGATATCGCTGCGTCAGCGTAAAATATTTCCGCTATGGCCCACTTGAACTTCAAAGATACCGGCGACTCATTTGATCTACCCGATGGCTCACCCCTTCAGGAAGCATGCGAGGAGGCGGGCGTGCCCTTTGCCTGCACAGAGGGAATTTGTGGCACCTGCGTCATTGAAGTTCTCGATGGCATGGAAAACCTCTCCCCCTTTAACCAGGCAGAAGAGGACTTTTTGGGCAAACAGGGCTGCGAGCGACTGGCTTGTCAGTGCCGCATTCATCAAGGAAACGTAACGGTAAAGTTCTAATGATCACGAAAGAAATGACAATCGAGGAAATCCTCACCCTGTTTCCTCACAAAAGCGAAAAACTGGCGAACGAAATTGAACGCGCCGGCCTACACTGCGTCGGCTGCGGCGCTGCTTCCTGGGAGACTCTGGAGACGGGCATGCTCGGTCACGGCATGGACCTCACTGCCGTAGAGCGCTTGACCTCTCGCTTGAACTCCGTTCTGCAAGAACAAGCTGATCCCAATACAATTTCCATCACGCAAAAAGCTGCTGAAAAGTTCCGCGCTTTTGCTGCCGAAGAGGGCCGCCCCAACGTCGCGGTGCGCTTCGGAGAAGAGGCCGCCGGCTGCAACGGCATGCAATACGTTCTCGACTTTTCGGACCAAAAAACTAGCGACGATGCAGTCTTTACCCATCATGGCATTGAAATCCACGTCCATAAGGATATGCTCGGTCGCCTGATCGGTTCAGAAATCGATTACATCGAAGGCATGTATGGGTCGGGCTTTAAGGTCTCCAACCCCAACGTGCGCCACGGCTGCGGCTGCGGCAAATCTCACGGCTATTAATATTCTCTAAATCAAATCGAGTTGCCGAGCAAAGAGCCAGGCGAGTGCGAGGACAGCGAGGATACCCAGTGCCCACAAGGCATTGGGGAGCCATTTAACGCCGCCGGATTGCGAACCGCGCACTTCCATCGTGCCGATGCCGTAACTAAATTCTTGCTTTAAGTGCGGCAGCTGAAAGCTTTTGCCCCCTTCGCGTAGCATCTTGTCCCCATCGATGCCAAGAAAGCCGGCATATTGCTTGATAAACCCTTGCGCATGGACGGGGGAAATCAATTTGCCCAGCTGCCCCTCTTCGATCGACTGCAAATAGGAGTGGCGAATCGACGTCGCCGTTTCCACATCTTTCAGGGATAAGTTGAGCTCCTTACGTCTCTTGGCGAACAACTCGCCAAAGGCTTTGCGCTCTGCTTCAGTGGTAATTTCCATACGTAGTCCCAGTTGTGTCAAATGCTAAGATAGACGATAAAAGATTGCTTGTGAAGAAGTTCATTCTATCTCTCATCGTGATCGCCTTGGTCGCTATCGGACTAGCCCTTTTTTGGGTCGACCGCCGCGCTTCGAGCTACATCACAGCCACCCTCTCCAAAGAGCTGGGCGTTACAGTCACCCTAGAAGGAGCCAGCCTCTCCTGGAATCGCCTGACACTCCAAGGGCTCACCATACCCGACCTGCGCGGCGGGAAAAACGCCCTCTACACAAAAACCATCGATATCCTCTGGCGCCCCTCCACTCTCTTTGATGCCACTCTTGAAGTACCCCAGATTGCCATCATCTCCCCTACCATCTACGTCCGTCTTTACAACTCCTCCGGCAGCGAGAACAATTGGAAAGAGCTGCTCGCCTCCTCCGTAACGGAAAAGTCCACCTTTTCCAAAGACATTCTCGTAGACGAACTCATCATCGACAACATGGTCGTGCAGCTCGAAAACGCTCCCTACGGTCCCTCGTCCATCACTTTGCCCGCCACGCCGCACATTGTGATCACTAATCTCAACACAGGCAACCCTCTCGAGCTCGACGAAGAACTCAGCGTTATCCTCCGCGCCATCATGGAGGCCCTTAGCCAATACGATCCCCTCGCCCATATTCTCGACGGCGCTCCGGCGATTGTGGGCGTGCCCGCTTCCGTCCTCTCCGGTCTTGCCAAACAAATTGATACTCAGGGCATCAAGGAAGCTGCACAAACATTGGGCGAAGAAATCGGCGATAGCATCGACAAAGCCAAAGATTTCTTTTCAAGCCTCTTCAAATAAAAAGAGACTCTGTCTTCCCTCGAGATCGGGCCAATCACCTGTGCAAATCTGCTGTTTGTCAGTCCCTAAGTCGACGGCTACGACCAGTTTCGCTTTCTTAGGAAGAACCGCGAGAAGCGTCTTTAAGAGCTTGTTGGCACGGAAAGGCGTTTCGATGGCGATGTGGGTGACGCCCTTTTCTAACCGCTTCAGGTAGTCGCGCAATTCCTGCGGCGCTTTGGGCAGATAGCCGTGAAAGAAGAAGCGCTGCCCATTCAGACCGGAGAGCATCAGGCCGAGAAAGATCGAACTGGGGCCCATGATGACATCGATGGGAATTTTGTGACGGCGAGCGCGCTCGACGAGGCGGCAGCCGGGGTCGGCAATGCAGGGCAGGCCAGCATCACTGATGAGTCCCCACGTCTGCCCCTCTTTGATCGGCTTGAGGAAAAAGTCGAGTTCGTCTGGGGGCGAGTCGAGCCGAAGGTGGGCGATGGGAATGAGATGGGCCGGTTTTTTGGTGGCGAAGCGCTTGAGGTATTTGCGCCCCTCTTGCGGATTTTCTGCAATCAAGCCATCGAGTTTGGCGACGTGGGCAGGAAGAGCAGCGGCAAAAAGCTTGTCATCGAATGTGGTTCCCAGAGTATTGGGAAGCAGAATCAGCGACATACGCCTGTAACCAGCATTGCTAAAATCGTGCGCGGATCGGCGAGCCCATCGCGCATATGCCACTCCAAACGATCTACCGAGGCCAATGCTTGCTCCAGATGTGGCAAGCGAGCAGCGGTCTGCATAAGACGGTGGATGGCACGTTCGTTCACGGCGGGTAGAAAAGTTTTTACATCGGCTGCGGTGGCGAGTTGCTGCACAACAAGAAGCTGCTGCAAACGATTGCGCACCATGCGAACGAGGGAAAAAAGTTCTTCTTCCTGCCCCAGCTTGAGCGCGACAGAGAGAGCGCGCTTACTGTCGTTTGCTTCAAGTGCATCAAGAAGAGCGAAACGGTGCGCTTTTACAGGACTGTGTACAACTGCCCTTACATCTTCTTCGCGAATCGTTTCGCCATCGCAGTAGCAGAGCAGCTTATCCATTTCACGCTCGAGGTGAGCCTCATCTACCGTTAGCAAAATCTCCAGTGCTGCAGGATCAATCGGTTTTTCCAAACGCGACTGGATCATCTGGCGCATACGCTGGTTGCGCGCGCTCTCGCTTTCCGCGCTGAGATCGAGAAATTCCCCTTCCTTTGTAGCGTGAGCGATGAATTCCGGCGGCAACTTCTCTGCAATGAGCAAAACTTTGCGCTGCAGACGCGCAAAGAATTGCAGCGTCTCCTGTTTGGTGGGGGCCTTATGGAGAACGAAAAGAACTTCTTCGTTGATGAAATCGGGATCGGTGGGACAGTCAAGGAGACGATCGCTTTCCACCACGCCGCCCTTGATAAGAGAGCGAGCAAGAGCTTTCGCTTGATTTGCATTGCTTGTGCAAATCACAGCAAAGCGGGCCTTAGGCCAGGCCTTGATGAGGGTATCAAATTGTGCGTGTTTCAACCACTCTACATTACGCCATTCGCGAGGCGGCTGCAAGCTGTCTTCGAAAACGAGACGCTGTCATCACGCGCTGCGTATTGGCATGAGAAGTGGTACGCACTGCTTTCGGAGCTTTCTGTGCTGGCTTCTTCTTAGTTGCCATAAACGAACCTCTGGTTAGTATGTAAATAAAGTTTTAACTACTGATTATTAAGGATCGGTTAAGATATGAAAATTCCTGAGATTCCGCCCTCCCAGCCCATCCTATTAGGCGTGGAGCAGGAGAGAGGAGGCCGGATCACCTTTTTAGGACGTGTCACTGTAGGCGGCGGGCCTCATGATAAGGCCATCCGAACGATTGTAGGCCTGGCCATGGCCAAAATGGTCCTAGCCCCAGGAAGGGAGTTCTCTATCTCCGCCCACCTCCTGCAGGACGGAGGGGTCACCGTCTTGATAAAAGACCCCAAAACAGGGGCCTTTGTCGCCGAAAAGACCTTCACTAGAGAAGAGGTGGAAAAGCATGTGGGTCTAGGGCTAAAACAGCTGCTCGCCACGTACCGAGAAAGGACCCCTACCCTTAAGTCGCCTACGACTCCGCCCAAAAAGACTCTCTACGCCCCTTCTTCTAAAGTAGACGTTCGAATCGCCGGCAAGACGGCCCATGCAGCAGCACCCATTTTGCTGCACAATGAAAAGGCCCTCCGCCAGGAATCAAAAGAAGCCGCCACTGCGCACAACCAGCAGAAGATCGACGAAACCCATGAAAAGACCCTACGCCGCCGCAATAGGGACGCCAAAGAACTTGACCTGAGAGAGGATGAAGACATAAAATGGCGGTCCAAAAAGGACGATTATGGCCAAGAAGAAACGCGAGACAATTAAGCTGAAAAGTTCAGAAACCGATGAGTTTTACAGCACCGTGAAAAACCCTAAAACAACAACTGGACGTCTAGAACTGAAGAAGTATGACAAGACTCTTCGCCGACACGTTTCGTTTAAGGAAGCTAAGTAGCCCTTTGCATTTTGCGTTTTCTGTCGCGGCTCGCTATTTGCTGCCGCGCAAAAACCACTTCAGCCAATCGATTATCTCCCTCGTCTCCGTTGCAGTCATCACCCTTGTGGTATGGCTGACCCTCCTCTTTCTCTCCATTACAGAGGGATTAGAGCGCAACTGGATCGACAAACTGACCAGCCTTTCAGGGCCCGTTCGGCTCACCCCCACGAAAGCCTATTTTGACTCCTACTACTTCCAAATTGATGGTTGGGCGCTAGCCTCTAGCTATACCCCTAAGTCGCTCAAAGAAAAGCTGGAGTCTACACAACTCGACCCCTACGATCCTCTAGACGGCCCCCTGCCCACGCAATTTCCAGCGCGAGCCAACAAAGACATCGTCAAAGAGACCGCTGCCATCATCGCGCAGCTAGGCGGCCGGGTCGATCCGGTAGAGACGGCCTCTGCCGAAGTCCATATTCGCATTCAGCGCGATGGAGCGGAAAACTACCTCAGCCAGACGGCCTACCTCACTTCCACCCCCAGCGACTCCTCCTTTCAAAAGATTCTCCTCGATCCCCTTGTTCTGCCCGCAGAAACCAAACCTCTGGTGCTGGCAAAGGTGTGGAAAGAGAGCGGCGTGCGGGTGGGCGACGAGGCCACCATTGTCTTTATGGCTCCTGGATTCAGCGGCGTGCAAGAGATGCGCCAACCTGCGACCGTGGCAGGGTTTTTTGACCCCGGCGTTGCTCCTATGGGGGGCAAACTCATGACCACAGACCCTGCGTTTGTGGCGCAAATCCGCGCAGCAACCCATATGGAACAGTGGCCTGAATCAACGGCGCTGCAGGTGCATATTGACAATCCCCTCGATGCCCCCGCGCTCAAACAGAAGATTGCTACTGCTTTGGAAAAAGCGGGACTTTCCTCCTACTGGACAGTGCAATCCTACGAAGAGTATGACTTTGCAAAAGACCTCGTAGCACAGCTGAAAAGCGACCGAATGCTCTTTACGCTTGTGGCGCTGCTCATCATGCTCGTTGCCTGCTCCAACATTGTTTCGATGCTCATTCTCTTGGTGAACGACAAGACAAAAGAGATCGGCATTCTACGTGCCATGGGAGCCAGCTCCACGAGCATCGCCATCATTTTTGGCACCTGCGGTCTAAGCTTGGGGTTGATGGCGAGCGCACTCGGCACGGCTGCTGCCTACTTCACCCTCTCCCACCTCGACGGGCTGGTTGCTCTTCTCTCTTGGCTGCAGGGACAACAGGCCTTCAATGCTCTCTTCTTCGGCGACCAGCTACCCAGTGCGATGAGCGGCAATGCTCTCGCCATCATTTGGACCGCTACCGCCCTTCTTTCGCTCATTGCCGGACTCATTCCCGCTTTGCGCGCCAGCCGCATTCACCCCGCTCAGGTGCTGCGCTCATGATTCAAGCAAAGGGACTTAAAAAACAGTTCGGACAGCTAGAGATTCTCTCCGATATCGATCTCCACGTAGCTGCAGGCACCTCTCTTGCCATCATCGGTGCCTCCGGCGAGGGCAAGTCCACATTGCTGCACATTCTTGCCGGACTCGAGCCGCCCACAGCAGGCTCTGTGCTCATTGATAACGAACCTGTGCATGCGCGCATGCGGCTGCACAAATTAGGCTTTATCTTCCAAGGATTCCACCTCCTTGAGGAACTCTCCGCACAAGAAAATGCCAGCTTTCCTGCAAAAATTGCCGGCAGAAAACCTCCGTCCGACCTTCTCTCTTTAGTGGGGCTGCAGCACCGCGCACAGACCAGCGCCAAACTCCTTTCAGGGGGCGAAAAACAGCGCGTAGCGATTGCTCGCGCCCTCTGCAACAACCCTGACGTACTCTTTGCCGACGAACCCAGTGGCAACCTTGACCCCACTTCTGCGAGAGAAATCCATGCTCTCCTTATCGACCTTTGCAAGCGCCTTCGCAAAACTTTGGTCATTGTCACGCACAACGAGGAGCTCGCGCAGCTGCTCGACAGAAGAGTCGTGCTCAAGGGCGGCAAGCTTCATGGATAAACAAGGTAGCGAAGAGTTTAAAGAGATCTTCGAAGAGTTTGGTCATGCACAGCATCGCTCTCTTTTCCACGACCTCTTCATCGACGGCCGTCCCCAATGGAGAGAGGCGCGCTACGAACTGCTTTTGCGCCATCTCAAAAAACATTTTCCCAAACAGACCGGAAACCCTGTTCTTAAGGCCCTTCATAATAACGAAGGTTCTTTCAAGCAACGTTACTTGCGCCTTATTAAGGCCTTTCGCACAACTTATCGAGCCACTCTCTCAGATCTCAAAGTTCTCACCTTTCTCCACGACTTTGCTGAAAGCCTCTTTTTTACCGACCTCTCCAGTTTTCCTCACCATCTCGTGCACAGCTTCGGCGGCACTACGCCGCTCGAAATTGCGCAAGCCATCGAAGAAGCCCCCTGCTCCATCAAGCTGCCCCTACTCAAACGCATCACCCAATTCTTGCGCGGGCAATTTAACCTCGCCTACGACCCCTTTTGTCAAGAAAACACCCCCTACCACTACTTCTCCATCACACGTAACGGAGCGACCATCCCCGTCATCCGCATGGGAACACCCACAAAAGAGGGCCTCTTTTCCTGTATTACGCACCGCGCCCAAGTCAACGAAGAGTTCTCCTGCTTTATCGAGGGTCAAGCCTCCAAAGGCAGACGCCACCTCTACATCAATGTCCAAAACAGACTCCCCTCTGCCCCCGGATCCGACGAGTCGGCTCGCTGCCGCGCTCTTGAGGACTTTGCCATCCGCCACAGCGACACTCTCACTTTCGTTTCGCTCACCAAAAACACCGACTTCTGGCAACAAGAGGGCCGCTACGCACGTAAAAACAGTGCCACCGAATTCAAAGCAACCTTCCTAAAACAGCTCCAGACACCCTCTACAGGGTACTTTTTCTCCGCCAAAGTCCCCCAAGCACACCTTAACGACGTTCTCGACACGGTTCACTCGCTCTATTTCCACTCCCGCGAATCTCTCTCCAAAGCAGAGCGTCGCGACTTTATCGAACTCGCCTACGTCCATCTCATCGATAAATTGATCGAGCTCTTTCGCCCCACTTCGCTCAATATCTCCTGCAAAGATGGCATCGACCGCGCGGCTACCACAGCCTCTCTCTTTTTCCTCTACGATCGTTTAAAAACCAAAGAGACCCTCAACCCGCACGAGACCGAGGAACTTCACGCTCTTCTCTTCGCCCCAGCCCTTCTCGTGAAAAAGCGTCCTCCAACACCCTCTCGAGTGCAGAGGCTTCTCTCAGCTACGACCCGATTGGGAGCCCATAACATTCCGTTTCGTAGTCAAAAAACAAAGGCCTAAGCACTACTTCAGGAACCCTCACGAGCCCGTCTCTTTCGGGGTCACGGATCACAAAATGCCCATCTCTATACTCATCCACAATCACCCAATGATTGCTTCCATCCGGCCTTTTTAATGCCACAATCACAGGCGCTTCTTTTGTTTTTAATCGATCAAATGGAAGAGCAAACCGGCTCAACTTCAAAAGAGGGTTGTTAGGATCCAAACTTTCGATTACTTTTTTTGCTTGATCTGGATTACTGCTACGCAAAATCTCCTTCGCAACAAGACCTTTTCTATCCTTTGCTAGCATCTCTAAACAGACCCCAAAACTCGATCCCTCTCTAATAGAAATAAAAGAGTGTTGATCAAGGGGCATGGAAGCTGCATTTGCTTTAGCTAAGGGGGAGAGCGAAGGCCCTAGTTTCATATCTTTTAATCTACGCAAGAGCTGTTTGGCTCGAAGAAAATAGAGCATATCTTCCTGGGGCGTACTTGCCCCAACACTCTTGAGTTTCTCTACCATTTTTTGTACTGCTGATCGAAGCGTGCGATCTGTGCAATAACGAGCCGGTCCTTCTAGATACCATATCAGATCCTCGCGAGAAATGGGTCTATCGGGCACTAAAAGCGCAGCAAAATAGCAGATTTGTGCACGCATCTCCCGATTCAAATCTTTTTCATCGGGCACGTCTATGCCCTGTTCTTCCAATTCCTGTTTCGCTTCTGCAAACTGTGCAAAGGGCTGCACACCCCACTCCTTAGCTCTCTGCCGCAACATTCGACCAGATAACGCAATAACTTCTTTTGGGTTTTCTAAAAGACGCCTAGCCTTTTTTATTTCCGTGGGAAAAAGAGTTTGTATAAAGCTATGAGCAAGCTGAACATTCTCATCTCTCAAAGCGACCCGCTGACTCAAACGCAGCGCTACCGCCTTACGAATTCCCTCAATAAACTCTTGGTACTCGTCCAAAAGTTCTCGAGCAAGCTGAGGATTTTCATCGATACGCTTCAACCTGGCCGCTGCCTCATGCATAAAATCGGTGGGATATCCCGCTTCAAAGGCCTCATTCACCACCTCTTGCAATTCCAAAGCATGGGCAGCGTGCTCTACGCCTGGGATGGTGCCGTAGAGGCGGCTTTGCTTTTGCAAATCGATGTAGAAAGCATTGAGGGCCCGCATAGCGGCGCGGACTTCTTCTTCTTTTTGGGGATTCGCCGCCTCGTCTAGCAAGTCGCTAGATGCAGAAGAGAAAAACTCCGCCCACTCCTCTTGCGTCGCCCCCACATCGGGCACATCTACCCTCGGAAGCACGCGGCGTAGCGCACCCTCTGCCTTTTCTCTTGTCTCTGAACTACTCACCAACGTGCCACCCGAAGCAAGGCGGGCCAATTGGTCATCAAAGTGGTGCAGAATGTCCGAATAGGCCATGAAGTTGCCCGGATCCGCTTCCTCTAGCCAGCTGAAAAAGTCCCCGATATCGTAGTGCAATTCCCTTACCTGCAATTTGACAGGAGGAAGCGCTTCCAAGTCCTTCTTCAAACTCACGATAAAAGCTTCGAGCTCTTTTCCCAACGCTGTTCCAGCCAGAAGCGACAGGCGCCTTTCTACCGAACGGAGCTGAGGAGAATCGGGCTTTGTGCGACCCGCCTCCGCCTCCAGTGCACGAAGCCTGGCCAAAATGGGCTTTTTTTCATTCTCAGACAACCCAGCAATGCCGCCGCGAATCTCCGCAGCCATCTCCTTCACTCCGCGCAAATGCTTGTTGCGCTCAAACCGAGCCAGCAGCGCACTAAACTTTCTGCTAGCCCACGCAAAAAACCGGCGCAAACCCGTCACTTGCTGTGCGGCAGGCGGCACTGCAAGCGCAGCTGCCGCTACAGGCCGATCACTCTCTACGGTCTCTTCACGAGTAGCTGGAGCACTCGGCTCTTGACGCACATCCGCCGCAGGTTCATCTCCCCAATCACTATCATGGGAGGCCGTGCTATCTCTACGCCCAAAGCTTGATCCACGAGGCAGCCCTGTCTCTTCTAGCTCTGGCTCTGGGGCGCGAGGGGGTGCAACAGAAGGAGCTGCTGCTCTCTCATTAAGATAGTCCTGCACAAAACCTGCCGCTTCTGCACATCCAAGCTCAAAAAGAACGTTCTTATCATAATCGTCTTGCCACTCGGCGTCTTTCATGAGCGCATTTAAGTTCTCTAAGGAATGCGTCCTAGACTCTTTTAATCTCTCATCTTTAAGAGGCTTCAAGCTCATAATAGAAGCAACAGCTACTTCTGCCGCTCTTGCCGCCGCTCTTTCTGCCACATCCGTGCGATCTCCTTCCTTCCCTTCTCCCTCACGAAGAGCCTTTCCGTAGACAGAGCGCGCCGCACAATATAGCTGTTCTACAGTTGCTTGCGCGTTTTTTATAAGCTTTCTTGCACCATCAGTAATTCCTGTAATATCTATATGAGTTGTCTCTTTCGATTTTTCTTCCGCAATCGCAAGACCCTTCAGATGAAATTCTGCTTCATCAACTAGCCGTGTTAAAAACGCAGTATCAAGATTTTTCTCGTTCGCAATTGCTACGGCATGAGAAAGCGTTGCTAAGCTACGCTGCAGCGCAGCATGCTCAGCAGCGTACTCTGGCATGTCTGCGGTTGCCGTCATCGGAGTACACCTTTCATTAAGAGTCCGCATAACATGCTGCAGTATATCAAAAGCTTCCACGGATTCATTTGTGCTCAAATACTGCTTAACGCTCTCTAATTCGAAACGCTGTTGTGCAATGCTACCCTCAACGGATATCTCCGCCAAACATTCGCAAACAGCTAGCAACGCTTCGCCTACATTTCCTTCCCTAGCTAATCTCTCAATTGAGCTTAGCTGCCGGATTCTTTCTTCTTTGTCAGCGCGCGTCTGAGCCCAAACGGGTGAATCCTTAGCCTTGTCGGCGGCGGCTATATTCTTTTTTTCCTGCAAAAGACGCTCTACTCCGACGAGCAATTCCCACAAACCTCTGTTTTCAACGGATACAGATTTCTCCACATCCAGCTCAGGGTACACCCTACTACTAGAAACAGCTGCAGGGTGAGCAAGAGAAGAGAGTGCAGGTCTTGGAGCAGCAGCATCGCCACCCACCCGCACGGGAATAGGAACAGAGGGAGCCGCTGTTCTTGCTGTTTTAACAGAAGGGCGAGGAGCCGGCGATACGCTTGTGGCTCTCAATTTAGCTACCTGCAGGGCAGCAATAACGCTTTGTATTTGATCATCTACTGAGGCGCCTTCTTCAGCTTTCCACTCAGGTATTAGATGCGCAATATGGGTGTCGTAAATGTGCTGCCAATACTCTTCGGGCTTTGCACCACCGAACAACTCAGCGCCTTCTGCCTGTTCAATGGCCGCATCATACTCACTTGCAGAATGCGCAGTGCGGGTGGAAGTGGTTGATTCGGATGTCGGCGCTAAAATAGGCTCCGCCACCTCCGCAACGGCCGCAGCAACAGGTGGAGGCGGCGTAACCGCTATAGGCTTAGTAAACCCCTTTAAAACTTCATCTTGTAGAGCTCTTTCGGTGACTCGCGCTGCCTTTGCGTCGTCCAAGCGCTTTTTCAACGCCCTAGCACTTTCAAGAGGTGATAGCGGCTCTGCGCCCGAATCCCCTGGACCGCGAATACCGCTTTCTGGGCCGGTCATACTGTCGCCTCCCTCTTTCTTTCGCAATCTCTGCAAAACGCTTGCAGGGTGACAAGCACCCGCGCCACAACCTCCGAAGAAGGGGGCACGCCTTTTCGATAGGGAGCAAAACTGCTTGCCAAGCCTACGTCAAAAGCAGCGTGTAGAGCATTGATTCTTGCTTTCTCGTCCCTATCCGCACCCTTCAACGATTTTTTCTGCACTGCTTTGGCAACTTCCTCAATACCTTTTTCTAAAGAAGAGCCGAGACCTTTGCCATACGTCTGGAGCTCCCCATCTTTCAAAAGATCCATGATCGTTTGCAACCTACTCGCAACTTTTGTTAACTGCCCACACCCTACACCCTCCCCACTCGCTAAATTTACATACTCTGTTAAGTGGCCAGAGATCCGTTCATACTCATTGAGCTGTCGGGCTATGGTCTGCAACTTATCTAAACTCGTTACTAACTCTGCCGTCAGACGCCGAGAGTCTTCCAAGGAAATAGCGGGGCTCTTTGCTCGTTCAATCGCAGCTGCATAGTTACGGCTTGCGTCCATAAAAAGCTGCTTTAAACGCGAACCTTCAGGATAAGCTTCTACGGTGGCCAGCACCGGCTGCATGCGGTCAGAGTATTGCAAAAGGTCTCTGAGATGAGTGCCTCTTGCTGCTAATGCCTTCGACTGCTCTCGAAACATATCCACCACGCGAACAAGAGCTGCTGCCAACTCTGCAGTGACTTTTGGCACTCCCACGGGCCCACCAAAGGCAGCAGAAATCGCCCTCGAACACTCTTGTGTAAGGGCATGTTGGTCTCTTGTAAGATCACGCAAAACGCGGGGATCCATGTTGCTATCCAACCGACCTGTATACTGCCTATCTAAAGCTGTTACGAAGTGACGCACAGAAGTTTCCAGTTCGTTCGGACTCATCGCGCTAGTAGGAGTCTCTTCTCTCAGCAACTGCTCTACCACCGCCTGTTCGCTTTCCAACAAGCGGGTAAGCTCTCCGCTTTCTGCTTCTCCTAAAAGAGCGATAAGAGAGCCTACAATAGAACGGTGTTCGCTTATAACGTGATCCAGCAGAGAATTTACAGTGCCCTCTAAAGCATTAATTTCATCACTTAAAGCCTCCAATGCAGCACGACTGGGGACCGCCCGCTCTTTCAGCTGACGCAACTGCCTCTGTACGTCCTGCAAACGCGCTTTCAAAGGAGAGTCTCCTGTGCCCGCTATTCTTATAAGATGCACACCAATGAGCCCTTCCCAAGTGCTGCATTTTTTCCGAGCCTCTGCCAAGCCGCCAGCAATTTCCGCCTCTTCGCGACTTACCGCAGCCGCGACCGCTACTCTCTGTCGTTGTGCATTTTCTTCGGCAATAGGGCGGATGTGCGCAAGAAAATCGGTGAGAGCTTTTACATGTACTGCAGGATCTTCTCTGTCTGGCCCCAAAAGAAGCGCTGCCGCAGAGCCTCTCAGCTCATTTAATCGGTCTGATCTTTCATCACCCCTGATTGCCCTTGAATAGTGGTCTTGCACCGCTACTACCGCCGGCTCAGATTCGCTCATTAACGCAACTGAACACTCCACCAAGCCCTTCTCATCCAACTCATTGACGGGCCTGCCACTCTTTATTTCAGAAGTGGCCTTTACAAGCTCTCTTTGCGCTCTTGTAACTTCATAGTTGTCAGCGCCTATATCAGCATACATTTCACTCAAAACGGTTGCCAAAGGTTCCAGTTTTTTTGCTCGAGCAAGGAAGGGAAGCGACGCCATATGAGCGCTGTATTCCGCCTCCACCGCTTTTTCTTGCATGCGATACGCCTCCGCATTCAATGCCTCCTCTGGGGCAACCGTTGTCAACGTTGCTAATCTTCCCGATAAAGCTGTTAAACGAACATAGAGTGGATCTGCCTTGCTGATCAATTCCATTCGCAGTGCAGTTTCTATGCGGCTCCTCAATCCTTTCTGAAGCCGCAACCCTGTTGCATGTGCACGTTCTGCAGCCGCACCAACCTCAAGAAGACTTACGTTTTCCGCCAAAACCGCACCCGAGGCCTCTAAAAATCTCTCATCGTCTTCAGGACCCGAAATAGCTGTCGAAAGAACCGTTGTCATCTCTTCTTGACAGTCACGCAGCGCTTTATATAACGGGCTATCTGCTTTGATCGCCCCCGCTTTAGCCCAATCATCAATCTGTTTCTTCACTGCATCTCGCTGCTCTGTCATCGATGCACGTATTTTCTTTAAACTACTCAAATTTGTGATAGCAAGGTCTGCGGGACTGGCTCTGCCTATGAGAGCTAAATCGCGCGTTGCCATTAAGCGCACTTGATCCGAAAGAAATCCATAAAAGGCTACCGTCAAGCTCGCAGCAGTGGGGTACTTGGCCACATCTTCTGCCATCTTGAGCGCTGCCTCTGCTCTTATGTGCTCCGGACTTCCTGCCCGATGCACGGCAACAATACCAGTAAATTGATCGACATACTCTTTGCGCTTTGTAAGATCATCCAGCAAGCCTCGCGCATCACTGCTCAAATCGGCTACTTTCTGTGCCAGAGCCTTTCTCTCTTCTGCTATAACGGCTGCGCTTTTGCCAACGACTGCCGCAAACTCTGCGCTCAACGCAGTCCAATGCTCTTGTAGAGCTGCTCGCTGCGGTTCCATCTCCGGAAACCGTTCAACAAGGGGTTCCATTTCCGTTAAAGCTGTATGCACCGCTGCAAGATTTCGTTGTGCACGCTCTGCGCTTGCCTTGTAGTCTGGCAAAGCCGCGGTCAGAGCAGTCGCATAGTCCTGCCCTTTAGCGGGAAGTGCCCGCACCATTCTCTCAGCATCTTTGTGAGCCTCTGCACTAATAGCAGCGTAAGCAGAGCATTTATTATCACTCCAACGATCCTGACTACCTTGTTGTCGGATTTGACGATTCAAATCGGTCCATAAGGTAAAAATGCGCCGACTCGCCTCTTTTTCAGGAGACTCTTTTCCGCAGAGTATTTCTTGCGCCTCTCGCTCTTTTTCTCGATACAGAACATCGACTCGGTTCAGGCAAGAAGCCAGCCCCGTTAGCGAAGTTTGAATCGTAGCTAAATCGCGCTCTCTGGATCGCACAACACGTATGTCATCTAAATGGTCGCAACATCCAATGCATCGATCCCTGAGATCTTGCAACTTCTTGTATGTTTTGCAAGAGGCAATCTCTTTGCTAGTGTTCTCGAGAATGGCGTACCAAGTCGTTTCACTCAGCCCTTCTTCTCTGTAATATTTTACATCCGACTGTGCCTGAGTCAGGAGCTCGCTCTTTTGTGCCTCTAAGCGCGCTACATACTTGCTCAATTTTTCTTCTACAGCAGACGTTGGTCCTTCCGTAGCTATACCGGCCGCCTGTGCCGTGTATTTATCAAAAAAAGCACTCAAACTTTCTAGTTTGGCGCGCGCGTTACTTAAATCGCCTTCTACCGACTCTTTTTTCTTCTCGACCAGCTCCTTTCTCAATTTTTTCAGTGCAGCAAGTTGAGCTCTTTCCGGAAACTCCAGTGACAAGCGCTCTTCTGCCCCTGCATAGATAACGCATTTTGACTCAAGCGACCTTCGCAACGCGCGCTCAGCGCCATCAACTGCAGCAACAGCTGCTTGATACTTGATTTCGGATGCCTGCTTGAGAGCCTGAAAAGCGCTTAATTGATCTGCCTCTTCCAATCGAAATGTCAACGGAGCGGGAGCCCAAAGCTGAGCGAACCAGCGACCAATCCTAAAAAGAAGGTCAATGATCACATTGGTACGACCAACTGCAACGGTCACCTCTCGCGCAGCAGCAAGGGTGACTGAACCTAGATCGCGGTCCAAGCTCTCTTCATCAACAACACTCTCTGCGCGCGATCTTCCCGCTTTCTCTACTCGTGACTCTTCCTGCCCAAGGAGAGCTCCTCGCGCCAATTGTCCCTGCTTGCGAGCTGGCAAGATCGGCCCTGCAGCAGCGGCTACTTTCGCATCCTCTAAGTCCCGCACCGCCTTCTCTACACGTTGCTTAATGCTCCAATTATGAGGAGGCTCTTTCCAACCGGGAATGAGCGACTTTACTTTCTCATCAAAAACTCTTTGCAGTGCATCTCGGCTCTCCTTGGGAGATCCCAAACCCTTCCAAGATTGGTAAACTTCCTCGATGACGCGGTCAAACTCGGGATTGACGGACATAGCTATACCTCAACTTGTAGCTATGCTCCTATCTAGCATTATCCGCAAGATGGATAAACGTTAGTCCTTGATATTCAATCTGTTAAAGAAATAAGGGTCACCTGAAACGGTGAGCTCTACCGCTTTATCGGCAAGACGGTCGGGAGAGAAGACCCAAGTGGCGACTTTGTAATTGCGAAACTGAGGCAGCAAGTGGGGTTGCTTTTCCAAGCGATTGCCGTGGGGTGGATTGGTAATGACGAGATCAAAGGGATAAGGGGCTTCAAAGCTGCGGCAATCGCTGTGGTTTACTTGAACCAGACCATTAAAGCCGGTAGCTTTGAGGTTTACCTTGGCCGCGCAAATGGCTTGCGCATCGATATCACAGCCAAAGATGCGCCCTTTTTCGAGAGGTATACGTTTGGCATCGAAAGCCTCTTTGATGGCGCCCCAAGCGGCAGGGTTGTAATCGGGCAGCGCTGTAAAGCCCCACCGTTTGCGAAAATAGCCAGAGGGCGTGTGCGTTGCAATCAGCGCCGCCTCAATCAAAATGGTTGCAGAACCACAACAGGGGTCAAAGAGCACTTGTGATCCGTCGTAGCCAGCAATGCGCAAAAGAGCGGAAGCCACTGTCTCTTGCAGCGGTGCGGGACCGGTAGATTGCCTCCAAGCACGCTTGAAGAGGGGTTCTAGGGATGTATCGTAATAGATGGTTGCTTGGTCGCCATCTAGGTAGAGCTGAAAGGCGGTGTCGGGATTTTTCGTATCGATGCTGGGGCGTTTGTCGTGGCATTCGCGCATGCAATCGCAAATGGCATCCTTTAAAAGCTGCGATGCATATAGCGTGTTGCGGAAGGTGCGGCTGCGGCCGGTGCTGTGAATCACGAAGGTTTTTTCCACATCGTGCCACGCCGTCCAATCGATCTGAAAGGCCTGTTCATAAAACTCTTCTGCAGAATAAAACCGAAAGGAGTGGATGGGCTTCAGCACACGACCGGCAAGACGCGAGGCGTAGTTCACGGTGTAGATATTGTCCCATGTGTCGGGTACATAACAGCCGGCAAAGCCCACCGTTCCTGACAAACCCAATTCGGAAAGTTCATCGGCTAAAAGGTCTTCAAGGCTAGGCTGACAGGTAATAAAGAGATCCACGCCAAAGAGTATACCATGGAAAGCCTATTGAAGGGCACGATTCATCAATCGGCGGCACTCTTCCATCAGCGCATTATAGGCAAACTCTCTCTCTATGCCAGCGGCAGCGGCCTTTAAAGCTCGTAAATCTTTGCGCAGCTGAGTAACCTCTCTGCGAGAAAGCAGCCCCGAAGCCATAGCCACCAAGGCCTTGCATTTCTCTATTGGAATCAATTCTCCACTCTCGATCTCGAGTGCAAGAGCTGCCAACGCAAGCTTCAGTTGCTCCATGTGAACGGAAGCGATATGCTTTTCCCCGCGCTTTTTTGCTTCTACATAGGCACGTTGGAAGCCGCTTATTTCATGAAGCCTTTCTGAAGCTCTGCCGCCCATCTCTGACCATTGCTGAATCAGCCGTTTGCTCGCTTCTGAAACGCGTGCATCCTTTCCTTGAAAAAGGAGGACAAAAGCGGCAAAAAAAGCGCGCAGCGCATCTGCCCAAGACTCCTTTTCCGCAAGCAAGGAAGTCTCTTCTGTCGGCTCTTTTTCAATCAGGGCAAGGGCCTTCCATGCAATTGACCAGATCCTCATATTCTCATTGAGTAATCCAGAATCGGGCTTTATACGAACCGCTTTTCCCCTCGCAGGGCGATACTCTTCGCGCAGCAAATCCAAATGATAGTTGGCAATCAGGTCTACGTTGAGCCTCTTTTTTGTTTCTGGATCCGCAGCAATGAAGGCATCTACAGCGGCGTTGAAAGCAAGGGGGTCAATGTGCATACCCCTCACCTTGGAGGGCAGCTCATTTT
Organism: uncultured bacterium; assembly: GCA_964630595.1. Classification (GTDB taxonomy): domain Bacteria; phylum Chlamydiota; class Chlamydiia; order Chlamydiales; family VFKH01; genus CAZVVT01. Next base: position 56,122 of record CAZVVT010000004.1, on the reverse strand, counting down.
TTTCTCAAGGCCTAGGAGTACTTTTTTTAAGGAAACGCCAAAGGCATATCCGCCCCAGTTGCCACAGCCCACCACGCGATGGCAGGGGATAATCAACGGCAAAGGGTTGCGGTTCAACGCGTTAGCAACAGCACGATAGGCTTTCGGGCGGCCTACGCGCTGCGCTAATTCCTTGTATGTTACTGTAGCGCCCAGAGGAATACGCATCGTTTCCAAAAGCACTTTCACTTGAAAAGGCGTCAATCTTAATTTTGCATTAACTTTCATCATCCACTCTTTCTCGCCTTATGAAACGTATTATTCCTCTTTTAGCTCTCTGTTCACAACTTCTCGCCTCCGCCCGCTACGGCGTGATGGTGGATCCCGACATGTCTCCTTATGCATCTGCCGAAGACCTGATCCTTGCTGACCGCTCGCTGGTTTGGGCTGAGGACTACCTTGGTGTGTCCAACCGCGGCTGCACCTTCTGGGATGGAGCAGAACGTCTTTTAGAGCTTGGGATTGTCTGGTATCCGCTCGAGCGTTTCACTATGGTGACACAGCACGAAATTTTCGGCCACGGCTGGCGCATTCGCAGCTTAGGGTCTTCTACCGCCTCTGTTATTGGTTACCAACTCGACGCTCCCCCGCCTTATGGACCCGGCGGTGGCTCCACAAGCTACACCACCTCAGACCAAATCACGACCAATCAAATGATGGCGATCGATATCGGGGGTGTAGAGGGCACGGCGGTTCTTGCGAATGAGCTGAAGAAGAAGTGGGTTGAAGATGGCTGCATCGATGGTCGCATGGCCTTTCTCTACTTAGAGACACAGCAAGACATCAGCTCCTATATGCATTCCTCCAACAATGCCAACGATTCTACCTCCGGTCACGACATCAACGCCTACATGTATTGGCTCAATGCCACTTATCCCAGCGGTCACATCACGCCCGGCGGTATGCGCGGCAAATCTTGGTACAACTATCTCGACCCGATGAGCTTCTACTCCGCGTGGGCCTTGTGGCGCTACATCAGCACCGGACAAAAGGTGCCTGTACCGATGATCCAGCTCCAAGATTGGCGCCTACTGCCCAACCTACGTGTCGGCCTCTCCCCTTTCTGTCCTGAACTCTACTTTGAACTTTTTGGACTCTACGGCAAGCAGTTGCACTACGCCTACATTCGCGGCGGCCACTTTGGCAACAACCACACCTTCGGTTTCGGCTGGGAGTGCAAGCGCCTCGTGCGCGCCGAGTGCTGCGTCGACCTCGGTCTGCGCTTTGATGGCTGGGTCCAACCCGGCTCCTCCTCGTACACCGTCGCCCAAAATGGCGCCGGCATCCTCGCACCACTCACCGCCCGCCACCAGCAAGCTGGCTGCAACATCTGGCTCGTAGGCTCTTCTTGCGTCTACGACCCGATCGAACTGGAGATCACCATCGGCTGGAAGAGCACAGGGTTCATGCAGGGCGAGCCCCTCGCAGTCGGCCCCATCGCCCGCATCGGCTTATTTGGTCATTTTTAGGCGGAATGCTCTTTGACGACTTTGTTTGTCTGCAGCTACTACTGACACAACTTCGGCGAAATTCCGTAAAGCTTCGTTCAAAGCTTCTAAAGCTTTTTCTGGGCCTAAGTCCTTCAAAGCTTTTCTAACAACATCACACACATCTTCGGCAGCTTTAGCCTTTGTGGCCTGATCCACAGCAGCGGCTCTACTTTCCAGGGCCATAATACCACTTTTTGGCACAACAGCTGCGTCTCCTCCGCGTGTCAAAACAGTAAAACCTTCACCCACGTCGAGTGTCTTTGGAGATGGGGCGGGAGGAGGGCTGTACAGCTCTAACACTCTCTGCTCGCCGTCAGGATTTATCGGTTTCGGTTGCATTACTTCACTCGCAACTCCCCCCACTGCATTTGCTTTCATAGCCATTCTTCTACCAAGAAATGTCACTGGAGCAACCCTACGGTCTCTCACAGAACTACCGTAACGCTCAACGCTTACGCACAGTCTTCTCAATGCTGCTGCCATAAAAAACTCCTTACAATGAAATTGTCGACACTAAACTCGGAAGAGAGCGTAGCAACAGGGAAAATTTTGTCGTTAGCAATTTCTTAACTATTCCTTAAACGTAGCGAGAAAAGAAACTCTTCTTTAAAAAAAGATTATGAGTTTAACACCCGAAGATGCCTTAGCTGCCTACATTGCCAACCCACAACACGTCCGCGCAACAAAAGACGAAGCAGGTCGCTACCACTTTCGAAAAGTCGATCCCCTAAAAGAGGGTGAGACAGCAGAGGTGCGTGCCGTGCGCGCTGCAGGAATTCTTTCGATCATCCCTCCTCCTCACCTGCTCGAGCCCGGCCAACGCGGGCGATTAATCGTACACCTGCACAATGACGGCGGATCTAAAGCATTGGCTGCTGCGCGCTCTGTCTTAATCGATGCTGATTACGCACACCGGCTCCAACGAGCCACCGCAAAGGCCACCCCTTGGCCTGGTGAAAAACCTCAAGCCGCGCAGGTGCAAGAGCTCCTTGACCTACTAGGCAGCCCTCCAGTCAAGTATTGGATCGCAGAGCTGGCCTCCGCCACCGACTCGGCTTCCGCTAAACTCTTTGAAGAAACCTTTTATCCTGCACTACGCGCCGCCGCTGCTTATTCTACCGACGAGCAGATGAAGGCCTTTCTTGCAGAGCCAGACTCTCGAGACCTCTTTTTCCCTGAACTCTTTATTGAAGCTGCTCGTATGGGCAACCGTTCTGTTATTGAATTCCTTGGATATCAACCAGATGCGAAACATTGGTTGACCTTAAAGCGCGATGAAAAAAGCGTTTTTGATGAAGCAAAAGAGAGTGCAATCAGCCATGGCCGGGATGATGTAACAAGCGCTCTTTTTAGAATTCAAAAATCTCTTACAATATAGCTTAAATCTATGGTAGAATGGTCGGGTGAAATTTACCCTACCTCGCCAAACACTTACTCCTGAAATAGCGGCCATTATGACCCGCGAGATCAAGAAGCAGAAGATCGATATCTCGCGCGCCACCAAAAAGAACCTCATTGAGCTTGCGCAGGTTCTCAAAACAATCCATGAGACGGGCTCTTTGCCCGATCTTATCTGTAAACAACTGCCCCACGACCTCGGATCGGGCATTTTCCTCTCGCCTACCGCCAAGCCCATCCGCAAAGGCCAGGTAATCGCTCCCTACGCCGGTTACCTCTCCTTCATGCCCCAAAACGACCCCGAAGATGGAACCTACGCCTTTACCCCCATCTGCGGCATCCTCCTCACAAAGGAAGAGCAGGCTCTCTTTGACAAAACCCGTCGCTGGCACCCACGCCGCCTCTACGACTTAAAGCTCTGCGCCCAAGAGCGCGGCAACCTCACCCGTTTTGTCAACCACTCTAGCACGCCCAATGTCGATTCATACTCGATGTCTGTCCCCAAAAACCCCTACGGCGTCGAGCCCTCTCCCATTGAAGTGATCTACTTCGCCAACAAGACCATCCACCCAGGCGAACAACTTCTCACCTGCTACGAAGATGATGAGGCCACCTATTGGGGCGTGATGAAGGTCAAGCCCTTCCCCATGACTCCCAAAACATTCATGCTCTCGTCTGATTTGAAGCTCGTTACTTGAGATCTTCTTCGACGAGCTCTAAGTGCTTGCGCGCCTCTTCATAAGAGGGGTCGAGCTCAATGGCTTTGCGGTAGTTCGCGGCGGCCTCTTCGAATTTGCCTTCGCGGTGGAGAATGATACCCAAATTGTTGTAGATGCCGGGATGGCTCTGATCGATCTCTAGCGCCTTTGTGCAATAGCTTTTTGCCTTCGCCAGATTTTCTTTCTCTAAAAAGACGTTGCTCAAGTTGACATAGGCATCGACGCTGAGTGGATCGATGGTGATTGCTTTTTCAAGCAGAGCAATCGCCTCTTTGTGTTTTTTCTCGAAGAAGAGAATGAGCCCTAAGTTGTTATAGGCCGTGGAATAGGAAGGATCGAGCTTAAGAACTGCCTCAAAGCAAGACTTCGCTCCTTCCCAGTCGTTTTCTTTTTGCAGAATCACACCCAGATCATTCTGCGCATCTACTCTCGATGGATCCATTTTGACAACTTCCTGGTAGAAACGCTTCGCTCCCGCCAGATCACCTGCATCTCTCAGTAACCAAGCAGCTCTTTCCAAGCACTTCAGCGCCTCTTGTTTCTCCCGGCGCTCCATAAAGATATCTGCCGCGGTCTTATACACAACAACGGCTTGCTCTACCTTTCCCATCGCAATGAGCACCAAAGCGAGGTTATAGGAAAAAATGGGTGCTTTCTGGGGATAACTTTTAATCGCTTTGGAAATCAGTTCATACGCCTTTTCCAGCTCGCCGCCTTTGAGAGCAATCACGCCCAGCAAATTCAACGCACTACCATCTTCTGGCCGCTCCTGGATAATCTCCAAACAAAGATCCTCCGCCCTCTCTGTCTCCCCCTTCTGAAAGGAGGTAAGAGCAAGAGTAAAAGGGTCATCTGAGTTACGCATAATCAATCCGTTTTAAACGCACCATTGTAGCTTAAGACATCGATTAAATGGTTAAGGGAATTGTCAAGCTGACGGCCATGATCAAGAGCAGCGAAAGCCGGAACATTTGACGCGCCCACAAGGTGTCGCTTGTGGTTGTAAAACCCTTACAGCATAGCCCCAACCAAAGCAATCCGATACTCGTTGCTACGATCAGGTAGGTATATCCGGTGTACTGAAAAAGGGTGAGCAAGGCAGCTGCCGCGATGAAAGCCGCGATGTAGAGCGTCATGTGGATTTTGGTGCGCAGCAGTCCCTTTTTGACTGGCAGGACGGGAATGGCAGCGGCGGTGTAGTCAGCTAAGTGGTAGATGGCGATGGAGAAGAAGTGGGGCATTTGCCAGAGCACCATCATGGCAAAAAGAATGAGCGCACCGAGGTCGAAGTGGTTACCCGCAGCGCAGTAGCCAACAACGGGAGGAACAGCGCCGGCGATGCTTCCAATGGCTGTTCCGTAGATCGTATGTCTCTTCCAGAGGCTGTAGAGAACCACATAGATGAAGAATCCTACGGCTGCAATGAGCAGCGTTAAGGGATTTGTGTAGATGTACAGAGTTGCTGCGCCTAAAAGGCCTAAGAAAGTAGCAAAGAAAAGGGCTCTACGCCCTGAGATCATTCCGGTAACTAAAGCACGGCTTTGGGTGCGCCTCATTTTTTTGTCGAGGTGGCGGTCGATGTAATTGTTGAAGACGCAGGCAGAGGCCATGACAAGCGCGAGCCCAAGCAGAGCGAGGAAAAAGAGGGAGAAATCGATGGTTCCTTTTGCAGCGAGCAGGAAGCCTGCGGCAAAGGTGACGAGGTTGCCCATGACAATGCCCGGCTTCGTTAACAAGTAGTAATTGATCATCACATCTCCATATTCATCATCACGCGGTCATTCAAATCGTGCATAATCCAGAGAGATCCTGCGATGATGATAAGCAATACCAGCACCATAAAAAAGAAGGTGACCATCTCCCAACGCGGCTTTGCCTCTTGGCCGACGTGCAGGAAAAAGCGCAGCTGCACCACCGCCTGCACCAGCGCTAGAGCCAGTATGGTATAGACAAGGTTGGGCCCGGACAAAACCTTTCCGATCACGAGGGCAAAAGAGGCAATCGTCAGCAAAACGCAAGAGAAAAACCCAACGACATATGACCGAAGCGTTCCGTGCCACTCTTTTTGCGTCTGCTGTAAATTCAAGTCCCCATGCATTTAGAGCACCCCCATCAGATAGACAAGCGTAAAGATGAAAATCCATACCAAATCAAGGAAGTGCCAGAACATGCTGAAGATCACCAATCGACGAAAGGTAGTTGCTGTGATGCCGCACACAATAAGCTGGCCCATCATCACCGTCATCCAGAGCAATCCGACAGAGACGTGAAATCCGTGGGTGCCCACAAGGGAAAAGAAGGCCGATAGAAAGGCGCTTTTTGTCCAGCTATGCCCCTCATGCACCAAGAGCGCAAACTCGTGCAGCTCTAGGGCGACAAAAGAGGCTCCTAAAATAAACGAGAGCGCGAACCAAAAAAGCACCTTTGTTTTGTTACTTTTGACAGCCGCTAACATTCCCAGACCGCACGTCACGCTACTAAAAAGTAGCACCATTGTTTCGACAAAGGCAGTTCTTAGGTCGAAGATATCGCGCGATGAAGGGCCGCCAAAGGTGTTGTTGTGCAGCACTGCGTACGCACAAAAGAGCGTTGCAAAGAGCAAACAGTCGGTCATCAGATACATCCAGAACCCGAGTGTGGTTCTGGAAAAGACATCCTGGTGCGGATCAGGCAGGCTGGTGTCGGGGTGACTCTCAACACTGTGGTGAATCGTCATAGAGCTCGTGCCTTGCTTTTAGCGAATTCCTCTTCCATCTTCTGCACTGTGGCGGCGGTGAGAACATCATGCTCATCTTCTCCCGACAAACGCACAATCAGGCAAGTGATGATTCCAATAAAACTCAAAGCAGCCAACCACATGATGTGCCACGTCAACGCAAAGCCTAAGGTCAACGCCAAAAGCCCTACGTAAAGGCCCAGAGGGGTATTTTTCGGAAGGAAGATATCCTCATACTTCGGTGGCGGCAGGAATTTGGGCTCTTTCTTCATCGCCCAGAAAGGATCGATCTGATCGACGGTGGGAATGATGGCAAAATTGTAGATTGGCGGAGGCGATGGCACGGACCATTCCAGCGTGCGCGCATTCCACGGATCCCCTCCTGTAAAGTCTCGATCCCTGTGCCTGTTGCGAATGCTCCAGAAAAGGCCAAAGAGCTGAATGCTTGCCCCACACAAGATGATGAAGGCTCCAATGGCTACGACCACGAAGAGTGGATGCCACCCCGTCGCAGCATCATAGCGATCCAGCCGTCTTGTAGCTCCCATAAACCCGAGCATATAGAGCGGCATAAAGGCGGTCATGAAACCCACAAACCAGCACCAAAAGGCGGCTTTGTTCAGACGTTCACTCAAAAAGAAGCCGGTGAATTTGGGAAACCAGTACGTAAAGCCGGCGAAGAAGCCAAAGAGCATACCGCCAATGACCATGCCGTGAAAGTGCGCGATCAAAAAGAGGCTGTTGTGTGCTTGATAATCAACGGGCGGTGCAGAGAGCAGCATCCCCGTCATTCCGCCCACGGTAAAATTCAAAACGAAGGCAAAAAACCAGAGCATGGGCGAAGTGAAGTGCACGCGACCGCGAAACTTGGTGAAGAGCCAGTTGAAAATCTTCACTCCCGTAGGGATCGCGATCAGCATCGTCATGATGGCAAAAAAGGCGTTCACATCGGGGCTGGCTCCCATCGTAAAGAAGTGGTGCAACCAGACGATAAAAGAGAGCACAGTAATCGAGACAAGAGCCCAGATCATGGACTTGTGGCCGAACAGACGCTTTTCGGAAAAGGTGGGCACAATTTCGGAAAAGATGCCAAAAATGGGCATGATCAAAATGTACACTTCAGGATGGCCCCAAGCCCAGATGAGGTTCACGTACATCATGGGGTTGCCGCCAAAGCCGGCGGTGAAAAAGTGCATGCCCAGATAGCGATCGAGTGTCAGCAGCACAAGAGTTGCTGTCAAAATAGGAAAGGCGAAAATCACCAGGGTCATCGTGCATAAAGCGCTCCACGTGAAGATCGGCATCTTCATGAGGGTCATACCAGGACAGCGCATCTTCAAAATCGTCGCCAGGAAGTTAATGCCGGAAATCGTACTGCCAACCCCGGCAATCTGCACTGCCCATATCCAGTAATCCACCCCCTCGCCCGGACTATATTCCAATCCTGAAAGGGGTGGGTAAGCAAGCCAGCCTGTTGCAGAGAATTTGCCGATGACCAAAGAGACCAGAGTCAGGTTCGCTCCCGCTGCAAAGAGCCAAAAACCCACCGCGTTCAAAAAGGGATAGGCTACGTCACGCGCGCCAATTTGCAGCGGCACAATGAGATTCATCAAGGCAAAGACCACTCCCATGCCGACGAAGAAAATCATGGTGGTACCATGTGAGGAAAAGACCTCCTGAAAGTGCTCTGAAGAGATAAATCCGGGGGCATCACCTACGGCAAGCGCCTGCTGAAGCCGCATCATGAGCGCATCGGCAAAACCTTTGGCAAACATCATGAGTGCCACGAGGATGTACATGATGCCTATGCGCTTGGGATCCACCGTTGTGATCCACTCATCCCAGATCCACTTCCACTTTTTCTTGTATGTGATGTAGGCCAAGATGCCAATCGTAGTAATGAGCATGCCAAAGACAGCGGCATTTTGACTGGCTTGGTGGTGAAAAGCGTCTAGATTAAGTCGGCCAAACATACTATTTCTCTTGCGGGTGCATGTACTTGTTCAAAATCTGATCGAAAAGGCGCGCATCGCTCAGCTGGTACGTCTGCACAGGATCATTTGTGCTTGGCAGTGCGATCTTGTCATATGTCGATCGATCCAGCGATGCCGCAGAACTCTGTGCTGCACTGACCCACTTTTGGTACTCCTCCTCCGAAGAGGCCTTTGTCACAAAGTGCATGCTCGCAAACCCCTCTCCGCTCAAATTGGCGGATGACCCATTGAACTCTCCCGTCTCATCGGCAATCAAATGCAGCTCTGTCTTCATGGCGGGCATCGCATAAATCTGTCCCCCCAAACGAGGGATCCAAAAGGAATTCATCGGAGCATCACTGGTAATTTCAAAGTGAATGGGAGTTTTTTCCGGAATCTGCAGAAAGTTGAGACTGGCAATTTTCTCTTCGGGATAAATAAACAACCATTTCCACTGCAGCGCAACGACTTGAATTGTCTTCGTTTTTTTATCGGAGACTAAGGGCTTATAAGGATCGAGTTCGTAGGTTTTCACTAAACTCAAGCCGCCCACGATAATGACGATCACCAGCGGGATGCCCCACCAAAGAAACTCCGCCACCGTACTATCAACAAGATCGGGGTCATAGGTCGCTTTCTGGTTTTGTGCCCGATACTTCCAGCAGAAAACGAAGGTCAAAATATAGACCGGGATCACAACGACCAACATGATGGCCTGCAAAATAAAGAGAAGATCGCGTTCTTCTGCAGCTACTATCCCTTTAGGAAAGAGAATGTCGATATCGCCTGCAAATTCAATGACCGATAAGGGCTGCATCGCGAGTACAATCAGCACCACCAAACCGGAAAGCACAAGAAGTAAACGTATGGGTCTCTTCGGCACTGCTTCTTACAATAGGGATATGCCTATTTTCGCACTCTCAAAAAAATCGTTGGCGGAAGCGCTACTTTCTAAACCCGTAAGAAAGTTTTTCAATCAATCTTCTTATCCAAGATTGCTTTGGTTGTTTCGGTCTACTTACCTGCTCTACACGAACACTTGTTTTACCTGGAGGGGTAGGCAGAGGTGACCGCACTGCCTTAAATAAGTGAACAATCATTTTCTCTTCATCTTCAAGAGATTGTAAAAGGAGCCTTCTGTACTCATCGATTCCGACAATGGGGGCTGTGCTTGCCCTCTTCACTTCCCCCTCTTTCCAAGAACCGTCATGCAAAGCAGCAAGAAGTTCGCGGCCATTGGTATATTCCCTACGAATGAAGGCCTCATCATCTTTCGCCAACTCTCGAAATTCCTCGAGTGTAAAGGGCTCTGTACGAGGAGAGGATAAAGCCCATGCTTTCGTATCAACAGCGGAGAGAAACGCGCGATACTGTTTTTCTACGTCAATACCGGGCGTGCGCGCTATTGTTTCACAAAAATCTGCCAATGAGTGCTCCAACACCTCATCTAGCGCTGCCAGTGCCCCTCTATCTAGGCTGATTACGGACCGCAAGGTTCGTTTCCAAACAATTGAGAGATACTCTACGACATCTTCAAGAGAGACCTTTGTTTTGAGACGTTCCCGAAGAGCGGCAGCGCGCTGTTCTGGCTTTTGCTGACGTAGTTCAGGCCGCGCTTCCCGCTCCACCTCTTTTGCAAAGTCCACTGTATGCAGACAACGAATGGCGGCCTCTAGTCTGGTCAGGTCGTTGGGAGTAAAAAGCCCGCAAAACCGCAAAACCCCCCGCGTAACAGCGTTAGTATTCTTATCCACAATGCTCTGCAATGCTTGTTGCACAAAGGCTCTTTCTGTCTTGTTGAGCCGAAGGCGATGGTCCGGCTTGACCCGCGGATCCCAATCTGGGGCTACGTGAAGCAAAACCTTGAGTGCAAACCGGCTCACAGAGCTTAGCGAAGGGCTAGGGACAGGATTGGGCACGGCGCGAATTTCTTCCGCCCCCACCTGCAAAGACCAATTGTCATTCACAACCTTTTGAAATACCGCGGCGATCTCCCCAGAGGAGGCCTCTCCTTCGGGGCTATAGTGTGCTATAACGGCGGGAGCTGTGGTGCCTGCTACGAGGATAGGGTCTTTCATAAAGCGCAAAGTACTTTACTTCCCTAATTTTTGAGTATTACTATGCGGCTATGAACAGCACTAGACTTATTGGTATTTTCCTCCTCGGCGTAGGATTGGCTGCCTTCGTTTCGGCCAACTACATCTACAACCGCGTCAACCAGGGCCGGCAAGAAATTGCTCACGGACAGGGGCAGATTGACGCTGGCAACCAATTCTTCTCCATCATTCCCTTTTCTGAGATTGTGACGGATGGCTTTACGGCCTCCGCGCAAGATGAGGTCAATCAAGGAGTTGCAACCGCTAATTACTATGCCATGATCGCCTCTCGGCTGCAGATCGGTGCTCTCGTTGCCCTCATTTTGGGGACCGGCACCGTCGTCTACAGCTTCCGAAGACGAGACTAAAAGGCCAACGTGTAGTTGAGGTTCACGCCCCAAAAGTTATACTTGTTGCCGGGCAGTCCAAGAGGCGTTCCGCCCGAAGTTCTGGCTGTGGAATGGCCATCTTGCCAGTGCTCATAAAAGGGGCTTAAAGCCAGCCTCTCATCTCGTCTGTAATCATAGCTAAAGGGCACTTCCACGCGCACGTTTCCAAATGTGGGCGTTAGCTGCCAGAAAGCTCCCCCCATGGTGTCTATACTCACCGTAGGAAAGGCTTGCAGCGACCAGGTGAGTTCTAGACCCACATTCACACAACCCTCGATGGGGTACTCTGTTTTCAGAGCAACCGGAAAATAAAACTCATAGTAGTTGAAGCGCAGCGAAGTTTGCCCCGTCAGAAAGGGTGGGAAAAAGGAATCGGTAAACGAGCCGGGTGATGTAGCCGAAGGAACGAGGTCTTGGCCGAAATAGCGAAAGCCAAAACCGGAATAGAGTGTGCAATACCATTGGTTGCAGCTCCACGTGTACCCCAGTCGCGCATCGGTATTGATGTCTGTAAGATTGCGCGTGCCAAATGAACCATGAGTATCTCCCATTCTGCCCGCCACTTCAAAACCCGCGTAGATGTCATTGCTGGGTCGATATTCATAAAGCGCCTGTCCGCCCCCTAAGTTTCCATCAAAGTTGGTCTCTCCACCAGGAGTGATGGAGGCACGCGTGTAATTGGCACCCACTGTCAGAAAAGAATTCGAACAGAACGTCCCATTTCCTAAAAGAGCGAGCGGAGTGGTGAGCAAAACGAGACGCGTTAGATTTTTCATGCGTTAGTTCCTTGTCTAAAAAAAAGTATCATCGTACTCTCATTTCAAAAAAATCCAAGGAAAAACGATGACGAAGAAGTTTTGGTTGGCAATTTTTTGCTGGATTTGTGTTCTTCCCCTCTGTGCTGCCCCTTCTCGCGGCTATTTCGTCAATTACACCGACCAATTTCTCTCAGAGCAAAAGGTCTACCTCGCCGCAGCCGGCCTCACCAGTTCTCCTCCCACAGGGTATGTACCCTTTACTGTGATCAACAACAGCGGGACCGCCGACTCCAGCGTATACATTCTGATTCTGACCAACACTGACACCAACATCATCACTTTTGCACCAAACCATGATGGCTTGTACCTCGGCTCGCTTGCTACACCCCCACCCAGCACCTACGTCTCTGCTTTGGGGTCTGGGTCTTATCCCCTCAGCTATTTTCCCACCGATCCTGTTAATGGCGGCCATATTTTCTATCTCCCATCAACAGTAGATCTCACCTCTTCTCGCATCTACTATTCCGTTGGGCAACCCATCGATTGGTTCATTCCCTCCAGTGGTCCGGTAGGAGTTCAGCCACTCGACTTTGAAACCCCCACTCAAGACAACTACTATACCCTCTTCGATAAGCAAGAGTTCACGATGGTGGCAAACAACCGTTTTGCAATGAACCCGACTCTTGTGGATTACTACGGCCTTCCTCTTTCTTTTTCGATTAAGTACATAGACTACACTCAATCTGGTCTGCCCACTGTTACCTCTTATGCCGGGCTGCCGCCCACACTGAAAAGCAGTTCGATTTTCTCTAGCTACTCCACAGCTACAAACACTCTTGCAACAAGTCCTAACGGAGGGGTGCAGCCAAAATGGTCCTCTCTTTATTTGACCTATGCACCGCCCAGCGGAAGTAGCAGCTCTCTTCGCGTACTCTCTCCCAACAGAGCATCGCAGACCGCTGTACCTCTCTTTCCTCTCGACTATTTCCTAACTCCCAACTACATCAGCTGCTCTTGGCTCTCCAATGTTTGGTACAATGCAGGAACCCCTGCCTACTTCCAAACCCACACCCTTTATGTTGACCTCTCCACAGCGGGACCAACGTATGGATACGCCAGTGGAACAGTAGATGGTTCCGGCAACTTCAACTTTACTGCCATTACTGGAACGGGCGCGGGCTCTACCCTCACTCTTCCCCTGCCCACCACCTCAAAGCCCTTTTTCACATCGGCTCTAGCGGACTACACGCCCGCGCCGACTCAAACAGGCGATGCCAATGTAGCGACGGCAATCTGGCAAGGGTTCTCCGCCGGCGTTATTTCAGGGATTGTCCCTTTAAGCACAACTTCTACCACCCCCTTAAGCCAAAGCTTTATCCGCACACAAACACTCTTTGCCAATAACAGTCTTATTTCTTGCAACGGACCCTGGTATGACTTCTACTCCGGCACCTTTATTGCGCTGGGATCGGGCAATTACACGAAGTTTTACACCACTCCTTACGGCGATTATTTAGGTCTTGATGGGACCATCACGGTCACAAACATCACCAACGCAGGCGCACATGTGATTGCAACAATTGGTGACATGAGCGGCATCGCGATTCCCAACCCCTTCAACGATAACAACAATTATACAGTGGCTTTCGGAGCTCTGCCTGTTACTGCAACGGCTACCTTTGGAACAAATCCGGATTATACCTCCAATCCCAGTATTCCCGCCGGCGGTCAGACCTATACACCAGTGGCAGGATCCACAATGTACCTACAGGTGACCTACACCCAAGGATCGTATAAAGGCTCTTGGGGCACGCATATTATCCCTTCCGCGCCTGCATTAAAACCCATTCTTCCCATCCCCGTTACAATGTCTCTCGTTGGTGGTGCAGGCGGAACTCTCAATATTAGCATTGGCGGCCCCTAAGAGAAGATGGCTCGTCTCTTATTATGTTTATGTATTGCAGCGGTCTATCTCCATGCTGACGCCTCCAGTTACGGCATCAGCGGAAACCCGGGTGCCACTAATATCTTAACCGGTACAGGAGAGCTGGGCGAATCGCTGCAAATCCCCAAGTCTTCCGGTGTACGACTCGGCGGCATGTGGATCGGTGACTACAACGACCTCATGAGCGGAGGGCATGGCGCGCATGACAACCGACGTTGGACCGGCAACAGCTCTTTTATCCTTGACCTCTACATCGATTTGCAAAAAGCCGCCGGTTGGTGCGGTGCCTCTTTTGGCACTGAGTTTCTCCAATTTAATGGACAGCCCACCAACGGCGATGCCGGCGTTGTGCAAGGGTACAATAGCTTACCAGGCCCCGAACCGCTGAACCGTTCAGAGCTTTATCAACTCTGGATTCTGCAAAAATTTCTCCGTGACAAAGTGACCATTCGCATCGGAAAAACCGTTCCGACCTACCACTTTAACAACGTCTCCAATCCCGTACCCACCAGCGATCCCACCATTTCCATCCCTTCCGTAACGGGCTTGATCTATACCCCCATCTTCACCAACCCCACATTAGATGGGGCCATCGGCGGTTACTACAACTCCGTATGCGGCGCCGTGCTCACCATCGCCCCCATCAAGCAGGCCTACATCAACATCGGCTTCTTCGATGGCAACTTAGCCCGAGGGGTCCAAACAGGACTCACCGGTCCTCACTTCAATGGCTACTACTTCTCCATCATTGAGGGCGGATATGGCTGGAGCGGCCCCAAGCCAGGCATCGTGGCGATCGGAGGGTGGCACCAAAGTGGCTTGCTCCAGTCCGGCACACAAACGCAAAAGGGCACGGGCGGGATTTACGGCTTTGGCTCGCGTGCGCTGTGGATCCAAAGGTCCTGCAGAAAAACCAAGGGCAACATCTCTGGGTTTTTCCAATTCGGCTGGAACAACTCCCGAACGATGGCCATGAACCTCTTTGGAGGCGCAGGCCTGACTGCCTTTGCCCTTGTTCCCAAACGCCCCAATGACTCCTTCGGCGTGGGTGCTTCCCTATCACGTCTTAACCCCCATACCTTTTCCCGCCGTTCGGAATTGATGCTCCAAGGCTATTACCAGGCGCAAATCTACAAATCGACCTACTTCCAGCCCGTACTCAGCTATATCCCACGCCCCGGAGCGCAGCCGACCAAATCCAACGTCTGGGCCTTCACCGCCCGAATTATTGCTCTTTTTTAGGTAAACTATTACACATACTGCCATGCTACAAAGAGCCTCATTTCTCGCCATCCTCATTGCCCTCGCCTCCTCTCTTTCGGGAGAAAGTTACAGAGTTCCTGCGACTAATCAGACAACCACTCTCGGTCTCTTTACTCTTAACATGACGCCCGTGGTCAAGATTCAATCTGGTGACACGGTATCTCTGGAAACATGGAATAGCTGCCTTCATGAGATGGTCTACAACAAAACCACCCCCGCCGATGTAGCCCAATTCTATGTAGCCCACGACATCCAAAAGCGTCGCGGCATGCACACCCTAACGGGCCCCGTCTATATCGATGGTGCCGAACCAGGCGATGTCATCGAAATTCGCGTACTCGATATTAAACTAGGTGATTTTGGTTATAATTTCTTAAGCCCCACGCAAGGCATCTTATCGGAATTTACTAAGCCGAGAATCAAATACTTTAAATATGACAAAGTAAATAACACCGCCGAGTTTGTAAAAGGGGTATGCATGCAACTCAAGCCCTTTCCCGGCGTGCTTGCCGTCGCGCCTCCCCTCGATTGGCCCTCCGCGTGGCCCGTCAATATTGATACGCCGGCGGCCCAACCCGTGCCCGGAGAGTTCAACTCTGTGCCTCCCGGCCCCTTCGGCGGCAACTTAGACCAACCCGAGCTGCAAGTCGGCTCCATCCTCTTCCTTCCCGTATTCCAAAAGGGTGCTCTTGTCTGGACGGGCGACTCTCATGCTGCGCAAAGCAACGGCGAAATCGACATCACCGCCCTAGAGACCTCTTATGAAGGCATTACCCTCCAATTCTTCGTGCGCAAAGACCTCAAAGCTCTTGGTGTAACGGATAAAACTAAACGAAAAGGCGACGATGCCTTCACCTGGCCCATCATCGAAAACGCCACGCACTGGATGATCGTCGGTCTCAATACGGATCTCTTCGAAGCAATGAAGCTCGCCTCTCGCAATGCCATTGACTTCCTCGTCCGCACGCAGGGTCTTAGCCCCGAAGAGAGCTACCAATTCCTCAGTATGGTCGGCGACTTCGAAATCGCCGAAGCCGTGAACATGATCAAAAACGTCACCGTTCACATTCCCAAAGAGCCATTCAAGGGCACCGGAAAGCCGCTCACGCTCTGCGCAGAGGGCACCTTTCCCTTCGCACCTACCGCACCCAACCCCAATCCCGTATGCACACCCCAAGATGGCATCACTCTTGAATAATAACCTGACTTTCGGATTCAGCTTCTCTGAAATTCGGCGATATGGCGAGATAGATTTAGCGATTTTGCCCGAAAGTAATGGTCGAACGCCCATTGCTGAGGACAAAATTGCTAAAGATGCTCGTCAGATTACTGAAGTGCAAGAAGATGAATCCGAAAGTCAGGTTAATAAGGAACTCTCATGAAGAAAATCGCACTATTCATTCTCTTGGCAGTCACTGCGTTCGCCGACCAGATTACCCTTAACAACCAAACCGTCTACCCCAGCAACCAACAGAAGGCCAAAATCGCCGTCCAGTGGGCCAATAGCGCCAAAGAGGTCGACGAAGCCAACAATGCTCTCATCTACGGCACAAAGCTCAAAACCGGCAGCCTCAAAGTTCTCACCCAATCAGGAACCATCCAACTCACCATCCCCGCCCGCGCCGAACACTTCCGCATCCTTGTCTGGACAAAGGGCTACGGCGACCCAGACCTCGTCACCAACTGGGTCGACATCACCCCAGGCAAAACCTACACTCTAGAAACCGATCACCTCGTCCCCGCCGTCTTGATGTCCGGTTCCGGATGCTAACTTATTGATTTTTAACTCATTAGTGAGCCCTTTGTTGACACCCCGCCCTCAAACAAGCTACCATCTTCCCCTAAAACTTAAAAAAGATGGGGTTAAAGATGGCAGCAGCAGGAGTATCAGCAACTAATTCAGCAGTAGTTACAGTAGCACAAAAAGCCTGGACGGGGTGGCAAAAAGCGGCCTTCGTAATCTCCCTCATTGTTTTCTTCCCCGTAGCTATCTACCTGTACCACCGCTTCAATGCCAAGCCAATTGCAGAAGCACCTTTCGCTGTGCAAAAAGAAGCAGCCAAAGCATCCACAGCTGGCGTTGCCACTCTTGTCAAAAAAGTCCCTCTTTCTGATGCACTAGCACGCCCCGCCCCAGTCGAGCCAGCAAAGGCTCCCCCTACATTGCTAGAACAATTTCGTTCCTTACTTTCGCTCTCGCCGAGAACATCCGAAGCCAACATCGACCGATTTCTGCAACTCTTGGCTACAATCCGCACAACTGGAGAAGACCCAGGATTGACTACGTCCGAAAAAGAGACCATCGCTCGCGAGTGGTTTCTTCATCTATTTGTTAGAGGCCTTGATCGAGAAAATATTCTATGGCTATGTCAATTCGCTTCTAAGGATTGTGAAATCCAAAAAAGCTTTATGCGATACAAGGGCAACTCTCGTACTAAAGAACTAGCAATCTGTCTTGAGGTGGTAAAGACTGTTTCAACAGATCCCCATCAACAGATGGAGTTTCTAGCAGACCTGGCCTGTGAGCAATTTGTCAGCGCGATTAGCCATGGAGGAAAATGGGATGATTACCTTTCCCCTGCACTCCACGAAAGTCCCGCAAATCCTTTCACAACCCTGGGCAAAGTCGCCGAAAAGCTTGCAGCATGCGCCGCTTTGTATCCAGTAAGCCGCGGCCGAGTCATAAGTCCAATAGGCCTCGATCGGCTCATAAGGTTCTTCGATTATCTAAACACTTATGATTTCAAGCCCGATCAGCTTATCCCTTTCCTCAAAAATCTGATTGTAATGATCAACAGCAAAAACCTACTGACTCTACAACCCGCTTTGGTCACTCTGGCTACCTCGCCTCTTCTTGAAAAGCTTACCAGCGAAGAAGCTGCGGATGTACGAGCATTCATCTTCTCTACAATCACTACAAAAAATGACCTGAACAGATATGCACACCTTATTGCCGCTACAAAGGCACCCGCCAGAGCTGGTATAGAACCCAGCTATGTCTTTTTCCCCTCTCAAGCAGCTCTGGACCAATTTTTTGGAGACAAGCTTGCTGCATTACACGATGGAGGAATTGCCTCTGATCTTACTCGGGCTGGGTTCAGTGCTATGTCTTCCGCAAAAAAGGCCGAAATTCTGCTTAAGTGGATAACTTCAACGACAAAATGGCTTCCTTGGGCTTTAACTCCAACATGTCGAAGCCTTTCCCCTGCAGATAAAGCAAAAGTCTGGGTACATCTTCCGAGCGTTACAAAGGGCAACAAAGAGCCTATTGATTTTAAGACCCTTGATTTTGCCTCTCTCTTGCAGGCTCTACAAGAAAACACACTTAGCAAAGAAGCGCTTATAGACACCTGTTACAAATTCACAACCGATATCAGTCGAACAGCTGCACAAATCAGCGCGATTTTGTCAGCAGCGATGACGAAGGACGCGACAGTAAAAACTTCTCTACAAGATATTTGGAACCGTCCAGGATTCTTTTCCGTTGAGGAAGCAGCAAAACTTCGCCCTGTTTTCACAGATTTGGGCATCATCGCCGAAGTCGACGGTGGCGCAGCTGCAGAAACTCGTGAGGCCGCCCCTCCAGCAGCACCTAGCAGCGACATAGTTGCAGAAGCCATCAAAGCTCTCTCGGCCGCTGTAGCTGCTAGCAGTGCTGATGCCGACGGAAAAGTCGATGAGGCTCCCGCGGTCGTTGCTGCTACCTCTAGCAGTCTCGATGACCTAAGCTAAAATTAAGGTCGCTTGCGCTATTCGATCAGCACAAGCGACCTTTGCGATAAATTTTAAGGTCTCCTATACCTGACAAAATAATGAACATTTTCTGGATTCTCTCGCTAGTGTTGTTGGCCTCCTGCGGAGGCTCTGATCAGAGCGCTTCTTCAAAGCAAGAGGTGGTTCAAGCCAACCACGTCCCGCAGTACCTCTATAAGATCGTCTCTCCCGAGCAATGGCGCGAAAGCCAACTCCAGCGTTGCGTAGTGAACTCCCCCATCGACACCGACTTCATCCACCTGGCTACAGATACCCAAGTCTCTCACGTAGTAAAAAAGTTTTGGAGCGACAAAAGCTATCTCATTCTCAAACTCAACACGAAAAAACTCCATGGACGTTTGGTGTACGAAACCAACCCAGGTGGAAGCTGCAAGTACTATCACCTCTACGAGGGCACCATTCCCCTTCATGCGGTTGTGAGCGTTTCTAGCAGTTAAAATTATTGCTCGTATTGCTAGATCTCGCTAGCGCTCCTATAGTCTTCATCGCAATTGCTACTAAAAGGAGATTGCGATGAAAAAACTACTGATTGCTCTTACTTTAATCACCTCTCTGCCCGCTTGGGCAGAATGCACTGGCGGCACCTGCGGCACAGCATTGTCCATGCCAGAAATAGATTTGACGAATCTCAAGGGATTTACAAAAAAATCCAACGTTGCACAATACAAGTTTGCCGATTGGAAAAATCTTATTGGGATTGCTCACGAAGTTTCTTTACGCGAAGCGGTTGATTACGCAGACAGCAATGATGAGGTAACTTTTTTCTTCTATGTAAAATGCTATCGAATGGTTTTGGAAACACAAGATGGTAGCTACCGAACCTTTCGTCAAGGCGACGCCGTCTTTTTTTCCGGCACTCCCTGGTGGGGTTCGGCTCCAGGCATGGCCGACGGCTACATCAAAGAGTAGTCTTCATGCGCAAGCCCTCTCCTAAAGAGGGCTTGTTTCGTCCACAACCCAAGACAAGTAGCGCGGATTGCCTGCTGCGACATCAACTTGCGAAATTTCCGGCACTTCATAGCTGCCATGCTTAAGAATGAGGGCACAAATAGGCTCAAACCATTTCGCCTGTGTCTTGAGAATGACTTTGACTTCCTTCGCCTCTTCTATTTTCCCTTCCCAGCGATAAATAGATTCTACTTCCGGAACAATCGACGCGCAGGCAATGAGACGCTTCTCTAAAAGAAGATGAATGATTTTTTTGGCTTCTTCGCGGTTGCCACATGTCCAAAAAATATAAATCATCTTATCGGCGATTCCATTAACAAGCGCTCAAATTGCGCCTTTCGATCTCCAGGAAGCTGACTTGCTCGCTCGGCAAGTTCAATCAAAACATTTTGAGACAGCCGTTGAATTTTCAGCGAAGAATTGACATTTGTTGATAGATAAAACTGCAGCCATCTTTCAGCTTCATTCATGGAAGACCTCTACATGTAATAAACTCCGGATGCTAGATTCGAACTAGCGACCAATGGATTAACAGTCCACTGCTCTACCGCTGAGCTAATCCGGAATGGAGGGATAAAATTTAGCTCTTCATGGCATTTTTTACCAGCAATTCCCCACTCTCAGGGCAAGATCAGCCTCAGCTTCGATAGACCGGACAATGATCCGTAATGGCGGGGGCGTCCTTGTCGCCAAGCAATACTTTTGGAAAGCTCATCCAGTCCGGTGTCTTCCACTCAGTTGTGGAAAGACAAAAACCACTTCCGGAGACATCACCCCACGCATATTCCCCGGGAAATATCCCTGTTCTAACCAACTTATTTTGCAGCTCTTCAAAAACCGTTCGTTCCTCTTCGCTCATCACGTCTTCTTGAGCACGCAACCTTCTCGTCGTTGTGAGAAGATCAACGCTAACACCTTCCACAGAAGTTGCAATAGGGTTTTTAGCCCATACAGCGATCGCTTTTGAACTGATGAACGGCACCGCATATAAGACCTCAAGCGGCTCTTTTGCCTGCTCTGCAATAAAGTCGGCATACATAGCAATCTGAGCCCCTGACAACGACATGTCATCAAAATGAACCACTGTGCGGCACCCTTTAGGAACCACTGGATTAAAAGAATTGATGTAGCCAACAGGAGCTTTTTCCATCAAGGGAATCGCTTGCGCTGCCATCCACTCCGAAGATTTATCCTTGTCATAAGAGATGGCATAAGGGCCTTTAATTCTGCCCCGCAAATCAGCAGCTAAAACCCGAATACCTGCCCGCAGTTCTTCATAGCGAACCATTTCCACATATTCATCGTAGATCTTTTTCAACAGCTTGTTTTCATCTGCAGACAAAGGCAGCGCATCCAACCATTTGAGTAAATTCTCTCTCAAAAACCGATTCGGACGAACGGGTGGATAAAGACCCTCTAGTTGCAGCTGTCCCGCACCTGCTGCAGCCTCCATCTCTGCCTGAAGGCGATCAACTACACCCGCCTCCACCTCAACTACAGGAGGAGTTCGTATCTCGCTTACTCGAATGGATTTCCCTGAAATAGCCGCTGTCATAAGAAACAGTTTAAAGTAGCCGTTTATTCGCCATATTAAGACGTATGTGTTTGATTATAAGTCAATTGCAAAACAAAGCCTTTTCCGATATTGTTGGAGCATGCGTCTGACAAGTTCACAAATTCATGATGGCGAGCGCCTTCCTGTGAAGCACACGGGAGATGGGGCCGATCTCTCCCCGCATCTAGTCTTCAGCGAGGTCCCTGAAAAGACCGCCTCCTTTGTGGTGATTATGGATGACCCCGATGCTCCGGCAGGAACGTGGGTCCATTGGGTCATGTACGATATCCCCAAGGGAGTACGAGAGCTGGCTGAATCCCAGGTTCAAGGAACACAGGGGCTGTCCAGTTGGAAGAAGATTGGCTACAAAGGGGCAGCTCCCCCTCCTGGTAAAGAACACCGCTACATCTTTCATCTCTACGCCTTGGATTGCCTGCTAGGCCTTGCTGAAGGGGCCACGAAAGAGCAGGTGCTGAAGGCCGCTGAGGGCCATGTCCTAGCAACCGCCGAGCTTACTTGCGTTTATAGTCGATCTAGTTAAACCTTCTTTTAGTTGTGGAAGAGCTCTTTGGAACTGTTGAACGCATCGTCTTTGCCAGCCCCGATGGGGCCTTTATCGTCGCGCGCGTGCAGGAAGTGGGTAAACCTGAGCTGACCACCGTTGTCGGGCCCCTGGGATCTTTAGCTCCGGGAGAGGCTGTGCGCTGCCAAGGCCATTGGCGCATGTCGAAACATGGCATGCAGCTGGAGGTCGAGCACCTCGAAAAGGAAAAGCCCACCGACAAGAAAAGCATTGAAAAGTACCTAGCCTCTGGCCAGATCAAAGGCATCGGCCCTGCGTACGCAACGAAAATTGTCGACCACTTTGGCGAAAAAACCCTGCAGATCCTTGACCAAAGCCCCGATCTTCTCCTCGACGTCAAAGGCATCGGCAAGGCCAAGCTCAAACGCATGGTCAGCAGCTGGCAGGAGAGCAAACAGGTCCATGAGCTCGTCTTATTTCTCCAGCAATATGATGTCTTTCCCAGCCTCGCCAGCCGCATCTACAAGCGCTTTGGCGAACAAAGTCGCGAGATCTTGGAGCAAAACCCCTTCCTCCTTGCCCAAGAAGTCCGCGGCATCGGCTTCAAGACCGCCGACCAGATCGCCCAAAAGATCGGTCTGCCCGCTCATGACCCCGGCCGCATCGCCGCTGGTGTATGCCATTTTCTTTTAGAAGAAAGCGAATCGGGCCACTGCTGCCTGCCTCACCAAACTGTCATCGAAGGCGCCGCTCAGTTGCTGGCCATCGAACCTACTCTTGTGGAAGCACAGATTGCATCGCTTATCGAAAACAAACGCATTGCCTCTGTTGACGGCTACTTCTACTTGCCCGCTCTGCTTGCTGCTGAAGAGAGCATCGCGAGCGACATCCGTCGACTCAAAAAATCTCCTAGCAAAATGCGTCCGGTAGATGCGGACAAAGCCATCACCTGGGTCCAAGAAAAGCTCTCGCTGCAACTTGCTCCTGCACAAGCAGAGGCCGTCCAAGCAGCGCTGCGCGAAAAGGTACTCGTGATCACAGGTGGCCCAGGAACGGGAAAAAGCACCATCACGCGTGCGATCCTGACCCTCTGCAAACACCTCTGCCCTAAGATTCTCCTCGCAGCACCCACGGGCCGCGCGGCCAAGCGCATGACGGAGATTACTCGCTGGCACGCGCGCACCATCCACAGCCTTCTGGAATGGAGCGGCGAAGAGGGCGGCTTTAAGAAAAATGCCTCCGACCCTTTAGCCTGCGACCTCATCATCATCGATGAGGCAAGCATGATCGACACAAGACTGGCGGCCAGCCTTCTGCGCGCCATCCCCTCCTCTTCCAGACTTATTCTGATCGGTGATACTGACCAACTTCCCAGCGTCGGCCCCGGCAGCGTCTTGAAGGAGATCATCGCCTCCGGCACCGTGCCCGTCTTTGCCCTCAAAGAGATCTTCCGTCAAGGAAAGGACTCCAGCATCGTTTCCAATGCCCACCGCATTAACCAGGGCGAATTTCCAGAGCTAGGCGGCAAAGACTTTTTCTTCCTGAAAGAAGAAGACCCAGAGGCTATCCCCGAACGCATCTGCACCTTACTCCAAGGAAAACTAGGACAACGGTTCGATCTCTTTACCGAGTTGCAAATCATGGCGCCCATGAGACGCGGCGCCTGCGGCATCGATTGCCTCAACGCCTACTTGCAAGAGAAACTCAATCCCAGCAACAGCCCCCTCATCATCGGCACAAAACGCCTCCATTCCCGCGATCGCATCATCCAGCTCGTTAACAACTACGACAAAGAGGTCTTTAACGGAGATATTGGAAGAATTGTCGATATCAATACGGAAGACCAGCTCGTCACTGCCTCTTTCGACGACCGCATCGTCGAGTACGACTTTTCAGAGCTCCACGAAATCCAACCCGCCTACGCCGTCTCCGTACACAAATACCAAGGCAGCGAAACCCCCTGCGCCATTGTAGTCGTCCATACAAGCCACTTCCCCATGCTACAGCGCAACCTGCTCTACACGGCCATCACAAGGGCAAGCAGGCTGCTTGTGCTGATCGGCTCTGCCAAGGCAATCCACATGGCCATCGAAAACATCAAGGTGTCCGAAAGGCACACACGCCTGGCAAAGATTCTCCAGCCACATAGGGATGCTTTTTAGCTGTCTAGGCTTTCTCTAAATATTTTCATCTGACTTTTTAAAACTCTGCTTTCTCTAAATATTTTCATCTGACTTTTTAAAAACTCTGCTTTCTCTTCGGATCTTCCCAAAACAGAGAGGGCTAACTCTACAAGGATCCCATCTGCAGGAATGTGGCAGAACACCCTTCCCTTAAAAATAGCCGACTCCATTTTCTTCACAGAGATCGCTTGACAAGTGGTGACATTTCGCAAAAGCTCATCGCGCACTTCGCTGGCAATCAACCCATCTTTGCATAAGAGCCCCAAAAATTTCTTTACAGATTCCGGCTTAACAATGTGCACATTTCCAGCACTGTCCAGCAGGGCGGAAATCTCACAGAATCGAATATACGATGCCAATCGAACTGAAGCCCTTGAACGTTTCGCTTCTTCTTTTATCGTTAGAATCATCTCAACTTTGCCATCGACATCACCACGAATCCAAAACTTTTGCACACTCGCGTCTTTATTTTCTGGGCACAAAACAATCTGTCGATACACCGACCCATCAATCCTTATCGTTTGCCAATTCAAGTCGCCACGCATCAACACACCAATTTCTTGAAGTGGGGTCCTTACTGACGAATCGGGCACCCGAACTACACTTGCTCCCCCAATAGCTGTTGCCATATCATCTCCTTATTTATTGAATCACACTTCCGCAGGGAAGCTCGCCACCGCCGAGAATCTCCAGGCGATCTTCATTGGCAATGCACAAAAGCATTCCCTG
Organism: uncultured bacterium; assembly: GCA_964630595.1. Classification (GTDB taxonomy): domain Bacteria; phylum Chlamydiota; class Chlamydiia; order Chlamydiales; family VFKH01; genus CAZVVT01. Next base: position 31,624 of record CAZVVT010000004.1, on the reverse strand, counting down.
ACTCTCTTCACCCATCATCTTTGCCGGTTTCAGGTTAGCAACAATTACAACTTTTTTGCCCACTAGGCTCTCCGGAGGGGCATGCAACGCAATACCTGACAAAATCTGCCGCTTTTCAAAGCCCAAATCCACCTGCAACTTCAAAAGTTTTTTCGATTTCGGCAACTTCTCTGCGGAGATCACTTGACCAACGCGAAGATCGACCTTATCAAACTCATCAATACCAATGGGCGCTTTAAACGGACTTTCTGGACCGGACAATTTCTTGATCTCCTCTTCGATTTGCACATCCTCGATTTTGTGGAAGAGGATTTCGGATGGATTGAGAGTTTTCGTAAAGACTTCCTTGATGCCCTGATCCCATGAAATCAGCGCAGGCAGATTCAGCATGTGCCAGATGCGCTCAGAAGTGTGTGGAATTAATGGCCTACAGACTACTGCCAAGATCTTTGCCATATGCAAGGCCAGCGCAATCGTGTTAGAGGCGCCCGCCTTGTCGGCCCAAGGCTTTTTCTCATCGATGAAAGAGTTGGCAATGTGCGCCATCTGCATGAGAATCTGTGTCGCTTTGCGCAAGTGGTAGTGTTCGTAGGCATCGGCGATTTCCAGAACCTTGTGCTCAAACTCATTCAACACAGGGCTGGCTTCAGCCCACGTACCACTGTGGAGGACTTTCCCGTTGAAATTGGCATGGGCAAAGACCATGACGCGGTTGATGAAGTTGCCCAGTTTGCCGAGCAATTCCCCGTTGCAGCGTGACTGAAAGTCCTTCCAGGTAAATTCGGAGTCGCCATTTTCGGGAGCATTGGCGGCAATCGCGTAGCGAATTTGGTCAGCGCTGTAGCGCTTTAGGAAGTCTTCGAGGTCAATTGTCCAGTTGTCCGATTTGCTAAACTGACGCCCTTCGAGGTTATAGAATTCGTTCACAACCAGGTCGTCAACCAGTTTGTAGGGCTGATTTTGCCCCATGCACATCGCAGGGAAGATCACCGCATGAAAAGGCACGTTGTCTTTGCCTACAAACTGCACGTAGTGCGTTTTGGGATCCTCCCAATAGTCCTTCCAGCGCGCCTGGTTCCAGTCGACCGTCGCAGAAATGTAGCCAATGGGAGCATCAAACCAGACGTAGAAGACCTTACCAGCGGCTTCTTTCAGAGGAACGGGAATGCCCCATTCCATATCACGCGTAATAGCGCGTGGGTGGACCTCTTTCAAATACCCTTCCGAGAAGTGCTTGACGCCCTCCTTCCACGACTTAGTGTGGAGCCATTTGCCCACTTTATCTTTGAGCTTATCGAGCAGGAGGAACCAGTGCGTGGTTTTGCGCAGAGTAAGCGGTTGGTTAGAGATTTTGCTGCGGGGGTTGATGAGCTCGGTCGCTTCGAAGCTGGCGCCGCATTTGGGACACTCGTCCCCTCTCGCCTCTTCGTAGCCGCACTTGGGGCACTTGCCCACCACATAACGGTCAGCAAGGAAGCGTTTGTCCGCTTCACTGTAGAGCTGCTCGGTCTCTTGGGGGGCGATGTAGCCATTCTTCAGCAGATCGCCAAAGAACTGGAGGGTAAAATCGGCATGTTTGGGCCAAGTGGTGCGGGAGAAGTGGTCGAAGGTTATGCCCAGCTTCTTGAAGAGCTCCCCGTTGATTTTGTGGTAGTGGTCGACATGGGCTTGGGGGCTGCGGCCGGCCTTTTCGGCACTGAGGGTGATGGCCACGCCGTGCTCATCGGAGCCGCAGATAAAGAGGGTATCGCGGCCGCGGAGGCGGCAGTAGCGGGCGTAGGCGTCGGCGGGCAGGTAGGCCCCGGCAATGTGGCCAAAATGGAGAGCCCCATTTGCGTAGGGTAAAGCGGCTGTGATGAGGACTTTATTCTTCATGAATTAAGCGACTTACGGTACCATGGAGGCGATTTTTATGCGAAGTATGACCGGTTTTGGCCAAGGAAAGGCATCTCACGTCTCCGTGGAAGTTTTCAGTGTAAACCGCAAAGGGCTGGAAATCTCCTTTACCCTCCCGCGAGCGCTGAGGCGGCTGGAGGGGCCCTTGCGCACCCAAGTCTGCGACTGCTTTCAGAACGGCTCCGTCCAGGTCAAGGTCTACGCTCAGTCCCCTCTGCGGCTCACCGCCAACCTCGCCGTGGCAAAGCAGCTGCATGAGCAGTGGCAAGCAATTGCCAACCACCTCCATCTCAAGCAAGAAATTCCTCTCTCTTTGCTCAACGTACCCGACCTGTTTACCGAAGAGGTCGATGAAGAGGAACTGAACCGACTCGTCCCGCAGGTGCAGAAGGCGCTGAAAGAGGCCATCGATCATTGCAACACCATGAGAGAGACCGAAGGGGCTGCACTCAAACGGGACTTGAGCGCACGCTTGGAACTTCTCAAGGCATCGTGCGCAGAGATCAAAAAAGTGGCTGCCGGCGAGCCTACGCGTCAGTTTGAGCGATTCAAGAAATTGATGCTCAACCTCAAAACACCTCTCGATGAGGATCGCATTGCGAAAGAGGCAGCTTTTGCAGCAGATCGCGTCGACATCGCGGAAGAAATTACGCGCCTGGAAAGCCATTTTACCCAATTCGAAGCGGTGTTGAAAAAGCCCTCAGGACGTACTCTGGACTTCCTTTTGATGGAGATGCAGCGCGAAGTGACTACCATCGGCGGGAAAAGTGGCCTTATGCACACCCTTGAGATGAAGAGCGAAATTACGCGCATGCGCGAACAGGTGGCCAATGTCGAATAAGGTTCTGGGCAATCTCAAAAAAGGACTGTTGTTCATCATTTCCGCTCCTGCAGGAACGGGAAAGACTACGCTGGCGAAGATGTTGCAAGACGAGTTTTCTTGCGTTGCAAGTAGCATTTCATGCACGACACGGGCGCCTCGCGAAGGGGAAGTGAATGGAAAGGACTACATTTTTCTTTCTGCTCAAGAATTTACGAAAAAACTCGATGAGAATGCATTTCTTGAACACGCAAACCTCTTCCACCACAGCTACGGCACTCTCAAAGAGACTGTCGATGACCTGCAAAGCAGTGGCAAGCATGTTTTGCTCGTCATCGATACGCAAGGCATGCGGCAAATCAAGCAACACAACATTCCCTGCACATCGATTTTTCTTACGCCGCCCTCTTGGGAAGAGCTGAAACACCGCCTACAGGGCCGTGGCAGCGAATCTGCAGAAGAAATCGATAAGCGCATTCGTTGGGCGCACGCAGAAATTGCTTTTGCCCACCTCTATGATTACCACATTGTCAACGATGATTTGACGACTGCATACCAAACCCTGCGTTCTATTCTCATCGTGGAAGAAAACAAACAACTCCGAAAGGCCCAACCATGGAACATCTAACCACTGCTCACCTCAAAAAGAACTACAAGAACACGTTTGATCTCGTGAACTACGCCATCGCTTTATCGAAGGATATGATCACTTCCGACCGCATGTGCCGCGTTCCTACCGGAATCGACAATCGCTCTTACCAAGTACTGCTCGAGATTGGCGAACATGTGGACTACTTGAGCCCCTCCGCCGCTGAATTGCTCGCAGACTAAAACCAGCGCTTCTTCTTGAAGTAACGGATCATGTAGAGGGTGGAAAAGGCCATCAGACCCACGGCTGTTAGGTAGCCCCATTTCCAATGGATTTCCGGCATGTTAACGAAATTCATGCCGTAGAAGGAGGAGATAAAGGTCATGGGGACAAAGATGGTGGAAACCACCGTCAGGATCTTGATGACCTCATTCATGCGGTGGGACATGGTCGAAATGGTGATGTCCAAAAGGCCCTTGCTTAAGTCGCGCAGAAGGTCAAGGGTTTCTGTCACCTGCACAGCGTGGTCATAGACGTCCTTTAAATAAAACCTGGTTGTGGGGGTAAGAAGCTCCTCATCTTCTTCGCGCAAGAGATGGCCGATGACTTCACGCACCGGCAGAATCGATTTGCGCAAATAGATCACCTTTCTTTGGCAATCGTGGATCTCGCGCAAGTGGGTGGTGGCATTGCCATAGCTCACCTGCTCTTCGAGAGCTTCTACCATATCATCGATCTTTTGTAGCAGCAGGTAGTAGTTATCAATCACCGTGTCAATGAGTGCATAAGCGAGAAAGTCCGATCCTTGCTTGCGAATGATCCCCTTTCGTGCACACAGACGCTCTTTGAGTTGCGCAAAAAGAGGAGTGGGATGTTCGTGGAAGGAGAGGACTAAATTTTTGCGCATGAAAATGCTGATCTGTCCGTCGCAAATCACCTCATGTTCGAGCTGCAACACACGCAGAACAATGAAGATCCCCTCGCCCCAATCATCCACCTTAGGACGTTGGTGAATGTTCATCACGTCTTCCAAAAAGAGGGGGTGCAAATTCAGGCGCTGCCCGATTTTCTCCATGACTTTGCTGTCATGAACCCCGACGACCTCAATCCAATGCACACGCCCATCATCGAGTTCGAGCGTGGAGGGGTCAACGCTATGCTTTTCCTCATACGTCCCCTCATCGTAGGCGATATGGTTGACCACCACCGCCCCCGAAGCAGGCACACCCGTATGGATCAAAGACCCCGGCGCCGCCCCAATCTTCTCTCTACGGAAATGCTTCATAGCAGCCCTCACCATGCAGTGAGGGTCAATTTTTCCGCTAGGAATTCTCTAGAAAGTCGAGGAGGAGACGAACGCCTACACCGGTGCCCCCCTTGGGGGACCAACGGCGGTCTTTAGAGAGGAAAGCCGTGCCAGCAATGTCGAGGTGAGCCCAGGGGGTTTTGCCAACGAATTCCTGGATAAAAAGCCCTCCCTTGATAGAGCCAGCGCCCCTATCGCCTGCGTTCTTGAGGTCGGCAATGTCCGACTTTAAGAGGTCGCGGTACTCCTCGTAGAGAGGCAGCGGCCAGAGGCGCTCGTGGGTGCGCTCGCCTGCGGCTTGCAGAGCCTTTTGGAGCTGTTCGTCGTTGCTCATCAGCCCCGAGACCTCGTCGCCAAAAGTCACCACGATGGCCCCGGTAAGAGTGGCCAGATCGATGATGCGGGTGGGCTTTAAGGTATCATTGGCCCAAGCAATTGCGTCGGCCAGAGTGAGGCGTCCTTCGGCGTCGGTGTTGTCCACTTCCACCATCTTGCCCAGATAGCTCTTGTAGACGTCTCCGGGCTTATAGCTGCGCGAGCCGATAGCGTTTTCACACGTAGCAATCACCACAGTGACGTTACGCTTGACCTTGAGCTTCTTCAGCGCTGCGATCAGACCAAAGCCCGCCGCGGCTCCCGACATGTCGCACTTCATCGTCTCCATCGAGCCGGTAGGCTTGAGGTTGAGACCGCCGGTATCGTAGGTAATGCCCTTGCCAACCACCACAGTGTGGTCTTTGGATTTGGGCGCGCCGCGGTATTGCATCGCAATCAAATAGGGCTCTACAGAGGCTCCACGAGCCACGGCAAGAAAAAGTCCCAGACCTGCCTTCGTCAGCGCTTTTCGGTCCAAAATCTTGGTGCGCACGCCCATGCTTTTGGCCATCTTCACCAAATAAGCAGGCGTTTTGTGATCGGCATTACGATTCACCAAGTCGCGCGCTAAAAAGACAGCTTCTTGCACGTGAACGAGGCGCTTTGCCTCTTCTAAAAGAGATTTATCTGCATCGATCAAGTTGATGTCTTTGACCAAACTCGCCGCTTCACTCTTCAGTTCAGAAAAGTGGTAGTTGGCCAATAATAGCCCCTCAATAGCCCCTACAGCGGATTTGATCTTGGGTAGCGAGACGGCAATTTTTTTCAGCTTCTTGCCGTTGGCCCACTTCATCGCTGCTGCATAGCTGCGGCGCAGAGATTCAAGGGTACATTTTTCCTTAAGTCCAATGCCGAGCAGCACACGCCGCTTACAATCTTTGGGATACTCAACGAGAATCTCCCCCTCTTTGCCTGTAAAATCTAAGCGGTCTTCCGCTCCTTCAAATACGGGAACAATCAGCGCTTCAGCGCAATCCTTAGAATGGGAGATCATCCAGGTCTTCTTCCTTTACATCATACTGTTTGCTGGAACGCTCTTGCGGATAGGAAGCCATCGCTGCGCCTCTTTCTCCCGACTCACCTGACTCGCCGGGTTTGGGCCCTGGAGCAAAGCGAATCATTTCCGCGGTCAAATCGAGCGAAATTTGCGGCTGCCCCTCTTTGTTGGTGTAGATCGTAGGTTTTTGCATCTCTCCCACAACAATCACGCGTGAGCCCTTTTTCAGGTGGGAGACAATTTTCTTGTCCTCGCCCCAAACCGTTACGCGCCACCAAACAGCCTCTTCTGCGCCATTCTTAAACGAACGCGTGGCCATGCGGAAGGAGGTTACTTTTTGCCCGCCGGGAGTAACGCGAGTCTCCGGGTCTGCGCCGAGGTTTCCTATTAAGTGCGTAAAGTTCATGTGTGCTTTCCCCTCAAGTAAAGTATATCGAGCTGATGAGCCCGGAAATAATGAAGAACATAATCATAGAGATTACGTCATTAAATGCTGTAACAATCGGTCCCGAGGCCACGGCAGGGTCAATTTCCAGACGCGCAAAGAAGAGGGGCGAAAAGACCCCCAACGTCGTCGAGGTCAGACAGGCACCAAACACCCCTACCCCCACTAAAACCCCTAGCTGCAGCGAGCTTAGGCCTACTTGATCCACTCCGATCAAGCGCAGGCCAAAGACAGCAACACCGCATAACAGGCCAAAGACCAAGCCGGTGATCAACCCGATCGTCAATTCTTTTTTGATCGCCTGTCCCTTATTGCCGGAAGAGAGCGTACCAACGGCCATGCTGCGCACAAGCACTGTGCTGCATTGCACACCCACGTTGCCGGAAATGCCATTGATCAGAGGAATAAAAAAGACAATCAGAGCGAGTAAGTTTTTTTCAAAAGACTGAAAGTAAGACATGATCAATGCCGAGAGCAACCCGCCGCACACGGTCACTACAAGCCAAGGAGCGCGCGATAAGAATCGTTTGACTGTGGGCTCATGACCCGAGACGTCTTCCGTTGTACCCGCCATGCGGCCAATGGTCTCGTCGGCAATGTCCTCAATGGCCTCTACAACGTCCTCATACGTGATGACTCCCAGCAAGTAATCTTCTTCATCCACCACAGGAAGCGCAGAAATTTTGTAGCGCTCAACTAAGTCCACCACCTCTTCTCGAGTAGCCTCAGGAGTCACTTTATGCAGCACCGAGCGCATCACCTGTTTGAGCGGCAAATGCGCCGGATTGATGATCAAGTTGCGCGCTGGCACATAGCCCAGCAGCTGGCCCGCTTCACTCAACACAAAGACGCGCCGAGTAAGATCAATGCCGGGATTGTCTCGAATAATTTTAGAGGCTGCTTCAATTGTGAGAGTCGATGGGAAGGCGAAAAACTCGTTGGTCATCATACGACCCGCCGAGTTGCGATCATGCTTCATCAATTCGCGAATGCGCGCGGCCTTTCTCGAATCAATCATCTCCATGATCCGCCGCAAACGACGGTCAGGAAGGTCATCCATGACCCACACAGCCTCGTCCGGAGGCATTTTTTGGATCAGCGGCTGGATTTCACCATCTTCCAAGTGGCGAAAAATCGCCGCCCTTGTGGCTCCATCCGTATTGATCATGAAGGTTACTTTAGCATCTAAGTTGGGCAGTCGATCGTAGAGAATATGACGGGCCGGCGCGGGAAAGCGCGAGGCGGCATAGCTCAAGTCAATTGGCGAATGCTCCGCGGCAATTTTGGCTACCTGTTGCAAACGAATCTTGGAGGTTTCCTTATGAAATGCCTCCTCAAGCTTCTGTGAGAGGATATCGTCCAAATGCGACGTTTTTGAATCCATGAGGTTACCGGCTGCGGCATGAAATTCCTCATCCTCCAAAAGTTCGCGATTTAAACGCTTATCCTGCACGCAATCATCCTTCCAATTCTGTAATGAAGTTCTGGAAAATCTCTGTCTCTCTCAAAGAAGCCAGCCAACCATCTTCGTTGATGTCTTCCACTTCGGGCAGCGCACCAAATTTCCTGCAACGCTGGAGAAAATGGATGGCTGCCTCAAACTCTTCGCGAAGAGAGGCCACACAGGCAAGATAATAATACGCCTGCACATCACCTAGCAAGGTTGCATGTCGCAGCTTTGCTTCCGCCTCGTTGAGCAAAGGTTCTTTGCGCTCTTCTTCGAGAGAAGAGAGTGTCATGAGGGCTGTTGCCCAATCTGTCCAGTAGGTCGCCTCATCGTCTTCAATGGCCGTGAGATAGCTGAACTGGTCGATGGCAATGGCCAGAGACTGTCCATCGCCTGTCGACTCACCTACATGGCACAGTGCAAGCGCTAGCTGGTGCCGTGTGGCAAGGCTATCCTCACCTGCTGTGATCGCTGCCTGGAGAACCTCTACTGCTTTCGAGTAGTAGACCGTTTCCATCGTAAGATCGCCCAGCAAATCAAACACACCGCCCAAGCGCGCAAGCGCATCGCCGCGCACCTCAGAATCGTGGAAAGAGGCCTCTCCTTTTGCAAGAGCTGTCAATACACGCTCTAACTGCTCGGCCGCCTCTTTTGCGCTGTTTTGATCCTCCGTCATTTCCGCATACGCTTTGCGCGCTGTCGCCGCATCGAGCCAAATAGGGATAAAGTCCTGCTTGAGACGGATCGCGGAGTCATAGCACGCCACTGCTTTGCGCATCAGATGTGGGTCTTGCGCATGCTGCGCGGTGCAATAGTAGGCATCTGCCAGCGCGCGCCACAGCAACACATGCTCGCTGTGATCTTTAATGGCCTCTTCCAACAAAACCGTCGCCTGCTCGAAGTAGCTAGGATCAGAGAAATAATGACCAAAGACCACCATGAGCGACCCCTGGCAATAAAGCAGCTTAGCATCGCGTGGATAGATCTCTAAGCCGCGCGCTAACTTCTCTTTTGCGGAACGCAACAAATCGATGCGCTCTTGATACTGACCTAGTCGAGCAAGAGTTTCACACATTCCTGCGTAGAAAGACTGTGTAGAGACATTCTGGTTTTGCAGCCATTCAAAGTGCTTGAGCGCCTCTTCCAGCATCTCCTCATCTTCCCATAACTTGCCGCACTCTAAGTGCAGATGGCCGAGGAAGTGGTGACTCTGCGCCTGAAAAGCTGCATCGAGTGCCGCTGCTTCCAATCGTTCTTTTGCCTTGTGAAACCAATGGCGATCATAGGTCTGCACGAACAGGTGAAAGTAGCAAGAACCCAAGTGGTGGTAGAGCGTAGACTGATTCTGCACATGAGGTAGTGCGAACTGAAAAACGTGCACTGCCTGATAGAGCATCTCTTTAGAGTTCATCTGAATACCGCAAGCGGCCAAACACTCTCCACGCTGCTGGTAAAAGAGGGGCTCTTCTTTGGCCATGTACTGCGCCGCTTCGTCATACTGCTTCAAAGCGCGCTGCCAGTCGGTGCTCTCCTGTGACAAGAAGGCACACAGAGTCAAAGAGTTGGCCCATTGCCAGAAGAAATGAAACTGATCTTCGCTCGTCTTGCTTAAGAGAGGCTCTGCTGCTTGAAAGCAGCGATCGGCTTCAGCGAAAGCGCCGAGCTCTCCACCGATCTTACCGATTTCTGTATAGGCCTTTGCCGTTGCCAAAAGGGGCAAAAAGGGCGAGGGAAGTTGCGGAGCGGCGTTATTGAAACAGGCCACAGCTCGGTCCATCCAATCCAGCCTTCTCGACTGCACTCCGAGCATCTGCCACACCAATCCCACTTCCAACAAAAATGGGCCTCCGGTGTGCTCTAATTCGAGCTGACTCAAAGCCTCTGCTGCCTTGTCTTGAGCAAGAGGGTCTTCCCCTAATTGCTTAATCGCCGACAACCGCTCATCCATCGTTGCCGGCAGTGTAGGGGCCATTTTTACTAGTATTTTGTCGCGCTCTTTCATTGCCCACCCGCCTACTATGATACTTTTGCCTACTGATACTATGCGAGCTCGTTTTTGACCAGAATCGCGACACTTGCTATCAATACTCCCATGAAGCTCGCTCTCCTTCTCCTCATTAGTTCTTTATCTGCAGCTCTCCCGCCCTACTGGCAAGACAGCAAAGAAATCTGCCAAATCCTCAGCGACCCCCAATTAGAGCGCCTGGTCCCCGCTCAGCCCATCGAATCCATCACGCGCGAGTCCGGCGGCTGGTTCATTCAAACAAGCCAGGGCAGCGTACATGCCATCATCACCTATCTTCCCGTCCAGACCTTCGGCCCCGCACGCTTTACCGTGCGCTACATAGCGGACTAAACGACGCAACCTCAAAAAGGCCCACCATACTGCGATGAATTTTCACCCCCCCCCCGAATCTCGCTCTCTTCATAACCATATGTAACATGCTTATTATAAGCATGTTACGAAGATTTTTTCGAGTGAAAAATAGTGTAATTTAAGCTTTTAATGTGTTATAATAATTGGCTATGGCACTGAGACATGTAGAATACCCAATCGTTTCTATAGACGCCCGGCAGTACGTTCAGGACGGACCGCGACTGCTCTCCGTTGAGCCCGCTGAACTTTATTTCAACGATAATCGCACCGACTATCGATATCAATACACCGTGCAGTTGCCTTACGGAGGCAAGTGGAACCTGCATCGAGTGCAAATGATCGCTGTAGTCATTTTTGCGGTTTTAGCCGCAGCGGCCTTAGGAGTCGGCTTAACCATGAGTGGTGTATTACCTGTGGCTTTAGGAATCGCTGCAGCTGTTGGTTGCTTTTCCGCCATAGCTGCAATCGGATGTATTGCTATTCGATGCCTTAATAATTACGATTCTGCCTACCTACTCGAAGCAAGAAATCGAGCTTTCGAAAAGGGAAAATACAATAGTTCCCTACTCACATTCATAGAAAAAGCTTATCTTATTTTGAACCTCCCAGCAACCCGCAAGCATGAGAAAATCATCGAGAGTACTGTGCAAAAGCTTGCAGAAACATTGTCCGCCGAACAGGCGCCTGGTTTACGGGAAGAGTGGCAGAATTATCAACGAGAGATGCGAGAAATAGCCACTTATATAGAGGAGCATCCTAAAGAAGCGTACCAATTTGCCGAGGGATATCTGATGGAATATCCGGCTGATTGTGGGCTTTCATGGACAGAGGCTATGAGGCTAGTAAGCAGGCGAAATAGTCGGCCAAGCCTGTTGTGCTTCAAAGTTATTCGCATCGTTTTTAGTCGTTTAGATACTGTGCCTGCAGAGCTATGGTCGCTTCCAGAGGGCAATCCTGTTTTACGAGGTCTGCGAGTAGAGATTCGAAAAGACATCGGTGGTGGCGGCGGAGCTGCACGCCCTGCTGCCTAAACAGCGCATCATCAGCTAATCTCCCCGACTAGATGCCTTGGCCCCGCGCGCTTCACCGTAAATTACTTAGGTGGATTAAAGAGGACGACGAGGCCCACCATGGCCAGTGAAGCTACGAGCATCAAGGAAACCAAAACCGAAGCCAGAAGCTTGTCGGGAGTGCCGGCCAGGACGGACTGCCACAGCGATGTCACTTTGAGAGAAAGAGCGATCACGTAGAGAACCAAAAGGCCCATGGAGAGACGCATGGACCACATTTTGCGTCTTTTGACAGCCACTCCCAACCCACCAAAAAGGACGAGGGCGCTCAAGCCCACGATAAGGGCCGAGATCGCTTTTTCAGGGTTTGAGAGAAACCCAATCAGACCAAGCACCATCATGATGCCGGCATAACCCCAAAGAACAGCTGCCATTTTCTTCCACATGGCAAGCAGTCTATCTCAAATGAAGATTATTGGGTTTCACACATCCGCAGCGCAGCGGAAGCCGTAGGTACGGTTGATGGTGCCGGGATTGTTGCGGTGGCGGTGGGAACAGCGCAGGTCCTCTTTAAGACTCTTCCAGCAGCCGCCGCGCAGAACGCGGTAGACACCGTGCAGAGGCCCTTTGGGCTGGTTGGATTCTTGCGCAGAGTGTTCGTAGTAGTTGTACTCGTACCAGTCATGGCACCACTCGTAGACGTTGCCCGCCATGTCGTAGAGCCCAAATTCATTCGGGGCGTAGCTCATGACGGCCGTGGTGTCGGAGGAGAAGAAGTTGGCCATGCTCTTCTCAATCTCATCCCCCGTCGGGTAGAGGTGGGCATCGCGGCCGGTGGAGGCAGCAATTTCCCATTCCGCTTCGGTGGGCAGGCGGCGGCCGATCCAGTTGGCATAAGCAAGAGCCCCGTACCAACTCACCCCAATGACGGGGTGCTTGGAGTAGCCCGGCTCCACGATGGGCTTGCCACTCACGCGGCGGATGCGCGATTCTTTGAGACGGATAATGTCGTGGTTATTGTCATCCTTTTCGCCCCCAATGTGCTCTAGGAAGCGGATGAACTGCTCATTCGTAACAGGGTGAATGTCGAGGGCGAAGCGGCTGACCTGCACGCGGTGGCGCGGCATCTCGTCGCGACTGCCACTGTTGCTGCCGCGCATATAGTGACCACCGGGAATGACCACCATTTCACTCAAAAGAGGCTCTACTTTTAAGCTTTCCTGCGACTGGGGCTTATAGGAGGTCACCGTCCATTCGCTGCGCATGCGCTGCTCTATGGCCTGGTTCACAGAAATAGGAGGCGCCGCCTCTACCGCTTCCGGAACAACTGTTGCCGCAGGCGGCTTTTCAGGAGCCACCAACGCATCAAGCAATGGCAACAGCTGAGCAGGCCGCTTTTCCGGATCGGGCGACAGGCAGGCCCGAATCAACTTGTCCCAGTCCAACTTAAATTCCTTGGAGGAGGGCATTTCAAAAGCACCCTCCGGCCAGTGGCGCATCAAAAGGAAATAGACCAAGATCCCAAAGGCCCAGGTATCCGTTTTGACCCCTACTTCATGGATGCGATCGGCACGCTTTTGCTCCGGTGCTAAAAAGGCGAAGGTCTGGAGAAAGGAGTTCTGCAGGGTTTTGGAAGCCTCTGTCTGCCGATCCGAGAGGGAATCCACTAAGGAACGATAGGTGCGGCTCAAGACATACCCCGTACCGGCAATGCGAGAAAGACCAAAATCAGAGAGCAGAAGTTGCCCCTGACCTACCAGTATGTTGCTGAGCTTCAACCCTCTATGAACAATCGATGGCTTTCCATTGCTTGGATCGTGCGCCCAATCAAGGGCTTCCGCAACCCCCCTTAATAGGCGAAGAATCTCCTCTTCACTAAGCTTTCTACCCTGCACATACTGCCCCAGCGTGGTCGTTTCACCCAAGCCATCGACAATGCAGTCTGTAACTAAAAAATAATTACCGGCGGAAAAAGAGACGTTGTGAATTTTAACAATATTGGGATGGGTAAGCCCTGAAAGGGTCTTCACATCCTCCTCAAAGCGCTGAATAAAGCCCCGATCCGATGAAAGTTCTTCAGGGAGAACTTTGAGCGCCACCTTCTGCTTGGTAAAGCGGTGTTCCGCCAGGTGCACGTTGCCCAAAGAGCCCGCCCCCAGCTGCTTAATCAAATTGTAGTCACCAAGAACATTGCCTTTCACTCTTGTTGATTCTGCAAGTAGCTAAGAGTTTCTTGCAACCAAACAGACCAATTTGCTACGCTGCCAGTCAGAAAAACTTTTTTTTAAGGGAGTTTCTATCATGAGTCAGGTAAATCCTGTTCGATACGCAGATCCAAGTTCCGAAGTTCTCAAATTCATGCAGGCTTTAGAAAACGACCAACTCAAAAAAAGCGCGAAATTCACTCATGCCGAAGCCGTCGCTGCTCTAGAAAAACTCAATCAGCGCAGAGACAAAACACGCGTTTCTCTGCCCACCACGGAAGTCCTTCATGAGCCTGAAAGCGGCGCTGTACGCAACGCAATGCAGGCACTTGCAGAGGAACTGAATACTGCACATGCTCCTCTTGCAGGTCGTGTGGCTGCTGCAGGCTAGAGCGCTCTTGACCGACACCGACAAGAGTAAAGAGCTTGGGAAACAAGCCGCTGCTGAGGCAGCTGTAAAACTTGTCCAGGATGGGATGACCATCGGATTAGGGACGGGTTCTACAGCTGCCTATTTTATTCGGGCTCTGGCACGCAAAGGCACCCAGGTGAAGGCCATCGCCACCTCCAAGGGCTCCGAAATTCTGGCCGAAGAGCTCGGACTGGTTCTGATCGACCCGCTGATGGTGACCCATTTGGACCTCGATATTGACGGGGCCGATGAGATCGATGACCAGAAGCGCATGATCAAGGGCGGCGGCGGAGCGCTGGTGCGAGAAAAGATCATTGCCTCGATGGCTAGGGAAATGATCGTGATCGCCGACTTCAGCAAACGCGTCCAAAAATTGGGCACCTTTGGCCTTCCCCTAGAGATCCTTCCCTTCTGCTTCAACGCCACCCTTTACAAGTTGGAGCGACTTGGGCTAAAGGTTAAGCCAAGGCAGGACCACCAAGGGAGGCTCGTCATGTCAGATAATGGCAACATCATCGCCGATGCCCACCACAGCAGCGGCCATTTTGATCTCCCTGAACAGTGGAATAGCGACCTGAAACAGATCCCCGGCGTCGTCGACACCGGATTCTTCCTCAAACTCGCAGGCCGCGTCCTGATTGGCAACGCCGATGGCACGGTGACCACTCTATGATGACTCAAGAAGCCATTGTCCCCCTCAAGATCGAAAAGATGCTGCAGACCCACGCCTACTGCGTGGTCATTATGAACGGCGAGGGCAAACGCTTTGCCCTCTACGTCGATCCCACCATCGGCAACGCCATGCAGATGTACCTCACCGGCACGGCAAAACCCCGCCCCCTCACACACGACCTGCTCTCTTCCGTCTTCCAAGGACTCGAAGTAAAACCGACTCGCGTTGTGATCAACGATTTGCAAGGCACTGTCTACTTCGCTCGCCTCTTTTTAGAGCAACAGCAAGAGGGCATTCGCAACATTTTGGAAATCGATGCACGCCCCTCGGATTGCATGGCTTTAGCCCTGCTCAACAACATTCCAATCTACTGCACCAAGGCCGTCTTAGAAAAGACACTTGAAGTTCACGACTGATTCGCTGTATATTCTTTTTTTGATTTTGAAAGCTAAACGTTCGTTCTTCACTATTTTGAATGATCGAGGGCTGCACACACGTCCATCTACGGAGCTGGTGCGGACCGCCACCGCATTTCGCAGCGAGATTCGCCTCATCCGGGGCCGCGAAACAGTGAACGCAAAATCTCTACTCGGCATTTTGATGCTTGCTGCAACAAAGGGATCAAGAATCGTAGTGGAAGCGGTAGGTATTGATGCGGAAGAAGCCATCGATGCCATTTTGCAACTGGCAAAAATGCAGTTTAATATAAGCTACTAAAAGCTTATGAATTGGGATCTTTCGCCACTCTATCCATCACTTGAAGCTTGGAACAAGGAATTTGATCAACCAGTCGATGAGACCTCTCTGCTACGCCACAAGGGCAAGTTGGGACAGGTCCAAGAACTCGTAGAAACCCTTTCGACCTTTTTCGATCTTTCGCGCGCGGCCGAAAAACTCTTTACGTGGGCTCACCTGAAGCACGACGAAGACATCACAGCAACGGGTCCAAAAATCGCCTACGAAAAGGCGCTCACACGTTTGCAGAGGCTGCAAGAATTGGGCGCTTGGATCCAGCCGGAAATCGTTGCTCTTGATGAAACAACCTTTCACAACCTCATTCGCAATCCTGAGCTGGCGACCTACAAGTTTTTTCTGGAAAAGACCTATCGTCTCAAGCCGCACACCCTTTCCCAAAGCGAAGAGGAGCTGCTCGCTGCCGCTTCACAGCCCCTACAAACCGCCTACAAGGCATTTTCGGCTCTCAACAACGCCGACTTTGTCTTCCCTGATGCTGTCGACGGCCAAGGCAAACCGCAGCCCCTTACACATGCGCGCTACGGGCTTTATCTGCAAAGCCCCGACAGAGCTTTGCGCGAATCGACCTTCAAGACCTACCACAAGAAGTATAGCGAATACAAAAACACCCTCTGTGACCTATTGCAGGGACAGATCCAAGCACACGCTTTTGAAGCCCGCAAACGCAACTTCAAAAGTGCCCTAGAGGCTGCTCTCAAGCCCAAAAATGTGCCCCTGGAAGTCTATACCAACTTGATTCGCTCTGTGCGCAACCGATTGCCATCGCTGCACCGCTATTTCGATGTGCGCAAAAAGGCTTTGGGAGTAGACCAGTTGCAACTATGGGACATGAATGTGCCCTTGGTAGCCGATGTGGAGCGCTTGTTCCCCTACAACGAGGGCGAAAAGTTGGTCATCGACTCGGTGACCTTGCTAGGCGATGAATACCAATCCATTTTGCGCAGCGGTTTACAAAAAGAGGCATGGGTAGATCGTTTTGAAAAGCCGGGCAAGCGCAGCGGCGCTTATTCCAGCGGCTGCTATGACAGCCACCCCTACATCCTGATGAACTACAAAGAGATTCTGCGCGATGTCTACACGCTGGCTCATGAAGCAGGTCACAGCATGCACAGCTACTTCAGCCGCAAGAATCAACCCTACCACTTGAGCGATTACCCGATTTTTGTTGCTGAAGTTGCCTCTACCTTCAACGAACAGCTGCTCTTCGAACACCTTCTTAAAGAGCGTCCCGATGATCGCGCCTGGCTTACCCAAGCAAAGATCGACGACATTCGATCCACTCTCTTTCGTCAAACCATGTTCGCCGAATTTGAACTCTGGGCTCATGAAATGGTCGAAGGGGGCAATCCTCTCACCCCCGAAAGCCTCGAAGAAAAGTACGTCGAGCTCGTCCGCGTCTATTTTGGTCCTAACGTCACCATCGATGACTCCGTTGCTGCCGAATGGGCCCGCATCCCCCACTTCTACTACAACTTCTACGTCTACCAATACGCCACCGGCATCTCCGCCGCCATCGCGCTGCATACCCAAGTAAAAAGCGGCTCTCCTACAAAGTACCTCCGCTTCCTCAAATCCGGCGGCAGCAACTACCCCATCCAGCTTCTGCAAGAAGCGGGCGTTGACATGACAAAAGAAGAGCCCATCTCCCTTGCCATCAATTACTTTGATGGCCTAGTGCAGAAGCTAAATTCTTGAGAATAATGGTGGAATTTCGTACCTTCTTTCCTCACTGGAGGTCCATTGTATGAAATTTAAACCTTTAGGAAATCGAGTCCTCGTAGAGCGCCTGGAAGCCGAAACCGTCAAGGGCGGCATCATTCTTCCTGATTCAGCGAAAAAAAAGCAGGAAAAGGCCAAAGTGGTTGCCGTTGGTGCTGGAAAGGTCGGCGGGGATGGAAAAGTCACTGCTGCCCCTGTGAAAGTGGGCGAAGTGGTGTTGATGGAACAGTATAGCGGCCAGGAGATCTCTTTAGATGGTAAAGAGTATTTCATCCTGCGCGGTGACGATATTATTGCAATTGTAGGTTAAAAATCATGGCAGCAAAAGAAATTAAGTACAGAGAAGAGGCGCGCTCCAAGATTTTGAAAGGCGTGCAGACACTGGCTCGGGCCGTTAAGGTAACTTTAGGACCCAAAGGGCGTAACGTCATTTTAGATCGCTCCTGGGGCTCGCCGCACATCACAAAAGACGGCGTTACCGTTGCAAAAGAGATCGAATTAGAAGACCGCCATGAGAACATGGGCGCGCAGATGGTCAAGGAAGTAGCTAGCAAGACGGCCGACAAGGCAGGCGATGGCACAACCACAGCCACCGTCCTCGCGGAGAGCATCTACACAGAAGGCCTACGCAACGTAGCCGCCGGCGCTAACCCCATTGAAGTAAAGCGCGGCATCGAAAAGGCTGTAAAAGCCGTTGTGGAGCATCTGGAAAAAATCGCCAAGCCCGTCTCCGGCAAGAAAGAGATCGCTCAGGTGGCGACGATTTCCGCCAACAACGACTCCGAAATCGGCAATCTGATTGCAGAAGCCATGGACAAAGTGGGTAAAGATGGAACGATCACAGTAGAAGAAGCCAAGGGCTTTGAAACCATCCTCGATGTTGCACAAGGGATGAACTTTGACCGCGGCTACCTCTCCTCCTACTTCATGACCGACATGGAGAACCAACAGGCCATTTTGGAAGATGCCTATGTGCTCATCTTTGAAAAGAAAATCTCTTCCATCAAAGACTTCCTTCCCCTTCTGCAAGCCGTAGCAGAAAGTGGCAAGCCCCTCCTAATCATTGCGGAAGATGTTGATGGTGAAGCACTTGCAACACTCGTTGTCAACCGTCTGCGCGCTGGGTTCAAAGTCTGTGCTGTGAAAGCGCCGGGCTTTGGCGATCGTCGCAAAGCGATGCTGCAAGACATTGCGATTCTCACCGGTGGCGAGTTGATTTCTGATGAACTCGGCATGAAGCTGGAAAGCGTTACGCTGCAGCAGTGCGGCCGCGTCAAGAAAGCAATCATCAAGAAAGATGACACGACTCTCGTAGAGGGTGCAGGCAACAAAAAAGCCGTGCAGGAACGCGCTGCCCTTTTGAAGCGCCAAATCGAAGAGGCGACCTCTGACTACGATCGCGAGAAGCTCCAAGAGCGTCTGGCAAAGCTCGTAGGCGGCGTTGCCGTCATTCGCGTTGGTGCTGCTACAGAAGCGGAGATGAAAGAGAAGAAAGACCGCGTAGACGATGCGCAGCACGCAACGAAAGCGGCAGTCGAAGAGGGCGTTGTTGCAGGTGGCGGGTCCGCTCTTGTTTCAGCGATTCCTGTAGTAGAAAAGCTGGCACAAAGCTTGGAAGGTGATCAACGCATCGGTGCGCAGATCATCATCCGTGCCCTCTCCTCTCCTCTGCGCCAAATCGTAGAGAATGCGGGCCTTGAAGGGGCCATTATTCTCCAGAAGGTGATGAGCCTGCCCATCGGACATGGCTATAACGCTCTGACGGACGAATATGTCGACATGTTTGCGGCTGGTATCCTTGATCCCAAAAAGGTCTCTCGTTTGGCTCTAGAAAGCGCGGCATCGATTGCCTCCATTCTGCTCACCACGGAAGCCATCGTTGCAGAGCTGCCCAAAGATGAAGAGCCTGCTGCTGCAGCCGGTCACCACCATCATGGGGATTACTAGACTCGCCTCTCTGTTGCTTGCAACAGCACTTTTGACGGCCGACATCCACAGCGATGTCGGCCGTTTGCTTTGCGTCGGGTTTTACGGCACAGAAGTCTCTCCTGTTTTTGCTCAAGAACTGCAAGCGGGTCATGTAGGTGGAGTGGTTTTATTCAACCACAACATCGAAAGTCCGACCCAGCTGAAAAATCTCTGCTCGCATCTGCGAGAACTTTCCCCTCATCCACTGCTGATCGCCATTGATCAAGAGGGCGGCCTGATTTGCAGGCTCGACCCACGAAAAGGGTTTGCCCCTTGCCCTCCAGCTCCACTACAACAAACTGCGCAAGAGACCTTTACCTGGGCGTGCTGCACAGCCAAGCAACTCCAAGAGATGGGCATCAATGTCAATTTGGCTCCTGTGGTCGACCTTCATGATGCAGAAAACCCCTGCATCGGCAAAAAAGGCCGTAGCTTTGCCGCCGAGCCTGCAAATGTCATTGAACATGCCAAGAGGTTCATCGATGCTCACCGGCAGAGGGGCATTCTCACTGTACTCAAACACTATCCCGGTTTGGGCAAAGCAACCACAGACACCCACGCCGGCTTTGCCGATCTTACCGCAAGCTTAAGCGATGCGGATGTGCAGCCCTTCTACGAGCTCATTGAAGAGGGTTATGCAGACGCCATCATGGCTGCCCACATCACACACCGGGATTGGGATGCCCATTGGCCCATCAGCCTCTCCCCCGCTCTTCAGCAACATCTGCGCCCCTATTTTAACGGGCTCATTTTCTCTGATGATCTCTTGATGGGAGCTATTCACGATAAAACGGACCTGCGCACGGCAATCATTCGCTCTATCAATGCAGGCTGTGATGTGGCAGTCATTGCATCCGATCAGACTCGTATGATGAACTGCTCCTACGATGAAGCTCTGACGGGTAGGGCTGTAGAGTGGATTCAAGAGGCCATTGCCTCAGGTGTCATTTCTCAAAGAAGTGTAGAGGTTAGCCTACAGAGGTTAGATCAGCGCCTCAGGCCGCTGGAAGCTCCTCAGTAATTGGACCGGAGATTTTCCCCACCTTAATTCGGCAGAATTCATCTACAAAACCATCACCATTGAGAGGCTTTAGAGATGCTTGCGCATTCGCTTCTCGAAGGAGGGCTTTTTTCAAATTCTCATCGTCCGTGATTCGCGCAGCAATATGACGCGTTGTGGCGCGATCGTAGGAGTGTGTAAGAAGAAGGGCTTTTTGAAGTTTGCGAGCATGGATGATATGCAAGCAGAATGCGCCCAGCATAAAAACAAAGGCCGCACCCACGATAGGCAGAATAATAGGGCCCCCTATGGCCATTCCTAAAATACCCACGGCAATACTCGCAGCCTGCGCAAGGCCGTGCAGAATATCTTTTGCCGTACGCCATTTTTTCAATGCGAGCTGATACGCCTGTGTCTGTTCATTAAGTCTTTCGATATTTCCCTGTACCCCTTCTTCAGAAATTTCTGATACTACTGCAGCAGAAGAAGTTTTGTGAATGAAGAAAAAAAGCGCATAGATTTTTTTCTCGGCAGACGGGGGAAGAACGCGTTCAAATACTTTCGTTACACGATAACGTGGATGAGAGTCTTCGTGCATCGCAGGTTTTGTTATCAACTCTCGTAGGCAACTACGTCCAGCCACATCAGATTTAGCGACAAGATCAGAAAACCCCGTTTTGTATTCCACCAGATTCCTCTGACCTTCCATCAAAAGACCCTGCTGTCTACGCCCAAGATAGAACGAAACAAGACCTAGAATAACTGCAATGCCCATGATCGGCAGTGAAACCCACCACAGCTGCAAAAGACTAAGAACCGCAGAGGCAACGGTGATGATGTAAGCAATCGTTGCTATGCGTTTCTGCCACCTTGCTATGTTCTCTAATGAGCTACCAATGTCGGTCAGTCGTGTATCCAACGTAGCGAGCCTGCCTGCCAAAGGATTGTCTACGGCTGGCGCTGTTTCAGGAGCAAAGAAGTGCCCGCCTACTGCATCTTCTACACGAAGCATTCCTCCCATCAGCATTCCTCTCACTGCGCCCGCAGCTCTTGCTGCCTGCGGTGAGTCTGGTTGCTCAACGAACGGATTGGGATTAGAAGGTACGGGTGCGGCGGCCATAGGAGACAATTTTAGCCCTATATTATTAAGATTTGGTTAATGTTAGGGCGCGTAGATGGCGACAAAGGCCTCATAGGCCTGAGCCATCGTCATTCGTTCCTCTGGATCTACTTTTAGCATACCAGAAAGCATTGCGAACAATCTCATGCGTTGCTCCGCCGTATATCCTGGAAACTTTGTTTCCCGCAGCCTTATCCCCATTAGTTTGGGGGCATCTGAGGGGCTGCCTTTGTCAATGTCATATGTGGGTCCTAAAAGAATCATCTGCAAAAGAATCGTTCCAAGCGCCCAAACGTCCGCAGCCAATCGATCGAGCTCAAGCAATGCACGCTCTGATGGATTCCAAGGTTCTTTACCCATCGCTTCAAAAAGTTCAGGGGACCATTGCATGGTGCTTCCGGTTATTCTTTTAGAGCTACGTTTCGAACAATGTTCGAAATCAATCCACATCCCCCGCCCTTTTTCATCGAGTACAATATTGGCAAGTTTCACATCGCCATGCGCCAGCGGCTCTTTTAACGTATGCAAAATTTTAAGACTGCGAATTACCGGCTCAAAAATGCGGCTCATCTCTTGTCGTGTCAGATAGATTTTTGTTGCAAAACGCTTTTGTAGCAGAGTAAGAGCATCGCCACTTTCGCAAAACGTACGCAAAACACGAACCTTCTCCCAATAGGTTGTCACGAGCTTTACAGCAGGGGTGACAACTCCTTCGATACGAGGATCAACTTTGCACTCTTCCCCCTTTTTCTGCGTAGAGGAGATCAACACAGCATTCTCCGTCAGATCATGCGCAAATCGTATTCCCCTACTTTTTCGCCCATCAAAGATAAAGCATCCTCTTTTCTTGCTCGAAGCATCAATGATCAGATGCACCCCATCTTCTTTTGATTGCAAAATCAGGCTCAATGGTAGCCCGGGATGTTCTTTGGCTCGATAGCGTATACACCCCTCTTTGGGACACTCACCGGCATGAGCTGTAGCAAAATCCCAGATCGCCCCCACCACTTCAGCCGTGAGCACCTTTTGCTGTACTTTCACTGCTTGTCCAAGTGCGCGGGCAATGGCCAATTCTCTTGTAAGGGTTCCTAAAGGGAGAGCTGCGGCGGCTGCCATTGTTCCTCTATAAACGTTTTTCGGTGAATCGGAGAGATCCCGAATTTTTTTATCAGGCGAAAGTGCTCTTCTGTCCCATACCCCTTATGTTGGTGAAATTTCCACCTCTGGTCGGGATAGGCTTTCATCAGCGCATCTCGCTTTTCCTTGGCAATGATGGAAGCGAGAGCAATCGAGTAGACTCGTCCATCTCCCTGCACAAATGCCTCGTGAGGACACCCCAGATCAGGAACAGGCCGACCGTCTACCAGCGCCTTATTTAACAGGATTCCAATCGCCAGCATCGCCTCGCGCAGGGCAGCAACTGCTTCCCGCATCGCCCGGTGAGTTGCTTGCAGAATGTTGATCTCATCAATGACCGTGGAATCCACTGCGGCAACGGCGTACATGATACGAGGGTCGGCCTCGACTTTTGACAAGATGCGCCCTCGCTGAAGCGGGCTGAGCTGCTTGCTATCATTCACGCCGCGCAAAAACACGTCATGCGGAACATAGCAAGCGGCGGCCACAACAGGGCCTGCAAGCGGGCCACGACCCGCTTCATCCACCCCTACTGTGATCCCTTCAAAATGGCTAGGCCGTAGCAGCTTCGGCACTAGCTACTTCCGCAGGCTTTGGCAAACCGAGCAATTCGCGCACTTTCGCTTTCTTGCCGGATACACCGCGGAGGTAGTAGAGCTTTGCACGACGCACGCGCCCTTTGCGCACTACGTCGATTTTCGTAATTTTGGGGCTATGAACGGGAAATACACGCTCCATAGAAGTGCCGTAGGCAACGCGGTAGAGCGTAAAGGTCTCGGAAGCACCCTTGCCTTTCAAAGCAATGACAGTGCCCGTGAAGGACTGAAGACGCTCTTTTTCTTGCGACTTCGCTGCTGTCTTGTTGTTCTTCGAACCCTTGTCGCTTGCATCGAGTCCAATCACTTCCTTAATGCGGTAACTGACGCATAAAGTATCGCCAATGGTAAAGGCAGGAAGATTCTTCTTCACTTGCTCTTTCTGCACTTCTTGCAGTAGCTGATCATTTGTCATGTTTCGTCTCCAAAAACAAAAATTTCTGGCAGCTGCACCACCACAGGCAGCTGCAATTCATTTGCCCCTTCCATCAGGGCGATTTCTATTCCTTTCGTTTCCAAAAGGAGCCAATCTGCGGCTTTCGCCCTCACCTTACAGTGACGGGGCGGTTTGCCAATCTTCTGCACCCACAGCACTACTCGGGGGCCGATGGCCTCCGGCAGTTGGGCCTCCACATAAGCCTTGAGCAAATCGGGACGCATATGCGCCGTCTTGCTTAAGGCCATCGAAAGCCGCCACTTTCGCACCGCTTTGTGATCGCCGCCACGCAGTACGGGGGGCACTTCTACCCCCTCAAACTCCACGGGCCGAGTCAGCTGAGGCCCTTCGAGCAGCCCATTTTCAAAGCTGTCGGTCTCTGCTGCTGCTTCGTTGCCCAGCACCCCCGGCACAAACCGGGCTACGCTGTCGACCACGACAATGGCGGCCAAGCAGCCATTGGTGAGCACCACATCGCCGATGCTGATTTCCTCATCCACTTCGGCATCCAGTGCTCGCTGGTCAATTCCCTCATAATGGCCCGCCACCAGCACCAGGTGCTCGTAGCCGGCCAACTCTCTTGCCTTTGCGGCTGTCAATCGCTCCCCCTGAGGAGAAAGAGCGATGACTCTGGTACCAGCCCTTCTTAGTGAACGAATCGCGTTCACTACCGGTCCTGGCTGAAGGAGCATACCACCGCCCCCTCCGAATGGCCTTTCGTCCACTCTATTCCACTTCTCATCCTCTGACCACGCTCTGAGATCGTGGCAGGTGATGTGCATCAATCCTCGCTCTTGTGCCCTTTTGAGGATACTCTCATCAAAGGGTCCCTTGAAATAGCCGGGAAAGAGCGAAAGGATATCGATGTTCACGGTAGCTCTACTTGCGTAGATCGGCCGCCAATTCAGGTGCGCAACGCTTCACCAGGTTCATTACGTTGTCGGAAGCAATCGCTCCCACGCTCAACCAATGACGGATGCGGTCCGCTTTCAACAGACAGTTGCTCTCTTGCGCAGCCATGGGATCATACCAACCCACGTTCTCAAGATAGGCACCATCACGTTTCGTGCGGATGTCGGTTACTACCAAACGGTAGAAGGGACGGTTTCTTGCGCCTTGCCGTCTCATGCGAATCTTTAGCGCCATTTCATTCCTCCAAGTACTTTTTCCATGCTCTTTTGACTGGGCATATTTTTAAAAAAATCACGCGCCTGATGAAAACTCTTCACCAAACGATTGACCTCATCGAGGCTATTGCCACTGCCCCGAGCAACCCGCTTTTTGCGCGGGATCGTAAGTTCATCGGCCAAGTTGCGCTCGCGGGGCGTCATCGATAAAATCATCGCCTCCATGCGGCCAAACTTCTTGTCATCCATATCGGGAACCGGCATCTGCGCCGGCAGCATCTTCAGAAGAGAGCCAATCGAACCCATCTTCTTCACCATGCCCATCTGCTTCAAATAATCTTCGAAGGTAAAGGTCGCCTTCATCAACTTCTCTTCGAGCTTCTTGGCTTCGCCTTCGTCAAAATGCTCTTTCGCCTTCTTGACCAAGTTGATCGTGTCGCCCATGCCCAGAATACGATCAGCCATCGACTTGGGATGGAAAAGCTGCAGATCTCCGACTTTCTCCCCAATCCCTTCAAACTTGAGCGGCACGCCCGTTGCTTCGCGAATGGAAAGCGCCGCTCCCGCACGCGCACCACCATCCAGCATCGTCAGAATCGCGCCCGTCAACCCAACAGCCTTATGAAACTCTTCCGCAATGGCGCAAGAAGCTTGCCCCAAAGCACCATTGGCGACCAAGAGCACCTCTCCCGGTCCCGCTACTTTAGCAATTGCCTTAAGCTCTTCAATCAGCGCAGTGTCGATATGCAAACGACCCGCCGTATCCAAAATCACCACATCGACGCCAGGAACAGTCAAACTCTTCTTCGCTGTTGAAACAGGATCTTCTCCTGTCAATACCGGTACGTCAATGGCCTTGCCGAGCACCTGCAGCTGTTCTACAGCCGCCGGACGCTGCAAATCACAAGCCACCAACAAGGGTTTTCTTTTCAGCTGGTTCTTCACATAGAGAGCCAGCTTCGCCGCCTGCGTCGTCTTTCCCGACCCTTGCAGCCCGCACAACATAATGACGGCGGGATGACCTTTCAGTTCCAGCTTCGCCTCAACGCTACCCATTAAAGCAACCAGCTCATCGTGAATGAGCTTCACAAACTGCTGGCCGGGCTCCACCGACTTGATGACGGCCTGCCCGACCGCCTTTTCCTTCACACGCCGAACGAATTCTTTGACCACCGGATAACTCACGTCGGCGTCGAGCAGCGCCAGGCGAACATCACGGATCGCATCCGCAATATTCTCCTCGGTCAGCTTTTTCGAGCCGGTCAAAGAGGCAATGAGTTTAGAAAACGTTTCGGTGATCATGAAAATGCAGGCAAATTATAGAAGAGTCGCCTCTAAAAAACAACCTCTACCTGCAAGATCGCAGTGCTGGGCGCATTGATAGCCAACTGCTTCGAACAAATGGGCCACTGGCCGCTGCGGAGCATACTCCAACCAAAGATGGGCAGCAGGACGGTTTTCCGCTAGGAGGCGGTAGAAGTACATCCCCTCCTCAGGAGCCACCAGAGCACTCTTTGGCTCCCAGTCACGGACCTCGGGCTGCAGCTGCCGCCACTCTCTTTCCGTGACATAGGGAGGGTTACAGACCACCAAATCATAGGGTCCCCCCACATCATTCAAAAAAAAACTATGTACTACTCGGGCTCCATTGCGCCTGGCGACCTCTAAAGCCGGCTGCGAAACATCCGAGCACGTCACCTCAGCTGTCGGGAAGAGCCGCTTGAGAGCAATGCCGATCGCCCCGCTGCCGCAGCAAAGATCGAGAATGCGGGCCCCTGACCAGTCTTTTTTGGCGATCAATTCGATCATGTACTCCGTTTCAGGACGGGGGATTAAAACGTCGGGAGTAATCTCTAACGTGCTGCCAAAAAACTCTTTGGACCCAATGATGTAATCCACCGGTTCATGGTTGAGACGGCGCTGCACAAGCTCTTCCATATCGAGCAGCTCCTCCTTAAGGAGCAGCTCCGCGCGCGTGCACTGCAGCACATGACGAGCCAGTGCCTCTGCATTCGCGCGAGGGCTTTCTATGCCCGCTTGTACAAAACGGTGAATGAGATCAGAGAGCTTCAAGCTGTCGTTGGTGGTGGTGGGCGATCAGCGCTTCGGAAATCGGCTTCAACGCCCCATCCATCACGCCGTCCAGATTATAGACCGTCAAGTCCACGCGGTGGTCGGTCAGTCGGTTTTGCGGAAAGTTGTAGGTGCGAATGCGCTCAGAGCGATCTCCTGAACCCACTTGCGCATTGCGTGCAGCGGCCATTGCCTGCTCTTGCTTGCGGCGCTCTTCTTCGGCAATCTTCGCTTTCAAAAGACGCATCGCCTTCTCTTTGTTTTTGTGCTGGCTGCGCTCCTCTTGGCAGTAGACAACAACGCCTGTGGGTACGTGTGTGATGCGTACAGCGGAGTCTGTGGTGTTGACGTGTTGCCCACCCGCCCCGGAGGAGCGGTAGGTATCGATACGCAAATCTTTTTCGTCGATGGCGGTTGTGCCATCATCTTCGGGCTCTGCTAACACGGCCACGGTGGCTGCTGAAGTGTGCACACGCCCTTGTGCCTCTGTAGCGGGAACGCGCTGTACGCGGTGGGTTCCGCCCTCGAACTTCATGTAGCGGTAGACAGCAGGTCCCGACATCACCATGAAGGCCTCTTTGTAACCGCCATGTTCCGATTCAGAAGCGGAGAGAATTTCGCACTTCCACTTCATCTTCGTCGCATACATCTGGTACATGCGCACTAAATCGCCTACAAAAATGCCGGCCTCATCACCGCCCGTGCCGGCGCGCACTTCAACGATGGTGTTCAAATTGTCGGTTGGATCGGGGGGAACTAAAAGGCGTTCGAGCGTTTCGTGAAGATCTTTGCGCTCTTTTTCCAGCCCTTCCATCTCTTCGCGATAAAGACCTGCCATATCATGGTCGGTCTCTGTTTTCAGTGCTTCTCGGGATTGCGCAAGAGATTGATCGATGACATCGATGCGATCAACGATGTTTTTCACCTGCATCAACCAGGAGTGCTCCTGGCTAACGCTCTTCACCAATTTTTGATCGCTAAAAATGGCGGGATCGGAGAGCTGCTGCTCCAATTCAGGGATTTTTGCGAGCAGCTCAACGGCTTTACTAAGCATTGCTTGTCTTGTTACTTAGCTTTTGCGGATTTACCTTTTTTCTTCTTGGACTCTTGCTCTTTTTCAAGCGCCGCTGCAGCTGCTGCTTGGCGCTGCTCTTCTACTTTCTTGTAGCGGTTTTCGAACTTTTTCAAGCGGCCCTCGGTGTCAATCAGACCCTTCGATCCTGTAAAGAAAGGATGGGAGGCAGAAGAGACGGAGACGAAAACAACGGGGTAGTCTTTCCCCTCATGCTTTTCGGTCTTGTTCGTCTTTACTGAGCTGCCGCATAGGAAACGGCTGCCGTTGGAGGAATCTACAAAAAGAACTTCTCTGTACTCAGGATGGATATCTTGCTTCATAATGGGGGATAGCATAATCACCTGATGAGAAAATCTCAAGCAAAGGTTATACTGATGGTTGTGTTTAGGAATTCCCCTTTTGTCCCTCTACTCGTTGTCGTCTCCCTGATTTCCATGAACTGGGGCTTAAGCGGCACCCTGGGACTATCCTGGGCCCATTTCGCCCCCTGGCAGCTCCTGACCTTCCCCTTTGCCCTGTACGCTCCTGAAGGGTTTACCTTCTCCTGGCTCATGTCGCTGGTGTTTTCTGGATTTTTACTCTGGTTCATCACGACAACCCTCATCGCCAAACACCGCCTGCTCAAGACAAGCCTAGCCGTCCTTCTAACGACTCTAATTACGGCGGGTATCTGCCTCGCCATCCTCATTCTCAGCGGCTACAATGGCCTGGTGCTGGGCCCCTCGCCCCTCATCTATAGCTTGCTGGTGATCTGGCTTCTCTCCGAACCCCATCTGAAAGTCGCCCTCTTCGGTCTCATCCCCATCGAACCCAAAACAATCCTGCTGCTCTTTTTTGGGCTCGATATCATCTCTCACCTCGCCAATGAGCGTTACATGCAGATCTTGGCCGATGCGAGTGGAGTGATTGCCGGCGTGATCGTGGCAAAAATTCTTTTTAAAGCCGAGTGGCCCTTCGTAAAAAAGAGGGGCGCAAAAAATGTCCGCAAGGGCAAAGTTGTGGAAATTAGGAACTGGCGCGACACGCCTTAAAAAAGTCCTTCAGCAATTGTGCGGATTCCCCCTCCAGCACGCCGCCCTCAACTTGGAGGTGGTGGATCGCGAAGGGAGAAAAGACGTCCACAATGGTGCCGCAAGCCCCATGTCGCATATCTTTCGCCGCATAAACGATGCGGTCCAGCCGCGATAGCAGCGCGCCCCCCGCGCAGAGAATGCAGGGCTCGAGGGTGGAATAGAGGGTACATCCCGTCAAACGCCAGTTGTCCACAAGGCGAGAGGCCTCTGCAATGGCAAGCAGCTCTGCATGAGCAGTGGCATTTTTCTGCTGTTCTACTCTATTATGGGCCCGCGCCAGGATTTGCCCATTCTTTACAATGACGGCGCCCACGGGGACTTCTCCCTCTTGGAAAGCGGCTCGAGCTTCCTTAAGAGCCGCCTGCATAAAGCGTTGGTCATCAGCCGAAATTGCCATTTTTCCCTTGAAAACATCCCCCGGAATGGGGTAGAATTATCGTTTGATATCTATTTTTAGGTCAAAGGACCTACAACAGTCGCCAAGCTACAGGAGAACTCATGTCGTTAGATAAGAGCACGAAAGAGGAAATCACAAAGAAGTTCCAACTCCACGAGAAGGACACGGGCTCAGCAGACGTACAGATTGCGATTTTAACCGAACGTATCACGGAACTGACAGACCACCTCAAAAACACCCCTAAAGACCACGGCGCCCGCCTGGCCCTTTTGAAATTGGTCGGTCAGCGCAGAAAGCTGCTGGACTACCTCAATTCGACCAACACAGAGCGTTACAAAAACCTCATTAAGCGCCTTAATCTGCGTAAGTAAAGAATCCCCGATTTTGCCCCTTTTAAATCTTTAGTTTAAGAGGGGTTTTCTGTTCCCTGCCAAGGCTTAATATGTACTTAACCAACTAATAGTACAATTATTCATATGGCAACAGCACCTATTCACTCAGACCCAGCCCAACCCATTAGGGACCTAGCGGATCTTAGGGCTTCCCGCACCGCTAACGATTCCCGCGTGCGAGAGTGTGCCCTATCGGCCCTTTCTGACCTTGCAATCATTGCTGTGACCCTCGGCATTTGCGCTGCTACGTGCGGTATTGGAACCATTGTCATTGCTGCCGTTGTGGCCGCTTTCGCCCTCTCCGTGGGATTGGGTGCAGTCCAGTACCACGTACGACCTAAGTTCATCGATTATTTGGCTTTAGGGTTTGTACCCGCCGACCGCACCCCTACGCCAAACCAAATCTACATTCCGAAAGATTCCAAAGAATCGATTCAGCTCAAGCTAGAGCTGATCAGAAAGGCCCAAGAGTGTATCGAATTTTCTCCCAACTATCTGTCGGGTGAAGTCGGTGAACAGGCCCTAGACGCCCTTGAAGAGCGTATGAAGGCCGGCGTAAAAGTGTTTCTTTTGGTGAGCAACCAGGGCATGTCTTCGGCGATTAAAAAGCGCATTGAGGCTCTAGAGAAGACCTATCCCACACTCATGCACGTCCAATTCTTTGATGTGCGTTCTGACTTAAGCGATTTCCCCGCAATCTACTCCTATGAGCAGCACGTTAAAATGCTCGCTGTCGACGGCAAGTGCGCGATTTTCGGCGGTTCTGCGCTATACGACTCCTGGAACCACTCGGGAACTCATCCAGAGCCAGCACCTTCGAGCACAGGAACTGCCGCCGACTACGTGCTTCCCTCTGCTTGGCGAGATCAAGATGCTGTCATAGAGGGCCTGAAAGTACGCGATATGCGAAAGCAATTTTATCAGCTATTCGCACTCTGGCAAGCCCGCGTCAACAAGCCAGCGAGAAACTTCTACACAGAGCCCACTGTACGAGAAGAGTCTCTTCTCGCCCTTCCCTACAAGGAAGCTTTGGTGGATGTGCGCATCAGTAATCTGGATTCTCATTTCAATGACTGCGAAGACCAATTCGTACGCGCAATCCAGTCGGCTACAGCAACCATTCGCATCGCCAACCCCTACTTCTGCCCCTCGAAAAGAGTCTTGACAGCTCTCAAAGAGCGCCACGACAAAGGGATAAAGATTGAGCTGATTACCAATAGCGCCTCTATCTGGACAGCCGGGTTTTGGGTCTATGCTTCTCGCAAGCTCTACCGTCTCTTCCCCCAAGCCGACATATACGAATACAACGTATCCAAAACTATTTTCCATAAAAAGGTGACCGTAATTGACGGCAAAACACTCCTGATCGGTTCCTTTAACTTGGGTACACGCAGTTGCCGCAAAGACAACGAGATCTCCGCCTCTATCCAGAGCGCGGAACTCGCTGCGGAAATGAACGCCACCCTCGATGAGGACAAAGCTCTCTCAACTCTAATCCCTCCAGGGCGCTTTTCAGACCTCGGCACCACCCTCTTAGGCGAATTCCAAAAGCGAACAATGTTCGCAACAGCCATGTGATCAGTATTGTATCACACTGGTTATCAATTACTTAAATTATTGTATCTTTACAAAATTTTTAAAGAACTGGGCTATAATTGTTTTAGTAATCTAAACGGAGGCAATTGATTATGACTACCGGAGCGCAGAATCTTCTTCAAGGCCCAGTCTATAACCGCACTGCACTCGATGCCTCTTTGACTCGAAAGCGCCCAGGCGTTACTCCCGATGATCAAGTTCCCCTTTTAGCTCAAAAAGCGCTGAAAGCCACTGCCGTTAGCGAATTTACTGAGGCTGATTCTCTTCTACCCAAAAAGGTTGCTGCCGCTCCAGTAGATCGCATCGCAAAAGCGCATCTGGCTGCAACGGTTGCACAAGCCGTCTTTGCCGTCTTAGCAGTGATCCCCTTAACGCGTTTGGTAGGTCTTGCAGGTTCCAGAGTGATTGGAATGGCAACCGGCGTTCTGTCCGCCTCGCAAGCAAAAGGCGCCGTAGCTCTTGCACAGCGCACAGCGATTGTTGTCGCCACCGTTATTGGTTTTGCCTCTCTCTTTGCCGCGGCACCCGTTTTATCGACTGTCTCTCTCCTCATGCAGTCTGCTGTCTCTTTAAGCGAAGCGCTGAAAGCTCTTTCGAAGAAAGAGTGG
>CAZVVT010000003.1:0-142639 GCA_964630595.1 uncultured bacterium | reverse complement strand
GGGCAGTGTCTCAGTCCCAGTGTTGGCGGTCAATCTCTCAATCCGCCTA
The DNA here is from genome assembly GCA_964630595.1 of uncultured bacterium. GTDB lineage: Bacteria > Chlamydiota > Chlamydiia > Chlamydiales > VFKH01 > CAZVVT01. The sequence continues at coordinate 142,590 of CAZVVT010000003.1, read as the reverse complement.
GACGTCATAGCCTTGGTGAGCTCTTACCTCACCAACTAGCTGATATCGTATGGACCCCTCATCGACCGCGAGGCTGTTTTCACAGTCCCCTACTTTGATGAATAAAGTTTACCTCTACTCACCTCATCCGGTATTAGCGATCGTTTCCAATCGTTATCCCAGTGTCAAAGGTGGGTAATCCATATATTCCTAACCCTTACGCCACTGAAAATGGATTGCTCCATTTTCCGTTCGACTCGCATGCCTCATCCACGCCGTCAGCATTCAATCTGAACCAAGATCAAATTCTCAGGCAAAAATATGATCTGTAGACTCTCACCTAAATGAGAGTCAAATTACTGTCTGAGCCCTTAGGCTCAGCACTTATTTTTTGACGGGGTCGGATTCTAGTTTTTGCACCTAGATCCTTGACCCCTCGCACGTATTTCCTCTTCTCGTCCCGAAGGACTAAGAAGAGCTTTTTAGACGTTGTCTTATTCTAACTGTCAGATATCGGCTGCGGTGCTCTCTTGCACCTGCTATTCCTTTCAGCTTTGCAGCTTTGGGAATGAGAGAGAATACAGAATGCGAAAGATTTCGCGCAAGCGGTTATTTTTTCAGGAGAAGATATTCCGTTGGAACGTCAGGCATCAGCCAGTGATTGCCTGCGATAACCCAGGCATCCAGCCCGTCTAAAACGATGCATATAGCGAGCAGCATTAAGACACATTTTGCAAAGCGCGTAAGAGGCCTTGCAGAGCTCTCTGGACGCACTGCGAGGTGCAGCGCCGAGAGCAAAATCGACACCGTAAAGATCAGCAAAGCCCAGGTGTAGAGGTGGTAGCCGAAGACGGGTGCGCCATAACCGGGATCCCCTGGGGCGATATGAAGAAGAATCTGCCGCAAAGAGACTATAGCCCCCAAAAGAGCGGCCAGAATCACCATGGCGTGGTAGCGCGGCTTTGAGCCCTTCACCACCGCCAAAGTCCAGCAAACAGCAATCATGACCATCGCCGCCCTCTGCAAAAAGCAGAGCATACAGGGCAAATCCCCTTGCAAGAACTGGATCCCAAAGGCACCTACGTGCACCAGAACAACCACCAGAATATAGAAGGGAAAGAGCATCTACAGACTCACGTGGAGGGGTTCGTCCATAATATAGCCAAAGGTGGCCGCCAGGAGGGCCATAGCCAGCACATAGAAGACAATAGCCGGCCAATCCGCCTTCAGAAAGCTCAAGCCAAAGAAGCCAAGCAGAAGTGCGTAGAGAGCGGAAAAGACCATAAAGTGTTTCTTTTAACAGAGCCCGGGATTAACTGGGAATAGTGGCGTGGGGGAAAAAGAGGGTGGAGATACGCGCCCTATCCGCTTCGTCTTTGGCCAGCGGGAGGAGGATTTCTTGAGCTTCGCGAGGGTTCAAACCTTCGGTATCGCGGACGAATTCGGCAATTTTGTCGAGGCGAGTAGTGCCAAAAGCAAAGGGAAGAATTTCGTGGAAGAGACTCCAAAGAGGTCCATGCGTCTCTACCGCCAGATGCTCACCACGCAAAACAATAAAGGCTTTTTCATCCGATTGTTTTGAAGATAGTTGAGCAGAAAGGGCGCAGTATTCGTCAAAGACTTCCTTAATCATAATTCCATCCTTATTATCGGATAGTAACTAATTCGCCTAATTAACAATAGTTAATTTAACAATAGATATACCCCGAAACCGGCGGTATAACCAATTAAGGCAAGGAGACTTATGTGCTTGAAGTACCAGCCGAAGCTCACCTTTTCCAGCCCCATAAAGGCCACCCCGGCGGCCGAACCGATGACTAAGATGCTGCCTCCGGTACCGGCGGTATAGGCAATCATCTCCCAAAGGGGGGCATCTTGGGGGAACTGTGCTAGAGGGTACATCCCCATCGTGGCAGCCACTAAGGGAACGTTATCGATCAGGGCTGAAACCAACCCAATGAAGTAGGCCAAAAAGGCCTGGCTGGGCAGGTGGACCGAAAGGTAGGTGGCAATGTTATGCAGAATGCCGGTCACATCCAAAGAGGCCACTGCCAGCAAAATACCGAGGAAGAAAAGGGCTCCGGAGATGTCAATTTTGGAGAGAACGGCCGGCACGCGCAAGTGGGTGCGATCCTCATATTTGGCATGGGCGATATCGGTGATCAACCAGAGCACTCCCAGCCCCAACATAATGCCCATAAAGGGGGGCATTCCGGTCAAAATCTTGAAAACAGGGACAAAGATCAGGGCGCTAATGCCCGACCAAAAAACCAGCCGGGAAAGGGGTTCGGTGCGATCCGCAGCCTCCGCACGCGTCTGGTACCTTCCCTTCACAAAAAAGCAGAGCGCCGCGAGCGGAACCAGCAAGCAGGCCAAGCTCGGCAAAACCAAGCTCTTCATGATTCCTATCGTCGACACCTGGCCCTTGATCCAGAGCATCGTCGTCGTCACATCGCCGATGGGCGTCCAGGCCCCTCCCGCGTTGGCCGCAATTACGACGATACCGCCAAAGAGCATCTGGTCTTTGCGCTCAGGGACGAGCTTGCGCAGGAGAGAGACCATCACAATCGTTGTCGTCAGGTTGTCCAAAACAGACGATAGGAAGAAGGACAAAACCCCAATGGCAATGAGAATCTTACGCCTACTGCGCGTGCGAATGGCTTTGGTAACAACGGCAAAGCCGCGGTGGCTGTCGATCAGCTCAACAATAGCCATCGCACCGAGCAGGAAGATCACGATCTCCGCCGCCGCCTCGAAATGCTCATGCAGCGCCGGCAACATGGACCGCTCGCTGCCCACAAAGACCAAGCCCCAGCAAAAAATCGCCATCAAAATGGCCGTCGCCGCCTTGTTGACCCGCGCTCCATGCTCAAAAGCAATCGCTACATAGCCGGCAAGGAACACAATGGATAATAAGATCACAGATTTTCCTTTAAGATATCGTGCATGCGGACAAGTCCAACCAGTTTAGCCCCTTCAACAACGGGAAGGACCGTGACAGAATGGCCCTCTTCCATTGCTTTGAGCGCTTCAAACGCCAACTTCTCAGGACCAATCGTCTTGGGTTGATTCGTCACTAAAGTTCCAATCGCTTTACTTAAGCCTTCAGGACCAAAGCGCTCAATCGTGCGGCGCAAATCACCGTCGGTAAAAATCCCCAAAAGCTTCATCTGCTCATCCACGAGCAGCAAGCAACCCGAGCGCTTACTCGACAACTCCGGCAGCAGCTCCACCAACGTCTGGTGCGCACGCGCCAGCGGCATATCGGTGACCATCAAGTCGCGTACGAAAAGACGCGCGCGCTTGCCAATTTGGCCCGCCGGATGGTTTGCGGCATAGTCTTGTAGCGAAAGCTCTTTCTTGTGCATCAAAGCAATGGCAATCAAATCGCCCAAAAGCAGTTGCAGCGCCGTCGATGTGGTCGGCGCGAGCCCAAAGGGACACAGCTCTTTGTCGAGCGGCAAGAAAATCATTTCGTCGCAATTTTTTGCCAGACGACTCTTTTCCTGTGAAACGATCGCAATCGTCTTCACTCCACGATTTCGGCCCGCTTCCGCCAAACGCAGCAGCTCCTCTGTCTCTCCACTCTTGCTAAAGAGCAGCAGACTATCCCCTGCCTTGAGTAAACCAATATCGCCATGAAACGCATCGAGCGGCGAAAGGAAGAGCGAATGAGTTCCCAGCGACGTGAAGGTCGCGGCGATCTTTTGCGCAATCAGACCGCTCTTGCCCACACCCGAGAGAAATGCTGTTCCTTTGTGCTGCGCCAAATGGTCAACCAGCGCCTGCACACGGGGCAAATCCAGCCCATTGAAGAACCAATCTAACGAACGCTGTTGTTCTTGAATGAGCCCCTTAAGCATTCCACTCCTGCAGTACATCGCGTACTTTTGCCAAGAATCCACAGCCATATAAACCATCGAGGAGGCGGTGGTCAAAGCTCAACGTAAACTCGGCAATCTTGCGAATGACAATCTCGCCCTTGTAGGCAACCACACGGTCTACGATCGCGCCCACACCCAAAATCGCACACTCCGGATAGCGGATGATCGGCAACCCTGAGCGAATGCCCGTCATGCCAAAGTTCGTCAAAGTAATCGTGCCGCCCTTCACATCAGCTGCCCCAATCGTCCCCGTACGCGCCTTTTCCGCAAGCGCGGAGAGATCCACGGCAATCTCTTCTAAACTCTTTCTCTCCACATGAGGACAGACCGGCACCATCACGCCGCCTTCAACGCCGACTGCAATGCCCACATTCACCGTATGCTTCACAAGCATATGGTCGCCCTCGATCGAGGCGTTGAGCAGAGGAAAGTCGACCACTGCCGCCGCCAACGCCTTCACAATAAAGGGCGTCATCGTCAGCTTCGCTCCATGCGCTTTCGCAAAACTCTCTTTGTGCGAAGCAATATGCGCAAGCAGCCCCGTTACATCCACGTCTGTCATCAAGGCGGCATGGGGAATCTCGCTGTAAGCGCGCATCATGTTCTCGGCAATCTGCTTGCGCAGCGGCGAGAGCTGCACGCGCGAATGAGTCGCATCGGAAGAAAGAGGCGGCGCCTTTTTCAAGTAGTCTTCGATATCTCGCTTAGTGACGCGTCCGCCCTCGCCGGTTCCTTGAATCGTTTCCAGCACGCTCAAAGGAATATTTTCTTTGCGCAACAGATTCATCACCGCAGGCGAAACAAACTCTGTCGAAGGCTCATCCACTTTTGCTGTAGCGCCCACTTTGATTGTCGCCAAAGCCGCGCCCACTTCCACTTCAACGCCCGTCTCTACCAAAATCTCGGCAATCACACCCGCTACGGGCGAGGGAATCTCACTGTTGACCTTGTCCGTGGAAACTTCCAAAATCGCTTCATCCAACGCAATCGCATCACCGGCTTGTTTCAGCCATTGCACAATCGTAGCGCTATGAATGCTTTCTCCCAGTTTGGGAAGACGGATGGTGAACAATTCGCTCATGGTACCTTTTTCAAAATCGGGTCTATACCCGTTACTTCTAGCTTCAGAAAACAGATGGGCATCGACGGTTTCCAGTCGATCTTCACCCCATCTTTCTCCGTGCAGAGAAGACCCTTCGCCCCTTTCGCCTTTGCCCGCTCGAAAATGGCTTCGAGCAGCTGAGGCGTCAGCGGTGCATGGTCACTCAGCCAATGGGAATCGACCACCTCAAGGCCAATTTCGGCCGCTGCCCTCTCAATACGGGAGGGGTCAGCAACGGCGGCGAAGAGGCCAAAGGGCATTCGATTCCCCTCCAGAAACACCCTTTTGCGAAGGGTGATCAGGGGAGCTGAACTATATTTTCGCACTGCTGCGCTTTGCGGGCCAACCAGAAAATCGGCTCGGCTCAAAGAACGGGGGCTGTCTCGAAGGAAACCGCTGGGTATAAAGGAGTTACATCCGAGTGGGTCGCGCTCATCCAAGCAGATGATTTCGCAGTCCCGGGCAATATCCCGTCTTTGCAGCCCATCATCGAGGATGAGGATGGAGGAGATCGCTTTTTTAGCCCCCCGCACCCGGTTGCGATCAACGATGATCTTGGGGTGGTTGAGGCGGCGGCGCAGCAGCTGCACTTCATCCCCGCTGCGGTAGCCCCGCGTCAGGATCGTATAGTCTTTATTTTGTTTGTCCAGCTCCTGGCAGAGGGCGAGCAAAAGGGGGGTTTTGCCCGTTCCCCCCACGGTAATGTTGCCGATGCTGATGACAAAAGCGGGTGAGCGGTAGACGGGCAGCAGACCACGGTCGTAAAGGAAGTTGCGGATCGCCGCGCCTAAGGCCCAAGGCCAGGAAAGGGGCCTGAGCAGCCAGCGAAGAAAAGAGTTGTCTGAGCGCCATAAGCGCCAGAAAAAGGCTTCCATGTGACAGATATTCTATCTTAAACTGCGTAACGTGCTAGTCATTATTCTCACTCTCTCGCTTTTTACCATCCTCCAAGTCGCTCTCTCTTGGATTCTGTCTCGCGTCACTCCACGCTCGGCTTGGCGGCGCGGGTTTGTCGCCGCCGCTGCGTTGCCCCTCTCCGTCGCTCTTTGGTCGATCGCGTCCCTGATCATCGGTCGCTACCTCTTGCGCCACTTTGAACTCCTCCATGAGTGGGACTTTGCTATTGTCGCCATGCGCCTGCTCATTGTCTGCTCCTTCGCCTGGTTTCTCCTGCGCTGGACGCGCAAAACGGTGCGCTTTCTCATCAAAGACCACCACAGGGACCGCATCCGTTTGGATAAGACGGCCAAAGTCATCACCCTCACCGTGGTGATTTCTGCTGCGCTTGTCGGACTCGATATTCTCGGCGTGAGCCTCTCCGGACTGCTCGCCATCGGGGGATTGAGCGGCATCCTGCTCGGTTTTGCGGGTAAAGATGTCTTGTCCAACCTCTTTTCCGGACTGATGCTCTACATCACACACCCCTTTGCCGTCGGCGATCTCGTACGTTCGGGAACGATCGAGGGCCGCGTGGAAGAAATCGGCTGGTACTTCACCACCCTGCGCACTTCGAGCAAGCAGGCGCTCTACGTGCCCAACTGCCTCTTCTCCACGCTGAGCATTTGCAACGAATCACGCATGAGCCACTACGCCATCGAATTCACTCTGAATGTTGAGGGAACCAATGCCGACACGCGCCGCTTCTTGAGCGACATGCGCGAGCACTTCAAGAGCCACGCTCTCATCGATGCCTACGAGCCCATTCGTCTCTACGCGCGCGGTGTGCATGAAGGAGCCTACGTCGTTGACGTCCAACTCTTTGCTAAAACACGCGACAAAGACGAGGGGCTGCAAGCCAAAGAAGAGGTTCTCATTGAAATCCGAGAACTTCTAGCGCAATACCAATTGCATGCAGCCGTTCCAACAGCGAAGATCGAAATCAAGTCATAAGATATACTGCTCCTGCTATGGGCATCGACATTCTCATCATCGGTTTGATTTATGCCCACCCCGAATGGGGTTACTGGATCATTTTTGTTTCGCTGCTATTAGCGGGCTTCCATCTTCCTATCTCGGAAGATCTGATGATTTTGACTGCCGGTGTTCTTGCCTCTGCCATTGTTCCCGAGCATCTCTACTTACTGTGGGCCACGCTCTTCGTCGGCGCCTATATTTCGGATTGGATCGCTTACTGGACCGGTCGGCTTTTAGGGCCTAAGCTGCTGCAGCTGCGCTGGTTTAAAAAGTTCATCACACAAGAGCGCCTTAATCGGATGCACTCTTTTTACGAAAAATGGGGCATTGCAACCTTCATCGTTGGCCGCTTTGTCCCCTTCGGCGTACGCAACTGCCTCTTCATCAGTGCAGGGATGGGCAAGATCTCCTTCCCCAAATTCCTTTTCATGGACGGCATCGCCTCCTTCATCTCCACGAGCTTGGGGTTCTGGCTCTCCTACTCCTTCGGCCACCACTGGCACGCAATTTTCAGCTTTGCCAAGGAATTGGGCCTACCCTTCTGGATCACCGCTGCAGCTGCCGCAGTAATTGTCTTGTCGTGTACTCTGTTATGGATCAGAAAACGACGCCTATTGAAAGCCGCCAATGAACGCAATTCCTAACCTCTTCTCGCTTGCCCGCATCCCGCTCGCCTTTCTCTTTTTGAGCCCCGACCCTCTCTTGCGCGCGCTCTCCGTAACCCTTGCTCTGATCACCGACTTTCTCGATGGCTACCTCGCCCGCAAATTCCGTTGGACCTCTCGCGCCGGCGCCATCCTCGACCCTCTCGCCGACCGCTTCTACATCTTCTTCTGCCTCGCCGTTATCGTCTCGGAAGTTCACCCTACGATATGGCAAGTTGCCACCTTCTTCGCCCGCGACTTATCGCTGGGCCTCTTTGCGATTTGGATGTGGTACAAGGGCGCATGGAAGCGCATTAAGTTAGAGGCGACCTGGTGCGGCAAAGTCACCACAGTGCTCCAGCTGGTTCTTCTTTTAGCCACCAGCTTCCACCTCTCCGTCGGCCCCGTTCCCTATCTCTTTTTGGTAGTCATTGCTGCGATGAACTGGGTCGAGCTCTTTGCTCGTCTGCAAGAGGCATGAAGCCTCACCTGACAATATCGCGCCGCACATCTTGTCGCTGTGCGCGATTCAGCGCAGCAAACAGTGGATGAGCCCAAAGAGCCTCTTCAGTTGCTTCACGATGCCGACTAGCGCCAAAAGCAATCCCACGCATCACATCTAAACGCCCCACAGGATCCAATGTAGAAATCCATGGATGGTTCAACACAGCGTTCATGGTGGCAATTTGGCCCCTCTCAGCGGCATCATACCCAATAGCGCGTAGCAATCCAAAGCGTGCTCCGACAGCATGCTCACTAACCCATGGATGCCGCAACACAGCGTTCACGATAGCAGTGTGACCACATTGGGCCGCAAAACAAGCCATCTCTTTTACTAGAGCAAAATGTTCACGGTCCTCCATCACAGCAACTGCTGGATGGTCCAAGAGAGCTATCAGATTTGCCATGCGACCAAATTGGATGGCATTAACGCAAGCGATTCGAATCTGCTTTTCGCGAACGCCCGGGCGCACAGCTTCCCAATCCCAAAAACCAAACAATCGCTCTATTGCGTAATCCGAAGAAGCTAGGGATACTACCGCATCCGTGATCAAATCTTCCGTGGGCTGATCTGAGAGAATGACTACGCCGAGCTGCACCTTTCGATTCTGCTCAATAATTTTCTCTGCCAGCACTCTTGCAGAGGCGTTTTCCGCTTCTGTAGTGCCTACCCAAGCATGAATGGCGATGACTTTCGCAAGACTCTTTGCGTCCTTTTTTGGCAGCCCCGCAATTTTCTTGTCGATGAGCTGTACAATACTGTCGTTGCCACTACGACCCGCCTCATAAGCGCAAGCCTTACAGGCTAGAGTCAATTCATCCCCTGTGGGTCTTGTGGCCAGAAAACGCTTCAATACCGCATGGATGTCAGATGCTCGTCCCCTCGCTGCAACCCCTCGTAAACAGGAGGCAAGCGCCGCCTTTTCTCCGCCGGGCGGCAGATATACTCGGCTCAGTAAAGCTAGAGCGGTTGCGCCGTGGTGATGGGAGTAGAGAGTGGCGCAAATAAAGGCCATGTGTTCAGGAAAGCGGTCCAGAAAAGCCGCCAAAAGTTCTGTCTTATTGCGAACGCAGAGAGCCTCCATCATCTGCTGCAACACGTCCGGAGATAGGTCCACCCATCGCAGCAGTTTGTCCAATGGTTCATTCGCTGCGACAAATACGCGCATACCTACACGAGCAAAGAGAGTTTTCAGCTCACCAGTGGTATCGCCTGCCAAGGCAAGAGCCTCTTCCGGATTGTCCTCGATAAGGTCTCTCAGCAACGCCTCTTTTTCCAAATCATTGAGCGGAATGTTCCAGAAAAGAGGCCCATCGCCCACAAAAAGAGGGCGCAGCTCTGCCAGAGTAAAAGCGGCTGATTGCACAACGCCTCGAACAGTCGCCCAACGCTCAGCAGCCATTTCTTTTCTTAAGAAATAGAGAACTGCTTGTTGAGTGTGCATATGTTCGACAACAGCTCGCCCATGTTCAGCAGAATCTTCCATCGGAAGAGGAGGTGGTGGCCGCACAGCTCCAAGTTCCAGACCGGGAACCAACACTCCTGCTGCTTGCATGATGACATCCGCAAGGGCACGAGTATTGACTAAAGCTCTCGGGGAAAGGGCGCGAATTCGATCTTTAAGATCCGGGTAAAATGCGCGTAAGGCGTCATCAAGAGTGATCCGGCGACTAAAAAGCTCTGCCGCCACGAGGTATGCCCGTCCGCGAGCCTCCGCCGGCAAGCTGGTTACTGTGTCACGAACACTCTGATAAGGATCTCGACTCGAAACAATGACGCTCATATCTTTGGAAAAATCTCCCGCACTATTATAGCCCTATTTGCAATTTAACTTAATTCCATAAACCGCAAATAGAGGCGTTCGATGTGGCTTTCATGAAGGCCGATCTCGGCGCAGATAGTGCGCAATTTTTCAGCGTCGAGAGCAACTTCAGGGGTTTCGAGCAGGCCATTGAGCTTTCGCACCTTGCCTTCTAGATCGGCGATTTGTTTCTCGAGTTGCTCGAGTTCTTTTTTCTCTGCGTAGGAGAGCTTGGGTTGTGCTCGCTGCACCTTCTCTTTTTTCTCTTTGGACTTTTCGGGTGCAGGCGCGAGGCTTGCTTCCCACTGCGCATAGTCGACATAGACCCTCATGTTATGAGGATCGCCGAAGACGAGGAAGCGCGAGCAGATGCGGTTGAGCATGAAGCGGTCGTGCGTAATGAGAATGAGAGCGCCGGGAAACTCAAGCAAACTCTCTTCAAGAGTTTCGAGAGTGGCGATGTCCAAGTCATTGGTGGGTTCGTCGAGAAGAAGAATGTCGGCGGGTTGCAACATGAGATGCGCAATAGCAATGCGCGCTCTTTCGCCTCCGGAGAGCTTGTCGATGGGCATATCCAAGATGTCGGGGGAGAAGAGGAAGCGCTTGCACCAGCCATTGACGTGAATGAGTTGGCCGCGGAAGTTGACGAAGTCACCCGTGGGCGAAAGGGCTTCACGCAACGTGATATGGTCGGGCAGCTGATTGCGGTGCTGGTCGAAGTAGACGATCTTGAGATCGTCTGCCATCTTAATAGTTCCCTGATCGGGGGTGATTTCACCCGCCAGGATGCGCAGGAGCGTTGTTTTGCCCGAGCCGTTGGGTCCCATCAACCCCATGCGCGTGCCGGGAGAGAGGGTAAAATCGAGATGGTTGAAGAGAAGGCGGTCGCTTAAACTTTTGGCAACGTTCTTAAGGGTGAGAAGCTTTTTGGTTTCTCGCTCTGTGGCAGAAAAGTCAATGGCTGCTGTGCGCGTGCGGTTGCGATTTTTTAAGTCGGCCAGCTCTTGCAGCACTTCGTTGGCCCCGTCGATGCGCGACTGCGCCTTGGTTGTGCGCGCTTTGGGAGATTCGCGCAGCCAGGCCTGCTCTTTGCGCGCCTTGGAGGCCACAGAGCGCTGCTGCTCTAATTGACCGGAGATGAATTGCTCGCGCTTTTCGAGAAAGTTGGCGTAGCTTCCCTCGACGGTAAAGAGCCCTTCTGGATAGATGTAGTTGATCTCGATGACACGTGAGACCATGTTCTGCAGAAAAGCTCTGTCGTGACTGACGAGTAGATAGCAGGGCGCTTCTCGGCGTAAAAACTTCTCCAACCACAAGATCCCCTCCAGGTCCAAGTGGTTGGTCGGTTCATCGAGCAAGAGCAGATCGGGCGACTGAATCAACTGCTGCGCTATGCTGAGGCGCTTTTTCCATCCACCGGAAAGCTGTGAAGCCAGCGGCTCATCTCCTTTGAAGCCAAGCTTAGAAAGCCACGTTTCCGCTTCGAGCTCCTTTTCATAGTCGCTACGATCGTCCTTGATCGCCTGTAGCAAAATGTCTTTGGGCGTCAGATCAGGAAAGGAGCAGGTTTGCGGCACATACCCAATGCGGGTCCCTTTGCGCACGGCCATCGAGCCGGAACTGGGCGACTCCAAACCTGCCATGATCTTGAGCAGCGTCGACTTGCCCGAACCATTGGGTCCAATGAGCGCAATGCGGTCTTTAGAAAAAATGCTGAAGGAGAGCTCTTCAAAAAGAATGCGGTTACCAAAAGCTTTGGAAAGCTTCTGACAGTTGACATACAAGGTCATAGTATCGGCCAAAAAATGCGGGCAAAGGAAAATCCGCTACATTGCAGTAAGCGCCATGAATCAAGGGCTAAGTGTGCGCCGGTTGGTCGGGAGGGCCCGACTGCAATAGCCGCTGCGAGTAAAGCAACACTTGCAGCCACCATCATCCATGCCGCTGCAGTGCCGTGAACCAGCGCTCCTACGGGCAAGATCCAGAGAATATGCCAGCGATTGCTGAGCTTGCCCCGCGCAAGATCGCAAAACCCTTCCGTAGCTGCCAAGGGGGCAAAAAAGAGAAAGTCGCACCAGAGGGGCTCTTCACCCACCCCGTTAGTTATTCGGGAGCGGGGCAGGGCTGCTGCCATCTTTTACCTCAGCAAATGCAGCAGCCGTGGCCTCTTCAGGAATGGGCTCTACAGAGTGCACGGTCTGTTCGCCCTCCGCGATGTGCAGGGATTCGTGGTGTGCAACCAACTCAGTAAAGCGGCGCCCCAGCGATTTTACAGCGAACATCCAGAGAACAATCATCCCCAAAAGAAGAGCGGCTACGTAGGGAGTCGTCGCTGCCAGCGTACCAAAGACGATCAGTAAGCCTTGATAGACGATCGATCCGCCTGATTTGCCCATACGCGAGCCCACACCATCAATGGCCGCTTTACCCTTCGTTTTGGATTCTCGGTCGAGCGGGATGAAGGCGAGCTCTTTTGTTGAATCAAAGAGGGTGTACTTCGAAGCTCTACTCAAGCAGTTCTGTACGGAACCAAAAAGCACCGCCAGCGCTAAAGGCGTGGTGCCCAAAAGAGCCATAATGCCTGTCAATGGATCCTGGAAGAGCAAGAAGGAGAAGAAGCCAATGCTTGTGACCAGCAAGATCGCTGGAGGAATCATGGCTGTAAAGGTCCACCCACACTTGCGCAAAGCATTTCCCGAAATAAAGAGCGCGGTCAGCGTGGCAATCACTCCTGTGATCGTCGTGATCTGGCTCATGTAGGTGAAGTAGTCATTGGTATTGGGATAAAGCTCGCGTACCTGCGCTTTCCACATCACCTCTGTCAAGTTGATGACGACGTTGTAGCTCAACACCACAAAGGCGATCGCTATGAGATAGCGAGATTGCGCCAGATAGGCAAAGTTTTCTCGCATCGACATCTTGACTTTCGGTTTTTCAACAATGCGCTCTTGCGTGTGAATGGTCTCTTTGGCAACCACATTTCTGTTCAACCATCGATAAATTCCCATCACCAATCCACCCGAGGCCAAAATCGCAAGCGTCAGCAAAATGAGCGACTGCTCCCAAGCGTCCTGGCCGAAGGGAATAGCGGGATTGAAGTGGTGCGGCGAGAGAAGAATCGAGACTTGACCGGCAGCAACTCCTGAAAAGTTAGCCCCGATGCCCAATAGACCATAAAAGCGGTTCGCCTCTTTCACGCGGGTGATTTCGTTCGCATAGCCCCAGAAGAGCACGCTGACGATGATGCTGCTCCACAGTTCCGCAAGTACGTAAAAACCGGTAAAGGTCCAGTAGCGAATCATCGCAATCAACCCTTTACAGCCCATCGGAAGAACGGTGGTTAACCAATCGGCAAAACCATGAGGGTGCACATAGTCTCGCAGCGGATAGAGGACAAATGTAAAGAGAGCGAAAAAGGCGAGAAAGCCGCCCAGCATCATGTAGAAGACCTTTTCGCGGGAATAACGCCCCATCAAACGAGTAAAGATGAAGGCCAGCAGCACAGCCATGGGCAACAATACCCATACTTTAATAAAGGGGATGACTTCAGCACCTGAGGACTCTGCGGTGACGACAAGAGCCTCTTTTAGGTTACGGAGAATGTTATAATTGAACACAACGAAGAAAGCCATGAACAGCAAAGGGAGGAACTTTGCCAGCTCGTGACGCTCAATAGGCCACAAATAGGTTCGCCATCGACTAAAGGTCGGAGCCTTTTCTTCCTTCATGCAGGACCACTCGGGTTAAACGGATTTGCGCAAAAAAAAACCGACTCAGATGCTTCATCTGAATCGGTCTTTTGTTGCGCAACAGTTGCCACTTTTGCCCCTACCTCGCCGAAGAGTATATCATGGTTCTGGTTATCACTCAAGGGACCTTTAATGCAACAATTCCAGGTAGGGTTCCCTTCTCAATGAACTCCAAACTCGCCCCACCCCCCGTAGAAAGGTGTGTGACTTGGGTCGCCAGCCCCAGCTGCTCTAAAGCGGCCGCTGAATCCCCTCCCCCCACCACCGAAATTGCACCGCTATCTACCACAGCCTTAGCTACTTGCATCGTTCCTTTGGCAAATTCGGGCTGCTCAAACCGCCCCAAAGGCCCATTCCAGAAGATGGTTTTGGCCCCCCGAAGGCCCCCGGCCCATTCTGCGGCCGTTTTCGGCCCGATGTCGACCCCCTCAAACCCCTCCGGAATGCCTCTAGAGACCTCTATCACACGGACTTCGCTTCCATTTGTGACCACCAAATCGCGGGCAAAATGAATGGGTTTTCGCTTCATTAAAGAGAGCGCTTCTGGAATCAGACTATCTTCCACCAAACTATTGCCTATCGCCAGTCCTTGTGCCTTGAAAAAGGTATAGGCCATAGCGCCGCCAATAAAGAGCTCATCTACCTTTTCGATGAGCACCTTGATCACTCCCAACTTACTCGAGATTTTGGCGCCGCCAATGATGGCCATAAAGGGGCGTTTGGGCTCCAGCAAAGCGCCGCCCAAAAAATCGATCTCTTTTTGTAGCAAAAGACCCGCCGCCTTCTCCGGAATGCGCTGTGCCACCTCTACTGTCGAAGCATGGGCTCGGTGTGCTGTGCCGAAAGCATCATTGACATAGACTTCCCCGAGCGCAGCGAGCTGATCCACAAACTCTTTCGTCGGTTTTTCTTCTTCGGGGTGAAAGCGCAGATTTTCTAAAAGAGTTACTTCACCATTCTTCATCTGCGCGCAGAGGGCTTTAGTCGCCTCTCCAATGCAGTCGGGAGCCATGTGCACCGGCTGCTGCAGCAGCTGGCTCAAGCGCGTCGCACAGGGTTTGAGAGAACAAGCTGGATCCTTTTTTCCCTCTGGCCGCCCCAAGTGGCTCATCAAAATCACTTTGGCACCTTGGGCCACGAGCCATTGAATCGTAGGCAAACTCGCTTTAATGCGCGTGTCATCGCTGATCACCCCCTTTTCCATGGGCACATTAAAATCGACACGCACCAGCACGCGTTTTCCCTTCACGTTCAACTGGTGAATTCCTTTGTGCATATTGCCCTCTTGTCCGTTAGATGGTATTCTTCCCGCCCAGGAGTATTAGAATCAATGGCAGCAGCACCATCACCATTATCTGGTCCATATGGGTCGACAAGCGGCCCGATGCCTTCACCCAGAGCAGCGGTTTCCGTATGCCGTCCCCAGACAATCCACTTTCCTGCAGAGGGAGAGAGAGCTGCTCACGCCCTCAGCCGCTTCCAAGCGTGGAGCTATGGACAGCATAGCACCTCTTTTTCTCGCGGCGTCCTCATCGTCTGCTATGCTGTAGCTCGCATTTTTGGTTGCAACTGGAACGTTGCTCTTGACCGCTTACAAACAGGGCATCAAAACTCCCTTAAGTATAGGAACATCCAGCAGCGAATCGCGAATCTCTCCCGAAGAGATGAGGGATGGGGTTCGGGCGCCCAAGTTCCTCCGGAAAGTGCACTTGATCGCGAATTAACTGCCTTGCATGGCGCACTCATCATCGGAGAGCAAGAGGGCAAAAGCTATTTTTGCACTCTTATAGTGGGAGATCCTCCCGCTGCTTCGGCAGGAGCGGTAACCCCTACTACAGAAGCTTGGGTAGAGGGAGATGTAAGAGCCAGCAAAGCCTCCTCGGATGGCTCCTCCGGAAGTGATACTATTGTTGCTGCTCCAGCGCGCCCACCAACAAGAGGCCGAAGTGCTTTTAGAGCGTGGGGAGGCAGACGCGGAAACAGTGCTCCGAACGGACGTCGAGCCATGACACGTTCAGATCAACGAATTGCTGAGGCTGTGAACCGAGCAGGCGCTGCGTCAGCTCTTGCGGACGATTCTAGAGATTCCCAAAGGGACTAGTAGCGGAATCAAAGCCGCGGCCCTTCTTGCGGCGGGAGAGCTCTTGGTCGATGGAGAACTTCAGATCGCGGTCGAGAGTGAGTTTATTAATAGCCCAACGCAAGTAATCGACGGGCACCTCTTTCAGAGGGCGCCCTTTGTATTTTCCCAGCGGCATTAGCTTCATTAAAACAGGACGCGCGAGCGCCTCCTGCAACGCCTTGAAGCTTTTGTAGGGCTGCGCCAGTTTGCGAAACACCTCAATGTTGACATGGACATCCGAAAGGGCGCGGTGCGCTCCCTGCCATTCGATGTTGAAGTGGGCACGCAGAGCATCGAGGGAGTTCGTAGCGCTTTGTCCATAGATGCGCGCTAGGCGCAGTGTGTCGATTTGGTAGAGGCGATCGAGATAGTGTGTGATGCCCGCAGCACCTGCATCGCGCGCGAGCAGGCGCACGTCGAAGTTGATGCCGTGGCCTACGATGGGCCGGTCTGCGATGAAGTCGATGACTTGTGGCAGAATCTGCTCGATCGTGGGCGCCGAAGCAACCATCTCATCGTTGATGTGGTGGATCTCTTGCGACTCGCGCGGAATGGGGCAGCCGGGCTTCACCAAGCTCTCAAAGGCGTCAAGGGTGGTCTCCATCGTAAAGCGCACCGCCGCTACTTCAATGATGCGGTCCTTTTCTACATCCAGCCCTGTGGTCTCTACGTCGACGCAGACAAATTCGGTCTTCATTTTATTACCTCTTGCACCGCGGCCACGAGACTCTGACCACCCAAACGCTGCGAGGAAGAGACGGCGACCATCGGAAGATGAAACGCGCGCAAATGAGAAAGCGCTTCCTGAATCTGCTTGCGCCCCTCTTGATCGCCGCACTTATCCATCTTCGTAAAGACAAGAATCACAGGCATGCGCTTCGCCTCTGCCCACATCAGCATCTGCTTTTCTTCCCTTCCCGGCTCTCTGCGTACATCGAGCAATAACAGCAAGCAGCGCAACTGGGAGCTGTCATTGAGATAGGTCTCCATCAAGTCACTCCACTCACGGCGCAACTCCTCTGGTACGTCGGCAAACCCCCAACCGGGCAGATCCACCAAAATCAAGCGATTGTCGATTTCGAAATACTGCAGCGCCTGCGTCTTTCCCGGCATTCTCGACACGCGCGCAATCTTCAACCCGGTCAGATAATTGATCAGACTCGACTTGCCCACATTCGACCGCCCTACAATGGCAATCTCTGGCAGCCTTCCCTGTTTCAAATCGTCCGGGTCCGTTACAGTCTTGATAAACCGAGCTTTCTTAAAATCCATCAAACACAACCGTACGTTCGGGCAAAATCTCTTTGATCCGATCGGCCCATTCTATCACGACCCAACCGGGATACTCTAGCCACTCTTCGAGTCCCTTTGAACGAAATTCTTCCACACCGGAGAGTCGGTACAGGTCAAAGTGTACCATCCCTTCATACACATGCATCAAAGTGAAGGTAGGTGAGGTGATCTCTTCTTGAATACCGAGCTGTTTGCCAAGCGCTTTTGTCAGCGTCGTTTTGCCGGCACCGAGAGGTCCTATGAGCGCAAGAACAGCCCCACGGGGGTGTGCTTGAATCAACGCTTTCGCAACTCGATTGAGATCTTTCAGCTGGCCTCTTCCTCTTCCTCCACCCACGCAGACGCAACGTCTTGGAACTCGGTGATTTTGGAGAGGGCTTCGACAAACTCGGCGATCTTTTCCTCATTCAAGTGCGCCTTGATAAAGGTCAAAAAGGGCTCGTCGATCTGATATTTGTTCTGATTCTGCACTTCAATAAGTGTCATCGGCTTCAAATAATTGGCCTTGAAATCTTCGATGATCGTCTCTTTGCTGTTGTAGAGCTTGCCACTGAGCGCCGAAGAGAAAACCTTCTTCGTCACAGGCTTTTTCAGCTCTACGATGTACTTGGCGATGATCTCAGGATCTTCGGAAATGAAGAAACGCTTCACCTTGATGCCATCGATGCGTTCTGTGTTTTCAGGACACTTCGCAACCCATTCATAAATCGCATCTTGCGGATGGGGGTGCGTGTTGTCAGCAAAGACCTTACCGGTGAAGGGGCAGATGTAAATCTTTTTTGTCTGGTCGTTGACGGTTGCCGGACCAAAACCGATTTTAATCTCCGTCTCGCGCCACAATTTCCCTTCTGCTTCAAGGCTTTTAATGGCCTCTTCCGCACTTTGAAAAATGATTTTGTCACGCACGAATAAAACGGGACGAATTGCGTATTTTCTCTCTAAAAAGAAGAGGTAGGAGCTCACTAGTTCGGGCTTGCGCGTCTTCTTAAAAAACGTCTCAAGCTGCGTCTTCAGGGCTTCGGAAATCAAAGATTGGGCCATAACTTTCGGCTACGAGGATATAGGAGCATTTTATTCTAATCAAGATTAGACTGGTCGGCAGCCCTTATGCAGCTACGATCCTTTTTGCAACAGTGCGTCCAAAAGGCCGCCGAGGCCGCCTTTCCCGATACTGTTCTTCCCGCCCCCGAAATCGCTGAAAGCCAGTTCGCCCACTACCAGGTCAACAGCGCCATGCGCTGGGGCAAGCTCCTGCAGCTGCCCCCCCGCGTCGTGGCGGAAAAGGTCATTGCTGAACTCAAAACCTTAAGCGCCGAAGTGGCCGGCCCCGGCTTCATCAACCTCTGGCTTCCCACTGAAATGCTGGAGAAAGATCTCTTGAGCCAAGCGCGAGATCCTCGCCTGGGGCTGCCTGCCACCACCCCGCTTAAGACAATCGTCGACTTCTCCGGTCCCAACACAGCCAAAGAGATGCACGTGGGCCATTTGCGCTCTACGATCATCGGCGACTGCATTGCTCGCGTCCTCACCTTTGTTGGACATAACGTATTAAGACTTAATCACATAGGTGATTACGGTACAGCTTTCGGCATGCTGATCGCCTATCTCAAGCAGTATAATGAAGAACCCAAAGCGCTCACCCAATTGATGCTTTGTTACAAAGCGGCCAAGCTGCTTTTTGACAGCGATGAAAACTTCAAAAAGGCGAGCCAAGCCGAAGTGGTCAAACTCCAAAATGGGGAGCGCGAATCGCTGGCTTGTTGGGAAAAGATCTGCGACATCTCCCGTCGTGCCTACCAGGAGATCTACGACACTCTGGGAATCGATATTACGGAGCGAGGCGAGTCCTTTTACGGCCCCTTTTTAGCCGATGTTGTCCGGGAATTGGAAACGAAGCAGCTATTAGAGCTCTCTGACGGAGCCAAATGTCTCTTCCTGGAGGATTTTTCCATCCCCCTCATCGTCCAAAAACGAGATGGTGGCTACAACTACGACACCACCGATTTAGCGGCCATCCGCCACCGTATTCTCGACGAAAAGGCCGACTGGATCATCTACGTCACCGATGCTGGCCAGGGCAGCCACTTTGCCATGATCTTTGCTGCGGCAAAAAAGGCGGGCTGGCTGACCCACACCCGCGTCGACCACGTCCCCTTTGGTCTCGTTTTAGGATTGGATGGGAAGAAGTTCCGCACCCGCAGCGGCGACACAGAAAAGCTGATTGACCTGATCGCCACCTCGATCCAAAAGGCAGAGGCGGTGCTGCTCGAAAAAGGCAGCGATGTCACCATTGCTCCCATCTTAGGAATCAACGCCATCAAGTATGCCGACCTCTGCTGCGCGCGCACAGGCGACTACCAATTCAATGCCGATCGCATGGTGCAGTTCGAAGGCAACACCGCCGCTTTTCTGATGTACTCCTACGTGCGCGCCAAAAGTATCTTGAAACGCATTGGAGAGGCACTCACAGGCCCCTTTGTTTTAGGCGAGGAGAGCGAAGAGCGTTTAGGTCTTCACCTACTCAAATTTCCTGATGTGATCGACACGTTTACACAAGATCTGCTTCCCCACCGCCTTGCCGATTACCTCTTCCGCTTGAGTGAGTTATTTAACGCCTTCTTCCGCGATTGCCGCGTTGAGGGCAGCGAGCAGCAGCAGCCGAGAGCTCTGCTCTGCCTGCATACAGCAACGATCTTGAAAAAGGGCATGGAATTACTCGGACTCAAAACAGTGGAGCGCATGTAATGGTCTCAAGTGTGTTTGGTCCCATTATTTATACGGACAGCAAAGTCGAACTGGGAAAACCACTCGAACTCCCCTTCTTTGCCAAGATCGAATACTACCCCGTTGTAGGCACTGCCTGCGCGGTAGCGCACTTCGTTCTCGCCCTCTTTCACACGATCGGCCATACCGCTGCGGGCATCTTCTCCAAAAATCCTGAGCATTACAAACATGCGCTCAAAGGGCTCACCACTATGTTGGAGGCCCTTATCGGCATGATTCCAATTGTATCATGGATCTTTCGTCAGTCTGTAGATGCCAACATCAATTGTGTCTCAGACACGGTTGTGCACGGCTTTTTCTTACTCCGCAATCCGAGCGCAGTAGTGCCTGCGGCTCCTCTGAAACGAGGCGCTTCGAGAGCTGCCCAGGACTTTCCTTTACATAGCAGGGCACGGCATAGCCAGGGAGGCGGTTCTGCATTTGGCGGAGGAGCTGCAGCCCCTCTTCCTGCGGTACCTGAAAGTGCAGCGCCCCCTCCACGGGGTCGAGGTCATGCAGGTAGTAGGGCATAATTCCATGATCAACCAGCTTTTTGCAAAGCTCGACGAGAGTATCTGCATCATCATTAACACCGCGCAGTAAGACCGATTGCGTCAGCACGGGAATGCCGCAGCGCAAAAGCTTCCGCATCGATGCAATCACCTCTTCATCGAGTTCGCGCGCATGATTCACATGCAGAACAAAGATGATTTGGGCGCGCCTTTTCATGAGCTCCAAAAAGCCTTCGTCAATGCGCTGCGGAATGCCGACAGGAAAGCGTGTATGAAAACGAATGCGCTTCACATGCGCAATCGCATCGATCTGGTCCAGAAGCTGCCCCAAAGCTTCATCGGGGAGCGACAGCGGATCACCGCCACTCAAAATCACCTCTTCCACACTACTGTCAGCGGCAATGGCTGCGATCTCTTCATCAAAGCTACCGCGCACATAGTCAAAATGACGCCTAAAGCAGTAGCGGCAATGCATTGCGCAAGCGGAGGTAGCAATGAGCAGAACGCGCCCCTCATATTTTTGCAGCAATTTCGGCGAGCGGCGGAAAAGGACCTCTTGTACAGGGTCAGCCAGTCCCGTCTTTTCCAACTCTTCTTTTGCAGGCAAAAACTGGAGTAGCAGTGGGTCTTGTGCATTGCCCTTTTCCATCTTCTCGGCCAAACGTCGAGGCACATTCAAACGAAAGCTCGTCTCCACTCCAAGAGCATGGGGGAGCTGCAAAAAATCGGCGAGGAGGCGCCAGTCTGTAAAGTTGGTGCGCAACACTGTGCGCCAGTTAGAGTTCGTCAAATAACAGCAAGTTTGTCTGGAGTAGACGTAGATGATACCCCAGATTGCTCAATATTTGCACCGATGGCCTGCAGCTTGCCCAAAAGGTTCTCATAGCCACGTTTGACGTAGTAGATGTCGGAAAGGGTGGTTTCATCAGGGCTAAGCAGCCCTGCCAGCACGTAGGCAAAGCCGGCGCGCAGGTCGGGAATGTTGAGATTCTTGCCCACCAAGGGAGTCGGTCCCTTGACAATCGCACTGTGGTTGAAGTTGCGGCCTGCAAAGCGGCACTCTCTGCCTCCCAGGCACTGTTTGAAGAGCTCGATATCGGCGCCCATCTCCTTCAACATGGCGATGTAGCCAAAGCGGTTTTCATACACGGTTTCGTGAATCACAGAAGCTCCCTGCGCCTGTGTCAGCAATGCAACAAAGGGCTGCTGCCAGTCGGTCAAGAAGCCGGGATGAACATCGGTCTCAATATGCGTGCCGCCCAGTAAAGCTCCGTCATAGAAGAACTCGATACCGTCGTTTTTCACAGAGAATCCGCCGCCAATTTCACGCAATTTGTTCAAGAAGGTGATCATGTGCAGCTGCTGTGCACCGCGAACAAAAACGCGTCCCTTGGTACCGATTGCCGCCATACCAAAAGAGGCCGCTTCAATGCGGTCTGCCATGATATGGTGCTCTGCGTCGAGGAACTTGCGTGTGCCTTGAATACGGATGGTGCGATCGACATCGATGGCGATATTGGCTCCCAATTTTTGGAGGAACAAAATCAGATCAACGATTTCCGGCTCGGTCGCTGCATTTTGAATCACCGTTGTGCCGCGCGCGCGCACAGCAGCTAAAATCGTGTTCTCCGTTGCCCCCACAGAAGGATAGGGCAGTTTAATCACAGCGCCCTGCAGTCCTGCATGCGCCTGTGCAAGCCATGCGCCCTCTTTCTTCATGTCGCGCAATTCAATGGTAGCGCCCAGTGCACGAAGAGACTCAATGTGGAAGTCCACAGGACGCAGTCCGATTTTGCAACCGCCTGCGGTGGGAACAATAATATCCTCTTCCGTGCGCCCCAAAAGTGCACCAATCATTAATATCGGAATGCGATTAGAACCGGAAAAGCGTTGGGGAATATAAGAGGTTTTTAATTCTTTCGTTTGGATTTGGATAATACCGGCTTCACGATCCCATTGCACTTCAGAACCAATTTCTTGACAGAGATCAACAGTAATTTCTACATCGCCAATATTAGGCACATTATGAAAGGTACAAACACGATCAGAGAGAAGCGAGGCTACGAGTAATTTTGTTGCTGCATTTTTCGCTCCCGATGCACGCACTTCGCCTTTAAGTGCCACACCCCCGCGAATTTTGAAAATATCCATCCCCAATCGCCCTTGAACACCTCCAAACAAGGCGCTCAGAATCTATCCAACCCACTGTATATCGGGAAGTTACGATTTCATGCAACAGGGTTTGATTACGCGTGCAAATTCATGCTATGGTCTGGCATACCATGCTTCGTTTACTTCTCTCCCTTGCCAGCCTTGCCGCCATTGGATCTACTGGTTGGTGGCTCTATACCTCCAGCCCCGAAGTGCGTTCTGTCATCAACAACGTTCTCCCCCAACAATCCTTTCACACTCTAGAAGCGCGTTTTTCTGCCAAACAGCTGATGGAGAAAAACAAAAGCCTACTTAAAAACGGTGCTTATAGTTTTGAAGAGCCCAAGTTATATTACTTCCCCTACGCTCTTCTTGAAGTAAAGTACAGCAAAGGGCTCTCTCAAACACGTGAAGGCCTCATGCTTTGGAGCCTCGAGGATGGCGAATTGGTCCTCAACACGACCTCCTGGGAGACCACCCACGGCTTCCAGGACTGCCTCAATGCAAAGGCCGACCGCGTCGACTTCAAGCTCCTCAAGGTGCTGGCAAAGCGGGGTGGTCTAGCCGACCGCAAGCTTCTCAAAGAGGAGCTCAAATACGACGACGAGCAGCTCGACTCCGTGGTCGAGTCCTGCCGCCGCAAAAAGCTCATCGTCCAAAAGGGCAACGACTACCGCCTACACTTCCACTCCCCCAAGCTCGCCGCCACCCCTGAAACCAAGATCGAGCACTGGCTCGTCACCAAACCGCACGCCGAAGCCGAACAAACCGCCGCCCGCTACAGCCCCGCCCAAATGCAGCGCCTCGCCCAAGAGGCCTTCGACGAGGACTTCACCGTCCGCAGCTGTATGGAAATCTACCTACCCGTCTGGCAACTCACCGTTCGCAACCCAGACAGTTCCCAGCACATCACCTACTGGAACGCCATGAACGCTAAAGAGCTTAAAGTCAGCCACTTCCGATAGAAAATCAGAATCAGGGAAAAAATTCGGAAAGAGAGGGATTTGGCTCGAAAGCCGGGGTTTTCCTGCCCTTCGGGCATAGGAAATACCCTTCAAATCCCTACGGAAGCAAAACTGTTTGCTTCCTTCTTTCGATTTTTTTGAGAAAAATTCGGAAAGAGAGGGATTTGAACCCTCGGTACCCGTTTATGCGAGTACGCGTCCTTAGCAGGGACGTGCCTTCGGCCACTCAGCCATCTTTCCAAAGAGGCCGACATCATATCTCCGATCCTCCTTTTTGCTAAAGACCTGAGTTTCGAGCGATTAAACCGTGGTGAATTCTTTGTAGTGGTCTTCTTCTAGCTCAGGGCGCTTTGCTTTGTGCACTTGAGCATTGGCAAATTGGACAATGTGCTTGCGGTAGACCAAGTCAATTTCCCCAGTAGCACCATGACGGTTCTTGACGACGTAGACTTTGGCAAGCCCTGGCTGCGTGTTCTTGTCGTAGTACTCAGCTCGATATAGTAATAATATTACGTCGCTATCCTGTTCGAGCGAGCCGCTTTCACGTAAGTCACTCATCCATGGACGTTTATCGGGTCTTTCCTCTACTTTTCTGGAGAGCTGTGAAAGGCACAGTATGGGGATGTTAATTTCTCTCGCAAGGTTCTTCAAGTTACGTGAAATATCGGAAATTTCTTGCTGACGGTTATCCCCATTGTGATTGCCTGAACCGGAGAGCAGCTGCAAGTAATCGATAACGATGAGCTCGACTCCGTAGATCTCCTTCATTCTTCGAGCTCGAGCGCGCAAATCCGTTACTTTCAGCCCGGGTTGATCATCGATCACCATGGTATGTCGTTGCATGCGCGAAACGGCTTCTACAATCCTTTGGTACTCTTCTCCATTCAAAGAGCCCGTCTTGATTTTTTCCGACTCCACTTGCGCTTGAGAAGCAATCATACGCTGCAGCAATTGATCAGCGCTCATCTCCAAAGAGAAAATGCCTACAGGCTTTTCTTCAACAAAGCAGACGTTCTCCGCAATGTTCATTGCCAAGGCGGTTTTTCCCATTGATGGCCTTGCAGCTAAGAGGATTAGGTTGCTTTTGCCAAGGCCATTGATCAGTCGGTCCAGGTCAATGAGGTGAGTGGGAACGCCGAGAATAGAGGCTTTTTGCGCGCCGTGTTTGTTGAAGTACTCTTGCTTTTCTTGGAGCTCGGTAAGGAAGGGCTGCGCTGACTCTGAACGCAAGCCAGTAAGAATGTCTTTTACCTCTACACCAGCGGCGGGGTTGGCTGCTTGACTAATCTTGAAGAAGAGGGCTTGCGCATCATCGAGTGCACCATCGACGTTCTGCGGCTCTTCCAGCGCTCTTTTTTCAATCGACTGCGCTGCATTAATCATCCGCCGCAGGACCGACTTGTTTTTAACGATCTTGGCGTACTCTTCGATGTAAGCAGAAGTGCCAGCGTATTGCGCCAGCGCAGAAACGTAGGCGACTCCACCCACTGTTTGAAGCTTGCCCGTCCGCTTCAGCTCTTCCGAGATGATGTGAACATCAGCCGGCTTGTCCTTGCGGTAGAGTTCCTTGAGCGATTGAAAAACAACCTTGTGCTCGGGAAAGTAGAAGTCATTCTCATCCAGCGCGTCGGCGGCGATGTTGAGGGCGTTGACGGAGGTGAGCATGCAGCCCAGCACCATCATTTCGGACTCTTTGGAGTGGGGCGCTATGCGAGCTTTTTCTTCAGCCATTTCTGGGGAAGGTTAGCACTTCAAGGCAATCATCAAAACGGAAATGTCGGCGATGGAGATGCCAGGAATGCGAGAAGCCTGTCCTAAATTCTTCGGCCTTAGACGCATAAACTTTTGGCGTGCCTCTGAGGAGAGGCCCAAAACCGGCTGATAATCAAAATGTTCGGGAAGAGTGATGTTTTCCGCCTGGGCCAACCGGGCCACCTCCGCCTCTTGGCGCTTGATGTACCCGCCATACTTGATCTGCAGCTCAATGGCGTTTTCAATCTCCCCATCAAACCGCTCTGCTCCAATGTCCGCATACGAAACTTCGGGACGGCATAGCATCTTGATCTGCATCGGCTTAAGGATGCGCAGCTGCTCTTCGATCGCTGCACGCTTATAGGCGACTCGATCCAGGCATTCCTGGGCGAGAAGGTCGGCTTTGCCGGAGAGGCGCAGGTCGGCGTTGTCTTGGCGCAGGAGGAGGCGGTGTTCGGCGCGGGAGGTAAACATGCGGTAGGGCTCATCCACCCCTTTATTCACCAGGTCGTCGATCATCACACCGATGTAGGCTTCGTGGCGCTGCAGGATCAGAGGCGCGCGGCCCAGCACGCCGTGGGCGGCGTTGATGCCCGCCATCAGCCCCTGCCCAGCAGCCTCTTCGTAGCCCGTCGTTCCATTGATCTGCCCCGCAAAGAAGAGCCCCTTGATCGTGCGGCACTCCATCGTGTAGTCCATCTGCCCGGAGAGCAGGTAGTCATACTCAATGGCATAGGCAGGACGGGTGATCTCCGCGTTCTCCAATCCCAAAACCGTGCGCATCATCTGCAGCTGCACATCAAAAGGCAGCGAGGTCGAAATGCCATTTACATAGACCTCATCGGTCGTCAACCCCTCCGGTTCGAGGAAGAGCTGGTGGCGCTCCTTGTCGGCAAAACGCTTGATTTTGTCCTCAATCGAGGGGCAATAGCGCGGGCCTACTCCGGAAATCTTTCCCGAGTACATGGCCGAGCGGTGGATATTGTCGCTGACCACCTGCTTGGTGGCCTCTGTCGTATAGGTAATCCAGCAAGAGATCTGACGCGGACGTTCGCACTTTTTCCAGTGGGAAAACCAAATCCCCTCTTCTCCGGGCTGCTCTTCGCACTTGGAGTAATCAATGGACCGGCTATGGATGCGCGGTGGCGTTCCCGTCTTCAGACGACCCAGTTTCAGCCCCAACCCCTCGAGATCGGCCGAAAGCCCCACTGAGGGCTTATCTCCGGCTCGACCACCGCTAAAGGTCGTCTGACCGATGTGGATCATCCCCTGCATAAAGGTGCCGGCGGACAAAACCACCGCCTTGCCACGGTAGGCAATCCCCTCTTGCGTCTCCACCCCGCGCACTACCCCCTCTTCGACGATGAGCCGCTGCGTGGTGCCCTGCTTGATATAGAGGTTCGTGGCGCTCTCGAGAAACTGCTTCATCTTGAGGCTGTAGAGGGCCTTATCGGCCTGCGCCCGCGGCGCCCAGACGGCCGGCCCGCGCGCTCGGTTGAGCATCCGGAACTGGATCCCGCAAGCGTCGGTCATCTGGCCCATAATGCCGCCCAGGGCATCGATCTCGCGAACGATATGCCCCTTGCCAATCCCCCCGACGGCTGGGTTGCAGCTCATCTTGGCGATGGTGTCCAGATTCATTGTAAGCAAGAGGGTACGACAGCCCAGCCGTGCAGATGCATGCGCGGCTTCACAGCCGGCATGGCCTGCACCGACGACAATTACGTCAAACTCGTCGGGAAATGCCCACATAGATCTATAAAAGGACGAAAAAGGCCTTTAAGTCTTATGTCTGTCGCGACGTGCACGCTTTTTGCGCTTATGTTTCGCGATTTTGTATTTACGTTTCTTCTTTACGGAAGCCATTGTGGCAGCTAGGATAAACAGTTTAGCGATATCATGCCAACTCTTTTGCTCATCACTGACATCCCCTCGACAAAACGCTCCCTGGCGGTAGCGATCGGTGATGACTTTGCCCTCATTTCTACCGGCTCAAAGAGCATCACCTTCGACCTGCTTTTCGACACGCCCATCGACGCCGTCATCATCGACGCAAAAATCAAATTTGTCACTCCCGAGGCCCTAGCGACGCGGTTGCGCTCGACAAAGAAGTTTGCCTCCTGCCCCATCCTCTTACTAGTGAGCAAGAAGGCCAAGCCGGAGCAGGCGCTCAAATCGGGCATCACCAACTTTCTCTACCGGCCGCTCAAACCCGACCAGGTCAAGTCTGCCATCGTGCTGGCCAAGAGCTACAAAAAGGAGGTCAAGCACCTCGGCGAGCGCTCGAAGCGACTCAAGCGCATGGCAGAACACGACACCCTCACACGCCTCTACAACCGCCTGGCTCTCACGGAACTGGGACGCAAGGAAATTTCCAAGTCGCAGCGCACCAAATCTCCACTCTCTGTCTTGATGATCGACCTCGACCTTTTTAAGCGCGTCAATGATGAGTTTGGCCATGACGAGGGGGATAAGATGCTGGTTGAAATCGCCACGCTCATTGCCAAAAACCTGCGCGCTTATGACATCGTTGCTCGCTATGGCGGTGAAGAGTTTGTTGTGCTTTTACCCAACACAACCCAAGAAAAGGCCTTAGTCGTCGCCGAGAAGTTGCGCAAAGCGGTGGAAAAGGCCCGCCTCAAACTCAACATGACGATCTCCATCGGAATCGCAGAACTCTACGACTCGCAAAGTCTGGAGACCCTCCTCAAAGCCGCAGACAAAGCGATGTACCGCGCAAAAGAATCAGGACGCAACCGTTGCTGTACATAGTTGAAACGCGCGGCTGGCCCATCTACGACCAGCTTCTCTTCGAAGAGGGCATCCTGCGCGCCACGCCTCACAACCTGCTGCTCATCAACTACGGCAGCCCCCCCGCCATTGTTCTAGGCATCTCCGGCAAGCCCCATGAGTGGATCAACATGAACCAGGTCCACATCCCCGTCATCCGCCGCTTCTCCGGCGGTGGCTGCGTCGTGGTCGACGAAAACACTCTCTTTGTCACACTCATCTTCAACCAAGAAGACACCGGCATTGCCCTTGAGCCCAAACCGATCCTCCAATGGACAGAGCAGATCTGGAAGCCGGCCCTGCCCCCCTCCTTCGCTCTGCGCGAAAATGACTATGCTCTGGGTGAACGCAAATTTGGCGGCAACGCGCAGTACATCACCAAGCACCGCTTCCTCCACCACTCAACACTGCTCTGGGACTTCAATCCGGCTCACATGCAGCTGCTCACCATGCCTCCGCGCGTGCCCGATTACCGCAAAGGCCGCACTCACAAAGACTTCCTCTGCACACTGAAAGAGCACTTCGCCTCGCCTGAAAAGGTTGTCGAGGGACTCAAAAACTCCCTAGCGCAGCGCTATCGTCTAGTGGATGCTACTGTCGAGGAGCTGCGCGCTGTTCCATCGCGTGTAGGCACAGAACGTTTAGCGTAGAACCAAGAAGGGTAGAAGAAATCTTCTCGAACCTGAAGCACTCTACATACAGTATCGCGCTCTTCGCGGGTAAGAGCCTCGTCCTTTATAGGATCAACGCCCTCGATTGCGTCAATCTTGCGCGCCTTCATGAGCTTCACAAGGATGACTTGGCGCGCTAACTCTTCTGCTTCGCCCAGCCCCACCAACTGCTTGTGCAATACGGCTGCAAGATCGGTAAAAACATCCTGATGCTTTTTTAACCAAGCCATAGTTGTTGCATAACGAGTCGTGCAAGGTACTACCTCTGCCGGATCACGCCCAGAATCAGAGAGAAGCTTGGCGATATGCGGTCGGTCTTCATCATCTAGACTTTTCAAAAGTCGATACTGAAATGCTTCGCTATAGTAGTCAGGGCGCTTCTTTCCGGCGACCAGCGCTTCTTTCGCCTTCTCGATGTCCGCCATCACAGCCGATTCCGCCTCTGCATTGATTCTGATGCAGTCCATTCGTATGCGATGGATGGCGCGCCTATCCTTTTTCGTCTCTTCAGGACGAAGATCCAACCAGCGATCATAAAGCGGCGATCCCTTCGCCGTAGCAGTTTTGATGCGTTTCATCTGATCCCGAAACACCGCAAACACTCCCTCCACTTCAGCACGGGGTGGATGCTCCCCTAAGGCGCTCTCCAGCGTTGCAACAAACTCTATAACTCCCTCTTCTACTTCAATCTTTCCATCCGAAGCTCTTTGGAGTATTGCAAGCCCACGGTTTCGCAATCCATCCCTTCCAGCATCTAAAGTGCTGTCGGCGTTATTGATAAAAAGCGGCATTGCCAGAGTAGCGTTTTGAAATCGATCGCAGGAACTACCAGGGAAAACCCCCACCAAATGAGGAATGGTGGCACTGTGGCAAGCGTTGCGCTTCATGAGATAGCGTACACCTCCACCATCTATGACTTGCGGAAGCCACAACACCCTCTCCCCTTGCGCAAGAGTGCCTCCTATTGCCAAGCGCTTTTTTGTGCCCTGCACCATCAACAGTTGCAAGAAAAGAGCCGTCACGCGCCGATCCAAATGCTGGATCAACATGTCACGATATACCGTCGCATCTGCCTTAAGCTCTTTGGGCACAACAGCTCTACCACAGTAGAGCAATCCGCGACGAAGCAACTCGGCCTTAAGCTTCCGATCCGGATGCACCGGGTATACTTCGTCATCAAGAGAGGCATTTACATTACTTCGTAATGGATAGATCGTGCGCGTCATAAAGTGATTTAATTATACTCGCTAAAATGACATATTAGCTAACAACAAAACGTGCCTTCGCTACACTAAACCTTCCACCTATCTGCACTCCGCCTGCAGCATCTTCATATTCATAGGGTGCGGGACTGCCATAGGACTTTAGCTGTAAGGGAACTTGCCCTTCATCTACATAGTAAGCGGCCAAGGGACAGCCCATCTCGGCAGCGATCCTAAGAGCCAAATCATTGAGCGCCTCTTCATACTGTAGCGATGGGGAATTGAAATAGATGCGATCAGAAAACAGAACGGGCTTACCTTTTTCTTCATCCCAAAGAAGCCGAAAGAGGCAACGAGCAAGAACCTTGCCCGAAGCATCTTTGACTGCCAAAAGGCGGTTTTTTCCATCTAGGCAATAAGCTAACAGACATTTATTGAGTTGAGGGTCTCCGTCAATCCTTTGGCAAGAGCCCAGAACCTCTGTACCGCAGAGGAAAAGATCTTGCCAGTCATCGCTATTAACAACTGTCAGCTCACCCATGCCTCGCACGGGACCCTTTCGCAACGCTTTGATATCGTTGTTCAGCTCCAATCGAGGATCAAGCTTGGTCGCCAGAGCAGCAAGCAAAGCCTTTCTTTGCTCTGGAGTTGTTTTTGGATGCAGCAGCTGAATACAAATCTCCTCTGTCTCGGAAATTCTCGCCTCCGCAGCAGCTCCTCCTGATGAGACGGCTGCGGGTATTTTGGTTGGATCATCTTGGGCTTGATACTGCCGCAGAGCCTCTTCGTTGGATAATAGCCGAGCTAATTGAGGCATCTGCTCTTCGCCATCGATCTTTGTGTGCCCATCGCCCATTTTCTGCTTGAAGAAGGCTACCAAATCTACAGCTATCTCTTCTGTAGGCCTTTCAGCCGCCCCCAGTTTTTTCACGTGCGCCCCTTTCTGCCAAGCAGCAAAGACCTCAGGCGCTTCTTCTGCCAGTTTTTTCAGATGTGGGCTTCGTTCAGGATTGTAGCGATCTGCGCGAAAGGTCCCCGTGAGAACGCCTTGTACAAACTCTTGCACTGCTTTCATGAGACTCGGATCTGCTAACCGCTGAATCCCCTTTATATAAAGCAGAAGAGCTTGGGGAACGCGTGTCTGGCCAAATGTCTCGCCGTATTTCTTCAAAAACGCATCATCAATCGTGCTTTCCGGACCTACTACCCCTCTCGCCTGTAGCAACGCTTTAATCCCTTCTGAAAGCCCTTGAGAAAGCAACGAAGCGTCTGCTACCGCCTTGACCCTTGGCGGAGTCGACTTGTCGCAAAGAGCGGAAAGCACTCCAAGAGTTGACCAAGCTTTGTCTTTCTCTTGAATTGCTCTTGCAAGCAGCTTCCAGCGAGTTGCATCAGAAATAGCTTCTTTCGACAAGTCTACGAGCAACCGCAACAAAAGCTGCATATGACCTGTGGCTGCATAACGCAAACCATCTCGCTGCTTTCGCAGAAAAGCCAAAACGGTTGCCCTGTCTTCGCCCTCCCCCTTGCCCCATTGTGTCAAAATCAAACAAGGAAGATAAAAGTGAACTTGGAGGTTAGGTGTTTCTTCGTACGCTTTGACATAAGCTGCGACCTCTTCTGAGGTAGATTTTCGCAAAAAGTCGATACACCATGGTATAAAATCAACTCCAATAGATAGGCTGCGATACTTTCCCAAAGCCTCTAAAGCCTTAAACAAGTCAGAACCTTCTTTAACCTCCGAGCCCTTTGCGGAAAAAAGATCCCTAAGGATTCGAATTCCCAAACTACATAATTCTTTCTCATCAGCAATGCCATAAAGGCTCAGAACGCTCAAACTTTCTCTATTTTGTGCAACAGCTATCCATGCGATCTCTGCCAGTGCGTACACGTTCTTGATACCGTAGTTTGAGATATAGCAAGAGACCCATAATCCGTCTCGCTGAGCTGCCATTTTAGCGATCTCAATAAGAGCGGCTTGATTATCGATGCCATATTTTTTGATGTCGCGAGCGACTGATTTAGGATCTTTCAGAACTGCCAGCTTAGCTATCTCAATGCGAACGTTTTGATCGATAATCCCATACTTTCCTATGTAGTGCGTGACCCCCCATGCATTTTCCTGAACAGCCAGCTTGGCGATCTCGAAGAGTTTGTCTTGATCTGTGATCCCGTAATTTCCGATGTATTTAGAAGCTCTTCCATCTTGCGAAACTGCTAGCTTGGCTATTTCAAAAAGTTGATCTGGATCCACGATACCGTAATTTCCGATGTGCTCAGAGACTCCCAATCCGTCTTGCTGCGCCGCCAGCTTGGCTATCGCAATGAGAGCGGCTGGATTTCTAATGCCGTAACTTTTAATGCTTACGGATACTTCTTCTGCGTCACGCTCGACATCCAGTTTGGCCCGTTCAAATGCTGCGACTTCTTTAGGTGTCATTTCTGATAAGTCCACCTCAGAAGTAGCTCTTGGAGCAGCCGCTCCGCCGCCGCCAGGGGGCAAAATACCGGCAGCCACAGTGCCGATTTTCCTCAAAACTTCTCTTTGATACTTCGTATAGACTCGGTACGCCCTTTTTACGTACACAGCCCCTATAATGGTGCAAGAGAGAAGAGCAGCTGCCAGAACAAGCCCTACTTTCCAGGCAGTCTG
Source organism: uncultured bacterium (assembly GCA_964630595.1). Lineage (GTDB taxonomy): Bacteria > Chlamydiota > Chlamydiia > Chlamydiales > VFKH01 > CAZVVT01. The sequence continues at coordinate 110,141 of CAZVVT010000003.1, read as the reverse complement.
AGCACCGGTAGAGCTGCGTGGATCCAAGGCACCAAAAACAACAGTCTTGGTAAAACCTCTCGGTTGAATGGAGGCGAGCTGCCTCTGTGTTAAAGAGCGGTCGTGAGGGTAGATTCCGGACATACTCGCTATATACACGTTTTGCGTAAAAAAAAAGCTCCGCGGGAGGGTTTTAGCCCCCAACAAGGTGGGCATCCCTTATGGTAAACATTCCGTTCGCCTGCATCCCACCCGCAGCATATTCATAGGGTTTCAATTAATTATAATTCATCATTAGAAACAAGGCTTAGTGGCAACAATGTAAGCATCAGGTATGTCAAATATTCCGTCTTCCTCCACCCCCCGCGCAGCATCTTCGTACTCATATGGAGCGGGGCCGCCGTAGGATCGTAGCGCTACAGTGGCCATCGTTTTATCTTTATGTTCGTTACGTGTAGTGAGAGGACAGTCCATCTCGGAGGCAATTTGGCTCGCTAAATCATTAAGCGCTGCTTGATACTCTGGCAGACAACGATCCGGATAGATACGATCCTGAAATAAAACGGGGCTACCGCTTCTCTTATCCAACAAAATTCGAAAGATGCAACGAGCAACAATTTTGCCTGAACCGTCTTTGACGGCCAAAAGACGGTTTTTGCCATCCAGGCAATAGGCCAGAAGGCACTTGTTGTAAAAAGGATCTCCATCGATTCTTTGGCAAGAGCCTAGAACTTCTGTACCGCAAAGAAAGAGATCTTGCCAGCCATCGCTATTGACTACTGTGAGTTCCCCGCTGATTCGTACAGGTCCTTTTCGCAACTCTTCGATATCATTTTTCAACTTCAGATGACCGAGGCTGGCAGCCAAAGCAGCAAGCAATTCTTTTCTTCTCCACGGGGTTGTTTTTGGATGAAGCAGCTGAATACACATCACCTCTGTTTCACAAGCCCTGCCTTCTACAGAAGCCCCTCCGGAGAAAACGACTCTTGGCACCTTTGTCGGATCATCTTGTTTTTGGTATTGATCAAGAGCTCTTTCATTGAGCAATAATCGATCCAGCTGAGGCAATTGCTCTACGCCGCCGATCTTTGTATGTCCGTCATGCATTTTCTGCTTGAAGAAGGCTACATAGTCCACCTCTGCTTCTTTTGCAGGCTTTTCTATTGCTGCCAGTTTTTGCACTTGCACTCCGCTTTGCCAAGCTTCAAATACTTTAGGCGCTTTTGCTGCCAGTTTTTTCAAATGAGGATTTTTTTCAATATTGTAGCGATCTGCACGAAAAGTTCCTGCCAGAACGCCCCGAACAAACTTTTGTGCCGCTCTCATCAGCTCCGCATTTTTCAGTGGCTGAATCCTCTTCATATAGCGCAAAAGAGCATGAGGAACACGTGTCTGCCCAAATGTCTTGCCATAGCTCTTCAAAAATGCATCATCGATTATGGTTTCTGAATCCACCACATCTCTAATCTGCAATAACGTCTTTATTCCTTCAGAAAGTGCCTCTGAGAGCGACGAAGCATCGACTACCGCTGTGACTCGCGATGGAGTAGCCTGATCACAAAGAGCAAACAACGCTGCCAACACAGACCATTGCTCTTCGCTTTTTCTGACCGCTCGGGCAAGTAATTTCCAACGAGATTCATCAGAAATGGCCTCTCGCGATAAGTCCATGAAAAGACGCAATAAAAGCTGCGCTTGACCCGTTGTCGCATTGCGCATGCCCTCTCGACTTTCTTTTTTTCGCAGAAAAGTCAAAACGTCTTCTCTGTCCTCATCTTTTGACTTTCTCCACTGCATCAAAACCAAACAGGGCAACCGCATATGAACTCTAAGCTTAGGTATTTCTTCGTACGCTTTGATGCACGCTGCAACCTCATCCGAAGAAGTCTTTCGCAAAAACTCAATGCTTTGCGCTAAGAGAGCGGCCACAAGAGATGTGCTGCGAGAGTCGTGGATCGCCTTTAAGGCCATATCCAGGACAGAACCCTTTGCAATATCCACGCCCTTTTTGGCAAAAAAGTCCTCAAGAATTTGAATTCCTCGATCCCGCAATTCCTCCGTGCTACTAATGCCATACTCTCTTTTCAACAATTCTGAACTCTCTGTATTTTGCGCTACGGCTATCAATGCAATTTCTGTTAATGCTTGCGCGTCCGTAATACCGTAATTTTCGATGAAACAGGAAACTGCCAATCCATTTTGGCGAGCTGCCAGCCTGGCAATCTCTGCTCGAACAGCTGGGTCTGCGATCAAATAGTCCTTGATGTACTCACTGACCCCATGTCCGTCTTGTTGGGCAGCCAACTTGGCAATTTCGATGAGCGTGGCCGGGTCTTCGATGCAATAATTCGAGATCCTTGAAGAAACCCCTCTTGCGTTTTGCTGGACAGCCAATCTAGCAATCTCTGCTCGAACAGTTGGGTCTGCGATATCATACTTTGCGATGTGCTCAGAAACTGCCAGTCCACTTTGTTGCGCTACAAACTTGGCAATTTCTGTTCGAGCGGCTGGATCGATCCCATAATTTCTGATATGTTGAGAGACTCCCCATCCATTTTGGTGAGCCGCTAACCTGGCAATCTCTACGAGATCTGCTTGTTCTTTAATACCATACTTTCCGATGGTACTAGAGATTGCCCATCCGTCTTGTCGGGCGACCAGTTTGGCGAGCTTTTTTAAAGCGCTTTGGTTGGTAATGCCATAACTTCTAATATTTCTAGATGTCCCACTTAGATCTCTCTCGATATCCGCTTTAGCCCGTTCAAATGCCACAACTTCATACACCCTTCTCGCATATGCTCGGTACGCTCTTCTTACATATACTCTGTCCACAGTAGCGTAAGAAAGAAGAACGGCTGCTGCAACAAGCCCGATTTTCCGAGTAGCTTGTGCGCCATCAGAGCGGTATGGAGCCAAGACATCAAAAGCAGGGGTTTCGGTATAGCCCCCTACTAAAGGGCCATCAACTGGATAAGTGCCTGTCATAATCGTTCGGTGTAGTGCAAGTTCGAGTTTTCTGTAAAAAAGAGCTCCGCGGGAGGGTTTTGAGGATTGTCTAACCAACCAGAGTTCGTTTAGGTGAGTGGAGCTTCTCGATTCTACGAATCAAGGGGCGCTAGACTCCTAATTAATTGGTTATCGTCGGTGAGCACATTTGAAATCCTCAAGGTGTCCACAACAACGGAGCTTGAACTTATATTACTATTAATATCGATCTGGGTCAATTGGACTATTTTCTAGAACGCCTTGACAATTAAATAGAAGTATCCACTTTACCGGCTTGCGATTGGATTGGTAGATGACGTGGGTCGATGCGAAACGCACGTTGGTGAAGTAGGGTTTGAGTAGAGAGAGTGTGCGAGCCACAACGGTGGCTTCATCAAAGGGCTTGTCTTGCAGCAGCACGAAGAGGCCACTTTTGCCCGCCTCTGCAACATTGAGTGGCGGCATGTAGGAGAACTGGTTTTTGCGGCGATGGTCGATGTTGAGTACGTACGCTCGGCTTTGATCAGGTCCGTAGAAAGAGAGAATCGAGGCCATCTGGTAGCTATTGCTGGCCAGAAAGTCCTGGTGGGGCTGCTTTTGCAGCACTTTGCGCAAACTGCCCCAGCCTACCGCTTCTTTGAAGAGGTTGGAGCGGTAGGAGATCAGCGTTCTGCCATGCTTCGCCAAGATGGGCACGAAGAGCATCACCACAGAAAGCGCTGCTGAGATGATGAGAGAGCCATTCAGCCATCTGCGACTGCCAACAAGGGCCGCAGCGATAGCCGCCGGCGGCATAAAGATGAGCGCCCAGTTGGCTTGGATGCGCTGGAAAAAAGAGAGCCCTAAGAAAGGCAGCAAGAGCAGGGCTGCTGCAAAAGCGCTGAAAGCTAGCACCTGCGGCTTGGGCCGTTTGAATGAGCGCCAGAGAGCAACAAGAAAGAAGATAAAGGGAATGGGAAAGAGCAGCGCCCCTTGCGCAAGGAAGAATTCGGCGAAGTTGGGCCTCGATTGCCCCACTTGCACAGCTTGATGAAAGACATGCTGGAAGGTGGGCCAATCGCGCTGGATGTTCCAAATCAGCGAGGGAATCAATCCCACGAGCGAAAGCAGCAAAGCTGTCCACACTGTGCGCGTGCGCCAATAGGGATAGAGGATGAGTCCGAGAAAAGCAGGCAACCACAAGATGTAGGCCGACCACTTGAACCAGCCCGACAAGGCCACCAAGACTGCAAAGAGCAGCCAACGCGGCGACTTTTCGTCAGGAAAAGATTTCAGCAATACGCCGAAGGCCAAGATCGAGAAGAGCAACATGCCCCCGTCAGTGGTGGCTGCAAAGGAGCCGAGCATGCCAATGGGTGACAAACAGAAGAGCAGCGCTGCCATGGCCGCAAGCTCTCTCTTAATGGCCGCACCCCTACAGGCAGCGTAGATCGCCACACCAATCAACGCCGAAATGATGACGGAAAGCGCGCGTATGCCCAGCTCTGTGTCTCCAAAGAGCGCCGTCGACAGCGCAATTTGGTAGGCGACTCCTGCAGGCTTGCTGTAATAGGCCCAGTCTAGATGGCGACTCCAAATCCAGTACTGCGCCTCTTCAGGCACCAGATAAATTGCGAGACAGCAGGCGGCGAGAAAGCCCAAAACCAGACGAAGAAGAAGCGCAATAACAAAGGTTTTCTTCACAACCTGATTAGTCTAACTGGATTTTGGGAAATAGGGAAAGAGTGTTTGCCGTTAATTGCTCAGCAGAAATGCCCACCGCTTTTGCTGTATGCACAAGCATGGATGGCTCACACGGTTTGCCGCGAAAGGGCACAGGCGCCAGCCACGGGGCATCTGTTTCCACCACAACACGCGTTGGCGGCAGCGCTTGCGCAATCGCTCGCAGCTCTTCGCTCTTCTTAAACGTGATGATGCCGCTGAACGAAACAAAGCCGCCTCGCGCCACCACCTCTTGCGCTTCGCTCAACGTGCCCGTAAAGCAGTGCAGCTGAAAAGGCCCTGTCCACTTCTCTTCATCAAAGACGCGAAAGAGCGGCTCAAAACAACCGCGGCAGTGAATCACTAAGGGCAGATGCACGGTTTTTGCCAACTGGATATGCCGCTTCAACCAAACGATCTGCGGCTCGAGCGGTCCGTGACTATCCAACCCCGTCTCTCCAATCGCAATGAGGCGATCGCAGAAGAGCTCAATTTCGGTGAAGTAATCGACTAAATTTGCCTCTTCGACATCGTGTGGAGGAATCGCTGCAGCGAGGTTGGGATAGCGCAAACCCTTGCGTAGACCGGCTAAATCAGTGGCGACATTCACCACAGCAACCACCCCCGCAGCGTGGGCGCGCGCCATTACTGCCAGCAATTCCTCGTCAGAAAAACCGCTCAGGTGCGCGTGAGCATCAATTAAGCGCGTCAAGAACTTGTCCTGTAGTCAACGTTTCCGCCAAAGCTTTCGGGCTCTTATTGCCGTCGTAGTAGACGTAGAAAGGCACGCCACTTCTCTGGTTCTGCTGGAGAAGTTCCGTGATTTCCGGATCGCCCTTCGTCCAGTCGGCAATCAGCGTAACCACTTCCTTATCATCAAAAGCCTTTTCCACTGCATCACTGTGCAAGACAGCTTTGTTGGCTTGGCAAATCAAGCACCACTTCGCCGTCACGTCGATAAAAACCTTTTTGCCTTCGGCCAGAAGCGTCTGCAGACGCTCTTTCGAGTAGGGCTGCCAGCGACTATCGGTGACAACCTGTTCCTGGTTGATCGCTACCGGCTGCTGTACCTGCCACGACACGAGACCGCCTGAAGAAAGAATCAGCGCCAGAGCAATGGTCCACGCAGTTTTACGCACACGACTGCTCTTGTCCACACCACCCCAACTACCGTACACCCATGTAGCGATAGCGAGGAGGATAAAGCCTGCGAGCAACCAAAGAACTGCAACGAATCCCGTTTGCGCTTCGAATACCCAGAGAAGCCACAGCACCGAGGCCATCATCAAGAAGCCCATCGCCTGCTTTAAGCGCTCCATCCAAAGACCGGGACGGGGCAGACGGTTCAGCAGCGGAGGACAGAGAAGAAGGAGCACGAAAGGTGCAGCCATCCCCAGACCCATAGTACCAAACAAAGTAAGCGATTGCACCGCAGGCAGCGAAGAAGCCAGACCCAGCGTAGAACCCAGCAAGGGCCCTGTACAAGGCGTTGCTACCAGCGTAGCCAAAATACCACTCAAGAAAGAAGAGGTAAGCTTCGCTTTGCGATTATCTTGTGCCAGAGAGCTGAGCGATGTACCCATCTCGAAAAGACCAAAGAGGTTGAGTCCCATCACGAAGAGCAGCGCCGCCAAAAAGGCCACGAAAAGAGGCTCTTGCAACTGAAAACCCCAACCCACTTGCTGACCCGTTGCTTTCAGCACCAGCAACAAGCTGCTCAAACTCAAGAAAGAGACCAACACACCGGCGAGGTAGGACAGACCGTGTCCCAGACGCAGCGCAGCGTTATCTTTCGCAATCTCGAAAATTCCCAAGACCTTAATCGAAAGCACGGGGAAGACGCAGGGCATCAAGTTCAGGATCGCGCCACCGGCAAACGCCGCTAGCAAAGCCCACAAGAAGACCGATGTGGTCGTACTTGTTTCCTGACTAAAGGCCGAAGCCTCTACAGCAAACGACTTGTCTTCAAATTTGACGACACCCTTTGAAGGAGAAGCTTGTGCCAAGTCACTTGCTTTACCACCACTGGCTTCCGGCACAAAGAGAGCGTTCTTCGCTACCAACTCCTGTTCACCCAGCTTCACGAAGGCCTCTTTGCCCTTCTGCACAATCTTCAACGAAGGATCGCTGACCGGCATCGCCGATTTCGCTTGCGTCAGGATCGGCAACGCCGCACCCTCCACAGCCTCTTTAGCAATGGTCAAATCTGTTGTAACGCTGGCGCTACCGGGCACACATGACTCTTCACAGGCTACCCATGTCACACGACCCTTCAAGGTCAGCGTTTCTCCCGAATAGTCCGCAGGTACGCGCACTTTCGCTACCAGCACGAAGTCTTTGTCATAACCAATCGACTGAATCCCTTGCGTTTCAAAAATGTCGGGAGCGGGCCACTGTAGATCAGATACCTCTACACCAGCGGGCAGCTGCCACTTTACAGCAATAGGAGCCCCTGCTTCACCAGGGTTCTTCCAGTAGGTGTGCCAACCCTCTTGCAGGTGAAACGCCAAACCTACGTCAACAGTTTGACCGGCTACAGCCGCTGTATGCGACGCAACGATCTCAACTTGAACGGGTTGAGCACTTGCTCCTTCTGCTGCACCCAAGGTGGCAAAAGAGAGGAAAGCTAGAGCGAGAAATCGAAGTAGCGTTTTCATACCCTTTATTCTAAACAATTTATGCAAAAGCAGCATTAATACCATAACATGCTCATTATAAGAGAGTTATGCAGATCTTCACGCAAATGTTGCCATTGGAGGATATTGGAGCCTATGAATCCCCTTATTGCTGCCTATACAGATTCCGATCTCATCGGAAAGATGATTTTTCTCGGACTCTTCTTTTTGTCTATCATAAGCTGGCTGATTTTGGCCCAAAAAGTGCTCGCTTTTCGTGCGGTGCGAAAGCAGGGACGTCATTTAGCCAGCCATTTTCAACAGAGCAAAAATCGCCCTCTCTCTTTGGAGCATAAGGGCGATGAACACCCCTTTCTCGATATCTATCGCCAGCTCAAAGAACAGACGCTAGAAATTTTGCGCAAGAATCAAACAGGAGATGCCCAAGCATTATCCACAGCGGATATTGATCTCGTTGGCTCTTCTCTTTCCGCCACCATTAGCAACCACATCAAGGACCTGGAAAAGAATCTCTTTATTCTCTCTACGGTGGTCACACTGGGACCCTTTTTAGGCCTTTTGGGTACTGTGTGGGGCATTTTGACAACCTTCTCTGAACTCAGCCAAAAGGGTGGAGGCCAAACCAGCGAGGCGGTACTGAGCGGTCTGGCCATGGCACTGGGCACCACCATTCTGGGTTTGCTCGTTGCTATCCCAGCATTGATTGCCTACAACTACCTGAAAAACACATCGCGAGAGATCCAGCAAGAGATGGAGAGCTTTGCCTCGCAGGCGCTCTCTTCCGTTGAACTCTCCTATCGCAGGGTCGAATGAGAATCAAGAATCGCTCTCAGGCACCTACGGAAGAGGCCTCTATCAATTTGACGCCTCTGATCGACGTGGTCTTCGTGATGTTGATCATGTTCATCATTGTCGCGCCCCTGCTCGAAATGGATTCAGTGGAGCTGGCCAGCAGCGGTCCTGCTTCTAAGGAGGTCTCTTCAACAGCGCTCGATGCCAGTCCCATCTCCATTCATGTGCGCAAGGACAACACGATTCTCTTCAATCGCACGAAAGTCACTGCCGCTGAACTGGGGCTGAAGTTACAAGAGGCAAAGAAACGCTATCCCAAAGCAGTGCCCCTTCTGCTGCACGACAAAAAAGCGCAATTCGGCACCTACCAGTCGGTCAAAAATGCCGCTGAAGAAGCTGGCTACAGGGAACTGAACATCGTTCTTGCTCCCTAAATGCGCGCTCTCTCCTCTATTATCGTCCTTCTCGCTCACGGCCTCATCGTAGTACTCTTCCTCCTGCATGCCCCCACACCACCTCTGAAGCGCGCGGAAGTGGTGCGCATCCAAACCGTCACGCTGACGCCCAAGCTTTCTCTTCCTGTTGTGCAAGCACCTGCGCCCGCGCCGACACCAGCACCAGAACCTGCCCCGCAGCCCACACCGGCACCAGAACCTGCCCCCGAGCCAGAACCCGCCCCGCAGCCCATTCCTGAACCTGAAATCGCTCCCGAGCCAGAACCCACACCTGCCCCTAAACCCAAGCCTGTTGTACAGGCAAAAAAAGCGAAGCCGAAAGCAAAAGCCAAAACCAAGGCAAAAGCGAAAAAGGTCGAAAAGAAAAAGACACCTCCCGCACCGAAGGCCAAAGCGAAAGCGCCAGCGAAAGAAAAGGCGGACGACCGTCTTGCTAAAGAGGCTGCAAAAATCATTGGCAAGTTGAACGCCAAACCGACAGCCACAACATCGAGCGCGCTGAAAATTGAGAGCGTGATAAGCTCGGAAAGCGCTTATACCGAAGCGGGTTTCCAAGAGCGCCTAGCGGCCTTTTTGGAAAGTCGCCTCACTTTACCGGAACGGGGGTCCGTCGTGATTGCACTCACCATTAGCAGCGATGGAAGTTTTGCCTCCCTGAATATCCAGCGCTCCAATAGCGTCCGCAACGAAACCTACGTCAAAGAAAAACTGCCCAAATTGCACTACCCCACTTTTGACGGACAACCCAAGATCACCTTCACCATCACCTTATGCGACAAATAGCCCTTCTTCTCTTCTGCGTCTCTCTTTTTGCAAATGAGAGTTTCACTGTGACCCTCGATACCGAGAGCCAGCTGCAACCCGTCACGCTGCACTCTCATGTCAGCGCCGATCTGACCAAGGTGATGGAGTGGGACATCAACCACAGCGGTCTCATGACCCTCTCGGAGGCCAAAACTTCGCGTGCCACCATCGAGCTCTTTTCCTCTAAAGAGCAGGTATGGGCAACGGTCAAAAGCCGCGCTATTTCGAAGAAATCCGATAGCCTTCCCCTGTCGCGCGCCTCCATTCACCGGCTGCATGATTGGGCAACAAAGACCCTCTTTGGCATCGACGGGGTAGCCTCGACGAAGATCCTCTACACCGTGCGTCAGGGGGAAATCGCAGAGGTTTGGGAGTGCGACTGGGATGGGGCCAATGCTCGCCAAGTCACAAAAGAGGGCAAGTTGATTGTGACCCCTTCCTATTTTCCGGCGGCGGCTGGAAAACGCCCCGGTGCTTTTGTCTATGTCTCTTATAGTCAAGGACAACCGAAAATGTATATCGCCTCTTTGGACAACGGCAAGGCCTCCCGTTTGTCGACACTGCGCGGCAATCAGCTCATGCCCGTCGTCTCCCCCGACCGCTCCTCCATCGCCTTTGTCTCCGATGCCATGGGCAACCCCGACCTCTTCATCCTCCCCTATAATCCCAGCACGGCTCAAGCGCTGCTGCCCCGGCAGATTTTCGCCAGCCCCAAAGGCACCCAAGGCTCTCCCGCCTTCTCTCCCGACAGCGGGAAAATCGCCTTTGTCTCCAACAAGGATGGCGCACCTCGTATCTTTATGATGGAAGTGCCCCCTCCCGGCGTCAAATTGCGGGACATCAACCCCAAATTGGTGAGCAAGAGCTGCCGCGAAAACACCGCTCCTACCTGGTCCCCCGACGGGCGCTATATCGCCTATAGCGGCATCGTGAAGGGGGTTCGCCAAATCTGGGTCTATGACACCCTCGAAAAGAGGGAAGAACAGCTCACTTCCGGCGGGGCCAGCAAGGAAAACGCCTCCTGGGCAAGCGACAGCCTTCATCTCGTCTTTAACAGCGATGGCGAGCTCTATATTGTCGACCTAACCAGCCGCCAACCCACCCGGATTACCAAGGGGGCGGGAGATAAGCGCTTCCCCTCTTGGGAAATAATCCGTCACTGAGGTATATCTAAGGGGGAATTTGAGGTGGGACCGATGAAAGGGTTGATCTATTTATCCGCAGTGATTGCTCTGTTGTTTACGGGATGTCAACGCTCTTGCGGTGATGTCTGGGAAGACACCAAAACATGCACACGTCAAGTGGGCAGCGGTTTTCAAACATTGGCAGGCAATCGCAGCATTTCACGTCAGGTGAAATCTGCCAGCGATTTCCGCGGGCCCAATGATGGTCAGTTCATTCCTCTAAGTGACGAGGATCTAGCACAACAGCTCGATCTCGATGGCGCTCATCCCCAGGCTTCTGTCTCTCCCGGCGATCCAGGAAGCAACCTTCCCGGCATTGACGGTTTTTCTACACCCTCAGGCTCCTTAGCTTCTCTCTTCAAAAACGTACACTTCGATTCCGATGACTATTCCATCACCTCTTCTGAATCGCGGCAGTCGCTTTCCCGCGTTGCTGAGTATTTGAAAACTCATCCGAACACCTCCCTCTTTGTGGCCGGCCACTGCGACCAACGCGGAACAGCCGCCTACAACTTAGCTTTGGGAGCCAAACGCGCCAATAGCGCACGCAACTTCCTCATCGATGAGGGCGTGGATCCCGAAAGATTGTTTACGATCTCGTACGGGAAAGAGCACCTTCTAGCTCCTGGAATGGATCCCTCCTCTCTGCAACTCAACCGTCGCTGTGAGTTCAAAATCTACCAAGGTGGCTGATGAAGATCGTCGCGTGGCTGCTTTTGAGTGGCGCGCTATGTGCCCAAACGCCTCGCGCAATCGAGACGCTGCAGACGCAGGTAGATGAACTGCGCGACCGCTTGCGTCAAACCAAAGTAGAGCGCGACATTTTGGACGACCGCCTTCATGCCCAGCATGAGGAGATCGCCTCCTTAAAGAAGGAGATCGCCAAACTCGAACCCAATGACGAACTCAAAGCGAAGTTGGCAGCGCAAGCCAAACGACAAGAAGCTCTCGTTGAGGACATCAAACATCTCAAAAAAAATATTGATGATTCTGCAGCGGGACAAGAGCAGCTCAAAAAAGCGATTGAAGCCTTGGCCGAACTGCTTCAAAAGCCCTGTTCCTCTTCCAAAAGCTACACGGTAAAACCGGGCGACAGCTTGGAGAAGATTGCGCGCAACACGGGCGTTTCCGTTTCTCAGTTGCGTCAGAAGAACAACCTCTCCGGCGATCGCATCAATATCGGACAAGAGCTCTTTCTCGAATGAAACCCATCGGAGTGTTCGATTCTGGTGTGGGTGGGCTGACGGTCCTCAAACACTTGCAAGAGGCTCTACCGAAAGAAACGTTTCATTACTTTGGCGACACGGCACGCGTGCCTTGGGGCAACAAGAGCCCGGAAACCATCCGCCGCTATAGCTTAGAAATCGCCCGCTTCCTTTTGCAGTTCGACATTCAGGCCCTCGTCGTGGCGTGCAACACCGCCTCCTCTTATGCACTCGATGAGCTCAAAAAAGCGCTGCCCATTCCCGTCTTTGGTGTGATTCTTCCCGCTGCTGCTCAAGCAGCTGTAGCCACCAAAGGACATGTCGCCGTCCTCGGCACAAGAGCAACGGTACATTCCGGCACTTACGAAAAAGCTCTTTCCACTCTCTCTTCGCAAACAAAGATCACCTCCATCGCCTGCCCCCTTTTAGTTCCCTTCATCGAAGAGGGTCTCTTCGATCACGGTGCGCTTCACGCTATTCTGCGCGACTATCTCGCGCCGCTCCTTGGAGATAAACCCGACACCCTCATCTTGGGTTGTACGCACTACCCGCTGCTTCGCAATGCTGTTGCCGCAATCTTAGGGCCTGAGGTTCACATCATCGATGGTGGACAAGCTTGTTCAATGGAAGTGAAAAAAAGCATCGAAACATCAAACGGTTCAGGTCAATGTCATTTCTATGTCTCCGATGACCCCGCTCGCTTCCGTCTTTTCGGCGAACTTTTTCTTGGCAAAGAGATTGGCTCTGTGACACACATATCTTTATGACTACGCTTCTTTGGCGCTTTACCGGCCTTTCAGTGACTCCTTCGCTGCGGGGGAAATGGATTAAAGGAACGGAGGCTTGTCTCACCGATCGCTATGCAGAGGCGCGCTTTCAAGCCATTCTCGCTACACTAAAAAACCTGAGTTTCGGGTTAAGCTCCTCTGAAATTCGGCGAGATGGCGAGGCAGATTTGACGATTTTGCCCGAAAGTAATGGTCGAATGCCCATTACTGAGGGCAAAATTGTCAAAGATGCTCGTCAGATCGTTGAAGTTCAAGGAGATGAACCCGAAACTCAGGTTGAAACCCTAGCACAACCGATCAAAGTGCTGGATCTAGGCGCAGGCCATGGCTACCTCTCCTTCCGTCTTGCTGAGCGACTTAGTGGAACCTTTTTGATGATGGAGGGCCACCTTCAACTCAGCGTCGTACTCATCGACAGCTGCCTGCAAAATGACAATCCACAAACCTATTTTCTCTTTTACCCCTTCACCTTAAAAACGCTCGAAGCCTTTCTCCAAAAAGAACCGGTGGATGTTATTCTCGCTATCAACATCCTCCATCTTTTCCCCGATCCTTGGAATGAGGTTCTTGCTGTGCTGACGCGATACTGCCGTATGGTGATTCTTGAACATCTCGCGCCTTATGAAAAAGCTGCGTCCTTACGTGTGGTGCAGGAACCGCTGGATTTACGCGCCTATCAAGTCACTTCACTCGGGTTTTATCCTACGCCAGAACCGGGTGAGCTCGCTCGACGAGAACTACTGGCCATTTCGGGTGCCCAACAAGATCTAGTGATTAAACCGGGTATAGCCGCTTCCACTTTTCGCGTATTTGGCGGCAGCTACCCACGCATCAACCCGCGCTGGCTCAAAGGAAAATCGACTCAATGCCGCATCATCCGCGGCAAAGTGGTCGAAGAGACTCATTCTTCTAAAAAGCGGTAACCCACACCGCGCACCGTCTCAATCCACTGGAAGTTTGGTCCCAGTTTCTTGCGCAAGGCAGCAATATGCACGTCAATGTTGCGGTCAATGATGAAGGAGTTGTCATTCTGCACATCATCGAGCAGCTGACTGCGCGTTAAAACACGCCCGCGGTTCAATAACAAACGCTTGAGAATACCAAACTCCGAAAGAGTGATCGGGATGTACTTATCTTTTTTGCGCAGCAAGTAGCGGTCGATTTCAAGAGTAAAATCCCCGAAAGCGATCAGCTTCGGCGTCTTTTCCGGCTCCTTTTCGCGGCGCAGCACAGCCTTCACACGCGAAAAGAGCACCTTGGGTGAAAAGGGCTTCGCTACATAATCGTCAGCGCCCAGTTCCAATCCCAAAACCACATCGAGCTCTCCGCTCTTGGCAGAAATGATGATGACAGGAATATTTTTAAGCTCTGCATTCGTCTTGATCTTTCGACAAACATCGAGCCCGTTCATGCCCGGCAGCATAATATCCAGCACGACTAAATCGGGACGTTCTCTCTCAACTGCTTTTAATCCATTAATTCCATCCGTCTCTACATGAAGCTTGTAGCCAGATATCTCAGCTTGCAACTTAATAAGAGCCGCAATATCTTCTTCATCCTCGATAAGGAGAATTGTCTTTTTTTGAGCCATTCAAACCCCTGCAGCTGCCTACAATAGTGTTCACACGTTATAGCGCTGCGAATTTTTTCTTGTCTATATGATCAAGTTGGTCGCCCTAATCTCTGGAAGCGCTCTCGTCGCTGTTATCGTAAGTCTTTTTGTCTTAATTGCAAACGCCCCAAAAACAAAACCCTCTTTTCCCTCTCATAACAGGCCTAAAGAGGTCTTTATAGCGCCTACCGCTCCTCAGGCGGCCACGAAAGAGACCTCCTTGGAGCAGCTTCGCACATGCGCGCACGCCCGGGTAGCGGCAGGAGATCTGCTCGGTTTTGAGCGCTCCAACCGCTTTTCAAAAAAATACTTTATAACTGATTTTACCGATGAGGTCGAGCGCAAACTCCTTCAAGACCTCCAATCGCTCTCTTTGGAGACAGCGCACAAGAGCTTGTGCGTCATTGCGCAGTGGCTCAATCGCCCCTGCACAAAACAGTTTCGCGCCCGCTTTTACGAGCTCTCTGCCTTTCTCTGGGTGAAGCGCCATCAACCCAGCTTTGCGCGCGAAGTGACGCATATTGCCCTGCAAAACTGTGCACCGAGTGAGCTTGCCAAACTGAAGATGACTCTTGCCGAGGCGTGCCAGATCAGCATCCAAGGCGATGATGCCGATACTCTCTTAGAGCTTCTTCCCCTGCTCGACGAATTGCATGTGGATGCCCTCGGTCCCTCCCGGCAAACAGTCTGCTCGAACTACCTAGAGGACGCCAAATTCCATCTGGAGCAAAGCCGCCTCGGCGAGGCCAAAAAGCGGGTGCGCCTCGTCCAGCTTCTCGATGACACTAACCACGAAGCCGCCCTCATCGCCCGTACCATCGACGATCGCCTCCAACACGGTCTGTGGCTGTCCAAGAATTCGCCACGATAGTAACTTCTTAAGTTATGTTCACTGACTCTACGGCACGTCATTTAGCGAAGCTGCTCGACGGGCTCTGCCTCTTCCACGTTGCCTTTATCGGATTGGGAGCTTTTCAGCTTCTGCTCATCTCCCTTTTCTTCACCTTTTTGCTCCACTCCAGCTTAGTGGCCATCGCCGTTGCTCTTCTGGTGCTGACAGCCTTCTGCTTTGTGGTGCTGCGCGTATGGGTGCAGGCCAAATGGAGCGGCGACGTTCAGCGAGCCCTCGACGACTTTCTCTACGCTACCGGCACCAAAGGCGGACCGCAGGCGCTGCATGAATTGGCTGTGCAAATGCAGCAAGAGCCCATTCGCATCAGCTCTCATCGCCGTCTCGATTTTCTGCAGCCTCTGATCGACCGGATCATGGCTCCCTACCGCAAGGAGCTCCAAGAGTGCCTCTTGAAGCGTGCAGCGCAGCTCTGGATCGATGTGATCAAAGCGCGGCCTTCGAACAAAGAGGCGCACAGCGAACTGGCTCTGACATGGCAAGCTCTAGCTGCCTTTAGCCCCTCTTTTACGCACAAAGCGCTCGAGGAGTTCCGTATCTGTGCCAGCCTTTCTCCCAAAGATCCCTGGGCGCTGCAGCACATCGCCTCCTGCCTACACGACCTGCAACGCTTTGATGAAGAGGCGGCCACTTTAGAACAGCTCTTGAAGCTCAAACCCCATGATGGCGAGGCGCTCTACCAACTCGGCACGCTGCACTTCAAGCAGGGAAAAACGGCGCAAGGACTGGATGCTTATGACAATCTCAAGGGCATTGACTCTGGTAAAGCGGAGGAGCTGATTCAGCATTACACCTAATGCGTATTATTGCTGGCTTTCTGAAAGGTCGCCCGATACAGGCGCCTAAAACCATTCGCCCTACCTCCGAAAAGGTGCGCGGTGCTGTCTTCAATATGGTGCAAGGGGTCATCGACGGCGCGCATTTCCTCGACCTCTTCGCTGGTTCAGGCGCCATGAGCTTTGAAGCTGCCAGCCGCGGCGCTGGCAAAGTGGTCGCTGTGGAATCTCATCCCAAATCGCTCGAGTTCATCAAGAAGAACGAAGAGGTTCTCAAGTCCGGCATCAAGGTGATGGCATGGGATGCGACGCGAGCGGCAAAAAAACTGCAGGGCCAACTCTTCGACATCATCTACATCGATCCCCCTTACTCTCTCAAAATCCACGATATGCCGGCTGGCGAATGGATCGCCATGCACGCCGTTCCCCTCTTAAAGCCAGAAGGCCTGCTCTTTATCGAAGATGCCTGCAAAGACCCTTACGTCATTGCCGGATTGAGCCTGGTCAACAGCCGCCATTACGGCACCAGCCACATTCAAGTCTTCAAACTAAGTGTTGTTCCATCAGCTCAACAAGAATGTGCAGCACCACCATGTGCGCTTCCTGAATACGATCACTTGTCGTAAAGCCTTCAATGATCAGCTCGTGGTCGGCCATGCCCTTCGCCTTGCCGCCCGTCTTGCCCAGGAAAGCCGCCGTGTGCAACCCCAAATCGCGTGCTCTGCTCAGCGCTGCAAGAATGTTGGGAGAGTTGCCGCTGGTCGTCAGCGCAATGAAGAGATCACCTTTTTTGCCATACGCCTCTAAGCCGCGCGCAAAGACCTGGTCGAAGCTGACATCGTTGCCAACACAGGTGATGAAGGAGGGCTCGGCCAATGCCAGCGCCTCAAAAGCGCGGCGGCGACTGCGGTAAAAGCCGGTCAGCTCTTCCGCAAAGTGCACAGCATCTGCCAAGCTGCCGCCATTGCCCGCCACAATCACCTTGTTCCCGCGCTTGTAGGTATCAACGAGAAGCGCGGCGATCGCTTCTATCGCCTCCGTCTTCTCTTTCAGCTGCGTGACGGCTTGAATGGCTTGATCAATGGAGTGGAGAAGAGCTTTTTTCATAGTGCAATGGGCTTAAAGTAGATGAAGTCTGCGGCAGTGAGGTGATAGTGCACACCACGCGCAACACCAAACAGGGGTTTATCTTGCGGTAGCGAGTGTAAATGACCGAAGACCACCGTGTCGATACCAAATCGCTCAAAAATTGCAGAGGGGCGACTTGGCGCCAAATCAAAACCAATGGGCGGATAGTGCGTCATCGCAATACGGCGCTTTGCTGGCTGCATTGCCTTTAAGCTCATCTCCAGTCGTCCCAGCTCGCGCACGTAGATTTTCTCGTTCTCCGGCGTGTCACAGTCCCACAGCCGTGTGCCGCCGATGGCAACGTCATTGATCAGCAGTGCATTATTGTGAATCGCTTTGATCGAAGGGGGCAGTACAGCATTCACCTTGGCCATCGAGGACCACCAGTAGTCATGGTTGCCCTTGATCATCACTTTGGTGCCCGGCAGCGCGTCGATCCACTCCAAATCGGCGCGTACCTCATCCAGCGTCATCGCCCAGGAAATGTCTCCCGCAATTAAGACGAGATCCTCCGGCCGAATCAGCGCCTCCCAATGCTCTCGGATTTGCTTAGGGTGGTCTTTCCACTGCTCGCCGAAGATGTCCATCGCCTTGTTCTCTACCCCGAAGGAGAGATGCAGGTCAGCAATCGCCCAGATCTTCATAGTTCAAAACCCTCCGGAATGACCGCCCCGCGCGTGACGACAATGATGCCGTCGCGAATGACAATGCCGTCCCCGTCGTAGTTCTGTATCCCTTTGCTGTTCACCAGCTTAACACCATTGCCGATCAAGGCATTCTTGTCGATGATGGCTCCTTCGATAGTGACATTCTCTCCAATGGAGGGGCGTTCGGGAAAGGTGGCGGCTTGGTGAGGTGCTGCTTTGTAGAAGTCGCTGCCGAAGACCACTGTGCGGCGCAGGGCGGTGCCCTTGCCGACCACGGTACGCGGACCGAGCACTGAGCTAGCGATCTCCTCCGCATCAATGTGCGTGCCCGGACAGAAGATCGATTCGCTCACCTTGCCGCCGAGGATCTTGGCGGCGGGCAGACTCTGGTGTGCGGAAAAGATCTGCTTCATCTCGTTGTAGCAGTCAAAAGCCGCACGCGAGTGGGTTAAAGCCATGTTGGCGCGGTGGAAAGACTCGATGGTGCCGATATCCTCCCAATACCCATCGAAGCGGTAGGCAAAAGTGCCCCCTTTGGCTACTTGTGTGGGGATCAGATGGCAGCCAAAGTCCCCACGCGGGTCGGCGTTGAGCAGATCGAAGAGTACGCGCCTCTTGAAGAGGTAGATGCCCATCGAACCCAGCAGCGGGCGATCTTCGGGCAGACCTGGCTGCATCAGCCGCTCTCTGTCTACTTTCGGCTTCTCCACAAACTCCATGATGCGGTCGTGCACGTCGCTACGCACAATCCCCATACGTGAGGCGTCTTCCAGGCTCGTTGGCAAGCAGGCGATGACGCAGTCGGCATTCTTTTTCACGGCAAAGCCCACCAGATCGACGAAGTCCATGTGGTAGAGCTGGTCGCCGGAGAGGATGAGGAAGTAGTCGGCGGTGGATTCAGCCAAATGGTGGCAGTTTTGCCGAACGGCATCGGCCGTGCCCTGGTACCAGCTCTCATCAGTAGTATGTTTCTGCTCAGGGGTCAGCAGCTGGACAAACCCGCCTGAAAAGGGGTCGAGACGGTAGGTCTTGAGGAGGTGGTGGTGGAGGGAGCGAGAGAGAAACTGCGTTACGACAAAGATCGATCGCAGCCCCGCATGAAGAGCGTTGGAGAGCGGTATGTCGATCAACCGGCACTGGCCAAAGGGGACGGCGGGCTTACAACGAAACTTCGTGAGAGGGAAAAGCCTAGTTCCAGCCCCTCCTCCCAATACAATAGTAGCAACTTTTCCACTCTCAACCATCGAGCGAAGAAAATTACACCTTCACTCATTAAAAAAAAAGGAGCGGATCTCACGACCCGCTCCTAAAAGACCTTTTAGAAGGCCACTTTCAGATCCCCTCTGATGAGGGTCTCATTTTGTGATGGGGCGACTCGCATCGCCTCTGCTCGAAGCTGTTGAAAAGATACTACAATCTCTTCAGTCTCTTCCTCTAGCTCCGAAACAAGCGCAAGAGATGGACTCAAGGTTGTCTCCTCCCACAATGTGTGAGGTGGTTGCCCTCTTCCCGAAAGAAGCGGGGGATTGTTTGCCTTAAATCTTCACTCAACACGAAGGGAAACACCCTCCTAGACAATCCAATTGAGTAAAGCTTCGTTTCTAACAAAAACAATAGGAACTAGCCTATGAGGTCGTGTTTTAAAGGATGGTTTGACCCCGCAATCGGTTTCACCCCCTTAAATGGTCCACATCCAACGCCTTATAGGACTCCTAGTTTCAGGATCTCTTAAGATTTGGTTTTAAGGCGAGCGATTTTTACTTTAACGAGATCTTTAAGATTGGGGGGTGTTTGGGGGTCATCGGCCAGTTTTTCAAGGGCATCGAGGTCCTTGGCGGCAGCAAATTCGGTGAAATAGGGAACAATGAGGGGCTTTTCCTCCCCTTGCCGGCCGCAGTAGGCGACCAGTCCGGCGATTCCAGCAGCGAGCCCTACGGCCCCGATGGCTATTTTGGTACGATGGCGAATGAGCAGATCCATGCGAAAGATTTTGGCTTCTTCGCTGATTTGAGTACAATGCTTGCAATGGAACGCCTCCTCTTTCTCGATCCCACCGTAATCGAAACCAACCCCGACCAGCCGCGCAAGCATTTTGACGAGGAAGAGTTGAAGGGGCTGGCCGACTCAATCCAAACCCTCGGCTTCATTCAGCCTCTTGTTGTGCGCGAGCACCAGGGCCACTTCCGCCTGGTGGCGGGAGAGCGGCGACTGCGTGCAGCCAAGATGGCGGGGATGGCAAAGGTCCCCGTTGTGGTCAAAAACCGCGGGCTGAACGCCCAAGAGGCGCTGGCCGAAAACTTGCAACGCTCCGACCTCAACCCTTTAGAGACCGCACGCGCTCTGCAGCGGCTGCTCAGCAATCAGGCCCTATCACAAGACACCATCGCCAAGCAGCTGGGCATGAACCGCTCTTCGCTGGCCAACTACCTGCGCCTGCTGCAACTTCCCGAAGAGGTCCAGGTGTTGATTGAAAAGGGCATGATCACCATGGGCCACGCCAAAGCGCTGCTCATGCTCGAAGACCCGAAGCAGCAGATCAAGCTCGCTTATTCCATCGCCAAGGGCAAAGTCTCTGTGCGCCAACTCGAAAAGGTCTCTAAGAAGCCCGCCCCCACTCTTGAAAAAGCAGCGCGTGAGCTAGCGGACAAGCTGGGCACACGAGTAGCGATTGAGGGGCAACCCAAAGGCCGCATCACCATTGACTATTTCAACCTGGATGACCTAGACAGAATCTTAGCGGAATTTGGGATCGAATTATGTTAACTCTTCTTAAGCTCTTTGGAAAATCTCCCTTCTCCCCTCTCCAATTGCACATGGAGAAGGTGACGGCATGCGTGGCCAAAGTAGAGGAGCTCTTCAAAGCAATGGGCAACCACGACGAGATCTGCCGCATTGCCGAAGAGATCTCCCGCTTAGAGCATGAAGCGGATTTGACGAAGAACTACATCCGCAACCATCTGACGAAGGGGCTTTTTCTCCTCATTGACCGCGCCGACCTGCTGGAAATTCTCTCGATTCAAGATAGCATCGCTGATAAGGCCGAAGACATTGGCGTTCTTCTTACCCTGCGCAAACTGCAACCCGATGCTGCTTTTCAGAAAAATTTCGAGCCTTTTCTTAAGAAGAACCTCGCCTGCGTGAGCGGCGTTTCGCGCATCATGCAGGAGCTCGACGAGTTGCTAGAGACCTCCTTCGGCGGCTCCGAAGCGGAGAAGGTTCGCCAGATGACGGAAGCCGTGGCGCTCATGGAACATGAAGCAGACGTACTGCAAGAGCCGCTCTTAAAAGCGCTCTTCAACAATGACGATCTCCCCACGCCTGTCTTCACTCTCTGGATGAAGATCTGCCAAGAGGTGGGGGCTTTGTCCAACTTGTCGGAAAAGTTAGCCAACCGTATCCGCATGCTCTTAGAGGTTAAATAGTGCCAAACGACATGCTCTTTCTGGGCATCAGCTTGGTTCTCGGTTTCTACCTGGCGTGGAACATCGGAGCCAACGATGTCTCCAATGCGATGGGAACCTCCGTCGGCTCTGGTGCGCTCAAGATGCGCCAGGCACTTGTCATTGCAGCGGTGCTCGAATTTTGCGGAGCCTTCTTCGTCGGTGGCCACGTCACCGAGACGATCGAGAACGGCATCATCGACACCTCCTTCTTCACGAACTCTCCGCAAACACTCATCCTCGGTATGCTCGCCTCTCTTCTCTCCGCAGGAGTATGGCTTCACATTGCCTCTTACTGCGGCTGGCCCGTTTCTACCACTCACTCCATCGTAGGGGCGATCGTCGGTTTCGGCTGGGCGGTGGGCGGCTTTGATGCGATCCACTGGGACAAGATGCTCTCCATCATCCTCTCTTGGGTCATCTCTCCCCTCGCCGGCGGCATTCTCTCCTTCGCGCTCTTCCAATTCCTCAAGCGTAAAATCTTCTTCGCTGCAAAACCCATGGAGGCCGCGAAAAAGGTCACCCCCTTCTTAGTCTTTGCTGTCTTTCTGATCTTGAGCTTGGTGACTCTCTTCAAAGGCCTCGGCGAAATTCAGTCCTTTGCTCTCCACGAAACGGTGGGCCTCTCTTTAGGCATCTCTCTGCTCACCGCCTTCATCGCTCACCTCCTCTTGCGCCGCAAAAAACCCGTAGCTCAAGGCAAAGAATATGCCTCTGTGGAGCGCATCTTTGTTGCGCTGCAGATCATCACTGCCTGCTGCATGGCCTTCGCTCACGGCGCCAACGATGTGGCCAACGCCATCGGCCCTCTCTCTGCCGTCATCACCATCACACAAACCGGCATCGCCTCTCTTGCCAGCCCCACGCCCGCGTGGATCCTCGCCCTCGGCGGTATCGGCATTGTCATTGGTCTGGCCACCTACGGCTGGCGCGTTATCGAAACGATCGGCAAGAAAATCACAGAACTCACCCCTTCTCGCGGCTTCGCGGCAGAATTTGGCGCTGCCACCACCATCCTGCTTGCCTCGAAACTGGGCTTTCCCATTTCGACCACACACACTCTTGTCGGATCTGTCTTCGGTGTCGGCCTTGCGCGCGGCTTCGGTTCTCTCAACCTCGCCATGGTCCGCGATATCATCCTGTCATGGGTAATCACCGTGCCCATTGGCGCCGGCCTCTCGATTCTCTTCTACAGCCTGTTCGCTTGGGTCTTTACGCCTTGAGGCGCAGGCCATGCGTACGCGCATGGTGCAGCACTTTGTGCGGAGCATGAAAGGTAACGCCCTGCCAGAAGAACTCACGTGCAGAGGTAAACATGGCTACTTTGCGACCGTTGACGGTAACGCCCACTGTCGCTCCGAAAATGCATCGCACTACGTTGTAGCCCAGCAAGAAAGGATAAAGGAGGATTTTCGTCACCACTTCGGTCACCGTACGTATGATTTTGGGCAACTTATCCCAACCACGATCTAGTTTGGACGATACCAAATAAAGCGGTGTAGCTTCCGCATGAAGGTCTTCTAAGCCTGCTGCTGCAGCGGCCTCTTTAATGAAGGTTGTGCAGTTCGATTGGTACCAGTAAAACCCGCGCCCGCCATCTCGCTCTCTTTCGATAAACTGGAAAAGCCGATCCGCTCCCTCCGCTGTGATGTCACAGCTGTGTCGTTCGATAACGGGATGAATATAAATAAACGGGTCGGGCGAGGTAACAGTTCCGTAATCAGTTGCCAAGCTTCTGACTCGGCTGGAATGGCCCTCTGGCTCCATGAATCCGACGTTAAACACATCGCCTTCGGGATTTTTCAATTCGATGAACATGTGCGTAAATCTGCCACGTCCCGCTGGTGTCCCGATCGTAAAGACCCATTTTCCCGTGGCAGCTTCTCGACGCACTATACGGCGCTCTGTCCAACGCTTCGCATCATGAGCCAACAGCCCTTCGGGAAAAAGTGCCACTTTACCTACCATCGTCGCATATTCTGCGCGCCATGGAGGTAGTTGCCCGATACGGTGAAGATAGGCAGCTTGTTTATGCACGTGTTGCGCCACAAGCGCTGGAGGAAGCCCCCCTTTCGTCCACTCAGCTGGAATAGGTTGTACCGCTGCTGTCATAGAGGAACAGTATGATGGTACATTTTAAAGATGCCTTAAAGAATACGGCACTTGTCGTGCTCGCTATACTCCTCTTTTACTTTGTCCAAAATGACGGCATCAGTTTCGCAAGCCGTTAAAGACCAAACACTTGATGCATACTCTTGGATGGTGCGGTCGATTGAGAAAGGGCCCATGCGGGCGATGTTGAGCAGGGCTAGGCGGGCCCAGTTGGAGCGGTCTTGATAGAGCTCTTCGACCTTCTTTTGGGCAATGTAATAGGCGGGCAGATCGTGCAGAACGAAGTAGCGGTCAGCGGGGGCGCCGGGCAAACCTTCCAGCAGGTCGCGGCGGACGGTGGCGAAGGCTTCGATCTCTTCGGGAGTTTCAGCAAAGGTTTGGTTCACGAAGGAGTCGAGAACGCGGGCGATTTTGGGGTGGGCTTCAAGGATCTTCCACGGTTCGTAGTCTCTGAGAGCGGCGATCTCCTCTGCACTTGATCCAAAACAAAAGGGCCATGCCTCATCTTTGATCGCCTCGTGCATCTCGATGTTGGCGCCATCGGGTGTGCCGATGGTCAGCGCCCCATTCATCGCCAGTTTCATGTTGCCTGTGCCGGAAGCTTCCGTGCCCGCAAGGGAAATTTGCTGCGACAGTTCGGCAGCAGGGATGATGATCTCCGCGCGAGAGACATTGTAGTTCTCGATAAGTGCGATCTGCAGCTTGTTGTTCGTGCGCGGATCTTTGTTGATGGTGCGCGCTACACAATAAATCACCTGAATGATGCGCTTGGCTGCCTCGTAGCCCGCCGCTGCCTTTCCGGCGATGATGACCGCTCTTTTGATCGACCGACTAGCGGGATTTTCGATCAGTTCCTGGTAGACCATGATGGTATGCAGCAGATTCATCAACTGACGCTTGTATTCATGAATGCGTTTGATCTGCACATCGAAGAACCAATCGGCATCAAAGGTAGAAAAGTTCTGCAAAGGCATTCCGCGTGCATCGCGCAGCACCGGCTCTTTTTTCATAAAGTCGATCAAACGCTGCTTATTGCGATGTTTAGCAATCCAAAATTGATCCTGCGTTGTCGCATCACTGGCAAAGGGCTCGAGCTTGGCGATTTCGCTAAAATCCATAGCCCAATGCGGTCCAATGCGCTCCGTAATCATGTCGGAAAGCGCCTGATTGCACCCTAAAAGCCAGCGCCGTTGCGTCACTCCATTCGTGATGGAAATAATGCGGCCTGGATAGAGATCATTGAAATCTTTGAAGACGCGTGTTTTTAGCAGCTCCGTATGGAGCTTGGAAACGCCGTTAGTTTTATGGGCTGTACTGATGGCCAAATGGGCCATGCGGATTTGGCCCGATTCGATGATGGAGATATGCCTGATTTTGTCCTCGTCCCCGGGAAACTTGGCTCTCGCTTCGCTACAAAGCCGCTGATTGATCTCCTGAATGATCGCATGGTGGCAGGGCAATAAGCTCTTCACGCGTGCCTCGTTCCACTCCTCCAACGCTTCGCGCAAAATTGTATGATTCGTGTAGCCCACGACTTCTGTGGCGCACTCCCACGCTTTCTCGAAGGT
Source organism: uncultured bacterium (assembly GCA_964630595.1). Lineage (GTDB taxonomy): Bacteria > Chlamydiota > Chlamydiia > Chlamydiales > VFKH01 > CAZVVT01. The sequence goes on along the minus strand of CAZVVT010000003.1, from coordinate 85,419 downwards.
GTATTGATGCTCTTTCATCAAGCGCCACATCATCTCTGCAATGACCAAAGCAGGATGAGTATCGTTGATCTGGATGCGCACCTTGTCGGCAAACAAGGTCAGATCGGGGTGAAATTCGAGATAGTGGCGCAAGATATCCTGAAAAGAGGCCGAGACCAACATGTACTCCTGCTTCAACCTAATGCGTTTGCCCGTCTCGTTGTTGTCATTGGGATAAAGAACATCGGTCAGCAATGTGTTTTCCGCTGCCTGGTCCAGTTGGCCGGAGTTGTAGCGCTGTAGTTCAAAGTTGCGCGGTGATTCCTTGGTCGACCAAAGGCGCAGTGTAATCACCGAAAAGGGCTTTCCATTGCCAAAGCCGACAATGGGCAGATCGTAGGGCAAGGCCCTTACCTCATCATAGTCTGCCGTGTCATAAAGCCCTGTCGTGCGGCCGCCAAAACGGATATTGCACGCCAGGCGATCTTTGCGAAACTCCCAAGGGTTTTCATACAAAAGCCAACAGTCGGGGCGCTCCATCTGCACACCATTTCTCAGCTCCTGCTCGAAAATGCCATACTGGTAGCGCAGTCCATAACCCATCGATGGGTAGTGCTGCGTCGCTAGCGAGTCCAAAAAGCAGGAGGCCAGCCGCCCCAGGCCTCCATTGCCCAGACCGGGATCCTCTTCGCAGGCGATCATCTCGCCTACTGTACGCCCCAGCTTCTCCATCACCTTCTTCACCAGGCCGTAGACACTCATATTGGCCAAATTGTTGGTCAATATGCGTCCGGGCAGGTACTCCATGGAGAAATAGTAGAGCATGCGGCAGTCTTTGGCCGCCCAGGTGTGGTTGGTGGCGGTCCAATGAATCATGATCTCTTCGCGCAGGGCGTGGCAGAGGACCTGGTAGATCTCCTCTTTGCAGGATTCTTCAATGACACGTCCGGACGTCGTGATCAGATAGTGCTTGATCTTGCCGATCAGGTGCTCAATGGCGATCTCATCTGGCGCACCTAACTTGGCTGTCGTATCAGGCTGATCTGCAAGTCCTTTCGGAGAAACAGCCCGTCTGAAGCCGCTGTCTTGGGGCCTCTGGCCAATGCCAGCGGCTTCAGACGGGCTCTTTCCCTCGAAAATCTCTTGCATCTCAACACGCTCCAACAGCCAAGTTAGGTTCGTTCCATGGTTGGCGGATATTACCAAAAGACTTTTAATGCCGTTATGGACAAATACGATTTGATCGTGATCGGGACGGGCCCTGCGGGCGAAAAGGCAGCTGTGAAGGCCGCCTATTTTGGCAAAAAGGTGGCCGTTGTGGAAAAAGAGAAGGCCTACGGCGGCGCCGGGGTCAATACAGGCACCCTGCCCTCGAAGACGCTCAAGGAGACCGCCCTTTTCTTCTCCGGCAAGTATGACCGCGGTCTTTTCGGCGTTGAACGCTCTCTCAAGCACCAGGCCACCATCGACGACTTCATGTTCCGCAAGAACTACGTCATCCAAAGTGAGGGCAACGAGGTCCACCGCAACCTAGAGCGCCACGGCTGCACCATCTACCACGGCTTTGCCAAGTTCGTCGACAAAAACACGATTTCCGTCGGTGATACCCAGATTCAGAGCGATAACATCATCATTGCAACCGGCTCTTACCCCTTCCATCCGCCAGAAATTCCCTTCGATGGCAAACGCGTTCTCGATTCCGATACCATCTTGAGCATCACACGCATCCCTCAATCGATCTGCATCGTGGGCGCAGGCGTGATCGGCTGCGAATATGCCACTATTTTTGCCACCATGGGCACCAAGGTCTACTTAGTGAACCGCACCGCAGCGATTCTCCCCTTCGTCGACCAAGAGCTCACAGCAGAGCTCATGCGCTGCATGGAGCGCGACCAGGTCGAGATTCTCTTTAATGATTCCATTAAGGCGGTGAATGTACCTGATTCGGATCGAGAGTTTTTGCGTGTCGGACTAGAAAATGGCAAGTGGCTGCACGTTGATATGTTCCTCTACGCCGCAGGGCGCAACGGCACAACTTCAGGCATGGATCTGGAAAAAATCGGCGTCAAGGTTGGCAAGCGAGAAATCATCGAAGTGAATGAAAAATACCAGACGGCCGTGCCCAACATCTACGCTGTCGGCGATGTAATCGGCTTTCCCGCCCTTGCCTCCACTTCGATGGACCAAGGCCGTGTTGCCGTTACCCATATCTTCAATACCAAGGACCTCGACGCTCTACCCAAACTCTTTCCCTACGGTATCTATACTGTACCGGAGGTCTCCATGGTCGGCATCACGGAGCAGGAGGCCCAAAAGCAAAATATGAACTACTGCACAGGCATGGCCCGCCATACCGATATGCCGCGCGGCAAGATCATGGGCGCCCAAGAGGGCCTACTCAAACTGATCTTTACCAAAGAGGATATGATTATCCGCGGCGTACACGTCATTGGCCCCCTCGCTACCGAACTGGTTCACTTCGGCCTTTCCCTCATTGAAAACCAAAAGACCTTGATGCACGTTATCTCCACCGTCTTCAACTACCCAACACTGCACGATCTCTATAAATATGCAGCGTACGATGGTTTGGGGAACTTAAGCGGTCATAAGATTAAGGTTTAAGCTGCAACAGCAGCTAGCGTATGTGCCAGCGTAGTAGAGAGCTTCCAGCTCGGCATCAACAAGGCGCGCTGTCGATCTGTGCGCGCTGTGATTTTCTTGCTCAGAGCTTCGCGAGATTGTGCAGCGAAATCTTCGGGGCCACGCACCACTCTTCCAAAGCCAAATCGCTCTGTCAGCGCAGTATTTCCAGCCTCGTTCTTCAAGCTAGGCTTCGTTAAGAAGAATCGGCCCGGTGACATCAAATCCCACCCTTCTGCAACGGACATTCCACCTGGCTTGGTTAGATAAACGTCACTGATGCGAATGATGTCCTGCGCTCTCTTCGTAAATCCCAGTACCGTCAAAGAACGCGGATGACTTGGATCCAAGTGCGCCGCAAATTCTTTCTTAAGCATTTCACGCATCTCATCGTTTCGACCACAGAAAAGCACCACATGGCCTGGCGAAGGCTCTGCAAGAAGAGCTCTGGCATATTCAACAATGTCTGTACTGCCCAAAGAACCCATCATGATCGAAGTAATTGGCTTACCGTTTGGCACCACAAGAGTCGTGTCGGGCAAGTCTTCGCCCTTAGCATTTTTTTCCGGGATTTTCAGAGCTTCAATGATTTCCTCTTTAGTCTTCTCGCCGCTGGCGCGTTTCAAGTGGTATCCACCCATGAGGAGCTGTCCGGGACGAAGGTCTAGCCCCTTTGTTAAACCACGGCCCTCTACCAAGGCCCAGTCCGGTAGAGCAAGACTGTGGAAGAAGCGCGGCGAAGAGGCGTCCGTACCGGTTACATACTGACCCGACATAAAGTCCGAGGGGTACTGAACATAGGGAACATTCCATTTCCCGCATGCACGACTTAAAGGGTTGGCCACTACGGGGATCAAGGAGACTACGGCATCGGGTCGATCCGCCTTCAATCTTTCTTCGAAAACTCTCTGTGCCTTGCCATAGCTGAATTTGTAGAAATGGGGTCCGATATTGGTAATGATCCACTGCAGCTTCTTCCAATCACGCTTAGCCGCCATGTTCTGCAAATCCATTCCGGTCAGCTTACTTCCAAAAAGCCTCGCCACCGTTGTCACGATTTCGCCTGCTTCCTCAATGGGTCTAGCAACGCTGACTTCCCACTCTACATTGGGGTCATTTTCCAGCGCTTTGCGAATCACTTCTACTCCAATTTCGTGACCACCACCACCGGTACAACTCGCTACGAGCAAACGTTTTTTTACGCGCGGTGTTGCAGGTACTGCAGCTCCTGGAGGAGCTTCCTCTACTTTGGCCATCGCGGGCATCCACACTTCATCTAATCGCGCAGCTAATCGCTCAGCCTCTTCCTCCGTAACATCGCCCCACTGTCTCTGCTCTAACAACCAAGAGAAAAAAGAGATCTTATAATCGTTCAGAAAAGTCCGCCACTGCCAAGAAAGCCCCTCTTCTCCAGCAAGAGCTTGCAAAGGTTCTATCCAATCCGAAAAGGCTTGTACCTGAGCCGTATCCGCAGCCCTTTGTACCTCTTTGCTGTTTGCCCCACCAGAAACGGCCTTCAACATCTCTTTCAATGTCGTTTCTAGTCCCGACCAGGTATAGCACCCTCGCAAGGCTTGAATGAGCCTGTCTTGCTGCTCAGCAGAGATTGTCTCTCTCACTCTCATCTGGTTCACTACCGCTGCTAGCGCTTCTCGATACGCCCACTTGCCCTCTTTGTAGGCTCGATTCAGCTGCCACAACTCATCCGGCGTAACACCTTTTAAGTTTTTCAGTGTTAAAAGCTTTTGCTGTGTTTGGGAATCTGTACGGCGAGCGAACAACCATTGGCTAGCAATACGCGCTGTAGTCAATGAACCTGCAACAATACCGCCCATTGCCAGAGGAGCAACCACCGACCAGGTCAGACCAGCTGTTACCGCTGCACCCGCTGCACCGGCAATGGCAATCCCAATAAAGGGGAAAGTGGCCGCTGCAATAGTCACAATGAGTCCAGCGATAATAGGCCAGCGATTCTCTGCTACCCAAGAAAAAGCGCGCGCAGGAATGCCCGGCCTTTGGACATCGGAGGCAAGAATCAGGCGGTCTTTGGGGCGATCAATATGAGCGCAGTACTGCCCCATCAATGAGGACATACGCGCCTTGAGCGCTGTCTCATTAAACACAACCGCCGCTGGGGGCGTAGTGGGGGAAACTGAGAGTGTGACATCTCCAGTAGACATACTAACAAGTAGTTTAGCACGCCAACGTTAAGAGAAAATTAACGGGAAAACTGCTGGGGAATTTTGAGTCTTGATGGACTCGAACCATCGACCCCCTCATTAAAAGTGAGGTGCTCTAACCAACTGAGCTAAAGACTCCCTTGACCCCAAGGGGATTCGAACCCCTGTTGACGGAATGAAAATCCGGTGTCCTAGACCTGACTAGACGATGGGGCCATTATAGGGGGTTGCCCCTATAAAAGCGGGACTAAATCTACACGAGCGCTGATTTAAACTTCCAGCACTTCTTTTTCTTTATGCCCGGCTAGCTCATCAATCTCTTTACAAGATTTGTCTGTCATCTCTTGGACTTTTTTCTCAAAACTCTTGCGCTCATCCTCCGCATGGTCGGATTTCTTGATCGCATCATTGGCCTTTTGGCGAATGCCGCGAATGGAAACCTTGCCCTCTTCCGCTTTGCGCTTGACCAACTTGACCATCTCGCCGCGCTGGGCCTGGTCCATTTGCGGCACCTTAATGCGCACCAAATGCCCATCCACCACGGGTGTCAAATTCAAATTTGCTTTTTCAATGGCTTTCGCAATCGTGGAGGCTTGAGAGCGGTCATAAGGGGTCACTAAAATCGAGCGACTGTCGGGGGTGGTAATGCCCGCAAGCGCCTTTAGTTTCGTGGCCGTCCCAAATACATCTACTGTTACAGAGTCGAGTACGGCGGTATTGGCCCGACCCGTGCGGATGGCTTTGAATTCCGCTTTAAGGTGTTCAATGGCTTGCGCCATCTTAGACTTGGTATCATCAAGAATAGACATGGCTCAAGAGTGTAGATTTTTTGGATTGGAAAAACAAGGGGGAGAGAACTCTCCCCCTAAAAACTTACGCTTGGCCGACTTGCCAGCGCAAGAAGCGGACGACTTGTAGAGGCTTGCCGATTTCTTTGGCTTTGCGCTCTACCAGCTGCTCGATAGACATCGAGCTGTCCTTGATAAACTTCTGCTTGAGGAGACAGTTTTGGTCGTAGAAGGCATTTAATTTGCCCTCTACGATTTTGCCCACGATATTGTCGGGCTTGCCCTTGACTTGCGCTCTGGCAATCTCCTCTTCCTGCGCCTTAAGATTCGCAGGAATCTCCTCCGGTTTCAGCCACTGGGGAGCTTCCGCAGCCGTGTGCATGGCAATCTCTTTGGCCAGTGCTTGCTGGTCCGAAGCGCCTTGGAGCACGACTAACGTGACTATCCGGCCGCCCATGTGACTGTACATTGCGATCGAAACGTCGGGGCCCTTCGGAATAACGGCCAGGCGCGCGATCTTGATATTCTCGCCTAAAGTTTGGACGATCCCCGCCCTCTCTTGGTCCACTGTATGGTCTTCGCTCACGGTCCCCGTAAGGGCGTGGTGCGCGTGGTCCGTTGAAGGAGCGCGGTTGCCACTGCCCATCGAATGAGCGCTGCTCGCTTCGTCCGCTATAGGGTGCGCGTGGCCCATCGAAGGAGCGCCGCTCTTGAAAGGGGCGGTCAAAAGCTGGTCGACGCTCGCCGGCATAGTTGCCGCGACTTGGGCCGCCAAAGCTCTTGCGAACGCCAAAAACCTGTCGTTCTTCGCGACGAAATCCGTCTCCGTGTTCACTTCGACGATCGCTACGATCTTGTCCCCATCGTGGGCGATAATCGTTCCTTCCTTCGTTTCTCGGCCCTCTTTCTTGACCGCCGAAGCGATCCCGGCCTTGCGAAGGTCGGCGATTGCCTTCTCCATGTCTCCGGAAGCCGCCTGTAGGGCCTCTTTGCACTTGGCCATCCCTACGCCAGTTCGCTCGCGCAGGGTTTTCACCATCTCTGCTGTCACTACGCTCATGCGACGTCTCCTGTGACTTCAGTTCCAGATCCTTGTTCATCCACGGTTCCTTGTTCAAAACCCATCTCCTCAACGCCGTCTTTATGTAGCTCGACGCTCAATTCGTTTTTCTTTTCGATTACAGCATCGGTGAGTACTTGCAAGATGAGTTTCACGCTCTTAAGCGCGTCATCGTTGCACGGAATAACGTACTGGATAGGATCTGGATCGCAATTCGTGTCGACCAGAGCCATCACTGGGATGCCCAATTTATTCGCCTCTGCCACAGCAATGTGTTCGCGCTGTGGATCGACGACGATGAGAAGACCTGGCAGACGCTTCATAAAGCGCACACCGCCGAGGTTCTTCTGCAGCTTCTGCTGCTCTTTCGAGAGAAGGGATATCTCTTTTTTGGTGAGACCCTCTCCCCCTGCTGCCAACTTCTTCTCGGCAGTTTCCATTTTCTTGATCGACTTGCGAATCGTCGACATATTCGTGAGCATACCACCGAGCCAACGGTCAGCGACGTAATACTCATTGCACGCCTCAGCGCACTCTTTAATCACTGTCTTTGCCTGTTTCTTCGTTCCGACGAAGAGAATGCTTTTTCCCGAAGCGATGGTCTCTTTGACCACTTCGCTTGCAGTGCGCAGAAGCTGCATCGTCTTCGACAAGTCGATGATGTGCAGGCCGCCGCGAACTTCAAAGATGAATCGCATCATCTTGGGGTTCCAACGGCTTCTCTGGTGACCAAAATGGGCCCCAGCTTCCAGGAGTTCTTTAATAGTTACGGATGGTTGTGTTTGCTGTTCCAAGCCTTGTTCCTTTTCTTTTGTTAACACGGCATCCCCCCATTACAGGAGGATTTCGGTCTTGGTTTAGAATGGGACAACAGTATACAGGAAAGCCCTTATAGAGAGCAAGGAGGGAAAGCGCCTGGACAGAATCGAACTGACACTAGTAGCTTGGAAGGCTACAGTTCTACCATTGAACTACAGGCGCAAAAATGAGACAAGATTGTCTCTAGACGGCTATATTTTTGCAAATGAAGACCATTCCTGAAAAGGCGAACTTTATCTTAGGAATTGTGGGGGTTGCCTTCGTGGTCATCGTAGGGCGACTCATTCAGCTTTCCGTGATTGAGCATGACAGGCTGGCCGAGGCGGCGAAGAGGCCACAGAAGCGGACGGTGTTTGTGCCGGGCTGCCGGGGGACGATTCGGGATCGGTTCAATGAGGTGTTGGTCAGCAACGCTTTGAGTTACCGCGCAGCGGTGATCTACAGCGAAATTGAGCAGATTCCAACGACGGCATGGGAGGGGGGCAAGAAGGTCTTTCCTCGAAAGCGCTATATTCGGGAGCTGAGTGAGAAGCTGGGCGGCATTCTCACCATGGACTGCGATGAGCTGGAAGATTTGATTCATAGCAAAGCCTCGCTTTTGGGCTCCTCGCCCTTAGTCATTAAAGAGGAGCTATCGGAGAAAGAGTTCTGCCAGATGCGCGCTTTAATGGGGCTGATGCCGGGGGCGGCAGCGGAGGCAACCTACCGAAGAGAATACCCCTTTGGGAAGGTGGGATGCGACGTGGTGGGCTATATGGGGGCCATTTCGGCAGAGCAGTGGCAGCAGCTGCTACAGGAAATTGGCCAGCTGCGTAGCGCATTAGAGGAATTCGACCAAAATGAAGAGGCCTTTATCCCAGAGGGTTTCTCTTCTTGGAAGCAGGTGCGCTCACGCCTTAAGCAGCTGCAAGAAAAAGCTTACTCCGTGAATGACCGGGTGGGCAAAGCCGGCGTCGAGGCCTCTTTTGAGCGTCTACTCAAAGGGCGTCCGGGCAAGCGCATTGAGTGGTACGACCGCAAGGGGCAGTGGATCAAGGAGCAGGTGGGGGCCACCGAGCCCATTTCCGGCAAGCGCCTCATGCTGTCTATTTCCAGACCCCTACAAGCCTATGCCGAAAAGCTTTTAATCGAGAGTGAAGCGCGCAGACGCAGTCCGGAAGGGGCACCTTGGATCAAAGGGGGGGCAATCATTGTCATTGATCCCAAGACAAGCGAAGTGCTCGCGCTCGCCTCTCACCCCCGCTTTGACCCCAGCGATTTTGTCCCTACCAGCGACCCATCACTACAAGCACACAAAAACGCGGCCATCAATCGTTGGCTGGAGAACGAAAGTCATATCGCCGATCTCTTCGATGAAAGACAGCCTCTGGTGCGCGAAAAAGTGGGTCGTGATGAGAGTTTATGGCTCTCCTGGTCCGCCTATCTCGACATGGTGCTGCCCAAAGCAGACCCTATCCGAGACAAACTGACTACGATTGGGGCCAGCCTCGCCCTACAAAAGTCAGTAGAAGAGGCCTGCCGCGCTACTGGATCCTGTGAAAAAGAGGTTGTGCTTGCATCACACTCTCCCCTTTTTGCCGGCATCGACCATCCAGCGGATCGATTGCTGCTGGCCGACCTGCTGCGACTCCAGATCGATCCGGAATTGTTTGATGCGTCAACAGCCAGAAAGTTTGAACACCTTTCTTTAGAAACCTACAAAGAGTGGACGGCTGCCTTTCTCGCTCTGCAGCGCACTCTCAAACAAGAATTGCGCGAATCCTTCCGCACAACACTCTTTGCACAATGGCGCGAAGAGCACTTTCCAAGCTTTCTGAAAGCAAAGCGAGCAGAAGAAAAACGGCTCTGCAAAACAACCAAACCCTATGTTGATATTCTCAAAGAGCAAGAAAGGCAGCAGTTCGAAGCGTTTTGGGAAAGCCGAGGCTATGCCATCGTGCAGACGGTTTTGGAAGAAGAGAGCTGCCCCGAAGCGGTGCATTTTCGTGAGCTTCTTGGAAACACCTCCGTGCACGATGCTATGGGTCTATGCAAAACGATGCGAGGGTTTGATCAACTCAAGCGGGCCCTTTGGGGCACCTACCCTCGATTGCGGGCCAAGTCGCTCAAAGGGCTAGCTGCCGCTTTTTACCCGAAAACGGGATTTGGTTTTGGTCGCTCTTTTGCCTTCAGGCAAGCCTGTCCGCTGGGTTCTCTTTTCAAGATCGTGCCCACTTATGTCGCTTTGACCGACCATATCTCTCTCTCCATTATCGACAACTCCATCCCCGGAGCCATGACCGTGGGCAGTTTTCCCGACGGACGCCCGATTACACGACAATGGCACGGAGGGCGCCTACCGCGCAGCGAACACGCAGGTATCGGCTCTGTAAATTTGGCAGAAGCACTCGAAACTTCCAGCAACCCCTACTTCTCCCTTCTTGCCGAAGAAATCGGTCCACAGCGCCTTCTCGACGCAGCGCGCCAATTTTCGTTTGGGCAAAAAACAGGAATTGCTCTTCCCGGTGAAATTGCCGGCCGTCTTCCCAAAGACCTCGAAGAGAACAAAACGGGGCTTTTTTCCTTTGCCATCGGGCAGCACAGCTTTGACTCCACACCACTGCAAGGGGCCGTTATGCTGACTGCTATCGCCAATGGCGGGCAAGTCTGCACACCGCAGATCCACCTACTCGAAGCGGGCGTGACAATTGACGACACACCGCTGCTTGAGCAAACTCGTTTTCCATTCAAACAGACGCTGCGCTGCATTGGAGTGGATTTCCCCCTCTTCACAAAAGCCCTCACCGAGGCGCGTAAAGGCTTTATTTCTCGACCTGATCTCGCCACAAAATCACTCCACCTTCCAAGCCATATTCAGCGCGCTCTTATTGCGGCGATGAAACGCGTGGTTACAGGCGAGCGTGGCACAGCGAGAAGCGAACGTTTTCGCTCTCTTTCTCCCGAAGCTTTACGGCGCTATACCGCCCCTCATTTTGCTGGAAAAACATCGACTGCAGAGCATGTCGAAACCCTTTTTGCAGCGAAACACGATGGGGCAAAAATGGTCAAGCACACCGGTTTCGGCGCCATTTTCTTTGAAGATGCTGCTTTAACAAAACCCGAACTTGTCGTGGTTGTCTATGAACGCTTCTCCGATTTCGGAAAAGAATCCGCCCCAGTAGCCGTTGACGTCTACAACGAATGGAGGCGCACTAAAGAACAAATGCTGTCTTCTCGTTGAAATAGGTCTCCAGATCATTGATGCGGCTGCGACTTGCGTCAACGATGGTCACATCGCTTAAGTGCACAAGGCCACGCGCTTCAATGGACGAGGGCTCTAGAGGCAAGCGCAATAGCACGACATCATAGCCCCGCAGAGTCGCCATGAACTCTTGAAACTTAGCGGAGTTCATCAGTTCAAATGCATGCGGATGGAAAGCGCCTGTATCGAGCAGATGATACCCCGCCTGCATAGCCGTTGCTGTTGGGCAAGGGCCTGCCCCCTCGAGATAGGCTGCAAGAGAGACTTCGCAGTGGCCCTGCTTCACAAACCACGTGCCATCGATGAGCAAAACCCGTTTTCCCTGGCTTGCTAAAAGCTGCGCCGTCAACGAAAGCAGACGCCCTAGAGAGATCCCCAAAACAGACTTGGCTCCCTTTTCTCGCAAGAACGCTGCTATGCTACGCGCTGTTTGCAAATCTTGTGCTGTATATTCAGCATGGTTATCGCTCTTTCCAAGCACCCGTTGCCCGAGCAAATCAAGATTGCTTTCGCTTGCCCAAAGACCTCGTCTACAATCTCGAGCAAAGCACAGACCGGCAACGCACAAGGATCCCAAAAAAAGCCCCAGAGCTGAAGAGATTAAAATTTGTGGGGGCACGGGCTGCACAGGAACAACGGCTGGATCTACCACTGTCGACTCAATGCGGTCCAGATTTTGTGCTAAATTGCGACCCTCCACCATCTTCGTAAGCTCCTCGCACATCTTCTGCTGCATTTTAATGAAGAGCCCCAGCTTCATCTCTTCCATACCGCGTCTGGGTAGCTGTTGCATACGTTTCGATAGAACTGCCAGCTCGCGTTGCAAAATCAAATCCTCTGAGCGCAGCTTCGCCTTACGCGCAACACGCATTTCTTCAATCTGCTCTGCTAGAACAGAAATCTTTTGATTCAGCAAATTAACCACAGAACGATCAAGCTTGACCAAGCAATCTTCCCAAATTCTCTTCTGTAGCCCCGAAATGCGCGCACACTCCTTGACGTGCGCTTTCATAAAAGCCCGCTTCAGCGCCAGAATACTGCGATAACGCTCCTCTTCTTTCGCACTTGTATGCGCTGTGTCGTGCAATTTGCAAGTGATGTCGGCAGCTTCACGAATATGAATACGCGAAACTTCGTCATCCAGCGCCATTCCCAAAGAAGCAATGTCAATTGCTGGGTCGTCTAATTGTTGCAATACATAGTCGAATTTCTTTTTTGTCGCGATGTCGCCATTCACTAGCTCTGTATACGAAGTACGTGTTGCGACAGCTGATTTGATGTCTAACCCTTCAAAAAATAGCGATCCATTTTGCGCAGACAACAAACGTTCCTCTAAAAGACGGCTACGCATCTTGCGCATACGCGCACCCATTTCCAAGTAGGCGCTTAAATGGCTTCCCCATTCCGGTGTATTGGGCTGCTCTATGAAAACAGTGAGCCCCAATCTCTCCAAAGCTTTTTTGCGCCCCTTAAAAATACGCGCCAACTGATCCGGTCTGGCCACATTCGCACGCAACTGATCAATCCAAGAAAGCTCCTCTTCTAATTCTTTGATGCGATCAACAATCACCTTATTCGATGTTTTCGCCTTAATTCCTGCATGCTCTCGCAAGCTTAATTCCAACAAGTCGCGATGTTGAATCAACTCCTGTCGTTCCTGAAATAGCGCCTGCGCAGCTTTTTCGCCGCCCAATGAGGAGAAGGTTTGGAAGCGCATGCCATCATTGGTTTCCAAAATTTCTTGATCCAACTCAATCTGTAAACGCCTGGCGTGAAGCTTCTCTTGCTGTCCGCTAAAAAACTTCAACGCTCTATCGTAGCGACAAAATCCCAGCCCCTCAATGTTGGAACAGAGATACTCGCAGTGCTTATCCTGCTTTTCTCCTAGTTGGGCCGTCATCTGCTCTTGACGCGCTGTCAGATAGGCCAATTGTTCGCTCACGCGTTTATTGTGCTGATCATTTAAATAGCTCTTAAATGAGGCCATCAACTGGTTTACAATGCGAGCTGCCTGCTCCGGATCTCCGCACGAGTAAGAAATCTGCAATAAGCGTTTATTTTTCTTATCTCGTTTGATCGAAATCGCGTTACGCAACCCCTCTGTCATGTCATACAATGAAACCAAAGAAATGGTTGCTTTAGGGCTACGAGATGCATCGATTTGTTCGATAACAAAGCTAACATCGGGAAGAGTGACCTTTTGCCCAAAGTTCCAGATCGTCTTTTGCCCAGCGGAATCAAGAAGCTCAAACTTTCCCGCGCCCAGCGGCTGCAGTTTATAGTTTCGACAGAAGGCGCCTGAATAAGACGCCTCTTTCATACGGTATGCACGCGGTTTGGTGTGAGCTAAGGGAGCGTCAGCGACAAGGACGGAGGAGCTCGAACCGGGCTTGCCCGCGATCATCGAGCGCAGCACCTCCTTTTCCAGGCGAACGTTCGTCGTAATGCAGTCTAGGCGCGAATAAGAAGCCCCCTCTTCGCCCAAGTTCACATGCAGTCCGAGCGTGCGCACAACATCCTCTACAACAACGTGCGAAAGCATCAGCGCCTCACTCGCTGCATCCTCATTGCTGCCTGAGGCCAACATGGAAAGAACCTTTTCCCCAAACCCAGAACTCTGGCTCTGTGCCTTTTCTTGGAAAGTGGCCTGCGCCGTATAGGCAGGGCCTCGAATGATCATTGTACCGAGGATAAAGAGAGCGAAGGCGAAGCCGCCCAAGGATATGCTGCCCTTGTGACGCACAATGCTACGCCACAAATCCGCTACCGAAAACAGCAGCTCGCCCTCAAACAGCTTCTTCACCCCTCGACTCATTGTACCAGCACCATGCGTGTGGAGTTCATCTGTTGTACGCCCATAGAAGTTGGCAGTAGCTGTTCGATGAAACGGTTCCACTGCGTAATTGGTTTTTCCGAGACGTAGACTGTATCACCGGGCATGAGCAACAAGCTATCGTTGGGCAACGTGACAATCAAATTCCAATCGAGAAGATAGACCTTGGGGCATTTAATGCTTCCTCGAATGACCTGAATGCAGCTCTTATCCCCCGTAAAAGGAATCCCTCCCGCAGCGACAATCGCTTCGCGCAAAGAGACCATTCCACGAGCGAGCATCAAAACAGAAGGGCGTGATACTTCGCCCATTACCATTGCTGTCGTTTCTGAAGGATCGGCAATATAGATCTTGTCGCGCGGACGCATGATAATGTTTTGACACATGTCCCCCTCTTTAATCAGCTTGGACAGATCAACGCGCAACACCTTTCCGCAACGCACTACATAACTCATGAAAAGGTTGGCACCAGGGTTAATGCGCGCCGTAGACAACACATCGAAAAGACGGATTCTTCCATTGACCGGCACCGAATGGATGGCGGCCATGCCGATGAGTTCCACCGTTCGTAAAAGGCGTTGTTTGTAATCGATAAACACCTCCGCCTCATGAATCTCCTGATCATAGGCTCTCTGAATGCGGTCTTTCGCCTCTTCCAAAGTCAAGCCCGCCACTTCAATAGAGGGCAGTTCCGGCAAACGAATCCGCCCTTGAATCACCCGGTATCCAGCAGAGTTTCCTACCTGATTCACCGCATCGGTGATGTCTTTGCGGGTAGGGTGGTAGACGTTAATGGTCAAAACGTCATCCTCGTCAATGACGTCTACATACTCATCAAAGCTCCCCGGTGGAAGACACTCCACCGGCTTGCCCTCCATCTCCAAAATAGCAAATTTCCCCTGCCGAATTTTGTAGGAATCAATCACAAAATCAGAGGCGCCCTTGACGGGATAGTCATACTTGGGACAACTACAGGCTGCCAAGAGCAGAAGAAAAACGAGGGCCAAAAAACGCATATTCACAGGTGTGGAGGGGGCAGCATACTGTAAGCTCCTCTATCCCCACAATAGCCTCCCATAAACTTGCTGATAATCAATGACTTATGCTATTATTTTCCCTTAAACGTGCTTTAACACTACCCTGTTACAATTTTCTTACATGGCAAATAGGATAGATCTTCCTACCTCCGCTTCTTCGCCGGTAGCTTTTCAGCTGCCCTCTTCTGCTATGGCTGCGACTGCGTACAAGGTGCCCGCTCTGCCTGTGGAAACAAGGCCTAACACTGGCCTACCCGGAGACGCCCTGTTCCGACGAATTGGAGAGCACCCTGCCTTTAGCTATACCGCTGCTACTTTCCAGTTGATTCCCATCATCATCACGATCATAAAAGTCGTCGATGATGTGGCCAACATCATCGATTCCAGACCGCGATTCCACCTCGATCAGGACAAGAGTTTGGGCATCTTTATCATGAACTTGGTCACCGACTTGGGTCGTCTCGCTGCCTACGTTCTTTCTACTATCCAGATTTTGATCACCGCCTTGAACAAGTGCAGCCAGCAAGTGTTGACCTCCATGAAGATTGCCGGCTCTGTCTTCGTATCCATTTTCGCTTTGTGGGATATCGGTCGCCAAGCCCTCTTCTACAATAACGCTCGCAAAGTCTCTAACATTGTTGATAACTACTTTAGAGCTGGTGATTTTTCTGAAAATTCGTTGATTGGGGCTTGCACAGCCATCGCTCATGACATCAACCTCAAAGAGACCCAGAATAGCCTGTCGGAATGGTCTGCGCGTTTTACTCTCTGTTCGGCACACATTCAGGGACGTTTGGGCTCACCTGTCTTCGACTGTCTTCAGAAAATTACCAATCCTAATACAACCCACGAAGACCACCTCGTTGCTATGCGCGAAATGAAAGAGCTTCTTTCCACTCGCAAACATTCGCACATGATCAACATCGCGATCTCCATCACGAGCGTCGTGGCGACCATTTTGGCGATCGCCTGCCCTCAAGTCGGTGTTGCTCTGATCATCATTTACCTACTCTGGACACTCGGTGGAATGTTGTCGTTTGTTGAGTTTGTTCGCCTAGTTCATGAACGCGAGCGCATCATCGAACGACGCCAGTTCATGAAAGCCATGGCGACTGATAAAAGCTTAGAAGCTATCCGCCTTGAGGAAAAACAGAAGCGTGAAATGGATCTACAACGCTGCGGAAGATTCATCCGATTCTTCGTACAGATCGGCGACTTCTGGCAAGCTGAGATTTTCCCACGCATCTGTTATGCACGCCACCTGCGCCTGACAAAAGATCAGGTAGACACTCTGAAGGCCCAAGCAATTGCAGGCCATGTAGGAACGCATGCTCAGCTGGCCCGTCCTAAGGACTTTGCTCTTGCAAAAGAGGCGATGCTGAAGCGCATGCTGGATGCCCCTCATCACGAAATTACTGCAGAGAAAATCAAGCGTCTACCCGACACCTTCTTCTCCTCTGCTATCGCAGCTACTCTGCCACCCGAGCAGGAAGCAGATCTTCTCGGCGGCGGTAGCGCTGCTGCCTAAAAAGTAGCTGTCTTCAGCGCATCGCGCACAATTTCTGAGCGCACCTTCGCAATCTGGTCGGCCGCATCGGGCTTATGCTTTTGCAAATGGCCGCGCTGCAGCGCAAACATCAGCTGGTTGAGCACTTGATGATCAACCCCTTTCATCCAACCCTCATCCACCGCGAGCTTGCACAGGCTCACTGCATCCAGCGCCTCCGCCAGCTCCAGCTGCAGACTGTGCACTAACAAGCCATACGCCCGCGAGGCCTGGTCCTTCAAAGACTCATTGGATTGCGCCTCTTTGCGCACATTCTTCTCCGCCGTCTGCAAACGCCCCGCCGCCAGGCGCATCGCACGCAAGATCTCCTCTTCGGAGACTCCGATAGAATAGCGATTCGTCAAGACAATCACATCGCCCACAAAATGGTCCTCATCGCCCTGCAAGCTCTTCGACTCAATGACCTCTTCCTGTCCTTTCAGCTGCTCCGCCAAAGCCCCCGTTCTCGCCAGCGCAGGCAGGTGCAAAAAGAGGCGCACAGAAAGGCCCGTGCCGGAGTGGCGCGGATCGGTGGTCAAAAAGCCAAAGCGCGGCGTCCATGCCCATTCAAAAGATTTGCCCAACTCGCTCTCAATTTCCGAAAGAGCCGCATAAGCTTTTTCCAAATCTTGCTCGACATCCACCCACTGCAGCTGCACGTGATCGCGAATGTTCAATAGGGCAAAAAACTGCCCGCCCTTGTCAAACGCCAGCCCCTCGCCCTGGTGCGCTGCCTCTTGCAGCCCCCCTTGCACGAGAAAGTGTTCGAACAACAGTTCCTTGTCAGCCGCACTGGCATCTTTGCCGGCCAGCACCGTGGGCTCTTGCAGCTGCTTGACCCCCGCAAGAGTCGAGGAAAGAACGCCAAAAAGCTGCAGCTGCTTCAACGATTCCATCTTTGCAGGAAAGACATGCCGGGCCATGTTGCGGTGCAGTGTAATCGTCGAGGCCAACCAAATAGAGTGGTTATTCTTATTCCAAGGGGTATCAGGTGGCGCGTTCATTGCCTTGCTCTTCTACAAGTTGTTTGATCTGGTCGCGCAACACCGCCGCCTGCTCATAATCCTCGCGGCTGAGCATCTCCGACAACGCCTCATTCAAAGCGAGCAAACGCACTGCCGGGCTATAGGTGGGCGCCTCTTTCAGTGATTTGCCCACGTGAATGGGGTTGGTTCCCTTCACCTGCAACATCCACTTCTTCGAGATCCGATTCTGCGCCAATAACTCTTTCGTGATGAGATCGCCAAAGACGCGGTAGCAATCGCTGCAGCCCAGGCCCGCGCCCGTTTTCACGGCCGCTAGCGTAATGCCGCAGTTTCCGCAGCACAGCTTGGCGTCGAACGACTCCTCCTCGCCATGGCTAGGCCCACCTGTGGCCGCCGCCATCTCCTTCTCTAGCTCAGGGCAGTCGGCGCACATATGCATGCGCGTGACTTGGCCCCCCTCAATTCTTGTGTAACAAGTGGAAATGCACTTCTTGCATTCACTGCAGGGCAACGGACGATCTTCCATATCCGTTCTTTTAACGCTCCATAGAATTAATCACCAAAGGCAACTGTTCGACGATGTCGCCCGCGATCTCACCATACCCTAATTTCTGCGCCGCCGCCGTCCCCGCCCTACCATGAATCGTCACTCCCAAACACGCCGCATCAAAGGGTGTAAGTCCTTGAGCAAGAAGCGCAGCAATCACACCGGTCAACACATCTCCGCAGCCCGCCGTTGCCATCGCCGGATGCCCCGCTGTCGACACCGCCACCGTCTCTCCAAAGATGAATGTGACAGGTCCTTTCAGCACAACCACACAGCCATGTTCCTGCGCAAAAGCCGCCGTGCGTTCGAGCAGCTGTGCTTCATCCAGCTTACCCCCCAACATCCGCTCCATCTCACCACGATGCGGCGTCAACACAGAGCCCGCAGGAAAGGGCAAATCCCAAAAAAGCCCATCAGCATCAATTACCATCGGTTTTTTTATTTGAAAAAGCTTTTGTAATAACAATTTAGTTTTATCCTCGCGACCCAAACCAGGACCGATGAGCAACGCGCCTGCTTTTTCCGTATCTTCCCAGCGGCCCGCAAGCACCTCTTCCGGCAGCGCAGGAGACCACTGATCGCAGACCAAGCGCACAATGCCCGCTCCGCTGCGCAAAGCAGCCTTCGTCGTCAGGTGCGCCGCGCCCATCATGTTGGGGCTGCCGGCGAAAGCCACGACATATCCGCGGCTATATTTGTGCCACACACGCGAGCGTTTGGGCATCTTTGTGCGGATCGAGTCGTCAATCCAGGTAAATTCTCCACTCGCCTCATCGGCAAAGCGCTGTGGCAAGCCAAACGACTTCACCTCCAACTCCCCCAAAAACTCCGGCCCGCGGCGCAAAAAGAATCCGGTCTTCGGAAAGCCCAAAGCAACGGTCTTCGTTGCCCGCACAGCATCGCTGCCCACCTCGCCCGTGGTGGCGTTCAGCCCCGAAGGCACGTCAATGGCCAGTATGGGCAACCCGCTGGCATTCATCGCCTGCACAACCTGCAAGATCTTCCCCTCGAGCTGCCCGGTAAACCCTGTGCCAAAAATGGCATCAATCACCAGCCCTTCTCTCGGGAAAACCCCCATCTCCTCCACAGGCACTACACTGACCTCAAAGCCGGCCCCCTGTAAATAACGAGCCGCAACTCGGCCATCGCCCCCATTATTGCCCTTGCCCACAACAACCAGAATCTGGCGCTGCCCCATACCGGCCGCCACTAGGGCCACCTGCCGTCCCGCCTCCTCCATAAACGCCTTTTCAGAGGAGCCCGCCGCATAAGCCAGCTTCTCTACCCGCGCCATCTCACTCGCCGTAACTACCTTCATAACATACTCATTATCAATTACTTATACCACAATCAGATTAACTTGCACTTAACGCCCAGATGGTAAACTCGTGTTTGAAACTATAGGAGGAGAACACATTATGGCAATCCGTACGGTAGAATTACCGAGCAGTAACGTAAACAGAGGCACGGATCTACTGGCAACTGTAGCCCATGAGCTCAACCGCACCGCAGCTCGCGCTGGCACTGTTGCTGAAGAGACTCTTCAATTCGTAATCACAGAGCCTGCTACTACAAGCCGCATTCACCAATTGCGCCAACAAGAAGCTACTTATCGCACGGCTGTAGTGATTGGTATTGCCTTGATAGCCCTTTGCTTTATCTTGGCCGCTACAGGAGGAGTCGCTGCAATACCGGTGCTAGCGATCGGTCTTGTAGGCCTACTGGTTTATGCTGCTGGTTATGCTGGTTTACGTTTCCAGCCTGAAACACCAGAAAAATTACTAGCCGAAGCCAAAGACGACGCTGCTCTACAGAAAAGGCTGCAGCACGCCGTCTACGATGCTGAGATGACAACGCTTCGAGATCTGGCGAAGCACGAGAAATTCGTGACTCGTTACAACTTGGGCCCCGCTCTCCAAGACCGATTCGTCTTGGCTGCAGGGAACATTCCCACTGCACTACCAGCAGTAATAGCTGCATAAGCAGCAAATCATAAAGCCCCGCTCAGGCTCTAAACCTGGGCGGGGCTTTTTTATTCCTCTCTGAAGAGCCCCCGCCACATAAGCTAGCCCGCGCCTGTAACTAAATTCATAACATACTCATTATCAATGTATTACGGTAACCATGGTTAACTTGCGCTTAATATTCAGGTGGTAGACTTGTATTTGAAATTTTAGGAGAGAAGTACATTATGACAACAATCCCCGGAATAGGATTACCCGCAGGCGTAACAGCCACCGAGACGCTCCATTTCGTTAACAAGGAGCTGAAGCTCACTGCGAGTCGCACTAGTACTGTTGCCGCAAAGACTCCTCGATTCATAGCCGTCTCCGCAGATACTGTCGAGGTCACCAAATTACGCCGATTGAGGAATTTATTTTTCACATTAGCAATAATTAGCCTTGCTCTGCTCGTAACTGCCGCTATCTTGATGGCCACAGGAGGAGCCGCTGGGGTAATTGTAATACCCGCTGTTATAGGTGCAGTAATGACTTCGTCTTGGCATTGTTTCGCAGGGTTAAATTCGGAGATTAACAAGCTGCTACTATTCCGACAAATGGACGAAGTTAAAAACGAGACTGCTCTACAGCAAACGCTGCAACACGCAATCCGTGACGCCGACATGAAAGAACTTCGGGAATTGGCGAAGTATCAGGAGTTTGTGACTCGTTACAAATTAGAACAAGCTCTCAAAGACCGATTTGACGTGGCCGAAGGGAATATCCCCGCCGCAGTACCAGTAGTAATAGCTGCGTAAAACCCAAATCATAGGAGAGGCGTACATTATGACAACAATCCGTACGGTAGATTTACCCGCAGACGTGACAAGCACAAAGCTGCTGCATACTGTAAACAAGCAGCTGAAGATTGCTGCGAGTCGTGCCGGTACTGTTGCTGCAGAGACTCTTCAATTTGTAGACATTTCCGCGCAGCCTATCACCGCAAAACGCGTTTCTCAATTGCACCGACAGAAAAGTTTGTGGTTCTCGATCGGAATGATCGGTATTGCTCTGTTCGTACTCTCCGTTGCCCTGGCTGCTACAGGAGGAGCTGGTGCAACAGTAGCGATAGCGATCGCTCTTGCAGGTTTTGCAGCCTATTGCTCTGGTTACATAGGTGTAGATTCACGGTCTCAAGCACTGAGACACTTAATGTTCGAAGCCAAAGATGACGTCTCTCTGCAGAAAACGCTGCAACACGCAATCCATGACGCCGACATGAGAGAGCTTCGGGAATTGGCGAAGCACCAGGAGTTTGTGACTCGTTATAACTTGGGCCAAGCTCTTAACGATCGATTCGCCTTAGCCGAAGGGAATATCCCCACTGCACTACCAGCAGTAATAGCCGCATAAGCACCAACTCCGAAAACCCCGTCCAGACCTCGAACCTGAGCGGGGTTTTTTATTCCTCTCTGAAGAGCCCGCGCCATCTCACTCGCTGTAACTACATTCATAACACACGCATTATCAACTCCTTATGATAACCCTGATTAACTTGTGCTTAACGCCCAGATGGTAGACTTGTATTTGGAACTATAGGGAGAGAATACGTTATGACAATCCGTACGGTAGATTTACCCGCAGACGTGACAAGCACGCAGTTGCTGCATTTCGTTAACAAAGAGCTGCAGCTAACTGCTGCTCGCGCTGGCACTATTACTTCGGAGATTCTTCAATTCGTAGATACCTCTGCGATTAACCCAACCACCGTACACCGGATTGCTCTCTTGCGTCGGAAAGAAAGCTTAGCGACTCCGCTTACATGTATTGGCATTGCTCTATTTGTGACTTGTCTTATCCTGCCAGTAGCGGGTTTTCCTATTATGGCAATGATCATCCTTGCAAGTATGTTAGCCTGTTTTATTTGTGGCACTATTGTCTTGGGTAGCATGGATCTTCTGTCTAAAAGCTCTGAAAACTTATTAGAGGAAAACAGAAATCCCATCGCTCTACAAAGAACGCTGCAACACGCAGTCCGTGATGCCGATATGCAAGAGCTTCGGGAATTGGTGAAGCACCAAGAGTTTGTGGCTCGTTACAATTTGAGCCAAGCTCTTAACGACCGATTCGCTTTAGCCGAAGGAAATATCCCCGCTGCAGTACCAGTAGTGATAGCCGCATAAGCACCAAATCCGAAAGCCCCGCTCAGGTTTTTATTCCTCCGATTTAGGGGCGCGAAGCATCAGGTATTTCACCGAATCAATCGCTTTCATGCCGCCGTAGAGGACGTTATAGACCGTTTCGGAGATGGGTAGTTCGATGTTGTGGTCGCGAGAGAGCTGCATAGCAGAGACGCAGCTGTAGGCCCCTTCGACGACAGCACCGACCTGTTTTTTCGCCTCTTCGGGAGAGACGCCTTGCCCAATGAGAAGACCGAAGCGGAAGTTGCGGCTCATGGTAGAAAGGCAGGTAACACAAAGGTCGCCCATGCCAGAAAGGCCGATGAGCGTTTCGGACCTCGCCCCTTTGACGGCGGCGAGGCGGCGGATTTCGTGTAGACCGCGCGTCATGAGAGCCGCACGCGTGTTGTCGCCAAAGCCCAGACCCACAGAGATTCCGCAGGCAAGGGCGATGATGTTCTTCATCGCGCCGCCAAACTGCACACCGAGCACATCGCTGTTGGTATAGACGCGGAAGATATCCGTGGAGAAGAGCGTCTGCACCTGTGCCATCAGCGCAGCATCGTAGGCAGAGGCCACCGCGGAGGTGGGCATCATCTTCATCACTTCGTCAGCGATGGTAGGCCCACTGAGTACCGCAAGCGGGTAGTTGGCACCTAAAACCTCTTGGAGCACCTCGCTGAGCAGCAATTCTGTATCCTGCTCAATTCCCTTCGATGTCATAACGATCGGCGCCTTGACGCCCAGCGCTTTCAGCTTCTGCATCGTAGGACGCAGGCCCGCCGCCGTGACCGCCTCGACAATCATGTCGCACTGCAGCAGGTCTTCGAGCTCGAGTGTGAACTCCATCGTCGGGCTCGTTTTGGCGTACGGGTGGCGCGGATGGGCGCCAAGGGAACGGATCCCTTCAATCTCTTGAGGCATGATACTCCAGGAGAGCGTCTTGATGCCCTTTGAAGCGAGCACCCACGCCAGGCAGTAGCCCCAGCTTCCGGTTCCTAGAAATCCAACTCTCATTCTCTACCCTCTTCGAGCCCTTAAGGCCGCTTGAACGGTCTCTATACTATCATCGCCTGTGGAATTCTTCAACGGAGCAAAGCACGCCTGCCTCGGTAACTCAATGACTGCAAACCTCTTACAGTACGCCATCGCATCGAAAATAAAGTGCTCATACTTCGTTACCCCGCCCCGCTGGACTGCATGGAGCGGCAGGCGAGGCACCCGTCGAGAGAATGCGCTCGAAAAACAGAAGAGCGAGGTGTTGGCCAAATCCGACTGAACATCGCCCCGTTCGCTGTACTCCACCACGGCCGGCCGGCCATTCAACTCCACAAAAAGCCCTACCTTTTCCTCGTCGCTGCGCGGCTTGATCGCAATGCCCGACATCTCTGCGCCGGTGGAAAGGTGCACTCCAATCAAATCGAGCGAAAAAGGGTCCGCCAGCGGATTGTCGATCAAGATCGTCGTGTAATAGTCGATGCCCTCCCACGGCGTGAATTCTTGAAAGAGCACGCCGTTACCCGAAGGGGCGCGCGCTAAATGAAAGGGGCTGGCCAGCTGCAATTTGCCGTCCACAAAGACAGGGTAGGTCGATTGCGTGAAAAGAGTTACATCGCTGAGCTGCAAAGAGGCTTCGATTCCTTCGCGATTAAAGGGCGAACACATGATGGCCAGCGGCAAGCGCGCGCCATAACGCTTTCGCGCTGCAGCGACCTTTTCTTCCACGTGTTGCAGCAATGTCTTTCCATCCACAACCACGAGTGCCTTCGGCCCCAAGCCTAACCGCGTGGCTTGGCCGCCTGCAAGCACCACGCAGCCAACGCGCCCCTGCCGCAGCGCCTCTTCCGCTAAGCGCGGATCGCCCCGCTCTGCTTTGAGGGGACGCACCGTCCCCTGCACAGGTGCAGCCGCTTGTAGCTGGCGGATATCGGGCAGCGCAAGAAGCTCATTGATCAGTTGCACAAAAGCAGCCTCTTCACGTGAAAGAGCACATCATCGACTTCGATGCGCTGCATGCAGCGGAAATCAAGCGGGCAGTTGCGTTGGAAGCAGGGTCCGCACGAGACTTTTTCGCTGATCACAAAGCCGCAGCCATAAGGCCCTGTCTTCACCGGATCGGTGGAGCCAAAAAGCGCAATCACAGGCACATCGAGGGCCGCCGCTACATGCATCGGGCCACTGTCATTGGAGATGAAGAGGTCGCAGCAGGCGATCAACGCCATGAGCTCACGCAGCGTTGTCTTGCCTGCCAAACTGGTCACCGGCAAATCGCGTATGATCTCGTGTACTTCGGGCGCTGCTTTGTTATCTCCAACGAAAACCACAAAGTACCCTAAGTTCACCAGCCTCTCGGCAAGGGCGCGAAAGCGCTCGGGCGGCCAACATTTCGCCGTGCCGTAAGCAGCGGAGGAGTGAATCCCGATGACCTTTTTGCCCTGCGCACCCAGCAGACGAAGGCGTCTCTTCGCACTCTCGCGCTCATCGCGCGTGATGAAGAGCTGCAGCTTGCCCGGCTCGCCGCGGTACCCCAAAGGACGCAGCAAGGAGAGATATTTCTCCACCTGATGCTCCCCCTGAAGAGGGGTGTTTCTCGAACCAATGCGCCGCTTCACACCCCCGCGCCAAAACCACCAAGCAGAGGAGAAGGAGTTAGTCAGCAAAAGCCCCAAATCAAACTGCCCTTCACGGATGCGTTCGATGATCTGACGCTGCCCGACGCGATGCAAAAAGCCCGAGGGGCGCTGGAAGGCAAAGAGGCCGTCGATGCGTGGATCTCCCTCAAAGAGGGGGCTGATGCTATGCTGCACCATAGCCGTGATCTCCGCTCGCGGGTAGCGGTGGCGCAGCCAGGTCAGAACAGGCGTTGCCATCACCGCATCGCCCAACCAGTTAGGGAGTCTTATGATAATGCTTGACGGGTCCAAAAGGGTCATCTTAAGCTAGTAATGTTCATGAGCGATGATGATACTGACACTTTAGCTGACGATGCAAGAAAACTCAAAAAAGCAGCGCTGCTGATCAAAAAATCTCTACAGCTGCAGCAACGCTCAACCCTCTTGCCTGGCCCCCTGTACAACGATCCCCACGCTCCTGCCCTTCCCTCTTTGGAGGAAAAAGAGCGGCTGCTGCGCCAACTGACCAAGGCGTTGCGCTTTACGCTCCGCCACGTGGACGGCTCGCCGCAGCTTAAAGAGGAGTTCAAGAAGAAACAGACGAAAGTTGCGCACGTCCTGAAAAAGACGCTTGATGAGCTCAAAGAATGCAAAGACCAGCTGGCAGAGGTGCAGAAGCAGTGCGCTGCGATGACATCGGCTGAAGAAGAGCGCAGCCAGCTCATTGCCGACCAATGGCGCCTTTTTGATGGCCTGAAGCGTGCTCTGACAACGATTGACTCTCTGCGGCGCACCAAAGGGCTCGATGTTGCCAAAGAGACGGAGCGCCTCAAAACGCAGCTGCGCACCGAACTCGAGCACGCCGAAAAACAGCACATTCTGCTGAAGTCGCGTTTCGACAAAGAAAAAGAGTCGCAGACACACGTCAAGAAGAGCTTCGAAGAAATTTTAGCAAAGCTGAAAAGCGATTCACAAGCCGCTGTCAAGGCAGCAGAGGAAAAGCTTCTTGCTCAAGAAGAAAGCTCCAAGTCGATCGTGAACGCTAGTAGCGACTTGAAAAAACAGGTAGCCCTGCTCAAAGCTCATCTAGAGGCCGCTTTAGTCGATAACAAGCGCCTTTCAGGGCAGATCGCGGCCGTACGCAAGAACGAAACGCAAGCACTCGAAGAGCGGCTGCAGCAGCTCACGACGACTCTCGAAGAAAAAGAGGATGAGCTCACACAACTGCACCGCCATCTGGGCAAAAAACTGCAAGAGATGGCCGAGCTGCAAGAACGCCAACAAAGTTTGGAAGAGCGGCTGACTGCAACAGAGTCGCAGCTCTCGGAGAATCTCGCCCTTATCGATGTGCTCAAATCAGAACGCATGAAAGAGGAGCAGCGCCTCAGCAACGAGCTGCTCGAGCAGAAGAACACCGTCGATGAGCTGCAACTCGAGATCGAGCGGCTACGCAAAGTCGAAGTCGAATGGGACCGCATGGCCCATTCCATCACGCAACTCCAACAAAACCTGCGCCCTGCATGATTATTCTCGGTGTAGATCCGGGAACACACCGCACGGGGTACGCTGTGGTCCAAGATGGCGTGTTGATCGACTGCGGCGTGATTCATCCCAAAGGAGAGCTGCCTCAGCGGTTATTTGCTCTTCACCAGGGCATCGCCTACCTCATCCAAAAGCACGCTCCCGACGTGGTTGCCATCGAAGAGCCCTTCGTCTACAAAAACCCCAAGAGCGCGCTCTTTTTAGGCATGGCCTTCGGCGCCATTGCCTCCACAACACAAATCCCCCTCTTCAGCTACAATCCATCGACGGTGAAGGCAGCGGTTACCGGCACGGGACGCGCCTCAAAAGAGCAGGTGATGCGCATGATCTGCATGCTGCTGAATCTCTCGCAGCCGCCCACGCCGCAAGATGCGTGCGATGCGATCGCCATTGCACTGTGCCACTTGCATAGGAGCAAGACATGTACGACTTCATCAAGGGAACCCTCGTTGAGATAAGCCCCACGCACGCCGTAGTAGAAACCAATGGCGTGGGCTGGAAGATCTCTATTCCCTACAGCAGCTATGCACGCATGGACCTCTCCTCTCAAGTGCTGCTCTTCACCAGCTTTCTGGTGCGCGACACGGGTCACTTTCTCTTCGGCTTTCTCACCAAACACGAGCGCCACCTCTTCGAACAACTCCTCGACATCAACGGTGTCGGGCCCAAAACCGCTCTCGCCCTTGTCGGCCATCTCGAATATGACCATCTCGTCTCTTCGATTCAAAGCAGCGACACCAAAACCCTTGTGCGCGTGCCCGGCATCGGCAAGAAGACGGCGGAGCGCATTGTGCTCGAAATCAAAGACAAGCTGCGCCCCGTCAACCCCAACCCCCGCTGGTCCCTCTCCCAAGATGCCATCCGCGCACTCGTTCATTTAGGCTATAGCGATCTCGTCGCCCAGAAAGCTGTTGCCAAGGCTCTTGACGAGGCCCCTGAAGATCTTCCCACGCTGATTACTCTTGCCTTAAAGCAATGCTAAGAAAAATTCTCAATCGGTTCTTTCCCCATCCACAAATCCCCCTGCACCACACTTCCGCCTTCACACTGCTCATCGCCGTGATGCTTTCTGCGCAATGCACCGACAAGCGCGTTAACCTCGTCACACCCCACCTACCGAAAACACCCAAAGCACTCGCCGCCCTCTCTCTACGCGAAATCGAAGCGATCATCAAATCCTGCGGCTTCTATCACAACAAGGCGCGCGCTCTTAAAGAGACGGCACGCATCATTGCAGAAGAGGGCATGCCGCGCACCCTGGAGGGGCTAGAAAAACTGCCCGGCGTCGGTCACAAGACCGCTTCTGTCGTCATGGTGCAGGCCTACGGCAAACCTGCCTTCCCTGTCGACACGCACATCTTTCGCCTCGCCCACCGCTGGGGCTTGTCGAAAGGAAAAACGGTCAAAGCTGTCGAAGAGGACCTCAAAAAAATCTTTCCTAAAAGAAGCTGGGGCAAAGTGCATCTGCAGATGATTGAAGCGGGCCGCACCTACTGCACCGCACGGGGGCATAAAGATTGCCCTATATGCAAAGCCCTAAAATCTTGAGGGGTACCAATGAACGCCCTTAATGTTGATATAGGCGCCTTTTCTATCTTCTCCAACAACGTAAGGAAGCGGCGCTGACCAACCTCCAGCGCCAGCGGCGGCCGCAGCGACTTCTTCGTCCATCTCCGGCATGACCACTTTCTCTGATTCCTCCGTGTCGTCACACTCAACGATCTCTCTTTCGGCGCCTACAAGCTGCAGATTGGCATGAAAGACATACCCTACGGAGTTAAAACAACACTTCAGAACATACTTTCTTTCCTCTCCTGCCCTCACTCTCGTCAAGTGCACTTCACGCGTGCTTTCGCCCTCCACTTCCCGCACTGTTCGGGAGTATTGCGTCATCATGGGCAGGCGCATAAGAACTTCTGGAATAGCGTGACAGTCAATGGTCTCTTGCTCACCAAATCGTCTCGTTGGGTACCACTTGAGCCACTGCGCAAGCGCGGCCGCAGTGTCAGAGCCAAGAACCCATATAGCAACACGTTCTCTCAGCGGAGGACGCGGCGTATTCATTAAGTCTTGTGCCAGTTTTTCAGCCGTTGAAAGCACACGCGTTGCTACCACACGTGTAGTTTCTTCCACCTCTTCTTTCGAAGCTGCCCCTCCCGCTCCACTTGCTGCTCTCTTCACCTCTTTTTTTCGCGGAAGCGATTTCTTCTTCGGTCCCTCTTCTAACAATGCGATGAGCGCTTCATCCGATAACGGCGTAGGCAATTTGTAGGGGGTGGCTCCAAGCTCTCTTCGTTTATCGATTAACTGACGATGAAGATCATCGGCCACTCCCGGGGGCATCCAAGGTACGGGCACTCCGCAACGAGCGTACTCTCTCTTTGAACTTTGGCTACCTGTGACTAAAACTACCGGCGCTTCAGGCGAGCGGCTCTCATCATGGATTAGGCGAAGCCAGCGAAGTTCCAGTTGGTGCCTTCGTCGCTGCATGACGAAACCTTCCACGTCGTAATAGTTAACGGCCGTTTCAATGAGTTCTCTTTGCCCCTCTGTTGTCACCCCTACGATCTTTCCATATTTGCGAAACAACGTTACGAGATCGAGCAGACACCGTTTACGTAGATAATCAAAGACGCCTGGATCCGTGACCACTGAAAAAAAGATGGCCTTTGTAAATGCACGCACCCACGCACTGACATCTTTTGACGAAAGCTTCCTTGAATTTTCAATGGTGAAAATGATCTTAAACAGACCACTCACAAATTCGTTCGGTAGCTTGAGAAAATCCTCTCCCCGACCTCTATTTAATTCGCCCATTGATTCAATGACTTGCCCGATCAAAGTTTGGATCAGTCCTTGAACGTTGGCAGAACGAATGAGGCTGCAGCCGGTCACTTCAAACATCTTTTCTAAATATTGTTTCGGATCCCGTGCCGCTGCTTTCAAGGCCTCTTCATGCGGCTTCACTAAAGATGTCAGTCCATCAGCATCGATTTCGAGATCCGTCAGTTGACTGGCTCGACCAAAGGGGGCAAGGGCATAAATAGGGGCTCGATCTTCGACAAGCACTGCATGCAGCGCAGGAATGGCGGAGTATCGCTGGCAAAGATTTCCGGCTACGGCGCTGAAAACCTCCTGCAACAGCACCTTTTGAGCCCTCAGAGCCGTTGCTCGATCAAGAGTTCCTTCTGCCGTCTCCGCAACTCGCCTCGCCGTTCTTAAATGTGCCGGCATCTGACCTAGCTCTGAGAGCATTGTCCCTACAATATCCCCCGCCACACTCTCATTGCCGGCACAACTCTCAATCTCCCTATCAGCCACCGTCAAGGTCGCCACCAATTGGGCATAGCTCTCTTCACCACGCACAGCTTTGCGGAGCATACCCTCAACCTGCCCCAGCTGCGTTGCAACTAGAGCCTCGATTGCAGGAGTCATTCTCACTGAAGAAGATGCGGATGCCATGGGGGGTAATTTACCCCCTAATTATAAAGATTTGGTTAATGCTTCGCCCATCTGGCAGTAGATCTCAAAGGGCTGATCCACAAGGTCGGGAGCGAAAGAGACCTGCTCAAAAAGCAGTACAATCGACGAGCCGCCGAAGGAAAAATAGCCCTTCTCATCGCCGCGCATCACCGGCCCGGGCTTGAAGGTCTGCACCATCGAGCCGACGCAGGTGGCGCCGACTTCTACCATCCATACTTTGCCCCGATCGGTGTCGATTTCCGTCACCATGCGCTTGTTCGTTGCCAAGATCTGCGGCATGGTGCGCATTGCGACCGGATTCACCGAGTAGAGCGGCCCCTCGATCAACCGAGCCGCCTGCGCCATCCCATCGACGGGGAAGTGAAAGCGGTGGTAGTCGCTCGGGCAGAGGCGCGCCACCGCCATGCCGCCGGCTCGCACGGGTTTACCAATCAGCGCCTCAGCGGTAAAGCTGATCCCCTTTACGGGAAAATGGCCCACTTTTTCGAAGAAGAAGTAGCGCCCATCTGCCGGAGCTACCACGGCCGCATTGGCAATGGGCCGAACCCCTTTTTTGAGTTTGCGGATAAAGAAGTCATTGAATGAGTGGTATCCATCCTCAAAGTCTTCACTACGAACATCATAGGCTGCAATAAAGGGGGCGATCTTCTTCTTTGAGCCGGCCCGTTTTTGCCACAGACCAACAAAGCGTGAAACAAGAGGGTTTTTGCAGAAGCATTCGCGAAAAAAACCTCCTCGAGGGCCGTAGAGCCACTGAATCCACCACTCCCCGAAGACCTTCTCGACGAACATCCGCCCCGTGCGGCGATCCTTTACCCAGATAGCGGTCATAAGGGATAATAATACGCCAATTATGCGTAGAGATGAAACAATTGTTGCCATTGCGACCCCCGCTGGAATGGGTGCTGTGGCCATTATCCGCCTCAGCGGCACGCAGGCTTTTGCCATTGCCGACCGCCTCTTTTCGAGAACGCTCTCCTCCGCCCCTTCTCATGTCGCGCAAGTAGGCACCCTCCACAACATCGACAAGGCTCTCGCTCTGCCTTTCCGCGCTCCCAAAAGCTACACCGGCGAAGATGTCGTTGAGTTTCACTGCCACGGCAGCAACCTGATTGCGCAGCAGGTGCTGCAAGCCTGTATTCAAGCGGGAGCGGCGGCGGCTCACCCCGGCGAATTTACCCTACGCGCCTTTCTCAACGGCAAACTCGATCTCGCCCAAGCCGAAGCGGTGCAGCAGCTCATCTCTGCGCAAAGCGCCCAAGCCGCTACACACGCGCGCAATCAACTCGAAGGGCGTCTGTCGAGCCATATCGAACAGCTACAATCGCGGCTCTTCAATGTCGCCGCCATCTTAGAAGCGTGGGTCGACTTTCCCGAAGAGGGCATCGAGTTCGCCTCCCTGGAAGAGATCGCCTCTACTCTCACCGCGATCGGGCAAGAGATCGGTCACCTCTCCGCTACCTTCGCAGAGGGGAAAAAGCTCACCACCGCCCCCTCGATCTGCCTCCTGGGCTGCCCCAACGTAGGAAAATCCTCGCTGCTCAATGCGCTGCTCGGCAAAGAGCGCGCCATCGTTACCGACATCGCCGGCACTACGCGCGACCTGATCGATGAAGAGATGCGCCTGGGCGACATTCTCATCCGGGTCATCGACACAGCGGGCCTACGCACCTCTGACGACGTGATCGAACAAGAGGGCATGCGCCGCTCCAAACAAGCCGCCGCTTCTGCCGACGCTGTGCTGCTCGTGCTCGACGCCACTCGCCCTCTGAACGCTACGGAAGAAGAACTGCTGAGAGCAGAGAACATTCTCCCCGTTTGGAATAAAGCTGATCTTGTTACAGCGCCTCACTTGGCAGTCTCTGCAAAAACAGGCCTCGGTCTGGAGACCCTCAAGCAGCTTCTCCTCGAGCGCCTTCTGCCCACCTCCAAGCAAGAGCTCATCATCACACAAGCCCGCCACAAAGAGGCTCTCGACAAAGCCTCCGCGCACATCGCCTCTGTCACCAACGGCCTTTCCTCTCTCTCTCCCGAACTGCTCACCTCCGACATGCGCGCCGCTCTCCAAGAGCTCTCCCGCATCATCGGAAAGGAGATTACGGAGGAGATTCTTTCTGCTATTTTCAACCAATTTTGCATTGGCAAGTAACTGATCACCAATGAACTAAATCAGTTCTTTGCAACCGCTTAAAATCGCCTTTATCCAGAAACCGTACGCTTTCCCCCATCACTAAAGGAGATATCATGAGTAATCGCGCATACGCACAAGCTGTTCCCCCACCCGTAGTATACGCAGCCGAACTTCCTGCTGCCCCTGTCATCCCAAGAACGCAATGGGCCGGCTATAACATCGTTCAATGGGAGGGACGCCGCTACGTAGATGCTTCACAAGGCCGCAACACGGCTCTTTTTGAGACCTCCGCACAAAGTGCATTCGGTTTCCAACTGCAACGCAAATCGGTGCAACGCATCATTGTCGTTGCTCTTGCCGTATTAGCCGCTGCTGCTGTCATCGCTGCCACCATTGCTACCGGCGGTTTTGTGGGCACAGCCATTGTAGCAGGCCTTGCGACAGCTTTCGTGGTCGGTGGAGTAGGCTTTCTCAGCATTCACTGCGCCAATGATTATGATGCCTCTTCGTTAGTAAACGATCGACGCAAAGAGTTAGCCTCTCGAGAAGCTCTCACAGACCCTCGCAAGCGAAGATTACTGACAGATGCCGAAGCCGTACAACGTTTTACCAACACAACCAGCACTGATCCTCAACAACTGCTTGCTGCCTATCAATTATTGGAATTAACAGGTGTGTCACGACCTCGAGAACTGGGTAATCTCGAAAGACTTTCTCAAGAGACAGCACAATTGCATAGGAATCTTGCCGCTCGTGTAGCGCCTCATGAAGCAAGACGCGATAGAGCCATTAGGGCCGCATTGAACGCAGAGCATAGCGCTCATCTCCGCGCAGGTGTGGCAGCTCTTGGCGCCGATGTCGTTGCCCCCCATTCCACCTTAGGAGATGTTGTTAAACTGGGCGCTGGCGCATATGCCGCTCACGCTTCGGGCCGAGCAGCTGGCGCAGAAGATGCTGCAAGGGCTACCTTCGACAGCGCGGCAGTAATGGAACGCCTCAATATGGGTTTCGACCAAAAATTGACCTTTCTTCGTACTGAAGCACGAGTTTGTTTACGTTCTATCAGTGATGAGTTAAGAGCTGCAGAGGCTCAGGGCCGAATATCCACCCTCCTTCAGAATGACGGAGCTCACCGAGCAGTTGCCCGCAGAGCCTAGTCTGCGGTATCCTTTCGTGGGATGCCTCTCATAAGGAAATTGGACGACGCGACGATTGCGCTGATTGCAGCGGGAGAGGTGGTGGAAAGCCCCGCTTCTGTCGTGAAGGAGTTGGTGGAAAATGCCATCGACGCCGGCAGCCAGCGCATTGTGGTGGAAGCGCTCGCCGGAGGCAAAGAGCTCATTCGCGTCAGTGACGATGGATGCGGCATGGGAGCAGAGGACGCCCTCCTCTGCTTTGAGCGCCACGCTACCTCGAAATTCCGCACCCTCGACGCCATTGCCACAATGGGTTTTCGCGGCGAGGCACTGGCGGCGATTGCCGCAGTAAGCCATGTGCGCCTGCTCACCAACGAGAGCCGTGAAGAAACAGCCGCTACACTAGTGGCCGATGGCAAAGCGGTTTCTTCTGTGCGCACGCGTGGGACCACCATCGAAGTGCGCTCGCTCTTCCACAACACGCCGGCACGCAAAAAGTTCCAGAAGAGCGCCAGCGGCGACTACCAAGCCATTGTGCGCTGCATTGAACAGCTCAGCTTGGCGAATCCCGACATCCATTTCGAAGTGCGCGGCGACAACCAAAGCCGCCTCTTTCCCGTGCGCAACCTCAAAGAGCGTCTCACGCAGATCACGGAGTGCACAGAATGGACGGCCATTGAAGCGCAGCGCGATGGGGTGCGACTGGTCGGCTTTGTAGGCGCGCCGCAATCGGCACGCACAACGCGCAGCGGCCAGTTCTGGACCATCAACGGCCGCACGGTGCTCTGCCCCACACTCAGCGCCGCTGTTGCCCAAGGCTTCTCCACCCTTCTCGACGCCAAACGCTTTCCCCTCTTTGCACTGCACCTCACCCTTCCGCACGAAACGATCGACGTCAACGTTCACCCCCAAAAGACCGAGGTGCGCCTTTCGCAGGAGCGTGAGCTCTTTCCCTTCATCGCTCGTGCTGTGTCAAAAGCACTCGTGCAGCCCATCCAGCATATGCCGTGGGAGCCACAACCTTTTGTCGAAAGCCTACCGGCTTATCAAGCTCCCGTAACCTCCGAGCAACGCGAACTCTTCGGCGCCTCTTTTGTGCCGATCGTCGGCACATGGGGACCCTATGTCCTCGTCGACCGCAGCGCCGTGCCTAAAGAGCTCGCGCTCGGCGAAGGGCTGGTCTTTGTCCACCGCCGCAAAGCGCGTGCGCTTCTTCTGCACGAGCAGCTCCCCAAAGCGCAAGCCATTGACCTGCCCACACCACTCTACCTCGACATCACAGCTCCAGAGGCGCTTGTCTTGGAGCAGCACCTGCCCGAGCTGACTCGCCTCGGCTTCAAGGTCCAGCTTCTGGGACCCACACGCTGCGTTGTGGAGGCGATGCCCTTTGAGGGTTCTTTTCGTGAACTGCTCGACGAGCTCAAGGGCAAAAAGCCCCTGCTGCGCGCCGCCTCCTCGGCGCTCTCCGCAGACCCCACACCGCCAGCGCATTGGCTCGGCCATTTTTTCGCTCTCCCAAACGCCGCCCAGTGTTGTATGGTGGTAAATCCAGATGAGACTTGAACACCTTCAAAAGACCCTGACCACCGACGGCCTTCTTCTTGAAAACCCCGTCGACCTTTTCTACCTGACTGGCCTACGCCTCTCCTGCGGCGCTCTGGCTTTGACCAAAGAGCGCGCTTGCCTCTTCGTCGATGGCCGCTACATCAATGCCGTGCAGAACGCCGCCATCCCGGTACAACGCATCGAAACGAACCCTCCACAACAGTTCTTTGAGCCCGGCGCCCGCGTTGGATTTGACTCTGCAACGATGACGGTGAAGCGCTTTCATGAGCTCAAAGCCCCCGTGGAATGGGTGCCCATCGATGAACCCCTGAAGTGGCAGCGCATGGTCAAGGACGGGGCAGAAATCGCCCTCATGAAAGCAGCTCGTACTCTCTGCACAGAGGGCATCGCTTTCGTTGTCTCGCAGCTCAAAGAGGGCACCACCGAACAGGAAATGGCCAACGCCTTCGACCATTTCGTGCGCTCTCGAGGTGCGCAAAAGTGCGGCTTTGACCCCATCATTGCCTTCGGAGAAAACAGTGCCTTTCCCCACCACCGAGCCTCTCAAAGAACCCTTCAGCAAAACGAAATTGTGTTGATCGATGTTGGAGCACAACTCAATGATTACCAATCGGATATGACAAGAACAGTCTTTTTTGGAAGACCTGATCCGAAGCTACAAGAGATCCACGATATTGTTGCGGAGGCACAAAGAAGAGCGTGGGCGATTGCCAAAGCGGGGAGCTTGATTGCGCAGCTGGACCATGCCGCACGTGGGTTCATTGAGGAAAAGGGCTACGGTCCTCAGTTCTCCCATGGGCTGGGCCACGGCATTGGACTGGAGGTTCACGAGTTTCCCTCATTGAAAAATAAGGATCCCTTTAAAGATATTCCTCTGAGGAATGGCATGTGTGTGACCATCGAACCAGGCATTTACCTGGAAGGGTTGGGCGGCGTGCGCATCGAAGATACGGTAATCATCGGAGAGTGAAATGTCACGTGCGCTCAAGCTGTTTCTCTCCATCGGCCCTCTCTTCATTCTCATTGCGGTGATCTCCTTCCTCTGGCCTGCCTATGTCGTGCGGGAAGATTTGCGGAAAACCGAGTTCCTCTTTTCTCAAGAGGCGGTGAAAGAGCAAATTCAGTTAGCGCAGGCGCGCACCACAACCTTCACCAACAAGATCAATCAAGCGCTCGCCTCGATTCACAGTGCCCTGCTCTATATTGACGAAAGCAGCTCTGTACAAGCGGCCATTCAAACCAGTGCTGTCGATGGTGCTTTGTGGCAAGAGGCGGCGCAAACACTTTCGTACAATCCGCAAATCGGCTTTTTCCAAATTTTGCAAGATGGCAAATCACTGGCCACCATTGCCCCGCAAAATGCTTCGGCGCTGGGAGCGAAGCTCACCAAGCTGAACGACTCCGTTTCCGTTGTGATGGTCGATACAACGGTGGGGACTCTTGAGCCCTATATCGGCATACGCCTACCTGACTCTCTTAACGACCCTTTAGAACCCTACTTTCTCTACCCTATCACCTACTTTTTCCCTGGGGCGGATATCGACGATCCTGCTTTAGAGCAAAAGTTGGTCGACTTTGCCGCTGCCTTTCAAAAGCTGGGACTTCATGAGACCAAGGCCCTGATCGCCGCTTTTGCAAAACAATACAAACGCTCTAACGTCAAACTTCAGGCCAGCCGTCAACAGGGGCTGCAAGGAAAATCGCTTCTGCAGTTCTACGAAGGGGAAAATGCCGAGTTTCTGGCTATCCAAACCAGAATGTTTGTGCACGCTCTTCTCGACGGCATTGAACATAGCCCTTTTGAAGAGGGCGCTCCCTATGGCCTTGCCTCTTTCGATCCCAATCCAGAGGCTACTTTCAACGGCATTGCGCTCTTGAGCAGTGACATCTTCTTCGACCACGCGCTTTTTGATGCGCGCCATCAGCTGCAAACCTATCCGCCTACAAATCCCGAACTGCCCGTCTCCTCCAACTATTCTCTGTTGGACGAAAATGAACTCAAGCAGCTCTTTCTTACTCTCAGCTTGGAGATGAAGGGGGGCTTTCTCATTACCCTGGGCAGTAGCATCACTCCTATTTTAGCGGACTTAGCTCTCAACACTGAGGCTATTGCTCTGCTGACGGAAAAGGGCCGTGTACATGTAGCGGTGAACTCCGAGGGTGTCTCTTTGCCGCAGGTGCTCTTTGAAAATGTCTCTCTCGATCCCTACCTCAGCCTTCCCCACGGCTTAATCACCTACGAAAATCAGATATACCAGTTCATGCAGATTGCTCCTTTTGGAGGCAGTCCTGTACACGTCTTTTTGCTGCGTCTGCAAAACCTTGATCCCATCTATGTCTTGCAGCAGATGATCTCCGGAAAGCTCAACAGCACCTCTCAACTGCTCGCTTTCCAGCTTCTCGGCATCAACGTGATTATTTTGCTCGCGGCTTTAGTCATCCTTCTGATTCTTACCCGTACAGTAACTCGTCCCTTGCGTCACTTGGCGCTCGTCACAGAAGAAATTGCCAAAGGCAACTACTCGGTGGAAATTCCTCAAGTGCCTGATGGACGCGATGAGGTCGGCATTCTTGCGAAAGGGTTTGGCCGCATGATTCAGGCGCTGAAAGATAAAGAACAGATGCGCTCTGTGCTCAACAAGGTAGTCTCTAAAGAGATCGCTGCGGACCTACTCAAAGGGAAAGTGGCTCTGGGCGGGGAAATGCGTAATGCGGCCGTCTTGTTTGCGGACATTCGCGGCTTCACCAAGATGAGTGAGAATCTCGATCCTGAAAAGCTCATCATGATTCTCAATAAATACATGACGAAGATGTCTCATGTGATTGAAGAGCACAAAGGAGTGATCGACAAATATGTTGGCGATGAAATCATGGCCCTTTTTGGTGCTCCCATCGACGACCCAGAGGGCCCCAAGCGGGCCATTGAAGCGGCGATTGACATGATCGTCGAGCTGAAAAAGTTTAACATCGAACGTCAAGCCGAAGGCCATGTTGAGTTGCAAATTGGTGTAGGGATCAACTCCGGCAAGATGGTTGCTGGCAATATGGGGGCAGAAGATCGCCTCAACTATACGGTTTTAGGGGCCAATGTGAACAAGGCCGCGCGCCTTTGTTCTGCAGCCGGTTTAATGCAGATTCTCGTCAGCGAAGAGACTCTGAACGCCTCCGGCCTCAAAGAGCGTCTGCATATTGAAGAGGTTCCACCGATTACTCTCAAAGGCTTTACCGAGCCGGTCAAGGTATACTCTGTGATTGGGTATAAGACATGACGCAGCGCCCTTGGCTCACCTTTCGCCAAAAGCTCTTTGTCACCTACGTTTTAGTCTTTCTCGTCTTCCTTACCCTCCTCTTTCCTTTTGCCTCCGGTTCTGTGCGCACGATTGTGCGCAAAACATTCAAGCAGCGGCTACTCACTCTCATTTCGCAAGTCAGCTCCTCTCCCGACATGCCCACACTGATCGGGCGCATTCAGGAGCAGGCTCCCTTTCTCTTTCTGCGTGTGACTCTGCTGGGGCCCACCGGCACTGTTCTCTACGACTCTCATATGCCTGAGCTGCTGGAAAACCCTGCGCTGGAAAACGAAATGCATCAACCCGAGCTTGTTGAAGCGATGGAAGGCGGAACAGGCTATAGCGAAGGGTTTTCCGAAGTGATGGGTCAAAAGCTCATCTACGTAGCGCGCAGCTTCGACTTTCATGGCCAGCGCCTTGTGCTGCGCACTGCCTTTCCCTACAAGCAAGTGGACCATCTCATCTCCGATTTTGAGATTGGCTTTCTCATTCTCGGTTCGGCGGTGCTGCTGCTCTTTGCGATTCTATCCTGGATCATCATCAACCATTTGAGTCGCCCCATTGGGCAGATCATCCGCGCCATTGAACCCTATCAGCAGGGCACTGTCGACTTCATTCCGCGCATCGAGCTCGAAGTCCATGAGGACGAATTCACGCAACTCGCTGGAACGCTCAACTCCCTCACCGATCGCATCCAGCACCAGATCG
Source organism: uncultured bacterium (assembly GCA_964630595.1). Lineage (GTDB taxonomy): Bacteria > Chlamydiota > Chlamydiia > Chlamydiales > VFKH01 > CAZVVT01. The sequence continues at coordinate 47,175 of CAZVVT010000003.1, read as the reverse complement.
ATCACCTACGCGAAGAGCGCAACAGCAAAGAACTCATTCTCGAGTCCCTTGGTGAGGGCATCATCGCCTTCGGACCGACTACCGAAGTGGTTTTCATTAACGATATGGCCTGCCAGCTGCTCAAGCTGCAGCGCGCGCAGACTGTTGGTGCAAAACTCACCATTCTTGAAATCAATGCACTGGTCAACGCTTGCCTCATTGACAAGGCGCAGAAAAACGCTAACTTATCCCTGAAATCGGGCAAACGGCTCATCGAACTTTTAGCGGTTCCGATGCCGCAAGATGGCGGTGCTGTTTTGGTGATGATGGATAAGACGATCCAGCACCAAGTGCTGGAGATGGGCAAGGAGTTTGTCTCCAACGCCTCGCACGAATTGCGCACGCCCATCACGATCATCCGCGGTTTTGCAGAAACACTGCACGATCATCCCGAGCTGCCCCGCCCTATGGCGGATGACATCCTCGCGAAAATCCTACGCAACTGCCAGCGCATGGAGACTCTCGTTAAAAACCTTCTTACCCTTGCGGACATCGAAAAGCTGCCCCTCAACGAGCTGCACGACTGCGATCTGGTCTGGCTGGCGGAGAACTGCAAGCAGATGGTGCTCGCCATCTACGGCGACGCGCTCATCACCATCCACCCCACGGCCAAAGAGATCCACGCCCTTGCCGAACCCGACCTTCTTGAACTCGCCGTGATGAATCTGATCTCCAACGCTGCCAAATACTCCCGTCCTCCTGCGCAAATCGACATCCGCATCTGGGAAAAACCGGGTCAAGTCTTCCTCTCCGTCTCCGACCGCGGCCTCGGCATCCCTCCCGAAGACGTCGACCACATCTTCGAGCGTTTCTACACCGTCGACAAAGCCCACTCCCGCAAACTCGGCGGCGCCGGTCTCGGCCTGGCCATCACAAAGACGATCATCGACAAGCACGACGGCCGCATCCAAGTCTCCTCCATCCTCGGCGCCGGCACCACCTTCACCATCACCCTGCCCAAACGCATCGACTAATAACCTGAGTTTCTGGTTCAACTCCTCTGAAATTCGACGAGATGGCAAGATAGATTTGATGATTTTGTCCCGAAAGTAATGGTCGAATGCCCATTGCTGAGGGCAAAACCATCAAAGATACTTACCAGATCGTTGAAGTTCAAGGAGCTGAACCAGAAACTCAGGTTACTATGCTGGCTTTTTCGTCTCCCGATCACTTTGTCAGTGCCATCACACCAAATCATCCTGTCGAAAGCGGTTTCTGGTTTGTGTTCAGTAAAGACCTCATCTTAGTGACGGATACTGGTGATCTCCCTTCTACTTCACCCAAATCAGCGCTGCGCCAAATCTATTTAGGACAACTGGGCGGCGTTGATCTCATCGCCTCGGAAATGGAAACCTCTGACCCTCCCGAAGGTTTTACTTGGAAACCCTTACGTAGTCTACATGGGCTATTGCCTGACGATCTCTTTGCTCTTGCCGGACGAGCCATGCAACTTCTTGAATGGGACCAGGCTCATCAATACTGCGGCCGCTGCGCTCATCCCACCACGCCCCGAAAGGATGAGCGCTCTCGCGAATGCCCTCAATGCACCCTCCGAGCCTATCCTAAACTCGCCCCAGTGATTATGGTTCTCGTAAAAAGGAAGAATCAAATTCTTCTCGCCAGAGGTCCCCAGTCTCCCTCCGAAATGTTCAGCGTTCTAGCCGGCTTTGTAGATCCTGGCGAAACACTCGAGCAAGCTGTTCATCGCGAAGTCTTCGAAGAAGTTGGCCTGCACGTCAAAAATCTCTCCTACCATAGCAGCCAATCATGGCCCTTTTCCGGGGCGCTCATGATCGGCTTTATCGCCGATTGGGCCGAAGGGGAAATCACTTTCAACAGCAACGAGATTGAATCCGCCTCCTGGTACTCTCAGACCGAATTACCGATGTTACCCACTCCTATGAGCCTAGCTTGGCATCTAGTACAGACTGCATTCACTTAGATGCCAAAAAATGATACTACGCCCTTTGTACAAAAAACATGATGAAGTACCGAAACTATAACGGACATGTGACCTATGACGAAATCGCTGACTATCTGGCTTTCTGCAAGAAACTGAAGCGTAAACCGGAAAAGCCCTTAAACACGCTTACAATTTACTCCTTTTTCAAATGCTTTCCGCGCATATCCACGGGGATATGAACGGTGAGATGGTGAATTTTTTGATAGAAAGTGGGCTGGAGAAGCCCAGGGTTTGATGTTGGCTCGGCGATAAAAAGCTTATTATCGGGAGCAAACCTTTTGGCCAGATCGGTGCGAGTGAAGGCAGCGCGCTCTTGAAGAATGCGCTCTGCTGTCCATTCATCAAAAAGCGCTCTGATGATGGGCTCTTCAGCGCAGCTAAGGTCAATGCCGGCCGTGCGCCCTTGCCAGAAGAAGCATTCGCATAGAGCCGGATACTTTCCGGGCAGGCCTTGGCCTATTCTTTGTAGCACCGCGTATTGCTCCTCCGTCCACTTTTGGCGATAGAGTTCGCAAAGCGAGCTGTGCGTATGGTTAGCTGTGGGCAACTGCTCCATTAGCTGCACAGCCTCCTCTCCATAAAGCTTTCTAACGACCGTCTTGACTACTTCCCGATATGCAGGATCTGTTGCCCCTAAATCGAGCCTGCCCATATAGCTAAAAGGTTTTTCTGCTTGATTCATGAGATCAATACGCGTCTTGCTGTACTCCTTTGCCAAGATCGCTGTACGGCACTCCTGCACCAAAAAAAAGTTGCCTTGCGCCAAGAAGACCGAGAGCAGCATGAGAAATCCAAAAAGCCACGGGAGAATGATCATAACTGAAACTCCCACCGACTATTGTAGAGGCGAATAGCAACGATTTCTTCATCGATGTGAAGGAGTACAATTTTCGGGATTGTCTTCGTATTCATCCAATCGCGTCGCGGCCCTGTGTCATCTAAAAATTCGTAAGAAAGAGCCTTCACACCATCGCGCAAAACCGTTTCTCTTGTTTGATTACCGCCCACTTCTTGCAGCAGAAGCCGCCCATTTTCAAGAAAGAGGCTAGCGCGCGCGATGCCCGCAAAACTCTTGTCATGGTCCGGCCCGCTTTCAAAATCAAATTCCAGCCTATTGCCATTGAAAACAAACTGATCATTCTTTGACACGTTAGCGCAATAGGCTTTTGCCAAAGTCCTTTCCAGCTGAAAACGCATGGTGAGCCAACTGCGGTGCTCTTGCGCTACCCTCTCCGCTTTAGCGCGCGCGCCATGAATGACTCTCCACGTGCCAAACAGCCCGCCGGAAAGAAAGGCTATCAAAACGATGGCGATGAGCAACTCAATGAGCGTTAAGGGGCTTTTGCGACGACGACAATGTCCCACGAAACCCCCTCTCTAGACACCTTCACTTTGCGCTCGCCCTTTTCTTCCACAGTAAAGGTCTTTCCCCCCACGACAAGCGTGGAAGGAACAGCACCGCGCATCCTTGCTTCAACCACGCGAAACAGCACCTCGTCATAGAGAAACTGTTCCTTCGCTGCCTCGAAATTGGCCCCTGCACGTGCACACATTGTTCGATACGGAACGAGAATTGCTGCCAAAACGCTTGCGCAAATCAGCAGCGCAACCATGACTTCAATGAGAAGCAGGGGACGTTTTGCCATGCGCATAAATCGTAACCTCCCGATCTGTGACGTTGATGGTTTCCGGCAAAGGAATGGGCTCATACGTAGCTGTGAGTGTTTTATCCCGAATTGTAAGCGTGCAATCAACGCCGTGAATCAGCACAGCCAAAGAGGCCTGCTGCACCAACTGACTCCACTGCCCTTCCGCTTCGCTTTTCTGAAAGTTCTTCCACTGCTGCACAGAGGCAACCCCGAGCCAACCCAAAGCCGTCACGAGCAGCCCCAGAACCAGAAGAATTTCAATTAGGCTGAGCGCTCTTTTGTTTCCACTCTTCATAGCGTTTAGAGAAAACTTTTATTTCTTCGGTATTTTCTGGATAGACACTGAATTTTTCTCCCCAGCCATCTTTCGTAAGCTCTTCTCCACGCCCAGCTAGAGGCGAGTTTTTCACAAGATTTTCCCAACTAGCTACAACCGTATCACGGTTGCCACCACAGGCAACTTCCATGCTGAGAATATCCTCAATGAGTCGCATGCTCTGTTCCGTTTTGAAGATGCGGCCCTTGTCTAAACTCCCCTTCATGTTGAAGGCCAGGACGCCGCCAATGATCCCAATCAGCAGCATGACAATGAGAATTTCAATCAGGGTAACAGCTCGTTTTTTCATAAATCTCCTGCAATCAGTGAAGGGTCGGTCAGGGGTACAAGTACAGCGGCCATCAAGCTGGCTACAATCAATCCCATGACGACTAAAAGCGCCGGCATGAGCGCCTGCATTAAGGCTTGTGTTTTGCGATCCGTCTCCTCTTCGAAGAGATTCGCAATTTGCAGAAAGGCTGGACCCAAAGTCCCCGTCTGCTCGCCCACAATCGTCAACTTCTGCGCAAGAGAGGGAATCCATTCGGGAAACTCGGTACTCATCTTCCCTCCCTGTTCGATATGCCGCTTTACCGCATGAAGCCACTTTGTGGCCCAAGGGGCCTCCGTGATCGTTGTGGCAATCGCAATCGATTCCGTAAGAGGCACCCCCGCACTCACCAGCGCTCCCAATGTACTAAAGAGGGGCCCGAGTACCGCCACAACTTGAAATCGCTTCAGCGGCAACATCGTTAAAAAGAAACGCTTCACCTTACGACGAAAAAAAATGGCTCCACAGAGCAGTATCGAAAGGGTGATCACAATGCCCACTTCATGCGCAACAGCCGTATCGGAGGCAGAAAAAACAAAAGCGGTGAGCCCCGTGCTCGGAACTTTCGGGAAGAGCTCCTTCAACGAAGGGATGGCAAAAAACAACAGCGCTCCCACTACAAAAGAGCAGACCGTTGCGATCATTGCCGGATAGAGCAGCAACGAAATCAACTTCTTGCGCGTGTTGCGCTGGCGCGTTAAAAGACGCAGCAGTGTCTCTAGGGCACCGCTTAAATTCCCTGAAGCTTGTGCTGCGGAGAGAAGCGCCTGCGAGCGGTGATCAAAAAACTCCGGGTTGTGCGCGGCAGCCACTGACAAACTTTGCCCCATGTTGAGACGGCGCTGCAGATCGCGCGCCTGCTCGTTGTCCATGACGGCCAGAGCCTCACTCAACGGCAAACCCGCCTTGATGAGCGGTGTGAGCTGCAAAATAAACGAGTAAAGGCCCGCACGGGGCTGGCTGGGTCGGATCTTTTTGCGCCACTTGAGCGGAACAAGCTCTCGCTCTTTCAAGTACTGCGCCAGGCTCTCTTCGTTTTCGAGTGCAATGGAGCCGCTGACCCTTGTTCCGTCCTTCGAAAGTGCCGCAAACCGGAATTCAGCCATAAAGTAGGTTAGCGAGTATACTCCCCTCTTGTATGGAGAGTCAACGTAGGGCTGCCCTTTTGATCATTAACCGGCTGCATCAAGCAGGCTTTACAGCCTACTTTGCGGGCGGCTGCGTGCGCGACCAACTCTTGCAACTCCCCTTTTCCGACGTCGATATCGCCACCAGCGCCACTGTGGACGAAATCACCACCCTCTTCGAAAAGACCGTCACCGTCGGCGCCCAGTTTGGCGTCGTTGTCGTCGTCATCGACCAAGTGCACGTCGAAGTGGCTACCTTCCGCAAAGATGGCAGTTACATCGACGGCCGCCATCCCACTGCTGTTGAACGAGGTACGCCCGAAGAGGATGCGGCCCGTCGCGATTTCACTATCAATGGAATTTTTTACGACCCTCTCGAAAACCGCATCATCGATTTTGTCGGCGGCGAGCAAGATCTTCAAAATAAAATTTTGCGCGCCATCGGCAACCCCATCGAGCGGTTTCAAGAAGATCGCCTGCGCATGTTACGCGCTGTCCGCTTCGCTCTGCGCTTTGACCTCACCATCGATGAGGCCACGCTAAAAGCCATCCGCAGCCAAGCTACCACCCTTTTGCCCGCTGTTTCCTGCGAGCGCATCTGGCAAGAGCTCGAGAAGATGGGTTCAAAAAAGTCCTATCAGTTGCTCAGCGAGCTGGGTCTACTGCAAGTGATCCTGCCCGGCTTTTCTTCTCATGCGATTGCCTCCTTTCCCGAAGCGCCCACTTATCTCTACCCTCTCTTTCTCTTCTTTGAACAAGGCTTGCCGAAGTGGCAGCAGATTGCCCGTTTCTTCAAATGGTCGAGTCAGCTGCTGGGCCATTGCACAACAGCGCATCTGGCGAGGCAAGCAACCCAGGTGCCCTTTTCTTGGGTAGAGGTATGCGCACGACCTGAGGGCGAAATCATCTTCAAGGCTGTCAACGCATTCATGGGACGCACGCTCAAAACCCCTTTTCGCGAGTTCTTGCCGGAACTGCAGCGCAGGAGAGCGGGCAAAACGCTTCTTTCAGGAGATCGCCTCCACCGCGAGGGTGTAGAGCCCGGCCCTGAGATGGGCCGGTTGATTCGCTTGGGAGAAGAGGTCGCCATCAATGAGCGCATCCGCTCTGAAGACGACCTAATACGCAGGCTTAGGCTGTTGGGTGCTTTTGGAAAAAGACCTTAACGGTCAGGCCGGCCACGATACCGATCACAAACCAAAAAGTGTGGAAAACCAGGAAAACACCGGCTGCAGCAAGCATAAAAGAGGGTAATTTGCCCTCCTCTGCATAAAAATTTTCTGCACGGTGAATGACGTCCTTGATCGTCCAAGGAGCAAAAAGTCCCGCCGCTACACCCACAATTAAGGATCCATACCACCAGTAGGAAAGCACCAGGCCCAAAAGCATTAACCCCCCTAGGATGAACTCCTTAGGGTTCTGTTTCGCGCGCTGTTTTACTTCCTGCACGTGAGGGTTTTTGTCCAAGTCCGACACAAATTTCCCACCTTTTTCTTTGAGATTGTCCCAACGGTCTACCATAAGTAATCCTCGATCGTTTGTTTTCCCTCATCCTACAGCTAGTGCTTAAATTGTCAATTGAGCGGTATATTAGTCGCCCCTATGCGCACCGGTGCAAGCGCTCTACTCGCTTTTTGCCTCCTTCTGGTTTCCCTGGGACTTTTGCCCTGGCTGACTCCCTCGACGGAAGCCGCAACCCCTGTAAACACAAAAGTTTACACGGCGGAAACGCCTTCTATTGCTCCACCCAGCGGGGTGAAATTAGAGCGGGGCGCCATGCAGTTAAAAGTAGATCCATACCGCATCGGTCTTAAGCAAATCTTAAAAAAGATCGTGTATCTAGGCATCAATGAACGGCCCGATGCGCACGCAAAGGAGCATGTTTTTCAATTAGAGGACCAAATTGTGCTCGTTTCTGGAGAGCGAGAGATTCAGCCCACCATCTTTTTAGCAGTGACAGCAGCCGGACCGCGCCAAGTAGATGTTCGGCTACATCAGCTGAATTCGCATTGCGAAGGAACACTAACGCAGCAGCGCGGAGCGCCGCTCGCCGCTCCTCTCGTTCCGCAAAGCCGCCAATTTTTGCGCCTTGTTGGAAAAGATCTCTTTCTTGAGCAACACGGCGGACCGGAAATGGCAGACCTTGCCGCTCTTCACCGTCTCGACTTTGGCCCTCCGGAAGAGGCGCTGCCTTGCTATGTGCAAGCAGGAGACAGGCTCATCTTCAAAGACAACTGCTGGTCCGTGGTGCAGGAGAATACGCAGGGCCATTGGCTGATGGTGATTCACGAAGCCGATGATATGGCGCTCAAAGGAACGCTCTGGTCTCCCTCGGGCTGCGACCACATTCCCTTCCAGCTCACGAAAGCCGAGGAGCTGTTTGCCTTCCTGCAACCGGAAAAACAGTTTCGTTTTGTCGGAGCCAAAAGCTCCTCTTCATGGATCTTTGATCTCAACGGCTTGAAAACCGAAGTACGCTCGGGCGATTGGTGGCTCTTTGATGGCAAGAACTGGTCCTTTTTGGATGACCCTGACCAGATCGACGCCTACGCCGCGGGCAAAGCGCAAAACTACCTTCTTGTCTTCGATGAAATGGGACAGCAAGAGGGCAAGAAGGTCATCCACGCTCATCTCTTTAACCGCTTACGCAACGACTGCCGACACTTATGCTTCGACTTGCCCTGATTCTCCTCCTCCCGATCTTGGCGTTTGGTCAAACGATCCAAGAGAAAAAGATGCGCTCTGCGAAGAGCGGCGTTGTCGACCAAGAAGCACGCCTAACTCACATTAACTCGCGCCTGCAAGAGGCCATGGGGCAGCGTCGCGCTCTATTTGCCCGTGCTGAAGGCGAGGGCAATTTCGAAGAGCTGTTCGAAGAGAAGCGGCTTCTTTCCGCAGAAATTAGCTCGCTGCAAGAAGAGATCCGCGCTTTAAAGGAAAGCAGCCCCGAAACATCGCTGTGGCACTATCCTGTAGCCACTTTTGGTCAGCTCGTCTCTGACTACAGCCAAAACTACCTCTACATCTTGACCAAAGAGGCCAGCGATCTACCGATTGCCGTCTCCTCGCACCTACCCATCACAAATGGTTGCTGGGATGATCTGATTGAGCAGCTAGCGCAATCCATGGGTCTGAGCGTGACGAGCGTAAACGGCTTCGTCAAGCGCATCGCCGGCAATAAGGAAACTGTCCATGGACAGTGGCTGCTCACGCAGGACGCCAAACAACTCAGCGCCATTGACCCTTCACGCAACTGTCTGTTGATTTTGGATGCGCCGGGCGACGACGGCGTTGCCGCGTGCACTCTGCTCTCCAAACTCTGCTCGCCTGAGCAGGTAAAGATCTTTTCCTTCTCCGGACGCATCCTTCTACGCGGCCCCGCAGCACAAGTGCACCAACTCGCTGAGCTGTGGACGCAATTGGGCTCTCAAGCTACGGCTCATAGCTGGAGCCTGATTCTTCTCGAACGTATCGCCCCTCAGGATGCCGAGAGAGCGCTCACCTCCTTCTTCCGCAAACGTCCTCAAAAGGACGTCAACTGCTATAGCGACTTTCATGCCGTTCCGATTGCCTCCAACCCACCCGCTCTCTTTGTGACGGGAAGCCAAAACGATGTGCGCATGTCGGAGGAAATTCTGCGCCATATGCAATCGCAGACTTTCGACCCCAAAGAGAAAACCCTCTTCTGTTACGTCTGCAAGCACACTAAGGCAGAAGAGATCGCTAAAGTCCTGCGTCAAGTGTGGACGCTTCTGCAGCAAACACCCTCGAAAGGAAAGGGCTCTAAACGCACCTCATCGGTCAACGTTATCCAACAAGAGAATGAGGACTGTTGCGACGAGACCAACGTCCCCGATCTCATTGTCAACCCAGGCATGATCAATCCAGGGGCAAGTGCAAAAAACAATGCTCACCCAGGCGAAAACTTCATCGTCGATGCGCAGAGCGGCAGCATCATCTGCGTGATTGAGAAAGAGCGCGTGCAGGAGATTGCTCAGCTGCTCAATCGACTCGACTCGCCCAAGAAGATGGTGCGCATTGAGGTGCTTTTGTTTGAAAAACGCATGACAAGCGAGGACCGCATCGGTCTGAACTTGCTCAAAGTGGGCTCACAAGCCAGTGGCAGCAGCTCCGGCGGCTTTTCCTGGAACGCCGATAACAAAGGCATTCTCTCCTACTTTATCTCTCACGCAGCAGGCGGCGGCCTGCCCGCATTTGACCTCATCTACAGCTTTATGCTCTCTCAAGAGGATGTGCAGATCAATGCCTGCCCTTCTGTCACCACCATCAACCAAACTCCTGCAAAAATCGCTCTCGTTGAAGAGATCTCCCTCAACAACGGCGCCATCTTGCTTGAAAGCGGTCCGATCCCTGCGCCTTTCGTGAAAGAGTCCTATTCGCGCGCACAGTATGGTATCACCATTGGGATCACGCCAACGATTCACGCCGAAGAGTGCGGACCGCGCACGATTACGCTAGAAACGGATATCACCTTCGATACGGCCAAACCCAGCAAAGATTCGCGCCCTGATGTGACCAGACGCAATATCAAGAACCAGGTGCGCATTGCCGACGGCGAAACGGTGGTCATCGGTGGTCTGCGACGCAAAACCAATGACGACCAAACCACAGCCATTCCTTTCTTTGGTGAAATTCCTGTTCTTGGCAGACTCTTTTCTGACAATACGATGCGCGATTCTCAAACAGAGATGTTCATTTTCCTAACGCCGCACGTGCTAGATGACAACGTTTGTGAAAACAGACGCGCCACTCTCGCAGAGCTACAAAAACGCCCCGGAGATGTCCCTGCACTCATTTGCTGTTTGATAAAGGCGAAAGAAAACCAGCGGCGCCAGCTCTTTGAGGGCAGCGTGAAACTCGCATTTGGTAACGATGTCCCCTGTAACTAGCGAGTGGACCCTTCTTGAAGATACGCTCTACCGAAAGATCCCCTACAACCTGCTGAAGAAGCATCTTTCGCTGCCCGTCCTCATCGCCGGACAACTCCATCTCCTGATGGCCGACGGCAATAACCCCTTCGCTCTTGAAGAGCTCTCTTTATTCTTCAAAGAGCCTCTCCACATAGCGGTAGGACCCCAGGAGAAAATCCTCCACGCTCTAGAGGCCATCTACGCACAGGAAGCGGGCAGCAAACTGGGTCAAATGGAAAATGGCTCCGAGCAGACCATTTCCTTCTCCCATGATGAGGATCTTCTCGACGACCGCGAGCAAGCCCCCTCCATTCAGCTGCTCAACGCGATCATCACTGAAGCGCTCACTGCCAAAGCCTCCGACATCCACTTTGAGCCCTGCGACGAGGGACTCATCGTACGCTTCCGTATCGATGGCCTGCTCACAGAGCGCCTGAGGCCCCCTTCTGACCTTGCCGCTAAGTTGATCGTGCGCTTAAAAGTCCTCGCCCGTCTCGACATCGCCCAAAGCCGTCTGCCGCAAGATGGCCGCATCAAACTCTTCTTGGGCAAGAGGCCCATCGACTTCCGCGTCAGCACTCTGCCTGTGATGGGCGGTGAGCGCATTGTGCTGCGTATCCTCGACCAAGGCTCTGTCGCCCTCGATGTGCACAACATCGGTATGCCGCTGCACGTGCTCGCCCCCTTTTGCGAATTGATCAAACGACCCGAAGGGATGATCCTTGTCACCGGACCCACCGGTAGCGGTAAAACCACCACCCTCTATAGTGCCATCCGCTCTCTCAACGCCGTGGAAAAAAACATCATGACGATTGAGGACCCCGTTGAGTTCAAGCTCACCGGCATCGCCCAAATGGCCGTTGATGCTCGCATCGACCTCACCTTCGCCGCTGGCCTGCGTCACATTCTGCGCCAAGACCCCGACGTCGTCCTCGTCGGCGAAATCCGCGATGAAGAGACCGCCTCCATCGCCGTGCAAGCCGCCATGACCGGCCACCTCGTCCTCTCCACTCTCCACACCAACGACGCCCCCTCCGCCATCCCCCGCCTCATCGATATGGGCATCGAACCCTACCTCATCAACTCCTCTCTCCTCGCTGTCATCGCGCAGCGCCTCATCCGCCTCTACTGCCCCACCTGCCGCGGCAGCCGCTGCACCCACTGCGGCCACACCGGCTACAAAGGCCGCACCGCTATCTTCGAACTCATGCCCATGACCGCCGGCCTGCGCCTCTCGCGCCTCACCTCCTCCGACAAACTCCACACTCTCGCGCAAAAAGAGGGCATGCTCTCCCTGCGCGAATCCGGTATGACCCTCGTCAACCAAGGCCTCACCTCGATCGACGAACTCAATCTCGTCCTCGGCACGCTCTAAAAAAATTCAAATGTAAAGCGGCTTTACATTTGCGAAACCAATTGTTCCACGCTCCATCAACTCTCTCGCCATCAACCATCTACATCGAAAAAATCGCAAATTTTTCCGTGGAACAATTAGCACTCGAACGAGTGAATTGCCAGAACAGGTTTTCTCTACCTTAATTATCTTGCCATGCTACTATCCTCGATTCAATTGTTATGCCGCTGCTTGTACCCGTATTACAAAACATTGGAAATGTCGATCGCGGACTTGATGTAATCAGACGTTCGGCAGAGCAGCCGCAATTGCGCGCGGTGGCCATTGGCCTGGTGGCTCTGCAAATATTTGCTACCGCTATCTCTGGCGTTGCTCCTCTTGCGCTGCTAGGTCGCGCCATCAGCGGCTTTGTTACGATTGTGCAATCTGGGTTCGTCGCGGCCCAATCTCTCAATGAGGGCAACGAACCCGAACGAACGCCCTATATTTGCCTACGCTTTCTGACGGTTGTGGTGGCCATCGTCGCTTTCGCCGCGCTCTTCGCCTCTTGCCCAGCTCTCATTGCGGCAGCTATGTTGATGCAAAGCGCCGTGCACATCGGCGATGCCGCCACCGCTTTCAGTCAGGGCCAATGGAAAAACGGCTGCGTCCTGCTCGCCTATGCTGCAACCAGCGCCCTGGCAGGTGCTGCCATTCTCTCTGGCAGCTTCGAAGTCGCCATGGCCTCCCTCGCCTTAGGCGCCGCCACCGCTCTCGCCATGGCCATCTATTACCTCGTCCATCACAACTACCTCGCAGCCATCACACACGGTCTCTCACTCGGCGTTCACAGCGAAGGCCTCACTCTTCTCTCCGTAGCGCATGCCCATCGCCCCCGTTTGAACGTGGACCCACACCCCTGGTGATGATTGGCTTTATAGAAGAGCTCCGTGACGAGAACATACGAGTGGACCCGAGCCGGATTTTGCCATCGCCACAACTACAACAGCTGGCGTCAATGTGATGACGAGAGCAGCGATGAGCAGCTTGTCCTTGTCATGCCAACCCTGGTGGAGCGCAACACCGGTTACCGTCCATAGCACCGCGAGTGCGACAGCGCCTACTACTATAGCGACGACACAACAATCGCATTTACAGGCCGCACGAGATGCCCCTAGCGATTGATAGGGCGCTCTTACTGTAATGGCTGTCGAAGATGTGGCTAGTACTGGCATAATTTCCTCGTTAAATTATTTCTGCGAGAGCGGTTACCGTAGGGAAAAGAGGCTCAGGGAGCGCATCCCAGGAGAACCACTGCCACCCCTCACATTTTTCTGGCTCCATCAATTGCGGCTGACCTTTGCAATCATCGAAGAACGCGAAGAGCGTGATATAATGCTTCTCTCCTCCCTCAAGCATATTTTCCGTCCATGACCCCAAGCGCACTGTAGTAGTTGCCAGGCCCGTCTCTTCCAGCAGCTCTCGCAGTGCACACGCCTCCACACTCTCGCCAAACTCGAGATGACCTCCAGGCGGAGCCCATGAACCCACACCGTGTGCCCCCTTTCTCTTTCCTAAAAGAACTTTACCTCCGCGCTGCACAATACAGGCAACGCCAATGCGGGGATGTTTCGTTGTCACTATTTGCCTTCCTTCACAATGCCTTTTCGAGAACCGCCAATGCAGCGGGATCTCCTTGTATAAAGTCTGCGTAGGAAATCACATCCAAATTAAGCGCCTCCGGTCCTTCCTGCGCGCATAAGCTCAGCTAATCCAAGTCCTATCGCTGCCATCAATAACCTCATCATAAAAACGCCCTGCAAAAACAAAAGGATTGAGTTTACGACCCTCAACAAAATTAGTCAATTTTGATGTCGAAGAATGTCAACAAGGAAAGAACTTCCGGCGAAGAGAACTGAGCTTGCTTCAGTATATTTGATAAAGGGTTGATAGAGTATTGCTTTGCACCCATAAAGTTAGCTTTAGAGAGATCTGCGTGATGAAAGAGGCTGCCTTCCAGATCGGCTTTGTTAAAGTCCGCACTCACAAGCTTCGTGTCGTTGAAATAACATTCCTTCACGGTGCATTTGCAAAAAGAGGTTTTCATCATTTTCAGACCAGAGAAATTGCAACCCATCAAAATGCACTCTTTAAATTGCGGCGAGAAGAAGGTGGGGTCGCACTTTTCAAACGCTGCGCCTGCAATTTTACTCTCTTCAAAAAGAACGTCTTGCAGTCGGCAGCCGTCCAACTTGATCAACTGCACATTGCAGTTCTTGAAAACGCATTGCACAAACCGCGCACCACGAAAGTCGCTTCCTTGAAAAATGCCTCCTTCAAACTGGCAGTGCGTAAACGCATCACCCGCAAAAGAGAGTTTTGCACATTCCTCTTTTGTGAAGCGTTTGTTTTCATAGGTAGCCATAGGTTCGATGATCTCCCGTTATTGCTTAATAACGCAAGTCGCCGCACAATGCTCGCCGATCTTATGAAAGTACCATCCCCTTTATCATCCGATGCTTCGACTGAAACACTCTCTCCCGCTGCCGCTTCGTCGCAGTGGTGCGGACGGGTCGTGCGGTGGACAGTGGTCGCCGTCAACGCTACCTGCGCAGCCCTTGCCTTTGCCGCTCATCACGATGACTGGCCAGGCCGAGAAGCCTATATTGCTACGGCGCTTGGGGTGAGCGGAGCTACGCTGGTCGGCGTGGTGGCGGCGATGGCCCGCTTTAACATTGCTCACCGTAGGGCACTCCCCTTATAATAGCCCGGCTGGGAGTTTTTACATGTTTGGACTATTAGGACGTATTTTTGGCACAGCTCAACAACGAAAGGTGGCGAAGTATACCCGCATTGTCTCTCAAGTCGTTGCTTGGGAGGAAAAGTTCCAAGCCCTTTCCGACGACGAGCTCAAGGCCAAAACCCTCGAGTTCCGCATCCGCCTGGGCCAAGGCGAATCCCTCGACCAGCTCCTTCCCGAAGCCTACGCTGCTGTAAAGAACTGCTGCCGCCGCCTCTGTGGAACCGAGGCGCACATCTTTGGCTACAACCAGCGCTGGGACATGGTCCCCTATGATGTGCAGATCGTCGGCGCTATCGCCATGCACCACGGCTGCATTGCCGAGATGATGACCGGCGAGGGCAAGACCCTCACGGCCACAATGCCGCTCTATTTGAACGCCCTGACAGGCAAGCCCGTGCACCTTGTGACCGTCAACGACTATCTCGCGGAACGCGACGCCATCTGGATGGGAACCATCTTCCGCTACATGGGCCTCAGCGTGGGCGCGCTGACCAATGCAATACCGCCCCACCAGCGCAAAGAGGTGATGGCCTGCGACATCGTCTACGGAACGGCCTCCGAGTTTGGCTTCGACTACCTGCGCGACAACAGCATCGCCATGTCAAAAGAGCAGCAGGTGCAGCGCGGCCACTTCTTCGCTATCGTCGACGAGGTGGACTCCATCCTCATTGACGAAGCACGCACGCCCCTCATCATTTCCGGCCCCACCAACGAAAATCGCCAGATGTACGATGAGTTGCAAGAGGGCGCAGCGGCACTGGTGCGCCTGCAGCGCGACCTTTGCAACAAGCTCGCTACAGAGGGCAAACGACTGCTCGATGTGGGCACGAAAGAGGCGCGCAAAGAGGGCCTAAAGAAACTGTGGCTCGTCAGCAAAGGCCTGCCGCACAACAAAGTGCTCATGCGCCTAAAAGAAGACCCCGAACTGCGCGACGAGATCGACCAGCTCGACACCTACTTCTCCAACGATACCAACAAAGAAGAGAAGACCGACCTGCTCGCACAGGTCTACGTCATCATCGATGAGCGCGGCAACGAGTTTGAGTTAACCGACAAAGGGATCAACGCTTGGGCGAGCACGCCCAAGGGCAACGCCGATGACTTCATCATGCTCGATCTCGGTCACGAATACGCCCAGATTGAGCAGGAAGCGACGACGAAAGAAGAAAAGATGCAGCGCAAAGTGGCTCTCTCTAAAGAGGACGGCAAGCGCAAAGAGCGTTGGCACAACTTGCGCCAGCTGCTGCGCGGCCACCTGATGATGGAGAAGGACGTTGACTACATCGTGCAAGAGGGCAAAATCGTCATCATCGACGAGAACACCGGCAGACCACAGCCAGGGCGCCGCTTCTCCGACGGCCTCCACCAAGCCATCGAAGCAAAAGAGGGCGTAGAGATCCAAGGCGAAACCCAAACATGGGCCACCGTTACCTTGCAGAACTACTTCCGCCTCTACGAAAAGCTCGCCGGCATGACCGGTACGGCCATCACAGAAGCACACGAACTCAAGGAAATCTACAAACTCGACGTGTTGCAAATCCCCACCCACCTGCCTTGCAAGCGCGACGACGCCAACGACGAAGTCTACATGACAGAGCGCGAGAAGTACTCAGCGATCCTGAAAGAGGTCAACACCATCCATGCCGCTGGCCGCCCGATTCTCCTCGGCACGGAGTCTGTAGAGGTGTCGGAAAAGCTATCGCGCATCTTCCGCCAAGCGGGCTTGCCTCATACCGTGCTGAACGCAAAACATCACGGCAGCGAAGCGGCGATCATCGCTGACGCGGGCAAACATGGAGCAATCACGATTGCTACTAACATGGCTGGCCGCGGAACGGACATTAAGCTGGGCGAAGGGGTTGCTGCCACCGGCGGCCTGCACGTCATCGGCACCACGCGCCACCAATCGCGCCGCATCGACCGCCAGCTGCGCGGCCGCTGCGCTCGCCAAGGCGATCCAGGCTCTTCCAAGTTCTACATCTGCTTTGAAGATCCCCTCATGCGCCTCTTCTCCAGCCCCGGCCTCACATCGATGCTCAAACGCTTCCGCCCACCCGAAGGCGAACCGATTTCCGCCGGCATTCTCAACGCCTCTATCGAAACGGCGCAAAAGCGCATCGAGCAGCGCAACTACACCATCCGCAAGCATACGTTGGAATACGATGATGTGATGAACAAGCAGCGCTGGGCGATCTACGCTCTGCGCAACCAGATTTTGCACGCTGATGACTTCACTACACTCATCAACGAAATCATCGAAGATGTCGCCCACAACATCACGGAAGCCTACTTGAAGAACCACGATGAGTATTGGGATAGCGCCTCTTTGCGCGAATGGCTCTTAGAGCACTTCCCCATCCTCTTCGACGAAGCGCTCTTTGAAGATGACCTTCTTGAACGCGCCGACATCGCGCGCCGCATCGCTGAGCAAATCAAAGCGGCGTGGGCGGAAAAGGTGAAGTCCCTTCTGGCACGTATCCCCGAGTCTTCCCACGGCTCCTTCCGCAATGCGATTCGCTCCATGATGCTGCGCAAAGTGGACCAGCGCTGGCAAGAACACCTGCTCGATATGGACCACTTGCGTACCGAGGTCTCGCTCAGCTCCGTGGCGCAAAAAGACCCCCTCACCGAGTTCAAAATTCAGGCCTTCACGCTCTTTGAGCGCCTCACGCAAGAGGTGCGTGAAGAGATCGCCCGCGACCTATTCCGCTTTGACATTGTCCCTGTTGACCCTTCTCTCTTCGAGAAAATGCAGCAGCGCCTTAAGCTAGAGACGGATCGATCTTTAGCTCCTGAAACCAATGGCGATACGGTTACCGTCTAAACCCACTCTCATCTTCTTGGGGGCACTCATGGCAGTTCTCTGCATCGTGCCCAACAAGATTACGCACGCCTTTCGCCTGACCGCCATCAGCCAATTAGGCGAACTCTCGCGCAGCAACGAACGCCCCCCCGACGACCTCGTCCAGCGCCTTTCTGCGCAAAACGCCATCCTTAAAGGAAAGCTGCTCCAGCTCGAGCAGATGGTGCAGCAAAGCGAGGAGATGCAAGCCGACCTGCGCGGCCGTCTTGCCGCCGGCCTCTCCGGCGTCCACGCCATCGTCCTCTTCCGCTCACTCACCACCTGGGATGAGGGCCTATGGGTCGATGTGGGTGAAAAGAATGGCATCCAAAAAAACAGCCCCGCTCTCTTCAATGGCCAACTCGTCGGGATCGTCGACGAAGTCACCGCCACCCAATCCCACGTCCGCCTCATCACCCACTCCGGCCTCCACCCCTCCGTCCGCGTGGCCCGCGGCGCCCAGCTGCTCGCTAAAGGCGAACTACAGGGTGCCGGTCAAGGCACACTCAAAGGCGTCGGGTTCGCCTACGCCTACGATGACACCGCTGGCCCCTCGCGCGACCTGAAATCGGACATCATCCGCACCGGCGACCTACTGGTGACCACCGGCTTCGATGGCCTCTTCCCCGAAGGCATCCCCGTCGCCCGCGTCACCCACATCGACCCCCTGCGCGAAGGCGACTGCACTTATACAATCTCCGCCGAACCCCTCGTCAGCCCCTCGCGCGACATGCGCACCCTCTACCTCCTTCCCCCCTCTTAATAATCAATTAACCACGGGTTAGCATCGTTGCTCTCCTATGGCCCATTTCTACAAAAGCACCGAAGCGCTCTCTCCCTACGCTTTCCACGTACAGCACTTTGCTCACAAAAACTTGCTGCGCGGCACTACTCAGCCCATCGGTGTTGCCCTAGCGCCTGTTGCCACCGCTGCCCTCCTCATCGCCTCCGTCGTCTTCGCCTGCCAGGCTCTCGCCTACGAAGACGATTGCCCCAAAGTCCTCGCCCTCGACAAAGCCCGCTTCTGCGCCATTGCCGCCGGCATCAACCTCCTCTCCACTCTCGCCTACGCCGTTCAAATCGTCGCTATGCCCCTGATCGGCACGGGATTTGCCATCACCAGCATCTGGAACCGCAAGTATTCCGAAGGTCTCTCCGAATTCCTCACAGGCCTGGCCTACTCGCTTC
Source organism: uncultured bacterium (assembly GCA_964630595.1). Lineage (GTDB taxonomy): Bacteria > Chlamydiota > Chlamydiia > Chlamydiales > VFKH01 > CAZVVT01. The sequence continues at coordinate 28,653 of CAZVVT010000003.1, read as the reverse complement.
TCTTCGCCACTGCCATCTTCCTCGTCAAGCACCTCATCAAGTACGACGTCCGTGACCCCACCTAAGTCTTTACTAAATCTTAATTAGTAAACTTTACGCTCCCCGCCAACCATTTTAGGAGAACTCCATGTCCACTATCCAACACGCCATGTTGCACCACAACTTCTCGATAGAGCTTAAAGGAACCTTTTTTATTTCCCCTACTGAGCCTCTCCGCGTTGCCCTCTCTCCATTGGCTGCCATCGCATGCGCCTTCGCTGCCGCTGGATTAGGTATTGCCGCCGCAAGCACAAACAACGCTGCTAAACACGCCGATCTCAAAGCAAGAGCCTTCTCTTGTCTTTCTGCTGCAGTCTTTCACTTGCTCTCTCCTCTCGTATATGCGGTACAAATTGTTGCGCTCCCTATTCTGATGGCAATCGGGGCTAAAGGTATTCTCGAAGCTCTGGCGGGACTCGTCTTCGGTCCTATTATCGCTCTCTTCTCTGAAATGAGCCTAATGGGTGCAAAGACGCTTGACGTCTTTTTGGTCCCTAACAAAGAAAGAATATATCTGTCCGGCCTTCAGGTCATAGAGAGATCAAAACTGCAAATTGCCGCGCTATCGAATGCTGACCAGAGAGCCACTGCTGAGACATTACTGAAAAAATTTGAGGAACTCGTTGCCCAACTTCACACAGCATCAGCTGATGACACCCCCCGCATTCAAGACGAATGCCGTCAAGCTTATCGACTTGTAATGAGTGCGGTACGTAGTGAAGCTTCTGTTTCACCCGTAAGAGCTTAAGCCAAAGATTGCCTCTTTGGCCCCGCTTCATATAACAAATGTACTTCCCGTTGTTCGCTACTCCTTACTGCACTTCAATTGCCTCTCTTATAAAAGAGGGGCAAGGGGTGAGCGGAAGTACTTTTCGCCCCTAGAGCCGCTTCGCATTGCCCTTTTTGCCCTCGCAGCTCTCGGCTGCGTTTTAGCGGCCGCAGGCCTTGGCATTACCGCCTGCTGCGCAAAAACGCCCTCTGCTCGCAAAGCCTTCCAGCTCAACGCTCTCATCTGCGCCAAAGTCAGTCTCGTCCATCTCCTCTCTCCCCTTATTTACACCGTGCAGCTCCTTGTCATCCCCCTCTTCCTCCTCATCAGCACCGGCTGCCTCCTCTCCCTACGCCCCGCCCTCGCAGGCCGCTTCCTCGCTTTGTCTTTTGCCGCCCCTTTCGCCGAAGTCGCCTTCTCCGCCCTAGAGCCAAAAATCACTACCTCGCTTGAATTTACAGAATCTTAATTATTAAACTTTACGCTCTTCAGCTAACCATCGAGGAAAATCCTATGAATACTGTTCAACACGCAATGCTGCACCACCCACTTTCGGCAAAAATTGACAGTAAATTTCTTTCTCCTACTGAGCCTCTCCGCGTTGCTCTATCTCCTTTGGCTGCCATCGGATGTGTCTTTGCTGCCGCTGGATTAAGTATTGCCGCTGCATGCACCAATGATGCGGGTAAACGCGCCAATCTCAAAGCAAGAACCTTTGCTTGTCTCTCTGCTACAGTCCTTCACGTCCTCTCTCCTCTCGTATATGCGGTACAACTCATTGCAATTCCTGTTTTCGTCGCACTCGCCATCGGTGAAGATTACGGCTTCCTCGCGGCCATCTTGGGATTTTTCTTCGGTCTCGTTATTGCTCCATTCGCTGAAGTAAGCCTCTCCTTCGCACACAAACTTAACGAACGCCTTGTAGGCCCCGATGCAGCAGGTGGTGGCGCATCTCGTCGCCCAGGGGGCTCTGGCAATGCTGCTATAGATAGCGCTATAGCGGATAGCCTCGAAACAACGAGAAAACAACGGCAAAGAGCATCAGCTCTCGATGATCATCGCGCTGTCACTGCGGATAATATACATTATGAGGAGGCCTTGATGATTACGCGTCACCTTCGTGCTGAAATTGTAACACTGCCGGATGTTGATCAAAGAAATCGCGCAAATATACTTTTAGGAGAACTTACAGAGATTGCTGACTATCTTATTCGTAAAGCGGAAAAAGTTGAGGATGAAGCTCAGCGCACGGTGCAAGTCAAATACCAAGAAGCTTTGAAACGCGTGCAGGATGCCATCGCTCATCCTCCAGCTCCTGAAGCAGCCGGTGGTGATGCGGGATCTGCTGCTGGAGCTGGGGCAGCTGCTAGCGCTGTACCTGCAGACGAAGTGCGTGCTGCCTTGCCCCCCCGCCCAGCAACACCACCAAGCAGCAGCTCTGCTGGTGGGGCAAGGCCTCTTTCCGCCGCCCTCGCGGCAGCGGTTGCAGCAGATGGTATCGACCCCTAACTGAGGTTGCCTTTTACCCCTCCCACGAGGGATAATTACCCCACCCTTATGGCGTCTTCCGCTGAAACTTTTACAAGTACCGAGTACGCGTACGGCTTTTCTACGGATGTGGAGACCGATAGCCTCCCTAAGGGCTTAAGCGAGAAGACGATACGCGCAATCTGGGAGAAGAAGAGCGAGCCCGACTTCATGCTCGATTTCCGACTGAAGGCCTACCATAAGTGGTTGGAAATGAAGGAGCCAGAGTGGGCTAATGTCGATTACGCCAAGATCGACTATCAGTCCATTACCTACTATTCCGCCCCCAAATCCAAGCCCAAACTCAGCAATTTGAACGAGGTCGACCCGGAAATTCTACGGACCTTTGAGAAGCTAGGCATCCCTCTAGACGAGCAAAAGCGGCTGACCAACGTGGCCGTCGATGTCGTCTTTGACTCCGTTTCGCTCGGGACTACTTTTCACAAGAAGCTGGAAGAAGCGGGGGTTGTCCTCTGCTCCATTTCCGAGGCGATGCACCGATACCCTGAGCTGGTGCAGCGCTATTTAGGCACTGTGGTGCCCGCCGGCGACAACTTCTTTGCCGCCCTCAACTCCGCCGTCTTTACCGACGGCTCTTTCGTCTACGTGCCGAAAGGGGTGCGCTGCCCGATTGAACTCTCTACCTACTTCCGCATCAATGACAAGGAGAGCGGCCAGTTTGAACGCACGCTGATCATTGCCGAAGAGAGCTCCTATGTGAGTTATCTCGAGGGGTGCACCGCTCCTGCGTATGACAACAACCAGCTTCATGCGGCGGTGGTGGAGCTGATCGCTCTCGATGATGCCGAGATCAAATACTCCACCGTACAGAACTGGTATGCAGGTGACCCCAAGACAGGCAAGGGGGGCATCTACAACTTCGTGACCAAGCGGGGACGCTGCCAGGGAAGACGCTCCAAGATCTGCTGGACACAGGTGGAAGCGGGCGCTGCCATTACGTGGAAGTACCCCAGCTGCATTCTGCAGGGGGATGATTCGGTGGGCGAGTTTTACTCCGTGGCGCTGACCAACGGTTTCATGCAGGCCGACACGGGCACAAAGATGATTCACTTAGGGAAAAACACGACCTCCACGATCATCTCCAAGGGCATCTCTGCCGACAATTCGCACAACAGCTATCGCGGTCTGGTGAAGATCGCGCCGAAGGCAACCGGCGCGCGCAACTTCACGCAGTGCGACTCAATGCTCGTAGGCTGTGCCTGTTCTGCCAACACCTTTCCCGTTATCGATGTCGGCAACAACTCCTCCACACTAGAACACGAAGCATCCACTTCGAAGATCAGTGAAGAGCAGCTCTTCTATCTCCAATCGCGCGGGCTTTCGCTAGAAAACGCCATCAACTTCCTCGTCAACGGCTTTTGCAAAAAAGTGCTCAATGAACTGCCTCTCGAATTTGCGAAAGAAGCAGAGCGGTTACTCACTCTCAAACTCGAACACTCGGTAGGCTAATGCTGCTTGAAATCGACAACCTCCACGTATCGATCGACGAAAAGGAAATTCTCAAAGGGCTCACTCTTTCTGTGCACCCCGGCGAGATCCACGCTATCATGGGCCCCAACGGCGCAGGCAAATCGACCCTCGCACGCGTGCTGGCAGGCCATAGCGACTACGAAGTGACCAGCGGCGACATTCGTCTCAACGGAGAATCTATCCTCGAGCTCGATCCCGAAGAGCGCGCAAAGAGGGGAGTCTTCATGAGCTTCCAATACCCTCCTGAACTGCCCGGTGTGAGCAACGAAGAGTTTCTCTACGCCGCCTACAATGCCCGCACACCCATCTCCCAAGAGGATTTTGCCGTTCTGCTGCGCGAAAAGATCGCCCAAGTAGGCATTAGCGAAGGGCTCGTTAGCCGCTCCCTCAACGAAAACTTTTCCGGCGGCGAGAAGAAGCACAACGAAATTTTGCAAATGGCCGTTCTGGATCCGTTGGTAGCCATTCTCGACGAGACCGACTCCGGCCTCGACATTGATGCACTGCGCGCGGTGGCAAGCGGCGTAAACCGTCTCATGACACCGCAGAAGGGGCTTTTGCTCATCACGCACTACCAGCGACTGCTCGACTACATTCACCCTCAATTCGTCCACGTGATGATTGACGGCCGTATCGCTCGTTCCGGCGGCCCTGAGCTGGCCCATGAACTCGAAAAGAGTGGTTATGCGATCTGAAGGGTGGGAAGACTTTCCTCTGCTCAAAATGCCGGAGCTCACAGCTGGCGCCACCGGCACCATTACATCGAGTAGACCTCTGCAATCCTATGCTCAAGCTAATGCGCTCGTTCTCACGCCTATGCTCGAAAAGTGGCGTAGCGAAACGAGCGACCCCGTTGCTCTCTTCACTGCAGACCAAGCTGCTGGTCACTTTCTCTACCTTACCGGTCAATCAAACCTTTCGCTACAATTTGCGGGCAATTTCAACCGCCTCACACTCTTTCTCGCCAAAGGCGCCAAGCTGCAGCTCGATGCAGAGGCTCTGGCTGCTAAAGGCATCTCCGGTCGCAATATCGATCTCTTCCTTGAAGAGGGGGCCTGCTGCAATGTTACGTTGAAAGGAAGCAGCCCATGGTCCTTCACCTCTCTGAACGCTCACCTGAAGGCGAAAAGCTCTCTCACCTTCACCTCTTTTGACCACTTCCGTTTTTCCGCACGCGTGCAGCTGCAAGGCGCGCAGGCACACGCTACTCTACGCGGCCTGGCGCAGCTCACCGGTAACAGTCAGAGCCACACACACGTGCAGATGGAGCACCTAGCCCCTCACACCACCTCCAAGCAGCTCTTCAAGCATGTTCTGCACGACCACGCGCGTGCTACGTTCAACGGCAAAATCAAAGTCGCTCCCAGCGCTCTTAAGACTGACGCCTTCCAACGCTCTGCCACTCTACTGCTCGGTGAACACGCCTTCTCCATCTCGCGCCCCAATTTGGAAATCTTTGCCGACGATGTAAAAGCCTCTCATGGAGCTACTGTGGGCCAGCTGGATCCAAACATGCTCTTCTACATGAAGTCGCGCGGCATTCCCGCAGCGGTTGCGCAAAAATTCTTGATCAACGCCTTCTGCCAAGAGGTCTATGAAACGCCAGTTTCCTAGGCTGCAAGAGCCCCTGATCTATTTCGACTCCGCGGCCACCACGCAAAAGCCGCAGGTGGTCATTGATGCGATGTCGAACTTTCTCTCCAAGGAATACGCCACCGTGCATCGCGCCGTCTACAGCCCCGCTGAAAAGGCCACGGCACGCTACAACGATGCCCGTTCTGCTGTGGCACGCTTCATCAACGCAGAGCCCGACGAAATCGTCTTCACACGTGGCACAACAGAGGCCATTAACCTCATCGCCCACGTCTTTCCTTTCAAGGCAGGCGACGAGATCATTCTCTCCGAACTCGAACACCACTCCAACATCGTTCCCTGGCAGCTTCTGCGCGATCGCACCGGCGTTGTTCTCAAATTCATTCCCGCGCTCGACAGCGGCGACCTCGATCTCGCTGCCTTCCGCGCACTGCTCTCGCCGCGCACCAAACTCGTCTCGCTGGCTTGGATCGCCAACTCCATCGGAACGCGCCATCCCATTGAGCAGATCATCGAAGAGGCGCACCGCGCTGGTGCGAAGGTGTTCGTGGATGCTGCGCAAGCCGCAGCGCACCTCCCCATCGACGTGCGCGCACTGGACTGCGACTTCCTCGCCTTCTCGAGCCACAAGATGTACGGCCCCACCGGCATTGGCATACTCTACGGAAAGGATCTTGGATCTCTGCCTCCTTGGCACGGCGGCGGCGACATGATTGAAAAGGTTACGCTTGAAAAGACAACCTACAACCGCCCTCCGCTACGCTTCGAAGCGGGCACGCCGATGATTACGGAAGCGATCGGCCTGCATGCAGCGGTGAATTTTCTTACGCCACTCCTCAGCGAAAGCCCTCTGACAGAAGTGGCCCTAGAGCAACTGCGCCGCATCAACGAGGTCCAAATCATCGGCACGCCTCAACAGCGCGGACCCATCATCGCTTTCACTGTGAAGGGCGTTCATCCTCTCGACATCGCCTCTTGGCTCGACCTGAAGGGCGTTTGCTTGCGCAGCGGCCATATGTGCGCCCAGCCCGCTCTTGCCCGCTTTGGGCTCGAGTCGATGTTGCGCATCTCATTCGGTGTCTACAATACGCTCGATGAAGTCGATCGCTTTGCTGCTCTCTTGCGCGAAGCTATTGCTAAACCTAACTTGGCTGTTGGAGCATAAAGCCTTGCAGGTCGGCGTGATACGACAGCCAAGTTAGGTTGCTAAGGTTTCTTGAGTCGAGAAGCCATCTCCGCTCGAGTGAACGTCTCCAGAAGCAGCCGTAGAACCTCAGGAGTTGCCCCTTTGAGCGCTTCGTCGATGGCCGTTTGAGCAAGACCACTCGTGGCGCCCAACATTGACAACTTGAGCGCTGCTATCACTGATCGCATCGCTTTTCCTGCCTCTTCTGCAGCGCCCTTACCTACCTCGTCAGGAACAGCTACTTGCCGCTTTATCGGAGCAGCTGGCGCAGCTGCTGCAGCAGCGGGAGCTGGTAGCACTGGAGGTGGTACGGCGGCAGGAGGAGAGGACCTTCTAGCAGCAGCGGCGGCAGCGGCAAGTGCTGCAGGTCCAGCGACTCTGCTGGGTGGAGCGGCCATAGGAATAGGTGCGGCAACTGCGGGTGTAATGGGTCCTGCAGCGGGTGGAGCGGCAGGCGCGGCCGCAGCAAGAGGCGCAGGAGCAGACGCAGCAACAGGCGGACGCTCTACTGCGCGTTTTTCCTCTACAACTGCCGTTGGGGCTACAGGTTTAGCCACACCGGCACCAGCCGCAGCAGCACTAATCTTTTTTTCTAGTGCCTGTAGCTGTTGTGCACCGGGATCATCATCTGTTTTGACAACCTTTTTCAAAGCTTCATGCAATTGTTTTGCTTCAGCTGGATTGGCCGATGTAATCAAAACATTCAGCTTTCCTGCTAGCATGGGGCTCACCGTACCCGACGTCTCAATAGCGATTGTGGCAGCAGCAACTTCAGCGCGGATAGTACTACTCATAAAAGACTCCTAATGAACCCTTAGACATACGCCTGCGCGCGTTTCAGGTCAATGGATCTGCATCATGAAATCGGTGAGATCGGAAAGGTAGCTGAGGGAAAATTTGCCTAGCTGATCAAGGATGTAAAGCCATGCAAGCCAAAGGGCTACGTCTCCAAGGTAGGCCTTGAGGCCCTGTCCCAAGAAGGAAATTTGGACCTGCTGAGCCAGGCGGTTGATAATCCCTAAGAAGGTATCGGTCATCAAGATGGTGAGCAGTGAGGGGGCGGCGAGCTGACAGGCGAGGGCGAACATCTTTCCTAACAGGCCCATAAAGGCGGGCCAGAAGTGGGAGTGAGTGAAGAACTGGGCGCTGACAAAGTGGTCTACGGGCAGGACAGTGAAGGATTTGAAGAGGGAGTCGAGGAAGATGAAGGGGCCGCCGACCCAGTAGAAGACGCAAATCAAGATGCTGTTGTAGAGCAGGGCGTTAGCAGAGGATTGGGTGGAGAGCAGCAGGTCCTGGCCGGTCAAGCTCGAAGAGCCGCGCTGAAAGTCGATGACGACACCCGACATCTGCGCGATTTGGAAGGGCACGGAGACTAAAAAGCCGATCAAGTACCCCACCATCACCTCTTTGCACGCCAGAAAGATCACTGCAGGGGACCAGGTGAGCAGCGGCGTTGTGAAGAGCAGATGGGGCAGCAAGATGAAGAAGAGACAGACAGAAAAGGCGATGCGCGCGGGAGCGGGCATGACGCGGGCGCCGAAGAAGGGGGCCATCGAAACAATGGGCACCAAGCGACAGAGCGTGAGAAAGAAGAGAGCTACGATATGGTCAGGCGACTCTTTGAGAAATGCGATCGCGCCTTCAGGAATCACTGTGGTATCAATTCCTCCAGTGCCAGAAATTCAGGAAGATGTTGGTGGCGTACTGCATGATCACCTCGCTCAGCCATCCACCCATCAAAAAGAGCACAACCATCACGGCCAGCAGCTTCACCACAAACGAGACCGTCTGCTCTTGAATCTGTGTCGCTGCCTGAAGAATCGCTACGAAAAGACCGCACACCATCGAGATGACCACCGGCGGTCCCGATAAGAGCACCACCAGAAGAAGCGCTTGGTACGAAAGCTGGAAGATCTGTGAGCGCATATCCTACCTGTACGTGAGTACTAGCCCCTGTATCAGCACTGTCCATCCATCGATCATCACCAGCAGCAACAGCTTGAGCGGCAGGGAAATCGTCATCGGCGAAAGCATCATCATCCCCATCGCCAGCAAAATATTCGACACAACAAGGTCAATGACGAAGAAGGGAAGATAGATCAACACGCCAATCTCGTAGGCATCTTTGAGCTGCGAAGTGATGTAGGCGGGAACGAGAACCAGAAAGTCGGTCTGCGTCATTTTGGTTTTGTATTCCGGCGGAAAGACCTTATTGGCTAACTGAAAGAAGCTCTTCATATGCGCAGCGTTGGTATTGCGCTTCAAAAAGTCCCGTAGAGGCTCTTTTGTCTTATCAACCACTTCGATGACATAGGCCGACGAGGTGGAAGAGAGAATCTCCGTGGGCGCCTTGTTGTGAATGACATCTTTGCCCGCGTTGTACATCGCCAAACCCGTTGGGAACATCACGTAGATACTCAAAATGATGGCCAAGCCGTTGATCACCTGGTTGGGAGGCGATTGCTGCGTGCCAAGAGCGTTGCGCAAAAGCGAGAGCACGACAACGATTTTGATGAAGGCTGTCAGTAAAATGACGAGATAAGGCAGCAGCGAAATCAGCGTGATGGCCGCTGCTTGCGTGATCATGCTGGGGTTTTGGTTTGTTCCCGCAGTCGTGGGGCTTGTTACCTCCACAACGTCCGAGAAGAGCCCCATGGGCACAAAGACGAGCAACAGAAGACAGATTAGCCGCCAACCATTTGCTGAAATGCACTTTCGAGCGATTTCCACAGGGCCTCCATCTCCACGTTAATGATTCCTGCCTCAGTTTCTACCGTACAACTACCCGCCGCCTGCTCTTCGCGCGGCACCAGCGCAATGCTTTCTGCGTGCTCTAAAATCTCTTTCAGTTTTGGTTTGCCCGCTTCAAACAGAGGAAGGTCCTTGGGGTTGACATAGATGACAAACCGACGGTGCTGCGAAATGGCTTTGAGAGATTGTCGCACGATCTCGAGAAAGGTTTCCGGCTTCTGCTCCACTTCGCGGCCGACAATCTTTGCCGCCGCTTTAATCGCCACAGGAACGATGTTCTTTTCTGTCTCGCGTTTCAGAGCGGCCGCAGCTTTTTCAAACTCCGCCATCTGCTGCGCCCACTGCGCTAGACCCTCTTGAAAGCCGGCCTGAACAGCCTCTTCGCGCGCCTTTGCCATCGCCTCTTCCAGCTCTTGGTGCTTCTTCGCCAACTCTTCATTGACCTTTGTCACCAACTCCTCCGCAGAGAGAATCGACGAGTATTCTTCGGGCGACAAGACACGCTTGCCCGGGTTGAGCCGCACAGAATCATTGTAGAGGAGCGCGAAGAGCTTCGTCATTGTGAGAGAACCACCACCAATTTCACTACTTGCTCCTGCAAGACCTGTTTTGGCCTCCCTTGTAAGGCAATCTTAGGGTCTTGGGCAATCCATTTTTCGATCTGCTGCCCTCGACCCATATCCAAGCGCCTTGTCAGGTACCATACCCAGCTTGGATCTTCCCCCGCTACCAACCTCGTTAGTCGCCACAAACCCGCCGAGTGAATCAACAGACGAGGATTGCTGTGATTCAGCCAAAAAGAGGGGGTTCGTTCGATCTGCAGAGGGATAATATTATCCTTCCCGCACATCTCTAAATACTGCCGCTGTGTCTCGCTCAGAAGGGCTTTCAGCTTCTCCACACTCTCGCGGTCAAGCACGCGTCGCATATCAATGGCCACATCCTGAATGCCTAGCAGGTCGAGTAAGAGCACCAGTCGCTCTTTGGTCATCGTCAGCAGGCAATCCAAAGCGGTAGGAGCAAGGAGGCTATAGGGAGTGACGTTTTCGCCCCAGGTCTGGTCAAAAAGCCACTGTTGAAAAAGGGCCCGCACGGGCTGCTCAACCCCCCGAGGGCTAATCTTAAGTTCTTTAGCCTGAGGGACTACCGATCCAACAAACTGATTAAGAGGAGCAGGCACCTTGCGAAATACTGGCTCCAGCCAAGAGGTGTGGAGATGGGCGAGAAAGCCGGGCACTGTGCAAAGGGGGGAGTTTTTTGCGGTCACCGGAGCCTGTCCCTTCAGCACACAAGCGGTTAAAGCGGGCAGGGTCTGGCTCATGGCTTAGCAGCGGGTGGAGGAGGCGGCTCGTTACTAGGTGGGGGTGGTGGTGGATTTTCGTCTTTTGGCTTTTCATCGCGCAGCAAGAAGGAGACGCCCCCCTTTTCATGGAGGAGAGGGAAGACGCGCCAGACCACCCAGCCCAGCACAATCAGCAAAAGAAGAATGATGAAACAGAGAGCGAAGAAGACCAACTGGAACATCCCGAGGGAACTGCGCCAAACATTGATGCCCCAAATGGTCACCATCTCCTTATCCTGCTCTTGCGCACTCAAATCGGCTGCTTGCGGGGAATCGGCGTAGCGCGCCTTGTCTGCAATCACAGTGACATTTTCGATTTTGAGTCCCGCTACAGAGCCCGCCACCAGCTGCTTAATCTTGCTGATGAGCTGGCTATTGGGGTTATCGAGCACTCCGGAGTGCTTTACATAGACAGAGGCGGTAATGGGCTGTGTTGAATCGTCCGGGGGAATGGAGATTTGGACGGCGGCATCGAGCACTCCGTCGATTTTGCGGATGGTGTTGGCGATCTGCTCTGAAAGGCCCGCTTGGTAGCGAATCTTTTGCTGCATATCGGTTGGAACCAGACCCGTTTCTCCAAAGAGAGAGAGCAAATCCTGCCCCTGCTTGCGCGGCAGACCGGCCCGGCTCAAGAGGGCCATGGCATCCACAACGTTCTGTGGGTCGACCTGGATGTTCCACATCTGCTCGGTCTGAGCGCCACCAAGAGCGCCGCTACTGGGAGCTGGAATGCGTTCAGCATCAATGCCTTTTGCCGCCAAGAAAACGACAATTTCATTGGCATCCCGCTCTCCAACGCTATTGATAATCGTTGTTTTAGAACTGCAGCTAAAGGCGAAAAGAGCCAAACAGAGAATCAACAGGGAACGCAGCATATCCCCACAAGCTATCAGAGGACGTGATTTCTTGAAACTTCCTGTCGCACACTGGTGGGCAAACTTTCGTCGTTTGCTAGGCGCAGAAACCGCTCTTCCTTGCGCAGGGGCTCGCAGCAGAGGACCAGATAGAGCAGGGTGTGCTCGTCATGCACCTGTGGGATCAGGGCTAGAGCCGCTTCGGCAATATCTCGGTCCTCTTCAAAGGCCGCCAGAGCCATGGCCGCCTCTCGTGGATGCACCTTCAGCATGCGAATCAAAAAGTTTTTTGCTTTTGCTTCGCGCAGGGCGGACAAAATCTCTTCTACCAGCTCCACCTCATCTTCAACGGAGAGCAGGCGATCGAAAAGGGCCTCTATTTCGCCCAGCTTGCCCAGCGCACGCGCGGCTAAAAGCGGGGCGCGGCCATAGCCTGGGAAGAGGGGATTGGCAAAGGCGCGATCCTGTAGTAGCTGAATGAGGGCAGCGCGATTCGTCGACAGCGGTGGGTCCTCTTCTTCCGACAGAATCATGTCAGCGATGGGATCGTCGACCTCTTTGAGGCGGTCGTAGGCGGCCTTTGCAAGCGCTACTTCGTGCGCATCCTCTTCGGAGAGCTCGAGAAAGTCGAAACCCATGAGCGCTTCAATCTGCTCTGTCTCGATCTCGTCTTGTACCCCCACGCCCTCTTTAAGGTAGTAGTCGAGCATTACGGAGAGGCTGCCACCGAAGTGCGCGTCGCGATGTTTGAGGATGGTTATGGCTTCTTCGTCAGCGATGGGAAAGTGCATCAAATACGGCTCTTGCGTTGTAACTGGAACGGACGAAAGGACCGGCATAGACAAAGGGAATCCCTAAACTCTTGCCGATCTCTGTATAGCGCTGGAACTGCTCCGGCGGCACATACTCTTCTACGGTTCGTTGGTTTTTTCCGGGACGCAGGTATTGACCGATGGTCACGATGTCGCAACCCGCCTGCGCCAAATCTCGCAGCGTCTCTGTAACTTCTTCTTCACTCTCGCCAAAACCGACCATCAGACCCGACTTCACAAGAATTCCATCTCTTTTTGAAGTCCTTAATACTGAAAGAGTTCTGTCATAAGTCGCTTTGTGGCGCACCTTCGGTGTGAGCCTGCGGATTGTTTCAATGTTGTGATTCAAAATTTCTGGCTGCTCATCGAGAATCGCGTCAAGTGCCTCCTCATTGCCCTGCAAATCGGAGATCAGCAGTTCAATGGTCGCAGCGTTGCGTGCACGCACGGCGCGCATGATCGCCCTCATGTGCGCAGCGCCGCCATCGCTCAGATCGTCGCGGGCAACTTGCGTGATCACCACATGCTTAAGGCCCAGCTGGAAAACGGCTTCTGCCACACGCTCAGGCTCGTCTGCTTCCAGCGGTGCGGGTTTGGCGGCAAAGTCGATATCGCAAAAACTGCAGGCGCGCGTGCACGCCTTGCCCATGGCGAGAAAGGTCGCCGTCTTTTCCGACCAGCACTCGGTCAAATTAGGACATTTCGCCTCTTCACACACCGTCGGCAGACGGCCCAGCGCGCTCTTTGTCGTCCACAGCCCGTCGCCTTTGGGAAGGGGGCGGTGCAACCACTGCGGAAGACGGCTCACGCCTTCCTCGCAGGAGGCATGTGGATGGGTTTGTCCATGACGATCTGCGCCGCTTCCAACCAGCTCTCGGCAATGGTGGGGTGAGCATGAATTGTTTCGGCCAGACAATGGATGGTGAGCTCGTTTTGGATGGCAAGCACCATGGGAGCAATCAGCGACGAGGCACCATAGCCCATCACCTGCGCGCCGATGATGGCGGAGGTTTTGCGATCCATCACGATCTGCGCAAAACCGTCTGTCTCCATCGTCGCTTGCGACTTGCCCAGCGCCATGAAGGGGAATTTACCAACGACAGCATCGTAGCCAGCCGCTTGTGCTTTCTCGAGGCTATAGCCAACAGAGGCAATCTCAGGGCTGGTGAAGATCACCGAGGGAACGGCGCGGTAGTCGAGCTTAGAGGGGATGCCCACAGCGTTCTGAGCAGCGATGATCCCTTGATGGGAAGCGACGTGCGCCAGCATGTACTTCGCCGTAATGTCCCCGATGGCATAGATGCCGGGAATATTGGTCTGCATGCGGTCGTCGACGGGAATTACGCCGCGCTCATCGACATACACGCCTGCTTTTTCGAGGCCGATGTTCTGCGTGTTGAGAGAGCGGCCCACAGCGACAAGAACCATCTCGCCCTCTGCATCCACCCCTTTCAGCTTGCAGCCGGAGGCGGTCTTCTCAATGCCCTCTACACGTGCGTTGAGAGTTATTTTAATGCCCTTCTTCTTGAAAACGGCTTCCAGCGCCTGCGAGAGGGCCTTCGCTTCTGTCGGAATGAGTGTAGGCATCATCTCCACTACGTGGACCTGTACGCCCAACTCATTGTAGAGACCAGCGAACTCCGCACCAATGACGCCGCCGCCAATGATGACCAAACTCTTAGGCAACTGGGTCAGCCCCAAAATGGAGTTGGAGCTATGCACGCGCTCAAAGTCGAAGGGGAAAGCGGGCATGTCGCGCGGTACAGAACCAGTGGCGATGATGATCTTATCGGCGTCGATGACCTGGTAGCCCTCGCCTGTTTTGACCTTGATTTGTGCGGCTGAAGTCAATTGGCCCCAGCCGCGGATGATGGTCACCTTGTGGGCTGCGATAAGCCCTTCCAGGCTTTTGCGGATCTTTTCGACCACGCTGTCCTTACGACGACTCATGAAGGCAAAGTCGAAACTCACCGGCCCTGTCTGGATGCCAAAGTCGCCTGCGTGGCGCACCTTGCTGAGCACCTCGGCATTGGCCACGAGCGCCTTCGTCGGAATACAGCCCCAGTTCAGGCAAACCCCGCCGACGTTTTCACCTTCGATCAAGGCAACGTTTGCACCCTCTAAAGCTGCGCGAATCGCAGCGACATAACCCCCGGGGCCGGCCCCGAGAACAGCAACTTGGTAACGCATGCTAACCATGATACCCAAGTAGCGGACACTAAGGCAATTGCGAAAAAAGCATCTCTATCGCATAGTACAGTTAATGGCTCCAAGTAACCAAAAGCTCTGTTGGAATTGCGATGCTCTCGTCGATAAAGACGCCATCGTTTGCCTCTTTTGCGGCTCCGACTTGTCGCATCAAGCCACTGAGCCTGAACCAGTTTGGCGCCAGCCTAAGGAACAACCCCGCCCCCAAGAACAGGTCGTTGAACAGGCCAAAGATCGAAGCGATGGCGCGCTTGTGTCGATGCTTTTCCTTCTCCCCGGTATTGTTTTTTTCTTTTTTTCCCTGATGCTCGTCTTCTTCGCGGAAGGCAGCTCTCTCACCCTGCGCTGGGATGCCCACTATTGGTATTTCTGGCTCATCGCTTCTGGCCCCCTGCTCTTCTTCGGCTATAAGCTCCTTCCATGATCTCCCATCCCGCATGGATTGAAGTTGATCTCGACCAGTTCCGAAAAAATATTGCCGCCGTCCGCAAACACATCGGTCCCAGCCTCTTCTGCCTGCCTGTGAAGGCCAATGCGTATGGTCACGGTCTGGTCGAAATTGGCAAAGCGGCACAGGTCGATTACCTGGGCGTGGCGCACCTCAAAGAGGGCGTAGAGCTACGCCAAGCAGGGGTGCAGACTCCTATTTTGGTTCTGGGCGCTATCCACGAAGACCAAATCCCCGATCTGATTCGCTGGAATTTGGAGTTCACCGTCAGCTCGCGCTTCAAAGCCGATCTGGTTGCCCAAAAATGTGGCGGGAAGAAGTGCCGCGTACACTTGGAAGTGGATACCGGCATGCAACGCACGGGAGTGCGGCCCACAACGGCTGTCGATCTCTACCGCTTTTTGCAAGCCAGCCCCTGCTTCGAAGTGGTTGGTATCTACTCACACCTCGCCAGCGACGGCGTTGCGCAACAACAAATCGATGCCTTTAAAGCGCTGCTGCCGGGGGAAAAGCTCATCCGCCACATCTCTAACTCGGCCGGCATCGCCTCTTTTCCGCACGCACATATGGACATGGTGCGCCCTGGCATCATCCCGTACGGGTATTTGGCGCCGCCTTCGATGCCCGATATTGGCCCCTGCTTCACGGTCAAGACGAAGGTGTGCTATTTCAAAGTGGTCGAAGCGGGTGCGGGCATCAGCTACAACCACACGTGGAAGGCCCCCAAGCAGACGCGCATTGTGACCATCCCGGTGGGCTATGGCGATGGGTATCGCCGCTGCCTCTCCAACCGTGCCAGCGTGCTCATCCGCGGCCGCCGCTTTCCTATCGTCGGCAACATCTGCATGGATCAATTCATGGTCGACATCGGCTCTGCAGAGGTTTTTGTGGGCGATGAAGTAGTGCTCATCGGCCGGCAAGGTAACGAAGAGATCTCCTTAATGGAGATCGCGCAGTTGTGTGACACGATCCCGTATGAGGTCTTGTGTCTCTTTAACGACCGGATCCCACGAGTCTATCGATCCGCTCCTGCAGCGGCGGGTGCGTAGCAAAGAGCGACGAGGTATCGTCGAAGAAAAGGTGCGCATAGGCAGCATCTTTCAGCGGCACACCGCGGCGCGTACTCGCCTGAATCTTGCGCAACGCTCCTGCCAGGCCGTTTGGATCGCGTGTAAACTGCACTGCAGTTGCGTCCGCCAAAAACTCGCGCTGACGACTGAGCGCACTCTTGAGAATGGAACCGAAGAGCCAACTCACCGCGCCTGCAACGACCAGCAACAATCCGCCCACGACAAAGAGATTAGCGCCCGCTTTGCGATTGCGGTTGGTAGAGAGACCGCTCAATGCTCTGATCCCAAAGTAGAAGATGAAGAAGAAACCCATCACGAGAGCTGCGACCTTTGTGCTCAAGCTCATGTCGCCATTCACCACGTGGCTCATCTCGTGGGCAATGACTCCCTGCAGCTCGTCGCGGTTTAATTGTTGCAGCGCTCCCGTAGTGACCGCAATCGCCGCTTTGTGCGGCGTCAGGCCCGCTGCAAAGGCGTTGATGGAGGGACTTTCGATGACATACACCTGGGGCGTTTCTACGCCGGCGGCGAGCGCCACTTCGGCCACAATGTTGAGCAGCTGTTTCTGCTGTGCGAGAACACCGCCCACACTCTCCGCCACTGCTGAGCCGCCGTGCAGTGCAAAGTTCATGTACTGAAAAGAGGAGACGAGCAGAGTCATGCCGCCAAACAAGATGGCGAAATAGGGGAGGGGAGGGTGATATTCATCCGCTGCAAAAAAGCGCAGCGCCCATTCCCCTAATGCCGCTACAGCTACAACTAAAAGGACAAACCCCACAGTAAGAAGCCGACTTCTTGTCTTGTGCTCCTCCTGGCTCTTCCAAAAATCCACTAAAATTGGACGCGCACCGTTTTACGCGCTTCCTTATCGATCACTTCCATCTGCTCCGCAGGCCGGTGGCCAAAGCGGGCTGCGATCAAGCGTGCAGGAAACTGCTCCTGCGCGATGTTGTAGCGCATCACCTGGTCGTTGTAGGACTGACGCGAAAAGGCCACACGGTTCTCTGTCGAACGCAGTTCCTCTTGCAGCTCCTTCATCGGCTCCGACGCCTTCAGCTGCGGATAATTCTCTGCCAACGCAAAAATCTGCCCCAAACCGGTGCGTACAGCCCCATCCGCTGCCGCCAGCTCGCGCATCCCGCCCTGCCCTGCACTCACCTGCTTCAAGCAGCCCGCTGCCTGATTGCGCGCTTCAATGACGGCCTGCAATGTCCCCTTTTCAAAGGTCATGTACCCCTTCACTGTCTCCACCAAATTGGGAATCAGATCGTAGCGCCGCTGCAGCTGCACATCGATCTGGCTCCAACTGTTGCGCACCATGTTCTTCAAGGTGACCAAATAGTTGTAAGTGCTCCATAGCCAGAGCACCACAGCGACAAGAAGAGCAACGAAAATCCAAAGCATAGGAAGAGAGTCTACCAAACTTGCCCCAAAACCTCCAACCCCGCTACCATGGTACACCCCTTTCGTGGGGCGTTAGCTCATTTGGTAGAGCGCTTGCATGGCATGCAAGAGGTGACCGGTTCGAATCCGGTACGCTCCAAGGCCCCCATTATAACTCATTTATAATAAGAACATTACGTCTTTTACGACTTCTTAACATAAAGACTATATAGTGTTTCCATGAGCTTATTTTTTCCTCCTCTTCGTACGGCGATGACCGCGATAGCGCATCACCCTCTTCGCATGGAAAGCGCAAAAATCGATTTTGCGATAAATCCCTCGTTGAGCCGCTATGCCAAGTTTCATGCTCTGAACGTGAGCTGCATATTCTCAGGATTAGCGAATAACGCTTGTGCAACTGTTGCATGCGCTGTGGACGCAGTAGCGATCGCGTTCTTCGTCATCGCTGCGCTGGGATTGCACCTTTTTGGCGCCAGAGCTGCCGCTCAATATTGTCTTAAGCGTCTAAAGTTTCACGTCATTTCTTTTTCGGCTGCTTTTATTGTTTCAGCAAGTGCTCTTGCATTCCCCTTCAATGTGATTGGGGCAGTCGTTACCATTTTTACTTCGCTTCGCTACTGCCACACTCGATTAGCAGTTCGCCCTCAAGCGCAACAAATGGCCAACCCTTTTCAAACATTGGATGATGCCGCGGTAGCAATGGGCCTTTTGCCGCCACCCCCTCCTGCGAACGTAACTGACACAGTAAACGCAACTCTTGCTGACACTTTTGCCATTTTAGATGCCCGCATTAAAGAAGAGCGAAATGAAGCAACAAAACAAGAATTGATCGATACACGCGATGGCATTATTGACCTTACCGCCATTACCCAAGTTGCTCAGCTCTACACATTCAAAGTATGGCAGAGAGACAACGATCCTCGTCTGGCAACACTTACACCCGCCGAGCTAGCTCTCTTTCCTCGCGCTTGCTTAGAAGGTCCCATTGTTTTGACTACTATCGAAGCAAAGAGAGTAATGGGGATTTTATGCGCGGAAGCAGCTCCATTGATACGCAGGAACGAGGAAGGCATCCCCTTTATTACGGCTTACGGAAATTGGCTGGAAGCGCATCCTAATCTTGGCACTGCGGCTGCTTAAGCGCTAATTGTTCCACGGAAAAAATCGCGATTTTTTGACCTATCTCACTGACACTTAGGCTGTTGAATGACCGTGGAACAATTGATTCTCCAAATGTAAAGCGGCTTTACATTTGGATTTTTAGCGATTTGTGCAGGGGAGGATGAGGGACTTCCTTGGCAGGAGCGTGCCGGGGTTGGTGACGCTGTTGCATCCGAGCTGGCTTTCGTCGCCAAGGATAGCGCCGAGTTTGCGCAGGCCCGTGGGGTGTTTTTTTCCTTCAAAGCGAACAGTGATGGGACGATTGTCGAGGCGGAGGTTGGCTAAGATGGTGCCGGCACCGAGGTTGGTCTGGTTGCCGAGGATGGAGTCGCCGACGTAGTTGAAGTGAGCGGCGTGAGCACGGTCGAGGAGGATGGAGGATTTGATTTCGGTGGCGTGGCCGATAACACAGCCCTCTCCAGCAATGACGTGACTGCGGATGTAGGCACCATGGCGGATCTGGCAGTGCTTGCCGATGATGCAGGGGCCTTGGATATAGGCGCCGGGCTCTACGACTGTTCCCTCATCGATGAAGATCTGTTCTGGGTTTACAAGATAGGCTTGAGGGGAGACGGTGCCGCGGATGGTGCCGAAAGAGACCTTGATGCGCTCAATGTTGCGCAACGCTTCCCAGACATATTGCGTGCCAGCAAAGAGGTCGCGCCACACGTAGTGCGTAAGATCGAAGAAATGGTCGGGGGTGGGCGTCATACCGTTACTCTAATTTGTTCTCGAATATTTTGAGATAGCGTTCGATCCAGCGGGAGGCGCGAGGCTTTTCCTCTTCCTGGATGGCGGCTTTGGGCAGCAGGCCCTTCAGAGGGAGGATGGTGACGCGCCAGAGCCTGGCTTGGGCAGCTAGCTCGCGGTCTTCGGTGTAGAGGGTGTCCTTTTCGCGGGCGTACTGCAAGATCCACTCGTCGGCGGTTTGGCCTTTGCGGGTGTAGACTACGCGGTAGCGGCCGAAGTTGGTGACCTGCTCATCATCTTCGGAAAAGGGGGCGTCGAAGACAATGGTGGCTTCCGGCAGCGTGAGAGAGCGGAGCATAGCCTTGCGAGAGTCCTCGAGCGATCCGCTGCGAAAGTAGCGGAAGAGGAGATTGTAACCGTCAATGTAGTTTGCCACTCTCGAGGAAGAGGAGGAGTTTTTCAAGAGCTTTGCCGCGATGCGAGATGCGGCCCTTGATCTCTTCGGAGAGCTCGGCGAAGGTCTGCGAGTAATCGTGCTTGGTGAAGAGGCTGTCGTAGCCGAAGCCGTTCTTGCCCTTCTCTTCCGTGCCGATCACCCCTTCACATACGCCTGAGAAGGTTTTCTCAAAGCCGTCGGGGCTCACTACAGAGAGAACGCATTCGAAGTAGGCAGAACGTTGCACATCTTTGAGGGCAGCCATCGCTTCGAGCAGCTTCTTGCGGTTTTGCTTGTCGCTGGCTTTCTCTCCTGCGTAGCGAGCAGAGCGCACGCCAGGAAGTCCGCTGAGAGCGGGGACAACCAAACCGGAGTCGTCGCTGATGACCCAGCGACCGAGAGACTGCGCAGCGTGGCGCCCTTTGATGAGAGCGTTCTCTTCAAAGGTCACGCCCGTCTCTTCAGGAGCTTCGTAATGAGGGAAATCTTTGAGCGAGCGGAAGTCATGCTCTTTCAGTCGCTTCAGCTGCGCACGCATTTCGCGCAGCTTATGGAGGTTGGAGGAGGCGATTACGATTTCCACGGCTCGATGTGCACGATGCGGTATTCTTCTCCTTGGAAAGAAAAAGTGTCGCCCACGTGCGCACCCACCATACTCTGTGCCAATTTCGATTGGAAGGCCAAAATGTTCTTCTCCACATCGGCATCCCAGGGACCCAAAATCGTGTAGGTCACCTTTTTGTCCCCCGACTGAACCGTCACACGCGAGCCAATGCCCACCTCTGCCTGAGGAATGTCCTCTTTTGTAATGACGCGAGCGCGACTCACTTCGTCGGAAAGCGACTTGAGCTCTCCCTGCAGACGCGCCCTTCTCTCCAACGCAAATTTGAACTCGGAGTTTTCGCGCAAGTCGCCCAAAGCACGCGCCGCCTCAATCTCCTTCGCGTTTTCCACCGTCTCTACAGTACCAATGTGGCGGATGCGCTCTTGGATCTTCTTGAGCCCCTCTGACGTCGTCCAAATCACATTCTCCGTGTCATCGCGCTCTTTCTTCGCCTGGTTCAAGTCGGGATGGGCCACGTAGACCAACGCTTGGATCGTTTTGGTGTCCGAGTCCGTGATAGCATGGCACTTTGCCGCCAACAGGATCAGTTCGCTGGCAAAGTCGCGCGGTGAACCTTGCAAAATCGTGCGCACCATCGAGAAACGGTCGCCCAGCAGCATCTGTGTGATTTTTTTGGTGAGATCCTTGTAGGCCGGCTTCGACTCAATAGCGGAGAGAAGCTGCAAGAGCCCCTCGAGCAGACGACACTGCCCACGCTTGTCGGAAAAGGGCAAGCCACCTCCTGCCATTACCTTCGGCAGATACCAAATCAGGAACTCCGGCTGCTTTTCCGGCTTTTGCAGATGCTCTTCCACCGCCGCTTCCACCTCTTCCTTCGTCAGCTCTTTGACAAGGAAGTCGCGGAGTGCGGAGTGCGGCACCTCCATCAACGCACGCACCAGAAGATCGCGCTGACGAATCAGCTGTAGCGCCCGCTTCTTGTAGGCGAGAACACTCATTGCATTGACGAGAGTGATGGCCTCTTTTGCTTCGAGAAGCGCCCCCGCTTCCGCTTTCATGGGCCGGCCCAAGTCTTCACACAGGAAGTAGAGCTCCAAGCGCTGCGCGTCCTTGATGTGCCCTTTCAGCCACTCCTCAATCTGCTCTTGTGCAATGCGCCGAATCTCTTCGTGCTTGGTCAACTCCGGATTGTCTCGTAGTGTGGAGTAGAGGTAGTCGATGAAGTCGTCGATCTTCTTCACTCCGCTCAAACCCGCCAGCGCGCGCTCATCAATGCTGGTCTGCTTGTCAGCAAGACGAAAGGGCTCTTTTGCAGAAGCGGGCGCTTCGATCGAGGTGACTTTTTTCAATTTTGTTCGCGCCGACTGCCACCACTTTGCCCAATCCTCTTCGGGAATCACATAGTCAATCAGCTCATCGCGAATCTCGCTGGCCGTTTTGGGGCCCAAATCGGTCAGCAGCTGCTTGATCACCGCCACAGGATCGGCCTTCGCTTCTGCTTCAAAGGCATCGGCATTGCCGAAGCGCTTGGCGAGAAAATGGTCGGAGGAAAGCGGAATGAGGTTTTTGAAGGCGTTGGCAAAAGAGAGCTCTCGCTTGCCCGTGATCTTTTCGAATTCTAGCTCGATTTGTTCGCGCAGATTCGAAACGTTCATGATTTCGCCTACACCCCAACCACCCGTATGAAAAACGAAATTGCCTTTGTGCAGATGGTTGAGCAGTTCAAAGTGCGAAATCGCTCCGCAATAACCACTCTTGTTTTTGAGGCCGACAAAGCGCAGCTTTTCTTGGAAGTGCGGATCTTGTCCGTAGCGCTTCTGCAGCTCTTCAATGCTTAAATCCGCCACCTCCTGCGTTGCTGCAGGTGTCAAATCCATCAAACGTTTGAGAACATCGAAATCTTGCACTCGTTTGTAAAGCGCGATCGCCTCGGGCACCAAGGCCGCAAAAGAGTTCTCCAGAGCCGAACCTTTGAGAAGATGCAGGACCTCGGCCAGCTCCTTTGTGTCAATCTCATCTCCTGCGCAGTACTCCTCCCATAGAACACAAAATCCCTTCCAATCTCTCGCATGAATTTTGTTTCGAAACTCGTTCAAATAGGTCACTAGCCACTCCCTGGGGCTGCTAGCATAACTATTCTTGCGGCAAACCGTCAATATATGTGACGCGGCGCTGCAATTTTCCCTCTCCGTCAAAGACCAGCGCATCGCCTCTGCCTTGAGCAACTCGCGCTTGCGGCGTTAAGCTGCCCAGCGCATAGTACTCTCCCGACTGCAGCCGCCCCTCTTTGTACTGCTCGACCATCATGATCTGACCGTTTCGGTACCAACAGCGCAGCTGTCCCTCTTTCTGGTTGTTGCTCATCTCGCGGATGCTCTCCAACGTCCCATCGGGGTAGCGCGTTTTGACCTCGCCCTGGATCACCCCATCGACATAGGGGATTTCGAGAATGGGCTGCTCCTTCTCGTAAAAAATTTCTAGCCCCTGCTTCTGGTCGTTGTGCTGCGTATAGGAATGCACCAACTCCTCTCCTCGCAATTCGCGCACCTGCCCATCCAGGAGACCGTTTTGGACCTCCTGCCACAAAACGCCCCCCTCTACTGGACGCAAGCACCAACCCGTGCCCTTCATCACCTGGGCCCCCGGGTAGATTCCCTCGACCAGGCGGTCGTCTTCAAAGACCTCGTCGGCAAAGACACTGCCGTTATCGAGGATTCGCTTGGCATGGCCGCAACGTCGTCCCATGGCGAAGCTCTCTTCTTCAATGAGAAGCCCCTTGCTGTTCCAGCGCCGCACAATCCCGTTGAGCTTGCCTCTGCAATACTCCATATGTGCCGTTTTCTGGCCCGAACTATCAAAAGCCTCTGCAGGCCCATCGAAAAACCAACTTGCAACAGCCGCTTCGGAAAAATCGGGCGTCCCGCTGATCACGCGGGCGGAAATCTTGCACTGTCCATTTTCATACCACTCCATATAACGGCCGCAGGCACGGTTGGAGACGATATCGAGCCACTGCTTGATGGTTCCACTCGGCCAATAAGAAGTGAGAATCGAAGGGGTTGCGCCATTGCTCTCTGTGCGAAAGACGCGCAGCACTCGGCTGTAGCCTTGCGGCTTGCTGAAATCGACGGCGGCAAAACGCTTGAGACGGTCCGGTGAACCCACATTTTGCATCATGCCGTTGCTATCCACCAAATGGATCGATGTCAAACAGGGCCTTTCAGGTGCCCTTGAGGCACATCCGGCAAGAATCAGTACTACAAAGCAAATCCATTTCATAAAAGTTCTCGTTTGAGGATTTTCATATCGACCAACCAATGCTCTCCCAGCTCATCTTCCATGCGCTCGATCTTCAATTCGTTGACGACGCATATCGCAGGATGGTGAATGTCTTCGATCGTAGAAAGCAGCTGCTGTAGCTGCTCTCCGGAGAGGGCAACGGGGCTTTTGAGTTGCACGGAGACTTCCGTGAACTGCGGATGTTTTTCAATCTTTGTTTCGATGAAGGTGATGGGGAAATTTTTTTCGAGGATTTCTTCGCGCTTGCGCACGTCTTTGCCTCCAAAACACTTCCACAGCTGCTCTTCTTTCTGGCAATGCATCTGCTCTTTGTACAATCCCAAACTCACAATCGAAATCTGATTGCGCACATCCTCCATTTCATGAAGGCGCTGCCACATGCCCGAGAGTAGGAAAAGATGGGGGACGACCAAAAAGGGAAAGATCCAAAACAGGTACTTCATTCTTTCACCGTAAAGGTTACTTTGTATCCCGCTTTGGTGCTGCTCCACACAAGCGTATCATCGGCTTTTGCAATCGAGTCGTGCGCTAAAAGCGCTTCATGTAAACCACGCGCTAACTTGATATTGTCGGCGGAAAACTCCACCTCGACTCGAGTGAGTTTTTTTTGGCGCGGATAGGTCAGCGTGGGAAACTGCTCATTCATCGAGATGCGCTCGAAATAAATGCCCTCAGGCGCTTTGTCGATGAGCCATCCCAGAACATCGCTGCAGTAGGGCATCTGTGGATGTAGTGCAAAGGGAAGTGCTGTGCGCTTTGTGCGCGCACGCGCTTTTTCCAAAAGAACCCCTATATCGGTTGTGTTCGGATCCAAGCTCAAACTCTGCAGCTGTGTCTGTATGCAGCGCTCTTCTTCTTGCAGCCTCCAGCCCACACCTACGTACAGAGCACTCACACTCAACGCGGCAACACTTGCAGCGATCACCAGAGAACGCAAGGGAACGTGATGGCCGTTGACATTGTAGTCATAGCGCCTGCGCGGCCAGAAAAACCCCACTAAAGCAGCGGCAATGGGGAGCGCATGTTGGTGTAGCTCTTCGCTGCTGCGTCCAAAACGGCGCGGCAAGACAATGGTTCCAAGAGCCCGTCCCAGCCCCAAAACGGGCAGCTCGGGCAGCTTGAGTCCCTCGCGCAAACGCACCACCTCTTTCTCGTCTTTCAAAGGCGAGGTTGCGGCTTGGAAGATCTTTTTGCCCTTCATGTGGAGGATCGTGGTGCTTTCGCCTTGGTGCACAACGATGATCTCATCGGAGCAAAAGAGAGCTGTGAAGAAGGCAAGGGCCTGAATAGTGTTGATGAGCTGCCCCTCTTTGCTCTGCAGCTCCTTCGCAATGGCAAAAACGCCCCCCTCCTCAATCTTGAGCGCCATGTCGGGAAAGGGGAGAAGATTGCGCGCCGTGAAGCTCATGGCGGTTGCATAAGAGCGACCCCAAAGGCGCCCGGGAAGGGTAATGGGTCGGTAAAGGCCGGGGGCTGCGCTGATGGAAAGGGTAGCTTTTTGCTCTTCGTTGCCCAGATAGAGGATGGCTAAACGGCCCCAGGAAAAGCCCGCGACGCAGTACATTCCCTCTACTTGGGATTGGATACGGAGACGTGGATTAGTCAAAAAAAGCGCAAACATAATTTCTGTCGGGGTATAATCTTCCCATGGTTTACGCAATTCTGTCAGCGGCCTTTACGATTTATACCCTTTTGATCCTGGCCAATGTGATCAGTTCTTGGTTCCCCACGGCCCAAAATTGGCCCGTAATGCGCTTCGTTCACTGGGCAACCGACCCCTATTTGGGTCTTTTTCGCAAAATCATCCCCCCGATCGCCATGATCGACTTTTCCCCCATGATTGCGTTGATTGCCCTTCAATTTTTGGAACAATTCCTCTTTTGGCTGATCCGCTAGTCTATTACGCCCCTCTTGCAGGATGCTCCGATTTTGCCTTTCGCAAGATCGCGGCGAAGTACCGACCCGACCACATGTTTTGCGAGATGGTCAAGATGGAGGCCCTCGTCCGCAACGACCCCGGGACGCTGGAAATGCTGCGCTACACAGCCGACATGCGCCCCATCGGCGGACAGCTGTGTGGAGCAAAGCCGGAACTGGCCGC
The DNA here is from genome assembly GCA_964630595.1 of uncultured bacterium. GTDB lineage: Bacteria > Chlamydiota > Chlamydiia > Chlamydiales > VFKH01 > CAZVVT01. Next base: position 2,903 of record CAZVVT010000003.1, on the reverse strand, counting down.
TCAAGCCGCCCGGATTATCGAAGACCTCGGCTTTGACTCCATCGATCTCAACTGCGGCTGCCCGGTCGACAAGGTGACCAAGGACGGCAGCGGCTCGGGCCTTCTCAAAAACCCGGCGAAAATCGGGGAAATTTTGGCCAACATCGTCGCCGCTGTCAAAATCCCCGTCACCGTAAAGGTCCGTACAGGCTGGGACGAAAACTCCATTGTCGCCCCCGAAGTGACCCTCATTGCCGAGCAGGCCGGGGCGCGCCACATCTGTGTTCACGGCCGTACGCGACAGCAAGCCTACCTCGGACCCGCAAATTGGTCGCATATCCGTGACTGTAAACAGGTTGCGACGAAAATTAAGGTTGTTGGCAATGGTGACCTCTTTTCTCCTGAAGCGGTAGCGGATTGCCTCACCCAAACGGGCTGTGACGCTGTCTTAATCGCGCGCGGCACCATGGGGCAGCCCTGGATTGCCGCCCAGATTAGAGAGTTTTTGACCACCGGACAGTACCAAAAACGTACCATTTTAGAGCATTGCCAAGAGCTGGTCTCTCACTTCGAAGTGATTAAGAATCAAGACCGTGAGCACAAAATCATCACCGATATACGCCGCATCTCTGGCTGGTATGTCAAACGCCTTCCCGGCGCGAGCGAATACCGAAACGCACTCTGCCACGCCACCTCCATCTCCTCCATCGAGGGGACTTTACGCGAGTTGTTGGAAGCCTGTGGAAAACTTGTCGAATAGTGGTTCATAACCGTCCACGAAAGGGTCGGTTTTGTTGACGATCTTTTTCCCATGAACGCCCATCATCAGCCCTGAACATTTTCGACAGGACTTATGAACAATGGGGAAATCGCAGATGGCGTGAACATTTCCACACCCCCTAAAGAAGAAGAAAAACATATAATAGAAATCTCTCTTCCTATTCTAGAGGGTGTGGAACATGTCGATTGTCTGTAAGCACTTTGGCCCCTGTAGCGGATGTCAGCGCCTCTTATCGAGTGAGGGCCTCGGTTGGCGTTTGCGCAGCAAGCTGGCTGTGCGCGGAGACAAAATCGGGCTCTTCCGTGAACACAGCCACGAGGTTCTCCCCATCCCCTGCTGCCTTGTTCACCACCCATTGATCAACGAGGTCTCTCAGCTCATCCACCTTCCCGGCTATGACGAAAAATCCCACACAGGCCTACTGCGCTATATCCAGTTGGACGTTGTGGAAAACTCTGTTTGCGTAGCTCTCTCGCTCAACACACAACAACTTGACAAGCAAACAGATAGGTATTTATCCCAGCTTGTTGAAAATCCGTTGATTCACAGTCTTTGGACGAATTTTAACCCCCACAAAACCAACACGATTTTCTCATCGAAGTGGCAACATATCTCGGGCCCTAAGTGGTATACGCGGAGGATGGCTGGGGAGGAGATCTACCTCTCGCCGCAGGTCTTCATGCAGCCCAATTGGGCTCTTTTTGAGCAGCTCGTGACCACCTTGAAGAGCTGGATCGCCGAAAACCAGCGAATTGTCGAGTTCTACGCGGGTGTGGGTACGGTGAGTGTTCCGCTATCAACTGGAGCCCAAACGCTCGTTGCGGTCGAAGAAAACCCCTTTGCTGAGCCCCTCTTCCGGTTGGCCTGTGATGTGCCGTACCATTGTGGAGATGTTGACGATTTTATAGACCTGATCGATGAAGCAGATGTCATCATCGCCGATCCCCCTAGAAAAGGCCTGAGCAAAAAGCTGCTCAGTAAAATCTGTTCTTCGGATAAAACTTTTTATTACATTAGTTGTAACCAAGAGAGTTGGGAGCGCGACCGCGATACTCTTTTGGCAAGTGGTTGGAAATTGGGACGCGTGGTCAGCTACCCAATGATTCCAGGAACTGATCACGTAGAGATCCTTAGCGAGTTTGTAAACTTAGACGCTCGATGAGAAATTCAGGCGTATCGCTAGGTGGGAGGCGATCGATAACCTGGGGCAGCCCCTCTTTCTCTAGATGGGGGGTCATGATACCGGTTTTTGTAACAAGAGCAGCGTCTAAGCCGGCATTATGCGCACCGCGAATGTCCGTTTCTGGACCATCTCCAATCATAAGAATTTTATTTCTTTGAATACTCTTCGGAAACCTTTGTAAAGCCGCTTCATAGACAATAATAGAGGGTTTGCCGATTAGGTAGACGGGAACCTGCTCTTCGGCAAACATTTGGGCGATGCTGCCCTGACGAACAACTAGGCGAGGCGGACGTCCTTCCATGGCCACTCGATCCGGATTCACGCAAAGGATGGGAACGCGCGCGTTGACAGATTGGATCTCATCTCGAAACACTTCAGGGTCTTCTTGATCTATCCCCGCAATATGGGGAATGGAAATATAGATAAAATCAGCCTCGTCAAGGTTTTGTACCTCTCGATATTTTGTGCCCTCAAAGAGTTGGTGGTGAGAACCGAAATGGGGGTGGACAGAACCAAACAACCAGTACGTGCCTCGGGGAGTGGGAAAGGGAAGGGTTTCTTGTAGCAATAAGTTTTTAGCTACCTCTCCTGAAGTAAGAAGAAAGTGATAATGGACTCCCTTATGAAGACCATGTTTTCGAAGCTTTTCCTCTTCTTTTAGGGCCGGCTGAGTAGAATTTGATAAGATTCCAACACACTTCCCTTGAGCGACTAAATAAGCCATTGCATCGGCAGCTTCGGGAAAAACGCCTACTTCACTAGATCCCCAAAAGACACCGTAAGCATCTAAAAGAAACCCATCGTATTGAGAGCACAAATCCTCAAAAGGCAGCTCTAATGTTTTTTCGAAATGGGCCGCATTGACGGTCAGTAGAATCGATATGAGAAGAGAGACCCAATAAAACAGAATCTGAGTGAGAGGATTTGAACCTCCGACCCCTTGCACCCCATGCAAGTGCG
>CAZVVT010000002.1:281566-286562 GCA_964630595.1 uncultured bacterium | reverse complement strand
GGCATTGAAGAGGGTTTGATGACCACTGTCCATGCCATGACTGCCTCTCAGCCTACTGTCGATGGCCCCTCAAAAAAAGACTGGCGCGGAGGTAGGGGTGCGTTGCAAAATATTGTCCCAGCGTCGACGGGAGCGGCCAAGGCGGTGACCTTATGCCTACCTGAACTAAAGGGTAAGTTGACGGGCATGGCCTTCCGCATTCCGGTGCCGGACGTCTCCGTTGTTGATTTGACGGTTCGCCTGACGAAGAAGACCTCCTACGACGCGATTGCGGCAGCCATGAAGGCTGCTTCAGAAGGACCTATGAAAGGGATATTGGGCTATACTGAAGAGGAGGTTGTTTCCTCCGATTTCATTGGTAGCTCCTATTCAGCCATTTTTGATAAAGGGGCAGGAATCGCCTTAAATGACAACTTCTACAAGTTGATCGCCTGGTATGATAACGAGATGGGCTACGCAACCCGCTGTGCTGACTTGCTACGCTACATCGCAAAAAAAGAGAAAGACTAAATGCATTTTACTAGAGAACCGATTGTCGAAACGATCATCAGCCCGAAAGAGGGTTTCAAGCTCATCGTCCGTAACACCAAAATAGGCTCACACGAAGAGTACGTCGTCGACGCCCTCGAAGTGATCACCTTCGGCAAAGCCACCTTCTACCGCTCCGTAGAAAAAAAGCCCTTCCTCCTTCCCATCTCCGACTTTGAAGTGGTGGAATCGCGCGAAGCCAAAATCGCCCTCAAAGCGCGTGACGAAAGGCCCAGCCGTGACGAAAGACCTCCTCGTGCAGCAAAGCAAGCCAGCGACAGCAGCGACGACGAAGCTGCCCCGTCTGCTGCACCCCGTGAAGCACGCGAGCCGCGCGAACCCCGTGACCGTGGCCGTCGCGATCGCAAAAAGAACCGTCGCCGCCGTGGCGAAGAGCCCTCGGCCGTCCAGGAAGCCGCTAACGCCTTCGATGAATTCATCGAAGTCCCCGACCAAGCAGATGGCCGCCTTGTCCATTCCCCCGATCAAGCCGTCCTGCCCACCTCCCACAACTTAGGAATCCTCATTCCTCCTCCCTCCACCCTGATCTCCGAATCCTTTGGCGGCTCCCGCTCTCACGGCAGTCCCGAAGCTCCCACCGCTTTCGACGATCCCGACTACAAACTCGAGCGCAACACCGACACGCTCTAGCCTAAAAACAGGGGAGCTGAGCTATAATCTCGCTCCCCATAATTCGCTTGGATGGCGGAACGGTAGACGCTACGGACTTAAAATCCGTTGGGCCAAAAGCCCGTGCGGGTTCGATTCCCGCTCCGAGCATGACCTGCTGGCAGTGCTTTCTTCGAAGAGGACATCATCTAGCTGATTCTCATCAGTCGCCAAGGGGAAAAACCCTTGGCTCCTTCCTCGAACAGCCATCTGATGTCCTCTTCGAAGAAATCCCTTACCATCAGCTCATGCCCGGAGCGGGGCTCCTCGCATGGGTGCGAGTTAATGGGGAAGGGTAAACTGCTGCTCGCACTACGTGCTCCGAGCAGTTTAGCGGCCCCATGGGGCCGCGAGAGAAAAGGGGGTTAACGGGAATTTTTGGATGTCCTATGATGAGGTAATGCTGTTTAAACACGCAAAGAAAGTGATCGGTAGTCATCGGGAAGAGCTTTGCGTGCTGGGTGTGCGCGCTTTGTCGCTTTTTGGATCAGTCGCACGGGATGAGGCAAAAGCAAAAAGTGACATAGACGTACTTATTGATTTCGATTCGAAAAAGGGGTTGTTTGGGTTCGTAGATGTTCAAAGATATTTAGAACAATTGCTGGGTTGCAAGGTCGATTTAGTGACAAAGAAAGCTCTTCATCCTTCTTTGAAAAAGCGAATTCTTGCAGAGGCAAAACTTGTCTTCTAGAGATTGGGAATTTCGAATCCGGGATATTATCGAGGCGATTCAAAAAATTCAAAAATATATGCGTGACATGACGCTGAATGAATTTAAGAAAAATGACCTTATTATCGACGCAGTGATTAGAAACTTTGAAATTATTGGGGAAGCAAGCAAAAGCGTTCCTCTGTCCTTTCGTAGATCTCATCAATCTGTGCCTTGGGATCAAATGACCGCCATGAGGAATCTCTTGATTCATGAGTATTTTGGAGTGGATGCGGCCATTGTTTGGCATACGGCAAAGCACCACCTTCCCAAGCTGCAAAAGCAGCTAGAAAAAATTCTTTAAAGTTACGCACAGACCTATAATTTCCTATGGAAGCAATAGGGAATTGGGAGATAATTCGGGGGTCTATGAAGCTACGGAATAATACGACCTTTTTCTGGGTGATGGTGGCCATTGGGTTGGCCTGTGTGGTGGGCCATTTTAGCCAGGGCCATGAGGCGCTGAAAGCCGGCTATCAGCTTTTGGGACAGCTCTTTTTGAATGCGTTGACGTTGATGGTGATTCCCCTTGTGGCCTCCTCGGTGATTGCGGGGATTGGGGGGCTGGGCGCACAAAGAGGCCTGGGGCGGCTAGGGGCAAAGACCTTCTTCTACTATGTCCTGACGGTGTTGATTGCCGCGGTGGTAGGGCTGGCGGTGGTGACGGTGCTGCCTTTTGGGGTGATGGAAGCGGGCAGTGCAGCGGGGCAGTTGCCGGCCGCACCGGAGGATTTGTTCAAGCAGGTGCTGTTCAAGATTGTGCCCAGTAATGTCTTTGCGGCGGCGTCGCAGGGAAATATGCTCGGAGTGATTGTCTTTAGTCTGCTCTTTGGTATTGCCCTCTCTGGGTTGGAGGTGCGCGAGGGGATGGTGAAGTTCTGGCAGAGCTTCTTTGCCGTTATGATGCGCATGACTCAGGTCGTGATGAAGGCCCTTCCCGTGGGGGTCTTTTTTCTCGTCGCTTCGGCAGTTGCCCATTCCGGTTTAGGGGCCATTGCGTCGGCGCTGTGGTTTGTCGTTGCGGTGCTTTTGGGCTTGGGGATCTTTTTGTTCGGCGTCATTCCCTGCTTGTTGGTGGCTCGTGGAGTGAGTGTGAGAGGCTTTTTCCGGGCCATCTTCCCTGCCTTGGTGACGGCGTTCAGCACCAGCTCTTCGGCGGCGTCGCTGCCCATTACGCTCGAGTGCGTGGAAAAGCGCGCAGGCGTTTCCAACCGTGTAGCGAGTTTTGTCGTGCCCTTGGGCACCAGCTTCAACATGACCGGATCGGCCCTTTATGAGTGTGTGGGGGTGCTCTTCATCGCTGCCATGAGCGGCATTGAACTGCACTTTGTGCAGCAAGTCATGGTGGTGGGGCTCTCCTTGATCGCAGCGATGGGGTTGACCGGCATTCCTTCCGCCAGCTTGATCGCCATCATGGTCATCTTAAACACCCTTGGGCTGCCTCCCGAAGGCATTGCCTTCATTATTCCCGTCGAGCGCATCCTCGATATGTTCCGCACGGTCATCAACGTTGCCAGCGAAGCGGCTTGTGCCGTCATGGTGGCGCGCTGGGAAGGCGAGAAAGTCCTTTCTTAAGATAGAGCGATCTTGTAGCCCCCTTCGGCGGCAGGGACAACAACCAAGCTTCGTGGTTCAAGACGCAGGCGGCGCGGTGGTCCGCCGGCGCCAGAGCAGGCTGCAGCCGCTGGCATAGGCGCTCCTGCTCCCGCAAGCGCTGCGCCTGGTGCTGCTTCCGCAGGGAAAAGAGACGGATTCAGCTCTCGCACCTTCACAAGAGCCTCCGCAACGGAGAGACGTTCATCGGGAGTTTTCGCAAGCAGCCCTTTGATGATGGGCGCGATGCCCTCAGGAAGCGCTTTTTTGTCGACCTCTGTGTCGATCGTGGTTTGGGGTAGAGCAACGAAGGCTTCCATGACCGTCCACTCTTCGCGCGTATTGTAGGGAGCAGCCTCTGTGATGGGCATCCACCCAAGCAAGAGACTTGCTGCAAAAACACCGGCTGCCCAAGCATCTGCTTTAGGCCCAATTGTATCTAAATCCCGCGCGTATGTGACCTTAAGAGGTGCTATCTTGTGATCGCTTTGGTATTGATACTCTTTCACAAGAAGGGCGGCTTCTTCGGGGGAAACAATATGTCCCGTGGTCACTCTTTCCTTAGCTTCGTGGAGCAAATCCATACGCAGAACATTTAAATCACAGAGTTTTAAATTGCCCTCTTGATCAAGAAGCATATTCGCTGCTTTGGCATCACCATGACGATAGCCCTTTTGGTGTAGAGTATCCAAAGCTGTCAGAAGCTGCTCTAACCACTTTATCGCGTCTTTCAAAGGAGGGAGGGTGCCGTCGTATACAGCGCGGCGAAAGATGGTGTTGAAGGAGCGAAATTTGGGCATGATGAGACGTGTTTTTACAATGTCTGATTTTTCATAGGTAGCCGAGGCAACGCATTCAACAATGCAAGGAGGTCTATTGCCAAGGCAGCCGTAAACCTCTAGGGAGCGACTGAGGTCATGTTCTTCTGCAGAAGCAGAGCAAAGAGGGCGCTCTGGTTTGTGATTCAGACAAAGAACTTCTGTGACCACACAGTGAGAACCCTTTCCAACGAGTTTATCCCCTCCCTTTGTTCGGCGTGTTAAGAGGATGTAGACGGTAAGGAATCCGCTGGTAGCATCGCGCACGGCTATGAGAGAGCGGGGGGCAGGAGGGATGGTGCTGCGATCCACAAAAATCGTCCCCTCTGTAGAGGCTTTGGCATAAAGAGTGGAAAAGTGATCGAGAACGGCTTGAGCGCAGCTCTTTACAATTGTTTGTAGATCGGATGCAAGAGGGCGCTTTGTGGCTACATATTCTGTGATAGCAGCGGGGTCGGTGTAACCCAGAAGTGGCAGAAGCGCAGTCATGTTGGGCCCTTCATGAAATGAGAGTACAACTTATGTGGGCGAGGCCTTGCTTCGCCTGAACTGTCACTGCCCGCACTTCTGCGCACAGTGGAAGATGGCTCGCTGCCACTGCCTGCGCCGCTGCAAGCAGCGGGGGGCTCTGCGCTGCCTGCTGCTGCAGCCTCCGCGTCTTCGGTGGCAACAGGCTCTG
>CAZVVT010000002.1:0-281466 GCA_964630595.1 uncultured bacterium | reverse complement strand
GGCTCTGCGCTGCCTGCTGCTGCAGCCTCCGCGTCTTCGGTGGCAACAGGCTCTGATTCACCGAGAAGATCCAAAATGATTCCGTACGCCTCGTGGGCATCACATCGCTTTTCTGGATCTGGATGCAAAAGTCTTTTGAGTAGATGAGCCGCCGGTGCAGAGGAAACGGATTCGAAAATGGTTTCTTCGGATAAAGTGGCGATCTTATGGAGATTAGAGTATTCTTCCGGGCTGTTGATTTTATCAATTAAAGAGGAATAGAACATTTTTCCTGTCAGCAAAGCCAGGAGGAAGCAGCCTACTGCCCATAAATCGGCTTTTGCGGTCACTGTAGCAAGGCCAGGAGCATAGTAAACATTAACGGGACCTCCCTTTGCAAACTGCTTAGCGTATTCAGCAACGAGATGCTTTGCTTCTTCCGGAGAGACAATAATGTTCGTTGTTCCTCGTCCCACGCGTCCGACAGTTCCCAGCAGTCGACTTGCTGAAAAATCGCATACCTTCAAATGATTTTCGGCATCAGTAAGAAAATTACCCGCTTTGAGATCTCTATGGTAGACGCCTCTGTCATGCATAGTGCGCACAGCGGCAAGTAGGTCGCGAGTCAGTTCTAATGCGCGTCTTGCATCAATCACCATTTCTCCGCGCAAGACTTTGAGAAACAGCGGGTGTAGAGGAGCTAATTGGGGCATTAACATGCGCGCTTTAGGTACTGCAATTTCAGGATGTCTTCGCTTTCTTTTTCCCTGATATTCAGCATAGCCTTCGCAGGAGACAATCCCTTCAGCATCGCCCAGCGCTTGCAGTGCTTCGAGCGTGACTCTAGCATAGGAAAGAGGAGAGGAATGGCTGCAGAGTTGTCGATCTAGTCTACCGTTCAAAGGCGTGACTTCTGTAACTCGCGCAAACGATCCACGTCCAACGAGGTTATCTCCTAGTGTCCGGCGGTTCCAGGTAAGGTAAAGATGGAGACGATGGGCGGAATCAATGTGCGCTAGCATTCCTCTTTCAGGAGAGCTTTCGGTAAAAGAAGAGGGGCGCCAGAAGGTGAATCTTCCCGAATCAGTGGCCGGTTTTGTGCCAGACCAAATGGACTCTATGTGGACCAGGGCTGTATTACAACAGGAGGTAACAATGCGAAGAAAAGAGGGGTCTGTGCGCCCTTGTGCAGCAGCAACGATTCTGGCTTGCTCCGCAGCATTCGTAAAACCCAGTATAGAAGCAGCATCAAAGAAGGAGGTCAGTGGCCATCTTGGAGTTGTGGAGGCGATGTTGTGCAATGCTACAAACCATACATCTAGGCTAGAGTCACTTTTCCCATCAACAGTGATCGATCGTGTTGCGAGATTGATCTGGGTGCTCTTGTTGATAGAGAGGGCGCTTGTTTTTGGATCGAAGCAAAAAGAGAACTCGTGCGTAAATTTGTCTAAGGCACACAGGACTGCTTTCTGGATGGATTGGGGCAGAGTGGGATCGCAACTCCATGGGCCTATATGGGCCACCTCGCAATGAACAACACGACTTGAAAAAGGAAAACATTGTCTTTTGAACGGAAGAAAACCACGCACCGCTGCGCGGAAGGGGTGGTCGTCTTGAAAAACAAACGTGTAATCTGGATCGCGAATATGGATGTGACAGGAAAGGCTTGCAGCTGCCATGACATTACTCCGCAATCAGAGTGAAAAGTCTTGCCGCTAAGCTATCGATCGAAAGGCGTTCTTGCTCCATAGAATCGCGATGACGCAGGGTTACAGTGTTGTTTTCCAGCGTGTCGAAATCGATGGTGATGCAGCAGGGCGTGCCGATCTCATCATGGCGGCGGTAGCGTTTGCCAATGGCGCCGGATTCATCGTAGTCGCACATGAAGTGTTTGCGTAAAAGGTGGTAGACCTCTTTCGCTTTGCTCGCCAGGGGCTCTTTCTTCATGAGAGGGAAGATCGCTGCCTTGAACGGAGCAATACTGGGCTTAAAAGCCAGCACAGTGCGCTTTTCGCCATCGTCGAGAGTCTCTTCGCGGTACGCCGCACAGAGCAGCGCAAGAATAGTGCGGTCGACACCAAAAGTGGGCTCGATCACATGCGGCACGAAGCGTTCGTTTGTTTTGGGATCGAGATAGTCGAGCCGCTCGCCGCTAAACTCCGCATGGCGACGCAAGTCCCAGTCCGTGCGGTAAGCAAGGCCGTAGAGCTCGCTCTTGCCGAAGGGAAAGTCAAAGAGGAAGTCCACTGTTCGTTTGGAATAGTGCGACAGTTTTTCGGACGGATGTTCAAAAAGCTCCAAGCTGCTGCGCGGCAGACCGATGGCATCGCACCACTGCCACATACGCTCCAGCCACGCCTCAAAGGTCTCTTTCCAAGCACTTTCGCGAATGAAGTACTCGATCTCCATCTGCTCAAATTCCACCACGCGAAAGATAAAATTCCCCGGTGTGATCTCATTGCGAAAGGCCTTTCCGATCTGCGCTACGCCGAAAGGTACCTGTACGCGCATCGTGTCGACGATGTTTTTGTAGTCGAGAAAGATCGCCTGCGCCGTTTCAGGTCGCAAATAGGCGGCGCTGTCATCGCCCGTCTTGGACATCTGCGTGGCAAACATCAAATTAAACTGCCGTACATCCGTCCAGTCGTGGGCGCCACATTTGGGGCAGGCCACTTTATGGCTCTGCAGCAGAGCGGAAAGCTCCTTCATGCTCAGACCCTCTACATCGCGTTTGAGAGCCTTTTCCAGAAGGTGGTCCGCGCGCAGCCGCGACTTGCACGCCTTGCAGTCAACGAGGGCGTCATTGAACCCCTCAACGTGCCCCGAGGCGTGCCACGCCTTAGGGTGCAGAAGGATGGGGCCATCGAGGCCAACCATGTCGTCTCGCATCTGGACGAACTGCTTCCACCACTGCGTCTTAATATTGCGCTTCAGCTCCGCACCTAAAGGGCCGTAGGAGTAGGTATTGGCGAAGCCGCCATAGATCTCGGAGCCTGGATAAACAAAGCCCCGGCGTTTTGCCAAAGCAACGATGGGTTTGAGCGGATCTTCTGTCATAAATCGCTAGTAGAGTATATTGAAACCCACCATTTATGAAACGTACTCTGGCAAACGAACTCAAAAATCATGTTGGTGCCCGCGTTTGTATGCGCGGCTGGCTCAACAATCTCCGGATTTTGGGGAAGATCAACTTTATCATTTTGCGCGATCGCACCGGTTTGGCCCAGATTGTGACCAGCGACAAGAGCCAGATTGCTCACCTCCAACCAGGTTCGATTCTGCGCATTGAAGGGACGGTGGCGGAAGGGCCTGAACTGGTAGATCCCAAAATTACTGTGGAAGTGGCTGTCACCGAAAACCTGCCCATCGAATACTACCGCCCTGTAATCCCTAACGTCTTAGAACAGATCCTCGTCCACCGCCCTTTGAGTTTGCGCAACCGCCACATCCAAGAGGTCTTTCAGGCGCAGGCGATCATCGCGCAGGCTTACCGCGAATTCATGATTGGCGAGGGGGCTGTCGAGTACTTCGGTCCGAACTTAGTAGGAGCCTCTTCGGAAGGGGGCGCGGAGTTTTTCCATGTCGACTATTTTGGCTACCCAGCCGCTTTAGCGCAGAGCAGTCAGCTCTACAAGCAGATGATGGTGGGGGTCAATGAGCGTGTTTTTGCCCTCATGCCCTTCTTCCGCGCGGAACTCTCGAACACCACGCGCCACCTCACGGAAGGCAAGCAGTTTGAATTTGAGATGGGCTTTTTTGACGACTGGAGCGAGATTCTCGATGTCCAAGAGCGATGTATGAAGTACATCGTACGAAAACTGGGAGCTTTAGCGGCGGTGGTGGCTCCGGAAAACGTTCCCTTTCCTCGACTGACCTTCCAGGAGGCGCAAGAGCTCTTCTACCAACGCACCGGCATCGATGAAAGAGACGAGCCCGACTTAAGTCCCGCCGCAGAGCGAGAGCTATGCGCTTGGGCCCAAGAAAAAAAAGGTACGGACTTTGTCTTCATCACCGACTGGCTACAGTCCAAGCGCCCCTTTTATGCCTACCCCAACGGGGAGCTGAGCAACACGCACGACCTTCTTTGCGCAGGCACGGAGATCTCCTCCGGCGGGCAAAGGCGCCATACCTATGAATCCATGATCGAAGGGATCATCGCCAAGGGCATGGATCCGGAGGAGTTTGAAGACTACCTCTCGATCTTCAAATATGGCATGCCGCCTCATGGCGGTTTCGGCATTGGGCTTGAGCGTCTGACCATGACGATGTTGAAGCTCAAGAACATCCGCGAAGCCTCTCTCTTCCCTTCCGATCCCAAACGCATCGCTTCTGTGCGCATCAAAGCAAAAATTTTCTTTGGCGGCGAAAATATCCGCGGCGAAATCATCCGGCTGCTCAAAGCCAATGAAATGCCCTTTGAGCATACTGTGCATGAAGCCACACCCACCTCGCAAGATTCCGCACGAGTGCGCAACCAACCAATCGAAACGGGGGTTAAAGCGCTGATCTTGCGCGGCAAGTCGAGCAAAAAGAACATCCAGGTCAACATTCCCGCCCATCAAAAGCTCGATATGAAAGCGGTAGCAGCGGTTGCCAAGGAAAAATTTGAATTTGAAGATCCCGCCGTGATTTTTGAGCGCTGGGGCGTACAGGTGGGGGGCATTCCGCCCTTTGGCAACCTGCTCAACTTAGAAACCTATTTTGACGAAGAGATTCTGAAGCAGGAAATTGTGAACTTCAACTGCGGTCTGTTGACAGAGTCGATCCAGATGAAGTCGGTGGATTTGGCTGCGCTCATTCAACCCACTGTTGACAGTTTGACACAAAAATAGCCGAATATGACAAGCTCCCGAAAGGATGCGAGTCAGTTCAGAGGCTCTCCGTACGATGATGACGGAAAACCGGGCCTTTCCTCTTACGGTTCTTCCGCGGGGCGATCTTCTCCAAGAGATCCAGGCCGTGCAAAGCGCTTTCGCGCAGCAGCAGCTGCTTTTTGTAAACGCAGAGCAGCGCGATCAGTGTGCGCGTCGCTATCGAGAAGTCAAGACGCTGGTGCAGCTGTGGAATCGTGGGCAATCGTTCAGTTTTTGGTGGAGTGTTGTGGGCGCCGTGGCGGGGATTGTCGCGGGCGTTGCGCTCACGGCCTTGTGTATGGCGGCAGCGCCTTGGGGAGGGTTGATCGGCATTGTGCTGATTCCCCTTTTTGCCTCTCTCGGAGTGGCTCTGATGAATTTTGATTTTTTCCAGAGAAGCGAAGAGGAGATAGAGGCAGCCGTTGATGGACTGCGACAGAGGCTTCAAGTTGAAGAAGAGACCGCATTACAGCAACTTGTCGATGATCTGCCGGATGTCACAGAAGATGTCCACATTCGAAGCGCAGCGGGCCAATTGCTGGCGGCCTTGCCTTCAGACATTCGCGTTCTTGACCGAGGGCAAGCGGCGGAAGAAACCGATCCTTACTGCGCTCTGCGCCTCAAATTAGAGGCAGTAACATTGGCTAGCGCTTCTTAACCGCCGGCTTTTTCACGGTTTCTACCTCTTCGTCATCCTCATCGTCGTCCTCGTCATCATCCCAGGAAGGAGCGGCCGCTTTTACGCCGCTTCGAGAAGCCAGACCACGCAGAAGAGAGAGTTTGCTCTGCAGAGTCTCTTGTGCTTGCAGGAGCTTGTTTTGCCCTTTGCTTTTGAAGAGCTGCTCATCGGATTCCGTCTTGCCGGAGAAGCTGATTTGCGCCGGGGCAATCAGATCGGGCAGGAAGAGGAAGGGTCGTGCAGCGGGGGGCACCGTGAGATAGAGATCGGAAGAGAGCGAAAGTTCGGGCGCGACTTTGGCGGTCTGCTTGGGTGGACGACCTCGTTTGGGGCGTGGATTGAGCGCCTCGAGGGAGTAGTAGGTTTGCGCCTTCTGCTCAATGGCATCACGGCAGGCAGCCACATCTTTGGGCACTTTCGTGTCGAGAAAGTGGCTTTTGAGTTTCTCCACATTGGTCTTACCCAAATCTAGATCCTCTTCAAAGACGAACTGCAGCTCATGGTGACGTAGCCACTCAATGATGCGCACACGCATGCGTTCTACGTAGTACTGTTGCCACTTTTCGAGTTCTGTTAGATGGTCCCAGATGAATTCGAGAAAGTTCTCGCGGGCATTCTTCGAGCCGATGATATCCAAAAGTTTTTCTTTGGTGTCAATGTCCCACACCTTTTCGTTGACAAACCCCTCCATGATCTTCTTCACTTCGTAGTAGGTCATCTTCGGAATCATGCAGTAGCGGTCTTCGTGCTTGGTGGTCTCTGTTTGGAGTTCAGCAAGCTCCTCGCGCGTCTTGTTCAAGTCAACAAAGAGAAGGAAGCCCTCTTTTTTATCGATGTAAAAGTCCCTCTCATCATCGGATTTTGTGAAGGCGTCAATGAGACGAAGCAGTCGCAGAATCAGAGGGTGGTGTTGTGCAGATTTGGCCGGTTTAGAAACAGGCTTCTTGGGGGGCGCAGGCTTTTTGGCAGCAACTTTCTTCATAGGTTCCTTCGTAAACAAACAAGGCCGACCCGGTCATACAGACGGAGGCCATGTCGGGGGGGAAGGAAATTGTGAGCTGTTCGCCTGAACGTGTCAATAGAGAGATTGGGGAGGGTAGTGCAAATTGGCGGGCAGCGGCCAAAGCAGAGGCGCACGCCCCCGTTCCGCACGCCAGCGTCTCGTCCTCTATGCCCCTCTCAAAGGTGCGGATCGCCAATCTGCGGTCAACAACGTTGACATTGACTCCGTGAGGGTCAAACTCGGGGTGAAAACGCACCTCCGGTCCCAGCTGCTCCAGCTTCACCAAGTCGACATCTTCAACGAAAATAACGGCATGGGGCACCCCCGTGTCGGCCACGAAAGCGGTCAACACCCCTAAAGATGTATTTAACTCTCTGGTTCCCAACAACTTAGGTTTCCCCATCTCCACCGAGATTTGAGTTCCTCGCCAGGAGACGGCGACGATACCGGCCTTTGTTTCGAGATGAAAGGCGTTAGCGGTCATTCCTAATTTTCGCACAAACGCTGCCAGGCAGCGAATCCCGTTGCCGCACTGGCTCGCCTCGCCCCCGTCGCTATTGAAGATGCGCATGCGGAAATCGGCTTGGCTGCTCGGTTCCACCAAAATGACTCCATCGGCTCCAATTCCAAAGCGGCGATGGCACATCGCCTCAATGGTGTCGGGGCCTAGCTCCCATCTCTGATCGCGATTGTCGATCAGGATAAAGTCATTGCCGGCACCATGGAACTTGGAGAAGGGGATCATATTTCGGAATAAGAGTGGACGATCTTGTCGAGTAAGCCGTAGGCCAAAGCCTCTTCAGCCGTCATCCACGTGTCGCGGTCGAGGGCTCGTTCGATGGTCTTGAAGTCTTTGCCGGTTGCTTTGACATAGATGCCGATGAGCATCTCGTGGGTCTTTTTGATCTCCGTGGCTTGAATCACCAGGTCGGTGGCTTGGCCTTGCACTACGCCGTGGATGGCGGGTTGGTGGATCATGATGCGCGCGCGCGGCGTGGCAAAGCGGCGTCCGGGGGCGGCGGCCAGGCTCAAAATGGAGCCCATGGAGGCGGCCAGGCCGGTCACTAAAGTGGTTACGGGAGAGGAGATCATGCTGATCTGGTCCCAGATGGCAAAGCCGGCATCCACCGATCCGCCGGGGGAGTTGATGATGATGGTGATGGGTTTACCCGGAGCGGTGAGCTCTAGGTACCAGAGCTTGCGAATCACTTCGCGTGCCGAGTTGTTATCAAAGGCGTCGCTCATAAAGATGCGGCGTGCTTTGAGCAGCTCAAGTTCAATACGGTCATCGAGAGTTTTTGGATCTTCCATAGCTAGATTGCAATCTCAGGGTAAAGGGGATAATTGGTCAAAAGTTCTTTTATGCCGGCCTGTACTCGTGAGAGAACGGCTGGGTCGGTGACAAACTGGCTTTTTTCTCCAGGGCGAGTGTTTTTTAAGATCTCGACAATCCAGCGTGCGATCTGCCGCATCTCCTCTTCGCCCATGCCCAGCGTGGTTAACGCAGGTGTGCCGAGCCTGATGCCGGAGGTGTACCAAGGCCCATTGGGGTCAAAGGGAATCGTGTTGCGATTCAGGGTAATCGAAGCGGCGCGTAGAGCGCCTTCGGCTTGTCGTCCATTGAGGCCAAAGGGCTGCACGCTGACGACGCAGAGGTGGTTGTCTGTGCCGCCCGTGGTGACTCTGCAGCCCAGGCGGATGAATTCCTCCGCAAGGGCGCGTGCGTTGTCGACAATGCGGTGGGCATACTGTTTGAACTGCGGTGTATTGGCCTCTTGGAAGGCAACGGCTTTTGCGGCAATGACGTGGGGCAGTGGCCCGCCCATGGCAAGAGGGCACGCCTTGTTCACCGCATCGGCAAATTCAGCTTTGCACAGCACAATGCCTCCGCGCGGTCCGCGCAGGGTCTTGTGCGTCGTCGACGTGATGATATCGCCATGCGCAATGGGATCGAAGTCGCCTTCGAACACTCTGCCAGCCACCAGGCCGGCGAAGTGTGCCATGTCGACCATGAAGACGGCCCCCACGCTATGCGCAATCTCCTTCATGCGGGCAAAATCGATGGCGCGCGGGTAGGCGGAATAGCCGGCCAGCAAGATCAATGGTTTAATCTCTCTCGCCTGACGTTCAATGGCATCGTAGTCAAGCCGCTCGGTCTTGGGGTCCACGTCGTAGCTATACGAGCGCATGATCTTCGAGGAGAGATTGTGGCGATAGCCGTGTGTTAAGTGGCCACCGGAGCTCAAGCCCAATCCCAGCATCGACTGGTTGACCAGCAGTTGGCGCATGTGCTCGTACTCTGCTGGCGTAAACTCGTCGAGCTTCTTATTGGCCAGTCGCTCGATCTCTTTGTTCTGCACGCGCTGCACTAAAATGGCGAAGAAGGCGATCAGGTTTGCATCGGCGCCTGAATGGGGCTGCACAAAGACGTGGTCTACTTGAAAGAGTTTCTTGAGTTGATTTACTGCTTCATCTTCCACTGCATCGACGTTGTCGCATCCGGCATAAAAGCGGTGGTGGCTGTGCCCTTCTGCGTACTTGTCTGTCAGTAGGTTGCCCATGGCCAGTTGCACGGCCAGCGAAGAGTAGTTCTCGGAAGCGATCATCTTCAGGCTGCTGCGCTGATCGCGCAGTTCTTGAATGATGCTCTCTGCTACTTTAGGCGACTGACTGGCCACGTGGTCTAGGGAAGCTAAATAGGCGATGGCGGCTTTGCTCTGTTTTTTCGGCTCGGTATTTTTTAAGTAGTGCCCCAGTAGATCCATATCGCCCACCCCTTCGATAAACTAGCGAGTATAGACATTTACGCAATTGAGGGAAATGCATCTAGTACCGCTGCAACGACGGCGATTCTCGCTGCTACTTCGGCTATACCAACTCGCGTTTCTACGGTTGCTCCCAGCGCTGGCATTTTGGTTGTTATGATGGTGAGCCCCACCTGCAATTCCCGTACCCTGCTGAGCGCTGCCTCGATTTTACCTTCATCCAGCATAGTCTGGACTTCTGCTATTCCGGCGAGTATTTTCCCGATTTCTTCTCCGATTTGGTAGGCTGTCTCGGATGCTGCGACGACTCTTCGTTTCGCTTCTTCCATTTTTGCGGCTAAGGTCTCTGCCTTGGCCATAGCCCTTGCAGCTCTTGCTCTATCCAGCGTTACCATTAGACGTGGTGGCGGTCCTTCGAACGCACGTGCCGCCGCTAGAACTTTTGCTACAGCCGTTGCATCCACCCATAGCTTGACTCTTTTTACTACTACCGCTGCTTTGTCTAGTTCCGGCTTGATTTCTGCCGCCGCCCCTCTTCTCCACGGGTCGCTCTGTCCAGAAATCGCCATCAGGTTAGTTAAACAGCGTTTAGGAATTCATGGGCTGTTTGGGCAGCGAGGGCGAGGCGCTTTTCAACGGGCAGGCCTTGCAAGTAGGCGGCGCAGTAGCCGGCGTTGAAATGGTCACCGGCGCCGGTGGTGGATCGTGGGTTTTCGATGAGCGGCCAAGAAAGAGAGGTTTGGCCTACCACCTCTGCTCGATCGGCTTGATGAATGATGACTTCTTGAATGCCGCTGACAGTGCCAACGCGGGCGGCTTCGTGTTCATTCAGGCCAAGCATCACGTGTGTGTGCTGGGCGAACTGTTGGAGACAAAAGAGAGCTTCTCGCAGTTCGGCGTCGCTGCGCTTGGCAGGGTCGGCGAGGTCGATGAAGAGGGCGGGGCGCGAGGGAAGCTGGACGAAGGCGGGCAGAAGCCACTTCCAGATCTCCGTCATGTGAATCAGCATGGTCCAATTCACGAGGCAGAGCAGTTTTGCGGAAGCGATGCGGGCGAGAAAGTCAGGCACCTTCGAAAGCATGGGCACATCGACCTTCAACACCGACTCATGTTTGCCGAGCATGATTTTTCCGTCATGAAACTCCAAAGCATCCGTGACGCTGCTGGGCCCGAGGCTGGTGAAGCGTTTGCACGAAGCGGCGAGGGGAGCAAAGAGGGGCCCTTCTGCGCAGCCGATGAAATCGACAGCAACGCCTAGCTTGATGAGTGTTTGCGCTAAGATAGGGCCATTGCCACCGATGCGCGTCTCTTTGAGAATGAGTTCGATGTTGCAGCTGCCCGCTTCCAACCGTTTACGAAACGAGGCGAGAGTGTCAAGAGTGGTAAAGCCGGTTAAACTGCGCTGATCAACCACCGAATAGAGGTTGTCGGTGAAACCATCAAAGCCGACAAGTGCTGTCATGTAAAATGGGGTTCGATAACCGTGGTGGTGCCGCTGCGAATGGTGTGGTTTTCTCCCACTTCGTAGTTCTGATCATTCAAAACGATTTTGCACTCGACCGTATCAAATTTGACTTTGCTCTCCCAAATCCATTCGCTGGGCGAGACATTGCGTAGCAAAAGGCCCTTGTCCCAGGAAAGACCCGCGCCGCTACCGCGAATGTAGAGGTTGTTGCCAAAACCGCAGTTGCACTGCACGGTGATTTTGGTCGCCGTCGACACAACCGCAACGGCAGAAGGGGGATGCTGAATCAGGGCTTTGGATGACATAGCCCAGGAATTTAAGAAGCAGAGCTTTGTTTGTCAAACGCGATACGAGCAAGGGGAGGAAGGTCGAGTGAGCTGGGTCCCCTCTTTTGGTATTGCGCCAGCCCCAAAGCGGCAATCATGGCGGCATTGTCGCGGCACAGATCGGGCGAGGGAAAGAAAAGAGGTAGCGAAGTGGCTGCCGCAATCTTCTCGCGCAGCCGCTGGTTGCAGATCACTCCGCCTCCGAAAAGCAGGGACTGGGCCCCCTCTTGTTGGGCGGCGATCAGGAGCTTAGTCACAAGGTCATCGAGAGCAGTTTCTTGGAAAGAGGCGGCAATATCGGCGCGGTTTTCCCCCTTTTGGATGAGGCGCGCCGCGGCCGTTTTTAGGCCGCTGAAGGAGAAGTCGAGAGGGCGCTCTTTGATCTGCCCTTTGGGAAGGGGTAGACAGGGCCGGCCCTCCCGGGCCAGTTTTTCCACCAAGGGTCCGGCAGGATAGGTAAGCCCCAGGGCCGTGCCCACCTTGTCGAAGGCCTCGCCGACAGCATCATCGATGGTCTGGCCGATCAGAGAAAGGCCCTCCTCGCCGACTCGAACAAGCGCCGTGTGGCCGCCTGAGGCGATCAGACCGACGGCGGGAAGGGGGATGTGGGAATGCTCCAAGTGTGACGCAAATAGATGAGCCTCAACGTGATTCACACCAATCAGAGGCTTTTGGAGCCCCATGGCCAGTCCTTTAGCGAACTGCAAACCCACCAGGAGGGGGCCCATTAGTCCCGGTCCTCGTGCGACGGCGATCAGGTCGATTTCCTGGAGGGTAACGCCGGCTTCTTTGAGGGCTTGGGTGAGCAGGGGGCGGAGGGCGACGGCGTGCTCGCGGCTGGCCAGTTCGGGGACGACTCCGCCATAAACGGCGTGTTTGGCCGCTTGGGAGGCGAGGGCGTGGGCGAGCACAGTGCTATCCTGGAGGATAGCGATGGCTGTTTCATCACAAGTAGATTCAATTCCTAAAACAAGCACCCGAATAGTATATACGATTTCAATCTTCTTGGCATGAACTAGTGGGTTTGGGTACACTATTCGCCGTATGTTGGAAACGTTGCCTGAGATCCTTGAGATACAAGAACTGGATATGAAGATGATTCGCTTAATGCGGGTCAAGAATCAGCATAAGGGAGAGCTTGATGGCCTCCGTACGCGCCAGGAAGAGCTGCAAGCGAAGGTGGGCAATAAGGACCAAGAGGTTGCCGAGATCAAGAAGGCTGTGCGTCTTCTGGAGTCGGAGATTGCCGATGTAAAGGCGCGTATTGAGAAGGCGGAAGCGCGTCAGAACACCATCAAGAAGGTGGAAGAGTTCAACGCAGTGACGCAAGAGATCAATGCGGCTGTGCGCGACAAGAGCCGTCTTGAGGGACAAGCCTCGGAGATGACGGACAAGTTGGTGCATGAAGAAGAGCTACAAGCGGCCACCAAGAAAGAGTTAAAAGATTCTGTCAGCCTTTTTGCCGAACAGGAAAAAGAGCTGCAAAGACAAATCGAAGAGATTAATAAAGAGGGGCAGGAGCTCCATGTAGAGCGCGAAAAGCTCGCCAAAGAGGTAGATCAAGACCTCTTGGTGATCTACGAACGCCTTCTCTTTAACAAGAAAGATCGCGTTGTGGTGCCGATTGAGAACCGTACGTGTGGCGGCTGTCACATCGTTCTCACTCCACAGCACGAGAATCTTGTTCGCCGTGGGGAGCGCCCCGTCTTCTGTGAGCATTGCTCGCGTCTGCACTTCTGGAAGGAAGAGGCAGTGGAAGAGGGAACTACCACGAAGCGCCGCCGCCGTAAGGTAGCAGCATAGTTTTCTCGGGAAAGGAGATCATCGCTGTAGCATTCCAGCTACAGAGGAAAGTCCGGACTTCATAGAAGAGGGCACTGGTGAAATGCCAGGAGTTGTAAAACTACGGAAAGTGCAACAGCAAACATTCCTCCAGCAATGGTAAGGCTGAAAATGCCGAAGTAATGACCTTCGGCCGTACCTAGAGGCGACTTTAGGGCGTTGCAAACCCTGTCTGAAGCAAGGCCGTAGAAGGGCCCCACCGCTAACCGTTCTTCGCGGGGTGGCCATCCCTTCTACACTTTGAGCCGCTTGAGGGGCGAGGAGACTCGCCTCCCAGACGAATGATGATCCACGACAGAATCCGGCTTACTCTTTCCCGGGCTTTTTTACATCAAATTGTGCTATCGCTTTAGGGAATGAAGACTCCCTCTACGATCAGCCAAATTGCGGGTGCCTATCGCCCTTTTTGGTTTCGCACCCTCTTTGTCTTGGTGATGAGTGGTGTGTGGGGGATTTATAGCGTGGTCTGGCCCTTTTTGATGGGTCGGCTGGTGGACAATTTCGCACACCATTTAAATGAGCCTATTCTGGAGCCGATTCTGCCGTGGCTTTCGTACATGCTGTTGGTCTGGTTGGTGACGGAGGTGGCCTACCGAGTGGGGGGCTTTATGGCAGCGAGGCTGCTGCCGGAGGTGGAGGGGCTGCTGCGGCAGACGCTCTTTGAGCGCGTGCTGGGCAATTCCTACAGCTTTTTCCAAGGGACGATGACTGGTTCGATCGCCCACAAGATCAACGACGCCGTCCGCACCTGCGGCTCTCTCTTTCGCCTGCTGGTGCACCCCTTCTTGCCCAGCTTTGTCGGCTTTGTCTTGGCTCTGGTGCTCTTTGCCCATCAAGCACCGATTTTCTCCGTGATCATTTTGGTCTGGCTGGCCGTGCACATGTCCATCGTCTTTATTCTCGTGCCCTGGTGTCAGCAGCGCGCGCAGTTGCACGCCGAAGGGCGCAGTCGTGTGATGGGGTTGGTGGTGGATGCCCTCACCAATGCACCCTCAGTCAAAGCCTTTGCTCGCGAGGGGTTGGAGCGTCTTCTGCTCGCCAGCGGCCAGCGCGAAGAGGTGGAGAGGCAGAAGATTTCGCTCTTTGCGCAAGAGGTCTTGCGCCTGCTGCTCAGCTTCGGCTGCTTTCTCGGACCTACAGTCATGGTGATTGCTGTAGCCGTCACCCGGTGGCTGGATGGGCGCTTAAGTGCCGGTGATGCCATCTTTGTGATTGCGGCCAGTCAGGCGGTGGTGGATCTCGTGTGGGTCTCCTCCGCGCAGATTCCGCAAATGCTGGCCGATTATGGTGCCGCGCGTGGCGCCTTCTCCGTGCTGCAGCAGCAAGTCGAAGTGCAAGACGCGCCTGATGCAAAACCTCTTTTGGTAACGCGGGGTGAAATCGTCTTCGACAAAGTGACCTTCGCCTACCCCGGCGCCAGCGCTCTCTTTGCTGAGACCAGTCTTGTGATTGGCAGCGGCCAACACATCGGCCTGGTGGGCAAGTCGGGCAGCGGCAAAACCACCTTCGTCAACATCATCCTCCGTTTCTGGGAGCTCTCCGGTGGCAAGATTGTCATCGATGGTCAAGACATCTCTCGCGTCACGCAAGAATCTCTGCGCAGCCAAATCGCCATGATCCCGCAGGATCCGCAGCTCTTCCACCGCTCGCTTATGGAAAACATCCGCATCGGTCGCCCTTCTGCTAGCGATGCTGAAGTGCTCGAAGCCGCCCGCCTCAGCCACTGCCACCAATTCATCGAAGCTCTGCCCAAGAAATATGAAACGGTCTTTGGCGATCGCGGCATCAAGCTCTCCGGCGGCCAGCGCCAGCGCCTCGCTATCGCCCGCGCCATCCTCAAAAACGCCCCCATCATGGTCCTTGATGAAGCCACCTCCGCCCTCGACTCCGAAACCGAAAACCTCATCCACGAAAGCCTGCTCGAGCTGATGAAGCGCCGCACGGTGATCACCATTGCCCACCGCCTCTCCACCATCCTCTCCATGGACCGCATCCTCGTCTTCGATAACGGTCACATCGTTGAAGATGGCACCCACGAAGAACTGCTCGCCAAAGCCGGCACCTACGCCCGTCTCTGGCAGCAGCAAGTCCTTGCCTACTAACCTGAATTTCGAGCCCGTCTTCTCAAGAGCACACAGAGGAAATGAAGCTGATCTGCGAACAATTTTCGATTTTACTCAATGCACTGCGTAAATTTACGCAGTGCATTGAGTAAAACTAGAGAGTGAGAAATTCAGAGCGGAAAGGGAGCTCTTGCCAGCAGCCGCTAAGGGCGTGGGTGGTAGTGCAGCTCTCTTCGTCTTTGCAGCCGCGTAGGGTGACGCAGGTGTGCTGGGCGGTGATAGAGACAGCGACGTCGGGAGTGCCAAGGACTTGCTTGAGGCGGTCGAGGATTTCGGTGGTGAGCCGCTCTTGCAGTTGGGGACGGGCGGAGTAGAAGTGGACGATGCGGTTGATTTTGGAGAGACCGATGATTTTGCCGCGGGGGATGTAGGCCACCTTAGCCGTGCCCATCATGGGAACAAGGTGGTGCTCGCAGAAAGAGTTCACGCGGATGTTCGTGATCGTCACGGGGTGAGAAGAGGGGGCATCCATGAGCGTGATGGAGGGAAAGTTCTCTTCATTGAGCCCCCAGAAGAGCTCGTGGACATACATGCGAGCCACGCGCTCGGGAGTTTCGTCGAGATCAAGACCGAGCGTTTCCAGAATGGCGCGCATGTGGTAAGCAATGCGCATCTCTTTTTCTTCTAAAGTGAGTTGCGGTAGGGCGCTCATTTCTTTTTCCGGGCCTTGTGAGCAAAGTAGTCATCGAGTTTGCCATCGAAGATGTGGATGCCATCTTCTTCGAAGGCGAGGATTTTGGTGGCGAAGGCGCCGATGAGATCGCGGTCGTGGCTAGCGCAGAGAACCGTTCCCTTATATTCGTTCAGGCCCCAGCCGAGAGCCGAAACCGCTTCAATGTCCAAGTGGTTGTTGGGCTCATCAAGCAGGAGAGTGTTGTGCGTCGAGAGCATCATACCGGCAATGATCAAGCGAGCCGTCTCTCCACCGGAGAGAGCAGCGAGGGATTTGAAAGCATCGTCGCCGCCGAAGAGCAGTTTGCCAAGCACGCTGCGGATTTCCTGATCATAGACGCCGTCTTTGCGCGTGCGTAGCCATTCAAAAGCCGTAACCTTAGGATCTTTGGCGACCGTGTCGTGGTGGTTTTGCGCAAAGTAGGAGAGCATCGCTTGGTGGCCCAAGGTGATCGTTCCCGAATCGGGCTGCAGATCGCCGGCGAGCATTTTCAGCAGAGTGGTTTTGCCGCGGCCGTTGGCGCCGATGATGCCGATCTTGTCGCCGCGCATCACTTCAAACGAGAGCTTTTTGATGACGGGATGATCATAGGCTTTGGAAATGCCGGAGACTTTGAAGACGACTTGGCCCGAGGCGCGATCGGTGGGAATGAAGCGAATGTAGGGGCGCTGGATATTGCTCTGCTTCATCTCGCCGGGCTGCAGGCGCTCGATTTCGCGCAAGCGGCTCTGTACCTGACTGGCGCGCGTACCCGCACCAAAACGAGAGACGAACTCACGCAGCTGCGCAATCTTCTTCTCCTTAGACTTGGCCTCATCCTCCGCTCTGCCGCGCACGTCAGATTTGGTCACCACCATCACGTCGTAGTTGCCGGGATAGAGAATCACCGTTTCATAGTCGATGTCGGCAATGTGTGTGCAGACAGAATTGAGGAAGTGGCGGTCGTGGCTGACGACGATCAGCGTTCCGCGATAGTTCTTGAGAAACTCCTCAAGCCAAGCAATCGATTCGAGGTCCAAGTGGTTGGTCGGTTCGTCGAGAAGCAGCGCTTGCGGTGTGCCGAAAAGCGCTTGCAGCAAGAGGACTTTGAACTGGATGTCGCTGGGAATTTCGCCCATCGGTTTGGGCCAATACGCTTCCGGGATTCCCATATCGCGTAGCAATACTTCCGCATTGCTCTCCGCGCTATAACCATCCTCTTCGCCAATGATCTCTTCGAGTTCTCCCAGGCGAATGCCCACCGCATCGCTGATCTCGTCTTCGTAGAGACGGTCGCGCTCTGCAAAGGCATCCCATAAGCGCCTGTTGCCCATGATGACGCAGTTGAGCACCGTTTGGTGGCGAAACTCCTCCAAATTCTGCTTTAAGATCCCCACCTTTTGCGGGAGAGTGACGCTGCCGCCGGAGGGCTCGATCTCTTTCGTAATGATCTTCAGCAGAGTGGATTTGCCCGCTCCGTTAGGACCGGTTAAGCCATAGCGAGAGCCCGGATTGAAGGTGAGTGTCACATTCTCAAAGAGAACGCGCACTCCGTGGCGCATAGAAATGGCATTCAGTGTGATCATTGCGAGGGGGAGATGATAGAGGTGTTGAGCCAGGGTTGCAGCACTTTGGGAACAACAACAGAACCATCGGCTTGCTGATTGTTTTCCAAAAGGGCCACCATCAGGCGCGATGTGGCTAGGCCGGAGCCGTTGAGAGTGTGTACAAGCTCGGGTTTGCCGCCTCTGCGCACGCGGATTTGGGCGCGACGGGCTTGGAAGTCGGTGCAGTTGCTGATCGAAGAGACCTCGTAGTAGCGATTTTGCCCCGGCAACCAAACTTCTACGTCGATCGTTTTAGCAGAAGCAAAGGACATATCGCCCGTGACGAGGAGCTGGCTACGGAAGTGCAGGTCGAGCCCTTTGAGAACCTCCTCCGCCGAGGCGAGCATCTCTTCGAAGACTTTGTTGCTCTCGTCCGGCTTCGTAAAAGCAAACATCTCCACTTTGTTGAACTGGTGTGTGCGGATCAGGCCGCGCTCTGCAGAGCCGGCAGCCCCCGCTTCGCGGCGGAAACAGGGAGAGTAGCAGATGTACTTCTTCGGCAGCTCGTTTTCAGAAAGGATTTCATCGCCGTGGAGGGAGTTGAGCGCCACTTCTGAGGTGGGGATGAGGTAGAGAGGGAATTCATCATCGTCGAGCTTGTAAAACTGGCCGGCAAACTTAGGAAGAGTGCCCGCGTTCCACATCACCTCTTCTTTCACGAGGTGGGGGACCATCCACTGCTCAAAACCATTTTTGAGATGGACGCTGATCATGTAGTTCAGCAGCGCCCATTCCAGGCGCGCGCCCAGCCCGCGGTAGGTAGGCCAGCCCGAACCAGAGAGTTTTGCCCCCCGTTTGAAGTCAAAAAGGTGCAGGCCCTCATTGAGCTCCACGTGGTTCTTGAAAGGGAAGGAAAAGGTGGGGGGCTGCTTGAAAGAGTGAAGAGTGACGTTTTCAGCCCATTCGCGGCCAACAGGGACCTCGTCATAGGGGAGGTTGGGCAGGCGGGCAAGAAGGTCCTTGAGCTGCTCTTCAAGCTCCCGACTTTCGGCTTCCAGCCTCTCCACAGAAAGACGGCCGCTTTCTTCCATAAGGTCTTGAACATCAAGGCCTTGCCTCTTTCTTTCGCCAATGGCCTTGGCAAGGGCGTTTTTTTTGCTCTTAACTGCTTCAGCCTCAGTGACTAACTCACGTAATCTGGTATCTATTCGGACGATGGGATCGAGGGAGATATCGGCAACCTTGGACTGCAGCTTCTTTTCGACCCCAGCCTTGTCTTGGCGAATTAACTTAATGTCGATCATAAGGTTGCCTCGATATTAGAAACGGATTAGTGTAAACTTTTTGGGGTGAAATTTTCAAGGGTATGCGTCTAAAAAAGGTCAGCCTGAAGGGCTTTAAATCATTTGCAGAACGAGCCTCCGTCGACTTTAGTGAGGGGATTACGGCCATTGTTGGGCCGAACGGTTGCGGTAAGTCTAATATCATCGACGCCTTTCGGTGGGCGATGGGGGAACAGTCCGCACGTGCTGTCCGTGGCGAGAGAATGTCGGATTTGATCTTTTCTGGAACAGAGAAAAGAAAAAGTTTGAGTCTTGCCGAAGTCACGGTGCACTTTAGCAACGATCAAGGCCTTCTTCCTGTGGCTACTTCTGAAGTGAGCATCACCCGTCGCTTGTACAGAGATGGCGGCGCTGATTACATGATCAACAACGCCCCCGCGCGACTCAAAGACATCGAAAGCATGTTCCTGGACACCGGACTGGGCAGAGACGCCTTTGCCGTTTTTGAGCAGGGCAAGATGGATTACATCATCGCCTGTAGCCCCGAAGAGCGGCGCGCTGTTTTGGAAGAGGCGGCGGGCATCGCCCGTTTCAAACAGCGCAAAAAAGAGGCGCTGCGCAAGTTGGAGTTGACGGAGGTGAACCTCGTTCGCCTCAATGATATCGCGCGTTTGGCCGAAGAAAAGCGCGGCCATTTGCAAGAGCAATCGGTGCGTGCCGAAGAATACAAAGCCATGCAGATTCAGCTCGCCGGCTTAGAAAAGGCTTTGGCGCAAGCAGAGATCGATGCGCTTGTTGTGAAGTGGCAGAATTTGGAGCGTCAAACGAAGGCCATCGAAGAGCAGCTCGCAGCAAAGCGTGCGGAGATGTCCACGGTGGATCTGGCCGCCGCTGAAAAATCTGTGGAAGAAAAGCACACATCACTGCAAGTAGCCCTCACAGCACGCCTAGAAGCTGCTAATGCACTGAGCCTTTTAGAACAGCAGTTGCGCTGGGCTACGAGTGAACTAAAGAAACGCGAAGAGCGTTTACGCTCTCTTGCACACGAACAGCAGCAGTTGAAAGAAACAGCAGCGCGCGCTGAAAAAGAGCGCCTGCAGTGCAAAGAGCAGTTAGAGAAGTTAGAGATTGCGCAGGTCTCCGCGCAGATCGAAAAGTTGAGCGTCGAAAAAGAGCGTCTTGCAGAGACGCAGAGCAAGCTCTGGGCGGAAGTGGAAAGGCAGCGTCAAGAGCACCTGGTCTTCCTCGAGAAGAAGAGAGGGCTGGAGCAGCAGCAGATGTCTCTGGAATATGCGCGCAAAAATGCACGAGAGTCCCTTGAGCGTCTCGAAAAGCAGCTGGAAGAGCTGCGCAAGCAAACGGCCACTCTTGATGAAGAAAGCAGGCAGCTGGAAACAGCTGATGTTGAGCAGAAGATTGCAACTGCACAAGAGCTTTTAGCTCGCCTGAAAGAGGAGTTAGAGCTGAGCTCTTCTGCGTGCAGAGCAGCATCCGAGCGCCAGCAGGCGCTTTTGACGCGCGCTTCTGAGCTGCAGGGGAAAATGCGTGCTCTGGAGTCGCTGAAAGCAGGCCATCACGGTTTTTCTGCGGGCGCAAAAAAGTTGCTTCAATCGGCAGAGATCAAAGTGAAACCTTTAAGTGACTTCTTGAAGGTCGCTAAAGAGCATGCTCCTTATATGCTGCGCTTCCAGCAAACACTGGTTGTAGAAAACGATGAAGAGCTGGAGCGTGTTCTCGCATTCATTCGAAACAATAACCTCTCTGACATCGCTCTCTTTTGCCGTTCCGGTAGGGATTTGCAGCAGCATTTCCTGAGCGCTGCGCCATCGCTGGGCAATGATGGCTTCTGGACAGATGACAAAGGGGTGATACAGATTCCTGAAAAGGGTCAGGCAAGCACCTTCTCGCGTCATGAGGAGTTAAAAGAGCTCTTTGAAGAAAATCAGAGGGTTGAGCTGGAAAAAGCGCAGGCGACAGCTGCATTGAGTGAAGCGAAAGAAAAACAGTCGGCCGTCCAAGAGCGCATCAAAGCCCAAGATAAGGTTGTCATCGAGTTGGAAATGCATCTGAAGAATCGTCAGATGCAGGCGAAGCAGTTGGTGGTGAAAAAAGCGCAGATCGAAGAGCAATTGCGCCGCGTTGAGCAACAACTGCAAGCGCAAAAGAAAACTTTGCAAGAGTCCGAGGAGCGTTTAGAGAGGCTCCAAGAAGAGCTGGCGCAGTTTATGAGCCAATCCGTAGCCGGTGAGGACAGCGCGCAGAAGGGGCAGCTAGAGTCTGTGCAGCGAGAGTTGACGCAGGTTTCGGCGCAGATCCGGGAAAGCAAAGAGCAAGAGAGTCGTATCCGTGCACAAAGTGCTCAGCTGCAGCGCAATTTACTGTTGCAAGAGAGCGCATTGATGGAGGCGCAGGCGCGCTCTAAGGCAGTAGAGCATGCACTTGCCGAAGAAGAAAGTAAGCAAGAAGAGGTCCCCACCTCCTCTATCGAGCAAAATATTGCTGCAGCGCGTGAGAAATTGCAGCAGTCACAGGGTGTCGAAGAGAGCTCGGGTGTAGATCTGGAAATGACACAAGCTGCCTGGAAGCAGCTGCAGGCGCATGTGGAGGCGATGCAGAGCGAAATTGCCGAAATCGCCGGACGCGAGCAGAAGGTGCAGCTCGAATGCGTCGAGATTGATGGCGCGCGAAAGATTCTTCTTCAGCAGTACGAAGAGCGCTTTGGTCCCTATGAAAAAGGGGAGGAATTACCCTCGCGACGTCAGCTGAAAGGGGATTTGGAGAAGTTGCGCGAAGCAATGGAAGCCCTCGGTCCCATCAACTTCTCAGCAGCGCAAGAGTATGAAGACTTGAAAGTAGAGCAGAATGTGCAGCGCCAAGAGATTGAGGATTTGGAGAAGGCGAAAGCGGAGTTGCTGCAGATCATTGATACTTTAGGGACGGAGAGTCGCCAGCGTTTCATTACTACCTTTGAAGCAGTGCGTGGCCACTTCCAAAAAAACTTCACCACTCTTTTTGGCGGTGGATTTGCCGATTTGCAGCTCATTGGTCACGAAGATCCTCTAGAGGCCGGTGTGGAGATCATTGCATCGCCTCCTGGAAAATCGACGAAGGCCTTGTCCCTGATGTCGGGCGGTGAGCGCTGCATGACGGCGCTGGCGATGCTATTTGCTCTTTTTGAAGTCAAACCAAGTCCTTTTTGCCTTCTCGATGAGGTGGATGCGCCGCTGGATGAAGCGAACGTAGAGCGCTTTGCGAAGATGATGGCGCAGTTTGTGGATCGCACCCAGTTCATCATCATCACACACAATAAGAATACGATGGCCGTTGCTGACCAGTTACTGGGCGTTTCGGCCGAAGAGAAGGGGGTTACGAAAGTAGTTCCCTTGGAGTTAACGTGAATGGCAGCGTGGAAGTTGTCTTTTCCAGAAACATCTATCAGATAGGATTGAAGAGTGGTCAGTGGGTCTTTCTTCGCCTAGGTGAAGATGGTAAACCGCTGGATAGCTTTTGTTCCTGCAACGTCGATGACTGCGCACACTGTAAAAAAGCGCTCGCTTTCATTACAGAGGGTGAGCCGATTCATGAGCGTTTTCAGCGCTCAGGATACTATCAACTGCTTTTCGATCTCGCTAGCCACCACAGTTTTCGTCTTCCCGAAGAACCCTTTTTTCATATCGAAGACAAAGAGCTGCTCAAGCAGATCAAAGAGCCGCCCAGTGAGTTTAAATTCTCCGCTTTGAGTGAAGAGGAGGCGACCTTTTGGCAGCAAGGCAGGCCTTCTCCCGAAGTTGCTTTCGAATTGTCCCCCTACAGCGATATTGCAAAGCACTTTTTCCTCAAAGCAAAACCCTTCAAGATCACCGGAGATCGCTTGACGATGGGCAAAGAGTGGATCGAGGTGCCCGGTCTGGCTCAAGTCTCTTTCGTGGAAGAAAAGAGGGTGCTTCCCAAGACCTGGTCGCTAAAAGAAAGCGCCCTGGTGGTGGATGGAAAGCGCTACGAAGGGCAAGAGCTGAGTGACCTGCTCACGGCCCAAGCAACGCTGCTCAAACGCATTGGTGTGCCCATTTTTACAGAAAAAGCACCTCTTACGTTGGATTGGGAGGGGGATCGTCTAAAAATTGTCGAACCCATTGCAGGCGATTGGGTCATAACGGAGAAGGGATTTTATCCGCGTCCTGAGTGGTTGGTGAGCCCCTTTATTGATGCGGAGACGATTGATTCAGTAATGGAGGCGCTTCCCAATGTGCACTGGAATGTGCCCCTGTGGCCTGTTTCGTGGCGCATGATTGGGGAGACCATTCACTTCGAGGCAGTAGGACAGCGGGTGAAGGTCTTGGGCAATTGGCTACAAACAAGTGAAGGGTTTTTCCCCCGCGTGGCAGCGGGAAAACGTACGCTGATTGGGACGAGCGTCTCTTTTGATGAACTACCTGGCTTTGCGCGCGATAATGAAGAGTTGCTAACACAGGTCGATGATTTTTGGCTCAATGAGCCTCCCTACTCTTCTGTGGGATGGAAATTGCTCTGGGATGGAACGCACGTACAGGTAGTTCCTGAAATCACGACCAACCTTCCCTTCAAGCGCATGAAGGACCTTCTCTATGTGCCTGGCAAGGGCTTTTGGCGATTGGAAGAGGAGGTTCCAGAAGCGCACGATCTTCCTTTAGAGACCTTTGTGGCAGATCCAGAGCGCTTTTTGGCGAAGGCAACGTGGTTTGATCCGGCACTGACGCCGATCACCGATGTGAAAGCGGTGGTGGATGGCGATCAGATGTTTTATCTGGTCAACGGTGTGCGGATTCCGGCCCGCTTTCTCAAAGACAAGACCGTCTTTTTCACGGAAGGGGGCTGGATCAACGTGCAGCAGCCTCGTTTTGAATGGCTCAAATGGTGGTCAGGAGGCGCTCTCAACGCTCTGGATCGATTGCGTTTGCAAGCACTCGAGGGCATCACTTTCGAGCTGCCCAAAACAGAGGCTCCGCACATTGAGGGGCTGCGTTCGTGGCAAGAGGTGGGTCTGACATGGCTATGGAACTTGTCGCAGATGGGGCTTTCCGCGCTGCTTTGCGATGATATGGGACTCGGCAAAACGCACCAAGCTATGGCGTTGATGAAAGCCCTTCACAGCACAGGGAAAAAGCGTTTTTGCATTCTCTGTCCTACCTCCGTGTTGCATCATTGGAAGGATCGGCTGGCGATGTTTGCTCCCGAATTGACGGTGAATCTCTATCACAATGCAGCGCGCTCTTTAGATGATTCTCAAGTCTTGTTGACGAGCTACGGTGTTTTGCGCTCCGATCTCAAAGCGATCAAGAAGAAATCGTTTGATCTGATTATTTTTGATGAGGTGCAGTTGGCCAAAAACCGTTCCAGCCAAACGTGGAGCTCTTTAGCAGCCCTGAAGGGCACATTTAGATTAGGGCTGACGGGTACGCCGATTGAAAACCATATTGGCGAACTCAAGAGTTTGATGGAGTTGGTGTTGCCCGGATTGATCCCGCCGCACTTTAAAGCAGAAGAGCATCAGGAGTTGCTGCAAAAATTGACGGCGCCTTTGATTTTGCGTCGCACGAAGGAAGAGCTGCTGGATGAGCTGCCCGCCAAGACAGAGGAAATTCTCTGGTCGGAACTTACCGATCAGCAAAGAGAGCTCTATAAGGCGTTGTTGGAGCGTCGCAAACCGCTGCTCGACCAGATTCGCGAAGAGGGGGTGGCCAACCACTATCTCAGCTTGCTGTCGATGATCATTCAACTAAAGAAGATCTGCAACCACCCCGCGCTCTACTTGAAACAGATAGATGAGTGGGAGAAGTGGACTTCGTCGAAATGGGAGCAGTTTACCGATTTGGTGGACGAGGCGATTGCGAGCGGTCAAAAAGTGGTGGTCTTTTCGCACTTCTTGGGCATGCTCGACATCATCGAGCAGTGGTTGCACAAGCGCCACATCGGCTTTGCGCGGTTGCGCGGGTCGACGATGGACCGAAGCGAGCAGATTCGCCATTTCCACGAAAAGGAGAGCTGCAAGGTCTTTGTCGCCTCGCTCCAGGCGGCCGGCCTGGGAGTAGACCTAACCCCCGCCTCCGTGGTGATCCACTACGACCGCTGGTGGAACCCCTCAAAGGAGAACCAGGCGACTGACCGGGTGCACCGTATGGGGCAGACAAGGGGCGTGCAGGTCTTTAAATTGGCCACCATCGGTACGGTGGAAGAAAATATTGATCGGCTTATTTCGAAAAAGAAAGAGCTATTTGATAAACTCTTCTCTCAACGTGGAAATCCCGATTATCAAGCGCTTAGTAGCCAGGATTGGCTCCAAATCTTATCCCTCGTCCACGAGTGAACGAGCAGACCTGATCAAGGGGGTCTGCTTTGTCGTTGTCTCTTTTTTGCTGTTTTCGATTCTCAACTCTTTTTCGCGCCCCTTAAGTGTACGCATCCACATCGGTCAGGTCCTCTTCTTCCAAGGGTTCTTCGCTATTCTCTTTCTTTCGCCCTACCTTTTTCGCACCTCCCTGATCCCTCAGCGATTTGGGCTGCATCTCGTGCGCGATATCGCCGGGACCATGTCTTTTGTCACCACCTTCTTGGCGGCGCGAAAAATCGCCATGGTGGATGCCATGTTGCTCGCCTCCGCTAATGCTCTCTGGGTGCCGCTGATTTTGCTGGTCTGGTTTCGCCAACGCATTCCCTTTAAGCTCATGGCGTGCCTACTCGCCGGTTTTGTGGGAGTCGTCCTGATCTTGCGGCCGGGCAGCGAGCTCTTTGAGTTGGCGAGCATCTATGGAGTTTTGGGCGGGTTGCTGATGGGCATCGCGATGGTTTCACTGCGACAGCTGTCGCAAACAGAGCCCATGCCGCGCATCATCTTTTACTACTGCGCTTGTAGTGTGGTCCTTGGCGGATGCACGCTTCCCTTTGTCTGGGTGACTCCGACATGGGCCGAATGGGCGTTTTTAGCCGGCATTGGAGCGTGCATCGCCTCTACACAGCTCATGCTCACCCGCGCCTACACTCTCGCCCCCGCCTCTCGTCTCTCACCCTTTTCTTACACCGTCGTGCTCTTTGCCGGATGCATTGATTGGATCTGCTGGGACAAGCTGCCCGATCTGGTCGGCATCTCGGGCGCGTTGCTGGTGATCGTCGCTGCACTCCTCACCATCTACATTAAAACAGATAAGAAATTAGGCTAATTTGCTATGTCGAGATTTGATGTTTATAATCTTGTATTTGCAGGCGGGGATATTGTTTATTATAACCCTGACGGGCACGTTTTTTTTAATGGGCCGATAGAAACGCACGGAAAGGTCTGTATAGTAGCGCGAGAAGTGATCGTGCGAGGATGTCCTTTGCCAATGGGTAGAGATCTCTACAAAAGCATCACTATCTACGAAACAGGCAGCGGCAAGCCGGAAAACTACCCCCCTCTATGGAAGTATTTCCCTCCGTTTTTCCTGAATTTGCCGAAGCCTGTGAAAATGTCGCGGGAAGAGATCGAGGCGTTGCGAAAGTGAAAAATAATCAATAATAGGGGTATCCTATTGTTGTATTATGAAGAGAGCGCATTTGTGGGGGGCTTTATTAGGCAATGTCTGTGAGCACTTTGATACCGCCCTCTATGCTCTTTTGGCTCCCTTCATCGCGCCCCTTTTCTTCCCCTCCAGCGATCCCATTGTCTCGCTGATCATCGCCTACGCAGTTCTCCCCCTTCAAATCTTTTCAAAGTCTCTAGGAGCTTTCGTTTTCAGTATTCTTGGAGATCGATGGTCGAGATCTAAAACACTGATTATTAGTTTGTTAGGAATTGGATCGGCGACTTTTGTGATGGGTTTTCTACCCACTTTTCAAGAAGTGGGTTTATGGGCGCCCCTCCTTTTGGTGGCGTGCCGTTGTGTGCAGGGCTTTTTTGCCTCAGCGGAGGAGGTGGGATCGGTGATCTATGTCCTCGAGCGGGTCAAGCGGCAGGACTTTTTTAGCGGGTTTTTGGACTGCACGGTCATTATGGGGGCGCTTTTTGCCTCTTGTGGAGTGAGTCTTCTTCATCTGGTTTCCTCTGTTGAGCAGAGTTGGCGCTTTCTCTACTGGATAGGGGGGTGTACAGCGGTGGTGGCGTTGGTGTTGCGACTGCAGAAGGCGAGCGAAGAAAGGGTTATTCCTGAGAGAAAAACCTACACAGAGCTCTTCAAAGAAGTGTGGCAGCACCGCTCAATGGTTTTCTTGGTAGCTCTTGTGGTGGGCTTTTCTTACAGCTCCTATATGTTGGCTTTTTCTGTGGTGACGGGGCTGGCTCCTTTGGTGACGACCATTACGCGAGAGCAGAGCGCCGATCTCAACACCCTATTCTATTGCCTGGACATTCCTTTACTGCTTCTTTTTGGAGGCATCGCAGCCCGCTATACCCGCCTTCGAGTGATGCGGATGGCGGCGCTGACCACCATCTTTCTCGGGCCCTTCCTACTCTTTTTTATGGATGGAGCCGGGTGGGTGTCTCTGTTTCTTATCCGATTGTGTATCATTGCTTTAGGTACATGTTTTGCTGCTTCTTTGCATGCCTGGAAAGTGGCTTTAGTGCCTCCAGAGCTGCGTTTTCGCGTGCTCATTATTGGTACTACCCTAGGCACACAGCTCATTGGGGCGCCCACCGCTGCGCTCTCTCTCTTAGCCTATAAGGTGACGGGGTTGACCTGGACTTGCGGTCTTTATTGGGCGGCTCTAGCCTTGCTTTCCTTTGTTGGTCTGGCCCTGCTTTCCAAACGCGACAGAATCGTTGCTCCTGTATAGGTTTTTTTGTACTCTCTGAATATATGTTGCTTTCAGCCCTTTTAGCCGTTGCTATACATGTTGTTCCCACACAAGCTTTGGTGGATGAACCCGTTGCCGTAACCGTAGTTGATCTCAAACCACGACAGCACGTCATTGTCACTGCTGAGATGGATGGTTGGGTCTCTTCTGCGGAATTTTGTGCAGATCGAAAAGGAGTCGTTCGTTTAAGCGATCAACCCATTCAGGGAACGTGGAAGAATGCAGATCCGATGGGATTCGTCTGGTCGATGCAGTCTAAAAATCCTGGCTTTCCCAAAAAGCCGCACAAAACTCCGATCGAAATTAAAGCACTCGTCGACGGCAAAGTGGCCGCTGTAGCTACGCTGCAGCGCACAGCGCTCAAAGAAGGCATTGTCGTTACAGAGATCAAAAATGAAGATGTGGTGGGAACACTGTATGTTCCTCCCTCCAACAAGCCGCTGCCTGGCATTGTTGTCTTCTCCGGAACAAGTGGATTGATTCCTCGTCCGATTGCAGAACTCTTTGCCTCTCGCGGCTTCATCGCTCTTGCTGCAGGCTACTTTGGCAATGATGGGTTGCCCAAACATTTGCACGAGATCTCTTTAGAGCAGGTGCAGAAGGCCGTTCATTTCTTGAAGAAGGATCCCCGAGTAGGGAAGGTGGGGATTTACGGAATTTCGCGAGGAGGGGAGCTGGTGCTTCTCTGCGCTTCGCACTTTCCAGAAGACATCCACGCAGTAGTTTCGATTGTGCCCTCGTCCGTTTCGAATGGAGGCTTTCCCGATATTACCCGTTCGGCATGGACATTGAAGGGTAGCCCTCTTCCTGTAGCGCCTGTGGTAGTGCCTGATTTGCGCAAAGCTTCAACACAAAAAGCAGCGATGGCAACGACCTCCGCCTTTTTGGGAGGAGCGCAAAAGCAGGGCTTTCGCGAAGCAGCGATTCCTGTAGAGCAGATTAAAGCGCCCGTTTTACTTGTAGCAGGAGAAGATGACGGCCTGTGGCCCTCAGCATTCTACGCGCGTCAAGTAGCCTCCCGACTGCGCGTTCCCTATGAGCTCTATATCTATCCCAAAGCAGGCCATATGCTCTGTCCGTGCTACATTCCCACCACCTGCCGCAACGATCTATTTCCTACAAAAGGGGTAGATGTGTGGTTGTCGTTTGGGGGCGAAGCAGCTGCCGATGCACATGCGTGCAAAGACTCTTGGGGTCGCATATTGAATTTTTACAGAAAGAATTTAAAGTAGGGATCTATGTCTATTAGAACAGTAGTTAAAGGTGCCGTTTTAGGGGGCCTTGTTGTCTATGTTGCCAGCGTTCTGTCATGGGTGGCAGTGCCTTGGCATCACATCCGCTCTTTCACCAATGAGAGAGAAGTAGTCTCCGTTCTGCAGCGCAATGCGCCGGAAAGCGGTCTCTACATGCTGCCGCACTGCGAGAAAAAGTCGGACACAGCGCCTGCTGGTCCTCTGGTGTTTGGCTCCATCAATTACCAGCGCACAGCAGAGATGACCACAAGCAGTTATGTGATTGGTCTTCTCACGCAGATCGTGGCGGCTGGTATTGTGACCTTCATCTTGCTGCACCTGGCTGTTACGGCCTATGCGCGCAGGGTCTTCTTCGCAGGGCTTTTGGGATTTCTCATCGGTTGGGACACGGCCATCGGCAAGTGGAACTGGGTAGGATTTCCCGGCTCTTCCGCGGTTGTGGACATCGCGCATTATACCATTATCTGGGCGCTGGGCGGTTTAGTCATCGCTGCGGTTCTTGGACGCCACGCTAAGAAGAAACGTTCTTAAGCGAAATAGCTTTCGTCGAGGTCTTCTTCCTCGATTTCTACAGCTTCTTCGGAGGGGACTTCAACCTTCTCTGAAGGAGCTGTTCGTGTTTTTGGCTTGCTCTTCAGATACATGACAATGGCTGCTCCGGAGAAACCAAACTCTTCGCGGAAGCAGTTGACCAGATACTTTCTCCACGCCTCGTCCATCAATTGTGCCGAGTTGACGAAGAGAATGAATTTGGGGGGATGCACGCCCACTTGCGTCATGTAGTAGATGCGTAGGCGTTTGCCTTGAATCATGGGCGGGTGCACCTTTTGGATGGTGCGTTCCACGAACTTATTGAGCTGGCCTGTGGAGATGCGGATACCGCTAGCTTCAAAGACGCCGATGGCGGCCTCAAGAGCCTCTTTGATATTGCGACCTGTCAGTCCCGAACCAAAAATCATCGGAGAGTGGGCGAGGAAGGGGCTGACGGTTTCAATGGCCTTCTTGGCATGTTCCATGCGAAAGCCTTTGACCAGGTCCCATTTGTTGAAGAAGAGAACGCACCCCTTGCCCGCTTCGCGGATATGGTCGGCGATCTGTTTATCCTGAGTGGTTAGGCCCCGCTCTGCGTCGATGAGAAGGATGCAGACATCGGCATGGTCGATGGATTTCTCTGTGCGGATAGCGGCGAATTTGTCGACTACTTCGCGCTCTTTCTTCTTGCGGCGGATCCCTGCGGTATCGACCAACACAAGGGGCTTGCCATCCAGATTCAGCTCCACGTCGACTGCGTCGCGTGTGGTGCCTGCGATGGGGCTGACGCAGAGGCGCTCGTCGCCGATCAGTTGGTTGATCAGCGTTGATTTGCCGACGTTGGGGCGCCCTACAATCGCAATGCGGATGCCTTTTGAAGAGAGCTTGGAGTCTTGCCAAGTAAGTCCCTCAAAGGCGGCTTCGAGCAGATCGCCCATGCCATTTCCTTGCGCTGCGGAGACGGGGACCATCTTGGTGATGCCTAAGCTCCAGAATTGGTGAAGCTGGGGAAGGTGAGTGCTGTCATCGACCTTGTTGACAGCGACGCAGAGAGGCTTTTGAGAGCGGTGCAAGATCTTAGCCATCTCCAGATCCAGCGTTGTCACGCCCACTTGGGAGTCGACGACGAGCACGATGACATCGGCCTCTTCAATGGCGATCAGTGCTTGGCGGCGGACCTCTTCGTTGAATTGGGCTTTGGATTGCGCATCAATGCCCCCGGTGTCGATGAGGGTATAGTTTTTCCCCTCGAAGAGGGCGTCGGCGTAGAGGCGGTCGCGTGTCGTCCCTTCTGCCTCATCGACAATGGCGATGCGGCGCCCGGCAAGGCGGTTGAAAAGAGCGGATTTTCCCACGTTAGGGCGGCCCACCAAGGCTAATTTAAGAGGAAGGGTAGTAGACATTTAGCCAGAAAGCATACTACAAAGGTAGGTTATGAAGCCATCTTCGGGTGAGGATGTGCGGCTTTCCGTCCTTTGGGAGGGTTTTGGCCAGTACAATCTCAATCTCTTTAAGAGTGATCTACTTGCGGCGGTTAATGTCGCCCTTCTCTCGGTCCCGCTCTCTATGGCCTATGCGTTGGCTGCGGGTCTGCCCGTCTCCGTAGGGATTTTGGCCAGCATTTTTGGCACCTTTTTTGCCTCCGCCTTCGGCTCTTCCAAGCAGCTCATTGTGGGCCCGAGCAACACCATTGCGATTTTGATCCAAGCGGGGATTGCCAGCATTCTCTACACCAACTTTCGTAGTGTCAGCCCTGAGGTGCGCAATTTGATTGCGCTGCAACTGCTGGCGCTCATTACCTTTGTGGCGGGGCTTTTCCAGTTCTTCGCCGGTATTTTTAAGCTGGGGCGTTTGACCCAGTTTGTCAGTCGGTCGGTCATTGTCGGCTATATCGTGGGCGCGGCGACAGCGATTATCTTCAACCAGCTCTTCTACTTTTTCGGCGTTACCCCTCCCGAGCAACCCCAAGCCGTTTTCGACAAGCTCCTCGACTTTTCTACGCACCTCACATCGGTTCATCTGCCCACGATGACGATTGCCCTTTTTGCCTTTCTCTTCTTCTTTGCTCTCGAGCGCATGTGGAAAAAGCTGCCCGCTGCGGCCCTGATGTTACTCGCCGCCGGCCTGGCGGTGATTGCCCTCGACCTTTCTCCGGCGGATGAGCTGCGCAAAGTGCTTTTGCTCAAGGATTTTGGAGAGACACCCAAACTCGCTATCAAGTTCGCCATGCCGATGTGGAATTTGGCGATGCTCAACGCCGTCCTGCCCATCTCTTTTGCCGTTGCGCTGCTCGGAATCTTGGAGGCAACTGCTATCGCTCGCCAGCTTGCGACGACGAGCGGCCAGCACTTTTCCACGAACCAGGAGATCTTCGCGCTGGGCTCGGCCAATTTGGTCAGTGCCTGCTTTGGCGGCATGCCCGGTTCAGGCAGCTTCACCCGCAGCTCTCTCAACTTTGCCGGCGGTGCCAAAACCCGCGCAGCCGCTGCCTTAAGCGCTCTGTGCGTGATCATCCTCGTCGTGCTCTTCTTTCCCGTTGTGGTGCGCATCCCGCTGGGCGCCCTTGCGGCCCTCCTCATCATCACGGCCTGGCGCATGATCAAGTGGAACGAGGTGCTCTTTTGCCTGCGCGCCACCGCCGCCGATGCCTTCGTCCTGGTCGCCACGGCCATCTCCTGCATCTTTTTCAATGTGGACATGGCGTTCTACATCGGCATCATTCTCTCCATACTGCTCTACTTGAAAAAGGCTGCCAGCCCGCGCTTCATCGAATGCCACTTAGATGACACCGGCCAACTCAAATCGCTCACGCCCCAGGAGATCGCCGAAAAACGGCCCATCCGCATTCTCCAGGTCGATGGCGAACTCTTCTTCGCCGCCGCCGACCTTCTCCAGGTCGCCGTCAAGGCCCTCGCCCGCGACCCGGAAGTCAAGGTCATCATCCTCAAGCTCACCAACGCCTTCCACCTCGACGCCACCGCCGCCAGTGCCCTCCAGCACCTTTTGCGCTACACCCGCTCCAAAGGCTGCCACCTTCTTCTCTCCGGCATCACCCGCCCTGTCTGGCAGGTCCTCTCCGACAGCGGCTTCACCCGCGAGATTGGCGCTGCTAACCTCTTCCTTATGAACCCCATGACTCCTGCCGCCTGCATCCAGGCCGCCTACTTCCACGCCGAAAACATGATCGGCATCACCCCCGTCCCGTCTGTTAATTAACTCACTGTGAGGCGTACAATTGCTCGCACTATGAAAGTGTGGGAGTTTTTAGGAAGGCAATACCGGCCCTATGCGGGTCGGCTGACGTTGTCGGCTATCGGCATTTCGATGTGGGGCTTTGGCG
This sequence comes from uncultured bacterium, assembly GCA_964630595.1. Lineage (GTDB taxonomy): Bacteria > Chlamydiota > Chlamydiia > Chlamydiales > VFKH01 > CAZVVT01. The sequence continues at coordinate 249,023 of CAZVVT010000002.1, read as the reverse complement.
CCACTGTCCAGTTCTATCTGTTTGGCGAGCTGATCAATGCGATGGGGTCGGGAAGAAGCTGGTCGCACGTTCTTCCCTGGGTTGTGGGGCTTGTGGTGTTTTGGCTCATTGGGGAGGCCTTCTACCGCGGCGCGGGCTTTATCTATAGCTATGCGATGCCGCAGGTGCGGGGCAGTGTGCGCTCTGCAATGTTCGCGCGCGCGATGAGCCACTCCATCGGATACTTCCAGGACCGCTTGTCAGGCAGCATTTCGAACAAGATCAATGACATGGTCGATGCTATAGAAGAGGTGTATGAAATGGCGGCCTTCGCCTTTTTCCCCCTCGTAGTGGGTCTGTGCGTGCTGTTGACCGTTTTTGCCATCAAGAACCCCTTCTTTGCGTTGGTGATATTGCTCTGGTTTGTTCTGCACATCACGATCATCACTGTTTTTCGGCGCTGGTGTCAGAACTTTTCCAATCTGCGAGCGGAGTTGCGCAGCAAGGTGGTGGGTGTTGTTGTCGATGCGATTGCTAACATTTCCACGGTGAAGCTTTTTTCGCGAGAATCGGCCGAAGCGCACCGGTTGAGGGATTTTCAGAAACAGGAAATTGCCGCTGACGTAAGAACGAAGACCGCTTTGGAGTGGATGCGCCTTGCGATGGCCTTGAGTATGCTAGTGGGACCCGCAGTAGGTGTTCTGTTGTTGGCGATTGCGCAATGGGTGCGGGGAGAAATCGATGCGGGCGATGTGGTTTTTATTTCCGGTTCGACGTGGCATATCATTGACGTCACCTGGTATGTCAGCCAAGAAATCCCTAAATTCATTCGTACATGGGGCGTGGCAAAACAGGCGATGACCATCTTCGATGATCCCGTGGAAGTGGTGGATCAGGGTGATGTGTCTTTGCGTGTGGCTGCAGGGGAGATTCGCTTTGACCATGTGAACTTTGCCTACCGCGGGCAAGAGGTGCTCTTTGCGAACAAGAACGTAGTGATTCCCGGCGGACAAAAAGTAGGCCTTGTAGGCCACTCAGGAAGCGGAAAGACCACGTTTGTCAATGCGCTGCTGCGCGTGTGGGATGTGCAGTCGGGCAAGATTCTCATCGATGGGCAGGACATTGCTCAGTGCACGCAAAAAAGCCTGCATGAAGCGATCTCGTTCATTCCGCAGGACCCTTCGCTCTTTCATCGCTCTCTGCACGAAAACATTGCCTACGGTAAGCCGGAAGCGACAATAGACGAAGTGGTGCATGCTGCACAAGCGGCGCACGCCGACGAATTTATCAAAGCTCTTCCGCGTGGTTATGACACGCCTGTGGGCGAGCGCGGTGTCAAGCTCTCCGGCGGTCAGCGCCAGCGCGTTGCCATCGCTCGCGCCCTCTTAAAGGCCGCGCCTATTCTCGTTCTCGACGAAGCCACCTCTGCGCTGGATTCCGCAACGGAAAGCAAAATCCAAGAGAGCCTCCACCGCCTCATGCAGGGCCGCACCACGATCGTCGTTGCTCACCGCCTCTCCACTCTTTTGCACATGGACCGCATCCTCGTCTTCGAAAAGGGGCGCATCGTCGAAGATGGCACGCATGAGCAGCTGCTGGCGAAAAATGGACTGTACACCCATTTCTGGAAACATCAAACTATCGCACCAAACCATTCATAAGAGAGCCAGAGATGTTTGTTAGTCCGTGTAGAGAGGATAGTGCAACTGCTTTTCGCGCCGCTTCAGCGTTCAAGCCCTGTCATGGAAAAAGAGATAGCGTGGCTTGTGCACACGCAGGAGAGCTGGCACGCGCTGCGGCTATCCGACTAGAAGAGTGCAAACACACATGCGCTTCAGAATTCAAGGCCTTAGCAAAAGTAAAAGCTCTCCACGGTCCGGATTGTTCAAAGCTCAGTGGAGCGAGAGAAGCTTATGCAGTGTGCATGCAAAGAGCTGCTGAGTCACATTCCCCTAAATAAAAGAGCTTGTCCTGTTTTAGCGAACAGGGTCGTATTTGAAGCGGAAAGGGGGTTCGTCGATGGGGGGATAGAGCCATTCGTCGCTGTTTTCGCGCATGAGGCGGTCGCAGCCCATGATGACGCCCCAGGGCAGGCCGTAGCGGCGGATGGCCTCTTTGGTGTACTGCGAGGAGCTGGGGCGGTAGTGGGAACGGACGCCGTCGATGGGGGAGATACGCTCTTGGAAGAACTCGATCGGGTAGGTGAGGTCAGCGAAGAGGGCAAGAGGGAGAAGGAAGAGGCTAAAACGCATAGTCGATGTTGAGGATAGGGTAGAGCCGTTCTTGGTCGAGGGCTTTGCGGGCGATGCGTTCGTAGATCGCTTCGTTGTATTGCGCAGCGGCGCGGCCGGCGCCCCAGATGCCGCCGATGTACCAGCCCATTTCAAGACTGCCGAAGATGATGGCGGCGGGTACGTTTTGGTGTTTGGCAAACTGCACGGTAGCGGCGATGAAGAGCGCGTTGATGAGGATGGCCGTGATGCCCGTGCTGACTTGGCCCACGTACATGTAGCCGGCACCGGGCAGGACGGCATTGAGGACGCGCGCTTGGTTGACCGACTTTGTGCAGCAGCAATATTCATTCAAAAGGGTTTTGAAGTAGCGCGGAGCTCCAGGCATATGCGCTGCTTGCGCAAGGTGGCCGCTCGAGACAGCCGCGTAGAGGGCTAACTTGTCTGCTAAGGCGGGATCGCTTTGGCGCAGTAGGGTAAGGGAGTTGCTGCTGAGTTGGGGGTTGCACGTTTTGATGCCCAGATCGAAGAGAATCACACTGAGATCGCGCGAGGGACGTGGACGGGCTTGGCGAAAGAGGCGCAGCGCTTCGCAGTACTTTTGGTCGAGATAGTAGGTCAGCAAGATTTTATAGGTGCAGTCGCATTGGTCAATGATTTGGGCTCTGCGGAAGGCGGCTACGGCATTGGGGAAGTCCCTATCGTGCGCGAAAGCATCACCGACGCGTTCTTCCAAAGAGGTGGCGGGTAGGGTGGGAGAGTGGGAGTGTACGTGGCAGCTTTCGGGCGTGTAGGTGCACTGAGGGTAAAAGGGGATGGGAGGGCAGGTGCAGGCGCTTAAGAGAAGCAATAGGGCGAGCTTGCGCATTTACTGAGGGCGTTTGGGGGGCTTCGAACAGGGCGGCTGAGGAGAAGAGGCTCCGGGGCGGCGTGGTGGCTTGGGACGTTCTCTGGGTGGGCAGGGAGGCGGTGTGGAGCCGCGCGGTTTAGCCACTTGGGAGGGGCCCTTGCAGGTGCCCGTAGGCAGATCGTCGCAGATCGTATCGCAGGGTTTAATGAACTTCTTCTTGGGATCGTTGGACTTCCAATTGATGTCGCAGAAGTCCACTTTGGAGTTTTGGCAGAACTCATCGCCCTCGTAGTTGGAGACGTCAGTTTGCTGTCTGGGCGTATCCATGATGCGGGGGTGGATGAAAATAATCGTATTGGTTTTCGTGTAGGTCTGGGCCTGGTTGCTAAAACCGGCTCCCAAATAGGGGATGCACCCCAGGCAGGGGACGGCGGAATTGCTGTAGTCTTTGGAGTTCTGAATCATTCCGCTCAATACAACGAAGTGACCATTGGGCACATGCAAACGCGTCGCGGTGGAGAGCTTGGTGGTGGTGGGTGTGGGGAAGTTGCCGTTCGCTGTGTCGATGGACTGAGACTGACTTTGGTCGATCGCATCGATTTCTTGGTTGATATCCAAGGTGATGATATCGCCGGGCCCAAGAGTCGGTGTCACCGACAATTCGATACCAATGTCGCGATAGTCGACGTTGAATCCCGTACTATTGTTCGCTGCCTGGATCTGCACGTTAGCTGTGGAGTAGGGGATGTTGCTGCCCACAAAGACCTTAGCTTGGTGGTTGTCCACCGCAATGATCTTGGGGTTCATGATCAACTTCGTATCGGCCTCGTTTTGTACCGCCTGCACAAGCTCGCCCAAAGAGCCGATAATTTGGCCGTTGTGCCAGATGAAATCACCGATGGAGCCGAGGTTAAAACCATTGACCATGGGAAGGGTGGGCGCTGTGGTCGTTCCCGCTGTGGCAGGGTCTTGGAAGGTCGCTGGGAAACCGGTCGCCGGAGGGGTGATGCCGGTGAAATTACCGCCGTTGAGGGTAAAGGATCCGCCACCGGGCTTGGTGTTTTGGATCAAGCCGCCGATTTGCACACCAAAGTTGAGCGAGTTGGACAAGCTCGTTTGGATGATGAGCACCTCGACATAGATTTGGCGCGAGGGAACGTCGAGCTGCGGCATGAGGAGTTTCATGCGTGCGATGGCCGACTCGGTTCCTGTAAAGAGGAAGGAGTTGGTGGGCATGAGCCAGACGCTGTTGTTGATGGCAGCAATCAGATCGGCATTGCCGCCCGTGGTGGCTTGCATATTGCCGCCCATCGTATGCAATGCGATTTGGATCTGGTCGCCTGTTTGGTACTGCAGTTTGTAGACCCAGAAAGCGGTTGTATCGATATTCGAAGGCGAGAGATCTTTCGAGCCCTCACCTTGTTGGTCCAATGCAGCAAGAACACTAACCACGCGAGCATTGAAATCACCGGTTGAAGTGATGAAGATCACATTGGTCGACTCTTGCACGGTCATGCTGAAGGGCAACCCTTCTGAGAGCGCAATGGGGCCGAGGATCTTTTGGGCGAGGTGAAGAAGGGTATCGGCGGGGAGGTATTGCGGTTGATAGGAGGCTACTTCCACAGTGACGGCTTTGGAGGGGCCGTTGTCTTGAGAAGAGGGCTGCATATCGAGCTGCTTGAGCAGATCAAGACTGCGCTGATCAAAGTCGTGGGTAGAGGCGATAAAAAGCGTCTTTGTGGTGGGCTGCACCACCATGATAAAGGGAACTTTTTCAGAATCTGCAAGAGGTTGCAAAATCTTTTGTGCCACAGGCAGCAGTGTTTCGGGAGAGTTGTACTGCGGTGTGAAGCTGACGACCTCAATCGTGGTGGGGGTTTGCGCGATCGTTGTCCATTTGCCAGGCTGGTCGAGTGTTTTGAGTAAATCGAGTACGCGCAGATTGAAAGAGCGGGGGGCGCTGCTGTACAGAGTGTTCGTCGCTGCTTGGACAACGATGTGAAAGGTAACTCCATCTTTTTGTGCGATGGGATTCAAAATCTGCGTTGCTACCGCAGCCAGCGTCTCGGGTTTTGCATAGGTGGGAACATACGAGGCGATTTCCACCGGCTGCTGTCCAATGGGAGTGTCAAGAGAGGCGTCGTCGGAGGGCTGGTCTAAGTTTTTAAGGAGCTCTAAGATGCGGGGGATAAAGGGTTTTGTCGAGCTGATGTAGAGAGTTTGTGTGGAAGCCTGCACGACAATGTTGAATGCAACTCCCTCCTTTTGCGCGATGGGAGTCAGGATTTGCGTGGCAACAGCGGCAAGAGATTCTGGCCGAGCTTCTGTGGGAGTGTAGGTAGCAATTTCGAACGGTTGCTGATCGAGGGGGATATCTAAAGAGAGATCGTCGCTGTGTTGATCGAGCGAAATCAAAACCGCTTGAGCGCGCTGGTTAAAGGCGGTCGTGGAGGTGATGAAAATGGTCCCTGTAGACCCCTGTAGGGTCATTTTGAAGGGAACCTGCTCCATCTCCGCAATCGGCTGCAGAATCTGCTGAGCGAGGGGAATCAGCGCTGCGCCTTTCAAGAACTTAGGCTGATAGAGCAGCACATCGACGTTGATGTTGGGGTTGCTGAAGAGATCGGTGTGGCTGCCGGGCTGGTCGAGAGCTTGCAAAATCTGCATCGCCTTCTGCGCCAAGCCCTTGTTCACGACGAGAAAAATCGTATTGGTTGAAGGCTGTTGCACCAACGTCAGAGGCACGCCTTGCGCTGCTGCGATAGGAGCGAGAACTTTTTGTGCGATAGGACCCAGCGTGACGGATGATCCATTGGTGGGGATGAAGGTCAGTACATCGAGGGATTCAAAGGGTTGATCGAGTGCAGCAATCAATTGCTTGGCGCTGTCGACGTTTCCCTTAATGTCGGTGATGATCACCTGGTTCGTTGCTGGAGAAGAATCCACCAACGCCTGTCCGGAAAGCAGGGGAGTGATGACACTGGCTGCTTTTTCAGGAGTCATGAAATCAACATGAATCACAGCCGTAACGAGGGCGGCATCAGCGGCATTCACGCCGCCGATCTTGGCAATGCTGGCGTCTTTGTAGATCACCACGCTGTCGCCTTGCTGCGCAATCGACAAGCCATGCACGCGCAGCACCTGCATCATGACGGAAAGGACCTGATCGGCGGGAACGGGATCTTCGGAGACCACCGTTACGGTGAATTGGACATCGGATTCTTGGAAAACGAAGTTCTGCCCGGAAATCCTCGATACAAAGCGCAAGAACTCCGAGACCGAGACGTTGTTAAAATTGATTCGGTAGCCACTGGGAGTGGAGGGGTTTTGCAACGCATCTGTATGAGTCTGAAGCCTTTTCAGCTGTCCCGAGGGGGGCGTGAGCTGAGCGGGCATAGAGCTTGCCACAGAGAGGGAAAGGACCAGAAGTGCCGCTGTTAGCGAACGTTTAGCTAGTAACTGTCTCACAGTCAATGATTTCCTTGAGGCAAAGCTGGAACCTCCTTTTGTGGCATAGATCGCCAATAAATGTCGAGCGCAGAATAGAGCCACCTAAAGCGATAAAGAATGTCAGTGAGTGAAAAAAGTGTAGGTGTTTTTTTACGCTTTGCGGCCGACGCTAATCAAGCAGGTGGAGGCGCTTTCGAAGCCTTCGTTGGTGCTGGGAGCGGGTTGAATTTTGCGCAGGATCGCTTCGACCTGCTTTTGAGGGGCGAGGAAGAGAGTTTCGAGGAGAGCGGCTTTGAGCTCTTCTTCGCGGGGAGAGCTGGCAGCGCCTTCGTGGTTTTCTAAAACTTTGTAAGAGTGCAGAAGAAGGCGGTCGCCTGTGCTCCAGGGGCTGCTGACTTCGACGAACTCTGTGTCGCCGGTGATACCGAGGGCGATGTTGTCGGCGCTGAGCTGTTTGACGCGGCCGTTTTGAGTGATCCAGAGGGGACCGAAGCCGCAGGAGAGGTAGCGCAGCATTTGGCGAGCGGGGTCGAGTATCAGGAGACTGAGCAGCAAGATCTGATCTTCAAAGTGAGTGTAGAAGAGAGTGTTCAGCTGCGTGGCGAGGGCGGGGGGATTGTGGAGGGTGTTTTGGAGATTGAGGAAGAGGCCTTTGAGAATGCACGAGCAGAGTAGGCCGCCGGCGCCTGTGGCGACGGGTTGCGCGAGGACGATGGCATAGGAGCTGTCGGGAAGGGTGAAGAAGGCTGTGTAGGCCGAGGTAATGGCGAGGTTGCTGGATTGGGTGAAGCCGAGCTCAATTTTGGGCCAATCGGGCGGCTGCGGAGAGAGAAAGCGCGTTTGCGCAGAGCGGATGTCTTCGTAGAGAGCGCCGACGACGTTGCCCGTGCCGGATTCGGAGGTGAACTCGGGAGATTCGAGGTAGTTAGAGACATCGGTGATGAAGTCGACGATGTCTTGGTAGCGTTTGGCTGGATCGGGTTGCAGCGCTTGCTGCAGAATTTTTTGCAGTCCAAGCGGAAGAAGTGAGAGGTGGATGTTGCCGTGAGAGAGTTTGCCCAGGGCCAATTCGTAAGTGATAACACCGAGGGAATAGATATCGGCCGTGTAGCCGACATTTTCTGCAGAGGTGCGCTGCTCAGGACTCATATAGATGGGCGTGCCCATCACTTTTGCTGCCGGAGCAATCTCTTTTTCTTCGTGAAGTTGCGCGATGCCGAAATCGATGACCTTAACTCCGCCCGATTCGGTCAAAATAATGTTTTCCGGCTTGAGGTCGCGGTGGATGACGCCGTGGGCATGGAGGTGAAAGAGGGCGTAGGCGATTTGCAAAACGATTTCAAGTGCGCGCTTGAGAGTCAGTGCGTTTTGAATGATCATCTGGCGCAGCGAGATGCCCTGGATGAACTCCATGGCGATGTAGAGGCCTCCCTCCCATTCCCCTTGGTTGTAGAGTTTGACGATGTTGGGGTGGTCGGTCATCGCAATGATTTGCGACTCTTGGAGGAAGCGGGAAACTACTTCAGGATGAGAGACGAACTTGGGCGAGAGAACTTTGATGATGACCGGTTCGTGCGTCTCAGGGTGGATGGCGAGATAGAGAAGGCTCATGCCTCCCGTGTCGAGCAAGGACTCGATGGTGTAGGGGCCGATCTGCCGTGGAAGGGGCACATCTGCTGTGTGAGGCTGGCTTCCTTCAACCAGTGTGGGCTGTTTGAAGAAATCTACGGTGCTCATAGGGAAGTGATGCGAACGCCGAGAAGATCGCCGCTCTTCACCAACTCTCCTTTCGCAATGCGCTTGCCTCCGACAACAATGTCGACGTTATTGCTGATAGCCTGACTTAAGTTGTAGGTGGCTCCTGTGCCCATTTGCAGAAGATCGCCAACGGTAACGCGCAAGTAGCCAATGACCACTTCGGCTACAATCGGCACATCGGTCGGCTGCACAATGGGTTTGGGGGCAGCAGCGGCAAGTGGTTTCGGTGCAGCAGCAGGGGCAGCTTTAGCAGGAGTTGCAGTGGCAGGGGCGTGGCCCTCTTGCTCGAGAACCTTGGCTAGTTCGGCATCCTCCACAAAGAACTCCTCATCTTCACCTCGAAAGAGTTTTTCGTTGTCAGCAGGCGGCTGGTTTGGGTCGGGGGTAGTCATGCGGTTCTCCTCCACCGGGTCTGCCACGGCGGTAATGCGGAGCTTATCGCCTTTTGCCTTTGCAGCAAAGAAGGCGCGGCGCCCCAGCATCAGTTGGACGGTTTGTTCCTCGGCGGGTCCTGCTCTTTCTAGGCGCAGGAAAGCTCCGGGGGTAAAATGAACGAGGTCATCGGCGGTGAGAGGAACCAGCTCGAGTGCCATGCGCATGGCCAGGGCAATCTTGCTCGAGGGAAGAGAGAGCTGTAAAGCGCGCTGACCCTCCGCGCTGATCTGCTGCTCCATGTGCGTGCGAAAGCTACGCGTTAGTAAAAGAGTGATCTGCGCTGTTTTGCCGCCGCAGCTGATTTGCAAAGCCTGCGTTACCATGGGTTCAGAAGGCAGTTTTGCTTCTAAACTGAGAATGCTCAGAGAGGGAAGGGCAATGGACTGCAGCGTGGCAGTGGTGAGAATCTGCACAAAGTTTTCCTGCAGCGACCCCTTCACCTGCGCCGCGGCCGCTACATCTCCGGAGAGAAGCCAAGAGACGATCTGCTCAAAGTTACTTTGCTCGATCGCGACAAAAAGAGGAGCGGCAGGTGCATTTAAAGAGATAGCGACCACGCGCATCTGCGCATAGAGAGAGCTGTTTTCCACCGGCTTGGCATCGCCCAAGGAGAGAGTCAGGGCAAGCCCGAGTTGTGCAGAGAGCTTGCTTGCAACACTCTCGAGAGAAAGCCCAGGGATTTGTGGAACGATGGGAGGTTGTCCAAGATCAAAAAGTTCCTGCTTGATCTCTTCAATCCAATCAAGGGATAGGGTCATAATTCGTCTGCCTCCTCCACGGGGCCGCCTTTACCGGCAGTAAGGCTCACTTCTAATGAAGCTACGTTGATGTTTTTAGCAGCCAGCGATTTTGTGATGTTGCCTTTATTATCCATGATGACGCCCTGGATACGCGAATCACCCGTCGACACAGCAATGTTCAAGCCCACGCCCGTCTTCTCCACATTGATCAACGTGCCATCTTTGAGTGTCACTGCAGTCTGGTTCGGGTTGGTGGCAATGGAGGCGACGAGATTGATGAAATCATTGTGACTAGCGATGCTTTGTACAGGTGCCGAGGCGGCAGCGCCTGTAGCGGCTTGTCCTGCAGGAGTCGTGATCGAGGAGGGAGCGCCGGAGGCTAGCGTCATGCCTTGACCGGTGGGCCCTTGGCCAGTGGATTGCTGACCCCCTTCGCCCTCTTCTCGTCCCGATACTTTGGCCATGGCATCTTTGAACTCTTTGCCCTCTTTCGCTTCGCTCTCTTCCGGTTTGACATCCGCTTTGGGAGCAGCTGCCTTTGAAGGCTGTGTTGTCTGCGAAGTGCTGGCCGTCTGCGCTTGGGGCTTGCCCATCTCTTCTTTGGGCTTTTCCAGCTCTTTCGCTGATTTGGGCGGTGGCGGTGGCGCTTTTGTCGTCAGGGGAGCCAATAGCGCCTCTTTGGGCTTGGCTACATGCGGCTGCAATATAGAAGGCTGTTGGGGCTTCAGCGGCGTTTTGCCCGCCACCGGTGTCTCTAACAGCGGCTTGCCGGGCATCTTGGGCGTTTCTGAAGCCGGTTTGCCATGCTTGCCAACCAGCGCAAAAGGAGAGGTGACAGGAGTCGTTGGGGTGGTCGGTTTGAGCGGCACGGGCCTTCCGGGAACAGCGGGTGGAGGAGCTCCCTTCGTAGGCGGCGGTGCAGCTCCTTGCTTGGGCGTAGGCACGACTGTCTTTTGCTGCGCAGCAAGAGTAGAGGCTTGTGTGGCTGCAGCTTGTTGCTGTTTGGCTTTGATATCGGCTTTCTTTGCAGCTTCTTTATCTTCGTCGTCCTCATCCTTCTTTCGCTGATTATCGACAGAAAAGGGCTGTGAGGGGGTTGTGGAAGCGAGCTGCTCTGCTTCGGAAGAGAGCAGAAAGCTTTCATCGGGATTGGGTGCCCCTGGAGGTGGACCGACGCGGTTGCCGTTCATCTAACAGATTTTATCGCTTCTTTAGCGATTTTTGTCTTTCTCTTTGCCGTAATACATCGTAGTGCCGATATCCTCTTCGGTCTTTTCTTCCTGGCGGCGCTCTTCCTTCACAGTCTCTTTGGTCCATTCCTCTTTGTGGATGTTGATCTTATCCACTTCAAGGCGGCGCTGTTTAACGACGACAAGGGCGGCGTTGAGGGCCTCTTGGGCTTGGTCGACTTTGGCCTTTTGCTCTTTGACTAAGGCCTCTTCTTTAGCGACCCGTTCTTTACAGATCTTGAGAAACTCCTTCATCTGGAGGATTTCGGAGGAGTTGACGCCCCCCTCGTCGAGGGCTTTGCGCAGCTGCGTCAGCTTGTCTTTGTAGAGGTTCATCGCCTCGTTGCGCTTGGCTTCGGCGTCGCGCAGTTTTTTCTGTTCTGCCTCGAGCGCGACTCTCTTTTCTTGGGCGATGCGCTCGGCCTCTTCTTGACGCTTGAGTTTGACCTCCAGCACCTGTTTGAGGGGATAGGCGCTCATTTCAACAGAGTCTTGATTTGGGTGACCGTATCTTTAAAGGGGGCTTTTTCGCTCACCCCTTGGCGCAGGAAGCGGTTGACCTTCTCAATGTTGTCGATGGCAAAGTCGGCCGCGCGGTCGGTGCCCTTTTTGTATTCCCCGATGCGGATGAGCAGTTCGTTCTTTTTGTAGTTGGCAAGCACCTCGCGTAGCTTGCCGATCGCAGTGAGTTGGTCTTTGTCTACAAGGGAGTTAAGAAGGCGGCTGGCCGAGGAGAGAACATCGATGGCAGGGTAGTGGTAGGTCTGCGCCAATGCAGAAGAGAGGATGATGTGGCCGTCCAAGATCGACTTGGTTTCGTCCGCAACAGGCTCTGTCATATCATCGCCGGCAACAAGGATGGTGTAGAAGGCGGTGATTGAACCCTTATCGGAATTTCCGGAGCGCTCGAGTAGGCGGGGTAGCGTGGAGAAGACGGATGGGGTGTAGCCGGCACGTGCAGGTGGCTCACCGGCGGCGAGGCCCACTTCACGCAGTGCGCGCGCAAAGCGGGTGATGGAGTCCATCATCAAGATGACCGATTTGCCCTGGTCGCGGAAGTACTCTGCAATAGCGGTTCCCGTGTAGGCCGCGTTGAGGCGTAGCTGAGAGGGCTGATCGGAGGTGGAGACGATGACGACAGAGCGCTTCATTCCCTCTGGTCCCAGATCGTGTTCGATGAATTCGCGAACCTCGCGACCACGCTCACCGATGAGGGCGATGACGTTGATGTCGGCAACGGCGTTCTTGGCGATCATGCCCAGAAGGGTGGACTTACCGCCGCCGGCCGCAGCGAAGATGCCCATGCGCTGACCTTCGCCAACGGTGAGAACACCATCAATGGCGCGCACCCCGACAGAGAGAGGCTTGTCGATCATTCTGCGCTTGAGCGGATCAGGCGGCGTTTGCATTACGGGGTAATTGTCGTTGACATCGACCAAAGGGCCTTTGTCATCAATGGGTTCACCCAGTCCATCCACAACGCGGCCGAGTAGGCCCATGCCCACTTTGACTTTGTAGGGAGTCTTGGTGGCAATGACTTCGGAGGAGGGGCCAATGCCCGACATTTCGCCCAGAGGCGAGAGGATCACCTCTTCTTGGGTAAAACCGATTACCACCGAATGTAGCGGGGGACCTTCGCGCTTAATGAGGCAGAGCTCGCCGATCTTGACGCCGGGAACGACGGCTTTGATCAGCATGCCAACAACTTGGGTGATACGACCGGAAACGGCTGTGACCTGGACTTGCTCCAAGCCGGACATCAGTTTGCCGAACTTGTCCTCAAAGCTCATTGGTAACCCCTAGTTCTGGATGTTCATTACCGTCTTGATATTATCAACGGCCTTACCAAGAAGCACGGAGAAAAACTCCATCTGCTGCTGGACACCCGACATTTTGAGCTGCACGGCAAGAAGATCGGCAGGCGCGAGCTTGCCCCCCTTGCTGGTGAGCTGAGTAGAAAGATCGCTGATCTGCTGCTGGCTGCCGGTCAAATAGTCGAGGAATCCAGAGACCGCAGAGGCGTTGCTGGTGGGAACGGGAGGCTGCGCAGGAGGGGGCATTCCCAGCTTCGTCATGACGCTGGAAAGGTTGTCGGAAACGTTGCTCAAATGCTGCGTTAAGAGATTGACAGTAGAGGGCTTAAGGCCGCCTCCCTGCTGCAGAGTGGGGTCTTGTAATTGGATGATGCTGGTGCCCACTTGGCCCTGCACCGTCTGCAGCTGTTGTTGAACGGCTTGGACATTGACGTTGCCCGGCTCAAAGCCGCCTGCAGGAGTGCCTACTTGCATGGGAGAGGGCTGTTGGGGAGCGGCCGCTTCGGCCTTGGTGCCACCGGCGAGACTAAAAGGAGGTGGTTCGCCTGAAGGGACGGGCAACCCTCCGGTGCCCGGTCCTGTCGTTACGCTAGGAGGTCCGGCAGCGCCCGCATTAGAGGGGATATTAATGAGGTTCGGGTCGTTAGTCACTAGTGCTTCATTGGGGTTTCGAGGTAGGAACCGACTTTTTGTGCCAGTTCCATTGCTGCCTTGCCTAGACGGTGTACTGCGGGGTCTTGGCTTTGCTGGAGTGCCTGCTCAATAAGAGTGTGGCCCTTTGCTACCGAGGCATTGGTGGTTTCTTGTGGAGGAAGGGGGGCGCCTTTGCGCTTGCCGGCGACGACCATAAAACGGTCCATCATGAAGGAGAAACCGAGAAGAACTTTGGCCATGGCGTTATTGGGCTCTTCATTTAAGATCGCTTCAAAGGTTTGGCGAGCCAAGGGCAAGTTGAGTTCATTCAAAGCGATATAGCCAAACCCCAATTTTGGAGCGCTATGTTCGGGGCGAAGGCGGTGGGCTGCTTCAAAAAGACGACGTGCTGCATTGCGATTGCCCTGCTTTACGGCAACGAACCCACCTTCGATGAGGAGGCCGAAATCTTCTTTATGCATAGGTATGGCTGACATCGAAGACTCCTTTTATGAACCTTTAGCGTTACGGGCGATTCCCATGGCAACTTCCTGCACACCCTGAATCACGTTGGTCAGTGTTTGACCGAACATGGAGAGGTTGTTCATGGCGAGCTGCAAGCTGAATAGAGCAGACATGGAAACACCGGTAGAGATGTTCGAGGAGCTTCCAAGTGATGCGGATTGAGTGGCGACAGAACTCGACATGGTCGAGTAGAGGCCAATGAGAGCATTCCAATTGACGTTCTGTGAAGGTGCTCCAGGCGCGCCCATGTTTACCTACCGTGTAATCCTTTCCACAACTTGGCTCAACGAATTGTATCCGTTGAGCAGAGCCTCTGCTACGGCAAAAGTCTCTTTGTCTTCCCCTTCGCGGAGAGATTTTTTCAATTCATCTTGACGAGCAGCAATCATCTTCTTGATCTCCGCTGCTTTCTTGACTTTGTCGGCACCGGATAAGTCGCGCTCGAGGTCGAACACACCAGTCTTTTGATCTTTTTCTAGTCCGTACATAACATTGCCCTTCGTCTCACGGATTGTATTCGATTTTGAATTTAAGTCCATTTTTTTCCAGGAAGACGGTACGCGGCTGAATGGAGGTAATAACCATCCCATCTATCGTGTCTCCACGACTGAGGATTTGCCCATTAATAATAACATTAATGTTGGCATCATCCTTTGTTGAAAAGCCCGTTACATGATAGCGATCGCTGATGTCGACCACGGCTTCTGCTGGCGTTAGTACGGCCACAAAGTTTTTCACCACGCGTAGGCCGGGAATTGATTGCAGCTGCTCCAAGGTTTCCTGGAAAGCATGTGCGCGGTCCTGCGAAATAAAACCGGTGATGGTCAATTCGCCATTGCCCAATTCAATCGTGACGCCGTTAAAGCCCTTCGATAGCAGAAGGTTGACGATTTGCACCTGCAAGTCTTGCTCTACCACGACGCGGTTTTCCAATCGGTCGAGGTAGGAGAAGTTTTGGTTGATCCAATCACTCAAGCCTGCGGCCTGCTCTCTTGTATTGAGGTAGCCTGTGAGAATGAAGTGGCCAGGTTGATCGGCATACATGGAGATGCCCACCCATTCTGGGTTCTGTGCGATGAGTGTGTTGATCTGGCTCCAAATATTTTGATCGACGATCACGTTGGCGTCATCTGCATCGGAGATGAAGTGCAGATTCTTGAGGGCAAACTCCAGCTTTGTTTTGTCTACCGCTGTGAGTACGTGGCCGGCGAGGAAGAGTTTGGAAGTGGCGCTATTATAGGACCAAGAGATGTCGGGATACCCTTTCATTACTTCAGCGATTTCGCTGTTGTAATCGCGCGGCGTCACCTCTGTGGCAGGTTCAGATTGAAAGAGGCTGCTGATGCCAAAGACGGCAAAGAGGGCCACCAAAGCCATGACGAAGAGGGTGATTTGAATTTCGCGGGAACCAAGAGCTTTTTTCCACTGAGGTTCTTCTGGCGGCGCAGCAGCGGCCTGCTCCTTCTTGTCTTCGGGAGAGAGGGCGAGAATGGTTTCAGAGCTTTTTTCGCGGTCAATGACGACGAAAGAGGTGGTGCCCAGAGCAACGACTTCGTTGCCGGTCAGCTCGGTCGGCTTGTCAATTTTGACGCCGTCCACGTAGACACCATTGCGACTGCTTAAGTCCTCAATGAGGCAGACGTCGCTGTCTTGCACGGTGATCTTGGCATGTTTGCGCGAGACGCTCAAGTCATAGAAGATGACGTCGCAGAGAGTGGGGTCGCTGCCGATGACATAGCTCTTGCCGCGCTCCATGGAAAACTCCGCGCCGGATTGCGGGCCACCGATGACTTTGATCAACCAGCGCTGACGAAGAGAGAGGTCGACAGTGGGGTTTTGGATCTCCGAGGCGGCTTCAAAAATAGTGTTATAAGGACCGCCATCATGCACAGGGCTTTCTTCGCTGATCGTCAGCGCGGGCAACTCCTCTTCTGTAAAGAGGAAGGTGGAGGAGCCGATTTTGACCAGGGCTTTTTCGGGAAGGGCGGTGGTTCCTGTGATGGCTTTGCCATTCACTAATACGGGGTTGGTCGCAGAGAGATTTTCGATGGTGTAGCCATCTACTGCTTTGCGGATCAGGACGTGCTGGCGGGAGACAGCGGGGTCTTGTAAAACGACACCGGCCATATCGGGATCGCGTCCGACATGCCATTCACGCACTGACTGATCAGGGCCTGGATCGAGAGCCATCGCTTGGCCTTTTAAAAGGCCTTCTTGAGCAACCAGCTTTGCCGTCATGGTGATGCGCCAGGGGGTTGAAGGATCCCGTTTGTATACTGAACCTCCACACTGGAGGCGTCAGTACACTTCTTCTGCCAGATCTCCAGGAAGTTTACAAATGATTCCAGCTCATCCTGGAAGCGCGTATAGGAAAGGGGAGAGGAGAGGTAGCGGCTTAAGTAGAGCAATTTCCCTGCGTTGTCTAAAGAGATCACACTATTGCCTGTTCCCTCGCCGAACAAATTGGCAAAGGACACATACACTAAAAAGCTTTCGAGTTGAGAGGCGGGAAGGGAGCCTAAAAGGCCTCGGTAACGCACCATGTTATCTTCTATGGTGAGTTCTACTTGAAGGGTGCCGCTAAAACGCAGAGTATATGCCCCGCGGTCTTTGCTGCGCATCTGTGGGGGCAGGGGCAGTTCGCTGCTGAGCCGGGTGATGTGTTCTTCCAGTTGGGCGTCAAGCGCGGGCATCATCCCAACATATCTCTGGAGCTTTATTTTTGGTAGTGATAAACACGTTCCGTCAGAGAACTAAAGATTAACCGCGTACCACCATCGAAGCGTTGACGGTGCCCACAGCGGAGGCGCTGGCGCTAGCGTTGGTCAGAGAGGATTGCGCTACTTGCGTAGTGGCGTTCATAAAGTAGCTGAACAGCTGCGACTGGGCGTTCAGGTAGCTGGAGCCATACTGCGCTACTGCGCTCTGCGTTTGGAATGCAGACTCTTCCTTGGTGAGTGCGGCGGCGGCAAGAGAGCCCGCCCCGCTTCCGATGCCGGAGACGACCGTTCCCACTTTAGAGAGCAGTTTCCCGGCCTTCAGCCATTTCTCGGCCTTGCCCGCTGCGGGCAGGTCATCTGCTCTGGGGCCTGCTGGAGCAGCTGCCGGTTCCGGTGGTGCACCGGCGGCTGGCGGTTCAGCTGGAGGAGGAACGGCTTCTTCCGCTGCTTCCCGTGCCCCTCGCAGCCCTGCACGTGACGCGCTCTCAGGAGTCACGTCAATTTGACTGTCGAGCCCCTGCTCCGCCTCTCCTCCTTCGCCGGATAGGGCGCTCTCGGACTCTCCTGCCACATTGGGACGCAAAGGGGCCGGCTCATCTCCCGCCTCTCTTGCAGCAGAGACGCCTATAGTCGCCTCTTCCGTTGCTGCGGTGTTCAAGGCCTTGGCAATCGTTCCGTAGACAGAAAGAGCGCTGCTGGCGCCCAGCATGAGCGCGGAAATAGCGGCCATGGCAAAGGAGACGCCGGCGTTCACCATAGCGGCTTGGCCCTGCTTTTGCAGAGCATTTGCATTGGCAATGCCTGTAGTAACATCGGCGTTGACAGAGGCCATGGCCGTCTCCTTTACAACGGCGGATTCTGTTACAGATTGCACAGTTAAAGAGGTGGAAGAGCGCGCCTCTTTTTCGGAAATCTCCGACATTAAAAGAGTGACCAACATCACACCACCATTGGTGGCAAAGCCGTGGGGATAGCTGGCGGAGGCTGCTTCGACCGCGGGAAAGCGATTCTTTATCGTAGGATTATTCAGCAGCCAACTCTTCACGTCACTATTTACAGTACTGATCACGGCAGGTGAGGAGAGGGGCTCTTGTTCGGGCAGCCGCGCTAAATAAGAGAGAGGAGCGTTGGTCGTAGGCGGCATTGGATTTTCCTCCGCCTTTTCGATCATGTCTTTAACAAATCGCCGCAGCGCCTGACTATGCGCCTGCGCATCTAAAGCTGCTGCTTGTGAAGCGGACACTAATGCTGCATCTTCCAGCTCTGATCGAATCCGCTCTGATTCTATATTCTCCGATCCAGACATAACACATTGATGGTTAATGCATTATGTGCATTACCATCACTCCCTATCAGGACATTAACGACTTTGCCGTTTTCCCCCCACTAAAAACGTCACTTGCATCTGTAGTCGGTACAGGTTTAGAAAATGAAAAAAGGAGTGATGTATGGCTGCAGCTGCGAGTAGTGGATCCCCGTTTCTTCCGGAGAGAATTCTTCCGCTTTTAGAAGTTCCCGATGGGAAAAAGCTTGTCTTCAATGAAAAAACCCAAAAATGGGAGCATCAGAAAGCAAAAAAGGGAGAGGGTCCTTGCGATGAAGCCGCGATAGACGCCATTGCTCATGGTATTTTGAGTCAGCAGCCGGGAACGTGGGCTCCGGATCAAGAAAAAAGGGCTTCGGTCCATCTGAGCGCTTTGAATAGTCGGGCAGTGAGTGGTGAGAGGGGTGCCGCGAAACCAAGTACGGTTCCCCCTTTAACTAGGGAGGGGCTTCATCGTCTATTGGCTATACAGCCTCCGTTTTGCCAAAAAATTGTCTATAAAATTTCTCCTGGTGGCAGTTTTGGGATTTTTTATGTGGATGCTTTGCCTGGGGATAAGGTGCTTTCCAGGAGCGTTGCAGGTGTCCTTGCGGAGAAGTTGGGTTTGGATTCGGAGCGCGATAAAGTGTTGCTAGCGCAGATGGATGGTTTGGCAAGCAAAGAGGTTGAGTGGCGTTCAGACATGCGACTGGCGAACGTGCAGCGTTTCATTGCCCCTGTTCCGCCCGTTGGCTGTAAAATTGTTATGCAGGGAAAAATCGTTCCCGCTCCGAGCGGAAGTGTTACACTCTGGCATCTTGCCTATGTGCCAGCAGAGCCTGGTGACAAGGTTTTGGATAAAGAGACGCTCAAGAATATTCTATCGCATCTTTCTCCTATTGAAACGGCTCTGTACAACATTGACCGAGTCGTTGATCGCCTAGAGAGATTTACAACAATGGATCCGGTAAAGGCGCTGGACGCAAAATACCGTTAATTCAAAAGGGGAACCATCTCACGACTTGTTTCCGTGAATGGTAGCAACAATGGTTTGTTTTTTGGGTTTTTGTGTGTGGGGGGGATGTACTTTTGCCAAAAACAAGCTTATCCCCATCAAAATAACTATCGGGAACCACAGAAACGCTAAGGCTGGGGTCCATCATGAGCTCCGAGGAGTGTTGAGCAGCTTCAACGATGCGCGCTGTAAGGCGGCTGGAACCTTGCCTCCTAGCAGCAGCATCTTTTCAGCGCATCAAAGAGTTCGGGTTGCGTGGAAGATGGAGAGTGCTCTATCTTTCCCTATATGAAAAGAGTGTGTCTGTGGATTGCCTGTAGTTCCCTCCCGCTTTTTCCCGCAACGATTACGGTCTCCACAAATGCCGATAGTGGGGCGGGCTCTTTGCGCACGGCGATTACCACAGCGAACACGAATGGCGATACGACCAATACGATTTCGATCAATTCGGGTCTGGGCACCATCACGCTTGCGTCCTACTTACCTTTGATTAACCCTCCCGATATCACGGCGAAGACGCTATCCATTGTAGGTCCTAGTGGTGGGCAGGTGATTAGTGGCGCCAGTGCCTACCGTGGTTTTTTCGTGACGGCTGGAACGGTCTCTTTTGAGAACATTACGGTGCAGAACGCGACCGCAACTGGAGGCGCCGGCGGTGGAGCCAGTGATTGCGCTGCTGGTGGTGGTGGTGGCGCTGGTTTGGGAGCGGGCCTTCTGGTGCATAGCGGAACTGTGACAGCAACGAATTGTAGTTTCTCTTCGTGTGCTTCTGTGGGCGGAGCGGGAGGAGCGGGCGTTGCTGTAGCCGCCGTTGGTGGTGGTGGCGGTGGTGGTGGATTACATGGCGCAGGGGGAAGAGCGGATTCGCAGAGCACCGTAAACCAATCCTACCAAGGCGGTGGTGGTGGTGGTTTTTACGGAGCGGGCGGCCATGCGCAGCTAGCGGCTACAGCACGAGGCGGCTCACCTGGTGGCGGGGGTTTTGGAGGGCGTGGAGGAAACAACGGGAGTGCTGATACAGGTGGCTGCGGCGGTGGCGGCCTGGTAGGGCGCGGTGGAGATGCCGGTGCGAGTGGTGGAGGTACGGGCGGTGGTGGAACCGTTAACAATGGCACCAACGGTCCGGCAGCCGGTGATGATGGAACTGCAGGTGGTACGGTAGGCGGCGGCGGCGGAGGTGGTGGCTTTCAGGCTTTTGGCGGAGCTGGAGGCGGTGGCGGAGCAACGGCGGGGTCTAATGGTGGAGCAGCGGAGGGGGGCGCTGGAGGAAGTGGAGGAACAGGCGGAGGAGGCGGCGGCGCCGGGGGTGGATATGATGCGGGTAGCTCTCCGGGAGGTGCTGGTGGCACTTACGGCGGTGGTGGTGGTGCGGGCGCTGATGTGGCGGAAGCTGCTACAGATCAAAATGCCGGAGATGGGGGATGGGGTGGCGGTGGCGGGGGCGCCAATAACATCGGTGGAGATGGTGGATTCTATGGTGGTGGTGGCGGAGGCGGCATAGGCACTGAAGGTGGTGGTACGAGTTTGTTTGCCGGCGGCGGCGGCGGCTGCGGCTCGGGTCCGGGAGGCGCTGGTGGTTACGGTGGTGGTGGAGGCGCTGGAACAACGGGAGGCACCTCGACATTTGGTGGAGGTAGCGGAGGAACTACGAGTTCTTCTTCGACGGGTGGTGGGGGCGCAGCTCTTGGCGGCGGCATATTCATTCGTTCGGGAACTCTTGCCATCACGGATTCCAGCTTTTCTTCCAACACAACGACGGGAGGCACCGGCGCGAATTCAGGAGCCGCTCTGGGCAACGATCTCTTTATTGAATCCGGTGCAACGACCACCGTTTCCGTAGGAAGTGGCAATAGTCAGTCCATGTCGATCGGTAGCGACAATACCGGAGGCGTGCTGGTAAAAACGGGGACGGGCACGCTCAACTTGACAGGATCGATTGTTTCGCCCAGAGCTCTTGATACAATGACTGTTTCTACGGGAACACTTGCTGTCAACGGAGCGATTCGCACCACGGGTGGCACGACAGTGGCTTCCGGTGCAACAATCAAAGGGGTAGGTCCTTTGACAAGTCTGGTGACCGTTAATGGTACGATGGCACCGGGCAATTCCATCGACACGATGGTGATTGTCGGAGACTATGAGCAGACGTCCGGCTCTACGTTGGCGATTGAGCTCAACACAACAACGAGCGATAAAGTTGCCGTTACAGGGAATGTAACGATCAATAGTAATGCGACTCTGAGTGTCATTGTTACGCCCGGTTCTTATGCCAGCACGCAGACCTACACAATCATCACCAACACAGGAACGCATACGGGAGAATTTGGTACCGTTACCATTGACCTTGCTAACTATGCTGCGATAGTGGACTACTCCAACGCCAACCGCATCGATCTGATTTTAAGCCTAGTCTTGAGCACACGAACCATCTACGGTCATAACCCACCCATTGTTGCGCGCACTCTCGAGGAGATTTCAGCAACGGGTGACCTAGCCAATATCATCACCATCCTTTGGAATATCAGTGGCGCGTGGCCCTTTACCGATGCACTCAACCAACTGCAACCGGCCAATTTGAATGGAGCTACCTTGAGTCAGCAGGCAAATACGACGCAGGCTGTGCAGCTTCTGATGCACCGGCTGCAAGATTTGTATCGTCCCTGCTGTGTTCGGGAGACGCGGGATACTGTTTGGGTGGATGGATTTGGTGGAAGGATGCACAACAGCGGCATACCGCTTTTTAATGGAGTGGTTGCAAAAACCTATGGATTCATGGGAGGAGCTGATGTGAAGACAACAGCTCACCATATCGTGGGACTTCTTGGTGGCTATTCCTCTTCTAGTCTGCAGTGGGAGAACAACGCCGATAGCGGTAGATTAAACACCGGTTACTACGGCGCTTATGGTGGTTATTTTATTCCTCACTTCGATGCGAATTTTGCACTCATTGGCAGCATCTCTTCAATTGAAGCAACCCGGCATATTTCCTTTTCATCTATCCAGAGAAATGCCACTTCCAACCATGCAGCCTACGGAATGGATGGGCACTTTGACGCCGGATTTCCCATCGGCCCATGTCAAGAAGTGCGCCCCTACGGTTCGTTGGATGTGAATTATATATACGAGGCGGGCTTCACGGAAAGAGGAGCTGATAGCTTAAACCTTGAGGTGGAAGGTCGTAGTTCCGTGGTGTGCCGGGCGCAATTTGGGATTAACTATTTTGATTGTTTCTCCCTTCCTGCGATGACAGTGGCGCCAGAGATTTTTGTCGGTTATGCGCGCGAGCAGCGATACTGTGGGAACAATATTACAGCTACTTTTGTGAACACGAGCATACCGATGCATCTCATCACAGATAACCCCAACCGCAATCTTTTTTCGATTCTTTTGGGAGCAAAGTGCTACGATCGCAATCGGTTCAGCGCATCGCTCTTTTACGAAGGGGATTTTGGTGGGCGCTATAGCAATCAAACGGGAACGTTAGAGTGTAAGTTTGCTTTTTAGAAACCTCATTGTGGGGATGGCCGCGATCCCTTTATTGGCACAGCCCGATTTTGTTTGTGTAACGGTTCCTAAATCGGGCACGCATTTATGGAAGCATGTGATTGCGTTGATGCGGCAAGAGGACAGTCAGCCAATCGCCCTTTCCGTGGTGCATTACAACGTTTTGCATAGGCTGCGCGACATTCCCAAAATGATGCTGGTACGGGATTTGCGCGATGTACTTGTTTCAACGGTTTATCATATCGATCGGTATGCTGCATTTCCGGGGATCAAAAAGAGTCATCCAGACCTGCAGGCTTTCTTGAAGTTGACCACTTTTGAAGAGAAGTTGATGATGTTGCTCACTCCCGGCAATGCCTTCTTTACCCTGATGGATGACAACTTTCGCAGTTGCGTAGAGTTATATCATGACAATCCGCGATGTGTTCTTCGCTTTGAGGAGTTGGTGGGGTCAAAGGGGGGCGGATCGGATGCATTGCAGCTGGCTTCTTTACGTGCGTTTGCGGAAGCAGCAGGGTTTCGTCTGACGGAGGAGCAATTAGAGCGTATTCAAGACCAGGCTTTCGGTGGAACGCCCATGTTTCGCAAAGGGCAGATTGGATCGTGGCGAGAGGCTTTTACCGAAGAGCACGTGCAAGCATTTGCAGCGCACTTTGGATCGTACCATCACGATTTAGGGTGCGATCTATTTCCTTGAAAGGTAGCAACAATAGCTTTTTTTGGTTTTTGTGTGGGGGAAAAGATAGGCACTTTCGCCAAAACGAGATGCGCGTCTTTGTCGAAATAACTGGTGGGGAGGAGCTCAACTGCTAGTGCAGGATCGGTAACAATTTCCCAAGATAGCAATTGCGCAGGTGTGAAACTTTTGCTGCAGAATGGAGACAGAGCTTTGCAATCAGTTCCGTAAAGATATTCGCACACAGAAAGATGGTGACCGGTCATTCGCTTCAAAAGATCTCGGCTCTCTTTGCTATTTCGCGCGAGCACGACAGAGTCTTCTGCGTAGACGGTAAGAGTTTCGTCTGTGGTATTGATCGCTCTGTTATCCAAGAAGGCAATGAAGTTGGCTGTGGAATCTGTTTTTTCGATGAGTTTTTCGAGATCGCCCAGGGGGAAGGATAGGCCATCAAAAGCAGCGACCCACGAAGAGGGATCTTCCTCAGTGGAATCAAAGAGTTCTTGTAGGCGAGTAAAAAGTCCCCAAGAAGATGCACTGTAGAAAGGAAGCAGTTCTGTTGCATGGGCTTCTCGATACCGAGCAAAGGCTTTTTCGCGAGCGGCGGTAATGTCGAATCTAGTATTTGAGTTAATTTGATAGACAACTCGAGTAATTTTCCCCTGTGTCGGAGGAGTCTCTCTTCTTTGCGAAGCAGCGATGAGCCTGTCAACGCAGTCAGGCTTGTATTCCTCTTCTGCTATGCAATGACATACTGTGTCGAGTTTAGAGTTACATCGAAGGGGTGTCATGTTGGAAAGGTGATTCTGTGGGGTGACATAACCCATGAGAGCGCCTTGATCGGTTGTCCGCTCGTGTCCGATAATGCGGAAATAACGCAGAAGATGCGGGTTGGCTTTCAAAAGAGCACTCATCGCTTCCTGATCACGGTGGATAAAGTCACTGCTGTAGAGTTGCCTGTGCGTTGCAAGAACGGGGGTACTATCTCGAGTGACGCAAAAATATCCGCTATTGACCGTTGTGGGAACGCTTAAGTCTTCAGGGAACATGGCAAACTCTTCTCCCTCGGGCAGCGGCAGTGGTGCATCGATGTTCATCGGAACAACATCGGCATCGGCATAGCAGACGACATCTACTTTTGGGGAGGTGTCGAATATTCTAGCAATGACTGAGTAGCGACCCCATTTGGGGCTGTGGATAGGAAAAAGATAATCGTCTGTCATGTTGGGTAGATCGACGAGATCCTTTTTGCCTGTATAGGTAATTTGAATCTTTGCAAACTCCTCATGTGTCGGATCGCCCTTATATCGGAGATGACCGAAGTTGGGGTTTTTTGCAACGAGAGCTTCCCATTGCGCAGCCGACCGGTCGGCCATCCGAGCGAGTGGACTTCCAAGAGGGTAGTCGTTACCGCTAATAATGACGACGTTGCGCTGATCCACAGCTGCCGCTCCGCTTGAAGCTGTCAGCGCTGCTAATGCTAGCTTTGCGCAGAGACTAGGGCCGCGGTGGCGGCGCATTGGTCGATGGTGAGCAACTCTTTCCACAGGGAGCTTTTTCGGCGTAGATGCTTCAGCAGAGGTGCCCATCACCTTATTCCACAGAGAACTAACGGCGCTCGTCAGCCAGGAGCAGAGATTGGTTCTGCGGGTAGTTGGATAGGGGAAGCTGGCAGCAGGAGCGGTGGCGGAAGAAGTAGGTCGAACAGAAGCCATATAAAAGTACCTTCTCCATTGTAATATAAGTTTCTCCCATCTTACTAAAGATTTTTTAAGATCCCATAAAATGAAAATTCGAAACAAGAATCGCTACATGTTCATTATAAACAACTTAGTTGAATCCATCGGATTATAAAAAATGTTGAACAGCTTCAACAACGCACGCCGTAGGGACAGCGATAGAAGCGTTGATGATGGGGGGACTCCCATGTTTCGCAAAGGGCAGATTGGGTCATGGCGAGAGGCGTTTACTGAAGAGCACGTGCAGGTGTTTGTAATGTACTTTAGAGCGTATCATTGCGACCTAGGATACGATCTATTTTCGTGAAAAATAGCAATGATAGATTGGTTTGCTGGTTTTTGTGTAGGGAAGAAGAGATGTTGTTTCGCCAAGACAAGACGCGCGTCTTCGTCGAAATAGCTGGTGGGGACTACAGCAATGCCAAGCCCGGGATCCACCATCAGCTCCCAAGAGAGGATTTGCGCGAGCGTGAGGCTTTCCATGCAAAAGGGAGACGGAGCTGAGCAATCGGTTCCGTAAAGATCGTAGATGTTGCAGACGGAGAGGCGGCGATGGGCTACCTTATCTAATATTCGGCGGACCTCTTCACTATTTCGCACTAGGAGGAAGCCGTCGTCAGCGTAGGAGCCAAGATCGGTGTTTTCGAGATCGAGCACTTTACTATCTAAAAAGGTAATGAAGTCAGCTGCAGCATGTGTTTTTTGGATGAGCTTTTCGAGATTTCCTACAGGAAAAGATTGACTATCAAAAGCGGCGATCCATGAAGAGGTGTTCTCTGCGGTGGAGGCAAGACGTTCTCGCAAGCGATCCACAAGCCCCCAGGAGGAAGATCTGCTATAGAATGGAGCAAGCTCTGTTGCGTAGCTCTTGCTATACTGAGTAAAAGCATTTACGCGAGCGTTGGTAACGCCAGGCCTGGCAGCGGGATGGATCTGATAAAAAAGGTCGGTAATTTTTCCCGGGCTTGTTGGAATGAACGGTTTGCGTTTTGCTGCGCGAACGAGATCCGCAACACAGGAAGGTTTGCTCTCTGGTTTCACTGTGCAATGGCATACGGTGTCGCGTCGAGAGTCACATCGCACATGGTTCATATCGGGCAAGGGATGGTGTAGAACAAAACCCATCAAAGCGCCTTGACCATCCTTGCGTTCGTGTCCGACAATGCGTATATAGGGCAGAAGATGCGGGTTGGCTTTCAAAAGAGCACTCAACGCCTCTTGATCGTGGTCGAGAAAGCCACGGTAGTGTTGCATGTGTTTTGTAAGAATGAGTCTACTATCTGAAGTGGCGCAAAAGTATCCGCTATTGACCGTCGTGGGAGCGCTTAAGTCTTGAGAGAATATAGCAAGCTCTTCTCCCTCGGGCAATGGCAGTGGTGTATCGGGATTCATCAAGACAACATCGGCATCGACCCAGCAAGCAATATCCACATCAGGAGAGGTGTTGAAGAGGTTGACGAGGACCGGGTAGCGGCCCCACATTGCACTACCGATGGGATAATGATAAGGGCCTTTCATCTTGCGCGGATCGACCAGGTCTTCCTTGCCTGTGTAAGTAGTTTCAATCGTTGCTGCGGGCCCTTGGGTTGGATCGCCTTTATACCGGAGGTGACCGAAGTTGGGGTTTTTTGCAACGAGAGCGTCCCATTGCGCAGCCGACTGGTCGGCCATCCAAGCCAGCGCACTTCCAGGAGGATAGTCGTCACCGCTAACAATGACGACGTTGCGTTTCTCTACAGCTGCTGCTCCGCTTGAAGTTACTAGCGCTGCTATCGCTAGCCTTGTGCAGAGACTGGGGCCGCGACGGTGACGCACTGGTCGATGGTGAGCAACTCTTTCCGCAGAGAGTCTTGCTGGCTTGGGCGCTTCGGTAGGAGTGCCCATCACTTTACTCCATAAGGAGCAAGCGGCGCTTGTCAGCCAGGAGCAGGGATTGGTTCTATGAGTAGTCGGATGGGAGAAAGCAGCAGTAGAGGAAGTGGGTCGAACTGGAGTCATATAAAAGCGCCTTCTCCATTGTAATATAAGTTTCTCTCGCCTGCATCGGATTATAAAGAATGTCGAGCAGCTTCAACAACGCGCGCTATAGGGACGGCGATGGAGGCGTCGATGATGGAAGGGCCGCCCGCTAACAGCACTTCAGCGATGTGTTTGAGTTCTTCCTCGTAGATATTCACTTTGGCTAGCGAGATGGGTTCACCGTTGAGCAGGAGGGTATCTGGTTGTTCCACCATTTGGCGTAGACAGTCTGTGCCAGTGAGAGTGCCCTTGGTGCCGCGGATTTCGAAGCCGCTGCTTTCCGGTCCATTGAAGGAGCAGGAAAAAGAAGCAGGAAGAGAACCGATCAGGCAATCGGCATGAACTGTAGTGTCGACACCATTAACGGTGCCTTTAGCGGTGACGGAGGTAATGGGGCTGCCGGCCATGAAGTGAATGAAATCGATCAGGTGAACGCCGAGATCTTGCAGGACACCGCCGCCGCATTCTTTGCGGTATTTCCAGCTGTCTTTGGGTACGGGGATCGAATAGTGGATATGGATGTGTTGGAGGTCGCCAATGCGGGGTAGGAGTTCTTTGGCTGTGCGGATGGCTGGTTTGAAGCGCAAGGAATGGCCAACGAAGAAGGGGATTTGCCGGCGTTCAAAGTCGACCACAAGTCGCTGCGCTTGGGCGTAGGTGAGAGCGAGGGGCTTTTCGCAGATGGTTGGTTTGCCCGCCTTTGCACAAGCAAGAGCATCTTCTTCATGGCGCTCGTTGATCGATGTGATGAAGATCACGTCGGCATGAGCGAAGAGTTCTTCGCGAGTAGAGACGGCGTGAGGAATGCCGAAGCTGGCAGCGACCTTTTGCGCTTCGGCCAGATCGCGCTTTTGAATGCAGGTGACTTCATAAAGATCGGGCAGAGCTTTCGCTGCTGGGAGGATGCGTCGTTGTGCGAAGCTGCCGCAGCCGAGAATTCCCAGTTTGATCACAGGCATTTGACGAGGGGGTTGTCGCAATCGATTTCTATCGTGGAGCAGCGGCCGGAACTTTTGCCGAAGTAGAACATGAGTGAGGGGATGAGCAGTGATGCAGCTGGCCTGACATCGCTATAGCTGCGGCAAACAGTAGCGTGGCTTTCCCAGATTGGTGCGCCGGCGCATTCGACCTGCCAGCTCATGGAGATCTCATACACGGTTTTCTGTTCGGGGCAGTAGACAATCTTGCCATCGCTCTCTGTGCGCTCGCGGTAGCAGAGGCTTCCCTGGCTGCTCGTGACAGAACCGAGCCGCGTTTCGCCTTCGCCGGGAACATAATGAGGGACAGAAACCGTGGTTTGTTTTTCCTCCACTGCAACATCGTAGTAGAGAATGCGTTCGGAGTCGGGCGATGTGCGGTAGCCATACAGCAGCAGTGCGCGTTCAATCTTGGAGCCCATCTCCTTTTGTGCGAGTGAGCCATCGCTTTTGCGCGGTTTGACAGCAAAGCACGCCCCTTTCGCAAACCCGCAAGGAACAGCTGCACTGTCGACATAAGCATCCGTCTCCACATAAGCGCTACGGCCGCAAGCTGTAAGAACAAGAAGAAGTAGAATAGTCAATGCATGCATAAGGGCCTGCAGTGTAACACAAAGTCGCTGTTTTTTTGAGGAGAGTCTATTGTGGTGCGGCCGCTTTTTTGAGAGTAGAATCGGTGTTGAATGAAGTGGCCCCAGCCTTGCTGTGGCCATAAAACGCAAACATCGCAACTAAAATTGAGGCTTTAGTATATTTGAGCGCTTCTCGGGATTGCTTGTCGTTGCGTCTGAACGACTCGCCATAAAAAATTTCCCCCTAGAAGAAAACTGCCTCAAAATATTAAGAAATGAAAAAATCCACAGTCAATAGTAAAACGTCAGTTGTATCTTCGGGTCCAAACAGCTCTTCTCAATAAAAGGTCTTACCGCAGTTTCTGCAAAGCGCGTAAAATCATCAGCCAGTCGAAAGAAATTAATCGGCATATCAATCACGTTGATAATAAGATACTTATGATATGCCAATCATTTTCCTGAATCGGTCTTAATGCAATAATCCCTCTGGCCCTGTTAAAATTTCTTGAAGATCAAACTTGGAGAGACCATGGCAGCAGTCACAGCAGGATTAAAGACCCCTCTACTCACTCCCGCTACAGGCGCTGGAAAGGCCCCGGAGTGGCGCGGCCCTGTCACCTTCGAGACTGTCAAAGCCTTCGTCGCCTCCAGCAATTTCCAGGTTATGAGGTATGAACCCACGAAGTTCGAAGGTCACGCCACCGTTGGAGCAGATGGCCGCACAGTGATCGAGATGCGCCCCTCCGAATACAGACTCGACTTCGACATCAACATAGATGGCTTCAAACTCACCCGCCACATTCCTCATTCCCCCACTCTACTCCGCGCTGCCATGCTGGTGTGCGCTTATGTGTTCGACTTGTTGCGCATCTCTCCTTCAGAAAGAGCGCTGCTCGCTGAAGCAATAAGAATAGGTGGACTCTCCACAGACCTCAAAATTGAAACAGAAATCCAGACACCTAGGATTATGGCAGGAGCGAGTCTCTCCTTCCTGGCCAACGAGGAATTGGAAAGAAAGCTCGGACTGCCCGCCTCTTTCGCGTACACACCAGATAGCGATGGGTTAGGCATGACGCGAAGAGCGATAGCTCCCGGGTTTCCCTGTGCAAGAGAGGCAGCGCCCTGTGGCAACGAATCAATGTATCTTTACGGTACCTATTTGAAAGAAGTGCCCAGTGAAGAACGGCTATTTTTAAGCGTTCATAGAGGGGGTTGTTTTGGGCCGTGTACAGTGAAAGACAACTTCGATGCAGTTTCTATCGTGAGTGAGAAAGATTTGCGTGCAATCGATAGACTGCTCAAAGCCAAAATCGCTCAACTGGAGGAGGCAAAAGCGGCAGCTTCCTTGCATCCACCAGCAACGGCTCCCGTTCTTGCCGGTTCAGAACCCGCATCCGTAGCAACTAGCACAGCTTCTCATTCTGGATCAGATAGCGAAGCGCTTTCTGAAGATCCTCTGAGCAGAAGTGCTTAGCCCTGGATCGCTACCTGCGCATTAGCAGTTTGAATGCCTGAAAGGGCTTGGACAGTTTGAGAAGCATTAGCTAGGCTGTCTTTAGCCAATTCCTGTGTTGCATTCATCATGTATTGATAAAGGGAAGCGACAGCCTGTTGCACGCTACCGGAATATTGCTGTTGCGCGGCTTGGGTTTGACTAGTCGCTTGGGCTTTGGTTGCTTCGGTTTTTGCTGTTTGAGAGACACCCTGTGCGGTAATGTTCGCTAGACCTTCAGTAATTTTCCAACCTACAAGGGACTTTTTGGCAGAAGCTAACTCAGATCTGAGATTATCGACCTTCGTTTTTGCAGCATTTTGTTCAGGGTTTAGCTCAGCAGGGGGTCGGTCTGCTGCGGCACCTCCTGTGGTCCTGGTACCGGCTGCTTCAGCAGCTTCGGCGGCGGTTGGTTCATCAGAGATTTTTACTCCTACAGATTCTGCGGCAGCCTTAGCAGCTTTAAGATCGTCGGTGAGTTTGGAGACTACCCCTTCTTGCGTGGTAGCCTTGAGGCCGCCGCCGAGGGCGATGGTGCCGCCGGCGATGGCGAGGCTGCCGGCGATGATGTCGGCGACGGCGCTGTGGTAAGTGGCCTCGGCTTGGGATTCACCCGCTTGTTCGGTGGCGGCGGCAGAGGCGACGGAGGTTTTGGCGTAGGAGGTGGCCGATTTGGCGCCGACCATCGTGGTGGTAGAGGCAATGTTGGCCTGTTTGATCGAGACTTCGGCGATGATCATGGCCACGAGCATGATCGAGGCGTTGGTTTGCCAAGAGTTGACTGTGTAGGTAGAGGGCAGATCAGCAATGGTGCCGCTCGAGGGCGGCGTGGGGAGTGTGCTGATTTTGCGGCGGATGTCGGCGGTTTGGGGGGTGTCGCCGAAGATGGTGTTGATGGTGGCGGCGTGCGATTTGAGGAAGGAGGTGAGCTGGGCGGTGTCGGTGGGGCTGGGAGGTGTGGGGGGCGTGTCGGTGGCGGGCAGGGTGGAGAGGAAGGGCAGGGGGGCCGCGTTGGTGCTCGGAGGCGAGAGGCTGATGGTGGGCGCTTTTTCCACCAGATCCTCGATGTATTGCGCCAGCTTTTGGGCGTGGGAGCGCAGCTGGCCGGTGGTGTCTACGTTTTGCGTGATGAGGCCGGCGGTGAGTTCATCAGAGATATTTTTCGAAGGAGGAAGAGGGTTGCTACTCATGATTTCTTTTTGCTCATTTGTTTTTTCAAGCGCTCGCCGATGAGATCGGCTTTTTCTTTCAGGCCTTGGTATTCTTTGCGTTTGCCAGAGATGGCAGAGGCGAGGGCAAGGATGATGATGGCTTGGTCGGGTTGTCCCAGCTTTTCACAACACTCCGCGGCGTAGAAGAGGGGGATGGGGTTGATCGGGTCGGCAGCATAAGCAAGAATGTAGCCTTGCGCTGCGACGAGGTAGTGACCCAGGATGTGCAGGCAGGCAGCACAGCCGATGCAGAAGCGGTAAGAGTGGTGGTCGTAGGCGACAAGAGCGCGGAAGAGGGGAAGAGCTGCATGGTAATTGCCCCCTTCGTAAAACTGCTTGGCCACTTGGTAGATCGTCTCAAACGCCTGCTCCGGCAGCTCCGGAAAGACTTGGTGCAGCGATAGGTTGTACTTGGACATGACCTTGCCCACCTCTTCGAGAAATTCCTCCGAAGTGGCCAGAAAATGTAGGTCGGAGAGGAAAACTTCTTGGTCTTTTGTAAGAGTAACAGGCTTTATTAACATAATGTTTTTCCTATCTATTAAGGGTATTTACACTGCCGAATATTTGACTCATCATATCGAGTAAAGAGCTGATCACAGAAGCAAGCTGTTGCATGTTTGATGTGACGGTAGAGGCGGTTTGGATGTCGAGCTGTTCTTGGTTTTGGTGTGTTTTGAGCCGCGCTTGAAGGACCGACTGACGCATCAGCTGGTTTTGGTTGTAGACGCTGACGTCGCCGCCCTTTGTGGTGGCGGGCTTGAGGGTAATGGCGGAGAGTTGATTGGCGTAGTTTTGATCCTGCAGTAGGTCCGAGGAGAGAACCGTGTCGGAAAAGTTTTTCAAATAGGAGTTCAAGCCGGTCATCGAACCGATCATGATGCGCATCGCCATGAAGAGGATCATGGAGGTGTCTGTGGTGTTGCCGCCCAAAGGGTTAGGGTTGGCAGCCGAGGCTGCATAGGCAGCGTTGAGCGCAGCGTTTTGCGCGTTCAGTTGATTGACCTCACCCTCGCCGAGAGGAGGCAGCGGATTGACTGGTGGTGGGTTGCCGGCCATAAAGAGTTTCTTTTCTTTATCACCGCTGGCTTTCAGATTGCAAGCTTCTTACATCATTGGGTAGAGTCAGACTGTGCGATTTGCAACGGTAACTAATTGGTTGTTAAGTCACTTGCGTGGATTCGGAGAGGAAAACTTCGATCCTTGCGCAATCCGTAGCAATATTCTTTTTCTGCAAAGAGAGGGAAGGGGGCCGCTGGATTGCTGCAAGAGGGGTTGGCTGCGGGCTGCACGGAAGTGGAATTGGCGCAGCAAGTGGCGAATAGCAAAGCTTTATTCCACGCTCTACTTTGCTTTTTTATGGGAGATTCGCGCGCCACTTACAGGACCTTCTGTGCGCCGCCATTTTCAGATGAAGAGACGCATGGTGGAAAATTTGCCCGGCGTGCAGCTGCGCGATTTTGAAAAGCATTTCTACATTCGTACACGGTTGGTAGAAGCGGCGCGGCGTGGATGCACGAAGAGTGCGCTGAGTGAAGAGGTGAAGTTGTGGCTGCAAGAAGGGGGTGTGCCTCATCTTTTTCTGCGCGGGCTTTCGGGCACATGGTTGATGAAGGATCGATTGGGAGCGCGGTGTGCAGTATTTAAGCCGATGGATGAGGAGATCTTTGCGCCCAACAATCCCACTAGTGAGCGCTGGCGCGGCGCGCTGGGAAGGGCGCCTTTGGGAGTGGCGGCGGGCAGCGGCGTGCTACGAGAGCGGGCCGTCTACTTGATCGACCGGTTGCTGGGGCTGCAGCTGGTTCCGGAAACGGTGATTGCCGAGTTGGAAAGTCCCTATTTTTCCGGAGTGCGCCGCTATTTTCGCAACGACCCCGATCTGCCTCAGAAAAAGGTGGGGACGCTGCAGCGCTATGTAGAGGCAAAGCCGGTGCTGAAGGGTGCCATTCCACTGAAGCAACTTCACGCACTGGCAGCACTCGACATCATCGTGGGTCATGAAGATCGCCACTATGCTAACATCTTGAGCGACGGTGTGCGTTTTTGGGCCATTGACAATGCGCTTGCGTTGCCTGAGGATGGCGTCACTGCAAAGCGTTGGCGTTGGAGAGATGCACCTTATATAGAGCAGTGCTGGGATCCCTCTGTCGCAGAAAAAATTGAGAGGCTGGATGTGGCTGCAGCAGAAAAAGTCATTACTCGACTAGGACTTGATCATCGCTGTGCGCTGCGTTTGCGAGAGCGGGTGGCCACTTTGCGTGACTTGCTGCATACTTGCCCTGCGCGTGTTGTGGAGGAGTTTTCATGATTGAATTCGCTTTCGCTAAAGAATCAATGAGAGCCATTTGGGGTCTCCAAAAAGGGGAGATCTTGGTGCTGCGCAACGGAAAATTGATCCGAAAGCGCAGCTGGTTCAAACAGAAGAAGATCGAGAAAGAGATCCAGACCGTTTTTGCCATCTTTTGTCATCCTGCAAAAAATCCACTTCATCGACAGTATTTGCGAAAAGTGTTGAAAATGACCCTACGCATTGCTCACGAGGCAATTGCAAAGCTGGAAAATCAGGCGCCTTTGTTAGCGATCGTGGATAGTTACCATCGCCGCACATTGATGCAGCTGAAAATATTGAAGGAGTCCGAAAAGGCAGCACGGAGAAAACCGGGACGTTTGGTACGCGATGCGCGCAAGGCACTTCAGGAGGGCAAAGGAATTGGTTGTCCCGGCCACGGCTGCTCGGGAGTGTATTACATGCCGGGCAGTAGTGTGAGCATTGCGGGTGTATTCAAACCACTCGATGAAGAGATTGGAGGACCTAATAATCCGCACAAAAAAAGTTTGCGCGGCGTTTTGGGGCAGCAGGGCGGGCTGGGTTATACCTATGTAGGCCGGTCCTTGATGCATGAAGAGGCTGCCTATCTCGTAGATTGTGCGCTGCAGCTGGGCATTGTTCCCTTTACAGCAGTCTGCGCTTTTGAACACCCCAGTTTTTATGACTCTGCGGAAGGAAGAGTTCGTCAACGTCCCAAGCGCAAGATTGGCTCTTTTCAAGAATATTGCGCGGGTTTGCGGCACGTTTATGAAATGGGCGGGCTGGGGCGCATCCCGCTCGACATGATGCAACGCGTGCTGATTTTAGATTGTTTGATCGGCAACCATGATCGCAACAATAGCAACTTGATGACCGATGGCAGAAGAGTAGTCGCCATTGATCACGGTTTGAGTTTTTCTTGCGAAAGCCTTCCTCCCCATTTCTTGAGGGCTTTTGTCTCTTTGCCGCAGCTGAAGGAACCCTTGTTGCCAAAGTTTCAAAAGCGACTTGCTGAGTTAGATATCGATGCGTTATGCGCACAATTGCGCGCCCGTTGTTCTTTGGACTGGAAAGCAACGCAGCGCATGAAAGAACGGTGGCATGTGTTACAACAAGCAACGCAAAAGGGGCAATCAATGAAGGAGTGTCTTCTTCTTTTGCAACCCCGAAAAGGAAAGGTATGAAAAAGCTATTTCATTGGACCGGCGGGCAATACAGTCTCTTTCGCATTCTCGTGGCAGTGATGTGGGTTGCAGCAGTTCCCACGCCCGCTGTGGGCGTAGCAGCGCTTTTACTGGTGATGGGGCATATGGTGCGCTTTGCTGCTGCCTATCTCACGCTGCTGGCTTGGGTAACGCAAAGCTTTGTGCTTCTTCCTGCAACTTTTTATCTGCTCATGCTGCCCGCCGATCCCTATCTCTCCATCGCCTCTATCCACCGCATGGATCCGCGCGGCAACTGGCACATCGGTTTTGCCGAATGCTTGCTGGGCTGGCTGTTGCTCATCTGCTCCCTCAGTTTGGGAAAGGCGTGGGTCTGGATTCCCTTTGTTCTCGCGCCCATTCCTGCGCGCACGGAGTCGGCCATTGTTTTCTACGACGGCACATGTGCGCTCTGTCACGGCCTTGTTCGTTTCTGTTTGGCAGAAGCACCACGTGATACTCTTGCGTTGCGCTTTTCTCCTCTGCAGGGCATTACTGCGAAACGCTACCGTCTCGGTACGAAGAGCATTGCCGTCGTTCGCGATGGTGTTATTTTGAAAGAGGGCAAAGCGATTTTCTTCATCCTCGAAAGCCTAGGCGGTACCTGGCGCGCTGCAAGCTGGGTTCTGCGTCTTTTACCAATGAATGTTTTCTACCGTTTTATTGCTCGAGTGCGCTATAAAGTTTTTGGCCGAAAGCAAGACTCTTGCCCGTTGATTACTAATGGCTTAGAGAAATACGTGATCGAAAATTAAAAAAATCTTTACTGATTCTTCCCGCCTTCCTATTCTTTGATCAATCTTTACAGAAGAGGATCATGGCATCAGGAATCAGTAGTGCTGGAATAGCCTCTGAACTTGAGCGTATCTCAAGCGAAGAAAGCCATCCGCCTCAAGAGAGAATTGCGCGCATTCGTGTCCTCATGATCCGCATTGAGTTCTGGGAGAATGCGGGCCACAAGTGGGCCTCAGCGCTGCGAGAGCAAGCCACGCATCTTCTTCGCCAGCTGGAAGCGAGCATTGAAGAAGAAGCCGCAGAGAGTAGTGAAGATCCTCTCTCCGCTACGGCCAGTGCCGCCGCCAATGTCGCAGAGACCGTATTTGATGGCCGCGGCGCACCCCTTCCAAACCCCACTGCTCGCTGGGCCGGCCGACGCCTCTGGCTAGATGAATCAGGCGAGTTGGGATAGGGTTAAGCCGCTTTCGGGCGAGAGATCAGGGGTTTCTTGGCGGTGATGGAGGCCTCTTCGACGATGAGTTCGCCAATGTCGGAGCGGGAGGGGAGCTCGAACATCCAGTCGCGCAGGATCTCTTCGAGGATCATGCGTAGGGCGCGGGCGCCGGTGCCGGCGTCGAGGGCCTTTTGGGCAATCGCGCGCAGGGCGTCGTCGGTGATGGTGAGCTGCACGTTTTCTTCGGCAAACATTTGTGAGAACTGCTTGACGACGGCATTTTTGGGTTGAGTGAGAATGTTGACGAGGTCGTCAATGCCCAGCTCGTTGCAGTTGGCCAGGCAGTTGAAGCGGCCAACAAATTCAGGGATCATGCCGAATTGGATGAGGTCTTCCGGTTCCACTTTGGAGAGGAGGAAGTTTTTATCTTTGAGGTCGATGGATTTGGATTCGGAGAAACCGAGGGTGCTGCGGCCCAGGCGCTTGGCAACGACCTTGTCGAGGTTGACGAAGGCGCCGCCCACGATGAAGAGGATGTTCTCCGTGTTGACCTTGATGAACTCTTGGCCGGGGTGTTTGCGTCCACCTTTGGGGGGAACGTTGGCAATAGTGCCTTCAACGATTTTGAGCAGTGCTTGCTGGACCCCTTCGCCGGAGACGTCGCGTGTGATGGAGACGTTGTGCGAAGTGCGCGCAATTTTATCGATCTCATCAATATAGATGATGCCCATTTCCGCACGCGCTACGTCGAAATCGGCGTTTTGCAGTAGGCGGAGGATGATGTTCTCCACATCCTCTCCTACATAGCCCGCCTCTGTGAGGGTCGTAGCGTCGGCGATGGCAAAAGGCACATCCAAGATGCGCGCGAGCGTGCGTGCAATCAGCGTTTTGCCGCTGCCGGTAGGGCCGAGCAGGAGAACGTTGGATTTGCCATACTCCACCTCCGGCTTCTTGTTGGCCTGCAGTTGGCGGATGCGCTTGTAGTGGTTGTAGACCCCTACGGCCACCGTTTTCTTGGCATTTTCCTGGCCAATGATGTAGTCATCCAGACGGACTTTCAGCTCTTTGGGAGTGAGAAGTTTAAACTCAAGTGGGGCACTCGCCGTAGGCTGCGCCACCTCCTCTTTCTTATCGAGGACACTCTGACAGAGGCGTACGCACTTGTCGCAGATAAAGACGCCGGGGCCGGCGATGATCTTTTCCACGGCATCCTCGCCGCGTCCACAGAAGGAACAATGAGTTTGGTCTTTGGCTTTCACTTGGTTTTCATTACCTTTTTGTCTGCAATGCCGTAGGCAATCGCTTCGTCGGCACTCAAAAAATAGTCGCGGTCGGAGTCTTCCGAAATCTTCTCCATCGTCTGCCCTGTGCAGGCGGCGAGAATTTCCGACAGCTTCTGCTTGGCGCGCACAATCTCTTGCGCTTGGCGCGCGATGTCTTCGGAGGAACCACCCACACCACCAGAGGGTTGGTGGATCATCACGCGGCTGTTGGGAAGAACAAACCGCTTGCCCTTCGTTCCAGCCGCTAACAGAAGCGCCGCAATCGAGGAGGCTTGCCCAATACAGTAGGTGTTGATGTCGAAGGGCATGAACTGCATCGTATCAAAGATCGCTAGACCAGCCGTGATATAGCCGCCCGGAGAGTTGATGTAGATGCTGATATCCTTCTTGGGGTCTTCCGTCTGCAAAAAGAGCAGCTGCGCAATGACCGCGTTGGCTAGACCGTCGGAAATCTCCGTGCCGATCAGGATGATTCGGTCCTTTAATAGACGCGAATAGATATCCATGGACCGCTCACCGCGGCCGGTATCTTCAATGACATAGGGAACAAGTGACATAAGCTTTAGCTTATCATGACACAGCTTTTTTCGAAGCGATGTGCTCTAAACCTTTTTCAATCACCGTTTCGGACATGACAGCCGAGTAGAACTCCTCTGTCAAATTCTTCACAACAGTCGGTAATTGCTCTTGGGGAATGTGAGAGAGAACCTGAGAAAGCTTGTCGTTCATGTCCTTGCGAGACACTTCGATGCCATTCTTCTTATTGTACTCCGCCAAAAGGTAGTAGAGCGCAAGGCGCTTCTGACTGTCACGCTCGGAGAGCTGACGCAGCTTTGCCTTGTGACCGCGCACTTCCGCCTCTGTCAGGTGGCCGTGGGTCTTGAGAAGCTGCATTTTGCTGTTCTCAAAAGCGTCGGCATCCTTGTTTACCAAGGACTTAGGAAGTTCGAAGGGGACCTGCACAAAAATGGCTTCTTCTAGCGCATCGCTGATCGCCTTGTGGCGCTTTGCTTCGTTTTGCGCAATCAGACGCATCTTAATACGCTCGCGCATCTGCTGCACATTGTCGGCTCCGAGCTTCTTGGCGAAATCGTCGTTGAGCTCGGGCAAAGTGGGTGTTTCAATAGAGCGCACTGTTGCGCGGTAGCGGGCGGGCTTGAAGAGAGCTTTCAGCTCGTCTTCAACGTCATCTTCTTCAAACGCCTGCTCGGGAACGGAAAAGCCCTCGCGGCTTTCGTTTGGCTTTGTCCCGATGACCAGCGCTTTCAGCCAGTCGGCCATCTTGCCCTCTTTGGCTTGCAGCTGACGGCCCGAGAAGAGCGTGGTTTGGTAGGGCTCGATCTCTGTCAGGTCGAGGCGGACATAGTCGCCCTCCTGCACAGCGCGGTCTTTCACCTCGTCCCACTCCGCCCAAGCCAGGCGCGCCTGCTCGATCGTCGCTTCAACATCGGCATCGGTGACCTCTTTGCGAGGAGGCAAGTCCACCTTAATAGAGTCTGCGTCAAAAGAGGGGACGATGGGGTAGCATTCGTAAGCAAAGTAGAGAGTCGCTGGATCGGCCTGCGTCGAAATCGTCTTAATGCGGGCCTCGACGCGGTCTTTAGCATTGCGAATGGGGGCTTTGCCCAGGAGCTCAACCGTGGACTGGAAGGCGTCATTGAGCAAAACATCGCGCCATTCGCGGTCGATGTTGGTCGAAAAATGGGTAAAAAGAAGTCCTTCAGGAACGCGGCCCTTGCGGAAACCGGGGATGGAAACCTGCTTGCGGACGTTGTCAATGGCCTTTTGATGGGCTTTTAAAACAAGCTTAGGTTGAGCTTTTACGTCGACTCTGACGGAACAACCGGGCTCTTCAATAACACTTAATGAAAGTAACTCATTTTCCATTGTTTTATTCATCCCGATCCTTTCTTATTAGCGGGCGATGAGGTTCGAACTCACGACCCTCACGTTGGCAACGTGATGCTCTACCGCTGAGCTACGCCCGCAAGGAAGAAAGAGGATACGGGTCGGAAACTTTTTTGAGCAACAATTTATGCTGAAGCTGCTATAACCCTGGCCACAATAGATGTTGAATTTTCGCAGTCTAAAACAAGATTTCGCCCCTAACGTCCTCAAAGAGGGGCAAAAGCTCTTTGAAAAAGAAGCTGTAGAGAACGCCTCTATTGCTCTCTTAGACGAGGGCAAAATGCGCCTCAACGCCAAGGTCAAAGGGCAATATGACCACGCCTACGAGTGCGAGGTCGAAATTGACCGTGGACAGTCGCGCGTCACCGATTCCAACTGCGACTGCACCTACAATTTTGACTGCCAGCACTTGGCCGCCTTCCTCTTCCACCTAGAGCAGCACATCGACAACATTTTGCTCACCTACTCCTCCGAAAAGAAGGCGAAGGGGACGATCAAAAAAGTAATTGACGAGGCTGCCTCTAAGGTCTCGGCAAAGCAGAGCGCCGCCGCCCAAAAGGAGCTGCTGAAGGACTACCTTTTTGCCTCTCAGCTTCTGGCGGAGAGCCCCTTCTTTATGCCCCAAGAGACCCTGGAAGAGGAGCATGCCGATTTAGGGGTGGTCTTCAACCTCGACAGCGGTCCGGCCATCAACTTCCAGATTTGCCTGCGCTTGCCGCAGCGCAGCAAGCCGCTGCAGGTCTGCAACGTAAAAGAATTTTTAGAAGGGGTGCGCTACTGCGAGCCGGTGACGCTGCTGGGCAAGAAGCGCTTTTTCTCCCGCCAGTCCTTTCAAGGGCCAGGAGCCGACATCATCGGCCTAATCATGGAACACGCCCGCTTTCCTCAAAGCGACGTTTTGCGCATTGCGGAGCTGGAGGCGGAGGCTTTTGCCACGCTGCTGGCCCGTTCGCTTGACATTGCGCTGCAGGCGCGCAAGCGTTTTGGCAGCGGCGACCTGGTGAATCTGCCCTGCCTCTTTAATGGTTCTCTCGAAACGCCCCTGAAGGGCTCGCCGCAGCAGGTGGGGCTTTCGTTTGAGCTCGATGCGGTGAATGTCGATAGTCCGCGCATCATCATGCAGCCGCGCCTCTGCCTCGACGAAAAGCGTCTTTTGCCCGAAGAGGGCAAGTTGCAGGAGTGCGCCAAGCCGGGGGTGATTCTCGACGGCTGCTACTACCGCTTCAAGGACTCCATCAAGCGTTTGCACCTGCGCCATCTGCAGACAATTCCTAAGATGGCCATCCCCGAGCCCCTCTTTGGGTCGCTGGTGGAGAATGCTCTGCCGCAGCTGAAGAGCTACGCCGACGTCAGTGGGCGCAAAGCGATCGATTCCATCGTCACTCTGCCTTTTGCGGGAGAGTTGAAGGCGCGTGTGGAATTGGATTGGCACGGCGCGGAACTCGAAGCGCGCCTTTACTGGCGCTATGGAAATCTCGAAATCCCGACAGCGGAGTCGGAATTGACCTACGACCACGCCAAGAGCTTTGTTTCGTCGAAGGGAATTTTGGCGCGC
Organism: uncultured bacterium; assembly: GCA_964630595.1. Taxonomy (GTDB): domain Bacteria; phylum Chlamydiota; class Chlamydiia; order Chlamydiales; family VFKH01; genus CAZVVT01. The sequence goes on along the minus strand of CAZVVT010000002.1, from coordinate 208,724 downwards.
GATCTGCTGGAAGAGCAGCGCATCACAAAAGAGCTCTTCGAGGATTTCTTCTTCGATGAAAAGCGGGGCGTCTACATCGCCAAGAGTGAAAAACGCATCGTCGAGTTCATGACCGAAGTCGTGCCTAAGGCAGCTTCTCAGGTCCATTTTGATTGCCCCAAAGCGCTGCTGGAGAAATTCGTCTACGACAACAGCTCCTTCGAAATCTTCTTCGAAGAGAGCTCTGCAACGCACTACCAGGTGAAGCTGGAAGTCAGCGGCTACTTGAAAGCGGTCAAGCTGGCGCAGCTATGGGAATGCTACTCTACGAAAAAGCCCTACATCGACTTGGAGGGCAAGAAAAAGGTTCTCGTACTCAATCTCGATATTCTCGGACCGCTGCTTCATCTCTTTGATGAGGTGGGGCTGACGCGTTTGGACAACCACACAGAACAGCGTCCACTGTGGAGTTTGGTGAACATCCATCCCTCGCTCTTTGAAAATCTCCCTGTAAAGTGGAGCATGAGCGATCAGTTGAAAACCATCCAAGAGCAGATCCTGGGGCTGAAAGAGGTCAAATCGGGACCCATTCCCAAAGAGTTCCAAGACCATCTGCGCAACTACCAAGTCGAGGGCGTGCAGTGGCTCGAAAGGCTTCGTGGCATGTATCTCAGCGGTGTTTTGGCTGATGACATGGGCCTTGGAAAGACTGTGCAGGCGATTTGCGCTCTGTCGCAGATGAAGATTGACGACAAGAAAGCGTCGTCGATCATCGTCTGCCCCACTTCGTTGGTGTACAATTGGAAGCAAGAAATTGCGCGCTTCAGTCCGAAGATGAAGGTGTTGGTGGTCGACGGCATTCCGCTCAGCCGCAAAAAGTTGATGGGGCAGATTGAGGCGCACGACGTCATCATCACCTCCTACAACCTATTGCAGAAGGACATCGATACTTATAAGGATATTCGCTTCGGCTACGTGATTCTCGATGAAGCGCAGCATATTAAGAACCGCGCAACGCGCAATGCGAAGTCGGTGAAGCAGATTGAGGCGGCGCATCGTTTAGTGCTGACCGGCACGCCGATTGAGAACTCTCTGGAGGATCTGTGGAGCCTCTTTGACTTCCTCATGCCGGGACTACTGGGCAGCTTTGAGCGCTTCCAAGAGAAGTATTTAAAGACGCAAGGGCAGTCGACAGAGCTACTGAAACGCAAAGTGGCGCCGTTTATTTTGCGCCGCTTGAAGCAGGATGTTCTCGAAGAGCTCCCTCCTGTTTCGGAAATTGTCTACCACTGCCACTTGACCGATCTGCAAAAAGAGCTCTACCAATCCTATGCGAAGTCGGCGCGCGAAGAGCTCAAGAAGTTGGTCGATCGCGAAGGGTTCGACAAGGTGCAGATTCAGGTGCTGGCAACGCTGACGCGTTTGAAGCAGATCTGCTGCCACCCAGCTATTTTTGCAAAAGAGAAGGCGGAAGAGGGCGATTCTGCCAAGTACGAATTGCTGATGGAGTTGATGGAAAACTTGATCAGCAGTGGCCACAAAACGGTGATCTTCAGTCAGTACACATCGATGCTCGGCATTCTGCGTGATGATTTGCAAAGACGGGCGATCAAACACTGCTATCTCGATGGAAGTTCCAAAAACCGCGTCGATATTGTCGATCAATTCAACAGCGATGAGACAATTCCCTTCTTCCTCGTATCGCTCAAAGCGGGGGGAGTGGGGCTGAACATCACCGGTGCTGACACGGTCATCCACTATGATATGTGGTGGAATCCGGCGGTGGAAAACCAGGCGACCGACCGCGTCCACCGCATTGGTCAAACGAAGAAAGTTTCGGCCTACAAGTTGGTTACTTTAGGCACTATTGAAGAGAAAATTATTGAATTACAAAACCGTAAGAAAGGCCTTGTCAAGAAGGTGATCAGCTGCGACGATGAGGCAATTGCTAAATTGACATGGGAAGAAGTACTGGAGTTATTGCACACGTAATATGGCTAGCACGAACAACTTAGACATCATATCTCAGTGGCGAAAACTCAAAGCAAACACCCGTTCCCGACTCTGGGGTGTTTTCTCCAACGACATTGGCATTGACCTGGGTACGGCGAACACATTGGTGTTCGTGCGCGGCAAAGGCATTGTCCTGACGGAGCCCTCCGTGGTGGCGGTAGATTCCAAGACCAACGAGGTTCTTGCCGTCGGTCACAAGGCCAAGGCGATGTTGGGCCGTACTCCGCAAAAGATTCATGCTGTCCGTCCTATGAAGGATGGGGTGATTGCCGACTTTGAGATTGCCGAAGGGATGTTGAAAGCGCTCATCCAGCGCGTGACTCCCACGAAGAGCATCTTCCGTCCGCGCATTCTCATTGCAGTACCCTCTGGGATCACCGGCGTAGAAAAGCGTGCGGTAGAAGACTCCGCTCTTCACGCAGGTGCGCAAGAAGTAGTATTGATCGAAGAGCCGATGGCGGCTGCGATCGGTGTTGACCTGCCTGTGCACGAACCGGCTGCGAATATGATCGTCGACATCGGCGGTGGTACGACGGAAATTGCCATTATCTCTCTCGGCGGCATTGTAGAGTCGCGTTCCCTGCGCATTGCGGGCGATGAGTTTGACGATTGCATCATCAACTACATGAGACGCACCTACAATCTCATGATTGGTCCCCGCACAGCGGAAGAGATCAAGATTACGATTGGCTCCGCCTTCTCTTTGGGCGACAATGAACTCGAAATGGAAGTGCGCGGCCGCGACCAAGTGGCCGGCCTGCCTGTCACTAAGCGCATCAATTCGGTTGAAATCCGCGAATGCTTGATGGAGCCCTTCCAGCAGATCATCGAAGCGGTCAAGCTCACTTTGGAAAAATGCCCCCCAGAGCTGGCTGCCGACCTCGTTGAGCGCGGCATCGTCCTCGCTGGCGGCGGCGCTCTTATGAAGGGACTCGACAAAGCTCTTATGAAGGAGACGGGCTTGCCTGTCATCGTCGCGCCTAACCCGCTTCTCGCCGTCTGCCTTGGCACCGGCAAGGCGCTTGAGTACTTGGACAAGTTCAAGAACAAGAAAATTTCACTCTAAATTTCCGCCTCTGCTATTCTCTTCGGCATGAAGCAACGAACACTCTCTATTCTCAAGCCCGACGTCGTCGGCAAAAACAACATTGGCGCCGTTATCGATCGTCTCGAGCGCGCCGGCCTGCATGTCGTGGCCCAGAAAATGGTCCACCTCTCTCGTCAGCAAGCGGAAGCTTTCTACGCCGTCCACAAAGCCCGCTCCTTCTTCCCTGCCCTCGTCTCCTTCATGATCTCCGGCCCCGTCGTCGTCATGTGCCTCGAAGGCGATAACGCTGTTCTCAAGAACCGCGACACCATGGGCGCCACCAACCCGCGCGAAGCCAAGCCCGGCACCATCCGCGCCGACTTCGCTTCCTCCATCGATGAAAACGCTGTTCACGGTTCCGATAGCCCCGAGACTGCAGCCGCCGAAATCGCATTCTTCTTTAAGCCCGAAGAAATCTGCTCCCGCACTCGCTAAGCGAAAGGGTACAAGTGCCCTCTAGAGCTGCCCTTGCGGGCAGACTCTAGCGAGTACTATGTAGAAGGCCCTGCGGGCCTTCAAGATAAATAGTAGCGATTTGAACTCCGCTAAAAAGGAATAGACCTATGTCAACACAAGCAGCCGCTTCAAGTGGACAGCCTCCGAAAGGAGTATGGAGTTCAATAACTCCCTATGTTGTGCCCCCTATAGCAGCGTCCGTTGCCATTGTTCCGGTGTTTCGCGACATGGTTGCAAAAAGCGCTCAACAAAAAGGGCAATTCGTTTCGGACATGACCTTCATGGCGAGTATGAAGGGTGGCGTAAAGGCGGCTCCTACTGTCGGAGCTATCGTTGGAACGCAAATGATCGTTCAAAGTGTTGTAGAAAAAGCACTTTCTGGGAGGTCCGATATGGGTGGTTTATTATCAACGCTTACAAGTTCCGCAGTGGTAGGAGTTGTCTCAGCTCCTGTTTTAGCAGTTTTCAATGGTCAAACCATGGGTTGGACTGTCCGTGAATCTCTCAGGAGATTCACAGCAAAGCAGGGCGGGGTGATTGCGGTGCAAGAAACCGCTTTCGTTGGAGGCCTGAGTGTTGCTGATCGATTGGCTGCAGTCATGAGGAAAACATTCGGCGACAACAAAGCTGTCGACTACGCAGCCGCATTTGTTGCTGGAGCTGCAGGAAGCCTTGCAGGACATCCCGCTAACACAGCACTCACACGTTGGCAAAGTAGCATGACTGTGGATAGTGTCAGCCAATTGATGTTGGGATCTATACGAAAAATGCGAGCTATGGGTGTTTTCGCTGTTGTTTATAAACTCGGAAAGGAAGTTTTATACTCTACCACTGCGACTTCTCGCTAAGAGACAAAGTTGTTTGACCGAAATGCCGTGCATGCTAAGATTCCGTGAAGATTTCAGCTATCTGGGAGGAAGATGATGGCGTTGGGTGTGGCGCGTGCAGTGGTAGGAAGGGCACTTGAGGTTTCGGGAACACGAACCCTAGCAACAGTTGTGCGTGGGAGCACCGCGTATCCCGTTGTCATCGCATCGCATTTGAATGCCTTTGAAATCACGGCGCTTTTTAATAAACGTATTGCCGCTATTGTTATCCCTGGGTTTTACCCAAAGGATGCCTGTAAATCTGTAAGCGGAGTGCTTTTAAGTGGAAAAGTGAAGGAGTACACAAATGCTCCAGGAATAGGACGTGTTGGTATTGCATATTATGAAACGCCCGATAATCTCGATTTAGAAAAGGAATATTTTTCTACTGCAACAGACAATATTGAAGCGTTACGACGTTTCTGTGCTCCCCATCCATCTCCTATTGATTTGGTTCGATTGAGATTAGATGAAGCATGGCCTTATGGCGGCAGTCTAGGACGTATGGACAAGAAGGCGATGTTTGCAGGGCTTTGTCGTGCGCTTGAGCCAGGGAAAGAAATTTTTCCTCATGAAGACAAATTGGAAAGAGATGATGCGAGCCGTCGAGGAAGACCTCTTTGGGGGCAAATAGCCGCGAATGTTTATGTTCAAGCGGCTGAAGAAGGGGGGGGAGCTTTGCAACTATGGCAAAAGTCACTTCCAACGGCAGAATATGATGCTTTGCGAGGGGATAGCTATGGGATTGCGCGTGATAAGCTTCCTCCTCCAGTAGTTGAGATTCAGCCTCATGCAGGGGATTGTGTTTTGTTTAATTCCACCAATCTTCATGCGGTGTCACCTGTGACAAAAACGGCACGTTTGGCTGTCGCTCAATTCATTGGTTGTGAAGGCCCCGAGAAGCCGTTAAAGTTTTGGAGTTAATTTTGAATGCAAGGAGATGTATGGCAGCAGCGGCAGCAGTAGTAGTTGGAACATGTGAAAAACTTTATTTGAAAGACTCAGGGATACTCCATTGCAGCGCAGTAGTGCGCTCTGTGGGTTCAGATGCAAAAGGTCGATTTGCTTTCCTTAATCGAACGGTATTTCACCCTCAAGGAGGGGGGCAACCTTGTGATATGGGGATGCTGGGATCTTTAAGAGTGGTAGCCGTAGAAAAAGAAGGGACTCCTAAAGAATTTGATGTGAAACACTATGTTGAAGGAGATGCAGCCCTTGCAGAGGGAGATGAAGTGGAGTGCGCCATTGATGTTGTGCGTCGTGCTTTGAACGCTCGACTGCATTCCGCAGGACATCTAATTGCAGCGGTTGCAGAAAAAGCTCTTCCCGGGATTAAAGCAGCCAAAGGACATCACTTCCCAAAAGAAGCTAATGTAACGTTTGAAAAAGGGGATCACACTGCAGCTCAGTTAAAAGAATGTCTTGAAAGAGATCTTCCTCAAGCGATTGGTAGTGACGCAGCTGTAGCTATTCTCTGGGATGATAAGGGTGGCAGAACCATTCAAATGGGAGCATATGAGCCGGTTCCCTGTGGAGGGACTCATGTGAAATCGCTGGGAGAAATCGGCAGCATTGTTATGAGAGGTGTGAATTTGAAAAGCGGTCAGCTTCGTGTAAGCTATGATGTAGCGGAGAGGGCATAAAGCTTATGGCAAGTGCAAGTATAAGTGAGGTTGGAGCTGCTGCAGTCGCTTCGGAATTTGGCGCAACGAAAGTTTCTTTTCATGGGAAGTTTCTATCCCCGGATGAAGTCAGTGCAATATTTGAGAGAATTAGCACGGACAAAGTTGAAGAGATGGATTTTGCTGCCTGCCAATTAAAAGCTGAGGGTGCTCTTGTCTTGTCAAGAAATTTGACGAGGTGTCCTCGGCTGCGTTCACTGATTGTACGCACTAACGAAATTGGCGAAGAGGCTTTGGTAGGATTGTGCAAAGTGTTGGAGGGTTGCGAAAGCCTAAGGCATGTAGATTTTAGCTATGAAACATTTGCAGGAATGAGCAGCTTAGCTCTGAGTCAATTCTTAAGAAAAAATCTTTTGACCTCTTTGGACATTCACTACTGTAGGTTTTCTGCAATGAGTGAGATAGCGAAGGCCCTTCGTGATTGTAGCTCAATGAGAGAAATCAATTTGAGTTATACATGTGCAGATGAATCTGTGCTAACAGCTCTTCCCGATGGCATTACTACTTTGAACCTGTCTTCTACGGGGCTTAGTAGAGAAGCCCTCAGTACTCTTTGCCTCACCACCCTTGAGTTTTTGGATATCAACTCCAATAAAACAGGGGGAGCGGAAGCCGCTGCTTTGGCTAAGGTGATAGAACAAAACCCTTCTCTTAAAGAGTTGAATTTATTTGGTTGTGATATCGGCGCAAGTGGCGTGGCAATACTGGGGGCGGCTTTGGAAGGAGCTGGTAACCTGAAGAAGCTCAACTTGCATGCCAATGAGCTTGGTGATAAGGGTGTAATCGTGACTCTGGGTCATTTGCCGCCTGATATTGAAGAGCTCAACTTGGAACACAACCGAGCAACGGATGGAGTGATCTCTGCTTTAAAAGAGGCTATATTAGCAAGTTCTAGCTTACGTCTTTTAAACATCACCTCTAACAGCATCTCCAGTGATACGTTGAAGGAATTTGCTGGTTGGGTGAAGGTAAATCGTCCCGGCTTGATAGTAAAATTGTGATTGATGTCGTTGCTCTTGGATTGATCAGTTTGCTGGGGGCGATGAGTCCTGGGCCCGATTTTGCCGTAGTAACACGATTTGCTCTGCATGGATCTAGAAAATCAGCAATACTTACTGTTTTAGGGCTGTCATCGGCGCTTCTTATTCATGTTACGTATTGCATTCTTGGCGTGGGCGTATTCTTAGTTGAATCTCCACTGCTTTTTCGAGCTGTCCAAATGGGTGGATCGCTTTACTTGGGCTACCTTGGAATTAAGCTACTGAGCTCCTCCAGAGATGGTGGCACGTCTTCGACAAAGCCTCATCGTGGTGCGTTTTGGGCAGGGTTTTTTACCAATCTGCTCAATCCCAAGGCAACGCTCTTTATTCTGAGCTTGTTTACCCAGTTTGTCACCACAGAAACCCCCCTTTCTGTAGAAATTGGTTACGGATTAGTTATCGTTTTTGTGGTCTTTGGGTGGTTCCTTGCTTTAGCTCTTCTGATGACACACCATGCCATACTAAAGCATCTACGCAAGTTCCAATTCTATTTATCAAAAATTATGGGACTTTTATTGCTGATGTTAGCGATTTATATTCTTCTTCATTCCTGATTTTGTCCCTCCTCTTTTTGAGGCTGGACCAATTAAGGGCCGAAAGGTTAGACTTGACGGCTTCTAGTGGCGCCCATATGGTGAAATTGGTAGACACGGTAGACTCAAAATCTACTTTAGCAATAAGTGCTGGTTCGAGTCCGGCTATGGGCAATTGATGGCAAAACCTTTCATATTAGTAACCAACGACGATGGCATATTTGCCCCCGGATTGCGGCATATGCTGGCGGGGTTGGAGGGTGTTGGGAGGGTAGTTGTCGTGGCTCCGGCGACGGAGCAGTCCGGGAAGGGGGCGAGTTTGACCTTCCACCATCCACTGCACATTGAAAAGGTCGACCACTTGGGCGTGGAGGGGTATTCAGTGACGGGTACGCCTGCCGACTGCGTGAAGATGGCGCTGAGCGTGCTCCTTAAAAAACGGCCCGATCTGGTGCTTTCGGGCATCAATCGAGGGTCCAATGCGGGGCGCAATGCCTTGTATAGCGGCACCGTCGGGGGCGCGATTGAGGGGGCTCTAAGGGCGCTGCCTGCCATTGCAGTTTCTTGCCACGACTATGAAAAGCCGGAGTTTCATCTAGCAGAAAAGCACGTGTCAGATCTGGTGGAGTACGCGATGAAGCATCCGCTGCCACAGGGAACCGTACTCAATGTCAATGTGCCCAACCGCAAGTCGAAAGGGCTGCGCATGGCGCGGCAGGGCAGAGGGTATTTTCTGGAGACGCCCGATAAGAGAGAGCACCCGCACGGTAGGCACTACTGGTGGCTCGGGGGCAAGACGGCCAATTTCGATGAGCACGAAGAGAGCGATATTCGCCTTCTAGACGAGGGGTGGACGACGGCGGTTCCGCTTTATGTGGAAGAGCTGACGCATCATGATGAGCTTGATGGGCGTCGTGACCATTTCCGTGATTTTTTTAGGGCGGCTTCGAATTCGTCCAAACGGTCCAGACCCTCTTCCTGAGCCTCTTCCACAATTTCGCGTACGCCATCGATAGCATAGAGGCGTAGGATTTCCGCTTTCAGTTCGGCTGCAATGGGTTCGTCAGTGGCGGGTTTTTGTAACTCGGGATGGCTGTCGCAAAATTGGCGCGCTTCAATGCTGAGAGTGGCCAGCTGCGTGAAGAGCCGTTTCACTCGTTTGTTTTTCGAGAGCAGATCTTTGCGGGATTGCACCGTTTGCAGCTCTTCGACAAGAGAAGACATAATGCCTGTGGCCTCTTCTTGAAAGTCTTCAGTAGAGTCGCGGCTGCAAGCGGTGAGAAGCAGCAGCGCAATTAGGGCACCTCGGCCTTGCGTGAGCCATAGTTGATGCCAGCGAGAGCGAGGTTGGAGGCGGCGTTGGGAAAAAACTCCTCCAACTGCGTGATCAACCGTTTCACATCCATTCTTCTTGAGCGTGCACCCACGGGGCATTGACATGTGATTCGTAGATATCCCTTCTCTTTTGCAAAGTTGACGATCTCTTTTTCGCTCACCAAAATCAAGGGGCGAATGATGGTCACACCAAAGTGGACCATGTGCACCCGGGGCAGGTTGGCCGCAAATTCGGCTTTTTGGAGCAGATTCATGAGCAGCGTCTGCACGCTATCGTCGCGGTGGTGGCCGAAGGCAATCGTGGGTGCTTCAAGCCGCTTGGCAGCGTCGAAAAGCAGGCGGCGGCGCTCGCGTGAGCAGCCGTAGCACTCCAGCGTCTCGAGCTTTTGGGTGCTCTCCATCACCGTGAGGGGCACTTGAAGGTCATCGCAGATCTTTTGCAGGAAGCCGCCCTGCAGGGCGGGGCCGCAGGAGAAGCTGCCCGCCACATGGATGGCCTCGATGCGGAATGGGGGAAAGCCGCGGCCGGAGAGCTGCTTGAGCATCCAGAGCAGCGTCAGACTGTCCTTGCCCCCACTGAGGGCAACGGAGATCGCTTCTATGCCCTCTTCGAGCAAACCAAAGGTATGGATGGCCTTGCGGGTCAGGCTTTCAATAGACATCGACAAAAAGTTTGAGCCATTGCGAAAATAAAAGCCATGATCGGTAGAAATGACCCCTGTCCATGCGGTTCAGGCCTGAAATACAAGAAATGCTGCTTCGGCAAACAAAAATCCAAGTTCACCGCGACAGTGCAGTCGGGTGGTTCACGAGTAGCCTCTTTAATGGGCCGTATTAAGCCTATGGAAAAGCCTAAGGCTGAAGAGTTTAAGATGACGGATCGTGACTTTCGACAACAGTAACGACAAAGAAGACTCGTTGCTCGAATTCTTTCGCGCAGCACCTCATCCTGAGATCGACTTGGAGATTGAGCGCGCGAGCGATTTGCCTCGAGAAGTGAAGTCGACCTGCAGCTGAGCGGTGAGTGATTGTTATTGGTCTTCGACGGTAGGCTGGCCTTCCTAAGAAGGTCCAAGGTGCGATTTGGCATATTGCACGAGCTCTTTGAGCCTTCTCTGGTGGTATCTGCTCAATCTGGGCCTTCAACGAGTTGAGCGTGTCATGTTGATGTTCGTTCAGCTCCACTACGAAAGGCTCCTCTTCGGCAACAATGTCCAGAATTTTTTGGGTGAATAGATGCCCTCCCTCAAAGAAAGGCGCGCCTACTAGAGTTACTAGCAACCTCGTCAACCCGACTAAGAGACCAACAAAAGAGAGGATAACCAGCAACAAGGGCGATTGGCAAAAAATAGGAAGCATCACGAGTTGTACGACATAAATGAGGGGAGAAAGGAGGTGTGCCACAGATGAAGTGATGCAAATGATCACTTTGGCATTCAGGTCAGCGTGTTTAGTGCGATCAGAGGCAACTGCGGCGACAATGGCGAATACAGCAGCTGCGGCGGCGCAGACTAATGCTGCAAGTGGAGAAATAGCGACGTGAAGGGGTTCTGTAAGAGAAAGCTCTACCTTCCAAACATGCAGCAATAGTTTTTTGTGGTGCAACATCGTATGATCACGAAGACGTTCATAACTTCTTGCAGCGGCTATTGTTGGGGCTTTAATAGCAACCATGAGATCCTCTATTGGTTAGTAAAAAAGGTAGATAAAATTTAGTAAGATTTCGTGCTACACCATCCCAAGATCAAAGACCACGTTAATTAATTGTGTTTTGTAATTTTACAAGTACTTTATAGTGGACGACACTACTAAGCATTCCCATTTCTGTTTCTGGGTTTTGCAGGAGCGCTATGAGATTCATTGTTTTGATTTTTTTGGCAAGTTCAATTGGCATTTTTGGCAATGATGGAAAGATTATTGACAAGCTTAATAAAGACATGATCGTACTTGATTGGATAGAGGCTGAACATAGCTTTGAAGATCTGCAGTCACTTAAATCGATTCTTCGAAATGTTCGTATTGTAGGGCTTGGGGAGGCCACTCATGGAACAAGGGAGTTCTTTCAATGCAAACACCGCATGCTAGAATTCCTTGTCAAGGAAATGGGTTTTCGTATTTTTGCAATGGAGGCTAGCTATGCTGCTTGTCTTCCCGTCAATGATTATGTGCTTTATGGCATTGGTGACCGCGATAGAGCATTGAATGGATTACAGTTTTGGACATGGAAGACAAAAGAAGTTGCTGAAATGCTTGATTGGATGCGCGAGTATAATGAGAGCGTTCCTGAAGTTGATAAAGTGCAATTCCTGGGTTTTGACTGTCAGGACCAGATTACTCCGACTCTGTTATTTTACAAATTGATCAATTACCCTGAGTGGTCAATGGATTCTTTGTTAAATAACATTACAGCGCCACTAAAAGAGGAACTCAGTGTGAACGAGGCCATATGGGCCCTTCAGAAATGTTGCGAGCAGCTCGCAGCTCTTAATGATCCAAGGCCACTTGTTCAAGAAGTACAAATGCTTGCACGTGTCTGGTGTCAGTCACTTCGGTTGAGTCAAATCGATTTTGAAAATAGCTTTGATGAAAGTTTGCTATTTCGTGATGTCTGCATGGCGGAAAATATCCTTGCATTGCTAGACAGGTATCCTGGATCAAGAATGGTTCTTTGGGCACATAACGCTCATATCGCATCAGGGGCAGTTGATGATTTTTCTTATATGGGCGTGCATCTCAAAAAGACGTTAGGATCACAATATTATTCTATTGGGTTTGATTGTCTAAAGGGCGCATTTCGTGCGGTAGATGTGAGCTCAAATCGTTCATATGGCGACTTGCATATAACCGAGTTTGTTTTCCCTGAGGCAAGAGAAGACTCGTTTGCCTATCTTGCTGCTCAAACAGGTAAGAAAAACTTTATGATCGACCTTCGACCTTGTGACTATTTGGATCAACCTTGTCGCATTTGGTTTGTTGGAGCTAGTTATGCGCCAGATGAATTAGTAACGCCTCTAGTCGTTCTTAGGAACACCTATGATGGCCTGATTTACATTGAAAATACTACCGCTTCCGTGCCAAATAATCTTCATGAGCGCACGCAGACACTTCTAGAAACCTACATGGAAAGATCCGGCACAGTTGGAGCAGCGATAAGCGTTATTCACGATGGCAATATTGAACAGTGTTTTGCCGGCAAAACATCTCTTAATAGTGACGAACCAATCACAAAGGAGACACTTTTCGAGATAGGATCCATCTCAAAGGTGTTTACCACTCTTGTGTTAGCTGATTGCGCTGACGAGGGTGTTGTTCAGTTAGAGAATCCCATTGCATGTTATCTACCCGAAATTACCTCTCCTTGTAGAGCTATTACTTTGAAAGAGTTAGCTACACATCACAGCGGGCTTCCACGAATACCGAGCGCTCTTTCTTCAATGGACTGGGATAACCCCTATGCTAACTATACCGTGCAGGATCTCTACAATGAACTGAACCGTACTGTGCCCTCTAACAAGGAATTTGAGTATTCCAATATGGGAATGGGGCTTCTAGGGGCGGTCCTGGGTTACCAACAGGGCATGAGCTTTGATGAACTCGTGCAGCGCAGCGTTTGTAAGCCGCTCTGTATGGCGAATACATCCTCTCATATCGAAAGAAACAGAGCATCAGGCCACTGCGATGGGCATGAGGTAAAAGGTTGGGAATTTTTGGCGCTGGCTCCAGCAGGCGCTCTTCGTTCTACCATTAACGACATGACACTCTTTCTGGCTGCCAATTTGGGGCCTCAGTCAAATCACACCACAAAACTACTCACCAAGTGTCACGAAGAACAGCTGCGGATCTCTCCTGAATTAGGTATTGGTTTGGGATGGATGCGCTCGTATGATGATAAAGAGACGATCATTTGGCACAATGGTCGTACAGGTGGGTTTGCTTCATTTATTGGGTTTAATCCAGCAACACATAAGGGCGTTGTCATTCTTGCTAACTCTGCAACCGATTGGCCCACAGAATTGGGAATGCGTCTGTTGAAAGAAGATTGACCTTGCTTTCTAAGAGACAAGGTCACGCGCGTTTAACACATAGCGCTGCTATTTCCACAGCCCTACGCACTCCTGGATCGTTTGCATGGGCGCACAAAAACTTTGCTGCACGTCCAGCCCTTGCTCTGGCGGCCTTGGCAGCAGGTCTTGGGTCTCCGCCTGTTGCACAGCAAAATATAGCAGCCGCAATCCCACATGCACAGCAACCCAGGCGCCATCGCTCCGCTCGTCGCTCATCATTACGCATGTTGACCAAGTGCGCAAAACGTTCTTGCAAGGGCTCATAACGATCGTAATCGCTTTGCAATGCAGCAAATCGCGCTAGAGCGATAAGTCGAACACGAAAGTTTGTCAAATCACGATCAAAAGTTTGGTTATGATCTGCTGCAGGGCGTGCCTCCAAACCGCGGAGAATCTCGTCGACACGAGGATACTCTGTATCGAATGAAGGAATGGTCATAGGGTATCTTGAAGGTGGTTAAGAAGGTAGATAGTCAGAATGTTCAAAATGTTCTGACCACATAGTCTGACAAATCTCAGAGTCATGATCATGAGTTGGTGTGTTCACATGGGCATCTTTGGGTATCTCATCTTCATCGACGCCTGGGAATCGAGGCATTACGGGAAATGGCGGCATTGGCCCAAGGGGAGGATAGAAAGGAGCCATTGTTTCAGGAAAAGGCAATACACTCTCAGGAACCGTTAATAACATCGGAGGAGGAGCCGCTAAAATCAAAAAACCACAGGCCAAGCGATCCCCAGCATCGGGATTAGTACTGCCAAAATGTTTGATCTCTCGAAGGCGCGCCGCAGTTGCTGGGTCAGAAAAGTCCTGAGGTCCGAATAGGCGGGCGCCAAAAGCTGTTGGGGGAGAAGTTGCATGATGAATGGCGGTAAATGCGCCTCCAGGCGAAGCTGTCTTGGGGCCGCTAATACCTTCCGGAGCAGTAACGGTTTTTGCATCCAGATGATCTTCTTCTGACGGAGTAGATTGTCGTCGTCCGAACCAACCGCTGACAAAATCTATGACACGGTGTCTTGTGCGGGCGCCACTGTCAGTGCCGAAAAGCCATAGGCCAGCCGCTATAGCAGCAGCGGCTGCGGCGATGGCCTTCCACTTTAAGGGTTCTTCATGTGGTGCGCGTGCTTCTGCACGACGTGCTTCAAGTTCGCGTACTCATTCGCTCAGGCGAGTAACAAGGGATGTTGCCACCATGTCGGTGTTTCTTACGGCGCTGCGAGCTGCATCGAAGCCGGCATGAAATTGTGCAAGATCATGGGTGAAGTCAGCATCTCCCGGAAGTCTCAATTCAAGATTACCAAGAGCGCGATCTAATGCAGAAAGGCGGGGAATTTCTAGTGCGGACATGATTTTATCCTCCGGTTGAAGTAAGAGCCTAGATCCGAATGCAGTTATTTCGCAAAGAAATTGTAAAGTTTACTTTTCTTCGATGGGGGTGGCGCCTTCCCAGGAGGCTTCGGGAGGGGTGACGATGAAGGAGCGGGATTTGTCGGCCATGAGTTGGCTGGGGCGGTCGGAGCCGCCGAGGAGGTCATTGACCTCTTCGAAGTGCAGGGCCGCTTTGATGAATTCACGAGAGCGGTAGAGAAAGAGCGCCTGCTCGTAGAGATCGTAAGCTTTGCGATGGTTGGCGGAGACGTCGGCTTTGGTGCCGATCAGTTCCCAGATGAGGGTCGTTTGTAGGCGGCCTTTGACAAAGACCCAATCGATGGGCCGAAAGACAAATTCCGATTCAGCGTAGTTTTTGGTGGTTTCACCGACAAGAATTTGCGTGCCGTAGTATTTGTTGAGCCCTTCAAGACGGCTGGCAAGGTTTACGGTGTCGCCAATGGCCGTGTATTCCATGTGGTCCGGTGAGCCGATGTTGCCGACGATGACCGGGCCGGTGTTGATGCCGATGCGTTGCTTGAGAGGTGGGAAGTCGCCTTTGAGTTCAGCGAGCTTTTTCTGCATGGCGAGGACGGTGCGGCAGGCGGCAATGGCGTGTTGCGGAAGGGGCTCTGGAGCACCCCAGAAGGCCATAATGGCGTCGCCGATGTATTTGTCTACCTCGCCTTGATTCTCCGCAACGATGTGGCTCATCTGTGTAAAATAGGTCGACAGCATATCCAGGAGCTTGACCGGCGAGAGGCGCTCGGCCATTTCGGTGAAGCCCACGAGGTCGGAGAACATGAGCGTGAGTTCGGCTTTTTTGCCTCCCAGTTGTGCTGTCTGGCCACTTTTGATGAGGTCGCGCACAAGATCGAGGGGAACATATTTGGCAAAAGAACCAAGGCTGACCTTCATCTGGTCGATGGCGCTGTGCATGGTGTGCACCTCATCGATGAGCGTGGGCACGGGTTCAAACTTTTTCTCCGAAATGCGGAAGGCGCCCAGTTCGGTCATCTCCGCAGCAACTCCTTTGAGCTGTTTGGAGATGCGTCCGAAGAGCATGGCGGCGCCGGTGGCGAAGAGGATACAGAGAATGCCGCCGGTGACGATCGAATTGAGCGCTTGGGTTTCGATAGGACCGAGAAAATCGGCTTTAGGGACTACTGTGAGCACCTTCCAGGGAATTTGAGATTCGCTGGAAAAGCTTTGAATGTAGGCAAGATAGTCATCGAAGGAGAATCCGCGAGAGCGTTCACCGACGTTTTTCAAATGCTCCCAAGCTTGTGCGAGGAGAGCAGCATCGCTTTCTTTTGAAGAGGAGGCGGCGATCACTTCGCCAACAGAATTGACGATCCAGATATGTCCTGAACGGCCCAGTTCGATGGAGGAGAGAAAGTGGGTGAGGTATTCCGATCGAAATTCAACCTCCCAAAGACCGATCAATTCACCGCTCTTGGCATACTGTGGAGTGGCAAAGGCAAAAGCAGTGCGGCCTGTGTAGAGATCTTTGAAGGGACCCACCCAGGCGCCTTCGGGATGGTGGATTGCATCGATCCAGAAGGGACGTACGCGGGGATCGTAGTCGCTGATGGTTTCTCCCACGCTATTCCATGTTCCATCAGCGCGCTGAGCGGAGTTTTGTACTTTCGTGACGGGCTGGTTGGTGTCGGTGTAATGGTCGATGTTGCGGATGGTGCCCAGGATGACGGGTTGGTCGGGTGGGTAGTAGGCCGCGACATAACTGCCTTTGGTAGAAGAGAAGCTCACCCAGGAGAAGTTGGGATAGGCCTGCAGTGCTTCTGCAGAGTACTCTAGAAGAGTTTGTTGGTTGGTGACATCGAGATCTCCTTGATGGACCAGGCCGGCGAGAATTTCTGTAACCGGTTTGGCGCTGCTCAAAAAGCGCAGAGAGACTTCAGCTGTAGTGTCGGAGATTTCCGAGGCAAGGTTTTGCCAAAGGTCCTCAATGGCCTGCTTGCTGGTGAGATAGGCCGGAATGCCGATGGCCGCGATCGTCAGCACAACAGTGGCTATTGCCCCCGTGACGAGGGTGGTTCGGAGAGGAAATCGCACCATTTGCGTAGTTATAAAGGAATGGCCCTTTCCAGTAGTAGTGGTCGAGTAGTCCCTCGGTGGAAAGGCCTAGGACGGCAAAAGCGTGGTAGAGAGCCTCGATGGAGGCCAGGCCCGTTTGTGGATCGGGGCAGCCGGTTTGTTTGCGTGGGTAGGCGGTGTGGATCGGGGGCAGGCTTCGAGGATGGGCGAGAGGGCCGAGGGATTGCAGCATTTTGGAGGCCAAATGCCACGTGGCGTCGATGAGGCAAAGGGGGCGCACAGCGTCCTGCGCGGTCAGAAGGGGGGCATCCATCGTCAAGACAGTGTAGTTTGAAAGGTCGGGAAGAGACTGCAGAGGATAAGTGAGGAAGGTGAAGTCAGGACGCCCTTCCAAGGGCGTGAGAGTGCACTTCGCCCTATTTTCTCTCTTGTGCCTGAGGATGAGATGGGGATTCATGGCCGTAGATTCTACCATGATGGTGGGCATCTAGCAGAGTACGAACTTTGGCGGCCAGCTGGGGCTGTTTGTCTCCAAAACGCTTGACGAAGCGGTTTAGGGAGGCATCACCGGCCTGTTTCCCGGAGGCTTCAAAGTCGGAGACGGCGATGAAGAGCTGGATTCCGAGGCTGCCGTCAGGGTCGCTGTCGAGCAGTTTTTGCCTCAACGCTTTGGCTTCAGGGCTGTTTTTGGCCCCTTTTTGCAGGAGGATGAGGTAGCGTTCGCGCAGAAAGAAGAGGCTTTGGTCTTGGCGGGCCATGGCGGCGGTTAAGATGCGCTGCTGCTGGCTGGGCAGATCGAGCATGCGGGCGGTGCGATAAAGGTCTTCTAGGTCTTCATTGGAGTAGGAGGCGGGTTGAAAGTCGACCATGGCCTTTTCGAAGGTTTGGGTGGCTTTTAGATCGCTTTGCAGCTCCTCCGCGAGGCGGATGGGGGGGATTTGAGGAGAGACGGCCAACGTGAAACTATTGCCAGAGGGTAGAGCCACGACCAGTGTGGGCAACCCCTCGATCGAGTAGGTCTTTTTGAGCTCTTGGTTTTCGCGCGCTTTGGCTGGTTCTAGGGGGGTGTTGAGGGGCAGATCCACCTTCACAAAGGCGAACTGGGCGCCCACGGCGTCCTCAAAAGCGGGGGCGTTGAGCACGGCACTTTCAAACTCCTGGCACGCCTGGCACCAATCCGAACCGGTAAAAAAGAGGAGGATGGGTTTCCCTGTTTTTTGCGCAGTGGGCATGTCAGCCGCCCAGGGGAGGGCAGCTGCAAGAGGAAGCCAGGCAGCTAAAAGAGCAAGAAGCCGCATCTATTTTTGGGTAGCTTGGCTGATGAGCATATTTGCGTAGCTAGCACCGCCACCGCTTTGGTAGCCCGTTGTCGCCAGCGTTTGCCCTGCGGGGCTGACGATGATGACGGTGGGGAAACCCTTCACGTTGTACTGATCTTTGAGCTTTTCGTTTTGCTCGACAATCGCCATAGGAAGCTCTTCATTCATCGGAAAGTCCACTTCCATGAAGATGAATTTATTACCTGCGATGGCAGCAAATTCCGGTGTCGAGAAAATCTCGTTAACGGCCTTCATGCACCAGCTGCACCAATCCGATCCGGTAAAGAAGAGCACGATTGGTTTGCCTGTGTTTTTGGAGAGCGCACGCGCCACGGAGATGTCGGTTAGCCACTGGATGCTGGTGACGGGCGCGTTGGGGTCGGTGGGAGCAATGGGCTTGGGAGCGGGCTGAGGAAGGGGGTCTTGGGCAGTTGCGTAAGGGTTAGCGGGCTGTGCGGGAGCGGGTACGCCAGGTGTAACGGGAACGCCGCTGGGAGCGGGAGCAGGCGCGGGCACACCGGGGGTGACAACAGGCCCTCCAGGACCAGGTGTAGAGGCTAGTAAGAGAGCTGAGCTAAGGCAAAAAAGCAGGGTGGTGCGCATAAAGAGAACTCCGTAGTTTTCCTATCCGAGGAAACCAGGAAAGAACGATTTAGCGCAACTTAAGTTGATTCAAGAGCTGGGAGAGCTCGAGGAAAACGGCTTGAGCCGTGGCGGATTGCGCACCGTTTTTGGGGCGAACGAGAAGTTGGAAATTGCTGGGAAGGGAGGGATAGAGGTGGCGGAAGGCCTCGCGGGCAAGCCGCTTGAAGCGGTTGCGATCATGGGCTTTGCCGAACTGTTTGGTCACCTGAACGCCGAGGCGTGGGGGAGATTCGCGCTTGGAGAAGGCAGAGGAGACGAAGAGGAATTGGCCGCCGGCGCTCTTGCCGCGCTTGGTGAAGGCAAATTCCTCTTTCTTGCGCAGGCGTGCGTTAGAGGAGAACTTGAAACTCAAACTCGAGTGAGTTGGTGGCGGCCCGCTTTGCGACGGCGTGCAAGGATCTTGCGGCCGCTCTTCGTTGCCATACGTTTCATGAAGCCGTGTTCGCGCGATCTGCGGCGCTTGCTGGGTTGGTAGGTGCGTTTCATGGTCAAGGAGCCTATCATACCTGAAGCTTTTGGGTCCACTGTCTGAAATGCTTGAAACAAAAGGGGCCAGCTGGGTACACTTGTGCCCGCTTATGAAAGTACGTGCATCGATTAAGGCTGACCCATCCAAGGGCGATATCATCGTCCGCCGACGAGGTCGGATCTATGTGATCAACAAGAAAGACCCCAACCGCAAGCAGCGCCAGAAAGGGCCTGCGCGTAAGAAGTAGGAACTATGGCCCGATTATCCTCGGTTGTGAAGCAACAGCGCCGTGAAGCTCTCGTGAAGCGCACTTTTGACAAGCGCGCTCAGCTGAAGAAGCTAGCAACCAACATTCATGTCTCTGAAGAAGAGCGTGAAAAGGCTCGCATTAGCCTCGACAAAATGCCCAAGAATTCAGCCCCCTGTCGTCTGCGCAATCGTTGCCAGCTCACAGGTCGCTGCCGCGGCTACCTCCGCCGCTTCAAGCTCTCTCGCCTCTCCTTCCGTGAGTTGGCCAGTGCCGGCATGATCCCCGGTATCGTTAAAGCTAGCTGGTAAATTCTCTCATTGCGTAAGGCCTGTTCTAATAGCAACAAGGTCCTTACGCGATATTATTTCCAATAATTGTTCATCCGTTGCTGCACAGATCCCTGCAACGCTACCGAACGTTTTCAGAAGTTTCGCGCGTTTGATAGGGCCGATGCCAGGAATGGAGTCGAGAGCGCTATGAATAGACTTGCTACGGCGGCCTTGGTGAAATTGGAGGGCGAAGCGGTGGGCTTCGTCGCGGATTTGCTGAAGAAAAAAGAGTTCGGCGGAGCGCGGTGGTAGATGCAGCGGCTCTTTCTGACCCGGCAGGAAGAGTCGTTCACGAGTAGAGCCCTTATCATGGCGCCCCTCTTCCTTCACAATGGCAGCCACGTCGACCGTGGCCACGCCCAGCTGCTCGAGCACCTTGCAAGCCACATTGAGCTGAGTCTGTCCGCCATCGATAAGAAGTAGGTCGGGGTAGTTGTTCTTTTGAAAGCGACGGGTGAGGGCCTCTTCGAAAGCACCGAGGTCGTCACTGGCTTTGGCTTTGCGAATGATGTAGGTGCGGTAGCCTTTGGGATTCTTTTTGCCATCGACATATTGGACGACGGCGGAGACGGCGGCAGAGCCGGCCAGGTGGGAGTTATCGAAGCATTCGATCACCGCAGGAAGGCGCTCGAGTTTGAGGAGAGTTTGTAGTCGGCTGAGGATTTCGTCGCGCACAGTGAGTTGTTCGCGCTCGCGTTCGAAGGCCTTGTCGGCGTTTTTTTGCGCCAGCTGGCGCAATGGTTTAGAGCGCGAGGAGCTGAGTTTGATCGCTCGGCCCGTTTCGGCAAACACCTCTTCGAGGGCGGGGATGGAAAGAGGAATCAGGACGAGAGGCGGACGGTCTTGTGATGTGAGGTATTCTTGCAGCAAGTAGGAGGAGAGCAGGGAGGAATCTTCTTCCAGTGCATCGTGCACGTGCTGGATTTCTACATCGACGAGGCGGCCACCGCGGAAGATGAGGCGGGCGATGGTGGTGAGATTGCCACCGCGTGCGAAGGCGATGGCGTCGACGTCGCCGATGCGGTAGGAGCTGACGGACTGCGTTTCGAGCGCTCCTTCGAGAATGGCAATGCGGTCGCGTAGACGGGCGGCCTCCTCAAACTGCAGCTCATGCGCGCATGTTTTTAGCTGTTGTTGCAGCTGCTTGATCAGCTGTTTTGATGCGCCGGAGAGAAAATCTTGGGTGTCCTTTACCTGCGCAGCATACTGCTCTTTGGTGCAGAGCCCTACGCAGGGGGCGATGCAGCGCTTCATCTGGTAGAGTATGCAGGGCTTTTTGCGGCGTGCAAACTCCTCATCGCTGCATTGGCGCAGAGGAAAGGCCTTGTGCACCGTGTCGAGCAACTCGCGGGCGATATCCAGATTGCGAAAGGGACCAAAGCTTTTGCGGTCTTTTGGTAATAGTCCTTTGTGCCTCACCAAATCCAGCCGCGGCCACGCATCTCCTGTCAACTTCAGCGCAATGAAGCTGCGATCGTCCTTGAGCAGCATGTTGTACTTCGGCTTGTGCTTCTTGATGTAGGTGTTCTCTAAAAGTAGTGCCTCTTTTTCCGAAAAGACCAGCACCACATCGATGCTCTTTACTTGCTTGAGTAGAAAGGGAATTTGCGGGCGCGTGTCATGGCCGAAGTACTGCTTGATGCGTGCGCGCAGGTTCTTCGCCTTGCCGACGTAGAGAACCACTCCCCTAGCATCCTTCATGATATAGATGCCCGGCTCCTCAGGGTAAACAGAAAAGTCCCACTTCACAGAGGTTAGTATACCAATCTCAAAATAAGAGGAGTTGTTCTTCTTCGGGGGTGGTTGTGGGGGCTTTGTGGGCGATGGTGCGCTGCTTGGTGGCTTCGAGCTGCTTTTGGATAGAGGTGGCACGGTCAATCACCGTTTGAGGCAGGCCGGCGAGGCGGGCGACGTGGATGCCGAAGCTTTTGGAGGCAGGGCCCTTCAAGATGCGGTGGAGGAAGATGAGGTCGCCTTGGAGTTCTTGGCAGGCGACGTGGGCGTTGAAAGCACCTTGAGCCGATGGTTCGAGACGGGTGAGCTCGAAGTAGTGAGTGGCAAAGAGGGTTTTGGCTTTGGTATCGAGCAGATGTTCGGCAACGGCGAAGGCCAGGGAGATGCCATCGAAGGTGCTGGTGCCACGGCCGATTTCGTCGAGGATCACAAGAGAGCGCTTGGTAGCTTGATGAAGGATGTTGGCCGTTTCGCTCATCTCCACCATAAAGGTGGATTGACCGCGCGAGAGGTCGTCGTTGGCGCCGATGCGGGTGAAGATCTTGTCCACAATGCCGATGTGAGCGCTTTTCGCAGGCACAAAGCTGCCCATGTGAGCGAGAAGAGTGATGAGGGCAACTTGGCGGATGTAGGTCGACTTGCCGCCCATGTTGGGGCCCGTGAGCACCATCAACCGTTGCTCTTCACTCAGAGAGCACGAGTTGGATTGAAAGGCCACCCTGCACTCGAGAACGGGGTGCCGGCCCTCTTCGATGTCCAATGTGGTGCTGGAATCCACCAACGGCTTTGTCCAGCTGCGCTCGTGAGCGATGCGCGCAAAGCTGTATAGTGTGTCGATCACGGCAATCGATTGCGCAGTGGAAAAGAGCGGCTTGCTTTGCGCGCGAATTGCCTCGAGAAGCTGCTCAAAGAGCTCTTTTTCTAATTTCGCAATGCGGTCACCAGCAGAAAGGGCGCGCTGTTCGAAAGAGGAGAGCTCTTCGCTGGTGAACCGCTCCGTCGAGACGAGAGTTTGTTTGCGCCGGAAGTGTGGGGGCAGTTTGTCTTTGTGCGTGCTGCTGACTTCAATGAAGTAGCCAAAGGCGTTGGTGAAGTTGACTTTGAGGCTTTTGATGCCCGTTTCGTCGCGCAGGCGCGTTTGGTAAGCAAGCAACCAATCGCCGCACGCATGGCTGATGCTTTTGAGTTCATCGAGCTGGCTGTTGAAACCACTTTTGAAAGAGGCATCCTCTTCTAAGAGTGCGCGATCAAGAAGATCGATAAGGAAGAAGAAGTCGACCAGCTCTTGGCGTTGTAGTAAGGAGGAATCGGCCTTCAGGGTTTGTTTGAGCGGGGAAATGGCTTGGAGCGAGCATTTGAGCGCCACCACATCGCGGGGATGAGAAAATCCGCTGACGCAACGCATGGTGAGTCGTTCGATATCGCGAATTTTGGAGAGGTCGATTTTTTGTTCGAGAAGTTCTGTGACAGCATCGAGCCGCTCATCGATATCGGGAATGGAGGTGAGAGGTTCCACCATCCATAATTTGAGCAATCGAGCTCCCATGGGGGTTTGGGTGTAGTCGATGGTGGGAAGAAAGGTTTCCTGCAGCTCGAGGTGGCGCTGCGTAGTGCGGTCGAGAAAAAGTGTCTCTTCGTTGAAATGTTGGCGCACCGATTGAATGTGAGAGGTGGGAAATTGTTCGTTTTGCAGGAAGGAGAGCAGTGTGGCGCTCGCGCGGATCGACTCGCTGCGGTCCTGAAAGCCTAGTCCATCGAGAGAGAGCACGTTGAAATGGCGCTGCAGTACATGGGTCGCTTCCATCAGACTGAGGATGGGCGTGTGAGTGAAGGTGGTGGCGAAGGGAAGAGAGAGGTCTTTTTCTAAAAGGACTTCGCTGGGTTGCAGCCGTGTTAAAATTTCGGACCCTTCGGCTGCAATCAGGTGCGGTGTGGTAACGTCAACGAGGGCGACACCGCCAGCAGGCGTGATGCAGGCAATGAAATTGGCCTTCTGATCGGCTGGAGAGGGGTTGGTTCCAGGACTGACCGTGCGCACAATGGCGCGCTTGACAAGCCCCTTGGTTTCTTTGGGATCTTCTACTTGCTCGGCAATCGCAACGCGGAAACCTTTGGCGATGAGACGGTCGATGTAGGAGGCGCTGGCGTGGTAGGGGATTCCCGCCATGGGAATCCCACCACGCGCCGTGAGCGTCAGGTCGGCGGCTTGCGCCAGAACCTTCGCATCCTCATGGAAAGCCTCGTAAAAGTCTCCGAGACGAAATAAAAGCAGGGCCTCTTTCGCTCTCTCTTTGAGAGCGTGCCACTGCTCCATCATCGGAGTCATTTAACGATAGCAAGCGAGTTGAAGAAGGTTTGTGTATCAGCTGAACGACAAGTGTTTGCGTCAGAGCTCATCAAGATGGTGTGGTAGAGCCTCTTGCCCGAAAAGACAAAGATGGCCGAACCCAGCAGCGTTTGGTCTTCGAGTTCCGCAGAAAATTCTACGCGGCGCGCCGGAAGTCCTTCATACTCAAAAGAGTGTGTGGAGAGCAGGGTGCCTTTCAGGTTCTGCATGATGCCCGCCTGAGCGTTATCGAAGAGCCCGGGGCTCTTGTCTTTGATCTTTTCAGAGAGCGTATCGGGGTAGGTAGATGCCCCTGCCATGGCTACCGAATTGTCTGTAAAGGAAACGTAATTCACCGTGTCGATGGAACCAAATTCTGAAGGGACAACCTGTTGTTCCTTAGCGGCATGCGAAAAAGCATCCGGTAGGGTGACAGAAAAATGACCCTCTTCTGAAGTGATCTGGGCGCCTGCAAAGAGAGTCGACCCAAGGACTAGTGTTAAGCTAATGATTTTACGCATGAGAAACCTCGCGCCGTTTACAATAGCCCAAAGCACCAATTTATGTACTCACGAGATTCCGTAGACCGCCTGAAAGAGCGGGTAGATTTAGTTGAAGTCCTCTCTTCGCACATCGAGCTGAAGCGCGCCGGCGCTTCGTTCAAAGCGCTCTGTCCTTTTCATGATGAGCGTTCACCTTCTTTCATTGTGCACAAAGGAGCGCAGCATTGGCACTGCTTTGGTTGCGGTGCGCATGGCGACTCGATTCGCTTTTTGATGGATCATTTGGGCTTAGGTTTTCTCGAAGCGATTGAACATTTAGCGGATCGCTATGGAGTGACGCTGGAAAAAACGGCGGCGGATTCTGTTCAAGACAAACGCAAGTCAGAGGCGAAGCGAGCGTTGCAGCTCGCCAGCGATCTCTACCACTTTGCTCTGCTTCACACAGAAGAGGCGCGCCCTGCTCTGCACTATCTCTTTGAGCGCGGCATTGATTTGGATTTCATTCGCACCTTCCGCATTGGGTTTGCTCCCAAAGCGGGCATTGGCAAAGCGCTGGGCACGACGCGCCAAGTGCTGCAAGAGGCGGGCTTCATTGAACTCTTCGCTGATCGCATCATGTTTCCCATTCAAGATGGAATGGGGCGTGTCATTGGGTTTTCGGGCCGTAAATACCGAGAAGAGACCTTTGGCGGTAAATATGTGAACTCGCCGGAGACAGCGCTTTTTAAAAAAAACCAGGTGCTCTACGGCCTCTCCTATAGTCGCAGGCGCATTGCGAAGGAGCAGGCAGCACTGATCGTCGAGGGACAAATCGATGCGCTTCGTTTGATTCACGAAGGATTTGACTACACCGTCGCTTCGCAAGGCACGGCCTTCACCGCAGGTCATGCCGACCAATTGGTGAAGCTGGGCGTCAAGCGCGTCTATCTTGCCTTCGATGGCGACACAGCAGGACGCGAGGCGGCAACAAAGGTGGGCGATCTCTTCATGGCGCGCGATGTGGAGGTTTTTGTCGTACGCCTGCCGCAAGGGCTCGATCCTGACAGCTTCCTCATTGAGAAAGGCCCTAAGCTTTTCCAAGAGCTGATCTTGGCTGCAGAAGGATACTTGGCCTTTTTAGTGGGGCAAGCTGATGTGAGTTCGCCCGCAGCCAAGACGCAAGCGGTGGATGGATTGATCAAGCAGATTCGTAGCTGGCCCAACCCTTTGCTCGTTCATGAGTCGCTCAAACAGCTGGCGCAGCTGCTGCAGCTGCCCGAAGAGACGCTGGGACTCAAAGCAGGCCAGGTAGTCGGTCTGCAAATCAAGCGCGCGCGCCTGCCCGATGGGCTGCATGTCGACCCCATTAAGGTGCTCGAAAGCGATCTGATCCGCTGGCTACTTCTCCTCGGATTTGAGCGCAAAGAGCTCAAACAGATCATCACCAATAATCTGAGTAAAGACGATCTCCTACACCCAGCGTGCCGCGAGATTTTCGGTATCTGCCAAGAATTGGAAGTCGTTGATTTACTGTCGGTTGCGAGCAGAATTTCGGGGCCCGAGGCGCTTGAGCTTCTCTCGGGCATTTTGGATAAAAAGGTCAATGAGCAGCGGCTGGAAGTGGGACTCAAAGAGTCTGTGCTGAAGATCTTAGAGAGAAATTGGCAGCTGCGCTGTGAAGAGATCCGGGTCAAAATCCAGAGTTTAAGCCACGATCACGACCAAGTGATGGCCTTGGCCAAGGAGTATGCCGACCTTTCAAAGAAGCGTCCCGTCGTGATATAATGCTCGCCTTATGCAGTTGCTCGGGCTTCGTGAAGAGGTACTCATTGATTGGTTGAAAGAGCAGGGGCAGCCCCGCTTTCGGGCCGGACAGATCCTCTCATGGGTCTGGAAAAAGGGGGCCTCCTCTTTTGCAGAGATGACCGACTTGCCTAAGGAGATGCGCGAGCAGCTGACGGTGACTTCAGCTTTGACGGAAGTGAAGCGTGTGGATTCCAGCGATGGCGAAACCACGAAATTTCTCTGGAAGCTAGAGGATGGCAACTTTATCGAATCGGTGCTCATTCGCGCGCCGGGTCGTCATACAGTGTGCGTCTCTTCGCAGGTGGGTTGCCCCGCCCGCTGCGCTTTCTGTGCCTCTGGAAAAGAGGGGCTGATGCGCAATTTGACGCCTGCCGAGATTGTCGAGCAGGTCGTCCGCATCCATCGCGTGCAGCCCATCACCAACGTCGTCTTCATGGGCATGGGCGAGCCGCTAGAAAACTACGGCAATGTGGTTGAGTCCATCCGCCTTCTGATCGACCCGCGTTATTTTGGCCTATCAAAGAGACGCATTACCGTTTCTACGGTGGGTGTTGTTGAGGGGATTGATCGGCTGTTAGAGGAAGATCTGGGAGTTAACCTCGTTCTTTCTCTCCATGCGCCCACGCAGGATCTGCGCAAAAAAATCATTCCCTATGCGCGCCGCTATCCTCTTGAGGATGTGATGGCTGCTATGGACCGCTGGCAAGCGCGTACCGGCCGTGATGTCACATTCGAGTACACTCTATTGGATGGCCTCAACGACAAGCCAGAGCATGCTGACCTTCTTGTTCAGCTTCTGGGTCGTCGGCAGTGCACCGTCAACCTCATCCCATACAATCCCGTTGCCGGTTTGCGCCTCAAGCGCCCCTCCGGTCCGCGGATCCTCGAATTCCGCGACATTCTTGAGCAGGGCGGCCTGGTCACTACCTGTCGCTATACCAAGGGCGATGATATCGCTGCTGCCTGCGGCCAGCTGGCGATGCAGCCCAAGGCCTGACTTGCTTCGCTAAGCAAAGACTGCTAGTCTCCTCAAACAGTATGACGATTGCCAATCTGTTGACCTTCATTCGGCTCTTCATTAGTCCTCTCTTTATGCTCATTTATCTCGAGCCGCAGTGGTTTGGATTGACGACTTTTTGGTTGCCCTATGTTTTGCTCCTGTTGCTGGCCGCTTCGGAGTTGAGCGATGCCTTCGATGGATGGATTGCGCGACGCACCAATACGGTGACCGATTTTGGTAAGCTCTTTGATCCCATGGCCGATAGCATTACGCATATCGCGATCTATCTTTCCTTTACCGCGCCTCCGGTAAACATCCCGCTATTGTTTGTCTTTGTCTTCATCTACCGCGATGCAGTGATTACGACGCTGCGTGCTGTGTGTGCGATCAGGGGCGTGGCTCTTGCAGCGCGAAGAAGCGGAAAGGCGAAGTCTATTTTGCAGGGCGTGGGCGCCTTCATTATTTTAGGGTTGATGGCGCTGCAGTCCTCCTATCTGCAGCCCGTTGCCTATTGGGTAACAGCTGTGGCAGCGGCAGTGGCCATTGTGTCTGCAGTGGAATACTTCGTGGTGAATCGCCACGAGGTGAAAAAATTATTTCGTAAAAATTAGACCGCTTCTTGCCGATCAATTTTTAACGTAAGAATGCTCAAGAAAGGCGTTCGGCGCAATAGGGCTTGATATTCTCTGTGATCTCTGTGTGCTCTGTGGTTATTTTTTTACATGATTTTTTATCACCACAGAGATCACAGAGCACACAGAGAATAAAGAAGCTGAGGCGTTGCCATAGACCTGAGTTTCTCAGTTCAGAGGAGCTAAACTTAAACTTTGCGCCAGCCGCTAGTTTTGCTGGGACCTTTCGGTGTGGGGGGCTCGGTAGGTGCGGGAGAACGCTCTTGCTGTGTGCGTTCGAGAGTTTTGAAGGCGTCGATGAAAGCTTCGCGTAAGTGGACCTCTTGCGCAAAGCAGCGCAAGTAGCGCTGGAAGACCTGTTCACGCTGTTTGGCGTAGTCGGTGTAGGCGGCGTGCTGTTTGATGTGAGCGATTTCGTTGCTGCAGCTTTCGGCGAGAATTTCAGCGCGCAGCGTACAGAAAAGATGAGGCAGCATCATCTTTGCTTCGTTCAGCAATTCTGCAGGACCTTTGTGAGAAAGGGCCGAAAGCCACTGCGCAAGAATAGCGTTACCGAGAGTCTTTTGTAGGTCGGAGATGATGGAGAGCTTTTCGAGCAGCGTTTGGTCGGCAGTAAAACGGCTGTTGATGCGCTCGGTAAGGCGCGTTTTCAAGTAGTTGGTGAGTTGGTCAGAGAAGGGGGGATGGGGTTGGTGCGGCTGTCTGCGGGGCACCATGCGGAATCCGTGATTCTCGCTTTTGGGAGAAGGTTCGAGAGGTACGCCTGTTACTGATTGCACCAAACGATCGGCGCTCGTTGGTGCCAGCGCCTGATGGAGAATCTCCTGCGGAATGTCCTTCTCCAACTTCTGGATAATGGCACAGGAGGAGGAGAGCATCTCTTTTGCCCGCTTGAGCCGTTCTAAGATCGGTGTTGCGCGCAGCGAATTGCGGATCATCTCCTGGCAAGAGCGCACGTAGTAATCAGTTTTCATTTCTAGAGCCGCTTTGCGGATCGCCTTCTTGATCATCTCCATCACTCGTTCGATGGGAAGATGGGGATTAGCGATGAGATACTTGGGCACCAGTACGTTGCGCGTGAACTCCTTCTTCCACCGATCAATGGTGGAGGCGTGCTCGCTGTCGATGAGCTCCGTCAGCCCCAGATTATCGATATCCTCTTCGAAGCTTTTGAGCAGGGCGATGGTATTCGAGGGGGAAAAGAGCCGCTTTCCCAATCGAAGGCGGGCGATTTGGCGCTCGAGGTACTCCTTTACCTTGGCCTCGAAGAAACTATCAATGTCTCGTTCTAAGTTCTCCACGGCTTAACTATTTACCTAATCTTTAAGATAGAGAGCAAGATATTCAGCAGCTGGTCTGCGCCAGCTCAAATCCTGTTTGGCTCCGCGCAGGGCGATTTCTTGCCACTTAGAGGGGTATTCTTTAAAGAGGCGGACGGCTCGATCGAGGCCCCAATTCATGCCCCCGTTGTCGGCGTGGTCGAAGGTAAAACCGTTCTTGCTGTCGAAGATGGTGTCATTGAGGCCGCCGGTGCGTCGAGCGATGGGAACGGTTCCATATTTCAGGGCGATTTGCTGGGTCAGGCCACAGGGCTCGAAGATGGAGGGGATGATGAAGGCGTCGGAGCCGGCATAGATCTGGTGGGCGAGCTCTTCGTTGTGGTGGAGTTCAAGGCGGACGTGGGGATTGGAGGCGAGGTCCATTTTCAGGCGGTGGAAGCGGTCGGAGATCTCCGGATCGGGGCTGGTGCCCATCAGGACAAACTGGCCGCCTAGCTCGAGGGTGCGGAAGAGGGCGTGGTGGATCAAGTCGATGCCCTTTTGCGGTACCAGGCGGGTAATGGTGGAGATGATGGGGCGGCGCCGTGTCAGATGGAGGCGAGTTTGCAGCGCTTCGGTACACTGCCCCTTTTTTTCAAAAAAATGTTTTGGGTCGCTAGAGCTATAGCGGTAGGGCAGCATGGGGTCGAGTTCGGGATTCCAATAGGAAGTGTCGATGCCGTTAAGGATGCCGATGAGCTTGCGGGAATATTGGCGCAGCACGCGGTCGAGGCCGGCGCCGCCCAGCGTTGTTTGGATTTCAAGAGCGTAGGTGGGGGAGACGGTGGTGACTGCATTGGAGAAGACGATGGCGCCTTTGAGGAGGTTGAGCAGTTCGGGGCGCGTTTCGTCTTGAAGGCGGTCGAATTGATGCAGGCGGCGGCTGGAAAGACCGATCGCGTCAATGATCCAAGGGTCACACAGACCTTGGTGATAGAGGTTGTGAATGGTGAAGACGATTTTCTTGGAGCGCAGACCAATGGGCTGAAAGATTTCGTAGAAGAGAACGGGGGCGAGAGCGGTGTGCCAATCGTGGCAGTGAAGAACGTCGGGAGTGCGTCCTGATTTGAGCAGAAACTCCAGCGCAGCGCGCGTGAAGTAGGTGAAGCGTTCTAAGTTATCGGGGCAGTTGTAAAAGGTGCCGCGGCGAAAAAAATTCCACTCATCGTGCGGCTCGATGAAGAAGACAACAACGCCATCGACAGTGCCCTCCCAGACCGTATTATTGATCCACTGCCCCTTGTAAAAGGAGGCAAGATTTTCGTAGGCTACTTTGAGATCTTTAACTCCATGCCAATCCAAGCAGTCATATTTGGGGAGAATCACCTCGACGAGGTTGTCCTTCCACTTGAGCTCTTTGGAGAGTCCCGAAACAACATCGGCTAGTCCGCCCACCTTAGCGATGGGCGCCATTTCTGAGGCGATGTGAAGGATATACATTTAGTCGAGATGACTGGCCTTAGATTCTGCAGCCCCTCCGCCAGATTCTTCGTCAGACAGTTCTACAATTGTTGGGCCGGGCCCAAAGGTGTGACTTGCTGCTGCAGCTGTTCCTAATGTAGCAGCTGCTGCCGCACTGCCATCCGCGCCGCTTCCTGAGCCACCAGCGCCCTCTTCTTCCTCTGCTTCAGCATGGAGTTCGGCGGCTGCCGCACGTTCTGCATGCAGTCTTGCTCGAGTAGTGATTGGCTGAATCCGTTCGAGCGCCTGGGCGATCGTTGTGCCATCCTTGTGGTGAAGAGATTCGAGGAAGTGTAGGACGCTGCCGGGAATGTGTTTGTTCCAAATGATTCTGCGGTGACGTTCGCCTCCCGCCTCTTCCATTTTCCCGTGCTTACCCATCTTTGCGGTGACGAAGGTTTCTTTGAGGATCTCTTCAACTTGTGCATAACTTTTCCCAGGAAGGGGAAGCAGGTAGGTGAATTCATCTCCTTCTTTGCGAAAGAACATGCAAGGTTGGCCTTTTTCATCTTCCCAAACGCAGGTGAAGGTTCGTGCGGGGCTATCCTTTTCACCAATGTCGTACAGCTTGAAGGGAACTGTGCCGGCGCGCATGCGGACAAGGAGCTTTTCCGCTTCTGCGGCATCCATAGTCGCCATGTTTGTGCGCAGATGAAAGACGAGCTTGCGTCCTGTATCAAGACGTTTTTTCTCGTCTGCGAAGGGTCCGGTTAAGGGAAAGGAGATGTCGAGCCACTCCTTCGGGGGGTTGGCGAGATTGTCTGGACCTACCTGTACGGTTCTGCTGTGGAGTTGTGAAGCGGGAGCAACTTGGAAGGTCCACACCTCGGTTTGGACGCCATTCACCATTTTCGTGTGCTTAAAGGGCTGCCCAAGGTCGGCGGGTCTGCTGCCGTCATCCGGTTCAATTCGTGCAACAATGGGGCCAGACATAATACACCTCTCTAACCCGATCATACCCTTTCCAAGGAAAATCTTGACACCCCCAAAGTGCAGCCATAGAATTCCAAATTATGAGTAAGCCTATTGTTATTGTGACAGGTTGCAGCGGCCGCATTGGGATGGCCGTAGCTGAGCGTTTTGCCCCCCATTTCCAGCTGATCGGATTCGATATCATCCCGCCCCCGAGCACTGTAGGCTCTTTAGAGTACATGAAGGTCGACCTGGAGTCGGACGAGAGCGTGGCGGCAGCTTTTGATCAGGTAAAGGAAAAGTGGGGTTCCCACATAGTTTCGGTAGTTCATCTAGCTGCATACTATAATTTTACAGGCGACCCCAGTAATAAATATGAAACGATTACCGTGCAGGGCACAGGGCGCCTCTTAAAGAACCTGCAGCACTTTACGTGTGAGCAGTTTTGCTTCTCCTCTACGATGCTAGTGCACGCCCCTTGCGAGCCGGGCACGCTCATTCGCGAAGAGTCGCCTCAGGTGGGGCTATGGGATTATCCCAGCTCGAAAATTGCCACAGAGAAGGTGATGCATGAAGAGCGTGGGCAGATTCCCATTGTTGTCTTGCGCATTGCAGGAGTCTACGATGACTATTGCAACTCCATTCCGCTCTCCAACCAGATTCAACGCATTTATGAGAAGCAGTTTACGTCGCATGTCTATCCTGGGGATATTAGCCGCGGAACCTCTTATTTGCACATGGATGACTTGGTCGATGCCATCGATTTGACAGTGCAGAAACGGGCGCAGCTGGGTGAGGAGTTCACCGTGTTGATCGGAGAGGGCAAGACGGCTAGTTATGGCGAGTTGCAGAAGACCTTTGAGGAGCTGCTCTTTGGTTATACATGGAAGACCTGGCCGATTCCGAAGTTCATTGCGAAGATCGGGGCCTTTTTCCTCAACCTTACGGGGCAATCCTATATTAAGCCTTGGATGGTCGATTTAGGAGATATCAACTACGAACTCGACATCAGTTTGGCTAAGTCGCGCCTGGGGTGGAGTCCTAAGAGATATGTGATTGATGTGGCGCCTAAAATGATTCAAGCGCTGAAAAAGGATCCGATTCGTTGGTATAAACACCATAAGTTGACGATTCCAAAGTGGCTGAAGCGCTCTTCCTGCTGCGGCGGAGGCTGTTGTGGTTGACGAGCGGCTACGTCATCACTTTGACCGTACGCTCTGGTCGCGTCTAGCGACGATTATGCTGGGCATTTGGCTGCTTGCTGCGCCTTATACCTTTGGGTATGAATCGCTAATTCATGTGATTTCGTCGAGTGGCATTCAGCCTAAGGATCCCCAGTTTGCGCTCGTTGCGGCAAAACGAATGACCTGCAGCGATGTGGGAACCGGTTTGGTGGTGATTGTCCTAGGGCTGCTTTCGCTGCGCCCTCGACAGTGGCCTTTGTGGCTCATTGCACTGGCGGGCATTTGGCTGCAGTTTGCCCCTCTCTTTTTTTGGGCGCCCAATGCGCAGATGTATTTGAATGATACGCTGGTGGGAGCGTTGCTCATTGTCTTTTCGATCCTTGTTCCTCAGTTGCCCTACGAGGGTTGGAGCAGCGACCGCGTTGTTCCTGCGGGCTGGAGCTATAACCCCTCTTCCTGGTGGCAGCGCTATCCGGTGATCTTTTTTGGTTTTCTAGGCTGGTTTTTAGCGCGCTATTTGGCCGCTTACCAACTGGGCTACATCGATACGGTATGGGATCCTTTTTTTGGCGATGGCACGAAAGAGGTGATTACCTCGCCCTTGTCGCGTTCCTTTCCCATTTCGGATGCGGGAATGGGTGCCTTTGCCTATGGCCTGGAGGCCTTAATGGGCTGTAAGGGGGGCGTTGGGCGGTGGAGAACTATGCCGTGGATGGTGGTGCTTTTTGGGCTTCTCGTGGTGCCGCTCGGGTTTATCTCTATTTTGCTTGTTCTCTGTCAGCCCATCATTGTGGGGGCGTGGTGCGGCCTGTGCCTCATCATGGCATTGTGCATGTTGGTGATGCTTGCGCTGTCGTTGGATGAGGTGTGGGCGGTGGCGCAGTTTTTGCGGTCGGCAAAAAGAGAGGAGCGACCCATGTGGTCGGTCTTCTTTAAGGGCGGCGAGCAGGCGGGAAGTACAACGGAGCGTGTTTCGGGGCGCAATGTGTGGAAGGGGCTGGCCATCCACTGGAACATTGTCTTTGCTGCGCTCATTGGTATGGCGCTGCTTTTTTCCCCCCATTCGCTGCACCTGACGGGAGCAGCGGCCAATAACAACCACGTTGTAGGCGCGCTGGTCGTTGTCTGCTCGGTGGTTGCCATTGCGGAGATTGCACGTGGTTTGCGTTTTGTTACGGCCCTGTTTGGCTTGTGGCTGATTGCCTCGCCTTGGGTTGTCGGGGGCTTTACAGGCCTTGCTTTGTGGAGCCAAGTTGTTGCTGGCATGGCGCTTGTTTTGCTTCCCTGGAGTTGTGGCCGGGTGCGCGAACGCTACGGAAGCTGGAAGGTGCTGTAATATCTATCTCTTATATGTTCTTGATTATCAATAACATATAAATAGCCTCTCGGCTCACCGCTGGCGATTTATCGATGAGCGGGTTATTATTTTTTGGTAAATATGAACCCGCTCTATATCAATACTCCTCTCATTACTTCTCGCACTCTTTCAAAGCATCTCGGCAAAGAAGTACTCCTCAAGCCGGAGATGCTTCAACCCAGCGGCTCGTTTAAGAATCGCGGTATTGGCCACTATTGTCTGAAAGCTGCGCGCGATGGAGTGAAGTATTTCTGTGCTGCTTCGGGGGGAAATGCCGGCTTAGCTGTTGCTTATTCCGCGAAGGAGTTGAGCATCCCCGCTACGGTAGTCATTCCTGTTACAACGCCTCCCTTTATGAAGGCCAAGATTGAAGCGGAAGGGGCGGAAGTCATCGTTCATGGAGCGAATTTGAACGAAGCGGTGCAGTTCGCCAAGAAGATGGCGGCGGAAAAAAATGGTCTCTTTATCTCTCCCTATGATCACCCAGCAATCTGGGAAGGGCATGCCTCTATTGTGCACGAAATTGCGCGTGGTGGGAAAAAGCCGGACGCGATCGTTCTCTCTGTGGGCGGCGGGGGGCTCTACTGCGGCGTGGTGCAGGGACTTGCTGAGGTGGGCTGGAGAGATATACCTATTATTACAGTGGAAACAGAAGGTTCTGCCTCTTTTGCGCAGTCAATTGAAGAGGACAGGGTTGTTGAGCTCAGTGAAATTAAGACGGTAGCGACCTCGTTGGGCCTCAAAAAGGTGACGGACAAGGCTTTTGAATATGCGAAAAAGCACCCCACCCACCCCCTGGTTGTCTCGGACAAAGATGCAGTTGACGCCGCTTTTCGTTTCTTAGACGACCACTATCTGCTCCTCGAGCCGGCCTGTGCGGTCACTTTGGTGCCCATTTACCAGCGCCTGAGCATTTTAGACCCCTATTCTTCCGTCCTGATCATTTTGTGTGGCGGGAATGTGGTTACCTTAGAGCTGCTCCAAAAATGGAGAAATCAAGCCTGAGAAATCGATTGTCGGAAAATTGGAATCTAACATATCGTATTGGCTTCCTCTCGCTAAAAACGGGGAATGCAAGTGGTTACATAAGCCACTCGTTTGGGGATTTAGCTCAGTTGGTAGAGCATCTGATTTGCATTCAGAGGGTCAGGAGTTCGAGTCTCCTAATCTCCAGTTCAATGTCAGGTGAGGATTGCTCTACACGATATGCGCGGTCATAGCTCAGTTGGTTAGAGCGCGACACTGATAATGTCGAGGTCCCAAGTTCAAATCTTGGTGACCGCACTTTTTTCGCCCCAGTGGTTTTCGAACCGCTGGGGCTTTTTTTATTCGTCGTAAGTGCTTAAAAACCAAGAAGATATTACTATTAACTATATCTTAACTAATTCATGAGAGAATAGAGCTCCTTAACTAAGGAGAGTTTTATGGCAGCAGCTGCTGTATCAGAAGGTTTTGACAGTCCAGATTTAAGGGGCGTACTGAGAGCTAGAGCCTATAGATCTGATGTTATTGAGGCGGGTTCCGTTTTTGGGCGCGCTATTGTTCAAGCAGATCAGACGCGTTATATTGCTCAGAAGCGCTCAGTACAATTTGGTGACCAACAATATACAGTCCTTGTTGCTCGAACAGACGCGAAGTATAACGGTCTCTTATCTATTAATAAAGTTAAGTTTGTTTTATTGGCGTTAGCAATTGCAATTCTCATGATTGGGCTTGGGTTTGGGTTAGGTTTTACGGGCCTTGGAGCCGCTTTAATAGTAGTCATAACTATGACTGTTCTCCTTCCTACTACAGGAATTGCAGGATACCTATTAGGTCTTCATAAAGATGATGCGATCGATCTTTCTGAGGCTAGATTGTATGAAAAAACACCCCTAGAAGAAGCAATTGAGTTCTTAAACAAGAACAACAAGGCTGCACTACTTGAATGTGCTGCGTCGTCTGCTGATCTATTGGAGATGGCTGAAAAAGCATATCGAAAAATCGATGGTGTTCCGGACCTTACCCATGACAGCTTCAATAAATATTCTGTAGCGCTGGAAAAATCTATCGCGGAAGAACGTGAGGTTTATCAACGTTTTCGGAGAGAAGTATCAATCATCTTGCCGGGTGAGAATAATCCACGAATACCCACATTAAGAAGAGATTTAGATGCGAAGCGCTTAGCCACACAGGAAGCTCGATACGCATATATCGAAGGAATGTGCGGAATGGTTAAGCGTTGTATGCCCAACTTGAGCAGAATCGTCTTGATCACAGAATAATGCTTACCAAAGCGACAGGTCGAAGAGAACTCGGAGGTTTTTGATTAAAGAAATGGCTGGAGATCGTGGTGGATGGCTTGGCAGCGGTTCATGACGGTAGGGTTTTCGAACCGCTGGGGCTTTTTTATTGGGTGACAAGGGCAGCTATACACAAACAACTTCAAGAATTGGGAATATGCCAAGGAGGCGCTCTGCATTTCAGCCAAACGAAGTTGGCGCTAAAAGCAGCTCAACTTATTCAAGTTGAGCGATGGAGGCTTAGTTGAAATGCAGAGCTTGCCGACGCCGGCAGAAACCAATTATTGAGGCTGTTTGTGTATAAATGAAGAAGATGACGGGTGTTTTTTGGGGGGCCTTTGATCCTCCTACGGAGGCTCATCGAGCCATTATCCAAGCTTTTTCGGATCTGTCCATCTGCAATGATCTTTTGATCGTTGTTAACAACCATAGTTACAAAACGTACACACATCCTTTAGAGCAAAGGTTGGAGCTTTTAAAGAGGGGATTGCCGGAGCAAAAAACCACTTTTCTTTGGCAAGACGATGCTAATCCTATGAACTATCAGGCTTTGGAAAAAATCGCCGCGGCTCCCTTATGTGCAATAGCGGGCTGGGATGCCTATAAAAATTGGGTGAGCCATTCCACAAAGCAAGAGCGGGCCTTGTACAAAGCGATTGCTGTTGTTCCAAGAGGAGGGGATGAGCCCGAATTATTCGATTCGCACGCTTTTATCATGCCCATTGATCCAAGCTACAGAGATACATCATCTACAAAGCAAAGGACTCGAATTCTCTTTTGATCATTAGAGAAATGGCTGGAGATCGTGGTGGATGGCTTGGCAGCGGTTCATGACGGTGTGATCTTTGAGAGTGCGGGCACGACCTTTGGCGGCAATTTGAGCGCGTAGGGGTTCGTTGGAGAGAAGGGTGCGGGCTTTTTCGATGCACTCATCGATGGAGGAGTAGGTAACGATTTCGCTATCGATATCAAAAAGTTTTTTGGATTCTTCGGGTTTGTCGCTGAGGAGGCAGGAGCCTATGCCGGTGACTTCAAACATGCGGATGTTACCGGCGTGGTTGTCTTCGTCGGTATGGCGGTTGAAGATGAGGCGAGAGTCGCGGATCAGGCGGAAGTAGTCGAGGGCAAACTTAGGTCTAAAGCAGTTCTGGGGATAGAGAGTAGAGAGGGGTTTAAGGGAGATGTCCCAGGTTTGGTAGCGCTCGGAGCGTGGTTTGCGCGCCTCTTCGATGAGGCGGAAGAGGCGGTTGCTGCGGCCGTTGCCGATGAAGGCATTGACGAGGGAGTCGAGGGCGCGAGTAGATTTTTGGGGAAGGCTGAGAGCGGTAAAGAGATGGTCGAGGGTGGCTTGGGGAAGTAGGGCCAGAGAGTTGGTGAGGGCGTTGCGGATGGCGTAGCGTACGGGGTAGTGTTTCTGCTCCGGCTCGTAACACCAGATTTTGATGCCCGTTTTTTCCACTAGTTCGCGCAAGGCGTGGTAGCGGTTTTGGTGGTTGACGAAGCCGTAGCCTGAGCTGCCGGCAAAGATGAAATCATGGGTAGGGGTTGTGGGTTCATGAGCGAGAGTTTCGCTGATGAGAGGGTCGAAGCAGCTGCCATGCTGTACAGCACGGATGCCTGCTTTTTGGGCATCTTGCACGATGTATTCATAGCCGCAGAAAAGGAGATCGATGCCGGCAAATTTCGTATAGTCCTCGCCGGTGGCAAAGGTGTCGCTCCAAAAACCAGAGACCACTTTTAAAAAGGGAAAGCGCGATTTGAGCTCTTTACGTAGGGTGTCGGGCAAAAACCACCACCCCCCTGCATAGAGAAAGAGCACGTCGGGCCGGATCTTTTCGAGCTGTTGAAAGAAGAGGGGGATTTGCCAGCCTGGTTTGGAAAAATCTACATCGACGCCATTTTCTTCTGCCCATTTGCGTTGCAAAGGAAGGCAGTCGGGAATGATATCGATGGAGCAGTTGCCCAATTGGGTCATGGAGCGGCTCCAGCTCCCGGGAACAAGAAGACCGAGCCTCCCATAAGTAAAAACAGCCTCTTCATAGGGCAGAGCGTCGAGGTTGTGCTCTTGGTAAAAATGGGCGAACACCTCTTCGTAAGGAGAGCTGGGAGAAAGGCGGACTACCGTAAAGTTCTTCAAAACCGCTCCTTATGCTTTTCTAAGAAGTGGTGGCTGACCTGCGACTGGGCCCAGTAGATAGGAGAGCTGGGATCAAGACAACGAAACTGTTGTTGCAATGGAGTGGGAGGAAAGGGGGATAGCAGCTCTTTTGTCGCTTCAAGAATTTCGTCGCTGGTGGCGTTACGAGGGCGATAGCGATCAATGGGAAAGCGCTCACCGTCGAGATCGGGCAGATTTTTGTAGAGAGCAAATTGCTCGCGGAAGGTAAGCCCTTCCACTAGGCAGGGAAGAGAGATGCAATGAGGAGAGGGTTTTGTGATCGGCAGGTGCCAGGAGTTCATCCAGATGTAGGGCTTTCCTTGGATATCGCTTAAGAACCCTACGCCTGAACTAGAATAGATGGCGAGCTGTGCGCGTTTGGCTAGAACTAAATCATGCAGAAAAGAGGTATGAGGAGATTGTGCGTAGTTGAGCACGCCCGCCTCTTTAAAACAAGCAGGCATCTCTTCGCGGCCGATAAAGACGGAGCGATATCCCAAATTTTTCAAATAGGCAATGGTGGGCAGTAAAGTTGTTGGATCGGTGGGAGCAGCGGTTGCATTGATGCGCTCACTGCGCAGGTGAATGAGGGCAATGGGGTCTTCACCGATAAACTCATCGAGCGCCGCTGTTTCGGGAATGTGGGTAGCAAGAGGAAAGCCGGGCCGCTCTTGCCGCAGTTTATAGTAGGTGCAGATGTTGGCTAAACTTTGGTGCTTGGGAAGGAGAAAAAAGTATCCGCGTTGAAAGCGAGGACGGCCTGAGAGCTGCATCTTCCAACGAGAGACACCCACATCGATGGTAAGATCCTTATAATGCGCGAGCATTGGCAATAGCAGGAGATAGAGATAGGTATTGCAGATCGCTTTGGAAAAAAGAGATCCGAAAAGCTGACAGCAGGTCACAAAAAGGGGATGTTTTTTGCAGACCCAGACGTAGGAAAGCTGAGGGTCTTTCGGCAGGCGAGCGAAATAGTCGATTTCGCAGAGGACGTGACCGGCGCCGGGTTGGATATTCACGATAAAGCGGATGCCGCGCCGTTTACATATGTATGCTATAGGCCACCAAAGCCAATAGAAATAGGCTGCCAGAAAGGGGCAGAGAAAAAATTCGGTCGCTGTGAGAAGGCGGCGGAAAAACACGCCCTTAGATTACCCTATTGAACGAGAGTTTGCGATGGATTTGATCGGTGAAATGAAAAAAGCCTTTCGTAAAGAGGCTAACAAAGAGATCGCCCGCAAGCAGGCGCGCTATATGCGGGACCAATTCCCCTTTCTGGGGCTGCCTAAACCCCTGCGCAATCAGCTGCAGAAGCCCCTTTTTCGCGTCTGGCAGCCTGGAAGGAAAGAGCTTCTCGCTGCAGTCCAGGAGCTCTTTGCGCTCAAAGAGCGAGAGTATGGCTATGCAGCCATTGACTTGTTGCAGAAGTGGCAGTCACTGCTCTTAGAGAAAGATCTTTTCTTCCTCAAAAAGCTTATCCAAACCAAATCGTGGTGGGACACCGTTGACCTTCTTGCCTCTCGCCATGTAGGACAACTTATATTAACGCATCCTTCATGTGTGGAAGAACTGGATCGCTGGATTGAGGACAAAGATCTTTGGGTGCGTCGCTCCGCTCTGATTGCGCAGCTCTACTGGAAGGACAAAAGCGACGATGCGCGCCTCTTCCGGTACATTCTGGCACAGGCCAATGAAAAAGATTTTTTTATTCGCAAAGCGATCGGCTGGGCCCTTCGTCAACGCAGCAAAAGCAACTCATTCGTGACCAAGAACTTTCTGCAAGAGCACGGCCACCGCTTGAGCCCTTTAAGTGTTCGCGAGGCGATGCTCTAACTTCGTGCGGCGCAGGAGTTTGCGCATGGTGAAGTGGAGGGCGAAGCGGGCGGCGTGGGGCCAATAGCGGGGCGTTTTGAGAAAGAAGGGGAGGATCTGGCGGCCTTGTTGGCTGAGAGCAGAGGATTTAAGGAGGCTAGAGTAGATGTCTTTGGAGTCGGGGCCTTCAAGAATCTTCATGAGGGCGGGGAAGAGAGCCGCTTTTCTTGCTTGGTAGGAAAAGCTGGTCGGGGTGATGCGATAAAGAGTGAGTACTTCGGGGAGAAAGTAGAGGCCGTGGCGAAGGGCGATGGCGATGAGCATATACCAATCACTGAGCATGCCCAGCTCCTCGCGGTAGCCACCGGCGGCGAGCGCGGCTGAACGTTTGACGATCGTGGTGTTGCCCGGAATCCAAAAGCTTTCTTGGCGAATGAGGTCAGGAATCTCTTCAGGGCCAAAGAGAGCGGCATGTTTAAGACGACGGTAAGAGAAAGTGCAGCGCTGCGTGGGGTGATCATCGCTATAGGTGCAGTACAGGCTCATAAAGATGCCGGCAGTGGGATGAAGACGCAAAGCAGACATTGCCTTTTCAAAAAAAGTAGGTAGCACCATGTCATCCGCGCCGCAGTAGGCAAGCCACTGCCCCCGTGCGTTCTGCAGGGCGCGATTGAAGGTGAAGTTAGCGCCGCTTTGCTTTTCATTCACAAACAAGCGGATGATGGGGTAGCGCTTTTGCATCTCCTGAATGACCTCAACGCTATTATCCGTTGAGGCGTCGTCGACTACGATGACCTCAAGAGGGGGATGGGTCTGCTCACACAGCGCTTTCAGCGCTCTGGGGAGAAAT
Organism: uncultured bacterium; assembly: GCA_964630595.1. Lineage (GTDB taxonomy): Bacteria > Chlamydiota > Chlamydiia > Chlamydiales > VFKH01 > CAZVVT01. The sequence goes on along the minus strand of CAZVVT010000002.1, from coordinate 167,915 downwards.
GGTGCGTGGTTGTAGTTGGCAAGAAGAGCAGAGATCATGCAAGCACGCGAGCCTTCAATTCTTCGCGGTAGAAGATGAAGAGCGCAACCGTGATCATACCCAAAGAGACCCAGTGTTGCCACAAGATCGCCTCGCCGCGGAAGAGCCAACCGAAGAAGACTCCGAAGAGAGGGGAGAGGAAGCCGCAGAAGGTCAGGAAGGTCAATGTGTAGCGCTTGAGCAGCCAGCCGTAGAGGTTATAGAAAATGACGTTGGAAAGGATGATCAGGGCGGCGACGTTTTCAAAGAAGCCCCAGAAATTGGTCGTAGCAGGTACGCCGGGCTCTTTCACAATCAGGTAGGTGATGGCTGCGCCGATGCCTCCAGCGAGCATGGCAAAACCGTTGATCAAGATCAGAGAGTAGTTCTTCGCCATCAGCTTTTTGATGTCAAACCAGGCGTAGGAGGCAGAGACAACGGCAATGAGCAAAACAAACTGCGGAACGGATACGGAGAGCAGCTCGTTGGAGATGTCTACGCCGGCATTTTGCAGAGCAAAGATGGGGCACATGCCAAGGATTCCAATGGCAACTCCGAGCCATTTGCGCGGCGAGAGGCGCTCTTTGAGTAGGAAGTAGGAGAGGAAGGCGGCGATGAAGGGGGTCAGTGTGTAGATCAGGTTGGCTTTCGATGAGGTCAGATATTGCAGCGACCAGAATTCGGCAAGGAAGGCGATGTAGATGTGAAAGAAGGCCACTCTGGAAAAGATCCACCAATCACCGCGGTGAATTTTAAAAGATTTGCGCTTGAAGAGAAGGAGGTAGCCGAGGAGAAGCAGACCCGCTAGCGTCATGCGAAAGGCGATAATGAAGAAGGGGTTGGCGTAGTCTACGGCATTCTTAGCGAAGATGAAGGTGGAGGCTAAAAGAGCGTAGAGAAGAACGATCACGAACATAGAACACCTTGCAGGAGTTGGATGCCCACTTGTCTGTCGAAGTGGGATACAGCATAGTCTCGTGCAGCCCCGCTCATCTGTCGGCGCAAGGCAGCATCCTCTATGAGTTTCGTTAAAGATTCCACCCAGTCGTTGTTAACAGCAAGAGAAAACTCGGGTTGAAGAATTTCTTTTGTGGCTCCGTAGATGTTGCCGACCACGGGAACGCCGCAAGCAATGGACTGAATGGCTTTGATGGGCGACTTACCGCGCGAGAAGGGTTCATCAGTGAGCGGTAATAAACTGATGGCAAGGGATTGCATGAAGGGAATTTGCTCTTCAGGGCTATAGGGAACGTATTCGAAAGGAACAGAGAGGTTGGGTTTTTGGCCGCAAAAAACGCGCAAGCGTACTTGTGGAAGGGCTTTAAAGACGGGCTCAAGCCGTTCTATATGGGGCAAGTTTACCGGTGCGCCTGCCCAACCTACCGCTAGAGTGTTACTGGGTTTGGGACACCACACATTTGTGTCGACAGTCATGGGGATGACTGTGGGTGTGCAATACCTTCTTGCCCAGTCGGCCAACACCTGATTGGCGCAGGTAACGGCGTTGGCATACTTCATCCAGTAGCGCAGACGTGCCTGTACACGCAGACGGGTAATGAACGAGTAGGGCTTAAAGGGTCTGGTCCAGATGGCGTCGTCGAAATCGAAGACGAGCCGGCGCGCGGCTTTGCGGATGGCAGCCTGTTTGAAACGGGGCAGCAGAACTTTTTGCACAATGACGCAATCGGCTCTCTGCAGGCGTTTCAGGTGGCGCGGCTCTAACTCTTGCTGCGGGATGATTTCGATGTCGGGAAAGTATTGGAGGAGGCGGAAATGGGTGCTGGCGGTCTGTTTGTCGCCGACGGTAATAGCAAGGAGTTTCATGAAAAGCGGGGGAGAAAGTCTTCTACGTAGGTGCGTTTGATTCCCTCGTAGAGAGGGATTTTGTGTTTCCAGCCCAGAGAATGCAGCCGGCTCATGTCGAGGAGTTTGCGCGGCGTGCCGTCGGGCTTGCTGGTATCCCAAGAGATAGTGCCGGTAAAACCGACGATGTCGGCGATCATTTCCGCCAGTTCCTTGATCGTCAGATCTTCACCCATCCCCACATTGACGATCGACGTATCATCGCTGCCACGGTGAAGAACGAAGAGGGCGGCATCGGCTAGATCATCGCTATGCAGAAATTCGCGGCGCGGTGCCCCCGTTCCCCACAAAGTGACGGTGCCGGTCTTTTTTGCTTCGTGGAAGCGGCGGATCATTGCGGGCAGCACGTGGCAATCTTCGAGATTGTAATTGTCATTGGGCCCGAAGAGATTGGTGGGCATGATGCTGTAGAATTTCGTTCCATACTGCTGGTTGTAGGAGCGGCAGGTCTCTAATCCGGCAATCTTGGCCAGCGCATAGGGGCGGTTGGTCATCTCCAACTCAGAGGTGAGAAGGTACTCTTCTTTGATGGGCTGCGGGCAGTTGCGCGGGTAAATGCACGAAGAGCCGAGGAAGAGAAGTCGCTGCACACCATGGCGGTAGGCCGCCTCCATAACGTTGGTCTGGATCATCAAGTTGCTGTAGATGAAATCGCCTGGTTTGGTGCTGTTAGCTCCAATGCCGCCGACTAAAGCAGCCGCCAGGATGACCTCCTCAGGTCGTTCTTTTTCAAAAAAACTGTTTACGTCTGCTTGGTTGGTGAGATTTAAAATGGAAGAGGGACGCGTGATGATGTTGGAAAAGCCCTCTTTTTGCAGACGGCGCAGGATGGCGGAACCGGCAAGTCCGGTATGGCCGGCAACATAGATTTTTATAGACTTATCCATTAGAGTTGGTGCCTACAATATCATGGTTGGCCTTTTGGTTACAGGTGCTTCGGGCTTTGTCGGTTCGTGGCTAAAGAAACGTACGTCGTTGATCTCTACCGAGTTTGATATCACAGACGAAAAGGCCGTATTGCGCGGAATGGAAGAGCTATGTCCGCAAACCGTCATTCATTTGGCAGGACAGGCGCATGTAGCCAGATCGTTGGTGGACCCTGAAAAGACCTTTGCAGTCAATGCACGGGGCACACAGAACGTGGTGAAGGCGCTGCAGGCCATCGGTTTTCAGGGGCGTCTACTGTATGTTAGTTCCGCTGACGTTTACGGCATTGCGCAAGAGCTGCCCATCACGGAAGAACATCCGGTAAAACCGCTCAATCCCTATTCTGACAGCAAGGTGGCTGCAGAAAAAGTTTGTTTGGAGTCGGATCTGGATGTCGTGATCGCCCGTCCCTTCAACCACATTGGTCCCGGACAGAGCTTTGATTTTGCCCTACCCTCTTTTGCGCGTCAGCTGTGTACGGGAGTGGTCAATGTGGGCAATTTAGAGGCCACGCGCGATTTTACCGATGTGCGCGATATTGTAGAGGGCTACCTTCTTCTGTTAGAAAAAGGGCGTTCAGGAGAGATCTACAACCTCTGCAGTGGCAGGGAGCGTAGCATGCGGCAAGTGCTGGATGCGCTCATTGCCGTGTCAGGGCGGCGCGTGGAAGTGCGACAAGATCCATCTCGTCTGCGGCCAGCGGAGCAGCCGCGTATGGTGGGCTCTTCTGCAAAAATGGTGCGGGATACCGGATGGCAGGTGAGCGTTCCTTTTGAACAAAGCATTCAAAACATTTGGGAGTCGATCGCGTGAAAAAAGCGTTCATTACAGGCATTACGGGGCAAGATGGCGCGTATTTGGCGCAGTTTCTTCTCTCCAAAGGGTATGAGGTGCACGGACTGGTGCGCCGCACGTCGCTCGATAATCGCGCCCGCATCGAGAAGATGAACGTACAGCTGCATTATGGCGATCTGATCGATGGCGAGGGGGTAACGCGTCTGTTGGCCCAGATTCGTCCCGATGAAATCTACAACTTGGGCGCACAGAGCCATGTGGCGGTCTCTTTTGAATGCCCTGTCTACACCGCAGAAGTAGACGCTATCGGACCACTCAAGATTTTAGAGGCGATGCGTACGCTGGGACTGAAAGCAAAATTCTATCAAGCATCGTCGTCGGAGCTGTACGGCCAAGTGCAGCAGGTACCCCAGACGGAGAAGACCCCCTTTTATCCGCGCTCTCCCTATGCCGTCGCGAAGCTCTATGCCTACTGGATTGTCGTGAATTACCGTGAATCGTATGGGCTTTTTGCCTGCAACGGCATTCTCTTCAACCACGAGTCACCCCTGCGTGGTGAGACCTTTGTGACGCGCAAAATCACGAAGGGGCTGACGCGCATTAAGCTAGGCAGGCAAGAGGTGCTGGAGTTGGGCAATCTGGAGGCGAAGAGAGATTGGGGTCACGCGCGCGATTATGTCGAGATGCAGTGGCTGATTCTGCAGCAAGACAAGCCGGAAGATTATGTGATTGCAACGGGCGAGCAGCACTCCGTACGCGAGTTTGTGGAAATGGCTGCGAAAGAATTGGGCATGCAGCTGACATGGAAGGGATCGGGTGTAGACGAGGTTGGGCTAGTGAATGGCAAGGCGGCGATTCGCATCAATCCTCGCTACTTCCGTCCTGCCGAAGTAGAAACCCTTTTAGGCGATGCGTCAAAGGCAAAAAAGCAGTTGGGTTGGGTGCCAAAAACCTCGTTTGAGCAGCTAGTAAAAGAAATGGTGCAGGGAGAGCAGCAATGAAAATATTCATTCTAGCAGGAGGAAGTGGATCGCGCCTCTGGCCTCTTTCGAGGGCCAATTATCCCAAACAATTTTTGCAACTGACGGGGACGCAGTCTCTTTTGCAAAACACCGTGCGTAGAGCGTTAAAGCTGCTCAAGCCGGAAGATGTTTTTGTCTTGTCCAACGACAAGTATCTGCACGATGTGCGCCACCAGTTAGTGCAGGTTGATGAGAGGTTAAAAGACCACGTCATTGCAGAACCGGTGCGTCGCAATACTGCCCCTGCAGTAGCACTTGCGCTGCGTTATGCGGTGGAAAAATTGGGCTGTGGGCCGGAAGAGGTGATTGTCATTTTGCCTGCTGATCATGTCATTGAACCCGAAGAGCTTTTTCACGAGGCGCTGCAAAAAGCGGCCGTGATGGCAGCCAAGGGCAAGATTGTCACCTTTGGCATTGAGCCAACACGGGCGGAAACGGGCTTTGGGTATATTAAGAGAGGTAGTCCGATCGATGAGCACCATTTTGGTGTCGACTCATTTATCGAGAAGCCGAACGAGAAAAAAGCGCAAGAATATGTCGACTCCGGAGAGTATCTCTGGAATGGAGGCATGTTTGCCTTCTCCATTGGCACGATGCTTGCAGAGATGGAGAAAAATTGCCCCGATGTACATGCGCTGTGCGATCAGCCCTACGATGATCTTGTCGAAGATTTTGGCGAGTTTCCTGATCGATCCATCGATTATGGTGTGATGGAAAAATCCGATGAAGTGGCTGTTCTGCCCATGGGCGTGAACTGGTCGGATGTGGGCAGTTGGGAAAATGTCTATGAGATGATGGAAAAAGACGAGCAGGACACGGCCGAAAAGGGCAATGTTGTCTCTCAAGGGTGTAAGGGAAGTCTGATTTTCGGCGGCAAGCGGTTAATTGTTGCCATCGACATGGATGACATGTTGGCGGTGGAGACCGATGACGCTCTTTTGCTCTGCAAACGCGGTAGCAGCCAGAAGGTAAAGGGAGTCGCTGAAAGTTTGCTCAAAGAGGGGCGCAAAGAAGCCTCGGACCACCGCACGGTGCATCGTCCTTGGGGCAGTTTCACTGTGCTAGAGGAGGGGGTGCGCTATAAGATTAAGCGCATCAGTGTCAATCCCGGTGCGCAGCTTTCGCTGCAGAAGCACTTTCACCGTAGTGAACATTGGGTGGTAGTTAAGGGAACGGCTGAAGTCACTGTAGATGAGCGCATTACGCATGTTCACGAAAACGAGAGCATCTTTGTCCCCATGGGAGCGGTGCATCGCGTACAGAATCCGGGTAGGGTGCCTTTAGAGATCATTGAAGTACAGGTGGGGGAATATTTGGGAGAAGATGATATTGTCCGTCTAGAGGATCGATATGGGCGTGCGTGAAAGAACAAAAATCGTAGCAACAATTGGCCCCAGCTGCCAGTCCGTAGAGATGATGAGTCGCCTCATTGAAGAGGGCATGCGGGTGGCCCGATTGAATTTCAGCCATGGCACGCATGAAGATCATCTGGTTTCGATTAACAATTTGAAAGAAGCAAGAGCAAAAGCGGGCATTTCTGTGGCGATCATGCTCGACACGAAAGGTCCGGAAATCCGTGTGGGGAAGGTGCAAACGGCCTTCGCAGTAAAGCAGGGGGATCGCATCGAACTTCATCGTCAAGAGATGGTGGGAGGAGCGGGTAAGATCCACATCGGTCCTGAGATTGTTTTTGACCACTTAAAGCCGGGCATGCCTTTATTGATCGACAACGGCTATGTGAACACAAAGGTAGTAGAGATCACAGCTTTTGGGGCTGTTGTGGAAGCGGAGAATATCGGTACGATCTCCAGCAACAAAGGGGTCAATCTGCCTGGGCAGGAGATCAACTTGCCGGCGGTGACGGAGAAAGATATCAGCGACATTACCTTTGGGCTCAAAAATGGGGTCGATATCATCGCGGCTTCTTTTGTGCGGTCAAAAAAGGAGGTCGAGGTCATTCGCAAAATTTGCCAGGACGCCGGGCAGAGCGACGCCTTTATCATCGCCAAGATCGAAAATCATCAGGGAGTAGATGCTTTTGATGAAATTGTTCAGGTTGCCGATGGCATTATGGTGGCGCGCGGGGATTTGGGAGTGGAGTTGCCGCTTGCGGTGATTCCCCGTCTGCAAAAGATGATGATTCGTCGCTGCTATCTCGCGGCTAAACCGGTGATTACCGCCACGCAGATGCTCGAGTCAATGATTACCTCGCCGCGTCCGACAAGAGCCGAGGTTTCCGATGTGGCCAACGCCATTTACGACAGCACCTCGGCGGTGATGTTGTCGGGAGAGACGGCTATCGGCAAATATCCGATCGAGACGGTCGAAGTGATGCGGCGCATTGCGGAGGAGGCGGAAAACGACTTCAAGTACCGCGACTTCTTCTTTAGCAACGCGCGCCGCGTGTACAACGACATCCCCGCCTCCGTGACGCTGGCGGTGGTCAATACCGCGTACTGTGCGAATGCAAAGGCGATTTTAGCCTTTTCTTCTTCCGGGATGACAGCCCGACTGATCTCCTCTCTGCGTCCCGAAATTCCCGTGATTGTGATGACGGATAATGAGCGTTCCTATCATCAGATGGCTCTTTTTTGGGGCGTCACTCCCGTCTTTTGCCGCGATGCAAAAAACAATGACGATGCTTTCGTGCGTCTCTGCGCTTTTGCCAAACAGCAAGGCATTGTTGCTGCGGGCGACTTGGTTGTAGTAGCTGCGGGAACTCCCTTTGGGCAGATGGGGGCAACAAATATGATGCTGGTAGAAAAAGTGGTGTGAAAAGCTCGACCCTGATCCTTCTCGTCGGTGCCATCAGTCTCTTTGGAGCGGTGACGAACTATGTTCCCATTTCCGTTTCTGTCATCCTTTTCGTTCCCTTCCTTCCCTTTATTTTATTGGCAAGCAAATCGCTTCCACGAGCTTTAGTGGCCCTATTGGCGCTTTTTGCTTATTTGATTATCTGGCTGCTTTTTTATGACCGAGCCGCCTTTACTTCGTACGATTTTTACCGCCGCGATGGAAACGTCTTTATTGCCTTTTTGCCCCTGTTAGTTTTCGGTCTTTTTTCTGTCGCATTGCCCGTAGAAGCCATTGTGCGAAACTTTTTGCGCTTGGCAGTGATTGCTGGTTTGATCATTCTGCCCCTGTTTTATTTAACGGGAGCATTTGGAGAAGAGCACGTCGTCTCTTCTTTTGGTAGCACAGGGCTGTGCCACTTTCTCTTTATCTCTCACAATGCAGCGGGTGGGTTTTATGCGATGGCGGTTGCTTTTGCGTATGGCTTGTGGCGTCACACGCGCCGCAAAAGAGATCTTTTCGTCTGTCTTCTGCTGCTTTTTTGTCTGATCAAGACGGATTCGCGAGGCAGCTTTCTGGGGCTTTTATGTGGCTGGTCGTTGATCGAAATTTTTAAAGAGAGACGAGCCAAATATTTCATCGCTCTCAATGTCGGGTTAACCTTGCTGGGACTTTACTGGGTCTGGCCTCTTTGGCAAGAGGTAAAAACAGTGGCCAACTCGCAGTATGATTCTGCTTCACTGGACGGCATTGCTGAGCGAGCTGGAACAATTTATGACCGCGGTTTGGAGCTGTGGCCACGCGCTTTGGAAGATTGGATGGCATCCCCCATTGTGGGCATTGGCTTTGGCGCCTATAACGATCGCCCTTATAATCTGGTGGGTATCGAAGGCGTTTTCCAAGTCAATCGACCCGATGAGATCATCTATCAAGATAACCACGCGCACCATTCCTATTTGCATATTCTTGCAGAGACAGGTCTGGTCGGTTTTGGCCTTACTGTAGCTTTGCTTGTCGCTTTGCGACGAACCATTGAGGAAGCTGCTCCGGACAGCTTGAAAAAAGGGTTGGTGATCGCTCTGTGGACGTTGATTTGGACCTCCGTTACCGAACACCGTCTCTACACTCCCGCCATGGTGCTGCCTTTGAGTATTGTGATGGGATTGTTAATCTCGAACTATCGCTCTGAACAAAAAAGTCTTATTTTGAAGGAGAACTATGCGTAAGCAAGGGCCTCTACTGCATGGTAAATATCTGATCCGTGTTGCACCTTTGCGATGGGCTTTAAAATTAAGCGAGCTTTTGCAGCCCCCTTCCAAAAAACCTTTTCTGAAATGCCCGAAGAAAATTCTTGTTTCAAATATTGGGCACATGGGTGACGTAGTGATTGGCACAGCCCTTCTTGAGGTGCTCAAAGCCCATTTTCCTGATGTGCGTATCGATTGTTTAGTGGGCAGTTGGGCGGCTCCTGTTTTACAAAACCATCCTCACGTGACGCGTCTGCATTTTTTTGACCATTGGAAGTTGAACCGTACGGTTGCTACCCACCGAGAGAGAATAGCAAACCATTTCAGCACGATGAAAAAAGCCGTTGCTGCAATTCGAAAAGAGAAATATGACCTTGCTATTGATGCGCGCTTTTTTTGGCCCAATACGATCTCGCTACTCAAAGATTGTAAAATTCCCGCGCGTTTGGGGTTCACCAGCGCCGGAAATGGACCGCTCCTTACCCATAGTCTAAAATGGGTATACCGTGATCAGCCCATTGCTTATTACTATGCCGATCTTCTTGAAAGTGTGGGTCTCATCACGCCGCGCAAAAGTCTTCGCCCCAATCTAGCTCCCGTGCAAGCAGAAAAAGGACAGTATATTGTCTTCCACATTGCCTCAGGAAATCCTCAAAAAGAGTGGCCTTTAGAGCAGTGGAGAGCGTTGGCGGAGATGATGAAAGAGCACACTATCTTCTGGACGGGTAAGGAAAAAAGAGAGTCGGAAATGGTGGAAAAGGTCATCAGGGGGCTGCCGCATTGCCATAACAAAGTGGGCCTTTTGGGTTGGCACGACTTTCTCAAAACGTTGCAAGGGGCACAGCTTCTTGTCGGAGTCGATTCGCTTGCCGGTCACTTAGCAGCTGCGCTCGATACCCCCAGCGTTTTGCTCTACACTGGAATCAACGACCACGCTCATTGGGGTCCCATGAGCACACGAGCAACGATCCTGACAGAAAAAGTTCCTTGCGCTCCCTGTCATTGGGGGCCGGGCTGCGCTACGATGGATTGCATCCGCAAGGTATCTGCGGCTCAAGTGTTACAAGCCTGCGAAAAACGTTTATACCACTCCTAGAAAATAACGTCACATTCTAGGAATGGTATTAGCTATGAATTACGCTTAAAAGCTTTTGCGCAAAGTTTTCAATGCAATGGTATTCGCGATAATGGTTGCGCATAGCTGCAAGACGTTCTTCATCAACAGCAATTTCATCATAGCCGGGTCCGAAGTGGCTGATGAGTTGTGTGAGGCCAAAACGTTTGAGTTCGTGAGCCATCCATGTGCCATCGCGTACCAGAGGAACGCCGCCTGCAACGATGGTCTCTACAAAAATGCCGGAAGTGGCTGCTTGATAAGCTTTTGGTTCATTAGGGAAGAGGACAAAGCGCGCCCTTTGCATCAAGGTCCAATAAGCATTGCGGTCTAAGAAGGGTTCCAAGAAGACCAAGTTCATGTGGGCGAAGGGAAGGTGCTCTTTAGCATTGATGCTCACATGAAGTGTTCCCGAGGAGCGCTGCACGAGCCACTGAATCGTTTGTAGCCCCTTATAGCGAGCGGGATCACCGCCGGGCCACCAGACGAAATTCTCTCTTGGCAGCGGATCTTTCAGCACAGGATCTTTGGTATGGGGAATGGGCATCAGATGAACGGGGCGTTCAAAAAAAGCGGCGTTTTGAGCAATCAATAAAGAGCTGTCGGTGAGCAGAGTAAGGCGGCCTTTGATCTGTTTTTCTATGCGGTGGATCAGTTTGCGATAGAGATGGCCGATGTAGGGGATCTGCCGCGGCTCTTTGCGCAGTAAAATGAGCAGATCGCACTCTGGGCGCAGGAGCGCAATGACAGTGGCGAGAGCGGCGATTTCTGCGGGTGAAAAGGATTCAATAAAGAGGGTAGCGCCACGGCTTTTGCGTAGGATGGAAAAGAGCGGGGCAAGGTTTTTAAGATAGGCGCTGATTTGCTGGCTCAAGGTTTTTTTGATAAAGATGCCGCGCTCATCCGTGTGGTCATAGCTAGCCAGCGATTTGTGCCATTGCGGGGGCAGCTCCTTAACGGTGCAGTTTTTCGGAACATAGGCGCTAAATTCCCAACCCAGCCGCGTGCAGGCTTCTTGCACGGCCAAATTGTAGACCAATACGTGGCCGTGGTCATTGGAGAGAAGGGGAAGAAGAGCGATGAACTTCATGGGCGCAATTGCCTCAAAGTGGCTGCAAAATGGGGAATGCAGTGAAAGCGGCGCCAATGGCTCTGCATCTTCTCTAAGTCGCTGGCAGAATAGGTTATAGAAGCAAAATCGGGGCCGAAGTCGGAGATGAGAGAGTGGAGGCCGAATTTTTTGAGTTCGTGAGCCATCCATGTATTGCGTGTGACTAAGGGGACAGCACCTGCGCAGATAGCCTCGGTGAAAATGCCCGAGGTGGAAGCGGCGTAGGCTCGGGGGTCATTGGGAAGAAGAACGAAACGAGCTCTTCGCATGAGAGACCAGTAGGTTTCCTCGGGTAAGAAGGCGGGCAGAAAGGCTGTCTCCATGGATCCCTTCGGCAGGTGGCAGCGCGCATTTTCGCTTACATAAAGTAGCCCCTTTGACCAACGCACCAAGCGCTGGATGATTTTGAGGCCTTTGTAGCGTGTGGGGTCGCCTCCTGGCCACCAGAAGAAATTTTCTTTGGGAAGAAAGACCTCTTCTTTGGGCGTATGAGGGATGGGCAGCACAGATACGGGTCGCTTTAAATACCGCGTCCATTGTTGTTGCAAAAGATCGCTGTCGGTGAGGTGGACGAGCTTTCCTTGAAGTCGTTTTTCCATCAAACGAAAAAGGAAGCGGCCATATTTGGGGCTGGTGCGATGGAGAATCCAGAGGTCATAGGAGGGCCTTGAGAAAGCAATGGCCCAAGCCAGAGCGGTGAGATCAGATTTCGTAAAGGATTCTATAAAAACAATGTCGCCGTGAATTTTCCGGAGAAAGGGCAGCAGGTTAGAAAAAAAATGGCCCTCTTTGGGGCGCAGGAAAAGGCCTTTGCTGTCGGTATGTTGATAAGGACGTAGAACGCGTTTCCAGTGGGGTGGTAGTGTCAGAGGACAGTTTTTAGGAACCAGTGCGTTATACTTCCAACCGTTTAGGGCCACAGCCTCTTCTGCAGCCAGGTTGTAGGGTAAGACGTGGCCATGCTCATTATAGAGCTGAGGGATAAGAGCGGTAAAAGTTATTTGTCGGATTGGAGTTTCCACATCTGTGCGTAACGGCCGTTTAGAGAGAGTAGCTGTTGATGCTTGCCCTGCTCAATAATTGTGCCCTTGTCTACGACAACAATCAAGTCTGCGTTGACGACAGTGGCAAGGCGGTGGGCTACGATCAAGATTGTCTTGGAATCTTTTAAGGCTTCAATGGAGTCCTGGACGAGTTTTTCACTATGGCTGTCGAGGCTTGAGGTGGCCTCGTCCAAAATGAGGATTTTGGGGTTGCGGACCAGGGCGCGAGCGATGGCAATGCGTTGTCTCTCCCCGCCGGAGAGGCGGTAGCCGCGTTCGCCGACTACTGTGGCATATCCAGAGGACAGGGAGGTGATAAAGCTGTGTGCGCCTGCAATTTTGGCAGCACTCTGAACCTGTTCGTGAGTTGCTTTTGGGTTACCAAAGCGGATGTTGTCTTCAATCGATTGGTTGAAGATGAAGGTGTCTTGGCTGACAACACCAATTAAACTGCGCAGGCTAGAGAGGCTGAAAGTCTTTGCTGACGCGCCATCCCATAAAATATGTCCCTCTGTGGGGTCGTAGAGCCGCACGAGAAGATCCACTAAAGAGGACTTTCCCGCTCCTGAATGGCCTACGAAAGCAATGGTTTTTCCGCGCGGGATGGTCAAAGAGAAATGGTCAATCGCTGCGTGTTTGTTGCCAGGATAGACCAAAGAGACATTGTCGAAGACAATCTCGCTGTGAAAATCTTTAAGCTCTTGGCCTCCTTTTTGGAGAAATTCTTTATCTTTATCTTCCAAGAAAGAGCGTATGCGTAGCAATGAGCCCTTATGAGCCACCACATCGCCGATGGAATAAAGGAGTGCTTGACTGCGGCTGGCAAGACGGAAGGTTACGGTGATAAAGGTTAAAAGAGTGGCCAATAGAGGATAGGTAGAGGGCAGAAGCGAGGGCCCTACAATCAAGCAGGCGCCGACGAGAGCAATACCGATGAATTCATTGAGGGGTTGTAGAGCGTGCTTCCATAAGTGGAGCTTTTTGGTGCTCACATAGATGTGGTGCAAGATCGCGTGAATGCTTCGGTAGACCTCGCCTTGCATCGCAAAGGTATGAATCGGGCGCATCGCATAGAGATTTTGTGTGGCATCTTTGGTGAAGTCTACCACGTGGTCGGAGAGTACTTGCGAGTGAGAGGAGACGCTGCGCAAGATGCGTCTTTGTGACAAAGAGGTGAACACTAATAAGACAATGGCGAAAAGTGCCAGGGGGATGCTGATGTAAAGCATGAACCCAAAAAGCACGCAGGCGGTGAGAAGAGAGATAACGATGCGGTTGATGCCGTCGAGAACAGCCCCATAGCAGATCGCGGGCAGGTTCACATAGTCATAGAGTTCACCCGACTTAAAGCGGTGCACGCAGGGAAAAGAGAGAGTAAAGATGCGTTTGTAGATCTTTTCTTGTGCGGCCTTTTGCAGTTTGGAGGCCAAAAGAGTGGTCGACATTTGTCCAGCATAGCTCAAAGCGCTGCGTGCGAGCTGGGCAACAACAGCGCAAATAATGAGGTAGACAAGAGCTTGTGTCGGACTTTTTCCCTCTACCCAGTGCATGGGTAGAAGAGGAACCCTGACAGCAGCTGCCTCATTGATGAAGGAGAAAGCACCGAGGATAAAGGCAAAGGAGATCCCTTCAAGCAGAGCGGCTAGGGTGTTGGGAATAAAGACCCCTGCTACATAGAGGGGGTAGGAGATTTGCCCGCGAGCTGTACGGAAGGGGAAGAGGAAGAGCTTCAAGTAAGAACGGGCCCCAAGTATTGAAACCACGATGCGGTGGCCTTTTCAATGCTCTTGGGTTCCCATACGGGAGCGTCGGAAAATTCGTGAATCAGGTTACACATCGTCTCGACACCCTTTTCAAAGGGAACTTGAGGCTTCCATTGCAGCAGAGAGGTGATTTTGCTTGTGTCGGCAAAAGTGCAATCGGGTTCGCCGGGGCGTTTGGGGATATGCACAGTAGGACCGCCCAGCAGCTTCACTAAGTGGTTTACACTGTAGTGACCACCGCTGCCCACGTTCATGATCTCTCCCACAAGAGGAGAGAGTGCTGCGGCATAAAAAGCGCGCGCCACATCTTGTACGAAGGTAAAATCGCGCGTCTGTGTGCCGTCTCCGACAATAGTAAAGGGTTTATTATTGAGTTTCTGCGCCAAAAAAACACCAAAAACGGCCCCATAAGCACCCGTAGTACGTGCGCGAGGTCCGTAGACATTGAACAGTCGCAGAGAGAGCGCGGGAAGTTTATAGAGCTTGCACCAATGCATCACCAACTGCTCGCCTAGGTATTTGGTCAGAGCGTAGGGGTACTCAGGGGAGATAGGGGCATCTTCCGGTGTAGGATACGTCTTTGCGAGGCCATAACAAGAGGAGGAGGCGGCATAGAGAAAGCGTTTGCATCCCTTAGCGGCTTCCAGCACGTTAAAGGTCCCATCGACATTGGAGCGGAAATAGCGCTCGGGGTTTTCAATGGAGGGGACAATGTCGGCTAGGGCTGCTAGGTGAAAGACCCAGTCGATACCGGCAAAATGAGGCTGGATCGCTGCGCGGTCAGTAATGTCTGCCTGCACAAAGCGGAAGGAGGGGTTTTCGAGATGGTGTTCGATATTTTTTCGATGTCCCGCGACGAGATTGTCGATGACGGTGACCTCATGGCCCTCTTTGAGAAGTAGATCGACGAGGTGGCTGCCAATAAAGCCCGCCCCTCCAGTCACAAGAGTCTTCATTGCAAATCCATCGCCTTCAGAGTTTTCAAGTTGAAATAACGCTTGTCTTCCAAAGAGTTAGGCAGCAGTCCTTGTTCAAAAGCAGAGACCAAGTTCGCCACCGCATCATCAATGGTGTATTGCGTCACAAATCCCACACTTGCAGCCTTCTCCGAAGAGATGCGGTAAGAGCGGTGATCATTGGTGGGCTCTACAACCACCTCTACGGGTCGTTTTTTGCCCACAATGCGTCGCACTGCCTCGCCCAACTCCGAGACGCTCTGGTTGTGATAGCCGACGTTAAAGATTTGCCCCTGCACCTGTGCTGAGGGCAGTGCCAGAAAGTGCAAGTAAGCGCGCACCATATCATCGATGTGAATATTGGGACGCATCTGACTGCCTCCCATTACCTTGATTTTGCCTGTGTGGTAGGCTAAGTTGGTCAAAATATTCACCACCACATCGAGGCGCTGGCGAGGGGCATAACCACACACCGTCGCGGGGCGGATGATGACGCCGATAAACGTGTCGTCGATATGTTTGAGCAAAATCTGCTCGCACTCTGCCTTAAAGCGAGAATAATCCGTCAAAGGCTCTAAGGACATATCTTCAGTCACATTGGGCTCCTCCTTCACGCCGTAGACCGACGAAGAGGAGGCGTAGATAAAGCGTTTACATCCCGCTGCCTTAGCTGCCAGCACAAAGGGCTCAAAGCAGTCCAAGTTGATCGATTTGCCTAAGTCGGGATTCAGCTCAAAGCTGGGATCGTTAGAGATACAGGCAAGGTGAATCACCGCATCACAGCCCACCAACGCTGCGCGGACTCTATCTATATCGCGTACATCAGCGCGAATCTGCACTAGTCGCGGCTCATCTCGCAATTCGCTAAAGGTAGTCTCGTCATACAAGTAGAGGTCGTAGACGACCACTTCATGACCCGCTTTCAATAGTTCAGGAACTAATTTGGAGCCGACATAACCCGCCCCACCAGCAACAAAAATTCTCATAAGGCAGCGATTCTATCCCCCCAAGAACTTTTGAGCAACCGCTCTTGAAATTGCACTTCAGCGCAAATCATGGTTCCTGATAATCTCGGCGACTTATGAAAACAGTTGTAGTTATTGGAAGTAATTCTTTTTCTGGGGCCGACTTTATCGACCTTCTTCTAGAAACAGGTAAATACAAAGTCATTGGAATTTCGCGGTCAACTGAGAAGGCGGATCATTATCTGCCCTTTAAACGTCATGGCAATGACCGTTACCGCTTTGTGCAGATGGATTTGAATGGGGATTTATCGCAACTTAAACACATATTAGAAAATGATAAACCGAATTATGTGGTGAATTTTGCAGCGCAGAGTGAAGTAGGGCCGAGCTGGGAGAATCCCGACCACTGGTTCCAGACGAATTCGGTGGCGATTACCCGTTTGGCCAATTTGTTGAAGAATTATCCCATTGAACGCTATGTGCACATCTCCTCACCTGAGGTGTATGGTACTTGTGAGGGGTTGTTGAAAGAGAGCGCGCCGATGAATCCCAGTACGCCCTATGCGGCGTCGAAGGCAGCGGGAGACTTTTCGCTTTTTACCTTCTTTAAAAACTACCAGTTTCCTTTAGTGATGGTGCGGGCAACAAATGTGTATGGCCCCGCGCAGCAGCTCTTTAAAATTATTCCGCGCACCATTGTGGCCGCCAAAGCGGG
This sequence comes from uncultured bacterium, assembly GCA_964630595.1. Classification (GTDB taxonomy): domain Bacteria; phylum Chlamydiota; class Chlamydiia; order Chlamydiales; family VFKH01; genus CAZVVT01. The sequence goes on along the minus strand of CAZVVT010000002.1, from coordinate 151,583 downwards.
TCAAGTCATCGACTTGCATGGCGGAGGCGTTGCGGTGAAATCCTATATCTACATTCGCGACGTGTCGCGAGGCGAGTTGGCTGTGATGGAGAAGGGCCGGCCGGGAGAAATCTACCACTTTTCGCCCCATCAGGGCATTGCTGTACGAGACGTCATGCAGCATATTTGCAATAGCATGGGGGTTGCGTTTGAGAGCCTAACACGCGTTGTGGCCGAGCGCCTCGGGCAAGATAAGGCTTACCTTATTGACTCCTCCAAAGCGCGCGAAGAGTTTGGGTGGAGAGACGAGGTTTCGATGAGTGAGGGCATTGAAATGACCAAGAAATGGGTCATGCAGAACTGGGATGCTGTCTCTCAAGAGCCGTTGCGCTATATTCACCGCCCTTAAGGAAAAAGCTATGCGCACTACTGCTGCTATTATTGTTGAATTAGGAAAACCGCTCGTTGTCGACCAACTAGAAGTGCCTCCTCTCAAAGAGGGGCAGGTGCTTGTCGAGATTGCCTATAGCGGCGTTTGTCATACCCAAATCTTGGAGGCGCGCGGCCATCGAGGAGAAGATCCTTATCTACCGCACTGCCTTGGTCATGAAGGCAGTGGTGTAGTGATTGCTGTCGGTCCGCACTGCACCAAGGTCAAAGAGGGGGATCATGTCGTTATCTCCTGGATCAAGGGCAAGGGGTACAATGCTGCGGGAACACAGTATGGCTGGGGCGCAAAAAAGGTGAATGCCGGGGCAGTCACGACTTTTGGTGAGCACGCGATCATCAGCGAAAATAGGCTCTCGCCTTTGGCCAAAGAATTTCCTCTGAAAGAGGCGGCGTTGATTGGCTGTGCGGTAGCTACCGGCCTGGGCGCTGCGTTCAACACAGCCCGTCTTACGGCAGGAGACAATATCGCTGTCTTTGGTTGTGGTGGAGTAGGCCTGGCAGTGCTGCAAGGAGCGCGCATTGCGGGCTGCACGCAGATGATTGCCATCGATCTCAATCCAGAAAAGCTTGCGCTGGCAAAACTGATGGGGGCAACCCATCTTATCGATGCCTCGAAAGAAGATGTGGTAGAAAGTCTTAAAGCGCTCGGTCCTATTGACTTTGCCTTTGAAGTTTGCGGTCATCCTACAACCATGCGTCAAGCATTGCAAGTCGTGCGCCACCAAGGCGGCAGCGTAGTGATCATCGGCAATGCGCGTACTGGGCAAACAGTCGAAATCGATCCGCGCCAGCTCAATATGGGCAAAAAAATCCTCGGTTCATGGGGCGGCGAAAGCGATCCCGACCACCATTTCCCGCGCTATGGGCGCATGATGCAAAGTGGGCAGTTCCTGAGTAAGCCCTACACAGAGGCTGTTTATTCTTTGGCGGAGATCAACCGCGCGATGACCGATTTGGAAGAGGGAAAGGTGTTGCGTCCTTTAATCCGGATGAAGAAAGATTAGCCAGATGCAAAAATGTGCAGTGATCACAGGAGCCAGTAGCGGTATTGGCGCACAGATTGAAAAGCAGCTCAAAGCTCTTGGCTATAAGACACTTCTCATTGCGCGCCGCTTTGGTGTAGATGTGTGTGATGAAGCGGCTGTTCAAAAGGCGCTTGCCGCCTGCAGTTGCATCGATGTGTTGGTGAACTGTGCGGGCATGACCATGAAAAACCAGCCCTTTGATGAGACCTCCAGTAGTGACTGTCGCGCCGTAATCGACACCAACATCCTGGGGGTCCTCAATTGCACCCATGCAGTTCTGCCTCAAATGCGCGCGCAAAACTCCGGCCACATTATCAACATCGGTTCCATTGCCGCTAAATGGCCCTATAAAGGCGGCGCCATCCAAGCCAGCTCCAAGGCCTTCGTTCAGCACTTCTCCGAAGCCCTCCGCGCCGACTTGCTGGGCACCAACATCCGCGTCTCTCATGTCAACCCCGGCATCGCCGGCGAGCGCCCCTGGCTCAAAAAACGCCCCTTAAGTCGCGAAGAAATTGCTGCCGCTGTCGTCTTCCTCATTGAAAACGATACCCTTGCTCACGCCAACCTCGACCTCTTCCCCGTATGGCAGGTGGGCTCTCATATGATTGACTAAAGCTTACCGGGGGCTACAGTGTCTCGACTTCAGCAAGTTTTGTCGAACCCTTTTCTAGCTTCTTGGGGCTGCTCGTAGCTATTATCCTGAGATAGAGAGCGATTACATCAGGGTCCAAGCAGCCATCTGCGACTTTCTCTGACGCCTATTCGATCTCTTTTGAAGAGAACCCTGATTGTTTTCTTTCTGCGCTGCGAAGTGAAGCGCGTGCGAAAGCTCCCACCGTGGGAGGAGTCAAAAAAGGTCGGCAACGTTCTACAGCAACTTTTTGTCCTGGCAGGGCAAGAGCTGCTGCTTCTTTCGCTGCGCGATCTGGTATTTGCAATCCACGGGGCTCTGGGTAAAAGCAGGAACAAATGCAGCTAATCATGGCACCTCAAGGTGAAAAGCAAGGTAGAATACCTAAAGGGATGAAATCTGTTGAGTTCATTTATTTTACAGAGAGCAGATCAGCGATGGTTTGACCGATGGCAAGAGAGGAGGTGGCGGCGGGGGAGGGAGCGTTGAGGACGTGGATGGAGCGGGGGCTTTCGGAGAAGAGAAAGTCGTCTTCGAGTTGGCCAGAGCGCTGAACGACTTGGGCTCTAATGCCGCAGCCGCCGGGAATAAAGTCTTTCTCTGTAAGAGAGGGGGTCAGTTCTTGGATGCTGGCGACAAAGGAGGCTTTCGAGAAAGAGCGCCACATCTCCCAAAGGCCGGTCTTCCAATATTTTCCAGCCATGCGCCAAAAGCCTGGGTAGGAGAGGTAAGAGGAGATGTCTTTGGGGTGGAGGGTGCGTTTGCGGTAGCCTTCTCGGGCGGCCGCGAGTACGGCGTTGGGACCTGCTTCCACATGGCCGTTGATCATGCGGCTGAGGTGGACGCCGAGGAAGGGAAAGCGAGGGTCGGGAACGGGGTAGATCAGGCCGCGGACAAGGGGGCATTTTTCAGGGCGTAATTCATAATACTCACCGCGAAAAGGGATGATTTTGTGGGAGATAGCGGTATTGTGGCGTGCGATGCGGTCGGACTGTAGGCCGGCGGCAGCAACAAGACGGTGGCAGGTGAACTCTTGCTTATGGGTGCGCACGATGATTTCATTCTTTTTTTCCGCGATTGCTGTAACGCGTTCTTGGAAGCGCACTTCGCCGCCGATGAGGAGAAAGTCCTCTAGGTAAGCAGCAGCGACTTGTTTGTAATCAATGATGCCTGTTGTGGGGCAGTGGATCGCAGCAACACCGACGGCAAGAGGTTCGATTTCAGGGATTTCTTCGCTTTTGAGCAGACGCAAGCAAGCCACGCCGTTGGCTATGCCACGACGCAGGAGCTCTTCGAGACGAGGTAGTTCATCTACCTGCTTGGCAATGATGAGCTTACCAACGATTTGTGTAGGGATGTTTTTTTGGGCGCAATAGTCCTTCAGAAGCTGTGCGCCATGTAGACAGTTTGCTGCTTTTTTCGATCCTGGTTTGTAGTAGATGCCAGAGTGGATGACGCCGCTATTATGACCGGATTGATGATGAGCCACGCCCTTTTCTTTTTCGATGACAAGGACACGGGCACTGGGCTTTTGTTGTTTGATGCGCAAAGCGGCGGAGAGGCCGACAAGGCCTGCTCCAATGATGATGATATCGTAGTGCATGCTAGGCATTCTAAGGCTTGAATAGATTTCCACGTTATGGTGTAGTTCTCCTCTCATGTTCAAAGAGCGAGCGCATGAGCTTGTGCGCGTTATCGAAGAGGCCGAATATACCAACCGGGACGGTGGTGTCCTTCTGGAAGAGCAAGCGCTTGAGCTATTCCAAGAGATGCTGCGCAAGTCCAGCTTAGTCTATGTCGTCGGAAACGGGGGTAGCGCAGGTATTGCCTCACATTTTCATACCGATTTAGTAAAAGCATTAGGGATTCCTTCGGTTACTCTTTTTGATTCTAATTTGATGACTTGTATATCTAATGATTTGGGCTACGAACACGTTTTTAGCCATTCATTAAAACAGGTAATCAAGGAAACCGATCTTTTAGTAGCAATTAGTAGTTCTGGAAAATCGAAAAATATTCTCAATGCCGTAGCTGCGGCGCGTGGCAATGGCGCATCGGTGATTACGCTTACAGGATTTTCAGAAGAAAACCCCTTGCGCAAGCAGGGGGATCTTAATATTTGGTTAGGAGTAAGTGATTATGGGTTGGTCGAAATCGGCCACGCCTCGATTCTCCATACCGTCGTTGACCATCATGCGCGAGTGAAATTGGCTTATGCAGCATCCCAAAGTTAAGACGCTTGACGAGATTGCACAGATTACGGCGAAGCTCAAAGAGGCGGGGCGACGGGTTGTGCAGTGCCACGGCGTCTTTGATCTTCTTCATCCCGGGCACATTCGGCACTTCAAAGGGGCAAAAGAGTTGGGTGACTGCCTTGTGGTGTCACTAACTCCCGACCGCTTCGTCAATAAGGGGCCGGGAAGGCCTGTATTTACAGAAGCGCTGCGCATGGAGAGTTTGTCGGCCTTGAGTTTTGTGGATTATGTGGTTTTAAACGACCGTCCCGATGCTGTCTCCGCCATTTCCACGATTCGTCCCGACCTCTATGTCAAGGGGGCGGAATACCGCGATCATGACGCAGATGTAACGGGCAAAATTGCGGATGAGATGCAGGCCGTGGTTGCTTGTGGTGGCAAGATCCATTACACCGATGACATCGTCTTTAGCTCCTCATCGCTTCTCAACCGCTTTTTCGAGAATCGAGGCGAAAAAGTGCAAGCCATGATCGATCAAATATCGGCACGTTACACGATTCAAGATCTGCAGGGCTTTGTCGAAAAGCTCGCTGGTTTAAAGGTTCTTGTCGTCGGTGACGCAATCATTGACCACTACCAATATGTCAGCCACCTGGGGCAGTCTGGTAAAGGGCAACACTTGGTTGCCGCTTGCCTGGAGGAAGAGAAGTTTCTCGGGGGTGCATTTGCCATTGCCGACCATGTGGCGCAGTTTGCGGCCCAGGTCACTTTGCTGACAGCGGTGGGCTATGACTGTGATGAAAAAGAGTTTATCAAGAGCCGAATTGGATCGAGAATTGATGCGCATTTGATTCCCAGCTCAAAACGTCAGACGTTGGTGAAGAAGCGCTATTTGAACCGTGATGGACCCAACCTTAATAAGCTATTTGAAACCTACAATGGCACTTACGACAATATTTTTACCGTAGAGGGGACAAAGCGGGCCGTTGAGATCATGAAGAAAGAACGCTACGATCTGGTGATCGCCTGCGATTTCGGCAATGGTTTTTCGAATGAGACGCTGGTGAGAGAAATCACGCAGCTTCCCACTTTTTTAGCAGTAAACACGCAGATTAATAGTGGCAATCGTGGTTATAATGTGATTACACAGTACCAACGGGCAGATTATATCTCGTTGAATGAACCTGAACTGCGCCTGGCTTTGCATGATCGACGTCGCTCTGTAGAGGAGTTGGTGAAAGTGTTGATCGTCCGAATGAATGCGCAAGCCGTATCAGTTACGCAAGGGGTCAATGGTGTGATCTCGGGGCTTTCAAGTGGAGATATGGTGCGGATTCCCGCTCTAGTAACACAGGTGATTGACAGAGTGGGGGCAGGAGATAGTTTCTTGTCACTGTCTGCTATGGGGTTGGCTGCGAAGGTGCCCGCAGATGTGAGCGTTCTCTTTGGTTCGATTGCGGCGGCGATGAATGTGCAGACGGTGGGCAATCTGGAACCGGTAAAAAAAGTTCCCTTCTCTAAATTTCTAGTGCGACTGTTCAAATGAGTCATGATTTGTATGTAGATATGTTGCGAATTCGTCTGATTGAAGAGACGATTGCAGCGCAGTATTCCAAGCAGCAGATGCGCTGTCCTGTGCACTTAAGCATTGGTCAAGAAGCCGTTGCTGTGGGTGTGTGTAGTCAATTGTCGAGACAGGATGGACTGGTCAGTACACATAGAGCGCATGCGCACTATCTTGCCAAGGGGGGTGATCTCAAGCGGATGATTGCAGAGATCCATGGCAAGTCAACGGGCTGCTGTAAAGGGCGCGGCGGTTCGATGCACTTGATTGATTTAGAGTGCGGCATGCTCGGATCAACGCCGATTTTGGGCAGCAGTATTCCTGTTGCCGTTGGGTTTGCCTTTGCTGACTATCTACAAAAAAGAGATCGCATCATTACAGTTCTTGTTGGCGATGCTACGACAGAAGAGGGGGTATTTGTAGAGTGCCTCAACTTTGCGCAACTCAAAAAGCTCAAAGTGCTCTTTGTTTGCGAGAACAACTTCTATTCCGTCTATTCCCATCTGGATGTGCGCCAGCCGCCGAATCGCGATCTATTAAAGATCGCTGAGGGTCACGGGATTTTTGGTGTGAGAGGGGATGGCAACCATGTTCAAGAAGTGGTTGATTTGACGGCCCAAGCAGTGGGTCATATCCGTTCCGGGAAGGGGCCTGCTTTGGTGGAGCTGACTACCTACCGCCACCGCGAGCACTGCGGTCCCAATTTTGACAATGATATCGGCTACCGCACACCAGAGGAGTTTCAGACCTGGGAGAGGCAGTGCCCTTTGCGTCGCTATGAGGAGAGCGGGGGCATTAGTAAGAGTGAAAAAGAGCGTTTGATGACGCAGATCCAGAAAGAAGTGGATGAGGCTTTTGCCTTTGCCTATGAAAGCCCGCACCCCCATGAGTAGAGTCCGATGAGAAAGTTGAAATATGCACAGGCGGTACTAGAAGCAACAGATCAGATGATGGAGAAGGACCCCTCCATTTATGTGATGGGACTGGGTGTTCCTGATCCGAAGGGAACCTTTGGAACAACATTGGGATTAGCCGAAAAATATGGACCTCAGCGTGTAATGGATATGCCCGCTTCTGAAAATGCCATGACGGGCATCGGCATTGGCTCGGCCATTGCCGGCATGAGGCCGATCATGACGCACCAGCGTGTGGATTTCTTCCTTTTGGCTTTCGATCAGCTTGTGAATAACGCTGCTAAGTGGCGCTATATGTTTGCGCAAGATCAGAATGTGCCCATTGTGTTTCGCTTGATGATTGGGCGCGGCTGGGGGCAGGGGCCGCAACATTCCCAGACGCTTCATAGTGTTTTCGCTCACATTCCCGGTCTGCAGGTGGTGATGCCCGCGTTCCCTGCGGATGCCAAAGGGCTTTTAGTTTCGGCACTCAAGGGGCAGGACCCTGTTGTCTTTATGGAGCATCGCTGGGTGCACAATACCGAAGGAGATGTGCCGGAGGAAGTGTATGAAGTTCCTTTTGGGAAAGCGCGAGTTGTCTTCGAAGGAAGTGATGTAACGTTAGTGGCGGCCTCCTACATGGTTTTAGAGGCGAAACGGGCAGCAGAGATGCTGCGTGACCAGTGGGGTGTGAATGTGGAGCTCATTGATGTGCGCTCGATCAAGCCTCTCGATAAAGAGACAATTTTTCAGTCGGTAAAGAAAACCGGACGGTTGATCGTGGCTGATCCTGATTGGCGTTCAGTGGGATTTGCATCCGAGGTGATCACACTTTGCATGGAGGAGCTTTGGGGAGTGTTGAAACAATCTCCTGTTCGTATTACCTACCCCGATAGCTTTGTCTCTACCTCGTGGAAGTCGGCTAAGCGGTTTTATCCAAATTATCTTGATATGGTGAGCACTGTTTTGGACGCTCTTGGCATTAAACACGATGTGCATGACCATAAAGAGGCCTTCATCGGTAGCGATGAACCTCATGACACACCCGATCAAAGTTTTAAAGGACCTTTTTAAGATGGAAGTCGACCTTCTTGTAAACTATCCCAAAGCTAAGCGTGATATTTCCCAGCGCGGAGCGACAAAAACGGACGAAGACCGTGCCATTGCGCGAAAATTTGAAAAAGAGTTTTTCGATGGAGAAAGACGCCATGGATATGGCGGATTTCACTACCACTCTCGTTTCTGGTCGCCTGTCATCCCAACTTTCCAGCAGCATTATGGATTAACTGCCTCAAGTAAAGTGCTGGATGTGGGTTGTGCTAAGGGGTTTATGCTATACGATTTGGTGCAAGCTATTCCTGGCATCACCGTTGCCGGGGTCGATGTTTCATCCTACGCCATTGAAAATGGACACCCTGCAGTGCAGCCCTATCTGAGCCGAGCTAGCGCAACTGACCTGCCCTTTCCCGATAAGAGCTTTGATTTGGTGATCTCGATCAATACCCTGCACAATCTAGAAGGGAAAGAGTTGGAAAGAGCCTTTAAAGAGGTAAGCCGTGTTTCTAAACGCCATGCCTTTATCACTGTTGATGCCTACCGCAACGAAGAGGAGAAACAGCTGATGTATGCGTGGAATCTTACAGCAAAAACGATCATGCATGTAGACGACTGGAAGAGTTACTTCGACCGTGTTGGTTACAAGGGCGATTACTACTGGTTTATGCCATGAAGAGTCAAAACCATCGAGCGACCTTGGGGAGTCATTGGTCTTTCAACTTTCGAAATGATCCAAAACGGCTGGCATTTGTTCTTGCACGATATCAATTTGCTGCGCAAATGGCCCGAAAAAATGCAGATGTGTTGGAATTGGGCTGTAGTGAGGGCATTGGCGCTTCCATGCTAGCCAAAAGAGCGCGCTCAAACTATACAGGAGTTGATCTCGATGAGCAATCCATCAAGGATGCGCAGCAGAATTTTAGAGATGATAAATACACCTTTATCTATGACGACTTTTTAGGAAAACGATTCGGGTCTTTTGGTTCTGTTGTCAGCCTTGATGTCATTGAGCATATCTATCCCGAACACGAGTCTGCCTATTTTGAAACAGTTTTAATGAATATGGCGGACAGGGGAGTTTGTGTGATCGGTACGCCCAATATCACAGCTGCCCCGTATGCTTCTGAGGCGAGCAATTTAGGGCATGTGAATCTCTATTCGCAACAACGCCTTGCAAAAGCGATGCAGCGCTATTTCACGCACGTCTTTCCTTTTGGAATGAACGATGAAGTAGTTCATACCGGCTTTGCTCCTATGGCACATTATATTTTTTGTGTGGGATCTAAATGAGTCAGATCGTAGAGACAAAATCCAATTGGGATTGCGTGACAAAACACATGGAAGCAGGAGCTTCTTTAGAGTTTGTAGGGACCTTTGCTGCTCTTTTTCACGAAGACCCGGAGCAATTGCTACAAATACTCAATCGCTACAAATTTGCCTCCAAAATGGTTGGCAGTGGGAAAAGAGTTCTTGATATAGGTTGTAGCGATGGTCTGGGAACCTATCTTCTTGCGCAAGAGTGCGGTTTTGCTCACGGCGTTGATTCGGATCAGTCAGTGATTGCGCAGGCCAAAAAGAACTTTCCTCAAGAGAAAATTGAATTTTCTGTAGAGGTGCCGAAAGAGCGTTTTGATGCTATTGTGGCCTTCGGTTGCAGGCCGAGTGCAGTGGCTGAGTGGGTGAAGCCTCAAGGGATGGTTTTCTTGAGTCCGGAGGATATAGAGGAGATGCGAGCCGTTTTTACGAATGCCTTTCTTTTTGCCGACGTAGCCGTGGGGTATAACACGTGAAGCCCTTTGCCGCCTATTTGCAAGATTGGGAAAAAAACGCCTCCACGGACCCTTATTGGGCGGTTTTAACCAGTTCAGAGCACTCGCAATGGCAACCAGAGGATTTTTTTGCAACGGGGCAAATAGAGATAAAGCGCCTTTTTGCCTACATGGAGAGGCATAAACTGGAGCTTGTGCAGCGCGGCACGGCATTGGATTTTGGTTGCGGTACGGGGAGATTAACAAGGGCGCTGCGCAACCATTTTTCCAAGGTGGTAGGGCTGGATATTTCTGCTGGGATGCTAGCGGAGGCAAAGAAGGCCAACGCGGGCATGGATATCAGTTGGGTGCACAATCCGCATCCCGACCTCTCTCTTTTTCCAGCAGCTTCTTTTGATTTCATCTACTCCAATATTGTCTTTCAACACATGAGTCCAGTTTTTCAAGAGGGCTACTTAAAAGAGTTTTCTCGAGTAGTTCGCTGCGGTAGCTGGGTGATTGTTCAAATTCCCTCGAAACGGCTCACGAAGGGACTTTCCTCTTTAGCTCGTCGTCTTCTACCGAAAAAGGTCAAAAAATGGCTCTCCCGATCTCGTGTCTCTCAATTTTTTGCCATCGAAATGAATACTCTGGCACAAAACCGAGTGCTCCAGGTGGCAGCAGAATGTGGTTTGCAGTTGCAGCACATAGCCTATACCAATTCTACCGACCCCAATTTCTGTGGAAATTTGGCATTTCTCAGTGCAAAGGAGGTTGCACAGGGTGCCTATGAAAGCCCAATGTACTTCTTCCAAAAGACGTAAAATTGTCTCTTTAATGCCCTATACCATGTATGACTATGGGCATTACATGGCTTATAATTTGGCTCTTAAGGCGGCTGTGGAAAGCCGTGGTTGGGAGTTTTCCGCTGCCGTGCCACGCAGCTGTACCATTCAGCCTTTACCCAGCGGCTTTCAGCCGATTTTGAGCGATCGTTACTTTACGGATGAGCAGGGCAGAGTGATTTGGCAATCCAAGTGGGCAAAACTGTGTTCCCTCTTCAAGAATATTCCTCCTTACTGTCGACTTTTGCGTACGTTGTCAAAAGAAAGCGTAGTGGTCATGGAAAGCTTTTATTTTGCAGAATTTGTTGCTCTATTTCTCGCTATTTTGTGGACTCGTCCGTCCGCTACATTTTGTTTTGTGCATCGCTATCTGCCCTACCAGATGCCCTTCAAGGGCCATCTCTACAAATGGCTCTACAAGCTAGTGCCGGGTCGTTTTGTTACGATGACGGATAGCGAAATCATTCAAAAGGAATTGCAGACCTTCTTTCAAAGACCTGTGCAGTTGCTGCCGATTCCTCACACCGAGAATAGCGCAAGGAATGCCCCTTCTGCACGTGATGAGTTTCTTTGGTGGCCCGGAGCTGACCCTCGTCTGGGAAAGGGGCTGGATGTCATTCAGCGTGTAGTCGAACAAAACAGCGGGAAGTTGGTTGTGAGCCGTCTAGCTAAGTCTTATATTTTCAGTGAAAAGACGAAAATGGATCTGGAGTTTGTCCCACCCTATCTCTCAAGAGAGGAGTACTGGAGTTTGTTGAAGAAAGCCCGCTTTGTCCTGCTTCCCCATGATCCGGGGGTCTATGCTGGCTCTACTTCAGGAATCTTTGTCGAAGCTATTGTCTCAGGTGCGCGTCCCCTTGTACGTGATGGGACGTGGATGGCTCATGAGCTGCAGCGCTTTGGTTTAGCAGAACTGATCAGTGACTTTCAACTCGGCTTTGACAAGATCGAAGTCAATGAGGAAAAGCTAGCGGTTATGAGGAAAGCCTACGAAGAGTTTCACTCTGTGGAAAGTTACGCGCATGCCCTAGAACTAGGTTTGCAATAAGATCGTAAATTCAGCAGAGATCCGCACGTTTTTTGTGTTGTTTGCCGGCCCCTTGTGTACTAGTTTGTCGTGAAACAAGATACATTGGCTGGTGAAATCGGTTAATGGGCAGATGAATTGAGGAGAGTGTTGCTTGAGCCATTCATCAGCAATGGTAGGTCGCAGGCCACTCTTAGTCTGTACATATTCAAGAGGCAGATCAACTAAGTGGCTGCCGGGAATCACCTGTAGGCTATTGCTTGGTTCACAGCCTAGTAGGGGCATCCAGATTTTCCAGCGCTCATCGTAGTCAAAGGGAACAATGGCTTCCAAGGGTGTTCCTTTGGCCATCTCCCAAAATTGGAAGTCGGCATGAGCAGCCCCCACATCTGCTTTTCCGGGGCGGACGCACCTCCAAAAGAGGTCGTAGGAGTGTTCATGAAGAGCGGGGTTGCCCTCGCGTTCTTCTCGAGAGACATAATTGATTCCAGAGCGATTGCCACCCAAAAACTCCGCTCTTGATTCCACCCAAGAAACCACCTCCTTGCTGACGGAATCGGGAAACATCCGCAGAGGTTTTTTGAAGTACTGAACAAATTGCTCATCCGACAGAGTACTCAATGCTTCTAGAAGGGGGCCCGAGTGGTTTGTTACGCGATGAATGTAGCTTTCAAGATGAGCGCGCATCTTTGCTTTGATGGCCTGTGGGAAAGGCAGCACCATAAAGCCCTTCGTCTGCATCTCTTCAGATTCGCGTAGGCCGACAGTTTCCATTTCGCTTAACATAAGGACATCTCCAATGTATACACAAACAACCCCAATAATTGGTTTCTGCCGGCGTCGGCGACCTCTGCATTTCAGCCCGCCTCCATCGCTCAACTTATTCAAGTTGAGCTGCTTCGGCGCCAACTTCGTTTGGCTGAAATGCAGAGCGCCTCCTTGGCATATTCCCAATTCTTGGAGTTGTTTGTGTATAAAACGCTAGCACAGCTAGTTTTTTCGCAGTAGCGATAAATAAGCGTTGAGCGGCACACCCTTGATGGCATGTAGGTCCAGGTGTAGGGGAGTCAGCAGCTTTCGATAGTGCAGTTGCTGTTCACTATAGTGAGACCATCGCTCATCATCGCCCAGCGTTTGGGGGAGAAACTCTTCAAGAGCGCACATCATTTCCTCTTCGCTCATGTCGACATATTCCACATCGTCTAAGTACGCCTTCGAGCTCATATCAAAAAAAGCGGGGCTTTGCAGCATATCTTGCCAGGGGAGATACTCTCCCGAAGAGAGAAAGCGGATGTGCTTGGGGTAAAAGCGTAGCTTTGGATTGGGGGTCATGGAGCTCAATTCTGTGTAGTTGAGCCCTAAAATAGGAATATTTCCCAGGCTGCTGAAGTTCTCTGGCCCCGTCTTGGATGAAATGAAAAAAGCACACCCACTAAAAAGGGCTAGATCATTTTCAGGGGAGCATAAGCCGCTTCGGGCGTAGTCGATAAATCCTTTCCGCGGGGCAAAAAGAGGCTGTTCTTGACGGCCATGCTGGACAACGGTGTAGCCCCTTGCGATGAGAGAATCGATCAGGCAGTTGTACCGCTTTGGGTACTGCGTACCTTTGCGTGTTAAAACGCTGGGGACATTATTATTGAAATAGTCTCTTCGACTGACATTGATCAGCACATAGGGTTTGTGGATAGAAAGAGCGCGCAGTAAGGCTTCTTGTGCTTTCTCGCTGCACAGAGCGCGTCGAGCGGGGCTTTCTTGGTAATATAATGAGATGTAGTCGCGGTAGTGAGCCAGACGGTAGTCGAGAATCTTGCGTACCTCTTTATACGCTTTTAGAAAGGGTTGAGGGCCTAAAGCTTCTTGTAAATCTTTATCGAGAAAAGGGTTGTATTGCGTGGAAAGAGCTCTGGGTGGTTTGCCTTTGGGTTGGTCGTAGGAGGCGAAGAACATCTGTTGTTCATAGACAACAATCGCATCAAGATGTTCGGCGGCAAGACGGGCATAGATTCGATTAATTGTCTTAAATTGCACATAATAGGGCCCATAAAGCCACAAGAGGAAGCGTACCAACCAATGGTCGGGGCTAATGATTGTTGTTTGTGGTGTGATGGTGCGGGAAAGGGCCACGGCTTTGGCAAAGTCCACCGTCAATACAACAAGCGCTGTTGGTGTGCGCAATTCCTGCCACAGACGGGCATAATGGATGGTGACCAAGAAGGTTCCAAAATCCTGCCGCATCAAGAAAAAAAGCTGCCGGTCGTTACCGATAGCATGAATGCGCTTTCTGTAATGGCGGTAGAGCCAAGGATAAAATAAAGTATTGACAATCCAGTAAGAGCGTCGAAAAACCCTTGCAGGCTGCCGGAATATCGCCTTTAATAATGAGCGCACTTTCATCTTCAGCATGGCACCAAGTGAGGGTACGTGACGTGGATAGTTTGTGTATAGTGGGGTAGTTGACCGTGAAGGGCATTGTGATTTCTGCAACGAGCGACATTGCCGTTGAAATGTGTGTGCGTTGGCAGGAAAGAGGATGGAATCTGTGCGGTACCTACTTCACTAAGGGAAAAAACTATCAACTTTTGAAAGAAAAAAACATCCCCTTGGTTGCCTGCAATATGGCGGATGAACTTTTTATTGATCGGGCAGCGCAAGAGATAAAAAAGCTTTCGCCTGATTGGGATTTTGTGGTGTTTGCTACCGGTTCTTTGGCTCCAGTAGGTCCTTTTGAAAAGGTTGATATTGACCAGTGGTCTTCGGCGGTTCAGTTAAACTTTGTCCATCAGATGCGAATGCTGCACAGACTTTTAGCCTTTCGCGGCCCAAAGTCAGTAGAGAAATCGGTCATTTTCTTTGCTGGAGGGGGTGCGAATAATGCGGTGACGGGCTATTCTTCCTATGCTCTTTCAAAGATCGCATTGATCAAGGCTGTAGAACTTTTGGATGCTGAAATAGAGGATGTTAAATTCACTATTATTGGTCCCGGATGGGTTAAAACCAAGATTCATCAGGCAACGATAGAAGCAGGGCATGAGCTAGCCGGTGAGAATTTTGCTAAGACAAAGCAAAAGATGGAATCGGATGAATGTGTGCCCATCAGCTCTGTCATCGATTCGTTTGAATGGGCACTTGCAGCGCCCAAAAACATTGTGAGTGGACGAAATTTCAGCACTGCGTTTGACTCTTGGGGAGAAGAAGAGCTGTCCCGATTGTTGGCGGCAGATGTGAATATGTATAAACTGCGCAGAGCTGGAAATAACGCATTAGTGAAACAAAAGCGAGAGAAGATATGAATACCTTAGGCGAAATCATCAGTGCACTGCCGGCGGTTAAAGACCAACACAGTCGCGACAGCAATCTTTATCGAGTGTTGGAAAAAGCAGCTCGGCTCGAGGTCGAAGAGATGTTTCGTGCAGAGGGCGATCAGAGGAACGTGGGGCCGCTGGGAACCTTCGTGTTTCCCTACTTCAAAATGGGAGCGGTGGATTCTTTGGATCTCTTTGGTCTCGATGAACTCATTTTATTTAGCTTTTACTGGGCCAACCGCAATAGATACAAAAAGGTATTAGACATTGGTGCCAACATTGGTTTGCATACAACTGTATTGGCAAAAGCAGGCTATGATGTACAGCTCTTTGAACCCGATCCAGTGCACTTTGCGAAATTAAAAGAGACATTGCAGCGCAACAACATCAACAATGTTCAGTTGAACCAAGCCGCTGTTTCACGCACGTCGGGAGAGTTGGAGTTTGTGCGCGTTTTGGGCAATACGACTTCTAGCCACATTGCGGGATCGAAAAACCCTTATGGCGATGTAGAGCGTTTTCAAGTGCCGGTCTTTGATATTCGAGCGATCATTCGCGCCGCCGATTTGATTAAGATGGACGTAGAGGGGCATGAAGCGGAAATCATCACCGCTACGCAGTCTGCGGATTGGGACAAGACCGATGCGGTCATCGAAGTGGGTACGAAAGAGATTGCAAAAGCAATTTATGACCATCTTCAGGCCATTGGTGTGCATGCCTACTCCCAAAAGAGGGGCTGGCAGCGCGTTGAAAAGCTCGATGACATGCCGACCAGCTACAAAGAGGGTTCGCTCTTTATTTCGAAAAAGTCCGCCATGCCTTGGAGTTGATGAACCTGCGGTTTTTGGTTAAGTGCATCACCTACCCACTGAATTGGGCGTTAAGGTGGATGGTGCACCCTTTTTGTTTTCGCTACTACTCGCGAAAGGTTCAAGAGCTGCCTGCAGGGACAAGAATTTTTTTCTTGGCGAGAGAAGATTTTGGGGTAGGGCTCAACCTGACGCATTACGCTGGTTTGTGGCATGAAATGCGAGAACCGGTTTGCGTTGTTTTGCTGAGCACACAACCCTTTTATTTCCCCTCTTTTTTGCAGACGATGTGTCCCAAAATAGAGGTGATTTTCTGGGATCATTGGTATGTACGCTTTGTGCGGCGCTGGCTTTCTTCCCGGCCCTTGCGTCAGCTCTACGATGCTGTTTACTGTCGCCTACGTGCGGAGAATCTGCACTCTGTCGTGATCCATGAAAAGCAGTTGGTTGGCTGCAAGAGGCTTACAAGTACATATATTCCCTACCAAGATCCGCATCTGCGTGTTTGTGGGGACCGGTTTGTTTCAGCTTATGCAGAGCCGCTCAGCGATGCATTTATCGCGGCCTATATCAAAGCGCGCAAACGGATGGACTATAGACGGGATTTCAATGTTGATTATGCTCGGCTTTATCTGCAGGACAGAGTTCGTAGCGATGGATATCAGTGGCCAAAAGAAGAAAAAGTATTTGAGCAGCTCAAGATCGACAACAAATTTGTCCTGATCAACATCAGCGATTCGAAATACCACCTCAAGTTTGGCGATAACTACTGGCGTAATCCACCTCATCCTTCCGTGTACAATTCAGTAATCGATCTTCTCATTGATCGAGGATATACCGTTGTTTTACAAGGCAGGCCCAGCAAGCGTTATTTTGCCCCTCGCAAGCATTTGATTGACTATTCGCAAAAGCCTCATAACACGTTGCAAACGGATTGTGCGCTTTTAGCTCACTGCGAGTTTTTTATCGCTAATAAGAATGGAGCGGAGCAGTTTTGCTCCATTTTTGACGTTCCTACGCTTGGATTCAATTATACGGAATTGGTTGCCATGATCGCTGACCCCCGTGTGCGTTTTTATCCGAAACATCTTCGCTCACGTACAACTGGGGAGTATCTGCACTGGAAAGAGCTGCTTACTTCTCCCACCTACTTTGATGTAGGCGAGCAGGGGCCCAACAAGGGATATGAATACTGTAACATGAGCGAAGAGGAGATGGTTGCAGCTGTTGAGGAGTTCCTGCCTTTGATAGGTGCTTCTGAGGAAAGGTGGAGTGCTCGCACAGAGCGCCAAAAAGAGTTTCAGAAACTGCTGACCCCCTTTCATCTTGATCTTTACGACGTTACGCAAGGGGCCCCTTGCGATACTTACCTGGCGCGGTACTCAAGCCACGGGCGGGACGAAGATGCGGCGAGCAGAAAATTCGGTAATGCGCTTGAAGATCGGGCGGGTGTTTTCTAAAGAGGTAATAAGAAAGTGAGCGCCTTGGAGATCATCCACCTCTTTAGGGTGACGGACGGTGACGGGAAGGTTTTGGTAGCCGATCCCATTTTTTTCTGGATCATCATCAAGAATGCAGACCAGCTTAGATAAGTCGATGCCTAGCTGATAGGCTAAAGTGGCGAGCATAAGGCTGGCGCCGTAGCCATAGATGCGGCTTTCACAGGTAGCAATTTGGTAGGCCAGGCTTTTCATGTGAGCGCGGTAGTCGCTGATAGCCTGTGCAAAGTGGGCGGCTTTATAGGCAGCAGAGTGTGCCTCTGGATGGGTTTGGACTGCTGAGCGCTGAAAGGCAAAGAAGAGGCTGCCCCCGCAAGGACCTGCATAGTAGTAGCGGTGGCTGACGTATTTCCCACCCGCTTCGCAGATGAGACGTTTGAGAGTGTCGAGAGTGTAGTAGTGGTAGTGCTGATGAAAGATAGCATCGAAGCGGCGGGCTTCCACAAGGCAGTCAAAGCAGGGAATTTCGAAAATATAGAGGGTATTTTCGGCGCACTCGCGGAAAAGTTTTTCAAGAAGCAGCCGAGGCTGCGCGATGTGCTCCAAGACGTGGCGGCAGAAGATCAGATCGGGTTGAGGCAGATCTTTTTGTAGGTCAACATCTTCAATGAAGCGGCCGAGTACCTTAACTCCATCAATGACAAGCCCATCTTGAAAAGCACAAATCGGGTCGACAACTGTCCTGGCGCGAGCATATTCGCGCACTGCCTGAGCTAAGTAGAGATCGTTGCCGCCAATGTCGAGAAGAGAGGCGAAGGTTTGACCGTTTCTCAAAGAGTGGAAGAAATCGAGGAAAAAGGAGCAGCCTGATTTGGCTGTGGAAGAAGTGGTCGTGCGGAAAGAATATTCACTCGAAGTATAGAGGGATTCGGGATCCATTTGTTTGCCTAGCTGCACATGGCCGCAGCAGGCGCATTGCAGTAGTTGTTGGTCCTCAGCTGGGCAACGTGCAGGATCGTAGGAGCCATATTTCTCCGTAAAGGGGAGTCCTGGCAAGTCCCATAGTAAGTTGAGTCGAGAGTCGTTGCAGATCGCGCACGTTTTAACCAACACAGTCATAAGCACCTGTGCTACATCGGACCTTTTCTAAAAGGGCTTCGACATCGTTATGGAGGGGGACTTTGAGTTCGTTGTGCACCTTTGTAACAATCCCTTCAACACTAAAACCCAAGCGGTCGCAGAGGTCTTGATAGCTGCCATAGCCATGGACGAAGTCATGAATGGCAATCTGGCTATAGAGCACATCGTTGATGCCCATACAGGCTCTTAGCACTTGATGGAAGAGACCATCATGGGCAGAGGCCTCTTCTATAACGAGCACCCGTTTGGTACGCCCTACGCTAGCAGAGACGGAGGCAGCGTCGAAGGGCTTAATTGTAGGAAAGTAAAGAACATCTGTAGAGCAACCCAGCTTTTCTAAGTGCTCAGAGGCTTTAAGGGCTGTTTTGAGCTGCGGACCAATGACGACGATGGTGAGGTCGTCACCTGTGCGGACGCGGATCGATTGTCCTACCACGATCTGGGAAGGAGAAAAATCAATGCCGTGGGGTTGTTCGGGGATACGGAAGTAGTTGATCTGACCATTATTGTAGGCCGCTTTGAAGAGCTGGTTAAACTCTTTTGTCGAGCCGGGGAAAAAAATATGGGACTTTTTGAAGTGGCTGATGAGGGAGATGTCGGTGTAGCAGTGGTGGCTACAACCTAGTTGGGAGTAGTCAAAAGCAGATCCGACGCTGACTAGATTGAGACCAAATTGCTGGTAGCCAAAATCGAGTTTGATCTGTTCATAGGCGCGTTCAATGATGAAGGGGGCGATGGTATGGACAACGGGGATTAAACCGCTTTTGGCAATCCCTGCGGCCATGTTGACGATGGTGGGTTCGCAGATCCCCACGTTGTAGTACCTTCCCGGGCAGGCTTGCGCGAAGGTTTGCAGAATGCCGTGGGATATATCGCCTACCATGACGACAAGACGTGGATCTTGCATTCCCACTTCGAGCATCGTGTCAGCAAATTCTTGGCGGATTTTTTTCATGACAGCTCGCAGTAAATGGCCTCTAGTTCTTCCGAGGAGGGGATTTTATGGTGCCACTTGCCGTGACCTTCGACAAAAGAGACCCCTTTTCCTTTTACAGTATGGGCGATCACCACTTTGGGACCGACGAACAAACTGGCTTCTAATTGAGTAAACACTCGGGCCAGATCATCGCTGCTATGGCCATTGATCTCAAAGGTTTGCCAGCCGAAAGAGCGCCACTTATCGGCGAGAGGATCGACGGGCAGAATCTGTTCTGCAGAGCCGTTGAAATCCACAATTGCTACCAGGTTGTTCAGCCGTTGTTTGGAGGCCACAAGAGCAGTCTCCCAAATCGTTCCTTCGTTGCATTCTCCGTCGCCAAGCAGAGCGAAGACACGGTTGGGTTTCTTCTGAATGCGCAAGCCCAGTGCAAGCCCGGCAGCGGTGGGAAAGCCATGCCCGAGAGAGCCTGTAGAAGCTTCCGCTCCGGGAACGCAGGTGCAATCGGGATGGCCGCCCAAGAGGCTTCCCTTATTGCTATAGCTATTCAGCACTTCGTCGGAGAAAAAGCCTTGCTTGTGGAGCACAGCGTAGAGAGCTGCAGCCCCATGACCCTTGCTCAAGATAAAATAGTCGCGTTCGCTCCAACTTGGCTGCTGAGGATCAAATTGGAGCACCTTTTCATACAAGAAATCGATGATGTCGACGATGGAAAAGGAGCTGGGGATATGCCCCTCTTTCGAGTGGTGGATGATGCGAGCAATGGTTTTGCGTAGCTCTTTGTTCATACGCAAGCGTCCTGTGTATAAAAAGAGCGCCCCTGGCCGCCGTCGACCACAAAAGCAGAACCGACACAAAAGGAGGACTCCTCGCTGCAGAGAAAGTCCACTACGCTGGCAATTTCTTCTGGGGTTCCCAGTCGTTGAATAGCCATGCGTTCTGTGAGGAATTTTTGTACATGCTCAGGACGATTGCGACTGGACTCATCCCAGTAATTGCCCTCAGCAAAAATCGGACCGGGGAGAACGGAGGTAACGACCACGCCATCTTTTGATACATAACGGCCAAAACTGCGTACGTAGGCAGTCAGCGCCGCTTTCGCCGCACAGTAGGTAGGCGGACCCTGGTTTTCCAGCGCCGAGATGGAGGAGATGTGGCAGACACGACCAAACTTGCGCTGGATCATGGCAGGGACGAAGTAATTGTTCAGCTCGATTGCCACGTCTAGGTTAGCGCGCATCACTTTGTGCCAATCGGAGAGGGGGCAAAAAGGGTCGGTAATCCCCAGCGTACCTCCTAAGTTGTGCACGATGACATCAAAGGAGAGCTTCTCTTGTTCACAGAAGTGAAAAAAGGCTTGCAGAGACTCCTCTTTCGTTAAGTCAGCACAAAAAGCTCTGTGAGAAGAACCTAAAAGAGACAGGGTGCTGTCTAAATCACTTTGAGAGCGAGAGTTGATGACGACTCGGGTGCCCCGTTTCGCCAGTCGCATAGCGATGGCATTGCCAATGCCTCTTCCAGAGGCGGTAACAAGAGCAGTCCTGATAGGTGACATAGACATGAGGTACAGGGAATATAGGGAAATCGGGCCACGACAGTCAAGTTGGTTCAATATTCATCCTCGTGATAATCTCAGGAACCTCTTATTGGGACGGGCATCGGATGAAGCTTTCTGATTATGTAGTAGATTTTTTAGCCAAGGCTGGCATTGAGCATAACTTTCTCGTTACCGGAGGGGCTGTTGTGCACTTAGCAGATTCTACGGCACGTCATCCAGACATGACGCACATCTGTGTGCAGCATGAAGAATCGGCAGCTGCGGCCGCGGATGGCTACTTCCGCGCTTCGGGAAAATTGGGCCTGGCGATGACGACGAGTGGGCCTGGAGCAACGAACTTATTAACAAGTATTTGCAGCGCTTTTTTTGACTCGATCCCGATGGTTTGCGTAACAGGCCAGGTAGCTCGTTTTCGCATCCGTCCTAACAAGCGGTTGCGGCAGAGAGGATTTCAAGAGACGGACATCTGCTCAGTATTTGAGAGCGTAACGAAGTATGTCAAACTGGTGACTGACCCGAATATGATTCGTTATGAGTTAGAGAAGGCCGTTTTTCTTGCTCGTGAGGGGCGGCCTGGCCCGGTTGTTCTGGATCTTCCCGATGATTTGCAGAGAGTGGAGATCAACCCCGACGAATTGCCCTCTTATTGCCCCGACTATACGGTGCCGCAGGCTTCCACCTCCCAGGTAAAGCAGCTCTTTCAGCTCATCCAGCAAGCCGAGCGCCCTGTCATCATTTATGGAGCGGGGGTGCATTGCGCTAAAGCAGAAGAGCAAGCCGTTCGTTTTGCGCGCTATTTTAACATTCCCGTGCTGTTGACGTGGGGGGCCACCGATCTCTTTACGCATGATGATGAACTCAACATGAATGGCATTGGCGTGGTTGGACCGCGTTGGGGCAATTTTGCGGCGCAGCAGGCCGACTTGGTGATTGCCATCGGCACGCGCCTTTCTCAGCAGATCACAGGGGGCAAGCAGAACCTTTTTGCGCCGCGCGCAAAGAAGGTGATGATCGACATTGATAATGAAGAGCTTATAAAGTTTGGCCCGGATACATTCTGCCTGGATTTGGCGATTCAATCGGATCTGAAAAATTTCTTTCGCCAGTTTGAACAACTTTATGCAGATGGATATCCCGATGCTTTCCGGGGATGGAGAGATCTGATTCGCTCTTGGAAAGCGCGCTACCCTCTGTGTACTCAAAAAGATGTTCAGCTGAAAAAGGATGTCAACCCTTACGTCTTTGTAAAAGAGTTATCGAAGATAGCGCAGGAGGGGCAGGTTTTGGTCACCGATACGGGGGCGAACATCTGTTGGGTAATGCAAGCCTTTGAAACAAGGCCGGGCCAAAAAATCTTCTCGGCGTGGAATCATACTCCCATGGGGTATGCCCTTCCAGCGAGTATAGGGGCTGCTTTAAGCTCGGGCGAAGAGATTTTTTGTCTGATTGGCGATGGTGGTTTGATGATGTGCTTGCAAGAGCTGGCCACTGTGAGTCGCTACAATTTGCCCATTAAAATTTTTCTCTTTGACAATGGGGGCCATGCCACAATGCGTCAGACACTCGACACGTGGCTTGATTCGCGTTATGTAGCGGTGGATAAACAAAGTGGTCTATACTTTCCCGATTATGCGCAATTGGCAGAGTCGTTTCACCTGCCCTATACATGCATCAAAGACCACACGGATCTCCAAAAGCTTTCTAGTATCGTCGAGCAAAAAGGGCCCCTTTTCTGCCACCTCAAAATCCTTTATTCCCAGAGAATCAGTCCGATTATGAAGTTTGGAGCAGGTCTGGAAGACCTCGAACCCAAGCTTTCTAAAGAGGAGTTGGAGGCTGTGATGCGGGAGCAGCCGCTTGTAAATAGGCATTCAGCGGCAGTGCATCGAGGAAGTAGGGAGTGTAGTGGTACGGCTTAAGATGGCTCTTCCATTCTTGTTGGAGCAGGCTCTGTGCTTCCCACTGTTCTTTGTGTAGCAATTCTATAAACTCATCTACAGAGGCTTTGAGCTCTTCGGCCGAAAGCTCTTCGTACGACCAGCCCTCCTTTGTCCATGGAATGCTCTCTGACACCTGAAAGAAGATGGGGGAGTGCAGCAGCTCTTTCCAGTTCATATAGCGGCCTTGACTGTGCAGAAAGATTTTTTTGGGGTGGAAGCGGTAGCGTGGGCTGGGAGAGATAAAAGCCATCTCGGTGAAGTTCAAAGAGAGTACGGGCTTGTTGAAGAGAAGGGCAAACTCCTCTACGCCGCCTTTAGAGGTGATGCAGAATTCCGCTCCTTGAAAGAGGGATAGATCGTTTTCAGTGCTTGCAAGGGGGCTGTGGGCGTAGTCGAAAAATCCTTTGCGCGGAGCAAAGCGGGGATGGGTTGCAGCTCTGCCGTGGTTAACGACACTGTAGCCTTTATGGATAAGGTGATCGATCAGAGCGCTATAGGGCTCTACATTGTCAATGTTGCGTTGTACGGTATTGTAGGCAGCCGTGCGCAAACAAAGAACGACATATTTTCCCTCCACGAGTTTTTTGTTTGTGGTAAGAGAATGTGGCGCATGCCAGTGGGCTTTCTTGAGTTGAGCAAAGTCGTGATAGAGCAACCAATTGCAGTCACACGTGTGGCTGAATGCCAAATAACTCTGCACAAATTCAGGGGCAGCATCGCTGCTGGGTCGCTTGCTGTCAAAGTGTTCATTGTACTGTGAGAAAAGCCAGCGAGAGGGACGGTTGACAAGCCTATTTTCCAGAGCGAAAACAACAGGGTCGTAGATCGTGATGGCGCGGGAGAGAAAACGGGAGAGGAAAAGGGTGAGATAGCGCAAGAGTCCGCGGTGAATTTCACGGGGCAACCTGCCCCACCAGGCAGGGCTTTGAATAACGGGGATTGTGCCTCCATGGGCCTTTACAAGGGCATGAACAGCATTTTGGTGAATCGAGAGAGAGACAAGAACAACATCAGAGCGCGTTTTCTTCCAAAGAAAGGCATAATCGACGGCTTGTACAACCGCTCCAAAATCTTCTCGGCCGATCAAAAAATAGTGCGTGCTTTTATCGATGGTTTTAATCGAGCGCAGGATCTTCAAAAAGGCAAAATAGGCGGGAAGAAGGAAGAAAGCTCCCGTCGCTGCAGTGAGAAAGCGTTTGATCATGTGCGCGCTTTGGGTTTGAAGAGACGAGAATTGCCCACGCGCCCCTTTATCCATAACCAGCTGTCGATGAGTTTTTCAAGGCAAGAGATGTGTGGTACGCTAGGTGCTAGTTTGGGGTCATTGGTAAAAACAAGAGGGAAGCTCGTGGGGGCTCCTTGCGCAACGCCGCGGATATAGTGACCGTTGAAATAGGGAAGATAGTTTTTCAAGTAGGTGAAGCCTGCAGCAGTGAAACGGTCGATCCACCACTGCCGTGGATGTACACAGAGGTGCAATGGCTGACCCCTAATGATCTCCTCTTCTGGAGAGATAGAGACGATGACCAGGCCGCCTGGAGCTAAATGAGAAAGCATGTTGTTTAAGGTCTCTTGCAGTCTCTCTTCAGGCAGATGCTCTAAGACCTCCCATGCAGTGATGATGTTGAATTGGCAGGGTTGGTTGTCTAGGTATACGGAAAAAGGGCGTGTGATGTCGGCGGTAAAGAGGGCAACATCAGAGAGGCTAGCCCATGCACACCGTTTTTTGCGCTTGGAGTGGTCACTGCCTTCTAGGCCTACGGCCAGGGTTCCTGCATTGTGCAGGGACTGAATAAACCCTCCTCCTGAGCAACCCATGTCAAGAACGGACAGCTCATATAAATGGCGACCCGGGAAGATTTTGCCGATCTTGTAGTTAAAGCGTTCATTCACGCTGTTATCGGTCGCAGTTCCATGCTTGCAGAGATGGTCGGGGGAGTCAACTGCGACGGGATAATCGGTTACAACAGCTATTGTTGGCATGAAAGCCTCCTAAACCCATCCTATGGGCTGATAGGCTTTTATTTTTGGTCGCGGGACAAATATTTGCACCAACCAATCACGCAAAGGGACCTTGACGGCACTGGCGCGCAGCGGCTTTACGCTGAATGTGCGTGCGCGAGTGGAGCGAAAAGGAGCTGTGTTTTGGCGGTATTCCTCCAGCAGTTGAGGATCTCGATACTGCAGCTGCACGGGTAGGCGATCAAAGGTGGAGTGGGCTCCTTTGCGAGCAAACACCAGCACCATGTTGTAGAGAATGTTGCGGCGAAACTTGGGGTAGCGTTCGGCCTCATTTTGAGGAAGAAATTCGTAGATAAACCAGTTGGGGGCAGAAATGTCCCAGCTTTCGGCAAAATAGGTGCGGCATTCTTCGAACTTGTTGAGAGAGTAGTAGTCGTAGAAAAAGTCGGCACTAAACGAGAGATATCCGGCGTTGGCATAGTTGGAGGCGGCGTTCCATTGAAAGATGCGGCCTCCTGGTTTGAGCATCTTTACCACATTGGCAAAGGCTGTTTTGATGTCGCACAGGTGATCAAACGTTCCCCCGTCCACAATGAAATCAAATTTTCCCTCTAGTTCGGGTGGGATCGGATAGTTGAGGTCATGGATGATGGTGGCTCCCTCATATGAGGTGACATCCATAGAGTCGTAGACGACATCGCCAAAGAGGCGGAAGAAATCGGCATCATCGATAGAATCTTCTCCGCGAAGTCGCGTCTCTTTGTCCATCTTGATATTGAGTGGATCAAAGTGGGGATTGATCCCGCAGCCCTGCTCGTCAAAAATAGAGAGAATTTTTGAAAGAGGGGTGGCAATTGTCTGCTTGCCGAGCACAAGAAGTCTTCCTTGAATTGGGTCGCTTTTGTGTTCTGCGACGAGTAATCGAACTAGTGCCTCTACAATCATGCAAGTTTCCGCTGTTGAAAAAGGTGAGCGATATTGACCAATACTTTTGGGCTGATAGAGCGAATGGTAGCTTTGATAAGATCTTGTGACAAAAGATCCCAATCTCGAGGAGATGTGAGCAGTGTGGGAATAATTTTGGGAAGAAAACAGCGCAGCATCACGCTTTCTCGCAGAAGAGGGCGAATATCGGCGCATTCCTCAGAGCGCAGCAGAGACAGCAGTGTTTGGTAGACTTGTTTACGCATTGTGTAGGTTGCCTTGCGGGAAAAAGCATCTTGTGTGATGCGGAAAGCAGAAAGGCGTCCTGGTACGTAACAACCTCCGTAGCGATAGGCTAAGCAGTTCACCAGAAAAAAGTCGCAGTACCACTTGAGTTCTTCCCGAATCATCATTAAATCGCGCCGAATGAGTGTAGAGTGCACCTGGTTGCCCGCGAAAAAGCTTTTCTTTCCCAAAGCGGCCATCTCCTGCGGAGAAAAATAGCGCGCAGGAAGCCCCAGTTCGCGGAATGTCCAAGTGCCATCTTGATAAAGGCCGGCGTCTCCAAAAGCAATAGCTGCCTTGGGATATTGCGCTAATACGTTTAAGTATTTTTCATAGAAATCGGGCTTGTAAATGTTGTCCGAGGGCAGATGGAGGTAGTCTTTGGTAGCCAGGGAGATGGCTTTATTGATGGTCCAGACTACACCTCGGTTGCGTTCATTTTGGTAGAGAAAGACATTTTTCTTATCTGCACATAAGCGCTTGATGATCTCTACATCATTTTGCGTGGAGGCATCATCGATGATAATGATTTCATCCGGCTGCCTTGTCTGAGCGAACAAATACCCCAAACTCTCTTCAAGAACATGAGACTGGTTGTAGTTAGCGATCAGTACAGAAAGAGTCATTGAGGGTCTACTGGAAAGAAGAATTCCACTCCTTGCGCAATGAGGTCTTGGTTGCGCTTGAGGATCTCTTCTTTGAAATTCCATGCAAGCACGTAGTATACATCAGGCGGCGAGGTCAGCTCATCTTCCATCTCGATAGGTAGGTGCGAGCCGGGGCTAAAAAGACCCTTTCTCATCGGATTTTTCTCTACGAGACAGTCCATCAATTCGGAGGTGATGCCAAAGTAGTTGAGCAGGGTGTTGCCCTTTACGGGTGCTCCCATGCCGTAGATGCGCTTCTTTTTCAAGCGACACTCACGCAAGAAGGTCAAATTTTTCTCTTTCATGGCCTGGGCGCGCTCAGCGAGATCAAGGTAGGCCTTTAGCTCATTGCATCCGCTCTCTTCTTCTTCCCGCATTAACTTCTTCAGGCGCTGCGTGATGGGGCGATTTCCTGCATAACCAATGATCGAGCCGCCATGAATAGGGGATAAGTAGGCATCAAAAAGTTGCATGCCATGGCGCTGGAGTAGAGTGTTCACGGTCTTCAGCGTGTAGTAGAGTAGGTGCTCATGGTAGATCTGGTCGAAGGCAGAATTTTCCATGATCGACTTCATGTAGAGAAATTGCACGACAAAGACGCCATCCGGCTTTAAAAGGAATTTGATGCCTTGCGTAACGGAATGGAGCTCTTCTAAATGAAAAAAGACGCCAGAGGCATTGATCACATCAAAGGGTTTGCCAATGTCTTGCGCCGTTTCTAAATTGAAAAAGCGATTAAGGGTAGGAATGCCTTTTTCATTTGCAAGTTGGGCAATTCTCTTGGCCGATTCAACCCCCAGCACTTCATAGCCAAGAGCCTTGTAGTACTGCAGCTGTGACCCATCGTTCGAACCGATGTCCAAAGCACGCTTGTCTACTTTATTTTTGAAAAAGGCGGAGTCAACCTCCTGTGCTGTCTTTTCAAAGTGCGCGCAGAGAGATTTAGTCATGCCGGAAAGGTAGGTGTGATCGCCAAACATGACCTCTTTTTTCACGGTGTAGTCCAATTGAGCTGTTTGGCAATCGTGGCAGTAGAGAACTTTGAGGGGATAGACGGGTTCGCTGCCCACCTCATGAGCGTGCAAAAAGTGATTTCCCCAAGGCTGCAGTCCCAAATCAATGGCTACGCTAAACTTTTCCCCATCACAGACGCGACATTTCATAGAGAAAAGGATGGCTTAAGCCACCCTTTTCAATAAAGGGTAGATATTGCACCATTTACGGTCATGCCCATCATTATTTCCAGAACCCCTGTTCGGATTAGCTTTTTTGGGGGCGGCACCGACTACCCAGCTTATTACATTATCCATGGTGGGGCGGTTTTAGGGACGACGATCGACAAATACACGCACGTTAGTATTTCGACTCCTCTCGACTACTTCGACCACAAGATTCGCGTGGGCTATTCAAAAACGGAATTGGCAAAGAGTTCAGAAGAAATTGAGCACCCCAGCATTCGCGAGTGCTTGAAATTCAAGGGGTTTGATGGCAACCTCGACATTCACATCTTTTCCGACCTACCCGCACGTACGGGGCTCGGGTCCTCTTCTTCCTTTACAGTAGGCTTTTTGAATGCGCTCTATGCTCTCCAGGGACAGCGAGTGACGAAGCAGCGCCTGGCAGAAGAGGCTGTGCACATCGAGCAGCGTTTGATCTGCGAAAACGTGGGATCGCAAGATCAATTCCACGCAGCCTTCGGTGGCATGAACATCGTCGAATTCTCCGCTCACGGATATAAAGTGCGTCCTGTCATTGCCCCTCGTGAAAACGTCCAGAAATTTGAATCGCATCTGATGATGTTCTACAGCGGTTTGACGCGGCATGCCAGCGTTGTGCTCAAAGAACAGATCGAACGTACGGCAAACCGCAGCAATGATGATTATTTAAAGCGCATGCATGAGATGGTCTTTGAGGCGGAAGGGATCTTGGCTCAAGGCGATATGACCCAATTGGGGGATTTGTTGCATGAGGGATGGAGTCTCAAAAAAGGTTTATCAAAGTCGGTCTCTACAGAAGCCATTGATCAGGCCTATGCCGCCGCTCGCAGCGCGGGAGCCTACGGTGGCAAGCTGTGCGGCGCGGGCAGCGGCGGTTTCTTAGCCCTTCTCGTTCCTCCTGAAAAGCAGCAGGCCGTTAAGGAGTCTTTAGGGGATATGATGGCTGTGCCCGTCCGTTTTGAGGACGTAGGCAGCACCATTATCTACATGAAGGAGTAGGTGATGGACGCTGTGATTTTGGTTGGCGGCAAAGGAACTCGGCTGCAATCGGTAGTCAGTGATCGCCCCAAGCCGCTGGCAACGGTGGCTGGCCTTCCTTTTCTCCACCATATTCTGCAAGCGCTTGAGGAGTCGGGTGTGGTGACCCGAGTCTTTTTAGCGGCGGGGTTTTTAGCCGATCAAGTGAAAGAGTATGTGCAATCCGCCTCCTGGAGCTTTCCTGTAGAGGTCTTGATCGAAGAAAAGCCTTTGGGGACCGGAGGAGCAGTGAAGAGTGCTTGGCCTTATATGAACAGCGACCAGGTGCTCGTCATGAATGGGGACTCCTTTCTCGACGTTGATTTACAAAAGATGGCGAAGGCGCATCAGGGGGGCATCACCATTGCGTGCCTTCAGGTAGCGGATGCAGCCCGCTATGGAAAGGTCGAGCTGGAAAAAGAGCAGATCACTGCCTTTCGCGAGAAGGGAGCTTCGGGTCCTGGATATATTAATGGTGGAATTTATATTATAGATCGCTCAGTAGACTTCTCCTCTTTTCCCGAAGCCTTTTCGATCGAGCGGGATTTTTTCCCCGCCTTTGTCGGCAAAGGGTTGCTGGGCTGGCCGTGCCAGGAGGTGTTTATTGATATTGGTACGCCGGAAACCTACCAAGAGGCACAAGGGATATTCTCATGAAGCGTGTACTGATTACAGGTGGAGCGGGCTACATCGGCTCTGTATTGACGCCTCTTTTATTGAGCCGCGGCTACCACGTTACCGTCATCGATATGCTTCACTACTCGCAAAGCAGTCTCTTGGGGTGCTGCCTGCACGAGCACTTCACTTTTATCAAAGGCGACTGTGCAAGTGAAGAGCTGATCAAAAGGGAAGTAGCTAAAGCAGATATTGTGATCCCCTTAGCAGCCATTGTGGGGGCTCCTGCCTGCGCGCGCAATCCGGCATTGGCCAAAATGGTCAACTACGATGCTGTAGAATATGTTTTGAAGCACACGTCAAAATCGCAAAAGATTCTCTTTCCCAACACAAATTCAGGCTACGGTATCGGAGAAAAAGATGCGCTTTGCACGGAAGAGAGCCCCCTTCGCCCCGTCTCTCTCTACGGACAGCTGAAAGTAGAGATTGAGAAAAAGCTGCTCGATAGCGGTCGTGCGGTGACGGTGCGCCTCGCCACCGTTTTCGGTGTCTCGCCGAGAATGCGCATTGACTTGTTGGTGAATGACTTTGTCTATCGTGCCGTTAATGATCGCTTTGTTGTCCTTTTTGAAGAACATTTCAAACGCAACTACATCCACGTCTATGATGTGGCGCTCACTTTCCTCTTCGCTATTGAAAATTACGAACGCATGGTAGGGCAAGCCTACAACGTAGGGCTCACAGCAGCGAACATGAGCAAAAGGCAGTTGTGCGAAACGATTAAAAAGTTTCTTCCGCAATTCTACATTCACAGCGCCAATGTGGGGGAAGATCCCGACAAGCGCGACTACACCGTCTCTAATGCAAAGCTAGAGGGGCTGGGCTGGAAACCGGAAAAATCCCTCGAGGATGGCATTCAAGAGCTCATCCGCGCCTACTCTATGATTAAAAACGACACCTATTCGAACGTATGAAAATTTTGATGACAGGAGCCAGCGGCTTCCTCGGTAAGTTCCTCGCAAAAAAACTGGAGGGCCATGAGCTTGTCCTGCTCGATTCCAAGAAAGCCGACCTTACGAAAGAAAATGCATTAGAGCCGTGGTCGAATCAGCGTTTTGATCGCATCATTCACCTCGCTGCTTGGACGCAAGCGGGGGATTTTTGCCTGCGTCATCCAGGCCAGCAGTGGATGATCAACCAGAAGATCAATACCCATGTGCTGACTTGGTGGCACGAGAAGCAGCCGCAAGCGAAGATGATCGCCATGGGCACTAGCTGCTCGTATGATGAAAAACTGCCTCTTGAAGAGAAAAATTATCTTGTTGGCACGCCCATAGATAGCCTCTACACTTATGCCATGACCAAGCGCATGCTTTTAGTTGGCCTGCAGGCGCTGCACAAACAATTCGGTCATCAATATTTGTATCTGGTTCCCTCGACTCTTTATGGTCCCGATTACCACAAAGATGGACGTCAGATGCACTTCATTTTCGACTTGATCCGCAAAATTCTAGCGGCGAAAGCAACAGGGGAGCCTGTTGTTCTTTGGGGGGATGGCCACCAAAAAAGAGAATTGGTGCATGTCGATGATTTTGCCGATGCTCTCGTCAAGCTTGACGCACACAGCAATAAGGTACTGAACATCGGTGGCGGCAAAGAGCACTCTATCCGCGAGTTTGCGCAGATGATTTGTGATGAAGTTGGGTACCCCTTTGAAAAAATCCAATTCGATACGAGTAAGTATGTGGGTGCTAAATCGAAAATTTTGTCCATTGAAGCACTTCGTCAAGTTTTGCCAGAATATGCCCCTCGTGATCTGCGAGTTGGGTTGAAGGAAACCATTGAAGGAATGCGAAAATGATGCGTTGGGTCTTACTTATTCTCTTCTTTGCCGCTTGCAACGGGGATGTCCAAATCAATATCGGTGGGGGCTGGCAGAAAAAGTGGGAGAGAAATGGGTGGATCAATCTAGACACACGAGCTCATCCCTCCTATTTGCTCACACCTCAATGTGTCTTTCCGGCTGCGGACAACAGCGTCTCTTTGGTGTATTCCAACCATTGTTTTGAACATCTCGATAAAGAGACGGTTGACCGTGTTCTGCAAGAATCTTTTCGCACGCTTAAAGCGGGCGGGACGCTTGTTATCAAAGTGCCTAATTTTGACAAGGCGCTGGAATGCTGGAAGCGAGGGGATTCTTCGTTTTGCGGCGAGGAGTGGGGTTTTCCAACAGATGTGTGGGCACGCAATGGATTTGATGATTCGTTAGAGCGCCGCACAGCAATGCTTTTGGGATCACACAATACCAATGGCCAAAACCACTATTTTGGTCCCGCTCGCGTTTGTGATGAAGAGTTGTCCCGAGCATTGCAACTGGAAAGACCCTCTTTGGTAGCTGAGCGTTTGCGTGAGTTAACCCAGAAGAAGGGGGGCGAGTACGAATTGTGTCATCAAAGCGCCTGGGGTCATGAGGAATTTCAAAAGCTTTTAGAGTCTCATGGATTCGAAGTGCTGACACGCGATGTTTCCGCGATTGTCGCAGCTCAAGCAGATCACATCCCCGATGTGGATAGCATTGCGCATATGAGCATGGGGTTTTGGGCAAGAAAGCCCATTCACTGGCAGGAAATGGCTTCACTTAATGAACAGTTTTCCGAAGCCAAGAATTTCTCGGACGTGGTGAGAGTTACGCAATCTTTGGTAGAGCTTTTTCAGTTGCATAATGACCTTGCAAATACGCCCGAATTTCACACATTGAAGCAACAGCTGTATGTCGCTCGTCATTTTGCGATGAAGCAGAAAAAGTTAGCCTACACAACCACGTGGAAGATTTATAGCACAGTTCAAAAGCTTCTTTCCCGCGCCCGATTTCCGCAGCTTCTCAAAGATCAGCAATTTATCGACCAGGGGCTGCAAAAAAATTCCTTTTCACAAGAGAAGGCAACACAGCTGGTTGCTCTTTTGGAAAAAGCTGAGTGCAGAGGCATGAAGCAAAGTGATTTTCATCCTGTCTATCGCCATTGCGAGACCTTTGCCCGCATTGAGCCCAGCCACAACAAGTCGTTCAAGTACTACTCCCTAGATGAGGAGACAAGCCGTGTTGTTGCCGATATTTTAGAAGAGATTAAGGAGCCTGTTGCTGCGTGCATGGGTTCGCGTTGGAAGGTCATTAACGTACGTGGTTGGAAGACTCTTCCCATTGAGTATGGCCAAGCAGGTCATACCTGGCATACCGATGGGTTTCCCGAAGGGGCATACAAGATCATGATCTATCCAAAAGGCGCAGATGCTGTGAGGGGATCGACAGAGGTGATTTTGCCCAGTGGCAAGCCCTATTGCTTAGAGGCTGATGGGCCTGTTTGGATGCTCTTTAATAGCACTCGTCTTACCCACCGCGGTTTGCGAGCAAAAAATAGTGAGCGCATGCTTGTGGAGGTAACTATTATGCCCTCCGCTGACTATGACTTAGAGTTGCGTAATGCCGGCTACAACGGCACTTATCCCGCCCTGCCTTGGCATGACACGAGCAAAGACTACTCTTTTAACGGGGTTTTTTTGGGCAATAAACCCGAATGGATGCACATGGGGTGGCTCAATTTGAGTGAGACGTCGCTTAACGGGCTGCATATCGATGAACATTGCCGTTTTCCTGTGGTAGAAAAAAGTGCTCGGGTCGTCTATCTCGATGAGACGATGGCGCAACTGAATGCGCAAACAGCGAGCCATCTGCTGAGTGAGGCGAAGCGGGTTTTAGCGGACAAAGGGCTTGTGATCGTCCAGCTGCCTAAAGTGGGCAGTGCAAAAAAAGAGTGGCGCTCTCTTTTTTCCAGTCACGATTTGGAAGAGGTCAGTTTAGACGCAAAAGACATTGCCCATCATATAGACGGAAGTAAGTCGATTCTTGACTACGGTTCGCAGTATCTATGTGCCGTGTTGCGCGATCGCTAAAAGAGCTAAAGCGGCCGTTTCCGTTCGCAAAGTATAAGGACTTAAAGAGAGGGGATGCTGCAAAAGCGCCTTCTCCTTCGCTGTCAGCCCCTTTTCGGGCCCTACCACAAAGATAAAATCGCCTGTAGGCATTTGGGTCGACCCTTGCTGATCGCCATAGTAAAGAGGCCTTTCGGTCCATTGCTTGAGTGGTGGCTTTACGACAATCTTCATGAGAAAAAGGCGTCCCGACTGCTTGCAGGCAGCCAAAGCAATCGATTCGAGTCGCTTGAGTAAAGAGTCACTGATCTGCGTCTTTTCGCTTAGCTCTCCGGGATAAAGCCAGAGCTCGGCGGCACCCAGTTCTGCGCATTTTTCTGTGAGCCAGTCGAGTTTGGTCGCTTTGGGAATGGCTTGTGCGATGATGATTCTGCGTTCAGGAGCGCTTTGAGACACTTCTGTAATGATCGGCTTGCCTTTGACTAGATGAGCTTGTGCCAGATGTCCTTCGCCGTCGATAAGCTCGAACGATTCGTGATCTTTGAGGCGCATCACAGAAAGGTGGTGCAGCTCTTCAGGGGGCATGTCAGCGGGACCGGGGGCTAGCGGAGCGCGGGCGAAGAAGCGGTATGCAGGCATAGTTGAACGATTTTTGGGCTAGGGTCAGAAAGGTGACGGACGGAGTCTCGAATGGCGCGCGCGCTGGCCTTTGTTTTAAGAGGGATGTGCTGCAGCGCCTGGACAAGGCAGTCGTGATCGGTAAAAACCCTTCCCGTCTGTGGTGTGAGCACCTCATGACCGCCGTTCATTTTGGAGGAGACGACAAAAAGGCCCATGGCAAGTGCCTCTACAGTGACGTTAGCGAAGGGATCGTAGAGAGAGGGGATGATCATCGCATCGGCTTGTTGCATATAGGGAATCAAAGAAGGTTGCGGTCCTAAAAAATGGACGTCAAGCCCCTTGGCTGCCTCCTGGAAGCGTTTGAGTTTGCGCTCACGGCCCACGACGAGCAAGCGAGCGGGCACATGGCGTAGTGCTTTCAGTAGAGTAAAGAGACCTTTGCGCTCATAGCCGTGGCCAGCAAAGAGCAGCGTGGGTGTACTGTGAGCGGTAAAGCTGGAAAAAACCGATTCGTACGAATCCCAATCCACTCCATTGTGGACGACCTCGATGGGGGCTTGCACCTTGTAGTAGCGCAAGATCTGCTCCTTCACGAGATGGGAGTTGGTGATGAGCAGTTGTAAGTCGGGGCTTTCGAAGGCTCTTTTTTCTAGATAGAGAATGGTGCGATGAAGAGGATTAAGGGCAAAGGAGAGGCGGCGCAGAGCGCTTGCTTGGCGCAGCTCTAGCCAGGCGCGGTGGCATCCGTTGCCGGCGCGTAGGTGGGTCTGGCAAGTAGTGCGATCAAAGCCCAAGACGATGTCGTGGGGATGGGTAAAGCAGTATCGGCGCGTTGCTTGATCAAAACGCAGAAGGCCTAAAAACCCCCGCCCTCGACCGGTAATCCAGGTGGTTTGGCAACCAGCTTTCACAAAAGCAGCAGCGATCTGCTCCGCCGTCTTTTCTAGACCGCCTCGACCATCGCGCGAAAGTTTGAGTAAACATACTCTAGTTGACAAGCACTTCGCCTTCTTTAGCGACGGGATGGATCTGCAGAGGCTGTTGGTCTTTGGTGACCAGCTGCAATTGGCGCATGTAGATGCGGAAGCGCTCGCGCAGAGAATCTTCGTTGTGAAGGCCTCCTTCGCGCTCTTCTGCCATGGCCCGCTCTACATAGAGCTCTTCGAGTTCGCGAGGGTTAACAAAGTCAACGCCCCAGTTGAGAACACTGCCCGATTTAGAGGCGGTAATGACAATTTCTAAGCTCGAACTGACCACCTCTAAGAAGAGGCTAGAGACGTCTTTGGCAAAAAGAGGTTCTGCATAGAGCGTTACATTGTTCTCCACGCGCACCTTGTCGGAGGGAGCTAATCGCAGCGTAGTGGGATTGACACTCTTGAGGGTAGAGGGGGGATAGTAGATGTAGACTGGAATAGAGAGCTCAAGGCTTAAGCAGGAGCGCTTGAGAAAGTTGATGTGAAAGGCATCTGCAGTGGGATCGCTCAAGGGAATCTGCGTGTGCATGAAGTTCACATTCAGCTTTTTCCACTCTTCGGGAACAGGAAAGCTCACCTCTTCGCTCTCTTCACCGAGTTCGGCAAGTCGGGTGGCATCCACTTTGTTCAAGTCGAGAAAGAGCTTCATTCCCTTTGTCTTGAGGTGCTGGATTTGTGCCTCTGGTCCTGTGATTGTCTGGGTGAAGGTTTGCGGCCAAACATCCAAGTACTGCCAGCCTGCGGGGGCCTCGCCGATGGGTTTCACTACAACGACCTGGATCTGCTCTGTGATGAGAGGGCAGGTACTGACAATAAATTCCGTAGAAACAACATCTTTCAGCCCTCGCCCTAGGTCCACAGCAGGGTTTTTGCTCACGAGAGTTTTGCGATCGACATGAGCAATCCATTCCCGCCCCTTGCCGGCGGCATCGAGCACAACCTCAAGATCACTGGGTTGAAGCTCATCAATGAGGCTCTTTGTGCCCACCACAGTCACCGTTAGATGGTCGTCCAATAGCCCCGAGGGGAGCATGCCCTCTACTGTCTTGTCTGCCGGCAGATTGACAATGCGCACAGAAACATCCGCAAGGGTTCGCGTGACGGTCATGCTCATGTTCATGCCGAGCCAGATGACGGAGGCAGCTACGATGGCAAAGACCTTGCGCTGCCAGCGCTGGACAAAGAGGCGGTGAACAATCGCTTTAATTATCGTCTGAGCCATCCCAATACCGGTGCTAGTTTGCGTTTGGGTTGCTCCTGCGTGCTAAAGATACTGCGGATGATGCCGCGGAAGCGGTCGGCCTTGATGCCGCGCGTGATGATCCCCTCGCGAGCAATCGAGACCTGACCCGTCTCTTCCGAGACGACGATCACAAGACAGTCGCTGACTTGCGAAATCCCTAAGGCCGCGCGGTGGCGCGTGCCCATCGACTTCGCAATCTGCGAGTTGTCGTCCGCCAGCGGCAGAATGGTCGCTGCAGAAAGAATGGTCTGCCCCCGGATAAGGAGCGCTCCATCATGAAGGGGAGTGGTCGTTTCAAAAATAGATTCCAGAAGTTCGCAAGAGAGTGTTGCATCTAGTCGAACAGCTTTAGAAGCATATTCATCCAAATTATCTTGGTTTTCTAAAACAATTAACGAACCAATATGTTTCTGCGAAAATTTGTAAACGGACTGCGAGAGGATGTCGATGACCTGGTCGAGGTCGCTTTCAGCGCGGTATTTTGTGCTCTTCAAGCTGAGTTTTGACAGCGCCAAGCGAATTTCGGGTTGGAATAAAACAAAAACGGCGAGCACGGCAACGTTGACGACGTTCACCATCATTTTTTCTAGGACCGGAAGGTTCAGCCAGGAGGCAAGAAAGAATAAAAGAAGGAAGGCAAGGAAGCCAAAAATCAGATCCATCGCCTTTGTATTCCAAAAAAAGGAGAGCAAGTAGTGAATTAACACTGCAATAATTGCTATCTCAACAAAGGGGGCTAATTCCGCGCCAATCACGTTGCCAAACTATATCATAAATACTTGAAAATCCCTAGTCCAATCGTTGACGAAATACAATCTTTTCTTCAACCTGTCCGTTTATGGATGTTGCCGTCCTTTCCAGGATTCAGTTTGGGTTAACCATTTCCTTCCACTACATCTTCCCGCCCATCAGTATAGGCCTGGGTCTTCTCCTCGTCTTTATGGAAGGGATGTACCTCAAGACGAAAAACCGCGAATGGCAGGAGCTAACCCAATTCTGGGTGAAGATTTTTGCCCTGGTTTTCGCCATTGGAGTGGCCACGGGAGTCGTCATGGTCTTCGGCTTCGGCACAAACTGGGCCAAGTACTCCCGTTTTGTGGGGGACGTCTTTGGCAGCGCTCTCGGTGCGGAGGGGATTTTTGCCTTCTTTATGGAGGCGGGTTTCCTGGCTTTGCTGCTCTTTGGCTGGGAGAGGGTTTCGCCGAAGATGCACTTTTTCTCGACGATCATGGTCGCTTTGGGGGCGCATTTTAGCGCCGTTTGGATCACCATTGCCAACTCCTGGATGCAGACCCCGGCGGGTCATGAAATCGTGGGGCAGGGAGATCAAGCCCATGCTGTCATTGTGGACTTCTGGGCGATGGTCTTTAACCCCTCCTCCATGGAGCGGCTGGCCCACGTAATGGTCGGCTGCTGGCTGCAGGGGGCCTTTTTGGTCATCAGCGTGGGGGCCTACTATCTCTATAAGAAGCGCTTTGTCAAACATGCCGTGAAGGCGATGAAGCTGGGAACGATAGCAGCGCTCATCTTCGTGGTTCTCCAGTTTATCGCAGGGGATGTGAGCGCGCGGGGTGTCTACCGGAACCAGCCGGTCAAGCTGGCCGCCTTTGAGGGCCACTATCATACCGGCCCGGCCTCCATGGCGCTCTTTGGCATCGTGAATACTCAAGACCAGACGGTCACGGGGCCGGAGGTCCCTGGTCTCCTCAGCTTTATGCTCTTTGGCGACTTCCACCACCCCGTCATTGGATTGGACCAAACCCCTCAAGAGGATTGGCCCAATGTCCAGGCGGTCTTCCAGTCCTACCACCTCATGATTATTATGTGGGTCTTAATGGTGATCGCCGCCCTTCTCGCTTTGGTCGGTTGGCGCCAAAAGTGGAAGCTCAACCGTTGGGTAGCGCGTTTTTTGATCATCTCAGTGGTCTTTCCTCAGATCGCGAACCAAGCAGGCTGGTATTCAGCGGAAATGGGCCGGCAGCCTTGGATCGTCTGGAAGATTCTGCGCACCTCCGAAGGACTTTCGTATAATGTGGGAGCAACAGAAGTGCTGAGCTCTCTCATTATGTTTGCTACTATTTATACGCTCCTATTTATTCTTTTTATCTACCTATTAAATCACAAAATTAAAGAGGGGCCCTATATTTCCGAACAGGAGCCCACCTTTAAGAAAAACCCATTGCATAGGGAGTAATCATGCTGCTGGGTCTGGATCTTTCGGTGTGGTGGTTTTGGATCGTTTTGCTCTGCATTATTGGCTACGCCTGCTTGGACGGCTTTGATTTGGGCGTGGGGATTTTGCATTTCTTTACGAAAGAGGACTACGAGCGGCGCGTCTTCCTGAATGCTATCGGGCCTGTCTGGGATGGAAACGCCGTCTGGTTGATCATCGTTGTGGGGGCGCTCTTCGCTGGTTTTCCCGGTGCTTATGCAACGATCATGTCGGCCTTCTACACCCCCGTGACGGTCTTCATCGCCGGGCTCATCCTGCGCGCGGTGGCCATCGAGTTCCGCAGCAAACAAAAAGGGTTTGCGTGGCGCGAACTCTGGGACAAGGTCTTCTCCCTGGGCAGTCTCATCATTGCTTTCGGTGTGGGCCTCTTGCTTGGCAACATGACCCAAGGCATCGCACTCGATCAGGACCACAACTTTACCGGGCATGTGATGGACCTGCTCACTCCCTATACAGCTCTGGTGGGTGTGATGACCGTGGCCTGTTTCACCCTGCACGGCTGCCTCTTCCTCCTGATGAAGACGGAAGGGGAGATCCACAAAAAGCTCCGCCTTTGGGTGTTGCCCTGCATTGTGTTCTTCGTCCTGATCTATTTTCTCACTACCATGACAACGCTGATCTATCAGCCTCATATGGTCGACCGTCTGCGCGATGAGCCCTACCTCTTTCTCTTTGCCCTCTTCTCTCTTCTCGCCGTTGCCAACATCCCGCGCCTGGTCTTCAAAGGCCGCGATGGCTGGGCCTTCCTCAACTCCTGCCTCTCCATTGCGCTCATGATGGTCCTCTACGGCTTGGGGATCTTCCCCACTCTCATGCGCTCCACGGTCAACACCGCAGTCAACAGCGTCACCATTGAGAATGCCGGCTCCTCCGATATGACCTTTAAGGTGCTGCTCCTCATTGTCGCAATCGGCGTACCGCTGGTCATTATCTATGGCTTTATTGTATACCGCACCTTTAGGGGAAAAGTGCGCATAGATCGGCACAGTTACTGACATGAACATCGATACCATTTTACAAGGAAGCGGTACCGACCTCGTTCTGGATCACGGTCAACTCACCTGGCGCACCTTTGGCACCGGCTTTCTGGGGCGTTTGTGGCGTGCTATTGTAAAAACCTTTAACCCGAATGCAAGCACAGTGAGGGTGGCCACTGCAGCATTGGCTGTTCTTAAAGAGGCTGCTGGTGATTCTAGACAGCCGGCATTAGTGCAGAAGCTCTCTCCTCTTTTAAAAGAGGCAATCAAGAAAAGAGCCTTTGCTCCGGTGCAAGCGGTGTTTTTGCGGTCCTACAAGGGCCTTGAAGACAACCCAAGCACGCGGCTATTGCTTCAACCGTGGTTAGAGGTGGAGGAGGGGCACGCAGCTCTCATCGATTCCATTCTCGATATCCACAAGTTAGAGAACAAAAGTTACGACGACCGCGTCTAGCGCCGGACCAAAACGGGAAAACCAATCGCAGCCTTATAGCAAGCCAGCAGGTGCTCTACGCCGCCTATAGCGCGATGAGGAGTAGATTCTTCGGGCAACCCTAATCGCAAGGCGATTGCATTTTTCGATAAAGAAAACTCTTTTTCGGGTGTGAACACTTCGTGAATCGCACCTTTTGTGTGCAGCGCCCAGTACATCGAAGCAAAATCGAGCCAGTGGTAGGGCCAGTTGCGCCTTTCTTGCTCATCGACATCGATGATCTGCTGGAAAAACATGCGATCAAAAGAGGGGTTTTGACAGATGAAGACCGCTTGCCCGCGCCTGATCTGTAGGCCCTCAAAAATTTCGATGATCTCTCGAGCAATTTCCTCTTCGGGTCGTCCCGTAAGCACACGTTCGTAGGTAAAACCGTTAATGAGGAGGCTATCGGGATCAGCTTGCTGCCAAACATGAGGCGGTTGCCAAACCACGGAGTCGAAAGAGGCCCTGATTTCACCATTTTCTAAATCGACCACGGTAAATGCAATCTCTACTGTGCGATGACGGTTGGCATTGAGACCAGTTGTCTCCAGATCGAGGAAAATTCCGAGCATAAATTCGGACCTTATCATGCAATCGGTCGCAAATTCAACTTTTCTTTTGATAGCACTAAGGTCATGAAGAGGGGAAACTCTTCGCGTGCTCTGTTTTCCGCAGCAGCGTAGTGCCCCGTGCTCTTTTTAGGAGAGCACCACTCCTCAATGACTTCGATGACAAAGCCGGCCTCTTTCGCCCACTGCGTTAGTGTGCTCAAAGAGGTGTGATAAGAGACGGTAGTCTCGCCCTGGTTTTGAATGGGGATAGCCATGGGTGTCATGTAGCGATTCACGCGGCGGTATTGCAGCTTGTTGTCCATGCCCCACATGGACTGGCGCGGAATGCGGTAGTAGGGGTGGTTGAGCACAATGACAAAGCGGCCCTCAATGTGCCGGCCCGCCTCGAGCAGCATCTCTTTGGCGTGCTCAATATTCTGCAGGGCCAAAATGCACGCACCTGCCTGGAACGTACCCTCGACCTTCCACGGTTTCGAAACATCTTGAACGAGAAACTCTCTTTTGGGTTGGGCCTTCTTTGCGGCTTTGATCAAGGAGGGGGCGGCATCCAGGCCTACATAATCGATCTCAGGCCGCAAAGCCTTCGCAAGCACACCTTGTCCGCACGCCACATCCACCAAGCGTTGGCCGGCTTTTAGCTGCAAAAGGCGGAGCACTCCTGGGAGCACAACGTGCACATGATAGTAGTGGCCCTCGTCGCCGACTAAGCGGTCGTACCAAGCGCTTGAATTTTCCCAACCCGACATTTTAATAGGTGTGATATACTGTACGAGCTCTTTAAAATCCGCAACAGATGATTTACCATGGCCCTTCCAAAGCAGAAAACGCGCGAAATTATCATTGATGCGCTCTATGCGTTGGACGTAGGCGGAATTGGCCCTGAATTCACCGCGCTTTTGATGGAGCAGTTCAAGACAACTCGCGCCAACATTGCAGCTGCTGTAGAAACCGCAGAGCTGATTTGGGCGAAAAAAGATGAGCTCGATGCGAAACTAACGCAGCTCTCACAATCCTTTGCCCTCGACCGCATCCAAAAGACCGAACTACAGATCTTGCGTCTGGCGGTCTACGAGATTATGCTCGGGTCTAAGGAGGTTCCTCCCAAAGTAGCCGTTTCTGAGGCGATTCGTCTCACCAGAAAATTGGCTACAAAGGAGGCTTCACAGTTTGTCAACGCTGTGTTAGACCAAATGTTGCATGCAGATTCTTGAGGGAAGAAACCTTTCCGGTTACAGCACATTCCAAATTGGTGGTCCAGCGCGCTTTATCGCGGAAGCGACTACGGTCGAAGAGATCATCGAGTTAGTCTCCTGGGCGAGAAAAAAGGGGTTGCCGATCTTATTGGTTGGGCGCGGCTCCAACAGCCTCTTTCCCGACCACGGCTTTCCCGGTCTGGTGATCATCAACAAGCTGGACTTCATCGACATCAAGGAAAACACAGCGCACGTGGGTGCGGGGGCCAGCTTTGCCTATTTGGGCACGAAGACTGCGCGCAGTGGTTTGGCGGGTTTGGAGTTTGCCAGCGGCATCCCGGCCAGCGTGGGCGGGGCAATCTTTATGAATGCGGGAGCCAATGGACAGGAGACAGCGGGCTGTTTAACGCGGGTAGAGTGGCTGGATGAAGAGGGAAAGTTGCGGGAAGGGAAACCAGAGGGGTTTGCCTACCGAAAAAGTCCCTTCCAGGGCAGCCAAAACATCATTTTGAGCGCAACCTTTGTTCTCACGCCGGACGAAGAGGCGCGTCGTCGCCAAATCAACATCATCAAGAAACGACAAGCTACACAACCCCTCACCGAGCCCTCGATTGGATGTATCTTCCGCAATCCGGAGGGGTGCATTTCTGCAGCGGCGATGATTGAGCAGTCGGGGCTGAAAGGGTTTGCACAAGGCGGTGCGCAGGTCTCTTCGATCCACGCTAATTTCATGATCAACCGCGGCGGCGCAAAGGCAGCTGATGTCGAGGCGTTGATTGAAGTTGTCAAAGAGCGAGTCCACCAACAATTCCAAGTAGAACTCGAAGAGGAAATCAGAAGACATTGAAGGCTGATTTACATACCCACACTACGTGCTCAGATGGAACGCTAAGCCCGCAAGAGCTCGTGGAAGCAGCGATTGCAGCAGGTTTGGATGTGCTCTCCATCACCGATCACGATACGGTGAAGGCGTACGAGATGCTCGTTGAGCCCGCCATTCAACTGATTCCTGGCATTGAGTTTTCAGCACAACGAAATAGTGTCTCTGTACATATCCTGGGGTACTCTTTTGACCCTTTCGATCCCGTTCTCAAAGAGTTTTGTGTCGAACAAAACCTTCGCAGAACAGCGCGCAATGAGCGGATTTTGCACAACTTGCGTGAAATGGGCATTGCCATTGAAGAGCTCGAAGAGAAAATTGGCTCTATTGGAAGGCCTCACATTGCAAAGATGTTGATTAAGCAGGGCGTGGTGCGCTCGGTTCAAGAAGCGTTTGATCTATTTCTGGGCGACGGTAAACCTGCCTTTGCAGCGGGAGAGCGCCCTGATGTGCGCGAAGTCATAGAGGTCCTTCACGAAGTGGGCGGCTTTGCCGTCATTGCTCATCCCCATCTCATCCGAGATCAGGCGCTTGTTCACGAACTGCTCCAAGAGCCCTTTGATGGCATAGAAGCTTACTACGCGCACTTTCCCGCAAAGCAGGCGCGAGCGTGGTTGCAGCTTGCTGACGCGCACGGTCTTTTTGTGACGGGCGGCTCAGATTATCACGGGGATATCAAGCAGTACCGACTCGGCTCTTCAATGACTCCAGGGGCCACTCTCGATATTCTTCTGAAGAAATAGCAACTGCGGTGCTTGTACGCGATTCACCAGTGTATGCATCGACACCAGCCACTCTTTTTGCGTCGCACAGAAAGCAACGATAGCCTCTAATTCGCGTAGGCCTTCAGCATGCCCCGGATAGGCCATCACACTGATGTATTGCGCCTTCTTCATCGCATCTTGCAGGCTTTTCAGCGTTGTTTCCACTCTTGTTGTCAGCTGTTTGTCGCTACCGGGCAAGTAGCCCAAATTATAGACGACGAGCTTTGCCCTGCAGGGCAGGGTTTCGTGAGATTGAAGCAGCAGCTGCGCGCGCTGCCTCACGCGGGCGCGCGTTGCATCAAGGGCGGCGGGCTGCACATCCAGTGCAATGACTGAGGCCCCCATTTCGATCAGTGCTAGAG
This sequence comes from uncultured bacterium, assembly GCA_964630595.1. Taxonomy (GTDB): domain Bacteria; phylum Chlamydiota; class Chlamydiia; order Chlamydiales; family VFKH01; genus CAZVVT01. Next base: position 108,157 of record CAZVVT010000002.1, on the reverse strand, counting down.
TGTCATGTCCATTGCCGCAAGTGGCGTCGATGGCGATGTCGCCTGTCTCAAGAACCTCTTTCCAGAGCAGGTGTGCAAGGGTGTGGAGAAAATTTTTTGGCTGCATCCAATTCATCCGCTACGGTATCCTGTCTCTTCCTTCTCGGGGTGTTAGCTCAGTTGGTTAGAGCGCCACGTTGACATCGTGGAGGTCAGCTGTTCGAGTCAGCTACATCCCAAATGCATTCCACCCAAGCCGCGGCCGCTCTTGCAGCCTGCAGTTTTTTGAGCGTCTTTCCCCAGGCGCAATTGACCGAAATTCGCGCGGAGCCCTTCGGCTTTACGATCGACTTTGTCTTAAGGGAAAAGCTCGACGAGTATAGCCTGGAGCCCCTTTCTCATCATCTCGAACACTTTCTTTCTGAAAAACCCGATCTCTATCCGATGACGATGATGAGGGAGAATGCCGCCGAGCTGGTCAAGTCACAAAAGCAGCGTCTGCTTGCCGAAACCTTGCGCCACCATCCCCAAACTCTGGTTGAAATGGTCAAAATAGGGGAGAAGGTGGTGCCTGGCACGCCCGGAGAGTGCGGCTATGTAAAGCTGCTGGAGATCAAAAATGGCCGTCTGACGGGGGCCTCTTTTGCCTCTAAGGATGAGCTCAAAGGCTTTATGAAGCGCTGGAATGAGCGTGCACGCCACGATAGCTGGACTCTTGCCCAAGAAAAGGGGCTGATTCAGGTCGTCGGTGGCCAGGTTATTTGGCTAGAGAAGGGCATTGTTGCAGCTACGAAGATTCTGGACCGTGTGGGGCAGTTCTGGGCCGCTCAGGGGTACCAAAGGGTAAGTCTACCCCCTTTTGCCTCACCGGCGGAAGCGGCAGCCTGGCTCAAAAAGAACCCAGGGCTTCCCGCTAAGGGCTACTGCCTTCCCTCGATTAAGGGCTTTGCCGCTGGTCCGGACGGCCTTTTAGGGGCCCCTTTGGATTGCGACATTGCCTGGCCTGCTCCGTTGACAATGAGTGCCTTAGGGGCTGAAAAGGACTACTTGGGCAGGTCCTGGCCGATGGTGCAAAGTGGGCTGGGATGGGCCAGTCTTATGCACTCTCCGGCACGGGCCCTTGCACTGGCTCTTGAAAACTCGCACACAAATCCAGTAGAATGATTCGTTTTCTGAACTCAACCGAGGAAAAAACCACTTGAGAGTCAATAGAGAGATAAGGGCCCCGCGCGTGCGATTGATTGGCAGCGATGGTTCCCAAGTAGGCGTAGTACCTACGCGTGAAGCCCTAACGCGAGCAGAGTCAGAGGGGCTGGATCTGGTCGAAGTGGTCGCCAACTGCGATCCGCCGGTCTGCAAGATCATCAACTGGGGTAAGTTCCGCTACGATCAGACGAAGCGCGAAAAAGAGGGTAAAAAGGCCCAACACCAGATCAAAGTGAAGGAAATCAAGGTAAAACCGAACATTTCCGACCATGACCTGGACACCAAAGCCAAGCAGATGAAGAAGTTTCTCCTCGAGGGAAACAAGGTGAAGTTGACCTGTACTTTCCGCGGTCGCGAGATGGCGCACACGGAATTGGGTACGGCCGTCATGAAGAGGGTGGTTGATGGCGTGCAAGACATTGCTGCCGTGGAAACCCCTGCAAAATTAATGGGTCGAAGCATGACTGCTGTGCTGGCTCCTTCAAGCAAACGAAAAACGGCTTGAGGTTAACTACTTGTATGATGTACTATCCATCGTCGATTTGAGGATTAATTCATGCCTAAAATGAAGACCCGTAAGGCCGTGGCTGCTAGGTTTAAGGTGACTGCATCAGGAAAACTGAAGCGTCAACGTCCTGGCCGACGCCACATTCTGACAAAAAAGTCGGGCAAACGTAAACGTCATTTGGCCAGTCCGGCTCAAGTGGATGCTACATTTGCTGCGAAATACAAGCGAATGATCATCGTTTAGAGGAAGATTGATAAATGGTCCGTGTAACGAATGCACCTGCCTCTAGAAGGCGTAGAAAGCGTATCTTAAGTCGTGCCAAAGGTTTTTGGGGCGATCGTAAGAACCACGTAAAACAGGCTTCCGATGCTGTGATGAAGGCGATGGCCTACAGCACGATGCACCGCCGCAAGAAGAAGGGCGATTTCCGTTCTCTCTGGATTACGCGTGTTGGTGTTGCTGCCAAGATCAACGGTCTTTCCTATAGCCGTTTGATCGATGGTCTGGCAAAAGCTGGTTGCAAGCTGAACCGTAAGGTGTTGGCTGAAATGGCGATCCGCGACCCTCAAGGGTTTGCAGCCGTTAGCAACTGCGCTAAATCCGCACTCTAGTTAGTATCTACATCGATGGATGTGCATGCGCAACAAATGCAGGCAGCAGCGCAAATTGCTGCCGCATCTTCTCTTAAAGATTTAGAAGCACTGCACATTCAGTGGCTGGGCCGCAAGGGCACCATCCAAGGGCTCATGGCTGCTTTGCGCGAAGCGCCGGCGGACCAAAAAAAAGTGCTTGGCCAGCAGATCAACACTTTGAAGCAGTTTGTTGAAGAGCAGATTGAAGCGCGCAAGCTCGAAGTCTCTTCTCAAGAACTGAACGTCCGTTTAGAAAAAGAAAAGATCGACCTGACCCTGCCCGGCAGACAACTCTTTGCTGGTCATCGCCACCCTGTTCTAGCCACTCTCGACCGTGCCACGACTGTTTTTGAAGAGATGGGATTTGCTGTCCAGCTTGCTCCCGACTTAGAAAGCGATTACTACAACTTTGAGGGGCTGAACTATCCCCCTGACCATCCTGCCCGCGACATGCAGGATACCTTCTGGGTCACCGACGAGCTCCTCTTGCGCACGCATAACACGAGCATTCAGCTGCGTGCGATGGAAAAAGCAAAGCCGCCCATCCGCATCGTCTGTCCCGGCAAATGCTTTCGCAACGAAGAGATCTCTGCGCGCAGCCACGTCTTCTTCCACCAAATTGATGGTCTCTATATCGACAAAAACGTCACCCTCGTCGACCTCATCTCTACGATGCAGACCTTTTATCGACGTCTTTTGGGCGATGTCGAGCTGCGCTTTCGTCCCAGCTACTTTCCCTTCGTCGAACCCGGCCTTGAAATCGACGCCACCTGCCTGCTCTGCAAGGGCTCGGGCTGCGCTGTCTGCAAGCAGAGTGGCTGGCTCGAAGTCTGCGGCGCCGGCCTTGTCCACCCTCAAGTGCTCCGAAATGGCGGCATCGATCCTGAAGAATATTCCGGCTACGCCTTCGGCATGGGCATCGAGCGTCTCGTTATGCTTCTGCACGGCATCCCCGACATCCGCCTCTTCACCCAGAACAACCTCCAATTCCTCCACCAGTTCCCGTAAAACCTGAGTTGACCGCAAGGCTTCCTCAAAGTTATACTTCTCGCCGCTGAAGGTCCATTTGGAAGAGTGGCAGAGTGGCCTATTGCATCTGTCTTGAAAACAGAAGTCCTGCAAGGGACCGTGGGTTCGAATCCTACCTCTTCCGTATGATGCCCTATGGGCATTAATCTTTCAGAATACGCTTAGGAAGAGTGGCAGAGTGGCCGAATGCGTCTGATTCGAAATCAGAAGTCCTCGTAAGGGGTCCGGGGGTTCGAATCCCTCCTCTTCCGAATGATCCCTCAAAAACTATAGCCAGACAAACGTGAATGAGGAAGAAGCAGGCCAATAGTTTGGCCTGCGGGGTGGATTCGAAGGGCTGAGCTATGCCCGAAGGGCCGCGAAGCCCCGCCTTCCGAGGCGAATCCCTCCTCTTCCGAATGATCCCTCAAAAACTATAGCCAGACAAACGTGAATGAGGAAGAAGCAGGCCAATAGTTTGGCCTGCTCAAGAATCTATTTTTGGCTCGATGCCCACATGAAGGTCGTAAACAGAAAAACAATAATTACTGTAGCGAGAGGATCAAGTAGGAATGCAACGGTGACGATGCCGACTATGGCAGCGACGCAAGCTAAAAAAAACAACGTGAACCCAACCGCACGAAGAATGTCGGTTTTGTGCTCTATTACCCACGTTTTTGCTCGCTGTATTCTTGTAGGCGGGTTGGCGAAAACTTCCTGAGCAGCGTCTTCTACCCTACCATGAGTAGACAGAGCGGTATTCAGATCAAGTTCGCCCATATCGGCTACATTTGCACCCGGAATAGCAGAATTAGAACTAATAGCTAAATGTGACATAAAATCTCCCTTTTTACTAATTCTAGCTAATTATGATTAACCCATAATTAAGTTGTAATCTGTTGGTTATTAGGTATTTAGGCTGTGGTAGAATGGGGATAGCTCTGACCTTGCCTAAATAAACGAAAGAAAGCTAAAGAGAGCCTATGGAAAAAAAGGGAACCAAACTCTCTTCGTTGCAGTGCGTAAAGGGAAAATATCACTATCGGGGTAAGCTTTTCCGCCTCAATCAAAACGTGAATGAGGAAGAAGCAGGCCAATAGTTTGGCCTGCTCAAGAATCTATTTTTGGCTCGATGCCCACATGAAGGTCGTAAACAGAAAAACAATAATTACTGTAGCGAGAGGATCAAGTAGGAATGCAACGGTGACGATGCCGACTATGGCAGCGACGCAAGCTAAAAAAAACAACGTGAACCCAACCGCACGAAGAATGTCGGTTTTGTGCTCTATTACCCACGTTTTTGCTCGCTGTATTCTTGTAGGCGGGTTGGCGAAAACTTCCTGAGCAGCGTCTTCTACCCTACCATGAGTAGACAGAGCGGTATTCAGATCAAGTTCGCCCATATCGGCTACATTTGCACCCGGAATAGCAGAATTAGAACTAATAGCTAAATGTGACATAAAATCTCCCTTTTTACTAATTCTAGCTAATTATGATTAACCCATAATTAAGTTGTAATCTGTTGGTTATTAGGTATTTAGGCTGTGGTAGAATGGGGATAGCTCTGACCTTGCCTAAATAAACGAAAGAAAGCTAAAGAGAGCCTATGGAAAAAAAGGGAACCAAACTCTCTTCGTTGCAGTGCGTAAAGGGAAAATATCACTATCGGGGTAAGCTTTTCCGCCTCAATCAACCCGTTGCCTCTACGGCAAAAGGCAAAAAGATGATGGTCTTGGCAGCAAAGACCGTAAGGGGCGAAAAGCGTGTTCGTCTCATTCACTTTGGCGCTCTTGGTTATGGTCATAACTATAGCTGGAAGGCTAAGCGCAGCTATCTGGCACGAAGTGCTCAGATTCGCAATAAGGAGGGAAAGCTCACGCGCAATGACCCTTGGAGTGCCAACTACTGGGCTCGCAAGATCTTGTGGCCTGCTCACAAGCGCCCCACCGGTCCCAAGCCCCCGGCTCAAGCCGCTTTTGGTAAGAGTTCAAGGGCCATCCAAAAAGAATATTTGTACTGACCTTTCACTACTTTTTGCTAGATCCAGAAGTGGAGCAGGAGGCTGGCGGCGGTGGGGGTGCGGACCATTTTGAGGCCGAAGAGTTTGTAGCAGATGTTGAGCACCGTGAAGACGATCAGGGCAGGGTAGATCGTTTCGAGGATGGGGCCGATGAAGGAGGCGATGCCGGCAAAGCCGAGGGAAGAGGTGGCGAAGCCGAGAGCGAGAATGACGAGCAGCGCCCAGTTGTTGCTGAGCTTGTTCTTGCAAATCGATGTGCGGAGGAAGTCGGCAGAGAGAGTGGCGAGGACGACAGCGGTGGTGAGGCAGGCGAGGACCACGGCAATGCAGACGATGGGGCCGGCCAAGGGGCCCAGGGCGCTGTGAACAATGGCAGAGAGCATTTGCTCGGGTTGTAGGTGGGCAATGACGGCGCTGTAGGAAGAGCCCAGCATGACGAGGACAAAGTAGATGGCGGAGAGCAGACCGGCGGCAATCAGCGCAGCAATGATAAAGGTTTTCAGGGCGCGCTTTTCATTTTCTCCGGCATATTGCTCCAAGCTTTTAATGATGAAGACGGAGAAGAAGAAGGCGGCCAGCAGATCCATTGTTTGGTAGCCTTGGAAGAGACCATCTTTAAAGGAGGCCCAACCCATGCCAGCTGTTGCTGCGGGCAGGGTTGCGTTTTTCAGTCCAAAATAGGCAATGGCAATGAGGGAGAGGAGAAGGACGGGGGTAAGGATGTTGCCCAGGCGGGAGATGATGCGGCTTTTGTTCGCCGCAAAGTAGAAGATGAGGGTCGAAAAGAGAATGCTAAAGAGCGGTAGGTTGATTGAGTAGATAGGAGTAAAGGAGGCGTGCGCTACGGTGATGCAGCGGGCCATGACGCCAAAGGGACCCATGATCGAAAGGCAGAAGAGGGTAAACCAAAAGGTCGTTTTCGCGCCAAGGCGGGAAAAGAAGGCAACCTGATCGCCTTTAAAGAGAAAGAGAGCAAAGACGCCCAGAAAAGGGACGAGTACGCCGGTCAGCAAAATCCCTAAGCTAGAAAGGACATAGTGCCCCTCGCTTGCTAAACCCACAAGAATAGGAAAGACGAGGTTTCCCGATCCGAAAAACATCGAGAAGAGGGCCAGACCAGTAGATAGGATAAGTGCTCGTTTCATAGACTCCCTTGGCGGTTGTGGCAGCAATTGTAGGCCGGTATTAAGAGAGCGTCAAGGCAATATTTCAATTTTTTTACTTAAGCCGTTTAGCTAGATCGTCTTGTGAATTGTCAAATTGTACGCCATAATAAAACACATCGCGTTTTTCCTCTTTATTGCAGAGTTTGCCCTGGACTGCTTGCCCCCCAAACTGGAGGGTGACGGGCTGTGCTTGTTGGAAGAGGCGCATTTCGCTTTTTACGCGGCAGCCCCGCTGGGAGATATCGATGACGCAGGCGGGAAAACGCCGCCCTTCTGTTTCAATGAGCACTGCCTCATTACAGGGATGGCGATGTTTCATGCGAGTGCATCGTTTTGCCGTGTTGACTACAGCTTGGAAGCGCAGCTTTCGCAAAAATGTGGCCCTGCCTGTAACGCGCATGGTGAGTTCTGTTTGATTTGCCTCACGCTCTTGAAGAAGGATGTGCATTGTTGTGCCCCGGCTTTCCAATACGAGATGGGTGGGAATATGGAGCTCTCGCACTTTCCAGCCACCGAGAAGAGAATCGATGGCAAGGGGCTCCCGCGGTTTTTTTGTGCGTAGCAGGTGAAGTACTTTATAGACCCCTTCGGTAAGAAGAGAGAGTCCATGAAAAGAGAGACTGTAGTGGCGTACGACTTCTGGTAGCACACCCCACACTTCGGAGATGGGCGCTTCGATGATGGCTGTGCGCTCTTCGATCACAGTTTTAGTCTATGCACGATAAGTCAGAATTTGGTCCAGGTGGAGTTTTCTTTCCGCCAAATCATGCCATCCTCGAGAGTGAAATACCAACCATGGAGAAAGAGTTGGCCTTTTTCCACGCGCTCTTTGATGAAGGGGAAGGTCAACAAATTGCGCAATGAGCCCTCAATACTCTTCTGTTCGCAGAGAATCATCTGCTCATCAAGGGGGAGATCCTTCGGCACTTCTTTTTTTGCGCTTTCCGCAATGCGCATCCAGTTGGCCACGAAACTGTGTTGACCCTTAGCGTGTCCTTGAATCAGCGCTCTGATGCCGCCGCATTGGCTATGACCGAAGATGATTAGGTGACGGATGCCCAATTCCTGGATGCCGAACTCAATGGCCGCACTCACTCCATGGTAGCCGCTATCCATCTGATAGGGGGGCACCAAATTGGCCACATTGCGCACCACAAACATCTCTCCCGGACTGGTATCACAGACTACAGAAGGGTCAACGCGCGCGTCAGCGCACGCAATCACAAGATACTTGGGGCGCTGGCCCTCCTGCGCAAGCTTTTGAAAGAGGCGCTTTTTCCCCTCATAGTGCTCATCGCGAAAACGATGAAATCCGGCAATCAATTCGTTGATTTCTTGAGGCATATTAGGGTGGAGTATGCACAAGTTCTCATATAATTTTCACTTTGCAAATTCTTAACAATATTGCGGTACAATCACCTCTATGAAAACGGCTATTGTAGAGTCACTTATCAAAACGATTGCCTTGGGCCCTCAAGCGCCTCAATCTACATCACGTGTGGTAAAAGTCGCTTTGGCAAGGCTTGCTCTTTCTGCTCTGAACCTATGTTCATTCCGCGTTTTCAATAGCGAGTGGAATGCTCGCATTTGGACATATCAGAAACAGTCCATGTCGGAGCCACAGTTTGCGGCAGTCATTTATTCGATTCATACAGGCACGCCGGAGTCTTGGGCTCCTGTGGTTCAACCACCCGCGCCACCCCGACCTAAAGTAATTATGGGAGGCGTTCCGTTGCATCTACAACCTTTCTCTCCACCCCGAAAGCATGGACAGTATGCGGCTATCATTGAGCAGGTGGAAGTAGCCCTTGCTAAGGCGAGGATTGTCCCTGCGGCTGAGTAGGGACGATCGGCTGGGCGTACCAGAGTTGCGATTCCCCCATCAAAGAGAGTTTGGTCTCCAAAGCGGTAATCTTTTGTTCAATATTGGTGAGTTTTTGAGAGATGGCCGCTAGCTGCTGCTGGATGTTGCCGGAGGGAGGGGGAGGGGTGCCATTTTGGGGCTGTTGTCCGATGAGGGCGCCAGAGGCGGCCAGTAGAAGTCCAAGAGAACGAGTCACGATATATACCTTTCCTTTTGCGCCTTTTTCGTGAGAAAATAGCGGTCAATTTCATGACCAAGCGCTTTCGCATACAGACACTGGGGTGTCGCACCAACCAATATGAAGCAGAGGGCTTTCGAACGCAACTAGAGGCGATGGGGTGGCAGGCAGCTGCTCAGGGCGAGACGGCCGATTTATGCCTCGTAAACAGCTGCACCGTGACCGACGCGGCCGATCGCCAGAGCGCCTATGACGTGCGGCAGCTGGTGAAGAATAACCCGGGTGCCAAAGTGGTGGTGACGGGCTGCGCAGCGGAAAGAGACCCCTCCCGTTTTGGCGAGGGGGTCATTGCTTTTGGTAACCGCGAAAAAGAGACCCTGCTGGCCCAGCTTTTCCCCGAAGAGTCCGTACCGGAATTTGTCATCAACCGCTTTGAGGCGCATACGCGCGCCTTTGTGAAGGTGCAAGATGGCTGCAACTCCTTTTGCACCTACTGCATCATTCCCTATGTGCGGGGTCGCAGCAAGTCGCGCACCATTGATGAAGTAGTGCGCGAAGTGCGCGGGTTGGTGGAAAATGGCTACGCTGAAGTTGTGTTAACCGGCATCAACATTGGCGATTTTGAGGATGAGGGCAAAAGACTGGTCGATTTGGTGAAAGCAGTGGATCAAATCGACGGCTTGAAGCGGTTGAGGCTCTCCTCGATTGACCCTGACGAGGTCGACGAGCCGCTGCAGGAAGCCATTTTGTCGGGGCGCACGACCTGCCCGAGCTTGCACCTGGTGTTGCAATCGGGCTCCAACATGGTCCTCAAGCGCATGAACCGCAAATATACGCGCCAGATCTTCCAGCAAACCGTCGAGCGCTTGCGCAACAAGTCACCCGATTTTACCTTCACTACAGATGTCATCGTCGGCTTTCCAGGAGAGACAGAAGAGGATCACAGGCAAACGCTTTCTGTTATTGAAGAGACGCAATTTGCAAAAGTCCACATGTTTCCCTACAGCCCCAGAGAGCGTACGCGCGCAGCGCTGTATGAGGGAAGAGTCCCTCAGGATGTCATGAGAGAGCGAAAACAAGAGGTGCAGGTGGTGGCAGAACAGGCGGCGTACCGACTGCGAGAAAAATATGTGGGACGCGTGATGGAGATTCTGTGTGAGGGCAATGAGGGAGGGCATACAGCAAACTTTTTGCAAGTACTGTATGATGGTGCTGCGAACCAATTGCTGCATGTGCGACTGACAGAAAATAGTGCAAAGGGGCTTCACGGTGTTCTCGATTCTCATTGACCAACCCTATCGTCCCTTTACTCACAGAGTGGGGCAACGCATTTTGCTGCCGCCACGCGATTGGGTAGAGGTCAGCCCGCAGAAATTGGTTTTTTCAAGCGGAAAAGTAGTGGAATTGCCCGTCACCGGACGTGTGGATGATTTTGTGGCGCAGCTAGATCTGGTGAAGGGAGTCATCGAAGTCTCTTTTTATGCCGCGCAGCAGTATTGGCGTTTCACGATCCGCGCTGATCGCATCCGTTTTGAACGGATGCCGGAGGGTTTTCCCAAGGAAATCGCATTGGGTGCCTTTGCCAAGCCGGACCATTTTGAACTTCTTTCGTGTGGTATCTACAAAAGCCAAGACTGGGAGTTGATCTGTAAGCGACGCGACTGGAACGAGCTGCTGCCTCTTTGGGGGCTGGCAGCGCAGTGGAAAGGGGATGGAGGAGAGCTGTGCGATCCCTCGGATCTCTTAGTCAGTGATGTGCCCTCTTGGGAGACCGTTCGTAGTCTTTTCTTAAAGTTTGATGGCAAATTGCACCTTTCGATCCCGAAAGAGACCCCTGCCGGCCGCATTGTGGGCGCCCGTTTTGGCACGCTTGTAGTGGATTTTGAGTGGACGCAGTGGCGCCCTCGTAGGCTGATTTTGAGCCACGAGGTGGAGGTTGTTTCTGAAGCAAAGCAGCAGCGGGTTGTGAGGGGCAAGAAAATCTATATCGATCGTTTCACATTTTAACCTTATACACAAACAACCCCAAGAATTGGTTTCTGCCGGCGTCGGCAATACTCTGCATTTCAGCCCGCCTGCATCGCTCAACTTATTCAAGTTGAGCTGCTTCGGCGCCAACTGCGTTTGGCTGAAATTCAGAGTGCCTCCTTGGCATATTTCCAATTCTTGAAGTTGTTTGTGTATATTTGCGACACTGTAAGGGTGCAGAATCCTCATTCGGCCTTAGGTCTTCATCACGACGTTATTCGCCTCTATCGTCCCGGCTGGCACGAAGCCTTTATCGAGTTTCAAGGAAAGATCGTTCAGGCCTTTCCTGTCGGAGATGGGTTTTTTGAATACGCAGTGCCGAAAGGAACCAAACCGAGCGACTACCGCGTCTTTCACACATCGGGCTTGTTAGCCCACGATCCATATGCCTTTTGGCCCACCTTTGGCGAAGTAGATCAGTACCTCTTCAACCAGGGCGTACACTATAACCTCTATGAAAAGATGGGGGCGCGTCTTCACACCGAAGATGGGGTGAAGGGTGTGAAATTTGCAGTCTGGGCACCCAATGCACGCTTTGTAAGTCTGATCGCCGATTTCAACTGCTGGAATCCTGAGGCAAACCCGATGCGCTTGGTGGGGGATTGCGGAGTTTATGAACTCTTTGTGCCCGGCATTGGCGAAGGCCATCGCTACAAGTTTCATATCATTGGCGAATATGGCCAGGTGCGCGTCAAGGCCGATCCTTATGCACTCTCTTCTGAACTGCGGCCGCAGACAGCTTCTGTAGTGGCAGAAGTCGATCGCTTCCATTGGACCGATCACCACTACAAACCCAAAAAAGGCCCTATAAACGTTTATGAGGTCCATTTAGGATCGTGGCGCAAGAATCATGGCTACTTCAAGAACTACCGTGAACTGGCTCACGAGCTCGCAGACTACTGCGTGGATTTGGGATTTACCCATGTAGAGCTGATGCCTATTATGGAACATCCCTTCGATGGCTCCTGGGGCTATCAGGTGACCGGTTTTTTTGCGACAACGAGTCGCTACGGTACTCCAGAGGACTTTCAGTACTTCGTGAATCACCTGCACGAAAAGGGCCTAGGAGTTATTCTGGACTGGGTTCCTGCCCATTTCCCTTCAGATGATTTTGCACTCCGCACCTTTGACGGCTCTTGTTTGTATGAGCACCGCGACGACCGGCAGGGCTATCATCCCCATTGGGCAACGCATATTTTCAACTACGGCCGCCATGAGGTGAGCAACTTTTTGATTGCCTCAGCGCTCTTCTGGTTTGACAAGATGCACATCGATGGGTTGCGTGTAGATGCAGTAGCTTCCATGATTTATCTCGATTATGGTCGTGAACATGGACAGTGGATTCCCAACCAATGGGGCGGCAAAGAGAATGTCGAGGCCCTCGAGTTCTTGCGTCACTTAAACTCCATTGTACACAAAAGATTTCCGCGTGCACTGATGATTGCAGAGGAGTCCACCTCCTTTTTGGGCATTACTCATCCACTCGAGCAGGGCGGGCTAGGGTTTGATCTAAAGTGGAACATGGGGTGGATGAATGACACACTCAAATACATTGAGCAGGACAGCCTCTTTCGCTCCTACCATCACAACCAATTGACTTTTGGCCTTCTCTACGCCTTCTCGGAGCGTTTCTTGCTTCCGTTTTCTCACGATGAGGTAGTGCACGGCAAGCGCAGTATGTTGGCAAAGATGCCGGGAGATGTGTGGCAGAAGTTTGCTAACCTGCGTCTTTTATTGAGCTATATGTACTGCCAACCGGGAAAAAAGCTGCTCTTTATGGGGGCGGAAATCGGGCAGTGGAATGAGTGGAATGCAGCAGGCGAACTGGACTGGAATCTGCTCGGCTTTTTGCCTCATGGCGGTGTACACCAGTGTGTGAAGGAGCTTGGGGCGCTTTATCGAGAAAGCCCCGCTCTTTGGGAGCGTGATTTCACTTATGAGGGGTTTGAGTGGATCGATTTTCACGACGTGAGTAATAGCGTGATCTCGTACCGCAGAAAGGCCGCTGCGCAAGAATACATTTGTGTGCACAACTTCACGCCGAACTACCACGGTCACTACATCGTGCGCACCGCCGGCGAAGCTGTAGAGGTCTTTTGCTCCGATGCAGAGCGCTATGGCGGATCGGGAAAGGAAAACCACAAGATCAGTTATTGTCCTGAGGGGATGGTGATTCAAGTCGCGCCCCTTGCAACGCATATATTTAAAATATGTCCAAAGAAGATTACTTAGAACTTGTCGCGACCATTCGCTATCACGATCGGCTCTACTATGTAGAGCACAAGCCGGTCATCACTGACGAGGCGTATGACAAGTTATTTGCGCAGCTTAAGGCGGTGGAGAAGCAGCATCCGCAATGGAGGCTGCCCAATTCCCCCACAGCGAGTGTGAGTGAGAGTGTAACGCGCGGCTTCGCGCAGATTGCACATCGCGTTCCTATGCTTTCGTTAGACAACACCTATAGCGAGGAAGAGGTGGGCGCTTTTATCGAACGCGTTCACAAGCTAGTGGGAGGGCAGGTAGACTTTTGCTGCGAATTGAAGATGGACGGCATTGCTATCGCAGCCACCTTCCAGGAGGGGAAGTTTGCTTTGGCAGCCACTCGTGGAAGTGGTGTGAAGGGAGATGATATCACTGCAAACTGCATGATGATTGAGTCGCTGCCGATGAAGTTGAAGCATGCGCCGCAGTATCTTGATCTGCGTGGAGAGGTCTTTTTGCTGCGCAAGCAGTTTGCCCATTTGAATAAAGAGAGGGAGCTGGCAGGGGAGGAGCTTTTTGCCAATCCACGCAATGCGGCGGCGGGTTCGCTCAAACTGCTCGATGCACGAGCCGTTGCGCATCGCGGACTTCACGTGCTTTTTTATGGAATTGCAGAAGGAAGCACTTGTGTGTTGCAGAGCGATGTTCATGCGGCTCTGCACAAGTGGGGGCTGCCTGTCATGGAACATGTAGCGGTGTGTAAAAACCTACGCGAGATCATGGCCTTTGCCCATAAAGTAGAGAAGCTGCGGCCTAAGTTGGGTTTTGATATCGACGGCATTGTGATCAAGGTCAACCAACTGAAATTGCACAACGAGTTGGGATTCACTGGAAAGAGTCCCCGTTTTGCTGTGGCCTACAAGTTTGCAGCGGAGTCGGTGGCGACAAAACTGCGCGAAATCACGCTGCAGGTGGGGCGTACGGGGGTTGTCACGCCGGTGGCCGAGCTAGAACCTGTTCTGGTAGCGGGCAGTACCATCTCTCGCGCTACACTGCACAACGAAGAAGAGGTAGAGCGTAAAGACATCCGCGTCGGTGATACGGTGATCATCCAGAAAGGGGGCGATGTCATCCCGAAAATTGTGGAGGTAGTGAAGGAAAAGCGCGTTTTTGGAAGTAGGCCCTGGAAGATGGCTACACACTGCCCCGAGTGCACTACAAAGCTGGTGAAAGATGAAGATGGTGTGGCTGTGCGTTGCCCCAATGCGCAGTGCCCCGCTGTTCAGCTCGGTCGTCTGACCTTCTTTGCTTCGAAAGATGTCATGGACATCGAAAACTTAGGGGAAAAGGTGATGGAGCAACTTTTCAAAAAGGGGCTTGTGAAGCATCCGGCAGATCTTTTTCTTCTCACCAAGGAGGAGCTGGCCACTCTGGATGGGTTTAAGGAAAAGTCGGTCAATAACCTCTACCAGGCCATCCAAGGGGCCAAAAGCGTGCCCTTTGAGCGGTTTATTCTGGCTTTAGGCATTCGTCATGTGGGAGAGCAGACGGCGAAAGACATCGCTGCTAAAGCCGGCTCTGTAGAGGGCCTTATGCATCTTACCCAAGAAGAGCTGCTTTCGGTTGAAGGCATTGGAGAAAAAGTCGCCGATTCCATCGTGCAATACCTGCACAAGAATCGAGACATTCAACGCCTTCTTGATGCAGGGGTTCATCCCAAGGTCAAACGCATCCAGAGAGGTCACAGCTTTTTTGGAAAGTCGTTTGTGTTGACGGGTACGCTGCACAACTATACGCGCTCAGAGGCAGAAAAACTCATCGAAGAGCGCGGGGGGCACATCAGCTCTTCGGTCTCCAAGAAGACGGACTATCTACTGCTGGGAGAAGAACCGGGCAGCAAGTACGAAAAAGCCAAAGCTTTGAAAGTCCCTATTCTTACAGAACGGGAATTCGCAAAATTGGTTTAATCGTAATAATCTTCACTGCCAGAGCTGACAGCAGAATCAGGGCGGTCAAAAGAGTCACCATCGGAGGCTTCGATGCATTCTTGAACATCGGCAATAGAGGGTGACCATTGTGTGGAAAAAAACTCGACAACCTTTTCACGAACGACTTTGTCGGTGCTGAGAGGAAAAAGGTAGTTGGGATTCTCGTGGTCGTGGCTATAGTCCACGACTGCAATACAGCGATCGGCGAGAGATTTGGAGTATTTTAGAGCGACAAAGTAAGCGCCGTAGAGGTCGCCTTGAGACCATCTTTCTTGCCACGCTTCCAAGAGCTCTTTGGGAAGTAGCTTCGGAAAAGGATGATCCATATCTGCATCAGATGAAAAGCAAAAATCAGCGCTCTCTGCTGTGAAATAAAGCCTTCCCCCGACGTATTCATCCCAGGAAAAAGGAGTGGCGTCAGAGGAGGCAACGGACATGTTCTTATCGTTTGGAGAACTGGAAGCGCTTACGAGCTTTTTTGTGGCCGTATTTCTTGCGTTCTTTCTTGCGAGGATCGCGCGTTAAGAAGCCCATCGATTTGAATGCGCTGCGGCGTGTCTCATCTTCTTCCACAAGAGCGCGTGTCAAGCCGAGGCGAGTAGCGATCACTTGGCCCTCGATGCCTCCGCCACGAACGCGGATGATGAGGTCATATTTGCCCTCGAGCCCTAATTGAGCAAGAGGAGCCATCACGTTTTTGCGCTGTAGGGAGTAGGGGAAATGCTGTTCGAAACTTCTGCCATTGATGTCGATATTGCCTGTACCGGGACGGAGGCGAACAGAGGCTACAGCGGTCTTGCGGCGGCCGGCAGCAACGTTTTCTTGCAACATAGAGGTCCTTTAAATAGAGGGGGTAGCAGGTTGTTGAGCAGTCATTTTATGGTCGTTTCCACGCATGATGCGCAAGTGGCGCATTTGCGCTTTGGAAAGGCGGCCTTTAGGCATCATGCCCCACACAGCGTGTTCGATGATGTAGTCGGGTTTTTTCTCCAACATAACGCGGTAGGGGATCTCACGCATTCCACCGATATGACCGGTGTAGTAGTGGTAGATCTTTTGCGCTTCTTTCGCGCCTGTTACGCGGATTTTCTCCGCATTTACGACGATTACGCCCGCGCCACAGTCGACGTTGGGGGTGAAATCAGGACGGTGCTTGCCGCGTAGAATCTTTGCCACTTCTGAGGCGAAGCGGCCGAGCGTCTTGCCACTGGCATCCAGAATGATCCAGGAACGCTTAAGCTCTTCCTTTCGCAGCATCGGGGTCTTGTTGTTTCGCATTGTAGGCCTTGCCGAAGAATTAAATGAGGGCCTATTCTAGCTGCCTTACTCGTTTTTTGCCAAGGATTAAACCAATGCTCTCACTGCTCCTAGGATTTACCTACTGCTGCTCCCCCATCGAATTTGTCTATGAAGAACCCTCTGATCTTTCGCAGGTAGAGACCCAAGTTGGGTACGCGACGCCTGTAGAGGTGTTCGCGCGGGAAGGGGACTATGCCCTGATTGCGGCAAAGGGGGAGTGGGTAGAGCAAGATGGCTTGGTAGAAAGGCCGACTCCCTATGAGCCCAACGCCTGTGTACGGGCCCATTTTGCCTATGCTTGGAGAGAAAAGGCCGTTTTTCGCCGCCCCGTGATGATCTTCACTTGCCGCACCAAAATTCGAGTCATCGAAGAGGATGAGCGTTGGGCTACAGTAGAACTCGTTGATGGTTCTGTGGCCTATATGCAGAAAAGGGACCTCATCATGAATCCCCAGCCTTTGACGGAAAAAGAGGCTCTGGAACTGGGACTTACCTTTGTGGGAACTCCCTATGTTTGGGGAGGCCGCTCTTCTTTGGGCTTTGACTGCTCCGGCCTCGTCAAATTTCTTTTTGAACAAAGAGGCATCACCCTGCCCCATTGTGCTCGTTTGATTGCGGCAATGCCCTCGATGGTCGATGTTTCGATGGACGATCTGCAAGAGGGGGATCTGCTCTTTTTTGGACCTAGTCCGGGAAAGATCACCCATATCGGGATCTACTTGCAGCAGGGAAAGTTTCTCCATGCCTTTGGCAATTCGCAGGTCATGACCAGCTCCCTCGATGAACCTCTTTGGGCAACAAAGCCCACTCTCTTTGCGAAGCGCTATGAAGGAACCTAAAACCTTTCATATTCGCACCTATGGTTGCCAGATGAATGAGCTCGATAGCGAGCTCATCGCGGGGCAACTGCTGCGCCGAGGACTTGTTAAATCAGAGGAGGAGGGGGCGGATGTACTCATCCTCAACACCTGCTCGATCCGGGACCAAGCAGAGCGGAAGGTGATGGGCAAAGTGGGGCGCATGGCCAAGCTAAAAGAGCGGCCCATCATTGGCATCACCGGCTGCATGGCCAACGCCAAGAAAGAAAAGCTCTTTCAAAAACTGCCCCATATCGATTTCGTTGTCGGGACAAATAACATCGGCGATGTGAACTCTGTTCTCGATGAGGTGCTCTCTTCGGGCAAGCAGTCCTTGCGCGTAGAGGATCGTTTTGAAGAAAATTTGGACTACTTGAGCGCCTACCGCGAAGACCGCGTCAAGGCCTCTGTTTCGATCATCCGCGGCTGCGATAAATTCTGCACTTATTGCGTGGTTCCCTACACGCGCGGCGCGGAGGTTTCGCGGCCGATGGAGAGTATTCTGCAAGAGTGCCGCCACCTGGCAGACAAGGGTTATAAAGAGGTGATGCTGCTGGGGCAAAACGTCAATAGCTGGGGCAACGACAAACCAGAATGGAACGTGCATTTTCATGACCTGCTCTACCAGATCGACAAGATCCCCGGTTTGGAGCGCGTGCGTTTTCTCACCTCGCACCCTGTCGATATTTCTCAGGCGTTGATGGAGGCGGTGCGCGACTTGCGCACGCTGTGCGAGTTTGTGCACTTTCCCATGCAAGCCGGCTCGAACCGCATCCTGCGCAAGATGCACCGCATCTACACCATCGAACAGTACTTGGAAAAGGTTGCACAGCTGAAAGAGATTGTCCCGGGCGTCTCTTTAGGCACGGACATCATCGTCGGCTTCCCGACTGAGACAGAAGAGGAGTTTCAAGAGACCTATCGTCTCATGGAGCAGATCCGCTATTCCTGCGCCTTCCTCTATTCCTATAGTCCCCGCAAAGGAACCCCTGCGATGCGCTTCACCGATGATATTCCCGAAGCGGTCAAGGAAGAGCGTTTGCAGCGTCTGATGACCTTGCATCAAGAGATCTCCTCTCAGCTGCATATGGACTTGGTCGGGCAAGAGGTAGAGGTCTTAATGGAAAGCCCCACAAAGGGCCGTACGCGCTGCTGGAAGAAGGTCTTTACCCAGCAAGAGGCCCCCGTGGGCAGCCTGGTAAAAGTACAAATCCATGGATTTGCCAACCAGACTTTAATTGGTAGATAATAGATAATATTCCGATCTTTATGAAAACGATCATTCTTTTAGGACTCGCGCTGTTTTCGATGTTTTTCGGAGCCGGCAATCTGATTTTTCCGTTAAGCCTGGGGCAGGCTGTGGGGGCGCAAGCAAGCGTTGCGACGCTGGGGTTGGTCATTACGGCTGTGGTTGTGCCTTTTCTGGGCCTGTTGGCTGTTTTGCTAGCGCAAGGCAATTTAGACCGGTTCTTTGGGAAATTGGGCCGTTGGCCCGGCTTTTGCTTGGCGCTGGGGTTGATTGCTCTGCTCGGGCCTTTGGGGTCTACACCGCGTTGTATCGCCCTTTCCTTCGTCAGTCTCAAGCATCTCTTTCCTAGCCTGATGCTACCGCTCTATTGCGCAGGAGCATGCGGGCTGCTCTTTGTTTTGTCTCTCTACCGTGAACGCATCTTGGGGCTGCTGGGGTGGATTCTCACGCCGGCGCTGCTGATCAGTTTGGTGGGCATCATTGTTCTTGGTCTTTGGTTGCCCGGAGAGTGGAGCTCTGCTCAGCCGGCGGGCAATGCTTTTGCGCTGGGGTTGGTGGAGGGGTATAACACGATGGACCTGCTGGCGGCCTTCTTCTTTGCCTCCTCCATCCTTGCTTGGAACAAGGTCTCGTTGCAGAAAGCGTTGTGGGGTAGCGTCATTGGCATTGGTCTGCTGGGCCTGGTCTACTTAGGTTTGAGCCTGATTGCCGCAAAGCACGGCGTTGCTCTCGCTGGGCTGCCGAAAGAGAAGATGCTCTTTCATCTCACCTTCCTGCTCGCTGGCTCGAGTGCTGGCTGGATCGTGGCGATCACGGTAGCACTGGCGTGCCTCACCACAGCCATTGCACTCATCTCCATTTTTGCGGAGTTCATCCATCGCCACGCGGGCATCTCATACCGCATAGCATTGGCGGCTTCGCTCTTGATCACCTTCGTTGTATCAACGTTCGAATTCTCCGGCATCTCTGCTGTTCTCGGACCTGCGCTGGAAATCCTCTACCCAGGGCTGATCGTCTTCACGCTGTGGAGCATTGTCTACGATATGTTTGCTCAGCGTGTGAAATCAGTAAAATAACAGTTTTTTCTGAGACCTCTGCTGTCTTTGGTCAAAGAGCGCGATCAATCCCTTTTGATGGTCACGTAAGAGTTTGAAGGGAGGAGCGAACGATAGAGCCAATACGTTTTCGAGCGTCTCGTTCTTGGACAATACGGAGTGTATTGAGATCGTAAGCAGAGGGATCTTTGCGAAGGGCTTCAAAGGTTGTGCTTATGCCATTGATGAAAGAAGGCTCAAGATCGCTTGGGCTGCTGCCGCAAATACGAGATGCAAGGAAGAGCGGGGACAAAGAGAGCTTGACGTCTTTTTCGAGCAGCGGTTGAAGGGCTCTTCTTAGATCGACTTTATGGGGGAGAGTTTCATACAGAATGTGTTTGCCTTTAGAGGCAATGGCCTCACAAAGAGATTGATCGCCTGTTACCAACACTTCTGGCTCAGAGAGGGCAAAGAGCTTGGGCAATGTTCCCATCGGGACTTTTTTTTGATGAATGATGCGTAGGGCGCGAGTACCTTCTCCTGTGAAAACAGAGTGAACATGACCTTCGGAGTCGATAATTTCAAACGAAGAAAATCCTCCGGCTCTCACTTTTTTAACCATGTGAGGGTCGTTTAGATAGGAGACAACGGTGTCCACATAAGCGCTGTCGTTGTTGACTAAGACAACGGCTACAGAACCTTCTTTGTGAATGGGTAATAAAGCTTCAGCAAAAAGAGCAGCCATAACTGGGTAATAGCAATAACCAGTATGAATGTGCTCAAATCCGTCGATCTGTTTCTTCAAAAAATCGGGCAGTTCCTCTGCCGCCGATTCTTTTGTTGGCGGAGGATCGAAAAAGACGCCGACGGCCTTGTCTCCAAAACCAAGGCTACTTTCTAGATAATCATATTCAGTGAACGAAATAACCTTGGTTGCGGGATCTAATTCTGTTATTAAAGATGCGAATAGATCATTTGTCGTCACCGGAGAAAATGTAACAAGAACTTCTGCCTCAAGTGCGCGAATTTTGCGTTTAACAGTTGGGGATTCTTCAGAGCAGTCAATGATTTTTACGTCGGGTAGATCAGCAAAAAAGCCTTCCGGTGGGTCACGCGCATCCATTGCTTTGCAGGCAAGAAGGGTGATCTCGGCGGCAGGAAACTGTTCTTTTAGGGCGTGCACAATGCGCTTCGTAGCCATCCAATCCCCATAGCCCTTGACGATGCCTCCGGCTACGGCAATGTGCATTGGATCGGGTCTTGAAGGAAGAGCTGCGGCCATAGCTTAAACTTAAACCATATACCAAAAAAGACTCAGGTTTTTAACTAGTTCAGAGATAGATCTTCGGGGATTTGCGAGATGGTGGCGAACTTGCCGCCCAGTTCGCGCAAAGATTGCGACCAGAGGTGGTCGTGAGGGGTGTCGAAGACGTGGGCGGGACGGCCGGGGGCGATGATCCAGGCACCATCGTTGAGCTCTTGGCGGAGTTGGCCGGGGCTCCAGCCGGTGTAGCCAAAGCAGAGGCGCAGAGAGGGGCCTTCGGGGTCGGAAACGGCGCTTTGGAGGAAGGGGAGGTCGCCACCGAGAAAGACGCCGTCCAGCAGGGACAGGGTTTGGTCGGGGATCGAGTCGCTGCTGTGCAGGAGCATCATTTGATTGGTTTGGACAGGGCCGCCGGCAAGCAGAGCCACCTTGGTGTTGGCCAATTCCTTTAAGCCGAGTAGTTCTTCAGGGAGATTTAAGTCGAGCCGCTTATTTAAAATAAGCCCAAAAGAGCCCGAGTTTGTATTTTCACAGATCAGAATCACGGCGCGATGGAAGATGCCGGAATCGATCTCTGGCGAGGCGATCAAGAAAGTTCCACGGCGGATTTCCGTCATTTACAACAACTCCTAGAAGGTTGGCAGTTCTCTCCGAGCTGTACCCTCCAGGCTTCAAGGCTCTCCTCAATATCCTGAATACGGCTCATAAGGTCCGTATAGGAGCATGTGAATTCTTTGTCACGCACAAGCTGCTTGGCGCATGGAATCGATTGCACTTTTCCTAGCGCGCGGTTTAAGCGTGAAAGACTTACGTTAATTTGGCCCATTTCCTGTTCAAAGTAGCAGGAGAAGTCGCGGGCATTGGCTAGTTTATAGAGTAGGTTCATGCGGCGAGCTCTCTCACGCTGCCAGCACTTGTCTAGGTGAAAGAGAACCCCGTAGTTATTCACATCATCCATCAGTAAGTTGGCTTTAGACATGACCTGAACAAACTGTAGGTAGACCGTATCATCGCTAAAGAGGCGCCCAATTGTGCCGCTGGGGTTGAGGGAATCAGAAAAACGGGCGGCATTATCAGTAATATGAGTGACATTATCTAATATTGCCTCTACATCAGCTGTTTTATTACCTAAAGCTGTAGCAAAGGCGTGTAATCCTTGTAATGTCTCTTTAATTACAGGCTCATCATTTAAAGCGGTTGTAATATCGGCGAGGTTTTGCGAGATTTCGGGCACAGTAGCGCCCATGCCCTTGGCCTTCCATTCGGCAGAGATATCGGAGAAGTTGGCAAAGGTGCTGGAGACGTTGGTGACCAAGTGGGTGGTATTGGCGTCATCAAAGGTCGTTTTAACGGAGCCGAAGGCATCGCCTACGTTGCGGACGGCAGTGGCGAGGGGTTCACGGTTTTCCACCAGGATGGACTGTACCAGGTCGATGGCTGCGCTGGCCTTGGTGCCGATCTGGATGATCTGGTTGAGGACCTCCTCAACGGGGTCGCCCGACTTGCCGTAAAGGACTTGGTCGGTGACGGGATAAGAGGGGGTTCCCTTTGGTACGGCCTTGGGTACGATGGCGATGGTGCGCTCGCCCATTAAGCCGGTGGTATGCACGGTGATCTCATCCGTGTCGTAGACTGTTGTGTGAGAGTCGATGGCCAGTTCGAGTTCGTAAAAGCAGATGTGTCCGTAGCGGCCTGTGGGCTGACTGCGGGCGTCGTAGATCTCCTTAATGGCAATGACTTCTCCCACCGGTTTACCGGCGAAGGTAACGCGTGTGCCGATCTGCAGCTTTTCAATGCTGGTAAAACAGACGAAGAGCTTCTTTTTCCCATCTCCGACGGTGGGGCGCAGGAATAGAAGGGTGCCTAGGATCGCGAGAGAAGCGATGATGATGAAGGTACCGATCAAAATGGTCTTTGCCCGTTCCGGCATACAGCTTACAGCTCCCCTTCGCGTACGGTCGCGTCTTGTAAGAAGTTCTTAATTAATGGATTATCGCTTTTAAGAAAACTGGATTTATCGGCGACAAAGGCGATCTTGCCCGAATCGTGCATGGCCAGGCGGTCGCCCACGGTAATGGCCGAGCGCAGGTCATGCGTGACGACAATCGAGGTGGCGTTCAGCTCTTTCTGCGTTTTTTTGATCAAGTTATTGATCTGCATAGCGGTGATGGGATCAAGACCGGTTGTAGGTTCATCATATAGAAGAATAGGGGGGCGATAGACAATCAGTCGAGCTAAAGCAGCGCGTTTCTTCATTCCGCCGGAAAGATCGGAGGGCATGACGTCATCTACTCCATCCAGCCCGACCATGTGCAGCGCCTCTTTCACCCGCTTGTCGATCTCTTCTTCTGTCAAATGATCATGTTCATGGAGAAAAAAGGAGACATTCTCACTGACGGTCATGGAATCGAAGAGAGCGCCGCCTTGAAAGAGCATGCCCATGCTGTGCAGCGATTCATAAAGCTCTTTTCCGCTCAATTGGGAAATGTTTCGGCCGTTGACAGTGACGCTGCCGCGGTCGGGTTTTTCCAGGCCGATGATTTGGCGCAGCAATACGCTTTTGCCCACTCCCGATCGCCCCAGGATCACCAATGTTTCGCCCTCGTACACGGTGAGGTCGAGCCCTTCCAAAACCGGCGTTTTCCCGTAGGATTTCCACAAATCTTTTGCAACGATGATCTCTTTCATGATTTGTAAATCCAAATACGAACCATGTTGAGAGCCAATGTCATCAAGAAATTGAAGATCAAGATGCAACTATAGCAGATCACCACGGCATTGGTGGTGGCATTGCCCACGCCGAGGGCGCCCCCTTTGGTGCGCATGCCTTTGAAGCAGCAGATGGAGGCGATGAAGATTCCGAAGACATAGGCTTTGGCGAAGCCGCTGCCGAAGTCAAACTTGGTGACGAAGATCTGCATGCCGCCAAAGTAGGAGATGGGGGGCATGCCGAAGAAGTAGCAGGCGACCAGGTAGCCGCCCAAGATGCCCGTCAGTGTGCCGAAGAGGTGGAGGAAGGGCATCATGATGGTTGAGGCGACAAGTCGGGGAGTCACGAGGTAGCGGATGGGGTCGATGGCCATCGAGCGCATGGCGGAGATCTGTTCGGTAACGAGCATGGTGCCGATTTCGGCGCACATGGCGGAGCCGACGCGGCCGGTGACCATGAAGGCGGTGAGTACGGGTCCCAGCTCCGTCATCATTGCTTTGCCGACCAGCACGCCCGTGGTTCCCTCGAGCCCCTTATCGGCCAGCTGGAAGAAGGATTGAGCGGCGAGCACCATGCCGGTGGAGAAACCGGTGATGGCCACAACGGGCATGGAGAGCAGGCCGATGTTATAGATCTGGTCGCGGATCAGCCACCAGTGGGGTGGGTGGGTGAAAAAGATGATGAAAGCGCGAATGGTCATGAGCATATAGGCGCCCAAATTGGACAACCCATCGCCTACGGAAGAAATGGTCTTCGTAAAACCGTTCATGCGGCGCCAGAATAGAGCAGTAGGATATACTTTCCAAGTGATGGAAACGTTGCTGCCTGCCGGAGTGAATTCCCCCGTTCGCGCCTTTAAAGGGCTGGGGGTTAAGCCGATGATTGCGCGCCGCGGGCAGGGCGCTCTGGTTTGGGATAGCGAGGGCAAGTCCTACATCGACTTTTGCGGCTCTTGGGGGGCGCTGCTGCACGGCCATGCCCATCCGCAGGTGGTGGCCGCGGCGCAGGAGGCGGTAGCAGAGGGCAGTTCGTTTGGCATCACGTGCGAGCGCGAAAAGTTGTTGGCGCAAGCGGTCCAAAAGGCCTTCCCGTCGATGGAGCTGATGCGCTTTGTCTCCTCAGGGACAGAGGCAACGATGTCGGCGGTGCGTGTGGCGCGCGGCTTCACGGGGCGCAAAAAGATCGTCAAGTTCATCGGCCACTACCACGGCCACGCCGACCACTTCCTTGTGCGCGCCGGTTCGGGGATGAACATGAGTAGTTCGGCCGGTGTGCCGCAGGAGTTTGTGCAGCATACGATCTGTTTGCCCTTCAACGTCCAAGTCGAGATGGATTGGAGCGACGTTGCAGCGGTGATTGTCGAGCCGGTGGCGGGCAACATGGGCGTTGTGCCTCCGCAAGAGGGGTACCTGCAGTGGCTGCGGCAGGTCACTGCGCAAGCGGGAGCGCTGCTGATTTTCGATGAGGTGATCACCGGCTTTCGTGTGGCGAAGGGGGGCGCGCAGGCGCTCTACAATATCCGCCCCGATCTGACCTGTCTGGGCAAAATCGTCGGCGGCGGTTTTCCCGCTGCGTGCTTTGGTGGGCGCAAAGAGATTATGGAGATGCTCGCTCCTCTCGGACCTGTCTACCAAGCGGGAACGCTCTC
Source organism: uncultured bacterium (assembly GCA_964630595.1). Taxonomy (GTDB): domain Bacteria; phylum Chlamydiota; class Chlamydiia; order Chlamydiales; family VFKH01; genus CAZVVT01. The sequence continues at coordinate 83,317 of CAZVVT010000002.1, read as the reverse complement.
TGGCAATCCAGTCGCGATGGCGGCGGGGCTGAAGAATCTCGAGCTGATCGACGATGACCTCTACAACCGACTTGAAGCGAAGACAAAGCGGCTCACCGATCCGCTCATCGAAGCACTCAAAGGAAAAAATGGATGCATCCAGCGTGTGGGCTCGATGTTCACACTCTTTCTCGGTGCGACTAAAATAGAAACCGATGCCGATCTGCCCTCTTTTGAGCACTTTCCCAAACTCTTCCAACATTTGTACACCCGAGGCATCTATGCGCCCCCTTACCATCTTGAAGCGTGGTTTGTCTCCGACGCGATGACCAATGAGCAGATCGACACTACGAGGGAGGTGCTTCTTGAATATACACAAACAATTTCAAGAATTGGGAATATGCCAAGGAGGCGCTTTGCATTTCAGCCAAACGCAGTTGGCGGCGAAGCAGCTCAACTTGGATAAGTTGAGCGATGGAGCCGGGTTGAAATGCAGAGATTGCCGACGCCGGCAGAAACCAATTATTGAGGTTGTTTGTGTATAGATATCAACGCTTACTTGAGAAGGTGGCAGGTCGCGCTCTCATCGTTGGTGTCAGCAAATTCGCTGACCTGTCGCAAATGATGGAGCTTTACCATCAAGGTTTGCGTCACTTTGCCGAATCGCGCATCCAGCAAGCTCTTACGAAAATGGACGAGATGCCGAAAGACATTGCCTGGCACCTCACTGGCCATCTTCAATCGAACAAAATCAACAAAGCTCTCAACCGCTTCACTCTGATCCAATCCGTCCACAACCTGGAACTGCTGAAGGCTCTCTCCGAGAGAACGGCTCACCAAGAGGTCCTTCTTCAAGTGAACACTTCTGGTGAGGCCACCAAGCAAGGTCTTACTCCCGAAGAATGGGAGCCCTTGTTGCCGCAAGCATTTGCTCTACCCAACCTTCGCATCCGCGGCTTGATGACCATTGGTCCTTTGGAAGAAGACCCGAGAACTTCGTTTGCGACATTGCGGACTTGTCTTGAGCGCTGGAAACCAAACCCTCACTTCGATCAACTCTCTATGGGCATGACCAACGACTGGGAAATCGCCCTCGACGAAGGAGCGACGATCTTGCGCATCGGTAGAGGGCTGTTTAGCGCTTGAACTTCATTGGTTATGTAGGATCTGTGCTGGATGCGCTGGTATCGGGGCCCCGAGTTTCTTGAGGAAGGAAGCGGTCGGCGGCTGCTTGAGCGATTGCCAGAGCTCGTTCGTGTTTTAGAGTGGCGAGCTCGGTCAGGGCAGTTGCGAGATCGCGCTCTAATTTCTTGACGCGGTCTACCAAAGTACAGGCTACAGAAGAGGGGGTATGTCTTGCGTCGGGAAGGTCGAGAGCTCTTTCTAAATAGAGAAGCAGTGATGCGGGCTCCGTGGATGGGGCACCCGCTGCGGCGAGGGCAGGAAAGGTGCGTGTTCCCGGTTCTGAGCGGCTGATTCTTGCTATATCAGCAAGATAGGTTTTAACCGCACCCGTGGATCCTGCTGCTGCTGCCATATAACACTCTCCTGTGGTGAATTTGGCGGGAGAGTGTATCAACCGAATGAAAATTCGTTAACCGATTTTCTTTGCCCAACAGAAGGTGCTGATGTTTTCCATTTCGGTGATGCCGGGAATCGTTTTGAATTGCTCGGTGATGAGCTTGGGATCAAAAGAGACAATGGTAAATCCGAAGGAGATGAGCAGGTTTTGGAGCTCTTCGCGACTCCAAGCATTTTGATGAACGAAGTGGGGGTTTTTTTCGGCCAAGTTGATGGCTTTGCGCAGAGCTTGGGTAATTTGTGAAGGAGTGCGGTCTTTGATGAGCTCTTGCAGGGCTGGTGTGGAAAGAGGGGCAGGACCGAAGTAGGCCGATTTGGACTTACGTTGAGAGGGGGCAAAAGGGTTGCCGTAGCCATCGTTATAGTAAGAGCAGAAGATCATAGCAGCTCGGTGATCGAGGTCGTCAGGGACTTGTTTCGTCTGCCATGAGGGGATGACACTTTCGAGATTCCATTCAGATGAGAAGAAGCTGGGGTCTTGATTGCGCCAAGCATCGAGAGCTTTGTCAAAGTCGGGAATTTTGATGATGAGGTTGCCTTCTTTTTCTAGAATGCGGTGCGATTCGGAGAGGATGCGATAGACGGTGGGTGTATTGAGGTGCTCTATCGCGTGCGAGGTGTAGACGTTTTGCACGGAGGCATTTTCGAAGGGAAAGCGGCAGTTGGGAAAGAGGTGGAATGAGGGGGTGGCGAACTCCTCGAGGTTGATCCAGTCAGGGCAGTTCCAGTGAGGTCCTCCGCCGATGTTGACGCCGACTACTTCGCCTCGTTTGTAGAGAGGGTGCTGTGAAGAGTAGGGTTGGTGCCAGGGAAGGGCGGGATGACGCGCATTGTGTCCGGCAGAAATGGGCGTGAGATCCCAGGTAAGAGAGGGTAGAAGGGTGATTTCTACCGCAATGCGCTCGCCTTTTTGAGGAGCAACACCGCGATGGAGGACTTCGGAGTTTTTAAAGAGCATCCATGTTCCAGGGCCTCCTTCAACGAGCAGATTGCCCTGAGGAAGCTGCAGTTCAACGCTGCCTTTTTCTTTACTGGCTCCCAGAGGATAGAACATGACTTTGAAAGAAGCTGTGGGCAGACCATCGAGATGCCAATCACTGGGACCAAAAATCTCAGACTGAGCACCGGTTTTCCATGCGCGGATGGTGGCTACGCGCCAGGGGGAGCCTAGGCATTGCGAGACGGGTTCTTTGAGTGCCGCCAAGATGGGCTTCAGTGCTTCTAATTGGAGGTCTTCCCACATGACATAGGTGTGGCTTTTGTTTAGCTTTTCTTCCGCTTCGACACCTAGTCGTATAGAAGAGTAGTTAGGGTCGCTATCTTCGCAGTCAAAGGGAATGGCTTTTGCTGAGGCAAAAGCGTTGAGGAAGTTGGTATTGAGCGTTTCGTCAATGGTGCCCAGGCGGTATCCATCTCGCAGAAATGGTTCGTAGGACGCGGTGTAAGACGAGCGAGAGCGAATGAATTGAGGATAGAGGTCCCAGGCGATTTTAGAGAGGTCTTTTTTCTCAGCAGTGGTGGGGCTGATGCCCAGTTTTTTAAACGTGGAGAGACATTTTTTTGCGTTGCAAATTTCGGCTAGTTTTTCTTCGAGAGATTTTTTGCGGAAGAGAGTTTGTAAGAGCTGTTTCATCATTCCTTCATCAGAGGGTCTTGTTTGCCGAGTAAGGGGAGAGCGGCGAGAAAGGCGAAGGCGGCAGCGCCCCAGAGAGCAAAGCTAGGCCAGGTGGCAGCAATCGAGCCGAAGAGAAGCGGAGGCAAAGCGAGGGCACCTGCTTGGACGGATTGGAGGATGCCCTGCATGCGGCCCTGTTCGTGAGAGGCGCTCAAGTTAGAGACGTGGATGGGGCCGAGTGAGAAGATGAGGGCGCAGAGGATAGGAGCGAAGAAGAAAAAGATCAGCCAGAGGAGCGAAGAGGAGATGAAGGTAAGAGGCAGCAGACTACAACCAAAGAGGGGAAGGAGCCAGCGCAGCACCTTACCGGTAGGCAAGTGAGTGATGGCGCGCAGCGCGACGGAGGTGCCGAGAGCAAAGCCGATGCCCATGTAGGCGTAGAAGTAGCCGATATCGAGAGAGTCGAACTGGAAACGGCGCATCAAGAAGATGGGAATGAAGAGTGCAAGAGTCTCCCAACCCAGGAAGTAGAGAGCGAGGGAGGAGAGGATGCGGCGCATCGACTTTTCTTGAAAGGCGGACTTGATGTTATGGATGCTTTCCAGCCAAGAGATGTGGGCGGTGGGAGTCGGCTTGTGCGTCTCTTTGAGGAAGAAGAAGCCGATGATATAGCAGAGGAGGCTTAAGAGAGCAGCGATCCAGAAGGGGGTTGACCAGTTGAAGTAGGGAGAAATTTCTGCGGAGGAGAAGTAGCCGCCGGCAAAAGGACCGATCACAAAGCCGATCGACCAGCAGGTTCCCAGGAGACCAAAGAGCAATGTTTTTTCGCGGCCTTGAGCGATATCGGCAAAGAGAGCGTAGATTGTAGAGATCGAACCCGCAGCGGTTCCTGTGAGAATACGGGTGAGTAGTAGCAGTACGTAGCTTCCAGCGAGAATGCTGGAAGCGCCTACCACATAGGCTGCAGTGGCGATGAGAAAGGTTCCCATCAACACTTTGCGTCTACCGATGCGGTCGGAGAGAGAGCCTAGAATGGGGGCGGCAAAGAACTGCGCAAGAGTGTAGACACCCAGAGCAATCCCCAAAAAAGTGCCCCGCGCAGCAACGCTGGTGATGTTGGGCAAAAAGGTGGAGTGTGGATCGAGTAAGAGCGGCGAGAGCATGGGGAAGACAAGCCCAATGCCGAAGGCGTCAAGAAAGCAGGCAAAGAAGACAACAAACTTCGTCCAGCGCACAATGTGAGCTAGTCTACTCTGAAAGGGATTTTAACTCCTCTTTGAAGTGGGAGGGGGCAGTGCGATCACGGCCTCACCTGCAGAAAGGGGTGGACTTTCCTCGCGTTGATAGCCAAGAAAGCTTTTCAGAGCGCCACGGACTCCAGAGAGTTTTGGATTATGAACGGCTCCTTTTTCGATGAGGAGTGTTCGCATGAGATCGGAAGATGCCAGGTCCAGAGCTGTATTCCCATCCGCATTGATGAGGTTTATTCTTGCACCTGCTTCAATGAGGCGTTGAGCTACTGCACGGTGATTCTTGATCACAGCATAGTGCAGTGCAGTATTGTACTTGGGACAATCGCAGCTTGTGTCGACGGAAGCTCCGAGTGCAAGAGCGAGGTTGACTGCTGCAAGGTTGCCCTGTTTTGCTGCTTCGGTAAGCGTCGTGTTTTCACCTTCGTCGTGAGCATCGATAGAGATTTCGTCATCTTCAACAAGCTTTGTTGCAAGAGCACAATTTCCTGATAACACGGCATTAATGAGTTTGCGTGCTCGAGAGTCGGGAAGGCTTGCCGGGGGGAGAGCTGGAAGACCGCTTCTCGTTGAAAATGAGCGACGTTGCATCGTTAGAGCAGAAAGAAAAGCTATTTTTGCTGTTCGCAATCGGTGAATATCATCACCTGTTCCTCCATGATCAGGATGGTTGCGAGACACAGCGCGCTGGTAGTGATCCATAACCATTTCTTTAGTAGGAAAAGTGCTCAATGGGATCTGTAGAGCTTTGTAATGTTCTTCAGCAACAATCAAATCTGTGGAATTTTTTTCTTGTGCAGTTGTGAGCAATCGACGTTGTCTATCAGCTTTTGATTCAGCTACACTCTGATTCCTAACCCAACCCTCTTTAATCGTTGACTCGTGGGATCGAGCGAGACGCTCGAGTCGATTATAGGTCCGTGCGCCTGCGACACTGCCAAATACGCCAGCGAAAAGGGCAGCAATTCTGAGTGTGGAAGCAACCCCCCAAAACATTGGTATAACAGTGCCACCCACAAGTGCGCCCAGAACAGTAGCCGCTAATATAACTTTTATAGTGGAACGAGGAGTAGGGCCAGCGACTTTTCCTCCTTCGAGAGCAGAAACTATTTGCACAGGGCGTCCCGGGTGCTCGAGAGCAAATCCAGGGAGCAGAACCGCTTCTAATGAGGGTTCTTCAACCATCTCAAATTCGAACTTTGTGACCCTGGTTTTACGCCACGGATAGCGACTGCTGAGATGCTTTTCACAAAGCGTTTCCTCCGCCTCTTGAAGACGTTGTGTAGCAATTTGACGTGCAATAGCGGCACGAAGAATATAAGGGTCTATTTTGGTATCTAGTAGATCGACATTTTTAAAGTCCCATTTTCGTAAGTTAGATACAAATTGACTTTCCTGAAAAGCTTCCTCAACGGTTGCAGGGTGATATTCTCCGCCCGCGTATGTTTTCATACGGGCATCTTCAGGCTTCCATTCATGAGGGCCGATTTTTCCAGAGACCGGATACCAAATTGTAGTGGTTTCTGTTGTGGGTTTCCCATCAGCAGATGTTTTGACTGTTGACACATCGTGGCCCACTTCCCCATCGTACCGTGTTTTAGTCACGTTGGCTGTGGTGACGCTGAAGGGTAGGAGGACCGCTTTCAATGGGTCGGCGAGGCTAACTACAACAGCACTTTGATTTTTGGAGGAAGGGGCAAATAATCCCTCGTTATACTTTACCAAAAGAGTCTCTGCTGTGCGTCGTGAAAACACAGGTGGAGCCCACATCATAGAAGCGCTTAGATGACGCACCCCTATTCCTACTATCGGTTTGCTTCTCACAGCGACTAAAGCCAATGCCATTCTCACTCCATTATTTAACGGAGGAGCAGTATAACACTGCGCAATTAAACAGATTTTTTTACGATCCGGAGATAGGCTTTACATCCCACACTTTTGCGTAGTCGCCAATGGCTCGGTCCGAGGAGAAGAAGCCCATGTTGGCAGAGTTAAGGATCGAAGCCTTGGTCCACCAGGTTTGGTCTAAATGGCGCTCTCCGGCCACAGTTTGCGCTTTGACGTAAGAGGCAAAGTCGGCAAAGACAAAGTAGCGATCACCGCCGGTGAGTAGCGTGTTGATCAGCGGCTCAAAAAGGGCGGGCTGGTCAGAGCTGAAGTGGCCATCTTTGATCATGTCCACCGCACGGCGCAGAACGGGATCGTTGTTGTAGTAATCCCAAGGGTTGTAGCCGCGGTGCATGAGATCCGCTGCCTCTTCGGCTTTGAGGCCAAAAGAGAAGAAGTTTTCGGCCCCTACCGCTTTGGCAATTTCAATGTTAGCGCCATCGGGTGTGCCAATGGTCAGTGCGCCGTTCATTGAAAACTTCATGCAGCTGGTGCCGGAAGCTTCGTAGCCCGCAGCGGAAATCTGCTCGGAGAGTTCTACGGCGGGGACAATCATTTCGCTTAACGTGACACGGTAGTTGGGCAGAAAGACCACTTTGATCTTAGAGCTGACTTGCGGATCATGGTTGATCTTGTCGGCAATGGAGTTGATCAACTTGATTGTCAGCTTTGCAATGAAGTAACCCGGTGCTGCTTTGCCGCCCACCATAAAGGTGCGGGGCTGCACGGTCTTTGTGGGGTTGTCTTTGATGTCGTTGTAGAGCGCCACCATGTAGAGAGCAAAGAGTACTTGGCGCTTGTATTCATGAAAGCGTTTGACTTGGCAGTCGAAGAGAGTGCTCGCATCGACATCGATATCGTGCGCAAAGCGGATGTGCTCGGCCAGCTTTGCTTTGTTGGTCTGTTTTACTTTGGCCCACTCTTCGCGGAAAGAGGCGTCGTTTGCGAGAGGGATGAGTTTTTTGAGCTCATCGAGATGAGTCACCCATTGAGGACCAATCGCTTTCGTGAGCAGGTCGGAGAGAAGGGGGTTGGCCAACTTTACCCAGCGGCGCGGAGTAATACCGTTGGTGATGTTGTGAAAGAGAGTGGGCTTATAGTCGACAAAGTCTTTGAAGAGCCGTTTTTCTAAGATCTCCGAGTGAAGCTCAGAAACACCGTTGACGGAGTGGCTGCCGACGATGGCCAAGTTGGCCATGCGCACTTTTTTGTCTTCACCCTCTTCGATCAACGACATGCGCTGTAGTTTGGCGCTGTCACCGGGAAAGCGAGCGGCTACATCGGCCATCAGACGGCGATTGATCTCATAGATGATCTGCAAGTGCCTGGGCAAAAGCTGCTCGAGTAGGGCGATGGGCCACTTTTCGAGTGCTTCGGGAAGAACGGTGTGGTTGGTGTAGCAAAAGACACGTGTGGTGAGGTCCCACGCCTTTTCCCACGCCAGCCCCTCTACATCCATGAGCAGGCGCATCATCTCCGCAATGCAGAGCGAGGGGTGCGTATCGTTGAGCTGGATGGCTACCTTGTCGGGCAGTTGGTCGAGGCTCTTGTGCCCCTTTTTGTAGCGGCGCATGATGTCTTGTAAAGTAGCGGAGCAGAGAAAATACTCTTGGCGCAGGCGCAAGCGCTTGCCGATCACAACGTTGTCGTTGGGGTAGAGAACGCGGCTGATGTTCTCTGTGCGGTTGTTGTCTTCGACAGCGCGAATGTAGTCGCCGTGATTGAAGTATTCGAGATTGAAACCACGCGAGGATTTGGCTACCCAAAGTCGCAAAGTGTTGGTTGAGCTGTCTGGTCCGTAGCCGGGGATGGCATTGTCGGCAGCCATGGCGATGACCTCATCGCGGTCGACCCATTCCACCTGGATCTTGCCCTCTTTGTCGGTGTATTGGTTGACGCGGCCACCGAAATAGACAGGGTAGAGGTATTCTGGACGATCGATTTCCCAAGGGTTGCCATAACGCAGCCAGTTGTCGGGCGTCTCTGTTTGAAAGCCCTTTTCAATGCGCTGGTAGAACATGCCGTACTCATAGCGGATGCCGTAGCCATAAGCGGGCAGTCCCATCGTGGCCATCGAGTCAAGAAAGCAGGCGGCGAGGCGACCCAGGCCCCCATTGCCCAGCCCCGCATCCCATTCCAACGAGGCTAGTTCTTCTAAGTCAAAACCCAATTCCTTGATGGCCTCTTCCGTGGGTTTGAGCACTTGTAGATTGACTAAGCTGTTGCGCAGCGTCTGCCCCATTAAGAATTCCATGGAGATATAGTAGATGCGCTTGGCGTCTTTGTCGTAGTACCTGCGCTGCGTTTCGATCCAATCCTTGATCGTCAAATCGCGCACGGAGTAGGCCAGGGCCATATAGTAGTCTCGCCTTGTGGCGGTGTACTGATCCTTGGCCAGCGTGTAGTGCAGGTGGTGGATGATGGCACGCTTGATGGAATCTTTATCCGTGGGCGCTTGAGCGAGTGGGGGTGCAGCTAGGGTCATACCGATTCACTGTAGAAATTCGCGGGGTTTTTTGCTAGCATGGGCGGTATATAGTGTTTGCTCCTAAGCTTGTTACTTGTCTGCGCCGCGGGATGAAGCTTCACGACTTGATGCATGACTGCATGGCCGGCATCGTTGTGGGGATTATCTCCATTCCTTTAGGCATGGCTTTCGCCATTGCCTCGGGACTTCCTCCTGAGCGCGGGCTGTTCACCTCCGTTGTTGCGGGGCTCATCGTTGCTCTTTTAGGCGGCAGTCGCTTCCAGATCGCCGGTCCGACAGGAGCCTTTGTTGTCGTAGTCTTCGATATTGTCGCGCGCCAAGGCTATGATGGGTTGGTCATTGCTACTTTGATTGCCTCTGTCTTCCTCGTCTTGATGGGGCTTTTTCGCTTCGGTGGGTTTTTGAAATACATTCCCTATCCGGTGATTACCGGTTTGACCAGTGGGTTAGCGGTCATTTTATTTACCACGCAGATCAAAGATTTCCTGGGGCTGCGCGGAGTAAGCGCGAGTGCCGACTTCTTTACCCGTTGGGGCAGCTACTTCCAACACTTTGGCACTTTGAATGTGCAGGCATTGATTTTAGGAGTGGCCGTCATCCTTGTCGTGATCGTGCTGCGTAGAGTGAACGAGAAACTTCCCGGCCCTGTGATCGCGATGGTCGTGGGGATTCTTGCCGTGATTGTGCTGGGGATGAATGTAGAGACGATTCGCACCAAATTTGGAGCTATCCCGAACTTTCTTCCCGACCCGCATTGGCCTCGTCTCACGTTAGAGCGCGTGAAAGACCTGATGCCCGATGCGATCACGATTGCAGTGCTGGCAGGGATGGAGTCGCTGCTTTCGGCCGTGGTGGCCGATTCGATGAGCGGGGATCGCCATCGCCCCGATACGGAGTTGATCGCACAAGGAGTGGGCAATTTTGGCTCCGTTCTCTTTGGAGGTATGCCCGCTACAGGAGCCATTGCTCGAACCGCTACGAATGTGCGCTGCGGCGCTAAGTCGCCGATGGCAGGTGTGGTCGCAGCAGCCGTTGTTTTCGCCATTCTCTATTGCTTTGCAAAACAGGCAGAGCTCATCCCTCTCTGCGCGCTGGCGGCTCTGGTAATCTACATTGCCGTGAAAATGTTTGATGGGAAAAACTTTCTCTCTCAACTGCGTGGCACCAAGGGGGATGCCGTCTTATTGCTCACCTCATTTGCTCTTACGGTGCTGATCGATATTACAGTGGCCGTGGAAATTGGCGTGCTGCTGGCAGCGTTGATCTTCACCAAAAAGATGGGCGATACCACAACGGTGGAGAGCACTCTGGTGGGAGAAGAGATCCAGATTGTGGAGGTCAAAGGCCCCCTTTTCTTCGCCGTCTCCCATCTTTTGGAAGAAAGGGTGCTGGACTGCAAGAGCCCCTTCGTGATTTTGCGCCTCCATGATGTGGGGATCGTGGATATGACGGGGATTGAGGCACTGCGGCAACTTCATGAAAAACTCAAAAAGAAGCATCGCAAACTTCTGCTTTCAGAGGCTAACCCACGTATTATCAAGCTGTTAGAAAATGCTCGGCTGCTCGAGCGATTAGGCCCGGAAAACCTTCTTTCGACAAAAGAAGAGGCAATCCACCTTGCTCGCTCTCATGGTAAACACTATAATTATCCCGTACATGCCTAACCTTCCTGTGAATGCCGAGAACGCTTTGCAACGTCTTAAGCCTGAAGAGCTTAAGGAAGACCTTGCGCGCATGGTTCTCATCCGTAATTTCGAAACTCGAGCCGAAAGTGCCTATTTGGCCGGAAAAGTGGGGGGATTCTTCCATTCCTACACCGGTCAGGAGGCGATCCAGACCGCTATTTTGCGTGTTTTTGGCCCTAATCACTGGTACACGACCTCCTACCGCTGCCACGCTCTAGCCCTTCTTTTGGGGGCTACTCCCGATGAATTGATGGCCGAACTGTACGGCAAGGCTGCGGGCAATGCGCAGGGTCGCGGTGGTTCAATGCACTTTTACACCGATCAGCTGCTGGGCGGATTTGGGATTGTCGGCGGACAGATTCCCGTGGCCACAGGCGCCGGTTTTACCTGCAAGTACCTCGACCAAAAGGGCAAGTTCTCGCTCTGTTTCATGGGCGAGGGAGCGGTGGCTCAAGGGGCGTTTCACGAGGCGTTGAATATGGCGGCTTTATGGAGTCTGCCCTGCCTGTACGTGATTGAGAACAATCAGTGGGGAATGGGGACGGCGGTGAATCGTGCAATCAGTGTCAATCCTATTGCGGAGCTGAAAGCGCCCGGTTATGGAATGGCTGGTTATACGATTGATGGGATGGACTATCTGCACTGCATTGAAGCCTTCACGCAGATCAAAGAAGAGATGGTGCGTACGGGTAAACCTGTGCTTGTCGAAGCGTTGACAGAGCGTTTTAAGGGGCATTCGATTTCCGATCCGGCGAACTACCGCACGAAAGAGGCACTTTCTGCCTGCATGCAAAAAGATCCGATCCTCCAATTGAAAGCGCAATTGGTGAAGAAGAAGTTGATTACGGAAGAGCAGTTTGAGCAGCTGGATAAAGAAAAGAAGGAGATCGCTGTTGCCGCGATGAAGTATGCAGAAAGCTGCCCCTGGCCCGATCCTGCCAGCCTTGAAGAGGGGGTCTTTGCGCCATGATTGTCGAATTGAGAGAAGCTCTTCGTCAGGCGATTGATGAGGAGATGGCACGAGATCCTACCGTCTTTATTTTGGGCGAAGAGGTGGCCGAATATAATGGGGCGTACAAGGTCACCAAGGGGCTTTTGGATAAATGGGGCCCTAGACGGGTGATTGATACTCCGATTGCGGAAAACGGTTTTGCGGGGATTGCCATTGGTGCAGCGATGACGGGTCTGCGGCCTATTGTGGAATTCATGAGCTGGAACTTTTCTTTTGTCGCGGCGGACCAGATCATTTCCAACGCTGCGAAGATGTACTACATGTCGGGCGGTCGTTTTTCTGTACCTGCTGTGTTTCGAGGACCCAACGGTGCTGCGGCGCAGGTCTCTTCGCAGCACTCACACTGCGTCGAGGCGTTTTATGGCAACCTGCCGGGGCTGATCGTAATTGCTCCGAGCAACGCATACGATGCGAAAGGGTTGCTCAAGTCGGCCATTCGCAATAACAATCCCGTTTTATTCCTCGAGTCGGAACTTTCTTACGGCGATAAGATGGAGATTCCCGATGAGGAATATCTCGTGCCGATTGGTAAAGCGAGAGTAGTGCGAGAGGGGCGCCATCTAACGATGGTTTCTCATAGTCGTGCAGTGCTCTTCTGCCTCCAGGCTGCTGAGCAGCTGGCTAAAGAGGGCGTTTCTGTAGAGGTCATCGACCTGCGCACCATCCGTCCTCTCGATATTGCAACGGTGGGGCAATCGATTGCGAAAACGCACCGCTGCTTGCTTGTCGAAGAGGGCCACTATTTTGCCGGCATTTGCGCCGAGGTGGGATTCCAAATCAACGAGCACTTCTTTGACCAACTCGATGCGCCCCTCAAACGAGTCTGTCAAAAAGAGACGCCGATGCCCTATTCTAAAGTTCTGGAAGCTGAAACGCTGCCCAATGCAGCACGCATTATCCGTGCGGTCAAGGAGATGTTTTAGATGTTTACTCTGACGATGCCGAAGCTTTCTCCGACGATGGAGTCGGGAACGATTGTGAAGTGGCGCAAAGCGGTGGGCGACCTTGTAAAGCCCGGCGATGTGGTGATTGAAGTGGCCACCGATAAGGCTACTGTGGAGCACGCGGCGTTGGATGGCGGCTATTTGCGCAAGATTCTTGTGTCGGAAGGCAGAGAAGCGCGCGTGAATGAAGATATTGCAATTTTCACTGAGAAAGCAGATGAAAGCATAGAGAGTTATCAACCGCCTAAAGCGGAAGTTGTGAGTGTTGCTGTGGCTACAGAATCTACAAAAGAGAAAAAAGCGGAAGCTCCCAAGAGCGCTTTAGCGCAACCTGTTTTTGCTCTTGAGCCCCCTTTAGAGGGATGGCAGCCGATGTCGGAGGAGATCTCGGCGCGCATTGCTGCCTCGCCGCTGGCGAAGAAGCTGGCGAAAGAGCACGGGCTTGACCTTTCCACCGTGCAGGGCAGTGGTCCGCATGGCCGTGTGGTGGCCAGTGATTTACAGTTAGCGCAGAAAGAGGGGCTCGCAGTTTTTGGTTCTCGCAAGAAACCCGATGCAGCGCCTGGCAGCTATACGGAAAAGCCGCTCACGCCGATGCGCAAGAGCATTGCAAAGCGGTTGCAAGAGTCAAAAACCTTCATCCCGCACTTCTATGTAGAGATGTCAGTTGATGCAGAACGTCTGGTTGCTTTGCGCGAAGAGCTCAAAGCAACGGGCATTAAGTTGACGGTCAACGATTTTGTTGTGAAAGCCGTTGCGATGGCTCTCAAAGAGCATCCTGCGCTGAATGCTGCGTACCAAAGCGACAACATCGCCTATTTCAACACAGTGGATATCGCGGTTGCTGTCAGCATTGAAGGTGGCCTTATCACACCGATCATCCGCTGTGCCGATTACAAGAACATTGGCGAGATTGCGACTGAAATCCGCGCTCTTGCAGAGCGGGCCAAGGCCGGCCAGCTGGAGCCTCATGAATATAAGGGCGGCTCTTTCACCATCTCCAACTTAGGGATGATGGGGGTTGATCGCTTTGGTGCCATCATCAACCCACCGCAGGCTGGAATCTTGGCCGTCGGCGGCATCCTCGACGTACCGGTGGTGCGCAAAGGGGCCGTAGTTCCCGGTAAGGTCATGAATCTGACGCTCTCCGTTGACCATCGCATTGTGGATGGAACGGATGCTGCAGCATTCCTCAAAACTCTCAAGACGATTCTTGAGAATCCCACGGTTCTCATCATTCGATGAAATACCTGTTTGCTTTACTGGCGCTCTCTCTGCACGCCTACAAGGGGGAGATCGCCTCGTTTGAGGAAATTAGGGACTATCTGACGCCTGAAACGGTGCTCTTCTGCGACATTGATGGGACCCTCATCATGCCGGTCACCCAGTTGGGCTCGCGGGAGTGGTGCCTCTGGCAGCTGGGGCAAATCTCTCACGAAGAGCACGTGCGCTGCTGGCAAGAGGTTCAGCCTCATCTTTTGGTTGTTGCTGTGGACCCCGGGGCGCCCGCCCTTCTCCACCACATCGAAAACAAGATCTACGGCCTTACCGCGCGCGAGCCGTGCGAACATGCCTATACCGTTCAACAGCTTGAAAGCGCGGGCTACACAGCGCCTGAAATCATCTATTGCGGTGCTGCAAAAAAGAGCGAAACTCTGCTGCGCCAATTCGAAACGTTGCCCTCGCGCATCATTTTCATCGATGACCGTCAGCGGCACGTGGACGAATTGCATGACCGCCTGACGGAAGAGGGAATCGAGGTCTACGCCTTCCGCTACGGCGGTGCCGACGCCAAAGAGGCGGCCTTTAATCCATTGATTGCGCAGCTTCAGCACGAAAGGCTGCCGGAATTTCTTTCGGATGAAGAGGCAAGATTTATTCTTTCAAAAACCGATCTAACTGATGTACTATCCTCTCCCTAAATAGGGGGAAAAGAAATGGTTAGTGGTGTAGGGGAGTATTTTTCGAATTTTGTAAAAAGAGCGGATGCTATTCTGACCTCTGGAACTCGCTTTGAGCAATTCATGTTTACAGTCGAGACAGGAGCTAAAGCAGGAGCTGTCGGAGGGGTCGCTGCTGGAGTATGGACTTACTGGCAAAGTGGACGCGAACCCTTACTTCGCCATGAGATGGGGAAAGCTACTCTCATTGTGAGTGTTGCTGGAGGCGCGGGTGCGGTAGCCGGAGGAGTTTTTGCCGGTGGTTCTTCGGTAATTTTGCCTCTTGCTGTAGTAGTTGGAGGTGCAGTTGCTGCTAAGAGAGCATGGGAGTCTGTACAAAGCTCGCGCTCATGATTCCAATTCCGTGACGCGCTTTTCCAGTTCAGTCAAACGCTTGACGGTTTTCTCGATGTTGCGGAGGTGGACGGAGCGGCGATTGTGGTCGGCGAGGGGTTCGGCGGGGGCGCCGGCCCAGCGGCTGCCAGGTTCGGTGATGGATTTGGAGGCGGCGCCGCGCGCGGCGATGATGACGCCGTCGGCGATGGTGAGATGGCCGATGGCGGCAGACTGGCCGGCCATGACCACGTTGCGGCCCGTTTTGGTGGAGCCGGCGATGCCGGTCTGCGAGATGATGAGGTTGTGAGGCCCGACTTGTACGGCATGGGCAATTTGCACTAGGTTATCGATCTTCGACCCAGTGCAGATGCGCGTTTCCGTGAAGCGGCCGCGGTCGATGGCGGTGAGAGCGCCGATCTCGACATCATCTTCAATCACCACCGATCCATACTGCTCTAATTTTGTGTGGGTGCCCTTCTCGTCCGTGGCGTATCCAAAGCCGCAGGAGCCGATGACGGTGTTGGGCTGAATGATAACGCGATTACCGAGAGTGCAGTATTCGCGAATGACGACGCCTGCATGGATAATGCAGTCCTCTCCAATGGTCACGTGGGCACCGAGCACAACATTCGGGCCGATGCGGGTGCGTGCACCAATGCGCACGCCCTTGTCGACCACGCTTCCGGGGCCAATCTGGACATCAGTTCCAATGCTGGCTTCGGGGTGGATGAAGCCCTGTATGCCGGTAAAACCGGTCGCTTCACGCTTTCCGAAGAAGAGGGTGAGGACCTCCTGAAAGGCCGTGGAGGGGTTGGCAGCGACTAAGTAGGCGCGGCCTTCTGGACGAGGAGATTGTCCATCCACAATGACACAGGAGGCCTTGGTTTTTTGCATGGCGTCGAGGTAGCGACGGTTGGCTAGGAAGGAAATTTGTCCCTGAGAGGCAGTTTCTAGATCAGCTACACCCTTGATGAGAAGATCGGGGTCACCAATGATTTCAGCACGAAGAGTGTGCGCTAGCTGCTTCAGGGAAAATTGGGCCATTACTTCACCGGTGCTGCAGGAGGTGTGGCTGGTTGGTCAGCGACGTAGCGTTTATCCATTTCCACAATCACATCAGGTGTGACGTCGAAGGCGGGCAGGTAGTAGAAGCAGACTTCCTTGTTCACGATGGCTTGCAGTTTGCGCGCCTGAGCGACTGTTTGTGCAGCCTCTGTCACTTTCGCATTGAGCGTTTGCTGTACCTTCATTCCCTTCTGGTTCATCAGCTGGAAGTACTGGTTTTGGTACTGCACGATCGCTTGGCTGATCATCTGGTACTCTTCCTGCATCTTCTTCTGCGCCTCTTCGTTCAGGCTATCGAGATTGTCCTGATCGCTGAGTTGATTCTCGATTTTTTGACGATCGTCGTCGAGCTTTTTCAAAGTCATTTCTAGCTGTTCTCTCATCTCTTCCAGAGATTTGATTTCTGCCTGGCCGACTTTGGAATTTTCGGCGCATTTCATGAAGTCAACCACCCCAATGGGAAGGTTGTCCGCAAGTAAGGCACCCGCTGCAAGTGTAAGAATGAAAAGTTTTTTCATAAGTTTAGAACCTTCCTCCAAAGGAGATAAAAAATCGCTGCACATCAGAGCGCGACTGTGGATTAACAGGGAAACCCATACCGAGCATCATGGGCATTCCCTTCATGACTTCTAGACGTAGGCCTAAACCATAAGACCAGCGTAGAGTCGAAATGCGGTATGCTCGCTCCGACGCTGCACCCGCATCGACGAAGGCGAAGGCATCAACGCGATCAATGATATTGTGTAAATATTCCTCTGACAAGACGAGGGTGGAAATGGCGCCCATCGGTTCGGGGCCTGAACCGAGCTTGGGACCAATGCTATAGCCGCGGTAACCGCGCACGTCGTTTTCACCGCCGATGAGGAGACGCTCGCCCATGGGAATGTCATTCATCGTTGTCGAGCCAATGGGTTGGATGAATTCGAGGTCGGCGCGCGTTTTGAACACGCCTTTCTTGCCGAAGGGGATGTAGTAGGAGTTGAAGTATCTAAAGTGTAGAAAAGCGAAGTTACCGCCTAGGCCGGCATACTCTCCCGACAAAATCGAACGGAAGCCGCAGGTGGGTTTGCAAATCGAATTGGTCGAGTCGTAGATCAAGTTGGGGCCCAGAGCGGAGACGAGACCATTATCGCCTTTTTCAGCAATCGTTGTGGGGTTGCTGTCACCTTTAAAAGTCAGCGTTGAGTAACGCAAGCGGTACATCCAACCATACTTCACAAAGGCGTTGAGCTGGCGCGTTGCGTGCAGCAAGAACCCAGAAGTTTTGATGTCGTAGAATGGCGAAACAGCGCGATTATAGGTTCTGTCAAAGGCAAATCCAACCGTCCATGGAGTGTCCATGAAATAGGGTTTTGACCAACCCAGATCAAAGGAGCTCTTCTTTAAACCCAGAGTTACACCAATCTGCAGGTTTTCGCCGCCGCCGCGAAGAGCCGCCGCCCCTTTGCGCTCCCAGTTCTTCAAGCCGGCAATGTTGAAGTTGCGCTCCGTGAGCTGCAGCGTTGCAAAGAGGCTGTCGAGAGTAGAAAAACCGAGCTGCAGTTGCACAGAACCGGTCATGCATTCTTTGACCTGAATGTGCACATCGCGTGTCTTGCCGCATTTGTCGATCTCTTTTGTAGAGCGCACAGGGAAGACGTTCACGCACTCAAAAAATCCGGTGTTGCGCAGGCGCTCTTCAGTTCCTTTCAGCTTGCGTGTATCAAAGGGTTCGCCGGGAACTAGCAAGCACTCATTCAAAATAACGGAGGATTCGGTGTAGCAGTTGCCGTACAGCTTGACCATTCCGATGCGGTAGAACTCTCCCTCATCAATGGTCAGTGTGATGTCGTAGCAATGAGTCCCGTCGCGCAGCCGCGATTCAGGAATCACCTGAGCTTCGATAAACCCTTTCGAGCCGTACAAATCGGTGATTTTCCCGGAACTGGCGCGGATCATGTCGGTTGAAAAGGGCTTGCCCTGGTGGATGCAGAGAAACTTCTCAAGGCATTGCAGAGTAAAGAGCTTATTGCCGCGAATACAGATGTTGCCGACGTAGTAGCGCTCACCCTTGCACGCCTTCACAACTACCTTAATGCGTTCGCAACCAGCATCTTGCGTGCAGATCTCAACGCGCGCATCCAAAAAGCCGCGGTTGTGCAGGTAGTCGGTGATGATGAGCTTGTCGTGCTCAATCGCCTCGGGTTGGAAAACCCCCGACTTGGTCAGCCAAGAGGTAAGGAACCAGTATTCCTGCGTGATGATACGCTCTAAGACCTCTTCTTCCTCGCACGCATCGAGCCCTTCAAAGCAGATGCTTTGAATAAAGCCCGCCACGCCCTCATCTACATGGATGCAAATGTCGACCTCATTTTTGCATGGATCGGGCTTGACCGTGTACGAGAGTTTGGCTTGAAAAAACCCCTTTTTCAGGTAGTGCGTCCGCAGCTTTTGAAACGATTCGTTAAAGGTCTCTCGGTCATAATCGGACCATGTTTTGACCTCTAATTCATCAAAGAGATCGGAAGAGGAGATCTTCTTATTGCCCTCAAAGCAGATCGAGCGAATGACCATCTTAGGGTAGAGCTCAATGCGGATGTCCACCGTGTTGCCCCGGAAGTCGAGATTGGGCTCTACGCGGTCAAACTCTGCGCTCAGCATCTTTAAGTCGAGATCGAAGTCGGTTTGCGAAAAAAGGCCGCCCTCTTTGGTCTTTAAACGCTTGAGCAAAGAGCCGGCGTCATAGTCTTCTGTCCGCTTAAATTCGAGGCGGATATGGCCCACCCTGAGGGGGGCGTCGTCGGCTCTCAGCGAACAACAGAGGAGGAGGATAAACAGGAGCAATAAACGACGCATTATCAGAAGAGTGTTGGCTACATCCTTTTTGGGAAGATAGGTGTTGTCAAAGGTCAGTAGTTTAGGGAATAATCGCTATTAATTGCCACATGCTCGTTCCTGCCCATTTTGCCAGACTTGTTGAACAGCTGAAAACGCTGCCCGGCATCGGTACAAAGAGTGCTGAGAGGATGGCTTTCGAAATGCTCAAATGGCCCGCAGAAAAAGTGGCCAAACTCAGTGCTTTAGTAGGGCAGTTGCACAATGCTGTGCGCACTTGCACAGAATGCGGAGCGCTGGCCGATGAGCCCTGCTTTCTCTGCACCTCTTTGGAAAGAGATGCCTCTCTGCTCTGTTTAGTCTCTTCTCCCAAAGATCTTTTGCTGATGGAACAGACACGCCAATTTAATGGACGCTACCATGTTCTCGACGGACTTCTCTCTCCCGCTTATGGAAGACCTGCATTGAATCTAGAAGGCCTTCGCCGGCGCCTGAGCAAGGAGATGCCGCAAGAGATTATCCTCGCCTTTGACAGCACGCTTGAAGGGGATGCTACAGCATCTTTGATTCGGGAAGAACTCAAGGACCTGCCCGTGCGCTTTTCGCGTTTAGGCTTTGGAATGCAGGTGGGCCGTTCTTTTGAATCTGCCGATGATGGCTCCCTGGCGCAAGCTTTTACCTGGCGACGACCGATGTAATTTCTATGGCGGCCGCAGCAGTGAGTAGTAGTGCAGCTTTTGGAGAAGTGGGGAAGTATGATTTGGTTTGCCTTGTACGCTCTTTAGGAGCTTCGCCTACAGTTAGGTTAAGGGTTTCGGGCAATGAAACAGTGCTGACAGCGAGCCCCAAGGGTTGTCTTGAAAGGGTCGCTGATCTGACGGATCGTTTACTGCCGTGCGAAGTAAGTCCTGATCGAACCGCCTTTGCTTTTTCAGAAGGGCAGCGGTGCACTTTGGTAGAAAGGGGCAATAAGATCGAACTGGGCCGCGACGGCCTTGTGAAGCAATACCGAAGAGTCTGGCATTTTGAATGCCCCGTTGAACCACTTTTTCCGCCTGCCACGGCAAGGGCAGTTTATGGGTACGCCGCGCGCGGTGAGTGGATGGCTGCCTTGGGGCCTTTGGAACGTGTGACTGCAGAAGAATTAGAGAGAATTTTGGATTTCCTAATCGATCGTGTGGAGGAGATTTTTCACCGAGTGTTTTTCCCCGATGAGGGCCCCAAGTCATTGATGGCGGGTTCGATTTTGGTGAAAAGAGCGAGCTCGGGTCTGCCCTGGTCATTGGTGGTGCGGCGCGTGGGAAGTGAACTGAGGTGTTACATTGTTTTGAACCAACTGGCCCGCGCCCCTTTTGTAGGAAAGGGCTCTTCTTGCACAGCGTGGAGATGCCTTTCTTTGTATCCCGGGGATGCCCCTTTATGTTTCTTGTCAGGCGCTAAAGAGAGCATGGATCCCGCATTTGCAGCGATGACCCTTCTTTTTCGCGCTCCCTCTACAGAAAACTTAAGCATTCCTTGGGGTTGCTTTGCCTATCAGTCACACAAGCGCAGAGAGCAGAGGATGGGAGTCCTTTTAGATCTCTACCCAGGCACGCTGCGCCAGATGCAGGGCAGCACTTCCTGGCCAATAGCGGGCAGAATGACGTTAGTGGACCAGTTGCTGCGAGCAGTGGAAGCGATGCATGCAGTGGGCGTGGTGCATCGAGATCTGAAGCGAGATAACATACTCGTTGACCCCGCATCTCGCAGGTTAGCCATTGGCGACTGGAACTCGGCTCTGACCCCCGAAAGCAGTATGGCTGTTCGACAAGTAAGAAGAACGACGCTAGAAGCAACCCCTCCGGAACTGCGAGGGGCATTGATGAGACACTATGAAGCGCATTGTGCGACGGCCCCTGAGGGACACGTTTCCGTAGTGGGTGTTCGCGATCTGGAAGTTTTTGGTCCCGCCGGAGATATGTGGGGAGTGGCTAATATCATCGCCGAACTGTTAACGACAAAATCCCTGTGCCGCTCGCCTGCAAGAGAGGCCTTTGTCTATGGGGGTAGAAGAGAGTATCGCTATTTACGAGATGAGCTGGGTCGCTTTGTCGCTCCCACTGCCGCAGAAAGCGATGCAAAAGTTGCTGCGCGTTTGGAGGAGATAGGGGTTCCTGCAGACTGGAAACCGCTCCTTACAGAGCTTTATCGAATCGATCCAACCAGAAGGGCCACTGCTACGCGGGCTCGAGAATTACTGGGTCAAGTAAGAGCGGCGGATGCGATGAGAATACTCTCGATCCTTCCCTCACTGGGTTGGAGCTCGACGCGCTCCTCCGCTCCTCTACCGGACGACGCAGCCGCGGCAGGGGCTGCTGCCAGGGGAGGTTTTCGCTTCGCGGCGGGGACCTTTTCGCTAGCAAGTCCTACCGCACTAAGGTCTGTTCGCAAGCGGGATCGGGAAGTCTTCGTGCACAGTGCCATAGATGAGCCCTCAAAGCGCACAAGAAATGCATAAGTTATTCACATTCAATTAGATATGCATATTTAAGGTTCAGTTGAAAACATGGGCTTTGGTTTGTTACACTAAAAGGCCTCATGAAACGCGCACGTATCACCGGCCTCGGAGCCTATCTTCCTGAAAGGGTCTTGAGCAATCAGGACTTGGAAAAGATCGTGGAGACCACCGACGAGTGGATCACAACCCGCACCGGGATGAAGGAGCGGCGTATTGCGGCTGTCGATGAATTCACCTCCGATATGGGGGCTAAGGCGGCACAAGTAGCCCTTGATCGGGCGGGGGTAGCAGCTGACCAGATCGACCTGATCATGTGTGCGACACTGACTCCGGACTACATCTTCCCCAGCGTTGCAGCCATTGTGCAGAAGAAACTGGGGGCCACCAACGCAGCCGCTTTTGACCTGCAGGCGGCCTGTACGGGCTATATCTACGCACTTTCGATTGCCAAGGCCTTCATTGCGGCCGGCATCTACAAAAACATTCTTTTAGTGGCCTCTGAAAAGCTCTCCTCGATCACCAACTATAAGGATCGCGCGACTTGTGTATTATTCGGCGATGGCGCTGCTGCTGCAGTGATCTCCGATAAAGGAGCGGGGTTGCTCATTGGCGAGACCAGTTTAGGAGCCGATGGTGAGCAAGCAGAGCTGCTCTTAATGCCCGCAGGGGGCTCGAAGAGACCGGCAACAAAAGAGACCGTTGAGGCGGGTTTGCACTACATTTTTATGGAGGGCAAGGAGATCTTTAAGCATGCCGTGCGTCGTATGGAAGCGGCGGCGAAGCAGGTCATTGATCGCTCGGGTCTGCAAGAAAGCGATATTCGCTGGTTTGTGCCTCACCAAGCGAACTTGCGCATCATTGATGCGATTGCCAAGCGTTTTAGCATTCCTGACGACCGTGTTTTCACTACTTTGCACAAATACGGCAATACATCGGCCTCATCTGTAGGCATAGCTCTTTTTGATCTGGTCAATGAACAGCCCTCACAGATAGGGGACAACTATCTTCTCGTGGCCTTCGGAGCTGGCCTGACGTGGGGCGCCTCGATCCTTACGGCTGTTAAGGAGTAATTTTATATATGGCTTTGCGCGAACGGATTGCACTCATTTTTCCCGGTCAAGGCGCCCAAGTTGTAGGCATGGGCAAAGCCTTTTATGATGCCTTTCCCATTGTGCGCGAGACTTTTGCAGAAGCCGATGCCATTGTCGGTCGTCCTCTCACCAAGCTGATTTTCGAAGGACCGATAGAGGATCTCACCGAGACAAAAAACAGCCAGATCGCATTGCTTACAGTCGGCGTTGCTCTCATGCGTTTAGTAAAAGAGCAGGGGCCGATTTTTGCAGCTGCCGGTTTGAGCTTGGGGGAGTATGGAGCACTCGTTGCCGCAGACGTTCTCTCTTTTCAAGACGCATTGCAATTGGTGGCTTTGCGTGCGCAGTACATGAATGATGCGTGTGCCCAGACAAGGGGGGCCATGGCAGCTGTTCTTGGACTCAATGAAATTCATTTGGATGAAGATGATGTGTGGGTGGCCAACTACAACTGTCCTGGACAGATTGTGATTACGGGTACCCCTGAGGGCATTGCTCGTGCCAGTGAAGAGCTCAAAGAAAAGGGGGCAAAGAGAGTGCTGCCTCTGCAAGTCTCCGGCGCGTTTCATAGCCCCTTGATGCGGTCCGCACAAGAGCGTTTGAAGGAACATATTGACGCGGTCAAAATTCATGCGCCAACCATTGCGTTGGTGCAGAACGTGCCGGGGGGTTTTGTGACAGTGGACCAAATCAAAAAGAATTTGGTTGCGCAAGTCACTTCATCGGTGCGTTGGCAGCAGGGCATTGTTGCCATGGAAGAAAAGGGGGTAACTCTTTATCTTGAATTAGGTCCTGGTCGTACGCTTTCCGGAATGAACAAGCGTATCGGCGTGAAAGCGCCAACTATTTGCTTAGAGAGCCTTCAGGATTACGAGGAGTTTATCCATGCTACTTAAGGGCAAGACAGCCGTTATTACGGGCGCTAGCCGCGGCATTGGCAAGGCCATTGCGCAGCGTTTTGCGGCAGAAGGGGCCAAACTGGTCCTGATCGCCTCGAAGAAAGAGAGCATTCAGCCTGTTGCAGAGGCCTTGGGGGCGCAATTTTGGGCCTTGGACGTCTCAAAAACGGCCGCAGTAGACCAAGCAGCGGAAGAAATTTTGGCGGCCGTGGGCAGCGTTGACATCCTCGTCAATAATGCCGGGATCACGCGTGACGGTCTGCTCATGCGCATGAGCGAGCAGGCTTTTGACGAGGTACTCGCCGTGAATCTCAAATCTGTTTATAATTTCTGCCACGCTTTTGTCCGCTCTTTTGTGAAAGCCAAAAGTGGGAAAATTATCAATATCTCCTCGATTGTCGGCCAAGTCGGCAATGCGGGGCAAACAAACTATGCAGCCTCGAAAGCGGGGATGATTGGGTTTACTCAATCGCTTGCGCTGGAGCTGGCTGCTCGAGGAATTACAGCGAACTGCATCGCTCCCGGTTTTATCGAATCGGATATGACAGCGGAGCTCAGTGAGCAACAAAAAAACGCACTTCTTTCGCGCGTTCCCATGCAGCGCATGGGAAAACCGGAAGAGATTGCAAATGCCGCGCTCTTTTTGGCCTCTGACCTTTCGAATTATATGACGGGTCAAGTGCTAACAGTGGACGGCGGAATGGTTATGTAGGAGAAGAACATGTCATTAGAAAAAGAAGTGATCGACATTGTTGTCGAGCAGCTTGGCGTAGACAAAGATGAAGTCAGCCCAGCGAAGTCCTTCATTGAAGACCTCAATGCGGATTCTCTGGATTTGACAGAGCTTATCATGACGTTTGAAGAGCGCTTTGGCCTGGAAATTTCCGAGTCAGAAGCAGAAAAGCTCAAGACCGTCGGCGACGTCATTCACTATATCGAAGCAAAAAAGAAAGCATAACGACTGTGGGCCCTCTTTTGAGGGCCTAATTTCTTTTGCGGAAGTCCTGACGCTGTGCCCATGATTGGATCAAAGAGATGGCAACGGTGGGACATTCAATCAAAAAGCTCATCAAGTGCGTCTTGGCAATCGAGACGATGATCGAGCGGTCGGTGGACTCTGCATTATAACCGCGAGGGCGATCATTAAAGAGCGCCTCATCACCGAAATAGTCATACGCTAGGCATTCTGCCAGCAGTTTTGATTCATCAAAGAGCGATACAGAGCCTTGTGCAATGATGTAGAGGCGGCTGCCCTCTTGGTTGTGGGCGAAAATCAGTTCGCCCTTATTGAATGTTCCAATGCTAGCCTTGTCTGCCAGAGGCAGAATCAAATCGAGCTCCACCTCTTGGAAGAGAGCGCATCGTTTTAAGATAAAAGCTTTGTCGATAAGACCGAGTTTACTCAATGGGTTTGTCCTCCGATCAGTTCTTGGGCAAATTGGTGATAGAGAGTGTCTTTGCCTTCGATGAGTTCTAAAATGCGATTGGTCCACCCTTGGGCCCCGCTGCGAGCGCGGAGGATCATAGAGGTGAGTTTTGCGGTGTCGTGGGGCATGCGCTCGAGCCAGTCGATGAGCTGATCAGGGGTCATGCTTTCCGTGAAGCGGCCGGCATGCCGCAGCTTTTCGCCCAATGGACTGTCATCGATCAGAGGTTTGAGCAAGAGCCAGAGCCGCGACTCTGCGGCCTTTTCAAGAGTTTCGATGGCCGTAGCGCGTGTTTTAGGGTTGGTGCTGTGCAGTAGGCCGGAGAGAAGTTCGCTCTCTTCAAAACCGCCGGCGAGGGCAACGAGCTGCACGACGAGGTCAATAGAGGAGAGGGCGCAGGAGTTGAGACCATCGCGTAGCAAATGAAGTTCATAATCGGAGTGCCATTCATGGTCACCCAAGGCATGGTAGAAAGCAGTGTAGGCCTTCATCAGCTCATCATGAATGATCGCGTAGAGCTTTTCTGTAAAAAGCGTGCGGTTGAGTTTAGCCGCGATGCGGCCGGCCAGCACGCGGCAGCGATCGTGAAGAGCGCTGTCGGCCACGAGTTCGCAGATCTCGCCACAGATACTGTCGCCCAGACTCAAGATCATCGATTCGAGCGAACGCCTTTCTTGTGGTCTAAAGTGCAGACTCTGAGCGATTAGAGGACGCGCAATTTCTGGAGTGACAATCAATGCTAGAGCGCGCAGACAAGATTCGCGCATCTCGGGGTTATTCGATCCTGAAAGAACATCAATGAGATGCGTTGCCGAATTCAGGTCATTGGGTTCAATGAGCAATTCTAAAGCTTTCGCGGCTTGCTGTTGTACTTCGATTGCAGGGTTGTTCAAATGGAGCAAAACGCGTTCAAAGTTCGCAGGGGAGGGTTCTTTGCCCAAGATTTCAATCCCTGCGCTCAGTTTTTCGGGGCGATCCGAGGCCAATAGTGCCTCCAAGAGCTCTTGCGCCTCAAGGTGGTTTTGTGAAATCGTTTCAGGACTTAATCCTGCCCAGTAGTTTTTGAGAGCGTAGATGCGGGCAATCTCGTTGCCTTCGCGTACGCGTTCGGGGTGAAGTAGTCCCAATCTTGCCAAGTAGAGTTGGATGGTGCGCTCCAAATTGCTTCCTGGCACCTCGCGCATCCAGAGCAGTAGTCGTTCGATGACTTCGGGGTGCTTCGAAAAACGGGAATTTTCCAGTAGCGAAACTACTTTTAAGCGACTTTTGATCGAGAGGCGGCCGGCATGAAGC
The DNA here is from genome assembly GCA_964630595.1 of uncultured bacterium. GTDB lineage: Bacteria > Chlamydiota > Chlamydiia > Chlamydiales > VFKH01 > CAZVVT01. The sequence continues at coordinate 57,514 of CAZVVT010000002.1, read as the reverse complement.
AGCAGTTTACTCAAAAGCTTGGGCTCATCAAAGTGGAGCAAGAGTTCAAAGGCTATGAGGCGAGAATGTTCGTCTTGGCGGTGCAGGATGGCGAGCAATTCGTAGGTGCTCTGCCTCTTTTCTTTGGGGTGAATCAGGCGGATCCATTGGTCGAAAGTGCGCCTGAGGTCGAGCCCCATCTCGCGCAGATTCTTCCAGACGGCGTTTCTGTATTCTGTGCGGATCAAAAAAGCAAAGGCGAGAGTGATGAGGGTCAGCACAAGGCCTAGGCTTGCAGGGGAGGTGCCGCTGAAAAAGAAGAGGAGAGAGGCGGAGAGCATGCCCAGAGGCTCAAAGAAGGAGTCGATGGCGACGCGGGCCTTATTTTTGATGTGAGAGGGAACGGAATTGAGCAGCAAGTTGGAGTTGTTCTCATCAATGACATAAGAAACGCCCTCAACGATGGCGAGTGCGAAAACCGTCACAAGCAAGCTCGTTGTAAAGCCCCAGGCGAAAAAGGCGACAAGGAAGAAGGAGGGAGAGATAAAGACGGCGTGGTTGACGCCGATGCGTTGGATCATGCGGCTGTAGCAAAAAAGCCCAAAGGCCATGTTGCCTAGGGAGATCCATGCTGTACATTTGCTCAAATAGATGGTCAGCGCATTGTCGCCGCTAGAAGCAAAAGCAATTTCAAAGCCGCGCATGTAGGTCAGTTCGGCTGTGATATTGAGCACTTGAATCAAAAGATAAAGGCCCATGAGTAGGAGAGTGAACCTTGAAGCAATGGTTCCTTTGACCAGCTGTTTAAAGCGGATACGCTCGGGGGTCGTAGAGCTTTCCGTTAGGTCATCAAAGACCTGGGTGGTCTGCTGGCGGATATACTTGGCCCAAAAGAAGGAGGCGAGAAAGAAGAGGGCCACCGTGCCGAGCACCCCTGCTACGGCAAAATAATCAATTCCTAGGCTCAAGAAGAGGCTTCCTGCGCCGTTGCCCAGAAAGATTGCGGAGGCAAAAAGGGTGTAGAGGCGCTTGGAGTTCTGCGCGTTGAAGTATTGGTCGAGGAAGAACCAGAAGCAGGTCGTCAAAATGACCGTGAATCCATTGCAGAAGACTTTTAGGAAAAACCAAAACTCCGGGATGGGCGTGGTCAGGCCCGCATAGAGAGCCAGTGCGACAATGATGGCTAGAATGGAGACTAAAGAGATCGCATAAATGCGCCATGCGTCGATGTGGTTGAAGGCCCAGAGGAAAAGGCTTAAGGCGGCGAACATCACCAAAGCGGTGACTAAATACACTTGGGGCAGCAGATTCGCGCCTAAGTTTTGTAGGAAGAAACCGTCGGCCATGGTGACAGCTGCGTAGGCGCCAAAGGACCAGAGGAAGGCTAAAGCGGCGAAGAGCACGACAAGACGCTGCTCTCCTTCAAAAACATTGAACAACCTATGAACCGTTCTTCTGACCAATTTCCCTCACGATTTCCAAAAATCATACATGAAAGAGTGGAATTTTTCACTGGAGAAAGCGAGAATTATAGTCATGCATCGTAAACTTGTGATTATTGGTTCGGGCCCTGCGGGATATACCGCTGCTATTTATGCAGCGAGAGCGAATCTGCAGCCCGTTTTGTTTGAGGGATTTTTTTCCGGCGTAGCAGGCGGGCAGCTGATGACGACAACGGAGGTGGAAAACTATCCCGGCTTTCCCGAAGGGATCACAGGTCCTGATTTGATGGCGGCTTTCCGCAAGCAAGCGGAGCGTTTCGGTACGGAGATCTACACCGAAGATGTAGAGAGCGTCGACTTTTCCAAGCGCCCTTTCACAGTGGTTTCTCCCGAGCGCACCTTCACGGCCGATAGCGTGATCATTGCCACTGGAGCTGTGGCCAAACGTCTCGATGTGCCTGGCACACTCGACGGACAGTTTTGGCAAAAAGGGGTAACGGCGTGCGCCGTATGCGATGGCGCAGCCCCGATCTTCCGCGATAAGGAGCTCTTTGTCATTGGCGGTGGCGACACGGCGATGGAAGAGGCACTTTTCTTAACGCACTACGGCAGCAAGGTGATCATTGTGCACCGAAGAGACCAGTTTCGTGCTTCGAAGATCATGGGCGAGCGTGCTCTCAAGCACCCCAAAATCGAGGTGCTGTGGAATAGCGTGATCGAGCAGGTCAACGGCCGGGATGTTGTGGGCGAAGTGGTGATCAAGAATGTGGTCACTGGCGAGATGACAAAGCGCACCGCTGGCGGAGTCTTCTTTGCCATTGGTCACCAGCCCAATACAGGATTTCTCAATGGCCAAATCGACCTGCACCCCAATGGTTATATCAAGACGATTGCGGGGACGGCGGGCACCAACATCAAGGGTGTCTTTGCCGCAGGGGATGTGCAAGACCATATCTACCGCCAAGCGGTGACGGCGGCCGGTAGCGGCTGTATGGCGGCCCTCGAAGCAGAGCGTTTCCTTAGCCAATGAAGAAGGCGCTCCTCTTTTTGCCTATCGCCCTTGTTGCAGCGGACCTAGAGCAGCCCTGGCTTGGCAACCCTTACGAACTTGTAGCTGATGGCTCTTGGGAAATTGCCCATTACGCTGGCATCGGCTCTGTGAACTACACGAGCTGGGACCATTTGGCGATGGCCCGTTTGAGTGCCTCTCTTGAGGAGTGGCAATTTGCTCTTGCTGCCTATACTGCGGCCACAACGGCCAACACCTTTAAGCCGGTCGGGCTCTCCGCCCTCGGCCGCTACCAACTTCTCAATGACGTGAATGGCTGCGATCCGATGAGTTTGACCGTAGCCTTGCGTCTTGATGAGGCGAGTAAGTGGGGCCTTAAGGACCCTTCACTGAACTACTTTGGCTACACGCAAGCTGAAGCGCAGATTTCTTTGGGTAAAGAGTGGGCATGCGGCTGCTTCTGGGATTGGCGTCTTTGGGGGCTGGTTGCTTTTGGTGCTCCGACCCAAGGATCGTCTTGGTGGCGTCTGCAAGCAACACTGGCGAAAAACATGAGCGACAACATGTCCCTTTCGGCCTCTATTGAGCGGCTTGTTGGCTTGGGCCGCAACTCTTTTCCTGGCATCGAGGGTTTCTTGTACGGCTGGGGCCCCATTGCTACGGAGCGCACCGATCTGAAAATGGCTTGGACTGCCTCCATTTACACCGTGGGCGAAATTGGTGTACAATGGACAATACGGCTCGCGGCTCGGCAAGCCCCCAACAACCGCCAAGCTGCCGCTCTCACCCTCACCATTCCTTTCGGCATATGATAGGCACTGACATCATCGAAATCGCCCGTGTAGAGGCGGCCTGGAAGCGCCGCGGCGATGCTTTCCTCCACAAGGTCTTCACTCCGTCTGAGATTGCTCACTGCATGAAACAAAAACGTCCTGGTGCTGCCTTCGCCGCTCGCTTCTGCGCCAAAGAGGCCATCGTCAAAGCCCTCGGCACTGGTTTTCGCGAAGGCATCGGTTTCCACGACATCGAAATCACCAATGACTCTTTAGGTAAGCCCACCGCCCGTCTCTCTGGGCGCTTCGCCTCTCACAATGTGCAGATCAGCATGAGCCACTGCAAAGAGTACGCCACCGCCGTCGCCCTGACTTGCTAGTTGATGGGGTTTCTGCCAAACTGCTGCCATGTTCAAAGTATCACACAAAATCATGATTGGACTGGCCGGGTTTGTCTGGCTGGTTGTGGGGTTGGGCCTTCTCACTTTAGGCCTGCGCCTCATTGTTGAAACAGCACTGGTGCATCAGCTTTTTCCAACAGAAGGCAGTTCGTTGATCAGCGTCGTAGCTCCCGTTTCGGGCGGCTATGAGCAGGCGGGCATGGTGCTGGTAGCGGCGGCGTTGGCTGTGGGCTACTTCAAGAGTCGCTTTGTGCTGGCAAAGACAGTAAGGCGAGCGGTGGCACGCATTCGCTCTTTCAAAGAACCAACACCGATTGGAAAGTTGTACAGCCCTCTTTTCTATTTGCTCATTGCAGCAATGATAGGGCTTGGAGCTTTGATGCGTGCAAGCGGCATTCCCAATGACATTCGCGGCTTGGTGGATGTAGCTGTCGGTTCCGCACTCATCAACGGAAGTGTGCAATACTTCCGCCAGATCAACGTTTCGAAAACCGCTCACACATGATCATCTGGGATCCCTCACGTATTGCGTTCCATCTGCCCGTGGTGAACCACCCCGTGGCATGGTACGGAGTCTGCTTTGCGCTCGGATTTCTCCTCGCCTACTTCTTTTTGCGGTGGGAATTCTTTGCTTACACTAAAGACAAAGTGCTGGGGCTGCAGTTAGCCGATCGGCTTTTGTTGTTGGTGATCATTGCTACGGTTGTGGGAGCGCGGCTAGGAGAGGTCTTTTTCTATGAGTGGCCCTATTACAGCCGCCATCCGTGGAAAATCCTGGCGGTGTGGGAAGGGGGACTGGCAAGCCATGGCGGCATTCTAGCCATCTTTGGCGCCATCTGGATTCATGCGCGCGTGAGCCATTTGCGCTACCTCGTCGTGCTGGATCTCATGGTCACGCCCTGCTCGCTCGCTGCGGGCTTCATCCGCCTGGGCAATTTCATCAACCAAGAGATCGTAGGCACAGTCACGCAATTGCCCTGGGGCATCGTCTTTGGCCAGATCAGCCCTCAGCCCCTTCATCCCGCTCAGCTCTACGAAGCCCTTCTCTATTTCGCCCTCTTTTTTGGCCTCTGGCGGGTCCAAAAGTATACCCGCATGGGAGCAGGGGTGCTCAGCGGCCTTTTCTTCCTGATCGGGTTCTCGGGCCGGTTTCTGATCGAATTTATCAAAGTGCCTCAGGGTCAAGTACTTACGCCTTATATCACCATGGGCCAATGGCTCAGCCTACCCCTTATCGTTCTAGGGGCTGCGCTTCTTTACAGAGGGTGGTATAATAAAGGATATGGCAGATAACGCTCTTAGTAGTATCCAAGATAAGGTTATTCGCGATTACTACTACAATGAGACCAGGGGTTTTTCTAAGCTTGAATGGGGTCGCCGCATCATCCTCTGGATCACCTCGTTTTTTACAGGGCATAGCTACCGAATAGCGAAGATCGAGGAGTGCGCGAAGCGTTCTTTGCAGGCTCTGCACCGCGTCCATGCGTGGAATGTCGATCTTGAAATTGGATTGATCCGCAAATGTGACCCGCAAGAAGAGACGAAATTAGTCGCTACAAATAGCGCAAATCCTGCATCGCGAAATGCGTTTTATGCACAAAGCGCTGACGCTATTCGCAAAGCACACCCGCTGCATGTAACGACGATTAGGGTGCCCATAGTAGATGTGCATGAGTTAACGAATCACGCCTCTCCTGACTATACTCTTAATTTCACCCCCTTAAGCTACGCGGCAATTCGCCAAGATTGTGCCAGAGTTGGACGACAACCTGATATAGAAGTGGGCACTCTTGCTGATCCATTAAATCCAGAGCGTACGAATCCATTTCCTTTGCAAGCGGAGTTTGCTAAGGAAATTGCTCGTGCTGCCCATTATCTTCATATTCAATCGCCTGGTGAACAACCAAAACGAGTCATTACAATCGAGAAAGAAGTATTTGAAGAGTTTGGCGAAGTATATGAACCTCTTCCCCTTACCACGGATCAACCACAGGTAGCTTGGCGGATTCTTCTAGCAGTAGCAGGCAAGTTAGGCGAGGATTTGGAAAAGGCGCGCAATGTTCTAGAAGCTTTTGAACAGCAATTTATGGGTTACGGAACAGGAATCATGCTGGGGCTTATGCAAAGGGCATATCCAGAAGAGGCGGCGCAAGTAGAACCAAGCGAGATCCCAACAGCTCGTAAATTCACTCTTACCATACAAGAAGATGGCGACGTCATCGCCTCAGTTGACCAACAGGTACGTTTCAAAAAAGGCGAGCATGTGTGCTATGCCTCTATGCATCAAAACCTTTCCTTGAACGATCCTACAAAGGGTGGCTTGACAATTGAGATCCTCTCAAGCTGCACAACAGGCAATCATGGAAATCTCAATGCGGGCGTCGAGGGGTAGCTTCGCGACCTGTAGGGTTTGACGAGCAGGTTTGTGGCCGGGGAAGCACTGGCCGTAGAGGCCGTTGACGACGGCAAAATCACTCATATCTTTCAGATAAATTTCAGAGCGCACGACCTTGTTAAAGGTGAGACCAGCGGCTTTTAAGATAGCCTCGAGGTTTTTCAGGACCTGCTCGGTTTGGCCTTCGATAGTGACAGCTTCAATCGTGCCGCTGGCGGGGTTGATGGGAAGCTGGCCTGAGATGAAGAGAAAGTCTCCTGCTTGGATAGCTTGAGAGTAGGGGCCAATAGCGGCGGGGGCATCTGGTGTGTGGATCGATTTCATGAGGCTTTTACGAAGAGTTGTTGGGTTAAACGGGAGAGCGACGAGGAGAGGTCCTTATTGCTTTGTTGCAGCTTGCTGACTTGGCGAATCGAGCTCATCACGGTGGAGTGGTCGCGACCGAAGATGGTGCCGATGCGCGTGAAGGGGAGGGCGAGTTGATGGCGGCAGAGGGCCATGGCGACTTGGCGAGGCAATACGCACTCGCGACTTTGCGACTTGCCCATGATGTCCTCAACAAGGATGCCGAAATGTTGGGCGACGGCCTGAATGACAGCGTCGGGGGTGATTTGCGCCTGCTTTTCTTCATCGATGAGATCGGGCAGAAGATCGAGGAGAGCCTCTCCGGTGAGCGTTTTTTTGCGGTTGTGAGTGCGGAAAGAGGCCGTTTGCAATGCCTTGAGGAGTCGCTTAAGGCTGGTGAAGGTGGAGACGAGAGCATCGATGGCGCTGTCGTCGAGGTGGAGGCCCATGGCTTTGGCGCGTTTGAGCAGAAGATGCTTGGTCTCTGCACGCTTCGGCAGCGAGAGCTGGAGCCCAATGCCCCACTGAAAGCGGCTGATCAGTCGCGGCTCCATGCCAGTCAGTTCACCAGGTGCGCAGTTGGCCGTAAGAATGATCGTGCGGCCATCGAGATGAAGAGTGTTGAAAGTGTGGAAGAACTCCTCCTGCGTAGAGGCTTTGCCAGAAAGGATTTGTACATCGTCGATCAAAAGGGCATCTGCATGGCGGTAGGCGGCGCGAAAAAGGTCCATCTGTGCTGAGCGAATCGCTCCCACAACATGCTCTGTGAAGACTTCGGCTTTGGCGTGAATGACTTTAAGCCCGCGGCTTTTCAGCTCAATAGCGAGGGCGTTCAAAAGATGGCTCTTGCCGCTGCCAGAGGGGCCATGAATGAAAATGGGGTTGAAAGAGCGATCCATGGTGCCCTCTTTGAGTTGGTGCAGAACCTTCTCGGCGAGGGCGTTTTCTTCCGTGAAGAAGAATTGGTCAAAGCTTAATTCGCTGTCGAGCGGCGCCCATTCAATCTTGAGAGGGGGCACCTTTTCCCGTTTCTTGGTGCGTGCCTGCTCCTGCACAGAGGCAACGCTAAGATGGATTTTGATCTTCTTGCCGTTGTCAACAAGCGCAGCTTTTGGACGCACATGTTCTTCAAACCAGTGGGCCTGAAAGGAATCTTTGGCTTGGAGATAAAGTCCGGGAGCGTCGTAACGAAGAAGCTGCAGTCCGGCCAGCCACTTTTTCGTGACCTTGGAGCCCAAATCTTTTTCCAGCTTTTGTAAGAACTCTTCCCAAATCTTCATCTTAAGGGACCTGAGGAGTGAGAAGTTTTTCCGCCTCTTCGTCGCTCAAAATATGGCCGAAAGAGCGGAGTTGAATGTCGGTGATTTCAGGGTTGAAAGAGGCCACCCACTCATCGGTGCGACTATAGCGCAGCCCCAAAAATTCGATGCCGCGTGCTCGAGCCGCTTTCTCTACCTCCTCGAGATGGGTAGTTTTGTCATTGATGAAGACAATCGACTTCGGCGTGAAATCCAATCGATCAAGGAACCGAAAAAGAGAGACCCCTTTATCCGTTCCCGCCGTAAAAAGAATGCCTCCACGAAAGAGAACGCCGCGTGTGGCCTTAAAAAAAGTCTCCTCTTGCGTGGGAGCCGTCTGCGAAAGATCAATGCCTATGGAGTGCAGCTGCTCTACAGTGCGCGTAGAAAGCCCCAGCCCACGTGTTGTTAGTCCAATCACCGTATAGCCTTGCCGCTGAATGCGCCGCACAACCTCGGGACCGCCTGTTTCCACCGGCTTTACGCGTGTAATGCTCTGAATCGCTACCCACTCCGAAAGGGCCTTGTCCGTAGCCTCTTGGAACGAGAGTCCCTTCGCTTGATAATCGGCACTTCGTTTGCAAAACCATTGGTCAGAACCCAGCTGCTGGGAGGTCATCATGAGGGTGTTGTCGATATCAAAAATCACCAGCGTAGAGGGCTTGAGATAGCTGTAGAGGTCGTTGATCTGATCGATTTGCACAATCGCGCCGCGGCAGAAGCTGGAGAGGAGAAGGGTGACAACTAGATTTTTGAAACGCATGTGAGAACGGCCTCCGCTGCTTGTAGAGAGGGATTTTTATATCCTGAGGTGAGGATTTTGGTCAGTTCTTTTGCAGCCGTTACTCGTCCCATATGGCTCACAATCTCTTCTGCAGTGATCTGTGCGCCGATGAGTTCTGGAACAATTTCTCGGCCTAGCAAAATGTTGGGCAGGCAGAAAAATTGCTTCTGGATGCCGAAGATGTGCTCACCAACCCACATATTCAACTTCGAGACGCAGTAGGTGCACACCGTAGGAGTGCCTGCAAGGGCTAATTCCAAGACAATTGTGCCGCTTGTGGCAATGGCGTGCTCGTAAGAGCGGTGGGAATCAGAAACGAGCGTTGCACCGGCAGCAAGGGGCTCGATAATGGCTCTGCAGGCCGAATTGGCCACAGAGATCGTGATGGGTAGCCCCAAAAGGCGCGCGGCACTCAGCTGTAGGGGCAGATTGTGCGCTACCACACCGGGGCGACTTCCAGGGAAAATCGCTACGCCAGGCCGTTTTTCCTCCGGTGAAAACTCCGCTGCGCTAGGGTTTCCCACAAAGAGCGCCTTGCCTTCCGGATAGTAGGCGGGTTCAAAGGGGAAGATGCACAGAACCTTATCGACAAGTCGCGAGATGGACTTGGCGCGCCCTTTTCTCCACGCCCATAGCGATGGGGAGATATAGTGGATCCAAGGACCCTTGTAGCCCGCTTTGCGCGTCATGCGGGCGAGATGGAAATGGAAATCGGGGAAGTCGACGGAGATCACGGCCAGTGGTTTGCGCTGCACAATTTCTCTGCGCAGCTGGCTAAGATAGCCCAGCAGTTCGAAAATACGGCGCAGAACCTGCGTAAATCCCATCGTGGAGAGCTTTTCTTGGGGGATAAGGCAATGAAGGCCAGCGGCGCGCATCTGTGGCCCACCCACGCCGACGAAGCGTAGAGAGGGGCGCAGCGTCTGGAGAGCTTTCATGAGTTTAGCGGCGTGGTTATCGCCGCTTTGCTCACCCGCTAAAAGGATAATTTCGTCGGACGAGGACGATGTTGCGAACATAGGGGATGATCCCGAGGCCATAGCCAATGATATTAACCCAATCGTCGATACGGATGAAGTAGATTAGCGCTAAGGCAGCGCCAAGCAAGCTGCTCCACCAAAAACCCTCGGTCAGCGCGCTGATTTGGCGTCGTTCGGCCGTCCACCACTGCCACCAGAAGCGAGTTGCGAAGATGGCCGCCCCTAAAAAGCCGATCAGATGCCATCCCCACGAGACAGGCTCGCCGGGCTGCACATCCCAAGGCATGGTAGGTGTGCGTGTCCATTTGAGATGACCGTAGGCGATTTCTCCTTGCACCATGAAGCCCACTGTGATGGCGACAAGGGTGATCAAAAAGAGCCCCACCACGAAGGAGAGGCGTCTTTTGTGTTTCTGCATCATGTCCAAATTGCGCCAAGAGATGACAGCGTTAACCCCTTGAATCAAGCAGAGCGGGTATTGCACTTGGATGAAAAAGTGGATCCCCATCAGGCAGTTGGCTACTAGTGAAAGGATCCAGAAGGTTTTGGAAACAACGCTGCGTCCCTTCGATTCGCTCTGCAACCACTGCAGCAAGAAGCGCGCAGCAAAGAGAGCCGTAGCGACAAAACCTAAAGGGTAGAGGAGGGTGCGCAGATCACTCATCGAGCTTGTAACGCAGGGACCTTCGTGCCATCCATGCCACGCCGAGCATGTCGATGATGGGGCCTAGGTTGCGGTTGAAAAAATGGTACTTGCTGGTCCCCTTGGTGCGTGGACGGTGGTGTACGGGCAGCTCTTTTACGATGAACCCCTCCATGACAAACAAAGCGGGCAGAAAGCGGTGCAGGCCATGAAAGAGCTTGATCGAATCCAGAGCAGACTTGCGGTACGCCTTCAGAGAACAACCTGTGTCGTGCACATGGTCGAGCCCCGCTTTGCGCCGTAGGTAGTTCGATAACTTGGAGGTGAGCCTTTTCGAAAAGGTGTCTTTGCGGTTGACTCTCCAGCCCACAACAAGGTCAGCACCATCTTCTAGAATTTGGAGCAGTGCAGGAATATCGCTGGGATCGTTTTGCAAATCGCCATCGAGAGTAACAATAATCGGGCCACGAGCGGCTTTAAAACCGGCATCAAAGGCGCTGGATTGGCCGAAGTTGCGCGTGAAAGCGACCAGGCGTACATGGGGCTTTGTTGCTTGAAGCTGTTCGATAAAGGCGCGGCTCTGGTCATCGGAGCCATCATCGACAAAGATCAGCTCCCACGTGCGACCGCGCAAGGCTCTTTCTAGCTCCTCCGCCAAAGGAAAAATGTTCTCTTCTTCGTTCTTAATGGGGACGACGACGGAAATCATGCACTCTCTCCTTTGCGCCAGGTTTCAAAGACTGGCCGCAGCTTGGGGTGGACACAGGATCGTATATAGAGCAGCTGCATCGCAAGGGGGATGTCGGGGTGCTTGAGAAGACGCCCCTTGACGCGAGTGGTCTTCATCGACTGGTCAAAGCGCTGCTGCATCGCCAAAGCAAATTCTGCTGCAAAGCGCTGGCGGCGCGTAAAGGTGACAAAACTTTTGTTGAATAGCGGCTCAAGAATCACGCGGCATCCATCGAAGCAGTCGGTGAAGTTCAAATCCTCGAAGGTAGGGGTTTTGAGCTGCTCTTCGATGAGGGGTAGGGCTAATAGGGCAATCAGCACGCCGCGGTCAATGGGGTGTGCTTTGGTGCGATGGAAGTGGTCGATGATGGGAAGGTACTGAACGCGTGCAGCAGGCGAGAGGAGAGGGTGCAACATGCCAATGGAATCAAGAAGGCTGAAAAAGGGGCCGCTATAGCCGCTTTCGAGCATGCGCAGCAGCTCCTCCAAGATGCGGGCGGGAGAGCTTTTGAGAATCTCGTCCTTCAAGGCAAGCAGCGCGCTCCAACAAAGGGGGTCGATGGCAAAACCGAAGCGGGCACGGAATTTGAGTAGGCGTACCATCCGCACGGGGTCTTGTTTGAACCGCTGCAGAGGGTCGCCAATCGAGCAGAGGCGGTGTTCGGTAAGGTCTTTCACCCCGCCTACGTAGTCGATTACAGTCTCGGTTCGAGGGTCAAAAAAGAGGCCATTGATTGTAAAATCGCGGCGCAAAACATCCTCTTCTTCACTGCCCCAGGTGTTGTCGGTAACGATCAATTCATCCCCATTATCGCCGGCGCGGAAGGTCGAGACTTCTAAAATCTTCTTACCATAGCGTAAATGGGCAAGGCGGAAGCGGCGACCGATGAGGAGGCAGTTGGAAAAAAGGCGCTTTACCTGTTCGGGGCGGGCCGACGTGGATATGTCGAAGTCCTTGGGTTTCAACCCCATAAGGAGATCGCGGACCCCTCCGCCTACGAGGTAGGCAGCGTGGCCGGCATCTTGCAGGCGCAAAATGGCCTCGATTGCGTCACGGTCAATGTGACTCAAGTCGATGTGGTGACGTTCTTTGGGATAGATAATGGGCTGCATGCCAAACGCCAGACATTATAGAGGACGAGGGCTTTACGCTGGAACTTTTTAGATGGGATGCCTCAAAATGGTTCTATGTCGACAAGGCTTTTTGGCACCGATGGAGTGCGGGGACGGGCGAATCATTGGCCGATGACGCCGGAGATTGCCCTGAGTTTAGGGAGAGCCGCGGGATTGCTCTTTCGCTCGCAGAATGAGCGACCCAAATTCGTGATCGGCAAGGATACGCGCCTTTCGTGCTACCTCTTTGAAAACGCACTCATTGCCGGCCTTTGTTCGATGGGGGTGGATACCCTCATGGTGGGACCGCTGCCAACCCCTGGCGTGGCCTTTATCACCCGTGCGCTGCGGGCCGATGGGGGCATTGTCATCTCCGCTTCGCACAATGCCTATACCGACAACGGCATTAAGTTTTTCTCCGGCGATGGGTTTAAGCTGCCCGACGCGCAGGAGAGGGAGATCGAGCGGCTGGTTGCTAAGAATCAATTTGAAAATGATCTGCCTCCCGATGACCGCATTGGCAAAAACACCCGTATTGATGACGCCGGTGGCCGCTATATTGAGTTTGTGAAGGGGACCTTCCCCAAGCGCCAATCGCTTAAGGGAATGAAGATTGTTCTCGATTGCGCCAATGGCGCTTCTTGGCGTGTAGCGCCTCCTGTTTTTTACGAACTCGACGCAGAGGTCATTGTCTACGGCTGCGATCCCAATGGTTTGAACATCAACGATAAGTGCGGATCGCTTCATCCTGAGATGGTGCAGCGTGCTGTGATTGAACATCGCGCTGATGTGGGCATTGCTTTGGACGGCGATGCCGACCGCGTGATCATGATCGATGAAAAGGCGCAGATTGTGGACGGCGATGCGCTGCTGGGCATTTGTGTGCTGGACATGGTCAAACGCGGCGGCTTGAAAAACAATGTTGTTGTGGGCACGGTGATGTCCAACTTAGGGCTGATTAAAACAGTGGAAGAGTTGGGGGTAAAGTTCGTCCAGGCACCCGTGGGGGACCGTTTTGTGATCTCCGAGATGCTTGCGCAGAAGGCGATTTTGGGCGGTGAGCAGAGCGGTCATATGCTCTTTTTGGACTACAACACGACAGGAGATGGGCTGGTTTCTGCACTGCAGGTGCTGCGCATCATGATGGAGACGAATTCGAAGCTTTCTGATTTGGCGGCGGCGGTTAAACGCTATCCGCAGTCTCTTGTGAATGTGCGTGTTGCAACAAAGCCGCCGCTGAAGGATTTGCACGCTGTGCAAAAACAGATCGGGGATGTAGAAAAGCGGCTCGGCGATCAGGGCCGAGTCCTTGTACGTTACTCTGGCACGGAGAATATCTGCCGTGTTATGGTAGAGGGACCAAAGTTAAAAATGACCTCTGAATTGGCAGAGCAGATTGCCCAAGCAGTCGCTGCCTCTATTGGAGTGTAAAGTAGAGGGATTATGGGAATCTTTGATCGAAGCCAAGCAGTCACGAGAACACGCGCAGAGATGGCTGCATCCTCATTTGCCAGTAAGACCTATGGGTGGATGACCGTCGGTCTGGGGTTGACAGCGGCAACTTCGTGGGCCGTTTGGTCAACCGGTGCTTATCAAACACTGATCTCTTTTTGGTGGATCATCGCTCTAGCAACCCTGGGCATTGGTCTTACCGTCTCTTTCCGTCTGCAGCAGATGCGTGTGGCGACTTTGGCGGGACTCTTTCTCGGCTACGCCTTCCTTGAAGGGCTGCTCTTTGGTTCGATTCTTCCCTTCTACGCGGCGAGTTACGGCGGCGGGGTCATTTGGAGCGCTTTCGGGGTAGCTTGTGTGGTCTTTTTCTCTGCCATGATCTACGGCGTTGTAACAAAGTCCGACCTCACGAAATTGGGCGTGATTCTCTCCTTTGCCTTGATGGGGCTGATTGGTGTTACCATCGTCTTTGCCATCCTCTCGTTCTTCTTCAACATGACGTGGATGAACCTGGCCATCAGCTATGTTGGTCTGGTGATCTTCGTGGGTCTAACGGCCTGGGATGCGCAAACCATTCGCCGCATGGGCCAAGAAGTGGGTTTGGGTAACACAGTAGAGGGCTATAAGCTCTCATTGATCATGGCCTTGCGTATGTACGTCAATGTCATCATGATTTTCTGGTACCTGCTGCAGATTTTCTCTAGCTCATCCAAGCGCTAAAATAAAGTTTGTTAAGTTCTTGTGTAGATTGGCCTCTTTGTGAATACTGCGAAATATGGCCGGTTTAACTGTAGGCGAGCTCTTCTCTCACTATATCTGGGAGCCGGGCGCTTTACCGAAGCGAGGACAAAGAGCAGTAGCATGGGCCACAACAATTGCAGTAGGTATTCCCTCTCTCGGCCTTGCGCAAGCAGCCTCTTATTTTTTCTATAAAAGAGATCATAAAGCACGAGTAATTACTCTTTCGGACTCTACTTCAGCGGGTTCCGAAGAGAGTCATGGCGGCGGCGCTGCTGCAGAGGCTCCTGTCTCCAGGGTAGAGGCGATTCGTGCCGCCATTTTGGCCACTGTAGCTCCGGGCAGACCAAGCGAAGCAGAAGATGCCGCAGCGCGCGATCAGACAGCCGATAGGGTCATCAACAACCTTTGGCTCGGCTGCTGGCGCGGTCTTTTCGGCGTTATGGGGCTGGAGAGGGTGCAGCGAGGAGTCAGTCCGGAGACGTTAAAGACCTTCAAAACCGTAGTTACGGCTTGTCCCTGGAGTGAAGTAGCAGCGGAGATCTTTGAACGTTATGGGATGACGATCACAGAGGCTGATGCAACGACTCGTTTACAAGAGCGCGGCGTTCGTTGGATTCAAGTGGGAAAGGCAGTTTATGATGACTCGAGTTACTGGAAGGAGTTAGTGCGTGATTGCACATTGCCGGAAAGTCCGCCAGCAGATGCGGGTGTGGTCGATATGGATACACTGCCCGTGGAGAGATGGTTTGAAGCGGTGTTTACGCATTATGATAGAGCTGTTTTTAGTGACGAAGTCGTTTTAACACACTGCGTTGCAGGCAAGTCGCGTAGCCCCACGATTCTTGCGGCCTATATCATCAATCGGTTTGGCGTAACAGCAGAGCAAGCAATCGGTTTTCTGCGCAGCAAACGTCTTTGTGTCGCGCCCAGATTTGTCGAATACCTCGAAGCCTATTCCGTTAAGCTAAGAGAGACTGCACGAATTCACGCCGGTTGAAAGGCACCAAATCAGCTTGCTTTTCGCCCGTGCCTAAGAAAAGAACGGGAATGGCTAGCTCCTTTTGAATCGCAAAGATCGTTCCCGGTTTTGCCATAGAATCCACCTTTGTCAGAATCACCGCAGAAAGAGGACAGTGTTGATGGAAGACGCGTGCTTGATCCAGGGCATTTTGCCCCGTCGAGGCGTCGAGAACGAGAATCGTCTCATGAGGAGCGCCGGGAAGACGTTTGCTGAGAACAGAGCGAATCTTTTCCAATTCGCGCATAAGGTCCGTCTTGGACTCCAGGCGGCCGGCGGTGTCGATGAGAAGAAGTTGAGCAGGGCCTTGCAGGAGCTGCTGGAGTCCTTCCACGGCTACGCTGGCAGGGTCGGCCCCCGCAGAGCCTGTGACTAAAGCAACGTCCAGCTTGTTGCACCAGAGCCCGAGCTGTTCTTTGGCCGCCGCGCGGAAGGTGTCGGCGGCGGCGGCGATCAGTGGCACGCCCTGCTCCTTGTAGAAGCGCAATAGTTTGGCGCAGGTAGTGGTCTTGCCCGAGCCGTTGACCCCCACAATCAGCAAGACATGTTTGGGCTGCAGGGCAATTTGGGGCGGCTCGATCAAACTATCGATCAATTTGGTACGCAGCGCCTCCATAGGATCGCCGCCCTTCTTGATAGTAGAGAGAATCTCCGTTGTCAGTTTGACCCCGAAATTGGCCTCAATGAGCGTCTCTTCGAGCTCTTCCAGCGTTTCTGCATCCAAAGAGCGGGAAAAAAGCCGCTGCAATTTGCTGGTAAAAGCCTTTTTTACCCTCGAGAAAAATCCAAACATCCATCCAGTTTGATTTATCTGGGCTCTTTCTGCCAAGATACAGCTGCTTATGCTGCTCAGTGAAGAAAAGGCTTTAGCACTTTTTGCGGGTGCGGGGCTGCCCGTTGTTCCCCATGTCTGTGTGACTGCCAAAGAGGATGTGCCGATAGAATTAGCGGACAGGGTTGTCTGTCGACCAGTAAATGCAGGCTCCCTGATTCGTGCGCCCAAAGCCGATGTGCCCAAAGTAGTCCACCGACTCATTGGCACAGCAACTCCTGATGGAGTTGTGCATAAGGTGTTACTCTACCCTCACCAAGAGGGGATGCTTGAGAAAGTGAAGGGGTCTATCGACTGGGAGAGGGCCGAAATTCATTGGTCGGGTCCTGTGGTGCCAGCAATGGAAAAGCTCTTCGTTGATTTAGAGTGCACCTCTTTAGAGGTAACGCTGATCAATGGATTGATTTGTGCTGTGCAGGCGCGCCTTGATAAACAGGTTGAGAAAGCATTTAGTTGTTTGCAGAAACAGAGCGGCAAGATTGTGTGCATAGCGGGTGGCAAAGGGCTTGCAGAGGCTCTATGCGCTTCGATTGAGCATTATGCGGGAGAGGTGGGTTATGTCTTTGCCCTGCACCGTCCCCGTCTTTCTGATCGACTAAGTGATGCCATGCAGCTACTGCAGAAAGTCTCTCAGCCTGTGGTTGTAATGGACATTAGCGATCCTCATTTGAGCGCACGAATTCAGGTGGCGACCTTTGTGTCGGTGCTACTCAAGTACAAGCTTCGTAGGCGATTTCTACTTCGTGTTCAAGGCAGCTATGCAAAAGAGGCAAAAAATTGGCTGAATAGGCACGCACCCGCTCTCTTTGTAACAACGGACAGCAAGCAGTTAGCCGAGCAGGCGGTGCTTTCTGGGGGCATCTTGTGAATTCCCTTTTGCTAGACGTTCCCGCTCCTCAAGTCCTTGCTTCGGCATTAGAGGCTATTGAAAAGGGGGTAGATTGGATTGTCTGCCCCACGAAGGGGGTAGCGGTGCATGATTTGTTGCAGATTAAACGGGCGCTGATCGGCAAGCCGACGATTTTTTTGGGACCGGAAAGCTCCGGTCTGCTGATCGGAGAAGTAAACCTCTGCACGCTTTACCCACGCTGCCTTGGACCCATTGCCATCATCAGCAATTCTCGCTCTCTTGGGGCAGAGGCACTAAGAGCTACGGCGCACTGGGGCCACTCTTCCTATTTTGGCATTGGCAAAGATCCCCATCCGCCTTTAGAGCAGATCCAGGAGGTGATCGAAAAAGATCCGCAGACAAAAGCGATTGTGGTGATTGGAGCTAAGCTGCAGGAAAAAAGGCTTCCTGTGTTTCACTACACACCGAACCGGCCGCTGTGGACCATAGGAGCACTCTAAAATGGGTCTTGGATATGTTGACCAGTACGGGAGAAAGCAGGAAAGCATCTACCAGGATGTTTGGGTCAAAGGTAGGGTAGCGGAGCGCGGAGGGCGAGAGTGTGAATTGCGCTTTTGGGCGATCTACCAGGCCATCAAGAAACTCAACCGGCCGGTCAAGGTACTCGATATTGGCGCCAATATGGGCTATTTTTCGATTCGGTTAGCAGAAAAGCTAGATGGGCTTTTTCTGATGGCGGAAGGGGCCTCTAAGACGGGACAGGCCCTTTTGCGTGTTACCAAGCTCAATGAAAATCCCAAACTCATGCTCCTTAAACGCTTTTTCAGCATGGAGGATTTTCCCCTTCTTCAAGAAGAGCATTTCGATGTGGTTCTGGCCCTTTCTGTAATCCACCATTTTCACGAACCCTACCAGAAAGTGTTGGAGGGGTTGATGAAGATGGGGGACTATCTTGTTCTCGAGCCGCCTGTTGCTCATGAAGCGACGTTCAATCAGCGGCGAGTCATTGGCGAGCCACTGGATCTCAGCGGAGTGAATAAGAAACTTTTGATTGAGGTTTCCACCGGTCATGCCAAGAGCGAATCATGGCTCAGACCCACATGGTGGATTGATTGCAGGCAAGGGAAAGAAAATGCTAGAATGCCCTCCCTTGGTCTCAATACATTTTTGCGACTGGGGGGCGTATGGCCTGATCAGGAAGTGCTGGATCGCTACATCCAAGAGTGCGATCAGCCTGCAGATCAGATACGCCTTATACCGGAGAAACTCTATGCGTCTTACAACAATACTTCTTCTCGCCGCAGCCTTCACGCTGTCTGCACAAGATAGCTCTGCACCTCTCACTCTTTTAAAAGAAACCTCAAAAGGCTTTTCTGCTGTAGCCAAGAAGGCCATTCCGGCAGTGGTCTTTATTGAAGCTGAGGTGGAGCCCAAAGCAAATTTGCTCGATAACCCCTTTGAGATGTTCCAGGACGACTTTTTCAATCGCTTCTTTGGCATGCCGCAAGGCCCTCAACCAAGAGCAAGACGTCCACAGATTGCTCAAGGCACGGGTTTCTTCATTTCCGCAGACGGGTATGTGCTCACGAATAACCACATTGTGGCGAATGCCGTGAAAGTCACCGTCATTCTTAATAACGATAAAAAGCTGGTTGCAAAAGTGGTCGGCACTGATCCCAAAACCGATTTAGCGGTCTTGAAAGTGGAGACTACAGATGCGGCTTTCTTAACCCTTGGCGACTCCGATGCTCTCGAAGTAGGAGAGTGGGTGATTGCCATCGGCAACCCCTTCGGGCTTGATGCCTCTGTCACGGTGGGCGTGGTGAGCGCGAAGGGAAGAAACCATTTGAACATCACCGACTTTGAAGACTTTATCCAAACCGATGCGGCCATTAATCCCGGCAACTCCGGTGGCCCTCTTCTCGACGTGGATGGCAATGCCATTGGAATCAATACCGCTATTGTCACTGGCAGCGGAGGCTATATGGGCATTGGCTTTGCCGTTCCCTCCAATATGGCCAAATACGTCACGCAGCAGCTCATGAAGACAGGCAGCGTAGCGCGGGGGTACATGGGAGTTGTTCTCCAGCCCCTCGATGAGGATCTGGCGCAATCTTTTGGCGTACAGCAAACCCAAGGGGCTCTGGCCGCAGAGGTAACCAAGGGTGGTCCTGCTGACATCGGCGGCTTGCGCCAAGGGGATGTCATTCTCTCCTATAATGGCATCGCAGTGGATAGCATCGTAAGTCTTAGGAATGCGATTTCCATGCTCGATCCGGGAACAACGGTTAATTTCTCCATCTTCCGCGATGGACAAACCATGAATCTTTCTATTGTTATTGGTGCTTGGCCTAACGAACCTGGCAGCAACGGCACGGCCTATGCAAAATTGGGCTTTGATGTAGAAGAGCTCACTCCTGACCTGGCAAAAAAACTCCATCTCCAAGAAGTGTCTGGTGTCGTGATCACAGCAGTGGTTCCCGGCTCTCTTGCGGATATCGCCCTCATTCGTCCAGGAACCTTGGTGCTCTCTGTGGACCGTATCAAAGTCAACTCCATGGCTGATTTTGACAAAGCGATGCAACAAGCACTGCAAAACAAGCGGGTATTGCTTTTAGTCAAGCAGGGCAATGCAATGCGCTTCGTCACCCTCAAGTTTGAATGACGCTATTAAAAAACAGCCCTCTGAAGCCATCGGAGGGCACAATTTCTCAATACGATCCTACGCTTCTCTACCCCATCCCTCGCGCCCAAGCGCGGGAGATGATCGGCGGCGTTGCTCCTTTCCAAGGATGGGATCTCTGGCAGGCTTTTGAATTCTCCTGGCTGTTGCCCACAGGCATGCCCCAAGTCGGTATTCTTCGGTTCCTCTTTGATGCGATGAGCCCCAACCTCATCGAATCAAAATCCTTCAAGCTCTACCTAAACTCCTTCAACAACACTCAGATGACCCTTGCAGAGGTACACCATCGATTGAAAGCGGACCTCTCTCAAGCAGCTCAAAGTCCCGTACAGATCCTTCTCAGCGACAAAGAAGAGATCGTTGAACTCGAAGGCACCTGTCTCGACACACTCAAGTTAGACATCGACTGCTACGAGCGAAACCCTGCGCTTCTCAAAGTGGGCACGCAAACAATCCGCGAAACCCTCACCACGCACCTCTTCAAGTCCAACTGTCTTGTTACAGGCCAACCCGACTGGGCCAGCCTCCAAATCAGTTACCATGGTCCGGCGCTCGATCACGCGGGCCTTTTGCGCTATCTCATCTCCTACCGCAACCACGCGGGCCTGCATGAGCAGTGCATCGAGCAGATCTTCACCGATATCAAAAAGCTAGGGGCCCACCAGCTCACCGTCTTCGGCCGGTTCACTCGCCGCGGCGGCCTCGACATCAACCCATTGCGCTCCACGGAGAGACAGATGCCCCCATTGGGTCGTTTAGCTCGCCAATAAATAATTCAAAAGGAGGAATATGGCAACGCCACCCATTAGGCCGAACTTTGATGAGCTGATCAAGTATAACAGCGATCTGTACCTGATCTATGATAAGACGAGTCATGAACTGACCACAACAAGCGAAAGTGAGCTGCGTAGGCTTGCTAAGAATGCCAATTTCGAAATAAGCCAACCTCTTTTAAGAGAGTGGTTGAAGTATCATATTGAGGTTCTTTGTGACACTGGAAAGGCGTTTGATCCCCGCATTCCTGAAATTGCCAAAAAGATTTGGGCAGGGGAGGTTGTTCTTTCTGAAGGTGGTGCGGCATCGGGCGCTGGGGGACCCGGTGTTAGTGCTGTTGTCTATGGGTATAGTCCTGAAGCTATTTTAGCGCTCTTAGGTACACCGCTCATCAAGGTGGAATCGGGTAATGTAGCTGGTTTCCTGGCAGGTCTAGATGTGCAATTGGTTTTGGATGCGAAGAGCAATACTCTGCGAGAAGTACCTCGAGGTGCAGCAAGTGATGCAATTCTTCAGGAAAAACAGTTTAGAGAGCGTCTTGAAAAAGCTCTTCCTTTTTATCCTGTAGAACAACGCGCGCTTGTCGAACGTCTCTTATGTAAAATGGAAAGAACGTCACCTGTTGTCCTTGCTCAAATGGAGCATGATGTTCCCTTAAGAAAGGGCGCGGGTGGGGGTGCTTCTGATGGGGTTAGCCCATTAGAAATGCAGCTTCTTCGCGGTGGTGAAGTGGCTCCTGAAATTCCCGATGCAGATGCAGCCATAAGGCTTCTGACTATTGCCGAGCGCTACGCCAGTGAGCATGTAGCTCATGTCGCTATGATAGGCTTGCTTCGGCACATCAAGGAAATGCCGCCTCAAGAATTGATCGAGGCATTAGTTCCACTAGCAGAGAAGTCAAGTTTTGCTTTTGTGCGCGCCATAGCAGAAAATCTGTCCAAAACAAAGTCCGTTGAAGGAATGGTAAAAGATGAAGAGGAGCTGCTTGAGAATCGAACGGAAGTATTGGAGATTGAACAGTACATCTTATCTGGCAATGCCTCTGATAAAGAGATCGTATTTTTGCTTGGTCAGGCGGCACAACGAGGGCGATTTGCTTGGGTAGAGGAAGCTCTTTTACGTGAAGAAAACAGTTTATTTGACCGAATTGCTGATGAAGAGAAGAAATACGTTTTGATTCGAAACATTATTCAAGAAGCGGTGGAACAAGGCTACCTTACTTGGGTTGAACGCGCTCTTTCATCTGGAGGCAGAAGTTTATGGAACCTCCTTCCTGACGAGGACGCAAAAGACTGGGTGTTGAACTACGCAATGCGAGCCGGCGCAACGAAAGGGAATTTTCCCTGGGTGGAGCACGCTCTTTCACCTCAAGAAGGAAGTTTGTGGGCCCGCCTTCCTACAGTTGCTGCAAAAGACTCAGCGATTGAAGAAACCATTTGCTCCGCAGTAGAAAGCGGGCATTTTGGTTGGGTAGAAAAATCCCTTTCACCTAGTGCGGGCAGTTTGTGGAGGCGGCTTTCTGATGAAGCTACGCGTGATATTGTTCTTGTTCGAGCCATTTCTCGCGCTGCGCAGAATGGCCACTATGAGTGGGCGGAAAAGGCTCTTTCTGGCGCAAGAGGCTGCTTGCTGAACCGCATTACTTCTGATTTTTACAAAAACTTGGCATTCACCTATGCCATTAGTGGAGCAGAGTCACCAGAGTGGAAGGCACGTTTTCAAGCCATGCGAGATGAGAGAAATGAAGAGGCTGCGGGAGTCTAGTATTGCCACATGTTGCGACTAACAAATCAGCTTTTCATGATTGTGCTGACCATAACTATGGGAATGTTGCCTGTGAAACGTCTTCATTTTGAACAGCTCAGTAAGGAAGAGGTAGTGGATTGGCTGGAGGCTGCTTCAGAAGCTGACTTGTGGAGTTATGGTCTGTGGAATATGGCAGAGCTCTTCTTTCCCGTAGAGATGGAGCAATTCACGCGCAAGGATTGGTGGGTGAATGCACAGACAGTTCTTCAAATAGGAAGCCGCACTGGAGAGTATTTGCGCCGACTGGAAGAAACCTTTCCCGATAAAAGCTATCGAGGCATAGAGAAGAAGGCAGAATGGGCAAAGCTCATGAGCAATACCTATCAGGGCGATCCAGAAGAGTTTCAAAAGGACTTGGTAGGGCAGTTCGACGTCGTGCTGATTCACATGATCTTGCAA
The DNA here is from genome assembly GCA_964630595.1 of uncultured bacterium. Classification (GTDB taxonomy): domain Bacteria; phylum Chlamydiota; class Chlamydiia; order Chlamydiales; family VFKH01; genus CAZVVT01. The sequence continues at coordinate 35,068 of CAZVVT010000002.1, read as the reverse complement.
TATTTAGATGATCCCTACAAAGCGCTGATGCATGCTTCTCAATACCTCAAACGAGAGGGGCGACTCGTCATTATCGGAGCTTGTGATTCGGCTCAAGCATGTTCGCGCAGCACGCCTCTTTTGCGAGAAGCCCTTCAAGCTCTCAACCGAGAGGGAAGTGCGAATCGGACGGTTACTCTGGATATCCTGCGCGCATTTCTTCCTCAAGGAGAGCTGGAAGACTACTTTGCTCTTGAGTTCTCAAATCTAGATGAAGAGGGTTTAGCCAAAGTCGATTGCCATCAAATTCGGCTGCAGACACCAAGTCAGCGCGCTCACTATTTCACCTGCCTTATGCTCTTTCTTGCTAGCATGCAAAAAGAACAGGGAATTGCCGTCGATCTTTCTCGCACTTATGACGAATTGCACTTTTATATCGATGATGAAACGGCTTGGGTTCAGCCCAGTACTCACCTTTTAATCTGCAAAAAATCTGAATAGTTCAAACTGTTCGGATGTACCGATCAAATGAGGGCTCAGCAGCTGTTTGAAAGGCGGTAATTCGTTCTAGAATTGTGGCTTTGAGGGGATCAATAAGAGTAGTTATGCCGACTTGTGCACGTTGCAGGTGTTTTTTCTTGAGAGCAAAGAAAATATGAACAAGATTTTTGCTGATCAGAGAATGCATGGCGCTGGTGATTTGTGCCTTTGTCTCGAGAGAAAAGGAGTTGTTGAAGGCGCGTAGGTTGTCTGCGGTGGGAAGGGCAATAAATCGGTGCAGATGCCTCCACTGTTCTTCTGTAAGAGAACCAAAAATGGTCGTGACTAATTGTCGCAAGGAATTTTTTCCAAAGCGATAATAGCGAGTCAGTCGATCATTGCTGAGAAGAGAGAGAATCTTCCAAGCAGTGTTCAATGTGGAATACTGACCGCAGAGGGCTTGAAATTGCTGCAGACTTTCCAATGTAATAGACCGACAAAGCGCATCAATGCGGTCGTGCAGAGGGTTGGAGAGAGGGAGCTTTAAGAAAGAAAAGAGCTTTTCAGAGTTTAGCGAAGAGGTAAAAGCAAAAATGCGTTGCGCAAGAACCAATTCTTCCGCACCTGTGATTTTCAAGGCCGCTTTTGCTCCTGCCATGGCAGCATTCTCCCAAAAATGCAAACCCCATTCGCTCATAGACTGCATTTTTTGCTCAAGAAGGATGGTGAGGGCTCGTCTTTCTTCGACGGCACTGCGCAGTGTTGCAGCATACGCACGCCATCCCTCTACGGTGGTAGGTGCTTGCTCATAAGGTCGTACAAAAAGAGCGCCTTTCAGCGCCTCACTGCTCCCGGCAACCTCAGAAAGACGTCTGAAATCCTCGCGCCACTCTTCCGGGGTTCTTGTCTGCCCATAGCGTTGAAATGCCCGTTCAAACAAGGAGGCGATGTCAGCACTTTCTACAATCAAACGATTGCCTCGAAAAAAAAGTCCAGTAACAGAGGTAGAGCCAATGGCCTTTGCCAAGGCAGAACATTTTTCCAGTGCCTCCGGCAGGCTTGCTTGAGCGCGTAGACAGAGTTGTCGAAACTCCTCTGTAAACTGGCCCCAAACAAGATATTCTACGGCCAACGTCTTCCGGATTTCCGCGCATTCTCGTTCTAATCGAGAAATTTCCTCTGCTGCTGCATCGACGGGCGATGCTTCCGGTCGAGCTCGCGCACGTCTTGTAGGCCTCCAATCTTCTCGATCGGCTTCTCTGCGAGGGCGTCTGCTAGGAGCTTGCTCTGCCAAAGGTGGGGGCTCTTCTGCATCAGACTCCTCTGAAGAGGGCCGGGGCGCAAGCACACGCCCCGAAGCAGCAGCCCCGCCCCCCAGCGCAGCTGTGGAATGGGCCGCATCGTGGGCCCTTCCTATTACTCCTCCTTCGTGAGGCTTAGCTCTACGCCAGGGAAGGCTGCGCAGGGCAAGATAACCGATATCAAGCAGCGCTGTAGGAAGGGCAATAAGAGCGGCAAGGGCACTTTTGACAATGCGCGCCCCAACCAACCCTTTTATCGACCAATGGTAGAGTCCGCTGCACAGGATAAAAGCCCTTTCAATTCGCATGCACTCGTTATACTGATCGACGAATAATCTCGGTAATGAGCTTTTTGCCTAGCTCGAGACGGGAGAGGGTGAAGTGTTCGTTGGGGGCGTGGATGCAGTCGGTGTTGAGGCCGACGCCGTGGAGGATGACGGTAGCGCCGGAGGCCTCCTGGAGGGGCTGGATGAGACCGATCGAGGCGCCGGAGTAGATCTCTTCACAGGGCGTGCCAAAGACTTGGGTGTAGGCCTTTTTGACGCTTTGAGCAGCGGGAGAGTGGCTGGAGGTGCTGGCAGCGCAGCAGGCAAAGCCGATGCGCTCGAGCTTGGTTTCGATGCCCTCCGGAGTGAGCCGGGAGATCTCCTCGGCAATCTGGTTAAAGATGTGAGAGGGCTCTTGGCCGGCCACAAGGCGGCAGGAGAGCTTGGCTATAGCTCTAGCGGGGATGACGGTCTTAAAGCCGGGGCCGGCGTAGCCGCCGCTGATGCCGTTGATTTCCAGGGTGGGACGTAGGGTGCCGCGGATGCCAGGCGGATATTTGCCCTCGCCTCCTGTGGGAAGGGCGTGGAAATCGCGCTCTAAACCTTGTGCATCGAAAGGAAGATCGATGGCGGGCGGCTCCACATGGTCGTAAAAGCCGGGCACGGTGATGCGGCCGTCGGGCCCGCGCAGCTGCGCCAAGATCTGCACCAAAGCATGCAGCGGGTTGAAGACAACGCCGCCATGTTCTCCTGAATGAAGGTCCAGCTTTGAGCCGCGCAAGGAGAGCTCCATGCAGAGCAGCCCCCGCGTGCCTAGGGTAATAGAGGGCTTGTCCAGGGCGTCGATGCTTAGGTCCGTCACTAGTACGGTATCGGCTTGCAGCTGCGCGCGCTTGCTGGGGAGAATGTCTTTCAGTCCCGTGCTGCCCATCTCCTCATCGCCCTCGATGATGATCTTGATGTTAACGGGAAAGGGCTGAGGAAACTCTTTCAGTGCAGCGAGCACATAGTAGAGCTGGCCTTTGTTGTCCTGCGCTCCACGCGCGTAGAGAGTGTCTCCATCAATGCGCGGTGAAAAAGGATCGCTCTTCCACTCGTGGAGGGGATCTACAGGTTGCACATCGTAGTGGTTATAGAAGAGCAGCGTTGGTGCGTTGTCATCGACATGCAGTTCGCCAAAAAGGGCCGGATAGGTTGCTGTCGGCCAAATTTCCGTACGAAACCCAATCTTCTGCAGATAGCGCTGCAGCCACTCCACGCACCGCTGCATTTCAGGGTTGTTCGGTTCAGCGCTAATCGTCTTAAACCGCAGTAGCTCTACAAAGTCATCAATCATGAGAAAGAGGTTATCTTATGAGGGCTTTTTCTCTCGAAATCTTCTTGCGATTCAGCAGTCAAGTTAGGTTACGAAAAAAATGATGAGTACCGCTCCACCAGTAGCGATGAAAACCAATATGGTAAAAATGAGCTTACTGATGGCTTCAACAGCTTCTGCATTTGGTTCGCTCGCATCGCGCATTCCACGCAATGTTCGGAGCATTCCAGCAGTATCGCCTGCTTTAACCAACCGGGTTAGCTCAGCCCATTGCCCTGGAGTCAATTGCCTTTTTGTTTGAAGCAATTGAAAGAATTCAGTCAATTTCGCTATCTGCGGTTCTGAAAGAGCTGGTAAGTCGCTGGGAATTTCTGAACTGGCTTTTTGGTGTTCTTTGCTTGAGGATTGAAATGCCCAGTAACAGAGGCCTAATGCAATGCCTCCACCTACAAACCGACGCAACATTTTGGCGGAATACTCACGCGTAACACCTTCGCCTTTAAGCCAACGCTGTGGCGTATTTCGGGGATCAGTGGCAAACCCTCTGCTTGCCGCAGCAGTCACTCGTGCGGCACCTACGGCTGCATGAGTGAGAGCTCTTTGTGCGCAGCACAAAGAACCGGATACTCTTTGAAGAGAACCTAATGCCATATATAGCAATACCTCCGAAGGAGAGAAATGGTAATAGATCAGTCTCTATATTTTCAAATTTGAACGGACGATAAAAATGCTAGCGTCCATAGGAAATAAAATGACCCTTATCCCATTGAGAAAGGATGTGGTCTTTGGTGGCCTCTACCACTTCCTCTTTCGTTGCTTTGAGCAGGCGCCTGCGGAACTCCTCGCGGGAGGCGAAGGTGCGGGCGGTTTTTTCCCAGGCGTAAGCGCTCTCTGCGCGGGCACCGGGCGGAATGGGAGTGTCCAGGGTTTGGATGATGGCCAACTTCGCCTCTTCGATGTCTTGGGTCGAGAAGTCGCCTTGGGCGGTACGCTGAGCGGCGTTGAGGAAAGCCTGTTTGGTGCGATCGACGTGCGGGTCGCGGTAAGAGCTGAAGGTAAAACAGCCCGCAGGAGAGCGTGCGGAGGCAGAGGCACCGTAGGCACCCCCCTTTTCACGTACCTCTGGATGGAGGAAGAGGTGCTCCATGATCTGCGCAGCAAGCGCACAAGGAGCCGCTGCAGGATGGGTGTAGGGCACGGCGGGGATGGAAAAGGCGTTGTAGGATACCGGAGCGGGAATGTTGATGGCGCTTGTCGTAGTGGGCAGATCAGCGACAAAGGGTTGCTGCACATTGTGGCAGTGTTGGAGAAGGCCTTCGAAGAAATCGGTTTTCTCTGCAGAAAGAATCGCTTCCGTGAAGGCAGATCCGAGCAATTTTTCGCACACGGCGTTGAGGTCCTTCATCAATTGGTCGATAGGAGTGGCAATCATGGTGCGCACCTCTTCGATCCAGGGCAGACCGCTCAGCTGCCAGCTCATGGCGAGGGGAGGGCTTAAAGGGGCGCAAGAAGCTGCAACGGCATAGCGCATGGCATTGTTGACCAAGTTGTTTTCTAAAGAGGAGAGCTGTTGGCGCAGCAGCTGCGAGAGTCGGTCGGGCTCGAAGTAGCGCGTGGTGAGTGCAACTTCTTCAAACAGCTTCAATAAAGCGTCGCGATTGCGTGTGAGCCCCTTGGTGCGGATCAGCAGGCGAGGGTAGAAGGTTTGAGGATCGTTTGCTTGAATGAAGAGTGAGATCTCCGCGGAGATGCCCCCTGTAAACAGCATCTGCTGATCGAGCACCTGGTTGAAGGTGAGCGTTTTCGTACCCACTTCGCCGATGGTTTGAGCGATCCATTTGGCGAGCACGAGCTCTTTTGCCGTCAATGCGGGCAGAGGGGAAGAGAGACACAAGTAGAGCAGGCCATTGGTGAAGCACTCGTGTACGCGCAAAGGAGCGGGGGCTAAAAAGAGATCTTTGCCATGGGGATTTACATCGCTTAAGGCAATCTTGGGAAGGCAGTCGCTATTGTCGCTGCTTTCGGTCGTTTCTTTTTCTGGATCGGTGCTCTCTTCATCGTCGTGAAGGCCCGCATCGGGAATCATCTGCAAGCAGACGCGCGAGGGGTTGTCGATGAGCCACGTCTGTAGCTGCGCAGTAAGGAACGAGGCGTCTTTTAAATGACTTCGCAAAGCGTCGATGAGTTCGTGAAAGCCCAATCCGATTTTAGGATCCAGGCCGTGCATCTTGAGCAAAGCGGAGCGGAAGCAGAGGGAGAGGCCAAAAGGGTAGGAGCCGCCGGTGATTTCACTGCGCGAGAGTTCTAATTGGTGAAGAGCCGCTTCAATTTTTTCTTCGGCAAAGCCCTCTTTGACAATCTCTTCGAGGATGGCACGGGCTTTCTGCTCTGCAAGGAGCAGGTTTTTCTCCTCAATGCCCTTGAGAACGATGGTGAAGGGCATTTGCGCAATTTCGGGATCAATCGCGCATTCCACTTGTGCAACAAGGCCGCTTTCTAACATGCGCTTTTTGAAAGGGGAGGCGTCGGTGGCAAAGAGAAGCACATCGAGCAGCTGCAGCGCCAGCCAGGAAGTGGGCTCGCTCAAAGGAGAGGTCAGCCAACCCAGAATTAGAGCGTAGCGGCTGGAGGCATCTTCATCGGCCCCGATGGGATAGCGCTCTTGTGCCCGGGTGGGCTCGGGCAGTGGAGGCTGCAATGGAGCAAGGGGAGCGGGCGGGATCTTTTCAGCGTGTCGCAAAAGCTGCTCTTCGAGAAATTGCAGATGCTCTTCCAAGGGGATGTTGCCATAAAAGAAGAAGAGAGCGCGGCTGGGGTGGTAGTGCTCTTTCCAGAATTGAAGCAGCTGCTCATGAGTCAATGTGGCCACCTCTTCTGGATCGCCGCCCGAGTTGAAGCCGTAGCCATTGGTGGGAAAGAGATGGCGCATCATCGCCTTCCACATGCGCGCGTCCATTGTTGATAAGGCGCCCTTCATTTCGTTGTAGACGATGCCGCGTTCTTGCTGGAAGCTTTCGGCGCGGAGCAGGGGGTGGAAGAGCGAGTCGAGGTAGACGGAGAAGAGATTGTAGAAGTCCTTCTTGTTTTCGGAGGCGGCCGGGTAGATGGTGAAGTCGGAGCCGGTCAGCGCATTCATGTAGGTGGCCAAACTTCTGCGCGCCATCGAGAAGAAGGGGTCTTTTACCGGAAATTTCTTCGATCCGCAGAGCACCGTATGTTCCAAGACATGCGGAACGCCGTTGGAAGAGGAGGGCAGTGTTTTAAAGCAGACGGCAAAAAGGTTTTCCTCATCTTCGGTGGCCAGATGCATCACCTGCGCGCCGGTGGCTGGGTGAACCAGCTCTACTAAGGTTGCCTGCAACTCATCGATTCGTCGTTTTTGAGTCTCTTGGAACATAGTCTTTGTCTTTCCTAAAATGCAAACCGCGGAGATTATAACACCTGCAAATGAAAAGATGGCTCTTTGTTTTTTTCGCCCTTGTTGGGGGCCTTTTCGGCTCCGACCTTCCAGATCGTTTCCTATTGAAGCTTAAGGAGTTAAATCAACTGCCTACCCCCCAAATCCTCCTTGTTTCCTCCAAAGATCAGACGATGACCTTGGTCTCTAAAGGGAAGGCGGTGACTACCTGGGAGATTTCCACTGCGGAGAAGGGAATGGGGCAGCAAACGGGTAGCAGCAAGACGCCGCAGGGGCTGCATCGTGTCGCACAAAAGATTGGTCAGGGTGCCCTTCCCTACACGATTTTTCAAGGCCGTGCGCCGAAGGGTCTGTGGAAGCACCAACGCAAATACCGTCGCAAAGACCTTGTCTTAACGCGCATCCTCTGGTTGGAGGGTCTCGAACCGGGCCTGAATAAGGGCGGCGCTGTGGATAGTCACGACCGTTACATCTACATCCACGCCACCAATCACGAAGAGCGTCTTGGCAGCGCCGCTTCCCATGGTTGCATCCGCATGAGCACCCCCGCCATTCTCTCCCTCTTCGAGAAGGTCCCGGAAGGCTCCCTCGTCTGGATTGAATAGTTAACCTGAGTTTTGGGTTGATCTCCTTGAACTTCGGGCGATCTGACGAGCATCTTTGGCCTTTTTGCCCTTAGCAATGGGCATTAGGGCCATTACTTTCGGGCAAAACTGTCAAATCTGTCTCGCCATACCGCCGAATTTCAAGGAGGTCAACTCAAAACTCAGGTTAGCGATCTACATACTCAGTGAGCTTTTCCAGATACTCCAGTGAGGGCCAGCGGATGAATTTTTCATCGAGGATGCCCATGGCTACTGTGCGGCTCTTGTCGGAGCAATGAGCTAGGGTGTCGCTGGGAGCTCTGGCTAAGAGGCAATCTTTTGCTTTGTTGATGGCGTCACTGCCCTTGCCAAAGATGATGGTGTGGCAGAGATCTGTGATGGCTTTTTCCAAATCGGAGGCTGGTTTGTCTGGATTTTGTTGAACGAGACGGTGTCTGCAGTCGTCCAGTTGTTCTACGAAGCGGGCGGCTTCTGCCGTGGGCAGCCGAACGAGGTAGGAATGGCAGGCCTTCAGTCCTTCAATCAAGCGGGCGTGGTGTTCGGGCTGGGGACGGGTCGTGGCAGCGCGAAGCATAGCGGGTATTCGATTCTCGGGCCGCAGACCCTCCAACACTTTTTGGTACGCAGCATGCACCTTACCGCGGCTGGAGACTCGCCCGAAAAGCACACCCAGCTGGTGCCATAAGCGCTCCAGTGGCGATAGGCTTTTATAGCGCGCTTCGTACCCCTCAAACACGCTCTTTGCGACAGCTGCGAAATCCGCCCCGTGCAGCACTGCTCCTGCATCAGTCAGCTCTGCCAACTGGGCCAGAGTATGGAGCGCAGAGTCGCGCTCTTGTGGCTTGTCCGATGTTGGCACAACGGAGCAGAGGTTCTTACTGGCATCGTAGTCGAGGTGGTAATAGGACTGTGGGTCCGCTGCTGTCATACATGAGACTTATAGCCCGAAACCCAGGTTTATAGCAGCTTTCTGCACCGATCCAGAAAGCGAAATGCGCGGATTCGGGGATCGTCATCAGCGTAAGGGAGGCTACCTGCCCACTTATCGGGGTGCAAAGCACGAAACTTGCATACACAGGCGCGCCGGAAGGCCGCAGGGCTGGGTATGTCAGCGCCGCGTTCGTCTTTGTCGAATGCAAGAACGTATGCTTTTGTCCAGTCGCTAACAGCAGCCCTCAGTATGATATCGAGCGTATCTTCGAATGTGGCGCCCCTGGCCTCTTCTAAGAGTCGATCAAGAGTTGCCACTTCGTCGGTAAAGTTCGTAGGGCGCTTCATCGTGGCGTCTGTGGGCTCTCTTTCTTCTACTCGAGGTCTGCGAGCGCCAGCACCTGCAGCAGCACCGCCGGAGCCATGGCCTTCCGCGCGAGGAGGAGCTGTACCCGCACCTGCGGCGGCCCCGCCGGAGCCGCGGTCTTCTGCATGGGGAGAAGCTGCGCCTGCACCTTCTCCTTTAGGACGATCAGGTCGAACACTATTCCACCACTCATCAGCGCCGCAATCCCGTTTGCCGCCATTCGCTTTTTTGTAAGTCTTTTGATGGACATCAAAGCTCTCCTCAAGCCATGGACTAAAGGGCAGACGCTCCATAACGGAAGAAAAAATATTTTTGTAATAAGGCACGTTTTTTTGGCTAAACAAGAGCCGTGCGTAGAAATAATTCTCGAAGGCCGTTGCTGTTGGAGCTTCGTTTTTTTCGGGATACAAAAATAATAGACACTTGAGTAACGGATCCCAGGCAGAGTGTTGGATACGGGGTGTTGTTCGTTGTTTGTATTGGATCAAGATTTGAATAGCGCAGTTCAAATTATGCACAGCGAGATCGTTTCTGGGATCTGCATCATAAAACTCTTTTGCTTTGTTGACGACTTCAAGGAGTTTGCTTTCTGCAGCAGCGTTGAGAGGGAAGTAGAGGCCAAAATCCGCTGTCATGCGATATAGCGGGCGCCATCTACAGAGTTTTCCGCTGTTAAGACAGTCTAGAGCACTTTGCGCCCTTCGTAGAATCTCGGTGTCAAACTCAGGAAAGTTAAAGTCAAGGTCATCTCTGGCTCGGGCAATCGAGCTTTCCGCACATCCGATCGTACAGGCAACATTCCTAATTGCTCTCTCGAGATCGGTAAAATAAGCATACTGTGGCGATCTGCTTTTTTGTGCTCTGAGACTTTCCCACGCGGTTGCTTCATTCCATGACGAGAGCTCTTCGAAAGTCGGCCGTAAGTCGCTATAAGGATGTTCTAGCTTTCGTGCGACTCGATCGATATTAGGCTCTCTTGTTGGGAAGATAAAGCGGTGACATAGCCGAGCCACTGAAGCATACAGGACTTCTAGATTAGCAGAGAAGGGCTTCATCAGGGGCATTAGCTGTAGACAGTTATCAAGCGTGCGGATCAAGCCTTCAGATGCTACATAGCCGGGAGGCATTTCCTCTAAAACGCGCACCAATTCACCCAGGATTAAGGGCTGAATTTCGCCCTGAATCACTAGAGCTTTCAGTAACGCTCGAATGCGGTTTTCTGGCTGGAACGATTGAAGAACTGTCTCGTATGCCCGTCTAACTTTGGCATAGCTGTGCACAAAGTGGAAAAACGCGCCAACCTTGTGCCAAAATTTCTCTCGCTCTGATAGATGGGTGTAACGCGCTTCATATCCATCAAATACTTGTTTGGCGACTGCTTGAATCGTTTTGCCCACGCAAGGCTTTCCCGATTCCGCAGCCTGTGCGAGTTGCGATAGCGTGGTAAAAGCACAGCCATGTTTTTTTGGTTTTTTAGCGGTTTCGGCGAACTGATAGGCGTAAGGGCCCTTAAAAATGCTAATGTAAGGCATGCAGCCCATTATACAAAAATAAGTGATAACTGGCTAAAGGGAGGGGGACGTTAGCTGTCTTATCTTGCTACTAATGAACGGCTTACAAAAATACACCTTGCAGATTAAAGACAGTGTCTCTGATTTGCAAGGTGTTTGTAGATTTTTACCACTTCAAGTTGCCGGCGGATTGGTATTCGGTAACGCGGGTTTCGAAGAAGTTCTTCTCTTTGGGCAAGTCGATGGTTTCGCTCATCCAGGGGAAGGGGTTGGTGGCGCCGACGAAGAGGGGTTTGAGGCCGATGCGTTCAAGGCGACGGTCGGTGATGTACTGCACGTATTCGCGGAACATCTTAGAGGTGAGGCCGAGTAGGCCGCGGGGCAGGCACTCTTCGGCATAGCGCACTTCTAGCTCGACCGCTTCTTTGACTAGGTCGATGATGCGCTGCTGAAACTCAGGAGTCCAGAGGTTGGGGTTTTCTTGCTTGATGCCGTTGATGAGATCAATGCCGAAGTTGAGGTGGGTGGTTTCGTCGCGCAGGATGTATTGGAACTGCTCGCCGATGCCCGACATCTTGTTTTGGCGGTGGAAGGAGAGGATCATCACAAATCCGCTGTAAAAGAAGATGCCTTCCATGATCAGGTAGTAGCCGATCAGGTTCTCGAGGAACTTTTGGGAGCCTTCGAAGGTGGTTGTGGTGAAGTGGGGGTCGAGAATGGAAGAAGTCAACTGCATCTGGAAGTCATCCTTGGCGCGGATGACGGGAATTTCATTGTACATGTTGAAGATTTCGCCCTCGTCGAGACCCAGTGACTCCACAATGTAGTGGAAGGTGTGGGTGTGGATGGCCTCTTCGAATGCTTGGCGCAGGAGGTATTGGCGCGCCTCGGGGTTGGTGACGTGTTTGAAGATCGCCAGGGTGATGTTGTTGCCGACCAGGCTCTCCGCCGTGCTGAAGAAGCCTAGGTTGCGCATGATCACATGGCGCTCATCGGCCGACAGCTTGTTGGATTTCCATGTCTCGATATCCTTGCCCATGGATACCTCTGTGGGCATCCAGTGGTTTGCACAGCCGTTGAGGTAGTGCTCCCAAGCCCAATGGTACTTAAGGGGCATGAGCTGGTTGACATCCACTTGGTTGCAGTTGATCAGGCGCTTGTCGTGCGCCTTCACGCGCAGCTCCGATCCTTCCGCTTTTTTTGCTTCAATCTCTTCTTCTTCAAACGTCAACATGACATGTCCTTATTGGCAACTCTCGCAATTTTCACCTAGTGTGCACGCCTGGCCTCGTTCTACGACGATGTCAGAGGATGCTGATTTACTCTTCATCCATCTCGGTTGCAGGCCGCGCTTGTTGATGTCCGTTGTGGACTTTTCAATCTGCGTAGCACCAAGGGAGCGAAGATAGTACGTTGTCTTCAGACCTTTTGTCCAAGCCAATACATACATGTTGTGTAATTTTTTGCCGCTGGGTTCTTGCATGTAGAGGTTGAGCGATTGACCCATGTCGATCCACTTCTGACGGCGGCTGGCGCACTCAATAATCCATTCCGGTTCGATCTCAAAAGCGGTGACAAACAACGCCTTAATGTGATCGGGAACGCGGGGGATCTCTTGAATCGAGCCATCGAAGTACTTGAGGTCATCGATCATCTCGGCATCCCAAAGCTTTTCTGCTTTCAGTGCATCCACCAAGAAGGAGTTGATCGTGGTGAACTCGCCGGAGAGGTTGGATTTGGCGAAGAGGTTCTTGTACGCCGGTTCGATGGACTGCGTCACGTTAGTGATGTTGGCAATGGTGGCTGTGGGAGCAATCGCCATCGTGTTGCTGTTTCTCATGCCCCACTTTTTGATGGCGTCGCGCACCGGTTTCCAATCCAGCTTCGCCGAAGTATCCATCTCCACATTGCCGCCTCGCTCTTGGCGCAGCAAGTCAACGGTATCGATGGGCAAAAGGCCGCGATCCCACTTAGAGCCCTTGTAGGAGGGGTAGGGGCCGCGCTCTTTCGCCAACTCGGCAGAGCCCAAAATCGCATTGTAGGAGATGAGCTCCATGCTTTCGTCGGCAAAGCGCACCGCTTCATGGCTCGCATAGGGGAAGTTTTGCAGATAGAGGGCATCCTGAAACGCCATAATGCCCAGGCCGATAGGTCTGTGGCGCAAGTTGGCGTTTTGTGCCTCTACAATAGGGTAGAAGTTCACATCGATGACGTTGTCCAACATGCGGATCGCGGTCTTGACCGTTTCGGCCAGCAGCTCTTTGTTCAGACCGTTCTTGGTTGTGTGAACAGCCAAGTTGACCGAACCGAGGTTGCACACTGCGGTTTCATCCTTCGATGTGTTGAGCAAAATCTCCGTGCAGAGGTTGGAGCTGTGCACAACGCCTGTGTGGTCCTGCGGCGAACGCACGTTCGATGGATCTTTAAAGGTGATCCAGGGGTGGCCGGTTTCAAAGAGCATGCCGAGCATCTTGCGCCACAAATCGACGGCATCGACTCTCTTGTAGAGCTTCAGTTTGCCCTCATCGACCATCTTTTCATATTCGGTATAGCGCTGCTCGAACTTCTTGCCGTACAGATCGTGGAGGTCGGGCACATCGGAGGGGCTAAACAGTGTCCACTGGCCATTGTCCACCACGCGCTTCATGAACAAATCGGGAACCCAGTTCGCCGTATTCATGTCATGCGTACGGCGCCTTTCATCCCCGCTGTTCTTGCGCAATTCCAGGAAGTCCTCAATATCGAGGTGCCATGTCTCCAAATAAGCACACATCGCCCCCTTTCTCTTTCCGCCCTGATTCACCGCGACGGCAGTGTCATTGGCGACTTTAAGGAAGGGGATGACGCCTTGGCTTTTGCCGTTGGTGCCTTTGATGGCGGCGCCGGTGGCGCGAACGTTGGTCCAGTCATTGCCAATGCCGCCGGCCCATTTGGAGAGCTGGGCGTCGTCGGCAACGATTTTGAAGATGCCGTGCAGGTCGTCCATGACGGTGGAGAGGTAGCAGGAGGAGAGCTGCGAGTGGCAGGTTCCGGCGTTGAAGAGGGTGGGAGTGCTCGAGACAAAGCGGAAGGTCGACAGGATGTTGTAGAAGGCGATGGCGTGCTTTTCGCGCTCCTTTTCAAGGAGGGCAAGACCCATGGCAACGCGCATCCAGAAGTATTGCGGCGTTTCTAGACGGCGCTCTTCGTGGTGGATGAAATAGCGGTCGTAAAGGGTCTGGAGGCCAATGTAGCCAAACTGGCGATCGCGCTCGAGAACCATGGCACGAGCAAGACTGTCTAGGTCAAATTCGCGCAGGCGAGGGTCGACACGGTCTACGCGGATACCCTGCTCGATATAGGCTTTGAACTGGGCGGTGTGTGTTTGTGCAAACTTGGGGTCGGTGGCAGCTACGCCGATCGCTTCTCGATAGACCAGGTCGGCCAAGAGATTGGCGGCAACAAAGGAGTAGTTGGGTTCAATCTCGATCTTGGTGCGCGCGACGTAGATCAGGGATTGATCGATTTCGCGCAGTTTGATGCCTTCGTAGAACTGGCCGAGAGCTTCTTCGAGAAGAATATCGGGGCGCGTGGTGCTTTCCAGCCCAAGGCAGGCGTGCGTCAGACGGCCGTAGAGCTCATCTTCCGAGACAGTGACGGTTTTGCCCGCGTCGTCAACGGCTTGGAACTGGCGGAAGCGTAAGTGCTCTGCACGCGCTTTGAGCTGATCGACCAGTTCGCGGACCACGCTCTTTTTCTCCTCTTCCAAGGGAGCCTGTACGCGGGCGAGGATGAAGCTTTTCGCAACGCGGAAGAGGCGCGCCTCCATGAGGTGCTGCTCGATCAGGTCCTCGATCATCTCCGTAGTGATGAGAGCGCCGGAGTGGTTCAGCTCTAAGGTGGCCTCTACGATCTGGTTGGTCAGACGGTTGACCTGCTCTAAAAGCTCCTCGGAAAGAGGGCCATCCACTTTGTGCGCATGAGAAAAGGCCTCTTCCAGGGAGGAGGCGATCTTCATTGGATTGAAGCGCACCAGTGTCGATCCGTCACTGCGCAGTACTTTGATGTTGGTGGGACTGTCTTCACGTAGCTTTTTGTGGTCGTCGCGGTAGATGATGTAGTCGCGCGCTATGTCATGATGGCCATTTTGCATGAGCTTGAGCTCAACGATGTCTTGGATGCCCTCTACGGTCAGAATGGCCTTTTTGGCGGCATGCGTGGCTGCCTCAAAAGAGACTTGGGCCGTGATGTCTTGAATGATCGTCTCGAGCTCTTTGCTTAAAGGAGCTTCACGGCCCACTTTTTTGGTGTCTCGAAAGGCCAACTCAAGCGCCTTTGCAATGCGGTCTTTGCGAAAAGGAACAATGGCTCCTGAGCGCTTCACAACAGTGATTTGGCTCGTGTCAATCGATGCAGGAATTTGGAAGTCTTTCGCTGTGATGGCTTCCCCTGATGATTTCCGTTCTTGACTTTTGAGCATAAACCCCTTTCGCGCCTTTTTTAAAAGGTTCCTTAACATTTCGCCTACAACCTATTGTAGGTCTTTTCACTGTTTCGGCACTATATATAGTGTTGCCGCTTTCCGTCTAGAATAAATGCAACCCCCTTAAAAACAGGGACTTTTGATACAATGAGGTTCTATGCGTAAGGTCTTTCTCATCCCAAATTTGGTCACTGCTTTTGCGCTCGCTTGTGGGCTCTTTGTGGTCTTCAAGATGGCCACCGCGGTGGACGTGAATTTTCACCTCATTTACGTCTTGAGCATTCTTCTCATTGTGGGCGCTATTGCTGACGTTTTAGACGGTGCCATTGCGCGCTTTATTCATGCGGAGAGCGAGTTTGGAGTGCAGTTTGATTCGCTCTCTGATGCCGTCACTTTTGGCGTTGCTCCGGCTGTTTTAGTCATCACCACGATTAAGGCCGCCCCTGGCACCACCCTCTCTTTTTTCATGATTGCAGCGGCTCTGCTCTTTTCCGTCTGCGGCGTGCTTCGTCTGGTTCGCTTCAATGTCAAAAACAGCCAGGCCAAAGAGAGTGCTGCGCTGATGCATGAGCACAAGAAGAATTTCACCGGCCTGCCTATCCCTGCAGCAGCCTTGGCGGCCGTATCGGCCAACCTTCTGCTCGCCTCTGATGAATTACCTGCTCTGCAGCCCGTCACCCGCGCTGCCATTTTAGGCGCGGTCTTAGCTGTTCTCGGCTATTTCATGATCAGCCGTTGGAAGTTTCCCAGCGTCAAAACGCTCCACATCCGCGTGCGCTCCTTTAACCTGGTCTTTATTACGGTCCTGATCGCTTTAGGGCTGCTGTACGGCGTGCTGAACTACTTCGCGATCCTCTTTGCCGTCGTCACCTGGGGCTATATCCTCGTTGCCTGGACGCTCTCTATCGTGCGATTGCTTGCAGGCAAGCGCTCGAAGACCCTTGTAGACTTCGAACCCGAACCGGAAGACGAACTAGATTAGCGCTTTGCTGTAGGGACTCGGCCTAGTGCGATATCAATGGCATTAGGACCGACAACCTTTTGGGAAGCACCGGTATCTGCTTTTTGTGCAGGCGGCGCTCTTCCTGTCAGTTCGCGCGCTTTGGCCACGCGTGCCGCCGTTTCGGCCTTTAATGCCTCTACGGCCTTCTTGCGGGCTATATCCTGGGCTTGTGCTTCGCTTATCGCGTCAGCCTTCCTTTCGATGAGTGCAGGAGGAGCTGCTTTTGTAGGCTCTGCCCGTCTTGCCGCCTTTTTGCCGGAAGCTTTAGATTCGTTGGCCGCGCTCTTTAATGCGAGGTCGATAGCATTAGGGGATTGTGGAACAACTTTAGGGGCTTGTACAGCTTTGGGAGTTGCTGCAGCCTTGGAGGTTGGCGCAACTTTAGGAGCTGGCGCAGTCTGTACTTTTCGGGCCACTGGTTCATTGTCTGGAGTAGGTGCTCTGCCTTTGGCAAAGGCTGCGCTATCAGAATCACCAAAGATCAAGTCCACAGCGCTGTTAAGTTCTTTCTTAGGAGCTGGAGTTGCTACAGTTTTTGGAGCTACCGGAGCCGCTTTCGCCTGTTGAACAGGTTTCGCTGCACGCTCTTTTGCGGCGCTCTTCAATGCGAGGTCAATAGCACTTGGATGGTTGGGTTTAGGAGCCTGTGCAGGAGCTACTGCTCTAGGAGCTTGTGCGGGGGCGGCTGCTTTGTTGGGGGCTTGTGCGACAGGGGTAACTGGTTTAGGAGCAGCTGCAGGACGTGCAGCTTGAGCACGCTCTTTTGCGGCGCTCTTCAATGCGAGGTCGATAGCGCTTGGCTGGTTGGGTTTAGGAGCCTGTGCGGGAGCTACTGCTCTAGGAGCTTGTGCGGGGGCGGCTGCTTTGGGGGCTTGTGCGACAGGGGTAACTGGTTTAGGAGCAGCTGCAGGACGTGCAGCTTGAGCACGCTCTTTTGCGGCGCTCTTCAATGCGAGGTCGATAGCGCTTGGCTGGTTGGGTTTAGGAGCCTGTGCGGGAGCTACTGCTCTAGGAGCTTGTGCGGGGGCGGCTGCTTTGGGGGCAGCTGCAGGGCGTGCAGCTTGCGTGCGCTCTTTTGCAGCGCTCTTTAATGCGAGGTCGATAGCGCTTGGATGGTTGGGTTTAGGAGCTTGTGCAGGAGCTGCTGCTTTAGGAGTTTGTGCGGGGGCAGCTGCAGGGCGCGCAGCTTGCGTGCGCTCTTTTGCGGCGCTCTTCAATGCGAGGTCGATAGCACTTGGATGGTTGGGTTTAGGAGCTTGTGCAGGAGCTGCTGCTTTAGGAGTTTGTGCGGGGGCAGCTGCAGGGCGCGCAGCTTGCGTGCGCTCTTTTGCGGCGCTCTTCAATGCGAGGTCGATAGCACTTGGGTGATTGGGTTTAGGAGCTTGTGCAGGAGCTACTGCTCTAGGAGCTTGTGCGGGGGCGGCTGCTTTGGGGGCAGCTGCAGGACGTGCAGTTTGAGCACGCTCTTTTGCGGCGCTCTTTAGAGCTAAATCGATAGCGCTTGGATGGTTGGGTTTAGGAGCTTGTGCGGGGGCAGCTGCTTTGGGTGCAGCAACCATCATCTTCCATTGCTGAGAAGCTTGAATGGGCTTTGCGCGTTGCTGTGAGGCTTGTTTTTGGGCAAGCGCTTGTTTTTGACGAGCCGCTGCCTTTGCTTGCTGTGAGCGCAGCAGTTCTTGGCGAGCCTTTGCTTGTTGGAAGCGTAGTAGGGCTTGATGTGCCCTTGCTTGCTGTGAGCGTAGTAGGTCTTGGCGGGTCTTTTCTTGTTGTAAGCGCATGGATTCTTGATGCGCGCTTTGCCTGATAAGGCGTGTGGCGTCGGGTGCGGGAGAGCCTTTGGGGGCTGGTGTGAAGGTAGTAGGAGGAAGGGGAGCGGCAACAAGAAGGGGAGAGGATTGCTGTGAGGCGGTTTGTGGGCGAGCTGACAACGCTTCTCTGATGGAAGGAGCGGCTGTTTTGGGTTGCGGAGCCACGGTCGCCTGTTTTTGAGGAGCAGCCCTGGTTTCAATGGAATCACTGAATACGGGAATCACAAGCTTGTGTTCGCCGGATACGAGTTGTGATTGGAGAGGTTTCGCGGGGCGTTCGAGTGCTTTGGCTTTTTTGCTGGCTTCCACAACCGCTTCTTCGCCCCAAGGGTAGCTCAGCGTGAAGGCGCTACCACGACCAGAGTCCACCGTGATCCGTGTCCAACCAAAGGGAAGGGTGGAGTTGGTTGGTACAAACTGCTTTTCAAAACAGCCTGATGCGTCGGTGACAACTGTGCCGGCAAAGGTCTCTGTGGTGGTTACAGCATCGTAGATAACGCTTTTCCCTGCGTCAAAACCGCTGCCTTTAAGTTGCCATACTTTACCGTTTGGATTCAGCTGCTGCAGTTCGATGCGCTCTTCGAGGGAGTTTTGGGCGGAAAGAGGGCGGGGCACAAAGGTATGGGCAATTTCATAAGTGCGATCTTTGGCGATGGCGATATAGGTCACTTTTTCACCGAAAGCGAATCCCGTTGGTGAAAAAGAGACTTTGTGTAGAGGAATTTCTTGCCCATCAACGCAAAAACAGAGCTGACCACTGTCATCTTCTTTAACCCAGCCCAAGTAGGCCTCTTCACCCGTCATCGTTTGCTGGATAAGGCGAAAACGCATCCCCGGCGCAAAGCCGTCGAAACGCAATTTATGCGTGCCGTCCGACTCATGCTGCGTAAGAAGTGTAGGCTCGGCGGCGAGCGCTGCCGAAAGGAGGGAGAGAAAAAAGAGGCGCTTTAGCATAGGAATGAATGCTATAGGCTCATTATTTTTTTTAACAAGAGCTTATGCGATTGTTAAGATTTCGTGTCCCGTCTCCGTGATGAGAATGGTGTGTTCCCATTGAGCACTAGCTTTGCCGTCGATGGTGCGGGCGGTCCAACGATCGTGAGAGTCGATTTGGGCTTCGGCAAGGCCTGCATTGATCATAGGCTCGATAGTGAAGGTCATACCAGCGGCAAGAGGGGTCGTGCAACGGTTGCGGTTGTGGAAAATCTGCGGCTCTTCATGAAAGAGCACTCCCACACCGTGACCGACGAATTGGTGAACGACCGAGCAGCCTAAGGGGATGGCATAGGCTTCGATCGCCTCGCCGATGGCATTGAGAGGAATGCCGGGGCGTAGAATATCGATGGCGGCCAGCAAGGAGCCGTGGGCGGCCTTGATTACAAGCGCCTTTTCTGCAGAGATGTTGCCAATCGAAACCATGCGGCTGCAATCGCCATAGTACCCATCGACAATCGCTGTAACATCGATATTGAGGATGTCCCCATCGCGCAAGGGGGTAGCGTCGGGTATGCCATGGCAGACAACATCATTGAGAGAGGTACAGATGCTTTTGGGGTAGGGCGGATCTCCATAGCCAAGAGGGGCGGGTTTAGCGCCCAGCTGGCGGTGGAGGTCGTGGGCAAAGTCGTTGAGCTCGTCTGTGGTGACGCCCTCTTTGGCGCGCTTGCAGGTTTCGTCGAGGATGTGGGCAGCAGTTTGGCACGCTTTGCGAATGCCGGCAATCTGCTCGGGCGTTTTGAGCAGGATGTGCCAGTTGCGCCAATAGTGGTCGAACTCTTTTCCGTGGCAGTGCTTAAACTTTTTTCCGCTGCCGCAAAAGCAGGGGCGATTCCGGTCATTCATAGTTTACTTGGTGCAGGATCAGCCCACATGCCGGTGCAGTAACGCCCGTACGCGTGCGATCTGTTGCGGCAAGAGCCTCCGTCCCCAGTTTTCCGCATCCAATCCATGTTGTTGTGCCCACCAAATTCCGTGCCATTTTGTAGAGAAAGTGGTCGGCAACGACCCTCCATTCTACCTGATGGACCCCGATTGGTTCGAGATCGAAATGAAAGAGGGTCCGAATCGTGCTGTCGTAGCTTTCGTTTTCTTTGGTGTTGCAGAAACCGGCAAAGTCGCGCGTGCCAATAAGGGCCTGGCAGCACTTTTTCATGAGAGGCAGATCCAGTTCGTAGGGGACGTGCCAAGAGGTGAGTCGCTGATGGGCGGGCTGTACCGGTCCCATGGTGATGGTGTAGCGGTACTCTTTAGAGCGCACGTGGAGGGTGGGGTGGAAGTCGAGGGGGCAGAGGAGCGAGTCGAGAACGCGGATGGTAGGAGGCAGCTGACTATTGATGGCACGCGCAGAGGCTGTTTTGGAGGCGGTAAAGCAGACTACTTGCCCACGAGCATGCACGCCGCGATCGGTGCGGCTGGCCGCTTCTAAAGTGACCGGCTCTTGGAGCACATGAGCGAGGGCAACCTCCAAAGATTCTTCAATAGAGGGGCCCTCTTTTGTCTTCTGCCACCCGAAAAAGTCCGTGCCATCATAGGCAACGATTAGCCTAGTTCTGAATGTAGGAGCGGAGGCCATCGAGGAAGAGGTTGACGGCGAAGAGGGTCATGACGAAGCCCATGAGGCGTTCGATGCCCATGAGAATGTTCTTGCCCAGCAGGCGCTGCAAAAGTGTGGAGGAGAGCAGGACAATAAGAGAGGGGACCCAGGCGAGGAGAATCGCTAAGCTGAGGGTGTTCATGCTGTTCAATTGCGCTGCATAGACCATCACGGAACCCAAGATCCCTGGGCCGGCCACTAAGGGAACGGCGAGGGGAACGACAAAGGGTTCGAGAAGGGCTTTTGGCTTGGGCTCTTCAGCTTTTTTGGGGAAGATCAACTGCAGAGAGATGATGAAGAGGATCAGACCGCCTGTCATACCAACAGCGGCGGGATTGACGTGGATGAAATTCAGGAAGGTGTTGCCCAGGTAGGCAAAGATAAAGATGACGGCAAGAGCAATCAACATCTCGCGCAAGATGATGCGGCGACGGCGGCGCTCCGGAAAATCTTTGAGCAGGGCCAAGTAAAAGGGCACGTTGCCAAAAGCATCCATGATCAGAAAGAGAGTAAGTGCAATTTGCAGTAACCCAAAAGAATGCATCGCTTATTGCCCAAAGTTATGTTGTACGAATTCTGTCAGTCCCGTCAGGAACATTTGCACGGCAACGAGCGTTAAAATCAAGCCCATTAAGCGTTGGAAGGCGATGATGCCCTTATCACCAATGAGACGTTTCAGTTCAAAGGCGAAGAAAACAATGAGCGCCGTTGCTGCCCAAGCGACAACAACACCGTAGACCATGCTGGTGGCGTCAGCGGCTTGGCGAGCAAAAACCATCGTTGCAGCTAAAGCGCCTGGCCCCGCAATGAGGGGAGTGGCAATGGGAACAATAAAAGGCTCATCAAGGTGGCACTCAATGTCGTATTTCTTGAGCGAGGGGAAGATCAGTTTAATCGCTACCATGCCCAGCAGCAGCCCACCGGCCATCCGAATGGTGGATTGGGTAATATCAATCCACTCAAAGAAGTATTCGCCAAGGAAACTAAATGCAATTAATAAAACCAAAACAGCAATTAAATCTTTAATTAGCAGAGAGCGCTGTTTCTTTTGTGAATGTCCTTTAAGGAACTCACAAACGCTGGGGATGGCTCCAATGGAATTTAAGATCAGAAAAAGGGAAAAGGCGATGGAATATGCGGTCATGTCAGAAGTGTACTGTTTGGCGAGCTTTTTTGGCGAATTTCCAAGGTTGCTCTGAATTCGGTAACGTTCCTACAATGAGCTAGAAGAGGTTGTACATGGAAAAAGATCTGAATCCTGAACATTGGCAAGTGAAAGGGCTGGACGTTGAAGGCGATGAGACCGACGACTTAGATGCTGAGTTTGATGCTGAATTTGGTGATGATGACGATTTCGAAGTTTTCGATGACGAAGAGCTCGAAGACGATGAAGAGTTTGATGACGAGGTCATCGAGATCGAGATCGATGAAGATGATGAGGAATAGCCAATCTTTTCACAGCTTCTTCAATAACGCTTCTGTGGCCAAAGGCTGACAGGCGCAAAAAGCCCTCTCCGGATGGGCCAAAACCGGAGCCCGGCGTTGTGACAATGTCGTATTCTTCTAAGAAGTGATCGAAAGCCTGCCATGAGGTCATGGAGGGGATGCGCACCCACAAGTAGGGGGCGTGAATGCCTCCATAGATCTCGTAGTCGGAAAAGCTTTTGCGCAAGAGTGCCGCATTGTGGAGATAAAACCGGCACAGCTCCTGCGCCTCTTGCCAGCCTTTGGGAGTAAGAACAGCGAGTCCGCCGTGTTGTGCGATGATGCTCGCTCCATTAAAGCAGGTGGTCATGATGCGCGTCCAATCACTGTGGACGCTGGTGCCATCGCTAAAGCGCAATGCTTCGGGAACCACTGTCCAAGCAAGCCGTACGCCAGTAAAGCCGGCAATTTTCGAGAAGGACTGAATCTCAATGCAGCATTCTTTCGCGCCATCAATTTCGAAAATGGTTTTAGGAAGATCGGGATCTTGAATGAAGGTGGCGTAAGCGGCATCGAAAATCAGAATCGCGCTACGGCGGCGCACTTCTTGTACGAGTTGAGTGAGCTGGAATCTTGTGGCCACAGCTCCTGTCGGGTTATTGGGATTGCAAAAGTAGAGAAGGTCAAAGTCGGGCGCATTGCTGACATCGGGAAAGAAATCGTTTTCGGGAGTGCAGGGGAGCTTGAGGACCTTTTGTCCCATCAAGAGCGCTGTGTCCACATAGACAGGGTAGCTCGGATCTTGCACAGCAGTCGTGATGTCACCGCCAAACAGAGTCTGCAGGCGTGCGATATCGCATTTGGCGCCATCGGAGACGAAGATCTCGTTTTGGTCGACAATCCCGTTGTAGTAGTGCATGCAAATAGCACCACGCAAATCTTCGATGCCTTGTTCGGGCCCGTAACCGGTAAAGCCATCTCCCGTACTGAGGCTGATCGATTGATTGGCCATGGCTTTGGACGCAAAGGGGCTGATCGGCTCGCTTGCATCGCCGATGCTCAGCGAAATGAGCTTGGCATCCGGCCTCTGCGCTAAAGCGGCCTCTTTGCGTTTGCGTACTTCGGGAAAGAGATATTCCCGCGAGAGTTGGGCCATGTGGGGATTGCGAGCGACCATTAGAGAAGTCCTTGTTGCACGAAAAGTTCGGCGCAGAGAATGCCGCCACCGGCGGCTCCGCGCGCTGTGTTATGAGTGAGAGAAACAAAACGCCAATGAAGAAGTGGGCAGGGGCGCAGACGCCCCACCGATGCCGCCATGCCATTTTCCAAATCACGGTCCTGGAGTGGTTGTGGGCGGTCTTCTTGCGAAAAGTAGTGAATCGTTTGCCGCGGTGCGGAAGGAAGATCGAGCGCAGGAAAGCTCTTCCACGCATCGAGGATCTCTTCCTTGGTGGGTTGATCTTCTTGAAAGGCAAAGCTGACGCAGGTGAGATGACCATCGCTGACGGGCACGCGGTTGCAATGGGCAGAAATGACCAAGTCTGCGCCCAAAATTTTGCGCGGCTCGTTTTCCAGCTTTTCCTCTTCTCCCGAGATGTGGGGAATCACGTTGTCCGCGTGAGCTTCTCCGGAAAGACCTGCTCCTGAAAGGGCCTGCAGGGAGGTGACGAAGACTTTTTTAATGGGCCACTTCTTGTGCAGTGCAGCTAGTGGAATGACAAAGGACTGCACTGTGCAGCAGGGCTTGGCGACGAGAAAACCTTTCCATCCGCGTTCTTGTTTCTGCCGCACCAACCAATCTAAATGGTGCGCATTGACCTCTGGGATCACCACGGGCACATCGCTTTCTGTACGTCCCCACGAGGCGTTGGAGAAAACAGCGTACCCTAGTGCCGCAAATTGGGGCTCAAACACGCGTGCAGAGCCATTATCGAGCGCGGAGAAAAGCAATTGCGCTTGGGGAGTTGCTGTGAGTGGCTCTACTATCTGCTTCGCCAGTTTCTCCGGAATCGGTTCGCTCTGACGCCAGCGTCCCTGCACGGCCTCCGCATAGGTTTTGCCCTCAGAGCGCTCCGACGCCGCCAAATAGACTACTTCAAACTGCGGGTGGTTGGCTAATCGCAGGAGGTACTGCTGTCCAACAAGGCCGGTGGCTCCCAAGATGCCAACGGGAATTTTCATACGAGATCCAGTTGCTGGAGGACGCTTTTGAGTTTGGCTTTGTTGTCGCTGCGCATTTCACACAAGGGGAGGCGGTAGCTGCCCACAGAGGTTCCCGTCATGTTGAGAGCTTCTTTGATGGGAATGGGGTTTGTTTCGATGAAAGCGACTTTGAAGAGGTGGAGGAGGCGGTAGTGGATTTGGCGCGCTTTGGGCAGGTCGCCTGCTAGGGCGAACTTCACCAGTTCGACGATTTCGATCGGGATGAGGTTGGAGAGGACAGAGATGACGCCGTGGCCGCCGAGGCAGATGAGGGGGAAGGTGATGTTGTCATCGCCGCTTAAAATGGAGAAGTCTTTGCGGTGTAAAGAGATGGCGTCGATGACCTCCATAATCTGCTCAATGCTGCCGGAGGCCTCTTTGATGCTCTTTACGTTATCGAGATCGGCAATGCGCTTCATCGTGTCGGTGTCGATATTGCGTCCTGTGCGTCCGGCAATGTTGTAGACGATGATGGGAAGGTTAACGGCATCATCCACAGACTTGAAGTGGCGGTAGATGCCCTCGTTGGTCGGCTTGTTATAATAGGGCGTGACGATGAGGGCCGCATCGGCGCCGAGATCTTCTGCGCGCTTGGTACGATCAATCGTGCCATGCGTGCAGTAGCCGCCGGTTCCCACAATGACTTTGCATTTGCCTGCTAGTTTCTCTACAGAGAAACGAATGAGCTTCTCCTGTTCCTTATCAGTAATGGTGGGCGATTCACCTGTCGTGCCCAAGATGACGATGCCGTCGACCTTTGCTTTGAGCTGCTGCTTGAAGAGAATGTGCAGCGCATCGTAGTCAATGGCGTTGCTATTTTTGCCCTTAAAGGGGGTAACAAGGGCTGTGAAGGTGCCTTGAAGCTTTTTCATATCAAATCGTCCATGGTGTAAAAGCCGGTGCGGCTGCGAATCCATTCGGCAGCGAGGAGGGCGCCGCGGGCGTAGGGCTCGCGAGAGCGGGCGCGGTGGGTGAGTTCGATCGTTTCGCTGGGAGAATCGAAGGTGACGGTGTAGGTGCCGGGATCAAAGCCGCCGCGGATGCCGATGGCGTGAAACTCATCAGCGGGCAGTTTGGCATTTTCGGAGGTGAGATGGGCGGTTTTGGAGTAGAGGGTTTCGAGGATGTTTTTGAGAACGAGAGCGGTACCGGAGGGGCTGTCCTTTTTTTCGCGGTGGTGCCATTCGAGCACCATGGGGTCAAAGTCCAACTTCGCCGCCATTTTGGCTAGCGCTTCGACTGTTTTGACAAAGAGGTGCACGCCGATGGCAAAGTTGGGGGAGAAGATCGCGCCGATCTGCGCTTTGGTAACGATCTCTTTGATGAGACTCTCTTCTCGGCCCCACGCGGTGGTGCCGATCACAATCGGTTTTTTTGCGTCAGCTGCTGCTTGCACATGTTCGATGACCGATTGGTGTGAGCTAAAATCAATCCAGACATCGGCTTGAGAGAGATCATCGCGCTGCGAAGTAGTCCAGAAGCCCACAATAGTGTGACCTGCAGCGAGTGCATAGCGCTCCACCTCTTTGCCCGTCTTGCCGTGTCCAATCAGTCCGATCTTCATGGCATCAATATGAATCAGATCGCTTTTGCTGGGCAAGCAAGCTGTGACCAGAGGTCGGCAAAGAACGATTTTTGCTGCTCTGTGAGGGGCGTGAGGATCACCACAATTTCGCGGTTGCGTTGCAGGCCGTTGCGCGTCCAGTTGGCGGAGCCGAAGGCGAGGGTCTCATCATCGATGAGGGCGAATTTGTGATGGAGTGTGGTGGTTTTGTTTGTGTAGACAGGGATGTGGGCCTTCTTAAAGAGCTGGATGGCTTTCTTCGAGGCGCGGTCGAGGGCGACCTCTTTATGCACTTTGGCGCCTAAGACGGCCTTGAGCAGCTGCGGGTGAGTGAAGTGAAACATGGCTACTTTGAGGCTTTTTTGAGCGCCCTGGATAAGGCCGAGAAGGCGGTCTAGGGCGGCCTTGTCGCGGGGCAGAAAGAAGAGCTCGATTTCTTGGTCGTGGAGGTGAAAGCGGCCCGCCCGCTCTTCTTGGAGAGCCAGGGCCAGTTCGGGGCTATCAAAACCGACGATGAGGTTGTCATGGAGCTGGAGCGATTCACGGGTGAAGTTAGCGGAGCCGACCAGGCAGAGCCGGTCGTCAATGACGGCGATTTTGCGGTGCATAAGACCGGAGCGGTCATCATATTTGATCTGAGGAAAGAGGGGGCCTAAGTTGCAGGTTTTGTCGGCGTGAAGGCGAACTTGGGGGACGGTCTGCAGCGCCTTAATGAGCCGTTTATCCGTGAAGGTATAGATGGAGATAAAGGCGGAGGCCTTTGCGCTCGAGAGGGATTCGTGGAGGACAGAGCGTAGGTCGTCGCCGGTTTGGTTGGACCAGAAGCAGATGGGGCGGTCGGTGGAGGGCAGTCGGGGGTGGAGAAGATGCCAGCCGAGAAAGAGGGCAAGAACGAGGAGGAGGAGAGGGATAAGACGTTTCATTTGCTCCTTTTGGGGGGCTATGATAAAATGGCCGGCAGTTTTTCGAAGGATGCCAATCATGACAAAAGAATGCCAAGTGACAGGTCGTAAGCCCCAGTGTGGAAGAACCTACACTACCCGTGGTATTGCCAAAAAGAAGAAGGGTATTGGTATTAAAATTACCGGCGTGACCAAGCGTCGCTTTCTTCCCAACTTGATGCGCAAGCGCTACTGGTTTGCAGAAGAAAATCGCTTCATCTCCCTCCGCCTTTCCATGGCTGCAATGCGCACCATTGAGAAGCGTGGTTTGTCCTCTGTGGTAAAAGATCTCCGGGCGCAAGGCCAAAAGATCTAAATTGAGCCGGTCATTGCAAGGGTTCGTCTCACAGCTTGCAGCTGAGGGCGAATTGACGGTCATCCACGAAGAGGTGGATCCTCACCTTGAGTTGGCCGAGGTACACCGCCGGGTGATTGCGCGCGGCGGCCCAGCCCTTCTCTTTACGAAAGTCAAAGGTTCATCGTTTCCTGTCGTCACCAACTTGTTTGGCACGGAAAAACGCGTGGAGCTCGCCTTTGGCGGACTCAAGCGGCTGGACCGCATTGTTGACCTGCTGAAGGGCTCGCTTGATCTCAAGACATTGTGGAAGAAGCGCAGCACAATCGCTTCCCTTTGTAAGGCGGGATTTACCTCCGCGCGCTCGCCCTTTACCCCTCTGAAAAGCTTGGATGAGTTGCCCTTTACGACCTCTTGGCCGGAAGATGGGGGCCGCTTTTTGACCTGGCCTTTGGTCTATACGGAAGGGGAGTCGGGCAATTTGGGGGTCTACCGCATTCAACGCTATGATGGCAGAACAACGGGACTACATTTCCAGATTGCCAAGGGCGGAGGGTTTCATTACCACGCTGCGGAAGCAGAAAACCGGCCGCTTCCCGTGTCGATCCTACTGGGAGGACCTCCAGAGCTGATTTTATCGGCGATTGCGCCACTGCCGGAGAATGTACCGGAGTTGCTCTTTGCCTCTCTTTTGCTCGAGAAGAAGCTGCCCTTGACGCAGGTGGGGGCACACCGGTTGCCGGTCGATGTAGAGTTTATTCTGCATGGTGTGGCCAAACCAAAAGAGCGTCGCCTGGAAGGGCCCTTTGGAGACCATTTTGGGTATTACAGTTTAGCGCATGAGTTTCCCGTTTTTCACTGCGAACAGATTTGGGCGCGCGAAGGGGCGATCTTTCCGGCAACAGTGGTTGGCAAGCCGCGCCAAGAGGACTATTTCCTCGGTAACTATTTGCAAACGCTCCTTAAGCCGCTGCTTTGTTTGACGATGCCCAGCGTGCTCGACTTTTGGAGCTATGGGGAGACGGGATTTCATTCGCTGGGCGCTGCGCGCGTACAAGAGCGCTACTGGCGCGAAGCGATGGGGGCGGCTTTCCGTATTCTGGGAGAGGGACAGCTGGCGTTGACCAAGTTTTTGCTGGTGACCGATCAGCCTGTCGACTTACAGAATTTTCGACAGACGTTGACCGCCGTGTTGGAGCGCTTTGATCCGAAAAAGGATCTCTACATCTTCGCTAACCTGTCGATGGATACGCTAGACTACACCGGTCCTGCGCTCAACAAGGGCTCACGTGCTGTACTGCTGGGCATGAGCGAGCCACGAGCACTGCCCGCAGCCTACGAGGGTTCTTTGCATGCCAAACCCTTCTGCCCGGGCTGCCTGGTGATACAGGAGATGCCGCAGAATTTCGAAGAGCTCAAACAGTGGCCGCTGGTGGTAGTGGTGGACTCGATCCAAGAAGCGCTTGCCTCACAAGAGGCTTTTTTGTGGACCGTCTTTACGCGGTTTGATCCCGCCGGAGATATTCATGCGAGAAAAAGTGTGCACTTTAACCACATCTCCTTCGAGGCACCGATTGTGATTGATGCTCGCATGAAGCCCTCGTATCCCGGCACGGTAGAGTGTGATCGAGCAACAGAGGAATTAGTCAGCAGTAAGTGGAAGAAGTATGGCATTTGCACTTGACGGGGCGGTCAGCCGTTTGTTGACAGGTTACGAGGCTCTCTTTTTGCGCGAGCCCGCTAGACTGAGTCAGACAGCGGAGCGGGTTAGGGAGGTTATGCAATGGGCTTTGGTGGCGTACATTGTGAGTTGGTGGGTACCCATTCCCGGCATCGATCTTTTGCGCAACGCGAGTTTTAAAACATTCTGCGGTTGCGCAGCCATCGAATTGCTTGTGCTCAAGCCCGCTTATGAGGCACTAGCGCGTTTACAGCTGTATGAAAGCCGGGGATATGAGCTGATGGTTCTGCACGTTTATATTTTCTCTGGGGATCCAGAGTTTCAGGAGACAGCACGCCAGGCATCGCAGAGTTTGGCGGCTGCGCAAGGCTCATATACGTTTATGCTTTGGGGCGGTATTCACACCATTCCAAGGGAAACAGCGCACGCTCTTGTTAGAAGATATAACCCAGCGTAGCGAAGGGGCCTTGTAAAAGGACGTCGCCGTAGTCATCGCTAGAGACGCCGCTACCCGCACCGTTAGCCGTGGGCCCGTAGAAATTGATGCGATCAAAATAACGGCTTAAGTAGAGCAGCTTGTAGCCCACATCCAAAGTGATGCAAGAACAGGTAGAGCGCAGCTTGTAGCTGAGTAGAAGGTTGGTTTCCCAAAGGGGAAGAAGGCGCAGCTGTGGTGTATTGATCGCCGTAACGGAAGAGGCGCCTGTGGTGGAGTTGAGCGAAAAACTCGCCGCTCTCATCGTGCCAAACAGGGGGGCGAGCTGAGTGTTGGCGATCAGGTCAAGGGCGTAATCGCATTCGCGGTAAAGGTCGGCTGTTGCCGCAAGGCCAAAGGCGAGGCCGCCGCCGATGGCTTGGGAATAGTAGTCGACAGTGTACTGCATGGCACCGGCGAGGTTGGTGTAGGCGTCGTGTTCATGGAAATCGAAGCGGGCTAATTTCAGCCCAATGAGGAAATCGCTGCGAAGCCACGTGCAAGGTTGCAGTCCTTGGGAAAAGAGCAGGCTCGCGTCGATGTAGCCGAGCTTGATGTTCGAGACGGCGCTGGAAACCGTATTGGCAAACATCGAAGGAGCCCCCTTCGTAGCAAAGAGGTTGTTGTTGGCACCTGCAGAGACGGAGGCGGTATGGCCCGCTTCGAAATAGTTGCTAGAAAGAGCGAGAGAGCGGTTGCACGGAAAGTACTTTTTGAGCGCTGCAAAATAGCCCCCATCGTTGCCAAAACGGTTGGCCACGCGAGAACCCGAAGCAACGTTGGTGACGGGCACTTGCAAAGCAAAGTAGGGGTCATCAAACTGTGGGCGCAAGTAGAGAGCGCCTACCGTGACTTCCCAGGTTGCATACAGTGAGAGTGATGCAAGTGTGAAAAAAGAGATCAGCTTCATAATCCGACAAGGGACTGTAAAGAATCATCTTTTAATTCACAACTATTTCGCCTTTACCACTCACTTTGAGGTTCACAGTTTTTCCCGCGCCGATCTTTCCTTCCAAAATTTCGTTGGAAAGGGGATTGACGATGGTTTGCTGGATCAGACGTTTGAGGGGGCGCGCGCCAAAAGCGGCGTCGTAGCCCTCTTTTGCCAAATGAGCAAGTAGTTCTTTCGACCAATGGAGCTGAATATCGCGATCGTGGAGTCGTTTTTTGACGCCCTCGAGTTGAATCGCCACGATTTTCTCCATCTCGCTTTCTTGAAGAGGCAGGAAGGGGAGGATCTCATCAATGCGGTTGAGGAATTCCGGACGAAAGTGGCTCTTGAGAACAGGATCGACCAATTTCAAGATCTCTTCTTTTGTCAGCGTCTTGCTGGATTTTTCAGCACGCTCGAGAAGAGCTGCTGAACCGAGGTTGGAGGTCATGATGAAGAGCGCATTTTTGCAGTTCACCACGCGTCCCTTGCTGTCGGTGATGCGGCCATCATCGAAAATCTGCAGCAGAATATTGAAGACATCGGAGTGCGCCTTTTCCACCTCGTCGAGGAGAACCACAGAATAGGGGCGTCGGCGCAGCGCCTCTGTGAGCTGCCCTCCCTCGTCGTAGCCGACATAGCCGGGAGGAGAGCCGATCAGACGTGAAACAGAGTGTTTCTCCATATACTCCGACATGTCGAGGCGGATAATGGCATCTTCTTGGTTGAAGAGCTGCTCTGCGATCGCCTTAGCCAATTCGGTCTTACCAACTCCTGTGGGACCGAGGAAGAGAAAGACGCCAATGGGGCGATGAGGGTCTTGCAGACCTGCACGCGAACGGCGAATGGCCTCTGCAACAGCCGTTACAGCCATATCTTGGCCCACCACTCGTTTTTCCAAAGTCTGCTCGAGGTGTAGCAATTTCTTCGCCTCGCCCTGCAGCATCTTGGTGACGGGAATACCGGTCCATTTCGACACAATCTCTGCAATGAGGTGCTCGTCGACCTCCTCCTTCAGCATGCGCGCATCTTTGGAGGCAAGTCCCTTTTCTAATCCGGCAATTTCCTCTTTCAGCTTGGGCAGTTTGCTGTAGCGGATCTCAGCGACCTTGTTGTAGTCGGACATGCGCTCGGCTTCCGCCTCTTGAGTTTTTAACTTTTCCAGCTCGGTCTTCTTCTCTTTGACGACAACCAAAGCCTTCTTTTCCTCTTCCCAACGAGACTTGAGGACGGAGAGCTCCTCGCGCACGTGGGCGATCTCTTTGGCCAACTTTTCGAGTTCGGGCTTGCTGTTCTCCTCCCGTTTGAGCCCCTCTTGCTTCACAAGAAGGCTGGACAGCTCGCGCTCTTTGCGATCCACCACCAAAGGACGGGAGCCCATCTGCATGCGGATAAGGCTTGCTGCCTCGTCGATCAGGTCAATGGCCTTATCGGGCAGAAAGCGGTCGGAGATGTAGCGGTGCGACAGCATCACAGCGGCGGTCAATGCATCTTCGGTAATGCGCACACCGTGGAAGTTTTCATAGCGTTCCCTCAAACCGCGCAAAATAGCAATGGCATCCTCCGGAGTCGGCTCTTTGACCAACACGGGCTGGAAGCGGCGCTCGAGAGCGGGATCTTTTTCGATGTGTTTCTGGTATTCATTCAGCGTTGTCGCGCCAATACAGTGCAGCGTGCCGCGTGCCAGCGCTGGTTTGAGCAGATTGGCCGCATCCATCGCCCCGTCGCCGCCGCCTGCGCCGATCAGTGTGTGCACCTCGTCGATGAAAAGAATGATCTGCCCTTCGCCCTTCTCCACCTCTTTGAGAATGCCCTTCAACCGCTCTTCGAATTCGCCGCGGTACTTCGTACCGGCAATCAACGCCCCCATATCGAGTGCATAAAGCTGTTTGCCTTTCAGCGACTCCGGCACATCGCCTGCAATAATGCGTCCTGCCAGCCCCTCGGCAATCGCTGTCTTTCCTACACCTGGCTCGCCGATCAATAAGGGATTGTTCTTCGTCCTGCGACTTAAGACCTGAATTGTGCGCTGAATCTCCTCATCGCGGCCGATCACGGGATCGAGTTTGCCCTCGCGTGCCGCCTCCGTCAAATTGCGGCAATATTTCTTTAAGGCATTCAGGCCAGCTTCTGCATTCTCCGATTCCATTTTCTCGCCTCCTCGTATCTCTTTGATCTGCTTTTCAGCATCGATTGTAACACCCTTTTTAAAGGATGCAAGGGGCTCTTCCGCACTCTCCCAAAAGGCTGCCAGAAAGTGATCTGAAGCGGTATAGGTATCTCCCCAGCTCTTCGCCTTAGCCAAAGCGTTATTGATGATCTGCTGCAAGCGGGGCGAAAGCGCAGGCTGTCCACCATCGGCAAAGCGCGCCTGCTTATCCAGCGCTCCTTTTAGCTCCTGCACCAACTTTGCCACATCCAATTTGTGGCTTGCAAAAAAGGAGGCGAAGTACCCCTCCGGATCCTCCAGAAAGGCAAACAGCAGTGCATTTGGACTGACTTCGGTGTATTTGTTTTCTTGCGCCAGCTGTACGCTTCTTTGCAGCGCATGCAGCACGCTTTCCGTAAATTTATGATCCATACGATTTTTCTGTGGGAGATGAGTCGTACGACTGCAGCTGGGTCCAGAGCATGTGCCACTGACGGCTTTTGTGTACGCCTGCTTGTTGAAGGATTTCTTGAGCGCGCAGGAGGTGGGTGCGGGCGGCGGAGTATTGGAGGCGGTCGATGAGAAGTTCGGCGAGGGAGCATTCGACCATCACAGAGCCTGCATCGAGGGCGTGGTAGCGCAGGAGGGCGTCGGTGGCCTCTTGGGGGCGGTTGAGGCCGTGGTTGATTTCGGCGAGTTGGAGCCAGCCGTCGCGGAAGCGAGGGCAGCGCTTGAGGGCTTTGGTCATCGCGGCGCGTTTTTGCAGCAGCGCACTCTTTTTCGGCTCGTAGGGGAGGAGGTAGGCTTTGATGGCCTCCTTGTCCACATTGCCCCGTAGGTAGTCTTCGCCAACAGTAAGGTGGTCGATCTCGACATCGGTGGGAAGAGCAAGAGATTGTTCGATCTTTGATTTGCCCTCCTGTCCGGAGAGAATGCGGCACAGACCCAGCATTTGGAGCATCACCTCGTCGTCGGGCATAAAGAGCACTGCCTTTTCCAGCTGTGCGGCAGCCTCTTCGAAGCGCGCGTCGCGGACAAGCTCAAAGGCTTGGTTGCCAAAGAGACAGCCGAGCGCCTCTTTGCGTGTGCGTACTTTGAGCCCCTTGGTATGGATGCTCTCGTAGTTGCGACCCGCGACATTGATCCCGCGCGCCGTGGTTTCGATGTTGATTTCCTTCGTGCGGACGTAGATGTGGCCGGGCGGCGTGACGGCTTCAAGTTCGAGGTTGAGGCGTTGCCCAATGCACAGATAAAGCAGAGAGGTGCCCATGCAAATCCCCTTTCTGCTGTCGAGAATTTGCGAGACGGAGGAGTAGCCATACTTCTCCTTATCGCTCAAGGGAGGGTAGCGCAGACTCAGCTCGAAGTAGAGCACCTCGTTGATCGCATTGATCTTGCGCTGATCCGAGGCGTTTAGCCCCCCATAGGGCTGCAGTTTGGCTAAAGCGCGCAGAGCGAGAAGGTCGAGCGTTGCTTCCAGTTCGCGGATTTTGCCATCGCCTTGTGCAATCGCCGTCGCGCGGCCGATGTCGACCTCGTGAGGCTCTAAAGCAACAACCTCTTCAAGAGTAGTGACGGATCGTCCTTTCAGCGTGCGGTTGCCCAGACGCGCGCCCAGCTTCTCCACCCACTGTAGTGTGCTCTCATCCAAAGAGGCGCCCGACCCTTTGCGAAAGGCGACGAACTCGACGAGCTCATGAAGATCGCCAGAGTTAAAGGAGGATTGGCCGATCTGTCCGCCCAGTAGGGTCATGGCGCGCTGCAGCGCCTGCTGGCCTTCGGCTGTATCGGCAAAGAGCTCATGGTAGGCGCAGAGCTGGTTGACGTTGTAGGGATCGATGGCTTTATAGAGCGCCGCCCGTTCAGGAGGGGAGAGCAAAAGGGCGCTGGTAAGAAGTAAGGAAATCATAAACTAGGGGCGTTCGAACTATAACATAAACTTAGATTATGATATTCCTCGGTCTTCATGGTTATTGATGGAAGTGCAACACCTTATCCGGAGGGTTGGGAGAAGTTTTGTCGTAGCCCGACAACTACTGGTTTATACAACGTAGATGGACGTATTGTTGCGTTGGCTAAGGGAGCACTTGGCGGTGGAGCCGCTGCAGCAGCGAGTTATCGTAAATTAACTCCGGAAGAACATCGTGTTCTCTTCAATCGGTTAAAGCTTTCGGAAGAGCAGATCGCGCGCCTCATGAGAGAAGAGCCCGTCGAAGACGCGTCGCCCGTATCGACCGGCACTGTGGATGAGGCGAGGTTGTCGGACATGACGCCTACTGAATCTGCAGCATTTGAACGGGCCAAGCTGGATGTTAAACGCGATCCAGGCGAGGTGTCTAAGAATATTCGAAGTTATGGCATCACAAACCAAGCCGCTCTCATTGAGATTGCCAAGCGGGCGATCAAAGAAGGTGGATGGGTCTCTGAATTCATCGGAAATTACGGGATCACAGACCCAGGTAAACTCTTTGAGATAGCGAAGCTGGCGGCTGTGCGAAATGGAGCGGAGGTCTCCCGACACATCAGAAATTACGGGATCACAGACCCAGGCAAACTCTTCGAGATCGCTAAGCTGGCAGCTTTGAAAGGCGGGGATGGAATCTCTGAGTTCATCAAAAATTATGGAATCGAGGACGAAGCCAAGCGCATCGAGATAGCAAAGTTGGCGGCGCAGAAAGGCGGGTGGAAAGTCTCTGAATTCATCGGAAATTACGGGATCACAAACCCGGACACACTCTTCGAGATCGCCAAGCTTGCAGCTGCGGCAAGAGGAGGAGGAGTCTCCCAATACATCGAAAATTATGGAATCAAGGACGAAGCCAAGCGCATCGAGATAGCAAAGTTGGCGGCGCAGAAAGGCGGGTGGGAAGTCTCTCGACTCATCGGAAATTACGGGAT
Organism: uncultured bacterium; assembly: GCA_964630595.1. Taxonomy (GTDB): domain Bacteria; phylum Chlamydiota; class Chlamydiia; order Chlamydiales; family VFKH01; genus CAZVVT01. The sequence goes on along the minus strand of CAZVVT010000002.1, from coordinate 469 downwards.
CAAAGACCAAGCTGCTCTCTTCGAGATCGCCAAGCTGGCAGCTGCGGAAAACGGAGAAGTCTCACAAGACATCGGAAAGTATGGTATCACAGACCCAGATAATCTCTTCGAGATAGCGAAGCTAGCGGCGCAGAAAAACGGCAGCGCGGTCTCCCGATACATCGAAAATTATGGAATCACAAACCCGAACCAACTCTTCGAGATCGCCAAGCTGGCGGCTGCGGGAAGCGGATGGGGAGTCTCTATATTCATCAAAAATTACGGGATCAAAGACCAAGCTGCTCTCTTCGAGATCGCCAAGTTGGCGGTTGTGGAAAACGGAGAAGCCTCACAACACATCGAAAAGTATGGTATCACAGACCCAGATAAGCTCTTTGAGATAGCGAAGGTAGCGGCGCAGCAACACGGTGGCGAGGTCTCCCAATACATCGAAAATTATGGAATCAAGGACGAAGCCAAGCGCATCGAG
>CAZVVT010000001.1:72558-644759 GCA_964630595.1 uncultured bacterium | reverse complement strand
AGAATCTGAGTGAGAGGATTTGAACCTCCGACCCCTTGCACCCCATGCAAGTGCGCTAGCCAAACTGCGCTACACCCAGGTAAAGAACGAAAATGGTACTTCGGATAAACTCTTCGAGTCAATGAACATTGAAGCGGGTTGGAAGAAAGCACTGGAAGAAGAGCTGAAGAAGCCCTATATGCGGCAGCTTTCCGCTTTTGTGCAGCAGGAGCGGGGGCAAGGGTCGGTTTATCCGCCAGCAGAGCAGGTGTTTGCGGCATTCACGGAGACGCCCTTTTCCCGCGTGAAAGCTGTGGTGGTGGGCCAAGACCCCTACCATGGGGCGGGGCAGGCGCACGGGCTCTGCTTTAGCGTGCAGAAAGGGGTGCGGCCACCGCCGTCGTTAAAGAATATTTTTAAAGAGTTGGAGAGCGATGTGGGGGCAGTAGTGCCGGCGCATGGCTGCTTGCAGAGGTGGGCGGAGGAGGGCGTGTTGATGCTCAACGCCCTGCTGACGGTGCGGGAGGGTAGCCCAATGTCGCATGCAGGGCGGGGCTGGGAGCAGTTTACCGATGCGGTGATTCGGGTGCTGGCGGAAAGGGAGGATCCACTGGTCTTTCTCCTCTGGGGAAAGGCGGCGAAAGAGAAGTGCGATGCGGTGCTGAAGGATCGGCCCCAACACTTGATCTTGACGGCACCACACCCCTCGCCCTATTCTGCTCATTCAGGTTTCTTCGGCTGCCGACACTTTTCGAAAGCCAATGAGTTTCTCCAAAGTCGAGGAAAACCGCCGATTGTATGGGCTCTTTAAATTCAGTTTATATTCCGCAGGTAGAGTTTCTATCATGGAAGTAGGAAGGGTGCGCATTCTGGTGAGCGTAATTGATAATGACGCTCTGCAAGAGAAAGCAAAGAAATTAGGCTTGGTTGTTGAAGGCAAGCGCATCTTTAAGCAAGCGCCCATCCCTGAAGATGATGCAGCCGCAGCCATGCTCAACAACTGTATCGAATACTACAGAAGAGTTCTTACTTCTTAGAAAGATAAGATTCTAGTTTCTCTAGGTCTTTGGAGAAATTGCGGATGCCTTCCATGAGTTTTTCTACCGCCATTGCATCATAGCAGAGTAAGAACCGGAAGTAGCCTTCATCGAAGGTCATGCGCTCGATAGGGGCGGATTTTGCTTGGGAAGCATCCAGTTTGCGCGGTACATCGCCCTCTGTTGTTTGCAGCTCTTCAAGGAGCTTAGGGGCAATAGTGAGAAGGTCGCAGCCCGCTAACTCCAGGATCTCTCCCGTGTTGCGGAAAGAGGCGCCCATCACCTGCGTTTTGTAACCGAAGTGTTTGTAGTAGTTGAAGATGGTCGCAACAGAGCGAACACCAGGATCTTCTGCGGCAGGGATGGAGGTCTTGCCCTCGTTCTTCAGATGCCAGTCAAGAATGCGGCCCACAAAGGGAGAAATTAGCGTCGCTTTTGCCTCTGCCGCAGCAACAGCCTGCACAAGAGAAAAGAGCAGCGTCATGTTGCAGTGGATGCCCTCTTTTTCAAGAACTTCCGCCGCTCTAATGCCCTCCCAGGTGGAGGCCAGTTTGATCAAAATGCGATCGCGTTTGATGCCGGCCGCTTCGTAGAGACCGATGATGTGGTGAGCGCGGTCGATGCTCTTTTGCGTATCGAAAGAGAGGCGTGCATCAACCTCTGTCGACACACGGCCTGGAACAATCTTGAGAATCTCGATGCCAAAATCGACCATGAGTTTGTCGATTAAGGCGGGCATTCCCTTGCCCTTCGCCCACTTGATCGCTTCATCCACGAGGAAGCGGTACTCTGGCAGCTGCGCTGCGTGAGTGATCAGAGAGGGGTTTGTGGTGGCATCTGTAGGAGCGTATTTCTTAATCGAATTGATATCGCCCGTATCACAAACAACCGTAGTCAGTTTTTTTAAACCATCTAACTTATTCGCCATAAACCCCTGTATAATCTTTATTTCAGGAGAGCGTCAAGACGTGACTTAACCTCTTGAAGGTCATTGCGCATCGCCTTAATGGCCTCTTTTCCGCCGGGGGCAGTGGAGAGCTCATCCATGCGCTGGGCAAAGTGCTGCAGCAGGTGCACGGTGCTTTGCGGGTCAGTCATGAAGGAAAACTCTTCCCCATCTAGGCGGCGGATGCGGTGCATAAAGGCGCTTTGCTGCTCCATCGTGAGAAGGTCGGAGACGACCAGCCCCACAAATTCGCCGCGTTCGAAGGCATCTTGCGCCATGCGGATCGGCAATGTGTATTCAGCAACTAACGCTTTGAGCTTCGTGGAAAGAGGGTTCGTGGCGAAGCCAGGGGTCAGGTTGCCGCTGATCAGAGTTTGGAACAGGTCTTTGGCAATTTCTTGGTCACCTTGTGTGGAGGCCATGAGAGCATTTTGCACTTCGCGGATCGTGCTGCGGCCAATCTTCAGAAGAAAGATGCGGCGCAAGAAAAAGGCGAGTTGGTCGAGGGATGTGTCAGTAATCATTTATTCTCCTGGAATGTGCTCTCTGATGTTTTCGATGAGCGTAGATAGTGCTTGTTTTTCAGTTAAAGTTAGTTTGTGGTCTTTTAAAAGTCGTAGAGCCCTTTTGAGAAGGAAGGCGATCTGTTCTTTTGGTCGCTGTGTGCGGCGATCGAGTTCGATAGAAGGGAAGGCACTGCGAATCGCTGCCAGCACCTGCGCTTTTGACTGCCCTGTCGAGCGCTTCATCAATTCGATCTTTTCTTCGAGGGGCGCTTTGCGGCTCGCCAGAACATAGATCGCTTGACGCGGAAGGGTTTCCACCAGCGGCTGGAGCTCTTTGGCTACAGCATTGAAGAACTCGAAGTACTGCAGAAAGTTGTAGGGAGATTGGCGGTTGCCGTAGGTCACCATGAGCCAGGCGCTGAAAGCACCCTCTTCATAGTTTTTGAAGACCGCCTGCGCGCGCTTGATGCGCTCGCCGTGGAGAAGCGCCGCCTGGTTATTGATCGCCTTCACTTCGCAGGTGATGGCTTTCAGTGTGACCAAATCACTGTCGATTTTGCGGCCATTAGGCGCATAGCGTTCGAGGATGCTTTTGAGCTCCTCTGCTTCGGGAACCGTCAGATCCGCCATGGAAAAGACGCCGGAGAAAGTGGTGAGCTGTCCTTGCACGGTCTGCTCGGCCATCTGCGCCATTTTCTTCTGATCTTTCTTTTTCATTCTCTCTTGGAGAATGGCTGACACGCTCATTGCATGCGCTCCATCAATTCTTTCGTTAGCCGTTTGTAATCTTCGCTGGCACGTGTTGTGGGACAGGTTTCGAACAAGGGTTTGCCGAAGATGGCCGCTTCGGAGACGGCAATGTCGCGGCGCACTCTTGTTTTGAGTAGCTTGCCGGGGAAGGTGGACTCAATGACTTCGAGGAACGCAGGGTTGTTTTTGCCGCGCGCATTCCAAAACGAAAGCGTCACCCCAAGAACGTTGGTAGAGTGGCGCTGGTCAACGGCTTGGATAAACTCCGCCAGACGCTCCATTCCCTTCACGCTGTAAAACTCCGCTGTTGAACAGATCAGAGCATCGGTTGCGGCAATCAGCGCTGATTCCGTTAGCCAGCAGAGCGATGGAGGGGTATCGATGATGACGTAATCGTAGTCAAGGCCATCAAGAAGTTTTTTGAGACGTTCGTGAGAGTAGCGATCCGAAGCAAGGGGCCCCGACACCTCCACACGCTCCAGCCAAGTATCGGCTGGGATCATGTGAACGCCACACGGAGCATCTTTTTGGATGACCTCATCGATGGTTTTTTCACCCTGTAAAACAGCCGCCAAGCTGTCGTGTTGATCGGGGTCAAAACCGAGCCCTGCAGTGAGGTTGGCTTGCGCATCGAAATCGATGAGCAAAACTTTTGCGTTGTGAAACTTTGCCAAAGCGGTGCCGACGTGAAGAGCGGTGGACGTTTTGGCGGTGCCGCCTTTAAAACTACAAACTGCAAGTGTGCGCATAAATCCAGCTTTAAAAGTACGACTGAAGCGATTTAGAAGCAATCTCTTGCTGCAAACCGGCGATGAATCGATCGCACTCCATGGCTCCCAACACTTGATTGTTGCGTGTGCGGACGGCCAGCTGTCCTGAGCTCTCCTCTTGGTCGCCCACCGTTAGGATATAGTTAACCTGGGCCAACTGCGCTTCACGGACCTTTTTGCCCATCGACTCATCGCTGTCGTCCACTTTGACGCGGAACTGAGAGAGGCGCTCTTTGAGTTTGTGGGCGGCCTCTTTGTGACGGTCGGCCACACTCAAAATGCGGATCTGCTCGGGGCTGAACCAAAGCGGGAAGCGACCCGCAAAGTGTTCGATCAAAATGCCTAAGAAACGCTCAATCGAACCAAAAATCACCCGGTGAATGATCACGGGGTTGGGGCGAGAGCCGTCAGTGGCGACATATTCGAGGTCGAAGCGAGCGGCGAGGGCAAAGTCGAGCTGAATCGTGCCGCATTGCCATGTACGACCGATGGCATCCTTGATGTGGATGTCGATCTTAGGACCATAAAAAGCGCCATCCCCCTCATTGATGCGGAAAGGACGGTCGAGACTCTCCAAAACCTGTTTGAGCGAGGAGGTTGCTACCTCCCAATCCTCGTCAGAACCGATCGTATCCTTTTCTGGGCGTGTGGAGAGCTCTAAGTGGTAGGAGAGACCAAAGGTCGAGTAGATCCGGTCAACCAACTCCAAAATACGCGTGATCTCCGCGCCAATCTGCTCGCGCATCAAGAAGATATGCGAGTCGTCTTGGTGGAAGCCGCGCACACGCATCAGCCCTGAGAGAGCCCCTGAGGCCTCATAGCGGTGTACATGACCCACTTCAGCAATGCGGTAGGGCAGTTCGCGGAAGCTGTGCGTCTCCGATTTGTAGAAGAGCATGCAGCCGGGACAGTTCATCGGCTTAATCGCAAAGTCGCGGTCCTCGATGGAGAGGGTGTACATGTTCTGCTTGTAGTTGTGCCAGTGGCCCGAACGCTCCCACAGTTCGCGCGTGAGCATCATCGGCGTTTTGATCTCGAGATAGTTCGCCCGGGTGTGCTCCGCTCTCCAGTAGTTGAGCAGCTCGTTCCAAATGATCATCCCTTTGGGATGGATGAAGGGAAGACCGGGACCCTCTTCTTTCAGAGAGAAAAGGCCCAGTTTAGGTCCGATAATTTTGTGGTCGCGTTTTTTCGCCTCTTCGAGCTGAACGAGGTACTCTTTGAGCTGCTTGCGGTCGGGGAAGGTGATGCCGTAAATGCGGGTGAGCATCTGGTTGTTGGCATCAGCGCGCCAGTAGGCACCGGAGGTCTTGAGGATTTTGAGCGCCTTGATTTTCCCCAAATTAGGAATGTGTGGACCGCGGCAGAGGTCGAAGAACTCTCCCTGGCGATAGCCGGTCAGCTCGCCCTCAAAACCTTGGATCAACTCCTGCTTGTATTTGTTGTCCCGGAAGGAGTCGAGAGCCTCTTTTTTGCTTGTGAAGACTTCGCGATGGGTCGTGTGGTTTTCCCCTACGATCTTCTCCATCTCCGCTTCGATTTTCGGGAAATCCTCGTCGCTGATCTCTAAGTCGGCAATGTCGTAGTAAAAACCGTGGTCGATCGGAGGACCAATGGTGGGTTTGGCGTTTGGATAGAGGCGCAGGATGGCTTGGGCCAGCACGTGAGCACTGGTGTGCCAGAACATCTCCTTGCCGCGCGGGTCGGCAAAGGAGAGAATTTCCACCACATCCCCGTCATGCAAGGGGCGAGAAAGATCGACCGTGACCCCATTGACAACAGCGCCCAGCGACTGGTCAGGAGCGGTCAAATTCAGCTTCTTGGCCAGGTCTAAACCTGTGCTGCCCGCTTCGAGTTCTACCTTCTTATTGTGAACGGAGATTTGCATAACTCGGAAATTATAGTATGGTAGGGCAAATGTTGCTACTGCTCTTGGTTTCACTTTTTGCCGCGCCTCCTGTTCCTGAAGGGTTGCCCCCTGTACAGTGGCCGGCGGACAATCCCTATACTCCCGAAAAGGTGGAGCTCGGCCGCCTTCTCTATTTTGATAAACGTCTCTCGGCTGATGGAACCGTGGCGTGCGCTACATGCCACGATCCGTCTAAGGCCTTCACTGACTCGAGAGTGGTGGCGCAGGGCATTGATGGCCAAGAGGGCACGCGGCACGCTCCTACGGTGATCAATTCCGCTTACGGAGACGAACAGTTTTGGGATGGACGGGCGGCGACGCTGGAAGATCAGGCGCTCGGCCCTATTGCCAATCCAAAGGAAATGGCGGATACGCACGATCCGAAAAAGGCTCACGATGTGTGCGTAGAGAAGTTGAGACAGATTGCCGGGTATCGCGAGCTTTTTAAACAAGTCTTTGGAACAGAAGAGTTTACGATACGAGAGGTGGTGATGGCGATCGCTACTTTCGAGCGCACGATTCTCTCGGGAGACTCTCCTTTTGACCGGTACATGGCCGGAGATAAGTATGCATTAAGTCCTGAGCAGGTACAGGGGATGGAGCTCTTTTTCGGGAAGGCGCGCTGCAACTTTTGTCACAGCCTGCCCAACTTTACCGACAATAGTTTTTCGAACATCGGTGTGGGCATGAAGACGGATCAACCCGACCTGGGACGCTACCTCATCACGGGGCGTGAAGAGGATAAGGGGGCGTTCAAGGTGCCTGGTTTGCGCGAAATTTCTCGCACCGGTCCCTACATGCACAATGGTGGGTTCCCCAATCTTGAGCTGGTGGTCTACTACTACAACATTGGCGGATATAAAAATCCCTGGTTGGATAAGCGCTTAAAGCCGCTTGGGTTGACCGCAGAAGAGCAGGAAGAGCTGGTGGATTTCCTCTATTCCCTTTCCGGAGAAGGATGGCAGGATGTCAAGCCTCCAACACAGTTCCCTTCTTGAAAGAAACCTCGCACTAGCCCGCCAAATTGCACAGGAAGTGTTGAGTGAAGAGGGGCTGGACCGCGGCAAACTTTTCGCCCTTCGAGACAGACTGAAAAAAACGCCGGTGCACCACCGCTTTGATCTGCCTGCTCAGCAACACGTTCTGGATGCGCTGGACGCTGTGCTCGATCGTCCTCATTTGCATGAGCAGATCGAACGTTTTTACAAACCGGTGAACTTTCTCTTCGGCGATGAACTGATTCGTCAAACACTGGCACTGCCCCCAGGACGTGCTGTCACCGATCTGGATGCAAAAAAAGCGGCCCTCATCAGCTTGTTGACCTATTTGCGGCAAAAGGTGGGTTCCTGTTTTGCGACGGCGCCCGCGCTCTGGATACTGCAACAGAGGCGCGAACTCTTTTTAACCGATGCGCAAACGATGTTGGCCACGGGGCAGATGAAGAGGGTGATTCGCGGTAAAGAGATTTCCGTGCCGATCAGCCCCAATTGGGGTCGCGACTTTGATGCGCAGAAAGAAAATGCCCTCCTGCGGTCGTGGGAATACACCATGGCCTCTTTTTCCGAAGCAAAAGCCGATTTTGTGGGATGGAATCTCTTTCATAGTTTGGGGTTTGGTGCTGAAGAAGAAGATAGCCTAGGCTATGCTGCGCGCAGCTTTTTGCAAGAGACGCTGAACAGGTTAAATGACCAAGTCGCACAATACCAAGAGCAGTATGAGCGGCTTTTTCTGGAAGTGAAGGCGCTGGAGTCGCGGCTGAATCGATCGGGGTCGGAATGGGATCGAGCAGATTATCGCGGACGTTTGGCGGAGATGGAGAGTTGGCTGGACAGGCGCGATGATGCGCATGAAAAGGCAAGCGCTTGCGCAGAGCTCTATCCGAAGGTGGTTTCGTGGTATGTCGAGATTTTTCCGGAGTTTTTCCAAGAGGTGTATGACGCTGTCATTGATGCGCAAGCTCAAGAGCACTGGGAGGATAGTCCTGCCGGATTTCGTTTGCTCTACAAACATGGAAGACAAAACCCCAGTACATGGACCTTGATTCACAATGAAGATGAATACACTGCGGCGTTGACACAATTTTTTCAGATGACGGAGCAGAGGTTGATCGAGGCCTACCCTGCGCTGGAAAGAGAGATCGCTGATTTGGTCACGGAGTTGATTCGCTCTGTGCGCTCAAAGGGGTTTGTGGAGGCGGCAACAGCGCGTGTGCAAAAAATACGGGGGCAGACAGAGCACTGTAAGCCTTGGGAGTACACCTCAGGGGGCAACTTGAGCACGCTGCTCGCCAATCTGCTTTCACTGGAGGAGCCTCCACAAGCCGTTGAAAAAAAGATTCCACGTCCCGAAGAGCTCTTCATCTTTTATCTCGAGCTGCTCAAAGATGCACCGGCATCACTGACTACCCCCTTCATCAAATACCCTCGAAAAACGTTGCTGGCAACCTCCCCCACGCACGCCTTTCTTCTTCTGCCCGGTGCCCCCGATTTTCGTGCGTCGTGGGATAACAACTTGTATACGCCGACATGGGTGAGAGACAACATTACCGAGCCGCGTAGGAATTTTTTTACCAACTGCCGTTTGAGTAGCCGCGACATACAAGATCTTTTTTCATTTTGGCAGGCGCCGGAGAAGCTGAAAGAAAAAATCATGAAGGATTTGCCCTCTTTTGCCAGCCCTTACGACCTGGCTCAAGCTGTGCGCATCCCCTCGTTTGAGGCGCAGATCTACGCGCACCTTCCCTTCTTGAGTGAAGGGGAGTTCTTGGCGGCGGCGGAAAAATGCTCCTCCGCCCTGGGTTTTCCCCTGCCGCCACAGAGCGCTCTGCCGACGGTTTTCTCTGCGGAGACGCTGCGCCAGTGGCTCTGCAGTCAGCCCACGCAGTTGCCCGACAGCTATCTTGCAGTGAGCCGTTTTCTCGAGGAAGAGGGGCTGGCTGCTCCTCGCGCCATCGTAATTGCCGATACGAATTGGGACCGTCCCTACTTTGCCTTCCAAATGGATTTGGTGAATGAGCGGCTGGGCCTTTTTCTCTCCGACTACTCGGGAACAATCGTCACCCCTTTTCGAGAATGGAACGGCACGTTCGGGGCTGATGCGCGTCCTTGGGGCCTTTATCCCTTGTAAATTTTTTTCGACCGTTGCTATAGTGGTTGGCGTTTATGACTGCTATGCAACGTTTACTCATCCTTTTTCTCGCACCTCTCACTCTGTTTGCTCAAGCAGAAATCGACACCGATAACCGCAACACCAATCGCCCTTTGGTAGATCAGCAAGAGCAGCGCGCACGTGATGAGCTGAATCAAGGCGGGCGAACACACCAACATCCCGACGCGATGTTTTATATCCCCCCTTCTCAGGCGCCTCGCTATGCCGATGATTTCCGCGTGGAGAGTGACACGGATAGAAACGTTCCCGACCCTCTTTTGCTCCAGCAGGAAAACCGAGTTCTTTCCGAAATGTCGGAAGCTCCCTCTGAAGTAGCCATCACCGGCGAGGTAGTCGCGAAGTGGAACAACCAGTACAAGCGCACCAATGGTCACATGACGCGCGGTGTGAACGCTGTCGTTCCTGTGACGGTACCGGGCGCGGCTACAGCAACGACGGAAGGGGCGCCCATGGTGGCTCCCGCTAACGCCTACACCATTGCTGCCACACTTTGGCTGGACTATGAGTCGAAGTGCGACTGGGCAGAGATCAAGATCGATTTTAAGAACGATGCAGGCGTAATTAGCGGAACCACGAACCGAGTCAGCCTGAACAAAGCGTGGCTGGGCTACGACCTCTACATGGATAGACAAAACGACTTCTATCTCGAAGCGGGACGCAAAGCGCTGGGCGATATCTTCGATTCGCGCATTGAGTTTGACTCGCGCATGGATGGTATTTTGTTCACCTATGAACGCAAGATGAGAAACTTGGCGAAGTTTTTGATCCACGGTGGTCCTAACTTGGTCGATGCAAGAACATCGCACTTTGCCTGGATTGGTGAGGCGCAGATTGAGGAGTGTTTGAACACCGGCGCGTATGCAAAATACGCTCTTGCTTGGTGGCAAAACGATAGCGTGGATCGCTACGGGATTTTCAATGCTCCGGAGTTTCGCTATGTGACTTCGCAAGTGCTGATCGGATACGACTTTCCGCGCAGATGGCTGGGCATGCCTGTCAAAGCGTACGCAGCTGGCCTGATCAACACGGCCGCAGAAAGAGTGATTCCCTCCGGCAACCAAAAGCGCAATACAGCTTGGTATGCAGCGATCCAACTCGGAAAACTGCAGAACAAGGCGCACGATATTATGTTTGATATCTGCTACCAAGAGGTGGGGCTGCAAGCAGTTCCTCAGTTCGATCTATCTGGTATTGGCCGCGGAAACTCCACATCACGTGGAGATTTGCCCGCGATCGCAGACCCAACCGATCCGGCCAACTTTACACCCAACGCTGCAGTACTGACCCTGCCCGCCAATGTGAATGAGGGCAATACCAACTACCGCGGTGTAGTAGCTCGTTATTACTACAACTTCACGCCGCAGCTTACGCTCAAGATTAAAGCGGAAGCTTCTGCGCAAAAGGTGCGTACGGTGGGCTTCGGTAACACCTACCGAGCCATTGAAGTGCAGTTCGTCTACGGTTTCTAATCGGAGAGTGGACTTGACTTGGGAGAGTCAAGTCCACTAGTATTTTCCGCTTGAGCTTCTTCAACAAAGTTTTTCATCCGGCGCGTCACCTTCCGGAAATCACCGATCCCGCTGAAGTCAAAGCCGAGTATCGCTACTGGCGTTGGCGGATCTTCTACTCGATGTATTTCGGGTATGCCTTCTACTATTTCACCCGCAAGAGCCTGCCCTTTGTCATGCCCGCCATGATGGCAGAGCTGGGGTTTGATGAGACCTATTTTGGGATTTTGGGGACCATTATGGCGGTCACCTACGGAGTCTCGAAGTTTACTTCCGGAATGCTTTCGGATCGCTCCAACCCCAAATATTTTATGGGTATTGGTCTGATCATTACCGGGCTCATGAATATCTGCTTTGGTTTTTCCTCCTCGATCTTCTTTTTTGCGCTTTTTTGGGGCATCAATGGATGGTTTCAGGGATGGGGCTGGCCGCCGTGCGCGCGTCTTTTAACCCATTGGTATTCGCAGAAGGAGCGCGGCACCTGGTGGGGAGGATGGAATACCAGCCACAATGTGGGGGGCTATCTCATCGCTCTCATTGCAGCGTGGGCGGCGCAAGAGTGGGGCTGGCGCTGGGGCTTTTATCTGCCCGGCATTTTTTGTATCGCCTCCGGTCTTGTGCTCATCAACCGCTTGCGTGACACGCCGCAGTCACTGGGACTTCCCCCCATTGAAAAATGGCGTAATGACTGGCCCGACAAAAAACATGTCGATGAAGAAAAAGAGCTCCCCCTAAAGAAGCTCGTTGTCGAGTATGTGCTCAAAAATCCCTACATCTGGCTGCTGGCCATCTCCTATTTCTTCGTCTACGTGATTCGCCAAGCAGTCAATGACTGGACGGCTGTCTACTTAGTCAAAGAAAAGGCCTATTCCTACTTTGGTGCAGCGCAAACCACCGCATGGTTTGAAGTAGGCGGAGCTATAGGAAGCTTTTTGGCCGGCTGGTCTTCCGATAAAATTTGTGCGGGAAAGCGCGGGCCGATCAATCTGATTTTCACGCTGCTGGCGCTGGCCTTTATCGCCCTCTTTATGTACGTGCCGAGCAACATTTGGGTGGATTCCTTCTTGCTGGGGGCCATCGGCTTCTCCATCTTTGGACCGCAGATGCTCATCGGTGTGCATGCAGCCGAACTCTCGCATAAGAAGGCGGGCGCTACTTCTACAGGCTTTGTCGGCTGCTTTGCCTATTTAGGGGCCGCTGCCGCGGGCTATCCGCTCAGCTATGTCATCCAAGGCTATGGCTGGAGCCAGTATTTTATGGTGCTCATCGTCTCTGCGATCATCGCAGCGATCTTCCTGGTTCCTTTGTGGTCCAAGAAGATCAACCCGAAACTAGTGCACTGACCTCTTTGCGCAGCTTCCAGAATAAGAAGACCGTCATACCCATCGAGAGAGCTCCCATTACGGTGAAGCCTGCAGGGGCTCTCCAGTGTAGAACGTCATGAAAGAACCAGATCAAGCCCGAAGCGATCAGTACGCCCACAAAAGCGGCGAAGTTGTTGGCAGCGACATTTTCGCCGCAGCTGGCGCGTGGGCTGGCCGACTGGATGTAGGCGTCCATAGGAATGAGATAGAGCCCGCCGGCGTAACCCACCGCAAATAGCAGCGGCAGATCCCACCAGAGCGAATGGGGAATGAGCCCCAGACCGAGTAGAAAGAGCCCCATGCCTAAGGCGCCAAAGGGGCAGAGAGCCAGAAGAACCTCTTTGCCGGAGAGTTTGCCCGCCGTGAGTGAGCCCAGGCCGATGCCGAGCGCTGTGAGGAGAAAGTAGTAGCTTCCCGCAATGTCGCTACCATCGAGTGCTTCAATCGTATAGGGAATGATGTTCATCTGTACGTAGCCGCCCACAAAGAGAAAAAAGGCCGACCCCAAAATGGCAGTTAACAAGTTTTCTGTGCGCGCTGCCTTTTGATACGTTCGGATCACATCGCGTACGAAGAACCAGGGGATCTCCTTGCGCGAACCTGCAGAGGGGGTTTTCTTAATGCGTGTGCTTGTCCACCAACCAGTTACGGCGATGAGAATGCAGGCGAAAGAGGCAACAACGAAATTGCGCCGCGTGAGCTGTACTAAGGGACCGGCCAGCGATGTACCAATAATGATTCCTAGAAAGGTAAACGAAGAGAGCAGTCCATTGGCCTTGGAGAGCTTTTCCTCGGGAACCAGCTCCGGTACGATGCTGTACTTGGAGGGACCAAAAATCGCCCCCTGCACAGCCAGCAAGAAGAGCATAAGATAGAGAATCCAGGCGGAGCCGACCCAAAAACCGATCGTCCCAACAATAGCGGTGAAGATTTCAAAGACCTTGGTCCATTGTACAATCCGCTGCTTGCTAATGCGGTCGGCCATCCCTCCGGCCGGTACGGAAAAGATCAGAAAGGGCAGGACGAAAACAGCCCCTGCTAAAGCGAGAATCGAAGCTCCATATTCAGGGCCGTCAACTTGAATTAAGTAGAAGACTAGCAACAACTTAAATAAGTTGTCGTTGATCACGCCGAGCACTTGGGTGACGTTCAAATAGTTGAAGGGAACCAGGTCCTTATCCATGCGTTGCATCATATATGGAACCCTTAAAAAAGAAATGCTTCGTTTAGGGTATCTTAATGACGTGGCGAAGGCACTTTTCTCTAACCGCGTTGAAGTCCTAGTAGGGACGCTGCAAAAAAATTTGAGGGTTGGGGCTGCCCTCAAACAGCGCTGGCTGATTGTGCCCTCTCAGGCGATGAAGCGCTACGTGATGGCGCAGATGGTGGAGGAAGGGGGGGTGGTTTTTGGCCTACAGTATCCCTTCTTGGATGAGGCGATGACCAAACTGTGCGGAGTGGGGCTGCCCTCGAAGCGACTACTTGGGCTCCAGCTGGAGAAAGAGATTCGGTTGGGACGCGACCGGGAATTCGATCAGACGCTCAGTCTTCTTGGGGTGACGGGCAGTGATACTTACGGCGAGCGCACCCTGATCGCCGAGTTTGCCGATAAGCTCGCAGAGCATTTCTTGCGCTATGCGAAGTGTGGGTGGCAGCTGTGTGCGCGCAAAACAGGTTTTCAAGCACAGCTTTTTCGCCAGTCTTTTGTCGGTCCGCTACCTTGGGAGAAGAAGATTGCCAGCGATGTGGAGATCCACCTCTTCTGTCCTAGCTTTATCGAGAAGGTCTACCTCGATTTTTTTGCACAGTGCAATACAACGCTCTACTGCCTCACATCATCGCCCTATTTCGATGAAGAGGCGCATTGGGGAAAGGTGGAAAGACGCTTTGCTCTCTCCATTGAAGAGGCGGGCTATGAAACCGCGCGCGCCTTCGTTTCCGCGTGGCCCAGCGACCACAGCGACGTCTTTACTGTAGAAGAGCCGCCCACACTACTCAATTGGGTGCAGGCCATTGATCGCGGAGCGCCTCCGGCAGATGACGGTAGTATTCAAGTAGTGGAATGTGTTTCCAAAAGACATGAAGTGGAGCATCTCTTCGAGCAAGTTGTAAAGAGTGGACTACAGCCCAAAGATATTTTGGTGATGGCACCCAAAATCACGGAGTATATTCCCTATCTCGAAGCAGTTTTTACCACAGTGCCGCTTCAGTTTCTCGACACTACGCTGCAGCGGTGCAATCTCCATCTGCGAGGTCTTTTAGACTTGTTAGAGTTGGTAGAGAGCAGGCTAGATCTTGACGATTTGAAGTTGCTGCTGAGCAATCCAGCGATTTTGGCCAAGCAACGCTGGTCGGCAAGAGAGGGGGCGCAGATCATCCGGTGGCTTGCAGACTATGGCCTGCGCTGGGGCCTGCATGCCGCCGATCGCGCACGTTGGCACAAGGCGGCTTATAATACCGAATTTGTAGAGCAAGAGCTGGGGACTTGGGAAGAGACTCTGCAGCGCTTCCTAGAGGCAGAAACGAATCGAACAGACTTCACGCAGCGTTGTGCGCTGGAGCAGTACCAGCTCTTTGATCAAGCATTGGCCTTCCTACATAGACTGAAAGACGATTTTGCCTTCATGCGCTCGCCCCAAGAAAAGAGCATCACGCAGTGGAATTCCTGGCTCAAAGAGCTGCAGGGGCGCTATTTCGAAGAGGTTTATGACTCGGGGCTTACAGGAGAGCTTCTCGTCAGCTTTTCCTCTATGGTTCATCGCATCAAAGAGATGTTGAAAAGAGAGGGCGAGCAACCGCCACAGATGGCGCAGATGAACGCGATTGTTTGCTGCTCACTTTTGCCTCTGCGCGCTGTTCCTGCCAAACATGTCTATTTGCTGGGCATGAGTTTGGAAAAGTTCCCACGTGTGCAAACGCAAAGCGCTCTCGATTTGCTCGCCAATGAACCGGGGGCGGACTTTTGCCCCACGCTAGGGGATTTGGATCGCTTGCTTTTCTTGGAAACACTGCTCTCCGCGCGCGAGCGCTGGACCGCTTCGTATGTGTGCTTGCCCGAAGATCCCGCTCCCAGCCTTCTCGTCACGCAGCTACTTGAGCAGGTTGGTCTGAATGTAGTGCGCAGACCGGAGAGCTATCTTCTCATCGAAGAACCCATCAAGCGCGCACAAGCAAAGGAAGAAAAGCGCGAAGAGAAGTTGATTATGCTGCGCGATATGGAGCGCATGTTGAGCGATCCGCTGCGTCATTACTTCGAAAAAGGGTTGGGCATTCGCCTGCAATGGCCCGACATGGAAGCGCGTGTGCAATTCAGCGGATCGGATCTCGACCGCATTGAGCAGCGCGCTGTTCTCGAAAATCCGGAAGCGATCTTGGCCGACTTGCAGCGCACAGGACAGATTCCACCCGAACCTTTGGGCAGCGTGGTGCGCGAGGAGATTCGAAAACGCTTTGCGCGCATCGACAAGGGGTTTGACAAGTGGAAGATCCGAAGAGAAGAGCTGACGCTGGTTGCGCGCATGGATGGAACGATTCGCGGCATTGATCCGCAAGGGCGTATTGTCATTGCGCACGAAAGCCAGCGACTCAAATCTCTGCCCTATGCTGCAGCGCTGGGCACCAGTTTGATTCCTTTGCGCAACAAAGAAGCGCTAGAGGCTCTCCCCTTCGAAGAGCTCGTTGCTCTCTATAAGCGCGCTATGCAGGTACCTCTGCCCTTCCACTGTAGCAATGACCCCTACGAAGTTCCCTTTGGCAGCAGCAACCCTTACCGCGAGCGGTTTGCTGCACTGCGCATTCCCTATCCCGCAGATGAAACCGCTTACTGGCAAGAGAGGCTTTCATGAAGAGCTGCGTCATCGAAGCCTCTGCAGGCACGGGCAAAACGCACACCATCGCCAATCTCGTCGTTGAGCAGGTGATCGCAGGTGTGCCCATCGACCGCATCTTGGTGATGACCTTCACACGCGCTGCCACCGCGGAACTCAAGATGCGCATTCGCAAACATCTGCTCGAAGCGCGCCATAAAAGCCCCAAAGTGGAAGAGGCGTTAAAAAAATTCCTTGATGCACCAATCTCAACGATCCATTCTTTTTGTGCGCAGGTGCTGCAAAAGCTCACGTTGGTTCCAGCGCCGGAGGAAAACCGAGCCAGCATCGACGCTCTTCTCTTCGATATCGCTTGGCAGGGGCTGGAAGACATTGACCCGGAAGAGCTCAAGGTCTCGATCCCCTTTCTTGCGAATAAGATCGCGCGGCAGCTGAAAGGAAGACTGCCCGTTGCTGTGCAGGGAGATCTCACTTCCATTGTTGCAGAGCGGCTGCAGCGTATTAAGGTCAGCGGACGCCACTATTTTCATACGCAAGATGATCTGCTCCACCGCATGGTGGATGGCCTGCCGCTGATTCGCCAAGATTTGGCGGACGCGGTCATTGTCGATGAATTTCAAGATACCGACCCACTGCAGTGGAAAATTCTTTCCGGGCTCTTTTTGGATCGCTGCCCGCTCTATTTGATTGGAGATCCCAAGCAGTCGATCTATTCCTTTCGACGCGCCGATGTCTATACCTACATGGAAGCCAAGCAGTCCATTGACCATCACGTGCACTTGAGCACGAATTGGCGCTCCTCAAAAGAGCTGATCGATGTCTTCAACGCGCTCTTTGCGGAAAGAGAGTGGCTCCATCTGCCGCGCATCCACTACAAGGAGAAGGCTCCGGTTGTGGAGGCGGCAAAAGAGTCGATGGGGCAGGCGCTCTTCATCATCGAGGGCAAAACGCTGGATGAACTGCGCGCTGCCATTGTCGCGCAAGCAGCAAAACTGGATATCCCGTTTGATGAGATGGCGGTGTTGGTCGATGATCGCATCGAAGCCGGTCTTGTGGAAAAAATGTTGAAAGAGGCGGGGATTCCCTGCACCAATCGGCAGCCTGCAAAGAGCCGTTTCGTCGAATTAAAGGCGTTGGTAGAGGCGCTGCTTTCTCCCGAGGATCCCGGCATGATCAAAGCTTTGCTGATGATGCCGCAGTTCATCGGATGCGATCCTGTGGAAACTCGGCAGCGCTTTTCGCAGCTCAAAGAGGTATGGATCGAGAAAGGATTTGCAGCGGCGGCGCTGCGCACGGGAGCCGTTTTCGATATCGAAGAGCTGGCGGAAGAGGAGTGGATGCGCGATCCACTGCTGCCCGGTCGTGTGCTGAATGGTTTAGAGAGCTGGGAAGCGGAGGCAAAAGAGGGCGGCGAGGGAGTGGCGATCTTGAGCATTCACAAGAGCAAGGGGCTAGAGTTTCGCGTTGTCTTTGCTCTCGGTCTGTGCAAACCGGCGAAGATGGAGGCGCTGCTCTTCGAGCATGAAGAGGCACTACATGTTGCCGGTGAAAGCCCCGCCTATGCCGCTTTCCTAGAAGAGCAGCGTGCAGAAAAGCTGCGCCAGTTTTACGTGGCTGTCACACGCGCCAAACAGCACCTCTTTCTCTTCCGCCATCCAAAGATGGAAAACAGCCCACAGCAGCTCTTTCTCGAAACCGTGGGCGAAGATCTCTTAGACCGTCTGTGCGAGAAAGGGCTGGCAACGATTGTGAAAGCGGAAAAGAGCGAAGTTGTCGTCCATGCAGCGAAGAAAGAAGTTCCCCTCATTCGCCTTCCTCCTCCGCAGATCGACAACGTCGACCCAGTGCTCTCCTTCACGGCATTGCAGCAGCGCGGCACAATCGAGCATGCAAATGACGGTGTTCCTTCCGGCGCTGAAGTGGGCGTGCTCATTCATGAAATTTTCGAGGAAATTACCGATCCCAATGATCGCGCGCTGATCGAGGGCAAATTACGCGGCACCATTCTCGAAACGCACATCGAAAAAGTTTGCGAGTGGGTGTTGATAACTTTTCATAAGCCGTTGAATGGATTCTGCTTAGCAAATGTAAAGCCGGCTTTACATTTGAAAGAGGTGGAGTTTTTACACCGCGGAAGTCAGGGCATGATCAAGGGTTATATCGACTCCGCTTTTGAGCACGAAGGAAAGTTTTATCTCATCGACTGGAAGACTCACGCGCTGCCCAGCTATGATGAGACGAGTTTGCGCAAGGTGATGGAAGTGGAAGACTATACGCTGCAGGCGAGGCTCTACGGCGAGGCGTTTGCTGATTACCTAAAGCCCTTCGGCGGTCACTACGCCGGCATCTTCTATATCTTTGTGCGCGGGGGAGGTGTGCTATTCATTCCCGCATCATAAAAATTATTTTAGAGAAGCTGGAGCGTTCGCTGCCCTCTCTTGCTCTGCCGCAGCTGGAGGAGCATCTTCTGCCGCAGCAGCGTGCAGCGGTGGAGGCGGCCTTTGCCCATCCTGTGACCATCATTACGGGAGGGCCGGGCACGGGCAAGAGCACAACGCTGATCTCGCTGGCAAAGGCGCTGCCGAACGCTGTTGTGATTGCGCCTACGGGAAAGGCGGTGGAACGGCTCAAGCCGCTGGAGGCGATGACGATTCATCGACTGCTCTCGCGCTATGAGGTGATTCCCCACGATGCGATCATCGTTGACGAATCATCGATGGTCGATTTGCCTCTGATGGCGCGACTCGCCTCGTGTGCCAAACGCGATGCGCGGTTTGTCTTTGTCGGCGATCCCGATCAGCTCTCTCCCATTGGTTTGGGCCAACCCTTTCTCGACTTGATCGATCGCTATCCCACCACACGCTTAACGCGCGTGATGCGCAGTGAGCGTCCGGAAATTCTCGATCTCGCCGATGCGGTGCGTGTAGGAGATGTCGCGCGCGTGATGAGCCATTGTAAAGCCAGCATTGACTTGAGTCCCGACGGCTACCTCACCGACTCGCCGCAAGAGGCGTTGCGCGAGCAGCAAAGAGCCGTTGCGCTCTCGCCTGTAACAACGGGCCCGATGGGTTGCGAGGGAATCAATGAGGCGATGCTGCTGCGACTGCAGAGAAAGCGTCGCCCCTTCTTCACCCCCATCATCATCTTAGAAAATGATGAGCGTAGCGGGCTCTTCAATGGACAGCTCGGCGTTATCCAAAACGAGCAAGCCTATTTTCCCGGCGCGCAATATTCGATCTGGGATCTGCCCAAACACGATCTGGCCTTTTGTTTGACGGTGCATAAGTCGCAAGGCAGCGAGTTTGACGAAGTCTATCTCTACTTGCCGGAGAGCAAAGGGCTGAACAAACAATTGCTCTACACCGCCGTAACGAGGGCGAAGAAGCGTGTGCATATCTGCGCTAGCGAAGAAGCTGTGCGCGTCAGTCTTGCGACATCTCCTGCATCGTCGACTTCATCTGCTGCATCGCCGTGTTCTGCTGGTTGTTCACCTGCGTAAACACGCCCATCTCAAACGCCTGCATGAACTTGGCGTATTGGTCGGGAAACTCCTCCTGAAACTGGTTCATGTTTGTGGGGAAGTTGGTCGATTGGTTTGAAGCGGCCTGGCAAGTGACCGTCGGAGGAGGAGATAGATCCTCTAGTGACTGAGGCGAATAACCGGCAGCGGCAAGCTGCGCTTGCTGCGCGGCGGTTACTGCTCCGCGATAGGTATAGACCTGGTTCCATCCGGAGGTGGTGGTGGGAATGGTCAAGTTGAAGTAGACATAGCCCGCCTGCGTTACCTCTACATCGGAGATGGTTCCTCCGGCTATAAAAGGATCAGTGGGAGCGTCTGCAGGCGTTGGTGCAGGAGGAGGGCCGCCGCCGGAGCCGGAGCCGGCTGCAGGAGGAGGGCCTCCACCGCCACCGCCGGATGGCCCTGGAGGGCCAGCGGGAGGGGGCCCACTGGGTCCTGGCGGCGGAGGCGCTGGTGGAGGGGGAGGACCTACAGAAGAGACATCGTCGATCATAGCGGAATACTAAGCCCTTGAGAAATTTTCTACTAGATAGGCATAATGTCTGCAGTTATTTGAGGACTATAATGACCGAGAAGAAGAAGACCGCCGCCCGTATCCCCTCCGCGAAGAAAAGAGCGCGGCAAAATGAAGAGCGCCGCTTGCGCAACCGCTCCTACAAATCCACTGTAGGAACTACGGTGCGTAAGTACAGAGAAGCTGTCGGTGCTGGCCAATCAGAAGAAGCGAAAACCCTCCTGAGCTCTATCTATAGTCTTATGGATAAAGGACTTAAGAGAGGCATCTTCAAGAGAGGCAAAGTCGATCGCGTGAAATCGCGCTTGGCGGCTTAAAGAAAGTGCGCTGGGCAGCGATTGCCCTGTTTGTGCTAGGCGGTGTTTTCTATACCGCCTCTGTTTTCTCCACACTTTGGAACCAATTTCAACTAGACTCGGCAGCTCCCGCGCACCTCATTGAGCTCACTACTGCGAAAGAGGGCGACTACTACATCCCTAAGTTGATCTACGAATATTCGGTGAATGGAACACTCGTTCGAGGCGCCAGCCTTCTCCATACCGTTGATGGTCGTAACCCCTATGTTCTCGAGCCTGCTCTCAAAGCGATGGCGGAACAATCCTGGACCGTCTACTTCGATTCTAGTGATCCGTCTCGCTCTGCACTGGAAAAGCCCTTTCCTACCAGCGACCTGATCAAAGCCCTCGCGCTCTTCGCCGCTGCTGCTTACTTTGCTTTTCTTACTAAGAGTGGTATAAGCGTCCAGAATGGAAACCATTGAGCTCCTAGGCCAAACGCCGAGCCGCAAAGCGATAGAAGCAGTCTTCACTCCGGAAAAAGGGATGAACCTGCTGAGTCTGAAAATCGGGGAATGGCAGCTGATCGACCAATCAACGCTGGAGCTCTTCGAAGAGCGTGGAGCAGGGCTGGGAGCCATCATTGGTCCCCACTTTCACCACCGCACGAATCCTCCTCCCGTCAAGGATATCACTCTTTTTCCTCACTTAAAACTGATGAAGGAGAGAGGCATTGCCGAGCCTTTTTCGCACGGCATTGGGCGCTATGTGCCGTGGAAGGTAACAGCGCGTGAGCGCGGCTATCTGCGTGCAGAGATCAACGGAGAGATGAACTGGCGCGGTGTCACATATAAAGAGCTGGAAGGGTTTAACTTTCGCATGATTTTTGAGGCCCGTATTGTGGAGTGGGGCCTCTGGATTAATCTGCAATTATCGGGTGATCGCCCCTCTGTCTGCGGACTTCACTACTATTATAAGAGAGGAACAGAGGTCACCTCGAAGGTGCAACCCGCTTGCCGTACGCCTGCGGGGATTAAGCCAGTGCCGCCCCTCTTTCACTACAATAACAACGAAATGGCCTACCGCTTTGAAGAGCCCTGCGACCATGGCTTCTTCCCGCACCCCGATGCGCGCATGGGCTGGATCGATCATCATTTTGAAAAAAGCAAAGTCCACGTACGCTATGTAACACCGGGCCCTGCCTCGTGGCAGCTTTGGCACCCCAAAGACGCCTCCTTCGTCTGCATAGAGCCCCTCTCTGCAGTCGATCCGCGCAGCCCGCAAAAGAGAGTAAATGGCTTAAGTGCTTGTATCGAGATTGAGGAATAATAATGGAAAATAAAAAAGCTTTTATCCTCTACTATCTGCTCCCCTTCTTCACCTATATATTGTTTGCCGCACTGCAGAGCTATAACCCCCGCACCTTTTGGGGGCTGATCGCCATGGGCATGCTCTTTGCCTTTATGGGACTCTTTCTCATGCAGCGCTCTTTGCGCAGCAGTAGAGTGGTGAGCGAGGACCTTCTTCCTGAAGAGCCGGTACCGGCGCTGGCCTCCGGACCCGATGGGCGCGATGATAGGATCAGCGTGCTGGAAAGCTCTCTCAAAAGCAGAGATGAGGAGCTGGCTCACTTGCGACAGCAAGCCGACACCGTCCAAAACCATCTGACGCAGCAGACCGAGCTCATCAAGCAGAAAGACGCCATCATCCAAGAATTGCGCTTCGAGGTGAAATCCCTGGTTTCTGTTAAATCCCGTGGGGATGGGTAAAGACCGTCAAAAAATTTTTTTGCGGAACATGAACGACGGCTCTTTTTTGACCGCTGCTTCTATCAAAAGAGTCATGCGCGAAAAAAAATCGACCGGCTTTGTGCTTCATTTGGTTTAAGTCGGGAATGCCCCCCTTGCGATCGAAGATATGGCCATGCCCCTGCGCATCGATCGAGGTATGGTAGTGCGTGCGGTGGCGTAAAAAGAACTCCGGCACCGTCTTTCCCTTGAAATTCTTGGTATGCAAAATCCAGAGCACAAACAGTCCGCGGGATTCGTAGTCCAGTGTTCGCTGCCGCATCTCAAGAACAGGGATGGGAGAGCATTGAACTTCTATAACTAATTTAAGATCAGGTACATAGCAATCAGCTATCCGACCTATTTCCGTAAAAGGGTGTTCTAAGATAGCAGAGGTGAAGGTGCGTTTGAGATGGAACTGCACCTCCCAATGTTCGCGGCTTTTGGAAGTGGTGCGGCAGCCGATGCGTGAGAGGTGGAAGTAGTGGGGTTGTTTGTGCTCCCCCTGTTTTACGTGGACCAAACCCTTACATTCGATGCACCGATAGGGGTACTGCTGGATAGCTCTATCAGCGGCTACGATATGGAACTGGAGGTCATAGGCCAGCGATTGCACCGACCTACGATGCCCTTTCATTGACAAAAAGCTCCAGTGAGGAAACAATATTAGCAGTCCTAATGCCCCCCCGAAATTCAGAGAGCGTCGGCGACGCTAATATTCAAGAAAAAATTGACCAGCTCGTCGCTTTAGCACGCGAGCAAGGCTGGGTCACATACGAAGAGATCAACGAAGTTCTCCCCATGAGCTTCGACTCTCCCGAGCTCATTGACCAAGTCCTGATCTACCTCAGTGGCATGGACATTCAAATCCATTCTGCTGTCGATGTTGAGAAGCAGAAAGAGCGTAAGAAAGAGGCAAAAGAGCTTGAAGCTCTGCCCAAGCGTTCTGAAGGGACTGCAGACGATCCCGTCCGCATGTACCTTAAAGAGATGGGCTCTGTTCCTCTTCTCACGCGCGAGCAAGAGGTGGAGATCTCCAAGCGTATTGAAAAGGCGCAGTGGCAGATCCAGCACATCATCATGCGCTTCCGCTATTCGACGAAAGAGGCGATCTCGATTGGTCACTGGCTGCTACTCGCCAAAGAGCGTTTTGATAAAGTGGTGGCGGAAAAAGAGCTGGAAGACAAGCAGCATTTTCTCAAGCTTCTTCCCAAGCTCTGCCAACTGCTGAAAGAAGAGGACTTCATCCTCGAAGGTCTCTTGCGCAATTTGCTTCACGGCAACCCGAAGAAGAGTGATGCCGTCAAGCTTCAAGAGGAGATCGAAAAGGGGCGCATCCGCACGCAAGCCTACCTCAAACGTTTCTGCTACCGCCAGAATATCATCGACGACTTCTCCGAGCAGATTCTGCGCGCCTGGGATGTTTTCCAGAAGCTCGAGAAGGAGATTAATGATCTCATTCCGCGCGCGGAGAAGAACAAGTTTGCCAAAGCCAAGCTCGATGCTGCCCGTCGCCGCCTTGCCGCGCGCGAACTGGCTGCCGGTCGCACCCTCGATGAATTCAAGCGCGATGTGCGCATGCTCCAACGCTGGATGGACAAGAGCCAAGAAGCGAAGCGCGAGATGGTGGAGTCCAACCTGCGACTGGTGATCTCGATTGCGAAAAAGTACACCAACCGCGGTCTCTCCTTCCTCGACCTCATCCAAGAGGGCAACATGGGCCTGATGAAGGCCGTGGAAAAATTCGAATACCGTCGTGGCTACAAGTTCTCTACCTATGCAACCTGGTGGATCCGCCAGGCCGTGACGCGCGCTATTGCCGATCAGGCGCGCACCATCCGTATTCCCGTGCACATGATCGAGACGATCAACAAAGTGCTGCGCGGAGCGAAAAAGTTGATGATGGAGACCGGCCGCGAGCCAACACCGGAGGAGCTCGCTGTAGAATTAGGGCTTACGCCAGAGCGTATCCGTGAAATCTACAAGATTGCGCAACACCCCATCTCGCTGCAAGCCGAAGTGGGCGATAGCGGCGAAAGTCAATTTGGCGACTTCCTGGAAGATACTTCCGTAGAATCCCCTGCAGAAGCAACGGGCTATTCGATCTTGAAAGACAAGATGAACGATGTTCTCTCCACTCTCACCGATCGTGAACGCACCGTACTCATCCAGCGTTTCGGCCTACTCGATGGTAAGCCCAAAACTCTCGAAGAGGTGGGCGTAGAGTTCAATGTCACTCGTGAACGCATCCGCCAAATCGAAGCCAAAGCTCTGCGCAAAATGCGTCACCCCACAAGAGCGCGCCAGCTCAAAGCGTTCTTGGACATGATCGAAGCAGAATGAAATGGATTTTCATTTCGCTTATGACTTTTTCAATGTTAGTTTCTAAGCAACTTCCCATTGTATCTGTTCCTGATCCCGTCCTTCGCGCGCAAGCGCGGGCCTTATCGAAAGAGGAGATCGTCAGCCCAGAGATCCAGCAGCTGATTGCGAACATGAAGGAGACGGTATACGACCAGGGCGTGGGTCTTGCCGCTCCGCAAATCGGAGAATCGATTCAGCTGGTTGTGGTGCAAGATCGAGAAGAGTTTCTCAAAGACATTGATCCAGCTGTTTTAGAAGAGCGCGAGCGAGAGCCAATTGCTTTTCACGTCCTCATCAATCCGCGCATTACCTACAGAGAGGGAGAGGTCGCATTTTTTGAAGGGTGCCTCAGCGTGCCCGACCACGCGGTGCTCCGTTGCCGTTCGCGCATTGTCCATGTCACAGCTCTCAACGAACAAGCAGAGCCGGTCCATATCGTTGCTAAAGGGTGGTATGCACGCATTCTGCAGCACGAAATCGACCATTTACAGGGCATTTTGTGTGTAGACAATGTCCCTGCCAGTTGCCTTATCTCCTGGGAAGAGTACGACTACTGGCGCACAAGACCGATTGCCGAAGCGCGCGAGCGGCTTAATTAAGCGCCGCGTCGATCTCTTCGGGGCCGAGGCGGGCGGCGGGGTTTTGTGCCGCCTTTAAGTAAACCTGCGCTTCCAGCTCTTGAAGCAGCTTGGCATTCTTTTTCAGCTCATCGCGAACCTGCTCGCGGCCTTGGCCGAGGCGGTTGTTCTGGTAGGAGAACCAGGAACCCTTCTTCTCAATGATGTTGAGGTCAAGGGCCATGTCGATAACGGAGCCGGTATGAGAGATGCCCTCGTTGAAGAGGATGTCGAACTCGGCGGAGCGGAAAGGGGGCGCCATCTTGTTCTTGACGACCTTGACGCGCACGCGGTTGCCGATGTCGGGCGTTTCGCCCTGTTTAATGCTGCCGATACGGCGGATATCGAGACGAATGGAGGAGTAGAACTTCAGCGCGCGGCCGCCTGTGGTGGTCTCGGGGCTGCCGAACATTACGCCAATCTTGTCGCGGATCTGGTTGATGAAAATCGCGCAGGTGTTGCTCTTCGCCAGCGAGGAGGCAAGTTTGCGCAGAGCCTGCGACATCATGCGCGCTTGCGAGCCCATCTGCACATCGCCGATTTCCCCTTCGAGTTCGCTTTTGGGCACCAGCGCCGCAACAGAGTCGATGACAATGACATCGACTGCGCCGGATCGAGCTAGCGTCTCGGCAATGTTCAATGCATCTTCACCGCAATCGGGCTGTGAAATCATCAAGTTGTTCACATTTACGCCAATCTTCGCTGCGTAGCCTGGGTCAAGAGCGTGCTCCGCGTCGATATAGGCAGCCACACCGCCTGCTTTCTGCGCATTGGCCACGATGTGTGTCGCCAGTGTCGACTTGCCGGAGGACTCAGGACCGAAAATTTCGACAACACGACCGCGCGGAACTCCGCCAATGCCCAGGGCAATGTCGAGGGCGATGCAGCCCGTTTTAATCACGCCAATCTCACGCGCCTTGGAGTGTTTGCCGAGGCTCATGATGGCGCCTTCGCCAAACTGTCGCTCAATGTGCGAGATCGCCGCTTCGAGTGCTTTCTTCTTCGATTCTTCTTGTGTCGTTGCCATAAGGTGTAGCTTAACTCAACTAGTCGGTTTGATCCAAGTTCTCTCGTGGGTATTCAAAGTGGTGGTAGTCCTTGCGGCCTTCGAAGTCTCCACCCCATTCGAACCCTTGGTCTGTAAAGATTTTTACAACGGCGTCGGTAATGGTTGCCCGGTGACGCTTCGTGCGATCTGCCCACTCAGCCCCCTCGGGCGGCAAAACTGTTGCCCCTTTTACATAGGGATTGTAGAGGGGATTGAGATCGATCGCCGTGCCGTAGCTATGTTCGGACCACCTCACGCCGCCCGTAATGGGCCTCATGCAGAAGGCAGAAGTGTTATTCGCAGCCATTGATCTATGGTCATCGGCATCAAAGTCATCAATCAACCGCATCGACTGAATCGGATATCCTTGTTCGAAGAGCTGTGTAAAGATGCTCTGCACCTTTGCGGCAATGTTCTTATGAACAATAATCTCACCTTCAGACCATTCTCCAGCAAAATTAACGTGATCTATTCGTAAATAACACAAATCTTTCAATGATATGGGTCCAAGATCCTGAAAAGACTTTCCCCTGATGCGAGAAATCACATCTTTTGAAAGAGGCTCAAAATAGTCCTCAGGGATGACAAGAAGGGGTCTACGATCTACGGCGCCAGCCATGGAATTACTCCGGGTAAAGAAGGTAGCGAGCGCGGGAGGCCATGAAGCGTTGTCGGTCTTCTTGAGCTAGGGCGCGCAGCTTCCAAATAGCGTACTTTTCCTCCTTCAAAATACGCAACACCTCTTCTTTACCAGAAATTTTTCCAAAGGTGGTGGGGTTGACTTTGGCAATGGCCTCATCAAACTGCTTTCGGTAGAGCGTTTTTAGCATGCCGACGATGAGATACTGCGTCTGCACCGGCAGCAGTTTCTTAGGATCGGTCACCACAATCTGCACGCCGTGGCAGAGCTTTTCCTGCATCGGGCCGAAGAAGGGTTTGAGGTGAATCGGTAGGAAAGTCACGCCGGGAAAGCGCTGCTGGTTGAGCTTTTCCGCCAGCTGCTCTGCATCGATCCAGGGAGCAGCAACGACCTTGAAGGGCAGCGTGTAACCCACGCCATTGTTGATCAGCTTGATTTCTCCGACGATGCCGCACATCGAGTAGAAAAGAGGGGTGTCGACCTCGGGGATGTTGGGAGAGGTGGGCACCCAGATGAGGCCTGTGTTGTAAAAGAGCATCGAGCGATGCCAGCCGCTCATAGGAACCACGGTCACATCGCAGCCTACGCGGTATTGGTCGTTGAAATAGAGAGCGAGCTCTCCCACCGTCATGCCGTGGCAGTAGGGAATGTCGATGTACCCCAAGAAAGAGCGGCACTTCTCTTCAACACCCACGCCGTCCACAATCAGCCCTCCCATCGGGTTAGGGCGGTCGGCCACAATGACGGGGATGCCCGCCTTGGCCGCTTCCTCCATCGCATAGAAGAGGGTCGAAATATAGGTGTACGAACGCGAACCAATATCCTGGATGTCGAAGACCAGAACGTCGACGTTCTTGAGCATCTCTTTTGTCGGGCGGCGCGTGGCTCCATGTAGCGAGTAGACGCGTACCTCCCCCTTATATAGTCCATCCTCGACGAAGTCGGCTGCATACGAAGTTCCCGTCAGCCCATGCTCGGGAGCGAAGAGAGCTACCAGGCGGCGGCTTTCATGCATGCGATCCATGGCGAGCTTCCCGTCCCGGCACAGCGCAGTGTGGTTGGTGATTAATCCCACCCGTTTTCCAGCGATAAGTGGCTGAAACGTAGGCTCATCGAGCAGACGATCGAGTCCGACAGTCACCTGAGCGGAAAGAGAGAAGCAGAAAAAGAAAAGAAGGAGGCGTACAATCACTGACCGTATTCTATGGTAGATCTCAATTCCGCTCAAAAGACTGCTGTGCACCACCGCGACGGCCCCCTCTTAGTGCTTGCAGGTGCAGGCAGCGGCAAGACCCGCATTGTCACCGAGCGGATCATCCATCTTATCGAGAGTGGCGTGGCGCCCGAGTCCATTTTGGCGATGACCTTCACCAATAAGGCAGCCGGTGAGATGGCGGAGAGGGTACGCCACCGCACGGCAGCCAACGTTCTCATCTGCACTTTCCATAGCTTAGGAGTGCGCATCTTGCGCGAAAAGGGGGAGGTTCTTGGCCTGCCGAAAAACTTCACCATCTATGACGAGGAGGATGTCCTCAAGATCTTGCGCCCCATGGTGGAGGATCCCAAAGTCGCTCGCCAGCAGATCTCCCAGCTCAAAAACGGCCTGAAAGAGGATGCCATTCTCGAGCCCTATACGAAGAAATTGCGCGAGTGTGGCGCCGTCGACTTTGACGACCTTTTGGTGCTGCCCGTTAAGCTTTTCCGCGAGCACCCCGAAGTGCTTGCCGAGTACCAACAACGTTGGCGCTATCTCCTCATCGACGAGTACCAAGACACCAACGCAGCGCAGTATAGCCTCGCCAAGATGCTCTCCAAGGAGAGTCTCAACCTCTTTGCCGTAGGCGACCCCGATCAGTCGATCTACTCCTGGCGCGGTGCGAACATTCGCAATATTTTGCACTTCCAGCAGGATTTTCCCGGCGCCCCCATCGTTCGCCTAGAACAGAACTACCGTAGTCGCAGCAATATCCTGGAGGCCGCCAATGCTGTCATTCGCAACAACGAAGGACGATTGGAAAAAAACCTCTGGAGTGAGCGTGGCGAGGGGCCCAAGGTTCGTCTCTATATTGCTGATGATGAACATGATGAGGCATATTTTGTCGTGCGCCAAATCGAAGATGCGCGGCGGCAAGGCTCTCGTTTAAGTGAGATGGTGATCTTCTACCGCACCAACTTTCAGTCACGAACTTTTGAGGATGCCCTTTTGCGACGCAAAATCCCGTACGTGATTGTCGGCGGCGTCTCCTTCTATCAGCGCAAAGAGATCAAGGACGTGCTCGCCTATTTGCGTCTGATCTCGAATCCCACGGATATCGTCTCTTTTTGGCGCACGATCAATCTACCCAAGCGCGGTTTTGGCGAAGCCTCGCTGGAGAAGATCACGGCGTGGGCAGGCGAGCAGCAACTGCCGATCGTTCATGCACTTGCGCGAATCGTCTCAGGGGAAGGCATCAAACTTTCGGCGAAGCAAAAGAGCGGCTTACAAGAGTATGTGGAGGTGCTTACGCAGCTGCGCGTGTTAGCGCAGACGCTTTCCGTCGGCGATATTGTTGCCGAGACGGTCAAACGCAGCGGCATACGCGAGGCGCTCGAAGAAGACCCCGAGACGGCCGATGATCGCAAAGAGAACGTGAGCGAATTGGTGACAAAAGCGAGCGAATGGGAGGGCAGCTTGGAGGCATTCCTCGAAGAGCTTTCTCTCAAATCGCAGCTGGACGAGGCAGACATGAGTACCGAAAAGGTCTCTCTTATGACGATTCACAACGGCAAAGGGCTCGAGTTCAACTACGCTTTTCTCGTCGGTTTGGAAGAAGAGCTCTTTCCGCATGCCAACTCGCGCTCGTCACCTGAGGGCATTGAAGAGGAGCGGCGCCTCTGCTATGTCGGCATGACGCGCGCGAAGGAGCAACTAACGCTGTGTGCATCGCGCACGCGCAAGTTGTGGGGCACGTTTCGTGTCATGCGACCCAGTCGTTTTTGCAGCGAGATCCCAAAACATTTCTTACAAGTTGTGCCAAGTACTAGACGCTATAGTGATTAGGGGCTATAAATCCCCTTTTACTCATGCGGCTGCTTTTTCTCGCTCTCCTATTTCTGACTGCCTGTTCGCAAAATGTTCCGATATTGCCGCTTTCGCCCTGCATTCCCACAGTTAAGCCAAAGCCGCCACCGTGTAATAAATGTCCGGCTCTGCCCGTCGACAACCAGTCAGTCTCTCTCGGCGAATTGGTGGATCTCACGCTCTACAACAGCCCGCTGACGAAGCAGTCCTGGAGCCAGGCGCGCGCTGCAGCAGCTGGCGTGACGATAGCAGAGTCTTCGTACTATCCGAGTGTGACGGGGACAATCGATGTCAATCGCGAACGCTTTCCCGCTGTTGCGCAGGCATTTTCAGGAATTACTTATAGCAGTTTTGACGCCGCTGTTTATTTAAACTATCTGCTTTGGGACTTTGGAGGACGGGAAAATACCGCGGCCGCTGCCTGCGCTACGCTATATGCTGCTTCGTGGAGCTACAACTGGCAGATCCAAACGGTCATGATCAACACGATTCAATCCTATTGGGCCTCGATCAATGCACGAAGTCAGCTTGTTGCACGAGAAGCCGATTTACATGATGCAAAGACAGTGCTGGACCTTTCTGAGGCGAAAAAGAAAGCGGGCTTGGCCACCCACGTGGACGTAGCGCAGGCTGCAGCTAATTATACAAAAGCAAAACTTAACGTTGTTTCAGCCCAAGGTAATCTTTCTAATTCTTTGGCGCAAACGGCTGTAAATATTGGCCTTGACCCCACCTATAAAATGGTTTTAGCAGAGCCGGCGCCGATTGAAACGCTCAAATTGCGCCATGATGTGGAGTATCTCGTGGCGCGTGCAAAGTGTTGTCGCGCCGATTTAGCTTCGTTAAGGGCTGCCATTAAGGCGCAGTACCATACCTTGCTGGCAACAGAGTCACAGAATTATCCCTCGATCAGTTTTTCGGGCTATGTGGAGAAAACCTGGTATCTCAAAATCGGTAATTCGCCCGGGCTTACCTATGTCACAGATCTTTCGTTGAGCTACCCCATCTTTACCGGGTTTTATATTCAGGGAAATATCCAACAAAATTTGGCCTCCCTAGAGGCGCAGCTCTATAGTTACGACCAATCACAGTTGGAGGCAAAGCTCGATGTGGTTACGAATTATAATTCGGTTCTTACAGCTTTAGAGAGCTATGATTATTCTGTAAAATATTTAGAATATGCGCGCGACTCCTTTGACTCCAATTTGACGGGGTATAAAAAGGGAACGAAGGACATTGTCGATGTGATCAATGCCGAGGCTACGTTGAGCGATGCACGATCGAGTTTGATCAGTTCTGAAACACAAGTGCACACTTCAATGGCCAATTTGGCGTATACAGGTGGGGTGTTAGTGAGCCAAGAGGTGACACCGTGAGAATATTGGTTCTGTTGCTGGTTCTTCTTGCAGGATGCAAGAAGCCGCCCGAGGCAAAGGTAGAATATCCTGTCACAGCGCAAGCGGTACAAGAGGCGGATATCCCCATCTACATCACTTCCTTTGGTACGTTGACGCCACCTAACACCGTCGATGTCAAGGCGCAAGTGAGCGGACAAATCACCGCGGTTCCTTTCAAGCAGGGGGATATGGTGCATCGAGGGGATCTTTTGGTGGCCATCGATCCCACTCTATTTTTAGCCGACGTGCAGAGAGCGCGTGGTTCGCTCGATGCGGCAAAGGCCAACTTAGTCTATGCGCAAGCCAGCTACGATAGTTATAGCAAACTGGTAGAACAAGATTTTATCTCTGTTTTGGACATGGCAAATTATGAAAAAGAGTTGCTCGATGCCAAAGGAAATCTTCTGTCTGCTTTAGCCGATGTAGAAACGGCGAAAACCAATTTGGGATATACGCAGATTGTTGCTCCCATTGATGGCGTAATGGGTTTTATGAACTATCAGGTGGGCAACATTGCCAACACCCAAGACACTCTTGTTACGCTGACTCAAGTGCAGCCGCTCGATGTGCTCTTTTCTCTTTCAGAGCGAGATTTGAATAAAGTGCGTTCGGCTGCCAGCGTGCTCGTTCAGGCCACTTTTTTAGATCCCAGCCAGCAGCCCGCTCAAGGAGCTCTATACGCCTTGGACAATGAGGTGAATATCAACACGGGTACCATTGCACTCAAAGCGCGTTTTGATAACAACGATTTGAAATTATGGCCGGGACAATTCACTCGCCTGCGCGTTGATTTAGGCTCTATTCACAATGCTCTAACGATTCCGAAAATGGCCGTACAGTATGGCCAGAATGGGGCTTATGTCTGGGTTGTGCAGTCCGATATGACAACGAAATCGGCGATTATTACCTTGGGAGTAGGCACGGATACAACAGTTCAGGTGCTCTCCGGCTTGAACAAGGGCGATTTGGTCGTCACCGATGGGCAATTAAATCTCTTTGATGGAGCGCCTGTTAGCGTCAAATGAACCTCTCTAAGCCCTTCATCGAACGTCCTGTAATGACCACTCTGGTCATGATTGCGATTGTTTTCTTTGGAGTGCTTTCCTACATCCGCTTGCCGGTGAGCGATTTGCCCGCTGCGGAGTATCCCGTTCTTGTGGTGACAGCGGGCCTGCCCGGCGCTAACCCCGATACGATGGCGAACTCAGTCGCCACGCCGCTGGAAAAGGCCTTCATGTCGATCGAGGGGCTGTCGATGATGACCTCCCAAAACACATTGGGGCAGACGCAGATTGTGCTGCAATTCACCATGGATACCGACTTGAATGGAGCGGCCTCCGACGTGAACGGCGCTATTTCCGGCGCGCTGACCCAGCTGCCGCAGAATCTGCCCGCCAATCCGACCTATCAGCGTGTAAACCCCGCAGATGCGCCCATTCTTTACCTGCGCTTAAGCTCTTATACCGCGCCACTGGGAGAGCTTTACGATTGGGGTAATACCTACATTGGAGAGCGCATTTCGCTGGTGCCGGGCGTAGCGCAAGTGCAGGTGTATGGCACACCCTATTCGCCCCGCATTCAACTCGATCCGCAGCTGGTGGCAGCGCGCGGTCAAGACTTTGCAACGCTTGCACAGACAGTGATGTCAGCCAACGTCTACCAACCCATCGGCAATATTGATGGCCAGCAAGAGTTTTTTCTTTTTGCTGACGATGGCCAATTGATGAATGGGGATGGATACAACCAGATCGTTTACAAAGCGCAAGATGGCACCTTTGCTCGCTTGAGTGAATTGGGCAATACCATCGATAGCGTACAAAATAACAAGCAGCTGAGTTATTTCGTAGATCGTGACACACAAGAGATGTGCGTTGTGTTGGCCATCCGTAGGCAGGCGGGAGCGAACACAGTAGCGATCAACAAAGCAATCAATGATCTGATGCCGTCGCTGCAAGCGCAGCTGCCTGGAAACATCTCTCTCAAGACGATTTTTGATCGCTCGGCAGTGATCAATGAATCGGTGCACGATGTGATTTTCACTCTTTTTCTCTCCATTATTCTGGTCGTAGCGGTGATCTTCATCTATTTAGGACGCGTCACGGATACGCTGATTCCCAGTGTTGTTCTTCCCGTCACTATCGTTGCCACTTTTGCTGTGATGTATCTGTTCAATTACAGCATCGATACGCTTTCCTTGATGGCTCTTTCTCTTTCCATTGGTTTCGTTGTCGACGATGCCATTGTCGTTTTAGAAAATATTGTGCGTCATACGGAAATGGGAAAAACGCCTCTACAGGCTGCTCTGGACGGATCTAAACAAATCAGCACAACTGTATTTACGATGACGCTTGCGCTCTCCATCGTATTTATTCCCATTCTTTTTCTTCCGGGAATGCTGGGAGCGCTCTTCCATGAGTTTGCAGTCACCATTGCAGTGGCCATCTTGATTTCCGGTGCGATTGCACTGACTTTGACACCCATGTTGTGCGCAAAGTTGGTTGCAAAGGCCGATAAGGTAAGTCGCCTTTCGGCATTCTCAGAGCGCTTAAACCATAAGTTGATCAGCATCTACGATCCTCTGCTGACAAAGGTTTTGGATTGGCCTAAAACGACTCTTTTAGGAGGGCTTAGCTGTCTTGCTCTCACCGTTCTTTGCTTCCACCTGATGTCTTCGACCTTTTCTACCGATGATGATATGGGCTTCATTATCGCTGCTACGCAGAGCTCGCAAAGCATCTCATCAGCAAGCAATACGGCTCACCAGATGAGCCTAAACAAGATTTTCCTGGCTAATCCCAATGTTCAGGATGTTGTTGCTGTGACGAGTACAACAAGTAATGCAGGAACTAGCTTTGTTCGATTAAAGCCTTTTGGCACACGCCAGAACATCGATGTCGTAATGAAGGAGCTCTATCCACTCGTTACGCAAGTACCCGGCATTAACGTCTTTATGCGGCCACTTCCGCTGCTCAATCTCGACTCGGGCACAGGAAGCAATGCGGATTTTCAGTATGCACTTACTTCTCTGAGCACTGCAGATCTCTATCAGGCCGCAAGTGATATTACTGCGGCGCTGCAACAAACACCCGGCTTCATCAACGTGAACAACAACATGTTGATCAACACTCCTGAATTAAAAATGACGATTCAGCGGGAACACGCCTCCATTTTGGGCATTTCAGCAAAAGACATTGAAAATGCTCTGATGCTTGCCTATTCGACGGGAAAAATTACCGAAATTGATGCGCCTATCAACCAGTACTATGTGATCATGGAGATCTTGCCGATCTATCAGCAAGACCCGAGCAATTTAGACCTCATTCAAATTAAGAATACGAAGAATGGAGGGCTGACGTATCTCAAAGATCTGATCGACATTCAGCGTATTGCCGGGCCATCACAGGTCAACCACATCAACCAATTGCCAGCGGTGACGATTGCCTTTAGTTTGCGCCCAGAATTGCCCTTAAGCCAGGCTCTACAAACGATTGGCGAGAAAATTCGGGAATTAGCGCCCAAATCAGTGAGCGGTCAATCGATTGGTACCGCTGCAGAATTTGAAGCTATGATGTTTGGGTTATTAGTGCTGGTATTCGTGACGGTTTTCATGATTTACATTCTTCTGGGTGTTCTCTACGAAAGCTATATATTCCCTCTCACGGTGCTGTCAGCTCTTCCTGTGGCCGTGCTCGGAGGCGTTGTTACACTGCTTTTGTTTGGAGAAATGCTCTCCTTATTTGCGATGGTGGGGTTCTTTTTGCTCATCGGTATCGTGCAAAAAAACGGTATTATGATGATCGACTACGCTCTCGACATTATGAAAGAAGAGAATGCGCCTGCGCATGATGCGATCCACAAAGCTTGCATGATCAGATTTCGTCCGATCATGATGACAACGCTAGCGGCGATCATGGGCGCTTTGCCTATCGCTATTGGTTTTGGCTCTTCTGCAAGTTCGCGCCGGCCGCTGGGGTTAGTTGTTGTAGGCGGGTTGATGTTTTCCCAGCTATTAACGCTTTTCCTCACGCCTGTGGTGTTCATCTGTTTGGAGCGTCTACGACGGAAAAAAGCATGACCTGGCTGCTGCTCTTCGCATTTCTCTTTGCCGAACCGACAGATTTGAATAAGCAAGCAGCACATGATGCCTATGCAACAGGCCAGCAGGCGCTTGTAGAAAACAATCTTCCCTTGGCGAAAGAATCTTTTGAGCGAGCGATTCTCTTTGAATCGGGCTATGCGGAGGCGCATTTGGGGTTGGGCATTACCTGTTTCCGTCAGGGAGATTATAAACAAGCGCTGCGCCGCTTTAAAACAAGCGTGGTCTTTGATCCGCAATTGATAGAAGGCTGGGATTATCTTGGGCGGACGCAGGAGGCGTTGAAAAACCCTCATGAAGCAATGAAGGTTTATCTCAACGCGCTCTTCATCGATCCGCAGTTTTCCCTGCACGAAGCTCGTTTTCATATCAAACCGCCCGTCATTCCCAAGGAAGAGAGACGCTTAGAGGATTTGCAGCTATTGCAGGAACAAAAATCGCTTAAAAGTTTGCGTATCTATGTCTCGAATGACACTCCTATTACCGATACGATTGTTTTAGTGCGTTATTTGAAGGCGCTCAAAGAAAAAGGAGCGCACGTTTTGTTTGAGCCCGGACAGGAACTGCAAGAATTGTTTCGTAAAGGACTCGACGTAGAAATTGTGGATTGGTTAACGCTGAGTGACCAACTCAAATATGATATGCGCATCAGTTTGTCGGCGCTTCCGCTCTATTTTGCAGATGAAATTCCCTATCCAGAAGGGTACCTGAAGGCAGATCCGATAACAGAAGATGTGCCGAAAGAGGGCCACAAAGTGGGCATCATCTGGCGCTTTGATGCGGGTGATCCACAAGCGACAGAGGCGATTACTTTGCAGAAAGTGCTCGCGCTGGCTCCAGGAGATACACTCTTTTTGCTGCAGCCGCCGCCGCGAGAGTTGCCGGAAAATGTGACGCCTTTGGGATATCAGGGACAAACCTTTCTCGAAATTGCGGCCATGATCGCCGCCATGGATGAGGTGATTGGAGTAGATTCTGCAGAAGTGCGTTTGGCGGCCGCTATGGGCAAGAAAACAACGATTGTGCTGCCCAGCCCCACCCAGTGGCTATGGCTTGAAACGGGCGCAAAAACGGTTTGGTTCTCATCCGCCAATTTGGCTCGAGAGCTTGCGAGCTAACTGCATCATATCAAAGGGCTCTTTCGAGCCGATGAGTTTAGCAAGAGCTGCGTCGGGCACAATCATGCGGCGATTTTTCTCATCTTGAAGATTGTTCGCCTTGATGTAGATCCACATTTTTTTGGTCAGCTCAGGACGATTTTTTGCAGGACCCACTAGCGCTTCAAGCTCTGCAGAGAGTTTGAACTTCTTCTTCACCGATCGTGTACGTGGGTGATCCTTATACTGCTCGTTGATCTGCTCTAAGGTGTTGCCAATGACATCGCACTCGGGATAGGTGGAGCAGGCGATGAACATTTTGCCAAAGCGCGATTTGCGCTCCATCAACTTGCCGGGGCAACCAACGGCGGGGCATTTGCCTAAGCTATGCTCGCCCTTTTTCGGAATGTTGATGATGCCCTTGCACTCGGGATATTTCATGCAACCGAGGAAGGCACCGTAGCGGCCGTGACGTACTTTTGTAGGGCCGCCGCAGATGGGGCAGGGCTGCTCCCAGTTGAAATCGGGCGCGTAGTCATCTTTGTTGAAGGATTTTTCTTCTTCAGAGGCGGTGTAGTCGCAATCGGGATAGCGGCTGCAGCCGAAGAAGTAGCGTCCCTTGGCCCAAATTTTCTGCACGGGAGCGCCGCACTTAGGGCAGGGCTCATCGATGGTGATTTTGGGAACGAAGGCTTCCTTCTCAGCATGTTTGAGAATGGGTTCGAACTCCTTCCAGAAGGCCTTGACGACCTTCTTCCACTCTTTTTTGTGCTCTGCAATGCGCTCTAGGTCCTCTTCCATCTCCGCCGTAAAGCCGACGTTCATGATGATGTGGAAGTTGACTTCGAGAAACTCGGCAATGACGCGGCCCAGTTCTGTGGGCTTTAAGCGCTGCTGCTCTTTCACCGTGTAGTCGCGACTTTGGATCTTATTCATGATCGTCGCGTAGGTGGAGGGGCGTCCAATGCCCAGTCGTTCGAGTTCTTTGATGAGAGAGGCTTCTGTGTAGCGCGGTGGTGGTTTTGTGAAGGATTGCTCGGCTGTTTTGTCCACGAGCTTGAGTGGATCGCCCTCTTCGAGAAGAGGAAGGCGCTCTTCGCCCTCTTTTTCTTCATCTTCGCGCTCTTCGTAGAGAGAGAGGAAGCCGGGCTCTTTCAGAATCGAACCAGTGGCGCGGAAGAGCAGCCCTTTGCCCGTTTCAATATCTGCGGAGACTGTGTCGTAGACGGCGGGAAGCATCTGCGAAGCAAGGGTGCGCTTCCAAATGAGTTCGTAAATTTGGAACTGCTCGCGCGAGAGAAAGCGCTTCACAGACTCAGGAGGATGGTTGAAGTTGGTGGGGCGAATCGCTTCGTGCGCTTCCTGTGCGCTCTTGCGGCTAGCGAAAGAGCGAATTTCTGGATTGAGAAGCTCTTTGGGAATGATGCGACGCAGCTCATTCATTGCTTCTGCAGAAAGCGAAACAGAGTCGGTACGCATGTAGGTGATGAGACCTTCGCTGCCCTCGTTGCCGAGATCAACGCCCTCGTAGAGATCTTGGGCAAGACGCATGGTGCGCGTTGCGGAGAAACCGAAATGGCGACTGGCTTCCATTTGCAGAGAGGAGGTGATGAAGGGCGCGCCGGGTTGACGGCGTTTTTCTTTGAGCTCTACAGAATCAACGACGTATTTTGCCGATTCCAGCCTCTGCAGCAAGCTGTGAGCTGTTTTTTCATTGGGAACGAGGAAAACGTCCTTGCCCTCGACAAGCTCTTTTTCTACTTTTTTGCCATCGACGGAAAAAAGATAGGCTTTGAAGGTGCGATCATCTTTCTTCAGCTGCACCTCTACACGCCAGTATTCGACGGGCTTGAAGGCTTCAATCTCTTTTTCGCGATCCACAACCAGTTTGAGCGCAACGGATTGAACGCGACCGGCGGAGAGAGCGCTGCCGCCTCGTGTAACGCGGCGCATGAGAAGGGGCGAAATTTTGTAACCGACAATGCGATCGAGAATGCGGCGCGTTTGCTGCGCATGAACCAGGTCCATGTCGATTTCGCGAGGGTGCGCAAGCGCTTCGCGTACAGCATCTTTGGTAATGGAGTGGAACGCGGCGCGAACAAAGTGCGTTTTCTTCGGCAAGATAGAGGCGATATGCCAAGCAATGGCTTCCCCTTCACGGTCAGGGTCAGGGCAGAGGAAGACGGTGGAGGCGGTCTTGGCAGCTTTTTTGAGTTTTTCGATGACCTCTTTCTTTTCGGCAAGGGGAGCGTATTCAGGATCAAAGCTGCCCTCGAGGTCAATGCCGAACCCTTTTTTGGGCAAATCGATGATGTGCCCGAGCGACGACTCGAATATATAAGAGGAGTCCAGGAACTTCTTCAGGGTCTTGATTTTCGTCGGTGATTCTACGATCACCAGCTTCTTATCTTTGGTCATTTGGCCTTAAAACCTGCAAATTGTAGCGTCATTGCAGCCAATTCCCGCTACAAAAATCTCAAAATACCTGTATGATAGATGGGCTTTCTATGGCAAAACAAATATCCAAGTCGTTGGACTGGAACAAATTACTTCATCTAGGAATCATTCCAAGCCCGCACGAAGAGTGGGACGAGTACCTGGACCGCATCGAAAACAGTCCTATTATAGGTGCAGAAAGCGGCCATGAGTGGTTGGAAAAGCGCTTCGGACTCGCGCCTACATGGGCACGAGTGACCTATTCTAATAAGGGGCTGCTGCCCTGGGAGGCGGCCGCCTGCTTTGTAGATGGAACACGCTTTGCTGCAATTCACGTAAGACGCTCAATACCATTTGGTTACGACAAATCAGAGGTGATCGCTCACGAACTCGTCCACGCGGTGAGAGCGGGTTTTAATGAGCCGCGTTTTGAGGAATTTTTAGCTTCTCGAGTGTTTACAAAGGCGCGCCAAAGAGTCTTTTCCGCTCTCCTGGAGAAGCCTTGGGAAGCGATTCTTCTTTTGCCCCTATTTCCCTGGTTGATCCTCAGATACTTGCGTAAACAACTGACTATAAACAAGTTAAATATTCCCTTCCCCATTTTATTGGCTCTTACTGACAAAGAAATCACCCAACTGGCCCGTGGAACAACGCCTAACTGGACCTCGGACAACCCTCGCGAGGAAATGCTTCGAACATGTTTAAATTCAACAACCTAAGCTTCGATCCGATCCTCAAAAACCTATTGTTCCACGTGGAACAATCGGAAGTTTTCGGGATTGTGGGCCCCAGCGGCGCAGGTAAAACTACCCTCTTCCGACTCCTAGCCGGCTTGACCAAACCGACGGGCGGCTCGATTACCTGGGACGGCAAACCCTTTATCCCTCACCCCTCCCTGATAGGTTTCGTCTTTCAGCAGCTTCACCTTCTCTCCTCAATGACCGCGCTGGAGAATGTGGCCTTCCCATTGAAGCTCCATGGCCTTCCATTGGAGTGGGCAGCCGAGGCGCTCGAGCTGGTGGGCATGACTGCCTACGCCAACAGGCCAGTCGCTCGCCTGAGCGGAGGGCAGCGACAAAAGGTGGCCATCGCGAGAGCCCTTGCGGCCCGGCCAAAAGCGTTGCTCTTCGATGAGCCGACCTCGGCTCTCGATCCCGAGAGTGTACGGCAACTCATCAGCTTGTTGAGAAAGCTGAACGAGCGTGGCCTCACCCTCCTATTGATTACGCACGAGATGGACCTGGTGAAAGCTCTCTGTCATCGAGCAGCGGTCATCGACCATGGTCGAATCGTCGAGATCGGCTCAGTAGAGCAGCTCCTCTGTGCTCCCAAGAGCCCTGTGACTCAGCAGCTGCTTGGTTTGCACGATGAAGGAAGAGGACCGCTCATGCGTCTGGTCTTTCACGGGGAGGCGGCCGGCCAACCGCTCATTAGCCAGGTGGTGCGTGCCTTCCCCGTCGATGTGAATATCTTGAGCGGATCCATTGACCCTGTGCGGGACAAGATGGTGGGCCGACTATGCGTCCAAATTACCGGTAAAGCCGAAGAAGTAGACCGAGCTATCGGGTTTTTAGAGTCGAATGGCGTGAGAGTAGTGAGGTTTTTATGATGGAATTGATCCCAATGGCCCTTTTGGAGACCATTTACATGGTTGTCGTCTCTACAATCCTCTCCGCAGCGCTGGGTTTAGGGCTGGCGATGCTGATGGTGCAATGTAAAACCGGTTTTACATTCACACTTTTGACCGGATTAACCAACATCGGACGTTCTTTTCCTTTCGCGATCCTTCTTGTAGCCCTCATCCCCTTCACAAAGTGGGTGATTGGGACCTCCATTGGCACCACAGCGGCCATTGTTCCCCTCACGGTGGCAGCTATCCCCTTCTTCGCTCGCCTGGCGCAGAGCGCCTTTGAGGATGTAAATCCAGGGCTTTTAGAGGCAGCTCAAGCGATGGGAGCCACCCGCTGGCAGCAGATTACGCGGGTCATCATCCCGGAATCGCTTCCGCAGCTGGTCTTAGCGCTCTCTAACTTGAGCATTAGCCTTCTAGGGTACAGCACGATGGCTGGTTTGGTAGGTGGAGGCGGCCTGGGAAAGGTTGCGATACAATATGGCTATTGGCAGTACAATGTTTCGATCATGGTAGCTTGCTGCCTTTTGCTCATTGTTCTAGTTATTATGCTGCAGAGGGCAGGCAATTGGGGCTGTAAAGCCATTAAAATACGTAGAGGTTTGGTATGAAATGGAGTTGTTTGCTGGCTTTACTGCTATTAGTTGCCTGTTCTGGCAATGATAAGAGCTTGAAGATCGCTGCAACGGCTGTTCCTCATGCAGAGATCCTGGACTGCGTTGTAAAGCCGCAATTAGAGCGGCAAGGATACGAAGTAAGGGTCATTGTGGTCGATGACTACAACATTCCCAATAGAGCGCTTGCGGAGGGCGAAATCGATGCCAACTTCTTCCAGCATGAGGCATTTTTCCGTCAGCAGGTCGATAACTTCGGCTATCGGCTGGCTTTACTGGCCCCTGTACACCTAGAGCCCATGGGGATTTACTCGAAGAAATGGACAGAGGTTCGTTGTAAAGCCAGGATTGCTGTGCCTCTTGATCCAACAAACCGTGAAAGAGCGCTCCAACTGCTGGCGCAGTCGGGCTTTCGTGAAGGGACGATTGTAGAGCTGGATGCGGTGCTTTTGCCCAAGACGCTGGATGAGGTGGATTTCGCGGTCATTCCGGCGAACTTCGCTTTACAAGCTGGCTTTACACCCTGCAAAGACGCTCTCATCCTCGAGGATGAGCATTCTCAGTACGTGAACTGGGTAGTGATTCGCGCGGGAGATGAGACACGGCCTGAAATCGTGGCTTTACAGAAGGCGCTGACGGCCCCGGGCGTGAAAGAGTACCTCTGTGAGCGCTATCAGGGCTCCATCATTCCAGCATTAAGTGAGTAGAAGCGTGGTGAGCTCGCGAATCTGATCGCGTAAAGCCGCTGCCTCTTCAAAGCGCCATTCCTTGGCGGCTTTGTGCATATCGCGCTCCAGCGCCTTGATCTTCTTCGTGATATCCGAGGCGGACATGTGAGCGGCTAAGGCTTTGTCGATAGTTGGCTTTACAGGTTCGCCGCCGGGGCCAAACCCCTCCCCTATGGCACGGATGACGGTCTTGGGAGTGATGCCATGCGCTGCATTGTAGGCGGCTTGGGTAGCTCTTCTCTTTGATACAGTGGCAATGGTGGTGTCGATGGCTTTTGTCTGCTTATCGGCATAGAGGATAACACGACCTTCGGCATTACGGGAGGCGCGGCCGCAGGTTTGGATGAGCGAAGTTTCGCTGCGCAGAAAGCCCTCCTTATCGGCATCGAGGATAGCGACTAAGCTGACTTCCGGGATATCCAACCCTTCCCGCAATAGATTGATTCCGACCAGCACGTCAAAGCCGCCGCGGCGGAGGTCTCTCAGGATCTCCATCCGTTCGATGGTGTCGATATCGGAGTGGAGGTACTTGGCTTTCACGCCCAACTCCAAAAGAAATTGGGTGAGCTCTTCGGAGAGTCGCTTAGTGAGCGTGGTGACCAGCACGCGGCGGCCTTTGCCGACCTCAATGCGGATCTCATTCAAAACATCGTCAACCTGAGAAGATGCTGGCTTTACAGTGATTTCAGGGTCTAATAAACCCGTCGGTCTGATAATTTGCTCAACTACGTTTCCTCCCGAATCATTCACTTCGAAGGTGCCGGGAGTGGCGGAGACGTAGATGACTTGGTTGATCTTGTCGTAGAACTCGTGGAACTTGAGTGGGCGGTTGTCGAAGGCGGAAGGGAGGCGAAAGCCGTACTCGACCAGAGATTGCTTGCGCGCGCGGTCGCCATTGTACATCGCATGTACTTGAGGCACAGTTTGATGCGACTCATCGATGAAGAGCAAAAAGTCCTTTGGGAAGTAGTCGAGAAGGCAGGAAGGGGCATCGCCGGGGGCACGGCCGCTGAAGTGGCGGGAGTAGTTTTCGATGCCTTTGCAGGTGCCGATTTCGCGGATCATCTCGACATCGTACTTGGTACGTTCGATCAGGCGTTGCTTATAGAGCGGATCCAACTGGTCTTGGCGCTCTTTGAGCTCCGCCTGGATACTCTGGATAGCGCTCCAGCGAATTTCCTCGGGCGTTACGTAGTGCGAGCCGGGATAGAGGACGAGGTGGTCGTGGCGGCTAAGGACCTTACCGGTGAGTGGGTCGACCATGGAGAGGCGCTCAATCGTATCGCCGAAGAATTCGATGCGCAGAGCGATGCTGTCCTCATAAGAGGGAATGATTTCGATCACATCGCCGCGCGCGCGAAAATTTCCGCGGCCGAGATCCATATCGTTGCGCGTGTAGGCCATATCGACGAGGCGCAGCAGCAGATCATCGCGGCGAATGACTTGGCCCACTTCCATCTTGAAAAGCATTTTGGCGTAGTACTCCGGCATACCCAAACCGTAGATGCAGGAGACGGAGGCGACGATGAGCACATCATTTCGTTCGAGGAGTGATTTCGTTGCACTCAAACGCAGGCGATCGATTTGATCGTTGATCGCCATATCTTTTTCGATGTAAGTGTCGGTGCGCGGAATGTAGGCTTCGGGTTGATAGTAGTCGTAGTACGAAACGAAATACTCCACCGCATTGCTCGGAAAAAAAGTTTTGAACTCCTCGTAGAGCTGTGCTGCAAGTGTTTTGTTGTGTGCAAGAACAAGTGTGGGGCGCTGCACGCTCGCTACAATGTTGGCCATGGTGTAGGTCTTGCCGGAGCCGGTGATGCCGAGCAAAACTTGCGCGCGCTTTTTTTCATTTAGCCCTGACACCAGCTTGTCGATGGCTTGTGGCTGATCACCGGCGGGCTTGTAGTCGGAGACTAACTTGAACATCGCTCTTTAGCTACGCGGCGCAGCTTGTTCCAGAAACCGGAATATCCCATCGCAGATCGCACCTCAGCAACAGTTGCATCAATCACGGCGCGTGTTTTTTCCGTGCCCTCTACAATGACATGCTCTACCAATCCTTTGTCAGCAACAATCTCGGCACGTTTCTGTCGAATCGGCTCTAGGAATGTGTTGAGGGCCTCTACGAGCGCCATCTTCACCTCTACATCAGCAATGGTT
Source organism: uncultured bacterium (assembly GCA_964630595.1). Classification (GTDB taxonomy): domain Bacteria; phylum Chlamydiota; class Chlamydiia; order Chlamydiales; family VFKH01; genus CAZVVT01. The sequence goes on along the minus strand of CAZVVT010000001.1, from coordinate 601,008 downwards.
CCTTCTTTGTAGCGGCGTTTCATCTCTGCAATTTCCGCTTTCTTCGGATTGAAAGCATCGTGGTAGATGAAGACGGGATTGCCTTCTACTGTCCCTGGTACATTCGCGTGAAGGCGATTTGGATCGGTGTACATGCCCTTCACCTTCTTCTCGACGGTCTTTGCATCATCGGAAAGAAAGATGGAGTTGTTGAGGGATTTGCTCATCTTCGCCTTGCCATCGGTACCGATCAGCGAGGGCACATCGCTCAGAATGGTTTGTGGAAGGGGAAAAACTTCTCCGTACAGATTGTTGAAGCGGCGCGCGATGTCGCGTGTGCATTCCACATGCGCTTCATTGTCCTTCCCGACCGGCACGACAGAGGCTTTCGGGCCGAGAATGTCGGCGGATTGCAAAACGGGATAACCGATCAGACCGAAAGAAAATTCTTCCATATTGACTGCGCGAGCCATCTCTTTCAAGCTGGGCAGTCCGGTCAACCGGTTAAGCGAAATCATCATTTCGAAAAAGAGGTTGAGTTCGCAAACGCTAGGGATAGCGGATTGCAAATAGATGGAGGATTTTTTCGGATCAATGCCGCATGCCAAGTAGTCGGTGACCATCTGTACGGTTGATTCGCGCGAGGCGAGCAGATCTTCTTTAGTGGGCTTGGTGGTTAAGATGTGCAGATCGGCGACGATGAAGAAACAGTCGTAGCGATCTTGCAGCGCTACGCGATTTTTGAGCGAGCCGAGGTAGTGGCCCAGGTGCAGCATCCCTGTAGGGCGGTCACCGGTAAGAAGTCTTTCTTTCATGAGATATAAAGACAGTTTACCGTATTAAGCGCCTCCAAACAAGACCGAAGCTCCCATTAATGACGACTCCGGTAACTTTAGGACATTATTTCAGTAGGTCCGCAATGGCTACCACAAAAGACGGTTTATGGCGCAAAGAGAGCCCAAAAAAGATTGAAATGCCCGTTGACGACCTTTTTAACTGTAGCTGTTGTTTTTGTTGCATAAATGGTTCCCCAACAGTCAGAAGCAAAAGTTATACTATCAACTGTTGTCTCATCACTTAAGAAGACGCGAATCGCATGCTTTCCGTTATCGGTTAGCTCCTCGGTGCTCTCGAGAGGAGCTGCGATATGAATATTTTTGATAGTGCAGCCCTTGAGTTCAAGAGTTGATTGGCGACAACGAAGCGTACCGCGAATACTAGAGAAGAAAATCCTTGCTACTTCGGTGGATACATCACCATAAATTGTGGATTTTTTGATGCTCATCGATGGTGCTGCTGCGGAACCTACGTGGCAACACTCCAACTGTAGCTCTCCTTCAGACACAATCCGGCCAGAAATGGATGCGCGACAGGCTTTTACAGGGCCTTGTGCAATGAAACTAGTATCGACAGCAGAGTCTGTTATCGTAAAAGCTTCATCAGAAGAACCAGAGCCAATCCGACTGTGATCGAGTAAGGTTACAGAACCCGCGACTTCAACCCTGCTATTGCAGCGGGAGTTTTCAAAAGTAACGTTTCCCGAAGCAAGAACATTTCCGTCGACAGTTGAATTCCAGAGCCTGACGTTCCCCTTGGCAGTAACGTCCGAAAGGACTGCCGAAAGCGAGAGCCCGACGTTTTTGCCGTTAACTTGTGACGCGACAACACGAGTTAGATTGAGGTCGTCATTTGTTGAAGTAATCGAGCCAGTGATGTCTATCCTCTCGCAGCTTTTTCCGCTGGCGCAATGGAAGACCCTTCGGCCAAACACCATAGAGCTTGCACCCGCACTAGCGAAACCTGCTGCTACTCTACCAAAACTTCTAGCTACTGCAGCCATAAAACCCTCCCAAAATAACAAGTAAGTCCTGAGCATTATGAGATGGCTAAATAATAAAAGTCACTTGTGCAGGAATGACGACTTTTCTTGAGTTATTTCAGCAGGTCCGAAATAGCTACCACGAATGATAGCAGAATCAGAGCGATGAGGACCAGCTTGCCGCCGCCGAGGCGCCAGCCGCTAAAGTGCCTCCTCCCCTTCCAGACCATGAAGGCGGGCAGGATGCCGGAGATGAGGGCGACGATGACGCCGGCGTACTCCAGGGCAAGGATGAAGCCTTTGGGAAAGAGCTGGGCGAAGAGCAGGGGCGGGAGGAAGGTAAGCAGGGCGATGCGGATCTTGCCAAAGCGGTGCTGGGTGCCGTCACGGAGGAAGCTAAAGAGGCTGAGCGAAAGCCCCAGGAAGGAGGTGACAATGGCGAAGAAGGAGAAGAGGATGGCGGAGGTTTGGATCCACGGCTTGCCAGTCAGAGCGGCCAGGGCATCAGTGACGGGAACGCCGCGTGCTTGCACATCCAGGAGCCCCTCTATCGGCACGACGCCGAAGACGATGGCCTCCCACGCAAGGTAGACGAACAGGGCCAGAAGGCTGCCCCAGAAGATGGCCCACTGCAACTTGCGGCGGTCATGTTTCAGGTAAGAGGTCAGGGAGGGAATCACGACGTGGAAGCCGAACGAAGTGACGATAACGGGCAGGGCGCCGAAGAGTGGGGCGAAGTGGCCGGCGGAGAGTTGATCGACGCGTGGTGTCGCAGCGCCCACCAAAACAAGGTAGGTGCCGATGAGACCGATCATGAGGATGCGGTTGAAGAGATCGACGGTGCTGGTGCCCAGGACCACAAAGGGCGAGAGCAGGATCAACGGAATGAGCACCTGCACTTCATGCGGCAGTGTGATGCCGAAGAGGCCGTGCAATGCAGAATTGATGATAGAGCCGCTGCCGGAGAGATAGGCCGCAGTGAGCGAGTAGAGCAGCAACAAGAAGAGCACCCACACAACGGCAGCGCACGCGCGCCCCAGTGTTGCGCGACTCAACGAAACCAGATTCACTTCACCGGGCAACCACAAGCACGCCTCGAGCACTAAGAATGCGGAGATAAGCGTAACAAACCAGACGCCGATAAAGACTGCCGCTGAGGCGAGAAAACCGCCCTGCGCTGTAGCCACAGGCAATGCGAGCATGCCCGCGCCGATGGCGGTGCCGGCGACCAACAGCGTTGCTCCGATCATTCGTTTCATAAGCGTTGTACCCAGTCAGCAATGATGGTTGCCGTGTAACCGATGACAACAACAGCTGCCTTCGCACGCCATCCAGGAAGCTTTTTGCGCAGCACAAGAGCAACGGGCATCAGCCCCAAAAGCAGGCAGACGATGATGCCGGCCCAATCCAGCGCAATCAAAAACGCGCGCGGGATCAGTATTGCAAAGAGCAGCGGTGGCAAGAAGGTCAGCACAACAGGAATCGCTCTGTTCTTCATTCGGAAGGCGTCACCGAGAAAATCTCTGAGCGACAAGCTCACACCTAGCAAAGAGGTGATGATCGCAAAGAAAGAAAAGGCCACGGCGATCGTCGATGGCAAAATGGGCTCACCCGCTTTCTGTGCAAAGGCGACTTGCTCCGGTGTTACCGATCCGAGCATGATGAACTGGAAAATCAGATAGACGATCAGGCCGCTCAAGCTGCCCCACAAGACGGCTCTGTGGATTTTCTTGCGATCGCGGTGCAAGTACTGCGACAGAGTGGGAATGATGATCTGGTATCCAAACGATGTAACTACCGTCGGCAGCGCCAGCCAGACCATCGAACCGTTGGTGCGCGAAAGCAGCGACAAGTCGAGTTTGGGCGCCATCGCACCGATCAGCATCACATAGGCCACCACCAAACCGACCATGAAAACGCGATTGACCCAATCAACGGCAAAAGCGCCCATGGCAATCACCGCGCCGAAGACCACCAACAATACCGTAGGCTCGATGCCGGTCAATGATTTCACAATGGCATGACCGCCTGACAAGTAGGCCGCGGTCAGAGAATAGAGCAGCCCCAAATAGAGCACCCAGCAGAGGATCTCTCCGCCGCGCCCCAGCGTCGCCTTCACCATGCTATGCAGATTCACTGGCTCTTCAAAGGCCAGCGTCACCGCAATGAACATCTGCCCGCAGAAGTAGCTCAAGAGCCAGTAGACCGCTAGCACTCCCGCCGATGGCCAAAACCCCGCTGGCCCGAGCACCGTCGGCAGCGCCAACATCCCCGCCCCAATCGTCGTCCCCGCCACCAGCAGCGCCGCTCCTAAAACCGAACCCGTCCTCATACGCCCAAGCAGTATACAGTTCACACTAATAAAGAAAAATTACTACTCCCATTGACATAAAGGATAGCTGGGCCTAGCTTTGCTCTCTTGAATTCTATTTGGCCCGATTTTTGGGGAGCAGGCCAATGCTTTTTTTCTTAGCTTCGATAATTTTTGTATTTGGACCTTCTTGTGGGGGGAAATCTACGTTGTCTAAAGCTCTCATTCAAGAACTAGGCCTCTCATGGAGTTACTTAGATTGCGATGAGTTGATTGAAAACAATTGTTGCACTGAAGAAGGAGCAGATGAGCTGATTGAGAAAACTATTCTCTCTTTTCAATCGCAAAATCGAAATCTCATAGTTGACACTCAAATCCCTTGGCGAAGGGCAAATCAGGAAAATGAACTGTATGTTTTAGTATATGCCCCTTTGCCAAAACTTCTCGAAAGAGATGCTAAAAGAGCTGCTCTATTGCAGCGATCAACAAAGAGAGCTTATTACGCGCGCACGTATGTGGAAAAAACCTTTGCAGAAGTTTTCCAAACCCCTACAAGTCTAGGTTTTGATTACGATCTTATTTTAGATTCATCTCGATGTTCTATTCATACTGAAATCCAAGAGGTCTTGAATAAGATATCGCTTTTAGGCGGCGGACGCTCTCTGGAGTGTAGAGATTACGATGGGCCTCTTTGAGAGAGGTTTTGTCAGTAAATATGTGGACGCAGCGCTAATAAATGGCAGCGCCAACATCCTCGCACCAATCGTCGTCTCCGCCACCAGCAGTGCCGCCCCTAAAACCGAACCCGTCCTCATACGCCGAGACAGTATGCAACCCTCTCGCAATAAAGAAAAATTCCTTATGAATGTAGAAAAAATGGTCTGCTGAATTAAACTATATTGGGTTTTTTAATAAAGGGTTTATATGGCAGCAGCGACTAACTTTTATGCATCTCGTGAAGCAAGGAGAACGGAAAGGGTGGACGATCCACGAGCTGTAGGAGAGGCTAAAGGAGAGGCTAAAGGGGGAAGGAGCATAGCAGTTCTTGTTGAGATAAGAGCTCCTGCTGCTCAAAGATCCTTGCGTTTAACTGGTGTATATCCAAATAGAGGAGTGCCCCCTGCTCGACCTCGTGGCGTTACGATGAAAGAAGAAGCGGATGGAACGATCCATATTACGCACTACCATATACATCCCTCGCCAGAAGTCCTGCATGCTGAAGTAGTGAGACTGATTACGACGCAGCCACCATATGTTGCTTTAGAGGGATTGAGCAGAATGGCTGAATTGGTTCGGCCGTGTCTCACTGGGTTTACTCTTGACGGAACTCGGGAACGTCCTGGGGATGTCGGATTCTGCAGTGGGGTGGCGAGAAAGCGTGATAAAGCCATCTTAGCATTCATTAACGCAGCGATTCTGCAAGTGGCGGCTCAGATTGCAGCAGAGAGAAATCGTCGTGATCCAGATCGGTGCTGTGACTGTAGCGTGATGTAAGTCTAGACGGCGGCTTCCTTCTTGGTGGCGCGGCGGATTTCTTGGCTCATGCGGCCCATGGTGTAGCCGTCATAGTCGACGAAGGCGAAGTAGCGTTCGAAAGCGGGAAAGGCAGCACAGACCTGTTTTGCCATCTCTTGCGCAACGAAGCGGTAGGTGGGGTGGCCGGCGGCAGCAGAGCGCAGTTCGCAGAGCCATTGCAGAGAACGGAGGTTGACGTGGAAGTACCAACGAACGTTGTACGCCATGGGGACGATGTATTGGCCCTCTTCGGGGAAGTCGGTGGCGATCGAGTCGTAGGCTTTTTTGGCGCGCTCCATCGCTTCGATATAGGGGCCTTCCAGATCGGTGCCGACGATTTCGCTGGGGACCCAGTAGCCGTAGTCGCAGGAGAGGAACTGACGCTCTTGCGTGAGCATGCGGTGGCGGTGGAGGTCGCGGTACATGCCGAAGTCGCCGACGATTTCGAAAGTGAATGTGGCGTGTTCCAGCGCGCGGGGGGATTTTTGGCGGCGGTTTTCCCGCTGGCTACAACCCGTTTCAAGAATTTTGGCGAGCTCTTCGTCGCTCAGAGAAGCGGTGTATTGCTGGAGCGCTTGCAGAGGGTGATCCATGCGCGCCCAGAGAAGTGCTGCAGCGACGCGTGAAGGGCCATCTTTGTCGGCGTAGATGAGGCGCACGCCCGGTTCTTTGGCGGACGAGGGCACTTTTACCTCATGTTCCGCAGCAGCCATCTCGATCTCATTGTTCATCGACTCGCGGAAGGCTTCGTAGCTTTGGTGGTGGCGGTGGTCACGGTCAGCGCGCGAGATGAAAGAGGGAATCACTTTGGCGAGTTCCGTGTAGGATTTGTCGGCGATATCTTGCAGTTCGCCCAGAGGAGAGCAGCGCAGGCGGTGGATGAGCTGCTCAAAGAAGCGCCCATTGCCGAACATGCCCATGTTGGTCATTGTGGACGCGGGCAGGATGCCGCGCAGGCAGTCGAGCACCTTCGCGCGCAGCGCAGCTGTGTAGGCGCTTTTGGGCGTCTCGGGATCGTAGGGGAATTTCTCTTCAAAGATCGCTGTGAGCGGCGGGATGAGCGCAGAGTAGGTTTCGAAAAGAAAGTTGCACGTCTCTACATAGAGGGTGCGCCAGGCGGAGGTCATCAGCACCGGCTCTCGAAAGAAGAGGTAGTCGCCATTGACCTTCTGGTCGAAGTAGATGTAGCGAGTGGATTTCTCCAGCGGAGAGCCGCCGATGCGGCTGTCTTCGATCAGTTTGGCCGCAATCATGGAGACGTTTTCGATAGCGAGGTGGGCGCCGCCCAGTTCGGCAATGGAGTCGTCGCCGTAGCCATCAAGGATGCGGTCGTAGAAGTTCTGCGCTTTCTGGATGGCGAACTTCTGATCTTCCGCGTCCACCTCTTTGCCGCCCACGATGGCGTCGAAGTTGGTCTCCTCGTTTTGGATGAACTCCTTCATGAGCAGGGCGCGCAGGCCGAGCGTGGAGCGAGAGTAGCGCGAAAAGAGCGCCCCCTTGATCACCTCAGGCAGGTTCATCAGCGCAAAAATATTACTTGTCGTGCTGGTGACATACCGTTGAAGGGTTTGTCGTTGGGCATCGCTGAACTCATCCATAGTGAAGCCATGGTAGCGCCCCTTGAGTTTTTCAGGCAAAAAGCGAATCATTCTGTGCATGTTACGCAGACCCAGACGCTTACGACAAAACGAAGCCATTCGCTCGCTGGTGCGCGAGGTGCGCGTGCAGCCTTTTGACCTCATTGCTCCCCTTTTTGTGGTCGATGAGCCACGCTCCGCCATCGAAAGTTTGCCCGGCCAATTTCGCCTTCCGATCGATGAGGTGGTGCAAGAAGCGAGTGAGCTATACGAGATGGGCGCACGCGCCGTGGCGCTCTTTCCCGTGATTCGGCACAAGGATGTGGCGCACGCCGTGGACAGCCAGGGGCTTATTCCGAGAGCAATCAGAGCACTCAAGCAGCAGCTGCCCGATTTGATGGTGGTGGCGGATGTAGCTCTCGATCCCTTCACACCGCATGGTCATGACGGTCTGGTAGAGGGGCAGAAAGTTTTGAATGACGAGACGGTAGAGGTGCTGGCGCGCATGGCCGTGGTGCTCGCGGAGGCGGGGGCCGACGTGATTGCGCCGAGCGACATGATGGATGGGCGTGTGGGGGCGATTCGTCGCGCGCTCGATGCGGCGGGCCACCAAGAGGTCATCATTCTCTCCTACACCGCCAAGTACGCCAGCGGTTTGTATGGGCCTTTTCGCGATGCGCTGCGGTCGCATTTGGCCTTTGGCGACAAGCGCAGCTACCAGATGGATCCGGCCAATGCGCGCGATGCTTTGGTGGAGGCGCAGCTCGATGAGCAAGAGGGCGCTGATATCTTGATGGTCAAGCCGGCCACGCTCTATCTCGATGTGATTGCGGCACTTCGTAAAGCCAGCCATTTGCCGATTGCTGCGTATCATGTGAGCGGTGAGTGGGCGATGATTCAGGCCGCTGCGCCGTGGCTGGATGTAGATGCTGTGTTGATGGAGAGCTTAACGGCGATCAAGCGTGCCGGTGCAGATCTCATCATTACGTACGGTGCGCGCCGCGCTCTGGAGCTGCTGCAAGGGATAGATGCCAAACCAGAGGCGCATTTGGTGCGCGGCCTGGTGTGCGAAGAGCTGCCGTCCTGTGGGCGTGTGTAGGCGCATGTCAAAGTCGCACGCGTAGTCAGCAGGCGTGGCATTGATGACATAAGAGCCCTCATCATGAATCGGCGTGCCGCGATCTTCGAGCACCGTGCGCGCGGCTTTAGCAGCCCCTCCTCTGCCGATGATGCGCACGCTGGGCACATGGGGAAGCAGTTCTTGCAGCGCAAGATAGTCAGTGTTTGCGCCAATCCAACCGGGCAAGAGAGTGTTAACAGCCCTTGTACGTTGCGCACAAGGCAGTAGACCTTGGAGATGAGGGATGATGCGCACTTTGAAAGGAATGGTCACGCTGAAGCCGCCAAACATCGTTGCCTTCTGCAAGAAGGGGCCGAGCTCATGCTCTTCGAGACAGATTTTCACATAGAGCGCGTTGAGTGGCTTGAGAATGGGATTGTGCGTTTCAAAGCTGATGCTTTGCGAAATGGGGTTGCCGAGAAGTCCGTAAGGAGTGCCGCCGAGAGCGAGCTGTGAAAGGGTTTCGAGTGTGGGTTGTCCGACAGCAACGGGCGTTTCTGTCGCTGCATAGACGAGTGGATAGAGAAAGCGTGCGAAAGAAGAGCGCTCACCAATCGGTAAACACGACAGCGCATCGATGGGACTTTCGGTGACTGCAGCGCGCTTAAATGCGTCGTGAGCGAAGGAGGGAGGCTCTTCGTTGCTATGTGTAGAGGCAAGCACCTTGCAGGATATTTGTGAACGCAAATGGCCTTGATGCACATCGAGATCAACCCATTCCGGTTGAAAGCGTTTAATGGCAGCAAGAAGACGATCGGTTTTTTTGTCGGTGAGAAGAAGGGTCTTCTTCGGACGCACAAGATCGAGAGTGTCGAAGAGATCGAGCCGCCACTCCACCCAATCTGCGAGCGCTTCTGCCTTCGCTGTTTGGCGGTGAATCGATTCGCGGTCAGGACCGTTTACGACACCGATTCTAATAGCCATGTAAGAGACTCTCGTAGATCAATGGGACGCAAACCCTCGTGCGTAGATATGTGTGGAATGCCATTTTTCGCTTTTTTGTCGTAGCGCATCTGATCGAGAAGTGCCTCCACAGATAGCTGTGGCATGGCCCAGCGCGTCATTGCGAGCAGACGCTCTAATTGCGGCATCCCGCATGCATGTGCCTCGGCAAGTAGGCCAAGACCCACTGCGTGGCCGTGTGAGATTTCGTAATCGGTGAGCGATTCGATTGCATGGGCTACTGTGTGGCCGAAATTGAGAAGATCGCGGTTGGTTTCGCATAAGTGTTTTTTGATCGCGAGGTTTTCTTCGATGAGTGTGTGGTGAGGCTCGCCTGCTTCGAGCTTGTCAAAGAGCGTCGGAGAGGCGATGAGAGCGTGTTTGATCATCTCCGATCTCCCCTCTTCGATGAGCCAGTCGGGCATGGGCAGAAGTGGGTCGATATAGATCTCTTTCGCGGGCCAAAAAGCACCGATGCGATTTTTTCCGCGCGCAGAGTTGATCGCCGTTTTGCCGCCATAGCATGCGTCCACCATCGCCAGCAGCGTTGTGGGCACAGAAAGGAAGTTGATCCCGCGGCACCATGTGGCTGCTGTAAAGCCAACTAAATCGAGAATGGATCCACCGCCGTAAGCGATGAGCGTTGTCTCAGGGCCACAGGCGCGTTCGTCGAGAAAGTCTTCGATGTACTCCTTCCATGCGCGTGTCTTGCACTCTTCTCCACCAGGCAGCAGCAGATCGGGAGTGCGCAAAAAAGGGGCATTGGCGTCAGCAATCAAAATGCCGTCGAGAGTTGGAATAGGGCCGTAGTGAATCATAATTTGGAGGTGCGGTTGAGCAGCCATGCGTCGGCAAGCACGACAGCGACCATGGCTTCTACAATCGGCAGTGCGCGGAAGAGTTGACAGGGGTCGTGGCGTGAGCCTGGAGGCAATTCGAGGGTTGCGGGCTGTCCGGTTGTGGTGACGGTGGCTTGTGGTTGAGCAATCGAGGAGGTTGGTTTGAAGGCAACGCGGCCAAAGATCGGCATGCCGTTGGAGATGCCGGCCAAGATACCGCCGCTGTGGTTGGTGGCCGTTGTCGTAGCGCTTTCGTAGAGGTCGTTGCACTGCGAGCCGCGCATCAGCGCCGCCTCAAAGCCGCTGCCGATCTCCACGCCTTTTGTAGAAGGAATGCTCATCAGGGCATAGCTTAAGCGTGCATCGAGCCGCTGGTAGATCGGATCGCCCAGCCCTGCAGGCACACCGTGTGCCTCAAAGCGAATGATGCCACCGATGCTATCTCCTTGATCCTTAACCTCTTGCAACAGATGCAATGCTTCGTTGGGCAAGTGGGGTCCAATGCGATCGATGTGGGCGGTAATGGTGATGTCTTTGAGGAGTTTTTTGGCGATGGCGCCGGCAATGACTCGGCCGACGGTTTCGCGCGCAGAGGCTCGGCCGCCGCCGCGCCAGTCGAAGTGGCCATACTTGGCGAGGTAGGGGCCATTGGCGTGACCTGGGCGCAGAAGGTCTTTCATCGCTTCGTACTTAGAGGAGTCGACGTCGCGGTTTTCGATGACCACAGCGATGGGTGCGCCGGTTGTTATGCCCTCGAAGACGCCGGAGACGATGCGGGCGCAGTCGGGCTCTTTGCGTGGTGAGGCGAAGGGGTGGTTGCCGGGGGCACGTCTGTCGAGCTCAGCCTGGATGTCCGCTTCACTCAGCTCTAAGCCGGCGGGGCAGCCGTCGATGACGACACCGATCTGCGGGCCGTGGGATTCGCCGAAGGTAGTAAAGGTATAGCGCAGGCCAAAACGATTCACGCCTCCCATTGTGTGGGATCGACGATGATATCGGCTAGCGCTTCGTACGTCCCCTTCCTCTTGGCCAGTTCTGGAATCAGGTATTCCCGCCCCATTTTGGTCAGTCGCGCGCGCAGGGTCTCTTCGGAGGGCAGCACCAACACCATCAACCCCAGCTTCTTTAGAAAGGCGGCATTCTCCGGATCGAGCACCGTGCCCCCGCCGACGGCAATCACCTGCTGATCGCCAATCGTGTGGAGCATCTCTTTCTCTAGTGCACGAAACTCCTTCTCCGGAATTTCGCGTGGCGTGCGCCCTGTCCGCTCGGCAATGGCTTCATCGAGGTCAAAATAGTTTGCGTAGTGTTTCGCAATCCACGTTTTGCCTCCACACGGTGGCCCAAAAAGAACGACTCTCATTGTTTGTATAGCTTAAAGGTTCGTTAATCTTCTAACGACAGAAAAGAAATCGGGGTAGGTTTTGGCGGCCCAGGAAGAGCCCGTGAGGGTGCTTTCGCCTTTTGCGTGCAGAGCGGCGATGGTGAGGGCCATGGCGACGCGGTGGTCGCAGTGGCTATCGAGAGCAGCGCCGTGCAGTTGCGCGGGGTGGATGGTGAGGCCGTCATCAGCTTCAGTAATGCGCGCGCCCATTTTGGCAAGCTCGGTGGTCATGGTGTGGAGGCGGTCGCACTCTTTGAGGCGCGCTTGGTGGGCGTTGTAGATGCGCGAGGGCGTTTGCGCGAAGCAGCAGAGGACAGCGAGGATGGGGACGGCGTCGATGATGTCATCAGCGTCGATGTCGGTGCCCTGCAGCTGCGAGTGGCGAGCAATGAGGCCTGTTGGTGTGAGAGTGATGTCGGCATTCATGCGCGCGAGAACGTCGAGGAGGGCGCGGTCGCCTTGGCCGTCGCTGTGATCGAGGCCGGTCAGTTCGATCGGACCGGAGAGAAGGCCAGCAGCGAGGGGAAAAGCGGCGCTGCTCCAATCTCCGCCGATGGTGATGTTGAGTGGTTGGGGACGTGCGTTTCCGGGAAGATGAAACCGGTTGCCCGTTTGTGTGATATCGATGCCGGCGCGTTTGAGCCAGGAGAGCGTGAGCGCAATCCACGGCTTTTCGCCCATCGGTTCGACAGTGAGTGTGGTAGGGCCGTCAGCGAGAGAGCAGGCGATGAGAAGTGCAGAGATGGGCTGCGAGTCGCGGCCGGAGAGAAGTGCGTGGCCACCGCGCAAGGGTCCGTGGACGGTGATGGGAGCAAAGCCGTTGGAGATGACGCGGCATCCAAGTTGCTGCAGCCCTTCGATGAGTGCGTGAGAGGGACGCAGGGCTTGCAATGAGTGGTCGCCGGTGATGGTGATAGGACGGCTTTGGAGAGCAGCGAGAGCGGTAATGAAGCGGAAGGTTAGCCCTGAGTTGCCGCAGTCGATAGGCAAACCTTCTTTGATATGGTGGAGAGCGCGCTGCATGCATTCGGTATCGGGAGAAGCGAGGAGATTTTCGATGCGGCTGGGTTGATCCGATAGAGAGGCAAAGAGCAGAGCGCGCAGACTGTTGGATTTGGAGGGCGGGACAACGACGCAGCCGGACAGATGTCCGGGTTTAATAGTGACGCTCTTCATAGATGGTGGGGTAGAGGGGGCGACCGAAGTCGAGGCGGTAGCCTACGTCGCGCAGCCAAGCCGACATGGCGTAGCCGAAGCGGATGCGCGATGTCTCTTTGAAGATGATGTCGAGCGGCATCGAGAAGGAGATGCCCTTGTCATGGTAGGTCGTGCCGTTGACCTTATCATTGCCGTTCGTGACGGTGTACCAGAGCGAAAGGCGTAGGCCGCTGGGGAAGTAGCGGAAGAGCTCGGTTTTCAGTCCAAAGTCACCCGCCATAAATTGGCCGAGGCTGAACTTGACGCTGAGCGGAGCAAAGTCAAAACCGTAATAGAGGTCGAGGAAGTACTCAGGGAGCACATTATAGGAGAACCACTCGGCTTGGCTGGCGGAGGCGATGATGCCTCCGGGAGGAAACTTGCGCAGTTTGCTTTGGAAGCCCCAACCGCTGTAGGCGCGCTTGCGCCAGACGCCCCCTTCTAGACCCAGAGCCCATTTTGAATTGACCGGGTAGTAGAGCAGCTCAGAGCCCAAGCCTGCGTAGGCAATGTCGACGATACCCGCCGTTGCGCGGAAGTAGAGCGCGGGGTGTAGGTTGAGGGCCTGTTGCAAGAAGGCCTGCTCCACGCGGAAGTCCCTCTTTTGGTAGTAGAGGATTAAGTCGCTGTGAACGTTGAGCAGACGTGAGGGGTTGAGAATATCATACGAGCCCAGTCCTTGCGCTGTGGAGAGCGGCGTCCAGCCGGGAACAAAGCGCCAGTAGAGGTCATTCCAGATGTACCCCTCCATCGGGAAGATCAAGTCGAGCGCGTATTTGAATTTGCCCTGCGCAGCGCCGAAGAAGGTTCTAAAGCGTGGGCGCAGGCCCCAATCAAAGACCAATTCTTTTTTCTTGAAGAGTGTTTCTGCGCAAGGCCCGGGACAGGTCACCTCGCTCATCGGTGAGAGTACGCGCAGTTCCGCTGCAGAGAGTTTGCCGCAGGTGTAGAGCGTTAAGTCATGCTGGCGAAAGGTGTACTGTTGGCACTTAATGCTGTCGGCATCGAGAACTACCGTCACCGTCTCGATGTTGCTAGGCGTGGCAAAGGCGAGCAGGCTGGCTAGGCGCTGGTGCACTTCGCATTCATCGCGCCATTGCTCGTTGATGACGACAAGGCGCAGGTGCTTGCGTCCGCTTTGGCAGCCTGGCTCGAGCGTGGCCTCCATCAAAATGAAGCCTTGAGTATCTAAAGCAAAGCCGATCTCTTCGATCACACTGCGCTTGGGCCTGATGCGCCCCATCGCCTGTTTGTTGGCGGGCGCAGTGTACTGGCAAGGGTTTTTGACTTTGGGGAAGAAGCCTTGTGTGGTTCCAATGTCCCACGTCAACGATCCCGAAATCGTCGTCACCTCGCCGCGCCAGCGCGATACAGCGAAGCGTAGCCAACGGTTCCAACCCCATTGTGCGCCGAAGTTGGATTTCGAGCTCTTTTTGCGTCCACGCAGGTGCGGCTCTACCGCTTCGTAGTCGATGGGGTCATATTCCCCGATGAAGGTGAGCGTATTCCACGGCCAGCACCAGGTGCGCATGGGTGTGATGGCCGCTGATCCAAAAATGCCGTGCAAATAACCAAAGCCGATACCGGCCGAAATCTCCGTGTTGAGGTCGGGCAGAACTTGCGTGGCGACAACATACTGACCGAAGAAGCGATCGGTGCCCAAAAAGTCATTCACACCGACGGCAATGCCCGGCAGCACAAAGCCGGTATCTTCGGGCAACATGAAGTTGAATTTGACGCTGGCTCCCTTGTCTGAAAAGTCGCCAAAACCCAAGGGGCTCAACAAGTCATCTTGCATACCGCTGAAGACGCGGTAGATGCCCGACAGCTCCATGCGTTCGAAGAACTGCATCGTCATGAAGTAGTCGTGGTAGGGATAGAGGTAGGTGTAACCACCCGTCAATTCACCCATGCGGGCCGCGCGCGCAGAGGGCAGGGCGAGTGTACCGACTTGACCGTAGTAGTTATAGATCAACGGCAAGCGATCAGAACGTGATCGCTCTTCCACACACTCGACCGTTTTCAAATCGCGCATGAGTTCTTCCATGCAGGTATCGGAAAAGATCGTCAGGGGAAGCAGAAATAGAAGAAGCCAACGTCGAAGCATGAACTAATCGAGGTGGCAAGAATAGGGAACTACAAAGAAAAAAGAAACCGTAAATAATTACAGTTTCATCCAGCTTTTTTGCTTCAGGATTTCGGGGTTGCCGGTCTGTTTGAGGCGCTCGCGTTCGTGAGAGATACGCTTTTCATCGCCTTGCATCACGACGGTACGCTTGAGCATGTTCTGGAACTGCTCGACCTGTTTCTTCATCGCCTGGAGAGTTTGCCACTCTTCGGGAGAGAAGTTTTTAGGATCTTTGAGCTTTTCCGCCATCTCTTCGCGGGTCATGCCGGACTCTTTTGCGACCGCTTCGGCGCGGCTGTTGAGCTGATCGACCATGCCCTGCGTGCGACTCAGGAGTTTTTCGAGATCTTCCAGAGTGAGACTAGCGCCGGGTTGCAGATTGCCTTTGGCATCGATGGGAAGTTGAAGAGTCCTCTTCACTTCCTCTAAAATTTCGGCGAGATCTTGCTGAAGTTTTGTAAAGTCCATCACACCACCACTTTAAAGGGTAGCCTCTATGCTGCGCAACCAATTTTCAAAGAGGGTGGCTTCCAGATCAATGGCCATCTTTTTGAGGGATTCGGGATAGGCTTTGAGCTGCTCCTCCATCTCACGCAGGTGCTCTTCTTCCTCCAGCATGATGGATTTGACCGTGACGGTTGACTTCGTTGACTTCAGCGCCTTGTGGTACTCGGGATAGAGCGCATCTGCTCTCAGCTCAATGGCATAGGTCACTAAAAGGTAGGCAATATCGCGAATGGGACTGTAGCCATTGGCTTTCAGGAAGCGGCAGACTTCGATGTCGAGGCGATTGAGGTACTGCAAGCTGGCGCTTGCGCCCAGCATTGTATCGGGGCTGTAGTCGATGGGTGGGTGGGTGGTCAGTTTGCGGATCTGTTCTTTGAGGTGGAAGGCGTGGCGAAACTCCTCCGCGGCGTGCTTGAGCATTTCTCGCTGTACTTTAGTGGAGTGTTGGCAGGCGGCAATTTTGCGCGCGCCGCAATTCTCCAAGTACGAGAGGGTGTTAAGCCAGCGAATATGCAGCTGAGGGTTGGCGGCGATTTTGGAGAGCAGGGAGTTCATAAACAGCTTCGATCAGGAGGTTAAGGGCTTCGTCGCTAATGCAGTAGGGGGGCATGAAGTAGAGTACATTGCCCAGCGGGCGCACTAAAATGCCGCGCTGGAGGAAGTGGTCGACAACACCGGCGGAGGAGGGCAGTTCGATGGCAGCGATGGTGCCGAGGACGGTTACGCGCGGCGCCTTCAGCGTTTTGAGGCGTTGGAAGGCCTGCTCGATGTGGGTGCGGTTAGAGCCCGCGAGGAGGTCGAGGCTGGCGTTGGCGGCGGCGCACGCAATGGGGTTGGCCGTGTAGGTGTGGCCGTGCAGGAAGCGGTCGATGGAGCGGAAAATGGCGTTGGAGGTGAGTGTGGCGGCCATGGGCAGCGTGCCCCCTGTGATTCCCTTCGAGAGGCAGAGAAAGTCCGGCTGGTGGCGCAAAGCAGAGGAGACGAAGAGAGGGCCGGTGCGACCAAAGCCTGTCATTACCTCGTCGGCGATGGTGAGAATGCCCCAGCGACGGCATTGGCCGATGATTTCGTCGAGAGCAATCGTGGAATAAGGGCGCATGCCGGCAGCGCCCTGGATGGCGGGCTCATAGATGAAGAGAAGGGGCTCTTGATCTAGATAAGGAGTGAGATCGAGATGAGCGGGGTCGAGTGCGATGGTGGGAAAGCAGTACGGGGCGAAGGGAGTGTGGAAGGCGCTCTTTGCCACTGACATCGATCCGAAGGTGTCGCCGTGGTAGCTGTTTTTCAGCGTGAGGATGGGCCCTCGGCGTTTGGAGGATTGGATGGCCATCTTCAGTGCTGATTCAACCGCTGTCGATCCATTGTCGGAGAAGAAGACCTTGTCGAAGCCGGTGAGCGCAAGAAGCCGTTCTGCGAGGCGCACGGCTTGTGGATGTGTGGCGCTGCCGAAGAGAACGTGGTCGAGAGTGGCGGCTTGGGTGGCGATGGCCTGCACGATGTGGGGATGGCAGTGGCCGTGCAGATTGCACCACCATGAGGAGGTGGCATCGAGGTAGCGCTGTCCGCCTTCGGCGATGAGCCACTCGCCCTCCGCGGCAACGACGGGCAAGTAGTGGTCGTTAGCTGAGGCGAACGGATGCCAGCAACTCTGGAAGTCGCGCGTTAATAGGTCCATTAATTTCGGGTATCGAAAAAAGTTCTGTGAGTCCAGATTGAGCTAGAATGGCCTTTTTCGTGTAGGGATTTTCCATGCCGTTGAAGACAATGCCCTTAACGCGCACGCCGCGGCTGCGCAAAAGGTGAGCGGAAAGCAGTGTGTGGTTGATGGAGCCCAAGTAGTAGCGCGAGACGAGCACCCATTCAGCGTCCCAGTCGAGATCGATGAAGAGGCGGTGGTCGATGGGCACCATGAGTCCGCCGGCTGGTTCAATGACGAGCGGAATGTTGGGCGCCCGCAGATCGCCGAAGACAACTCCTTCGCGTGCAGCGGCTTCGTGTGGGCTGCAGGGCGTTTGCAAGCAGTAGGCTTCGGGGATTACGGGGGCGAACTCCTTCACGAAGTCGCTATCTTTGGGCAGGCCGCACTGAATGGGCTTCCAGTACGAATAGCCCAATTTGCGCGCGATGAGTGCAGCTACAAGAGTCTTTCCGACATCTGTGCCAATGCCGGCGACCACAATTTTTGGAGACATGTTTTGAGGGATTGGATCTGTTCTGGGGTGTTAAAGGCGTGAACTACGAGGCGCAAACAGGGTTTGCGTGTCGTGGGAGAGAGAATGGGGCGAATGTCAAAGCCTTCTCGTGCTAGCTCTGCAGAGAGCGCGCGAGGATCGTCCACGTAGATGGGGATGATCGGTGAACGGCAGAGGGAGAAGAGTTGTGCGCGCAAAGGGGCGAGGTCGATGGTAAGAAGATCGCCAATGACATGGAAAAAGGAGGGCGCTGTGGAGTAGATCAAGCTGCGCGAGAAGTTGATGAGGTACTCTTTGAGTAGTGCGCTGCCGACGATGGCGGCGCCATGAAAGCCGAATGCTTTGCCGAAGCCGATCATGCGTGCAAAGGGCTGAATGGGGCAGTCGTAGAGGCCGGAGGTGTGCGCTTCGTCGACGATGAGATGAGCGCCGTAGCGCTCGCACAGCGCGTGCAGCTCTACGAGCGGAGCGAAGTCGCCGCTGATGGAGTAGAGCGACTCGACAAGAACGAAGCGTTGGTGCGCGGAAATCTTGAGGCGCTCTTCGAGATGCGCAAGATCGTTGTGGCGAAAGGGGTAGGCGGCGGCTTTCGAAAGAGCGATGCCGTCGTGGATGGAGGCGTGTGCCTCGGTGTCGAAGAAGATGGCGTCTCCTTCTTGCGCAACACACGAAATCAGGCCGAGGTTGGCAGTGTAGCCGGCGCTGTAGATGAGGGCGCTTTCCGCGCCGAAGTAGTGCGCAATGCGCTCTTCGACCTCCTCAAACTTTTTCTGGTTGCCGGTGAGCAGACGCGAGCCTGTCGAACCTTGTAGGGGTGCGTGAGCGCGCTTAGCGAGGCCTAAGTAATCGTTCGAGGCAAAATCAACAAATCCTTGCTGCGGTGCAACAAGGCGTCTTCTCAGTGCGCCGCGCGCTTGAAGTCGATCTAAAAGAAAGTCCATTACACCTGATTCTGAGAGCAGAAGGGTAGCATGTAGAACAATTGGTTAGTGAAAATATTCCCTAAAAGGATTAGCCCTGAAATTCAAGCTCTCGGAAAGTGGTGCGAAGCCATTGCACCATATCGGTGTGACCATTCTGCTTCGCACGGTAGAGAGACTCTCTGATCGTGCGCATATTTAGGCACGCCGCAAAATGCGCATGAATCTCCTTCACAATAGGGAGGCGTCCAAATTCCGCAGCGTATTGAAAAGTGTTTCGAATCAGATCATCATCGGGGCCTGTATCGAGGTGAGCAGCGAAGATGGGGGTATTGCAAAACCACTTTACGGTTTCTCTCTTATCCACATTTGCAGCACTTGTGAACATCATTCGGATCCAAAAGGGATCCAGGCGAGGAACAATGGCTGGATGAGCGAAACCTTTTAGAGCACCTAGTGTCCACGGCGTATCGGCTAAGACAGAGCGGAAGGCTTGCCTGATTTTGTCATTACCCAAGCGATTTAAAAGCTCTGGAATGTCTCCAAACCATCGTAAAACATGGGTGCGTCCCCGTTCAACGGCACCATTAAAGACCTTTTGGATAGTGGCATCATCTAATTGGTCTTGGAAATTTTGCCAAAGAAACTGCAGAACCTCAGCATTATCCTCTTCGCCAGCCTCAATGAAGCGCTCTTGAACCTCTTTGGCCCCAAGTATCGCTCCGATTTCACCGATGACGTCTTTGGGAAGACGTTTGCTTGCAGAAGGCGTTTGAGGAGCTTTTATCCGAGCCAAAATAGCGTCAATGGGACCGCTGGCGTCAGGCCTTAATTCACGAAAAGACCGTAGCATCTCCCGCACCTCCGCATCAGGCACCTTCTCGTAAGGAGTGGCACCCGACTCAAGAGATTCTCTTGCTATAGCAACCACAACACGAGAGACCTTGTGCCTTCCCAAGACATGACCTGAATCCTGAAGCTTAAGAAGCTCCGTCTGTGTCCGATCAAAGCCCCCAGCTCCCGAAGCTGCCCCACCTGCTGCTGCCATCTATACCTCGGGAATCCCTATAACCTAACGGCTAGTCGTGAGTCCAAGTGTTTCGAGCAAGCCGACATCGTCATCATAGTTTGGATTGTGTGTGGTTGGGTGAGGCGTCCTCGGGAACAGCAATATAGACCTCCAGCTCTTTGATGGCTTCTGATGCGAATTTATGGCCATACAGTTCAAAGTCACCGGTATACGTACGATGTAAATCAGGGTGCTTCCAAATATTTCCCCAGGTTTCAATTAAGCTTGCGGGATATTCCCCAATTGCGCGGAAGACGGCATAGGAACTTGCAGGAATAGTTTTCCCAACCATTCCTGTGGGAATTGTATCAAGTGAGCTAACAGGGCAACCGATTACTACTGAATACGGCTGAGTATGATCGCCTTCGTAGTCACAGTATAGAGCGATGACTTCATTAGAAACTTTGTTTGGAATTTGATGAATAATGCCTTTGTTGTAAAATCTTCCCCAGAGCTTTGGAATATCTTGGGGCCCATCTTCTGATGCGTTAGATGTTCGACAAGCGATTCCTATCACCAATATAGCAGGTTTCTGCACAACCGCGTAATCTCCCATTATATTTTCCTTCGCAAAATTTGTTTGTCGATAATGTGGGGTGTTGTTTGGCCCAAAACTCAGGTTTGTAAGTGATATTGCAGTGAATAGGAGTGCAAGCGGGGGTGTTCATTTGCTGTGTTGAAAAATCTGTTGCGTAGAGTGGACTTGATTCAAAGACCGATGAGTTGTGAGCCCCAGAGTTTCGAGCAAGGCAGCGTCGTCGTCATAGTCTGGATTGGGTGTGGTGAGGAGTTTTTCGCCGGAGAAGATGGAATTGGCGCCTGCCATAAAGCAGAGAGCTTGTTCGACCTCCGAACGTTCGAGGCGGCCTGCGGAGAGGCGAATCTTGGCTTGAGGAAGGGCAATGCGGGCAGTAGCGATCATGCGCACCATCTCAAAGATGGAGACAGGTGCGCGATCTTCGAGTGGCGTGCCCTTCACCGGAACGAGCATATTGATGGGCACCGATTCGGGATGAATCTCTCGTGTGGCGAGTTGGTGAAGCAGTCCAATGCGATCATCGATCGATTCGCCCATACCGATGATGCCGCCGCAGCAGACGCTGATGCCCGCCTTTTCCACGCACCCGAGCGTGCGCAGGCGATCCTCATAAGTGCGTGTGGTGATGATCGTGCTGTAGTACTCAGGCGAAGTGTCGAGGTTGTGGTTGTAGGCAGTGAGTCCCGCCTCCTTGAGGCGCCTGGCTTGGCTTTCGTTGAGCATGCCCAGCGTGCAGCAGACTTCGACGTCGAGCTCGCTCACCTCTTTCACCGTCTCCAGCACCGCATCAAACTGCGCACTGTCGCGCACCTGCCTCCACGCAGCGCCGAGGCAAACGCGACTGGCGCCTTGCGCCTTCGCTGCGCGGGCGCGCTGCAGCACCTCCTCCTTGTTCATGAGAGGTTCGGCATCGACAGCTGTTTTGTAGCGCGAGGATTGGGGGCAGTACTTGCAGTCTTCGGGGCAGCCGCCCGTCTTGATGGAGATGAGAGAGCAGAGCTGGACTTCGTCGCTCTTATGCCACTTTCGGTGGACAGTGGCTGCTTGATAGATCAGATCCAGCAGGGGGCTTGTGTAGAGACTTTTGAGTTCTTCGCGTGACCAGTTGTGGCGGGGCATAGGGAGTAGCATAGTTATCAGTGTTGTTTTTGCAATACTGATAAAAACTTTGCAGGAATTCGATTTTTGCTTCGAATTCTTCTTTGTATCGCACTTGTGTGTTGGGCGTAGAGGCAGTGGAGAGATTGTAGTTGGAGGTTTTGAGCTGCCGGTCGAGAATGGTTTCGAGCGTGTCGTACTTGGCGTTAGTGAGCATGTCCCACATCGCCAGCGCCGTTGATGTGCGTCCGCGGCCGCCGCGACAGTGGAAGTGCACCCAGCCCTCTTTGGGCGTTGCTTTGTAGAGCTCGACGATTTGGTTGACTTGAGCGAGATCGGGGCCCATGTGATCAGAGATGGGCACGCGCAAATAGCCGAGAGCTTCGCGCGCAGATAGGTTGCTTTCCGTGGAGATTGCTGTGATCGTCATGACCACGGGCGCCAGAGTGTCGCCAAATTGTCGGTAGACGCGGATGGTGCGATGGCTGGCCGCTTCGGCGAGTTTTTTGGTTTCATCCTCTTCGATCTCTGCAATCGACCAGCCCAAGTTGGATTGGTTGGTGTCCCACAGCATCCAGCCAATAGGAATAGTGTCGATGAAGCCGTGCGACTCGCGGCGCAAGTCGCAGATGAGAAGGCTTTTGCCCGCAAGCTTCTTCTTGAGTTCGACTAAGCCCGCTTCGGTAAACTGTGCGCTGCCAGAGATGTGTAGCTCCTCCATGGCTCGGTACTGATCCAAATCTTCGAAGCGATCGATGACAGGAGCGATGTCGCCAATGATGAAGGAGGAAAACAAAATTTGGCACTGCAAGAGAACTAGTGCTAAAAACATTGACCGAAAACGTTTTTTGTTCATAGAATCTCCAACCGCATTGAAACAAGGAATCGACTTATGATCAAACCTCTTGGTAACCGAGTAGTTATTAAACGTAGCCAGCCCAAGACAACGAAGGGCGGAATCATTCTTCCTGACACAGCAAAAGAGAAGCCCAAAGAGGGCGAGGTGATCGCCGTTGGCCCGGGAAAAACCGATGAGCAGGGCCGTTTGATCGCCATGTCTGTCAAAAAGGGCGAGACTGTTCTATTCTCTTCGTACGCTGGAACGGAAGTGAGCGGCGAAGAAGATCTCTTGATTCTTTCCGAAGACGATATTTTAGGCATTATTTAGGACTCTATGGCAAAGCTGTTAACATTTGATCAAGATTCTCTCAGAGCTGTCTCTGAGGGCGTACGCAAATTGGCGCGGGCCGTCAAGGTCACTTTGGGCCCCAAAGGGCGTAACGTCGTGATGAAGAGGGGCGTGGGCTCTCCTGTTTCGACGAAAGACGGTGTGACTGTTGCCAAAGAGATTGTGCTCCAAGACAAATTCGAAAACATGGGCGCGCAGTTGGTGAAGGAGGTCTCCTCCAAAACAGCTGACGTGGCCGGCGATGGAACGACGACGGCGGTGGTGCTAGCAGAGGCGATTCTCAACGAAGGTGTGAAGATCGTCACTTCGGGCGCCAACCCTATGTCAGTCAAGCGCGGTATTGATAAAGCCGTTGAGGCGATGGTTGCAGAGCTGGCGAGCATGGCAAAAGCTGTGAAGACGCCGCAAGAGATCCGCCAAATTGCCACTATCTCGGCCAATAACGATGAAGAGATTGGGTCGATCATTGCTGCGGCGATGGAAAAGGTAACGAAAGATGGCATCATCACCGTTGCCGAGGCAAAAGGCATTGAGACGACACTCGATGTTGTCGAGGGGCTACAGTTTGACAAGGGCTATCTCTCTCCTTACTTCATCACTGACACAGAGAAGATGCAGGTGGTGCTGGACAATTGCGTGATCTTGCTGACCGACAAGAAGATTTCGGCGATGAAAGATCTTGTCGCTTTCCTAGAGAAGGTGATGGAGCGCGGCCCTCGTCCGTTGCTGATTGTGGCGGAAGATGTGGACGGCGATGCGCTGGCAACGCTGGTGGTGAACAAGTTGAAGGCGGGGCTTCCCGTCTGCTGCGTGAAGGCACCGGGCTTTGGTGACCGCCGCAAAGAGATGCTGCAAGATATTGCGGTGCTTACGGGCGCTACGGTGATCAGCGACGAAGTGGGACTGCAGCTAGAAGATGTGGGCCTCGAGGTGCTGGGTCGCGCGAAGACGGTTAAGGTGACGAAAGAGCACACGACAGTTATCGGCGGTATGGGCGATAAGAAGCAGATCGCTGAGAGACAAGCGCAGATTAAGGGCGCGCTCAAACTAGCGACTTCGGACTACGACAAAGAGAAGCTCGAGCAGCGGCTGGCCTATCTCGTGGGCGGCGTAGCTGTGGTGCACGTAGGTGCAGCGACAGAGACGGAGATGAAAGAGAAGAAGGACCGAGTTGAGGATGCTCTTCATGCAACGCGCGCTGCGGTGCAGAAAGGGATTGTCGCCGGCGGCGGCGTGGCGCTGCTGCGTGCCGTCAAGGCGCTGGACCGACTGAAGCTGACGGGTGATGAGGCGCTGGGCGTCACGATCATCCGCAATGCTTCTTTTGCGCCGGCCATTGCCATTGCCAACAACTGCGGCAAGACGGGCAACCTCATTGCTGAGAAGATTTATGAGGGCAAGGGGGCGTTTGGCTACAACGGTCTGATCGATGAGTTCCAAGACTTGATCGAAGCGGGCGTCATTGACCCTGTGCTGGTGACAGAGAGCGCGCTCAAAAATGCAGCCTCTATCGCGGGCCTACTGCTCACCACAGCAGCACTCATTACCGACAAACCCAAGCCGAAGGCGGCAGCCCCTGCTGGGGGTGGTATGCCGGGGATGGGTGGCATGGGCGGAATGGGCGACATGGACTTTTAGTACAAGTTTGCTAACACTGCAATGAATGACCCGTTGGATCAAACATTTGCTTTTGTTAAGCGGCGCAAGCTTGTTTGCTGCGACTTGGGATGAACCGGGCGGCGGCGCTTGGAATGTCAATGGCAACTGGACTTCACCCAGTATTTTTCCCAATGCCATCGATGCACCGGCTCAGTTTTTAGGAACCAACACCCAGAGTGCTCCTGTTACGCTAGAACAGGACATTATCATTGGGGCTCTTACCTTTACGAGCGCCTTTGATTACAGTATTTCCGGAGGCAATAACCTAACCTTTAACGTCTCTGCAGGAAGCGCCACCATTTCCGCTTCCTCTACAGGGACCTACACCATTGCCTGTCCTGTAGTGCTGAGTGATCCGCTGACCATCACGCAGTCAGCGACAAGTCCACTCACTATCTCCGGCGCCATCAGCGGTGCCTCAGCAATCACCTCTAACGGGACAGGATCACTCGTACTGTCCGCGAACAACAGCGGGTTTACCGGGACCTTTACCCAGAGCGCCGGTACTTTGCTGCTGACGGGCTCGGGCTCCATATCCGCCGGCACTTCGCTGACAATCAATGGCGCGACCCTGGATGTCACGGGAACCACCTCTACAACCATCCCTACATTGATTGGAAATAGCAGCGGCATTGTTTCCGTTGGCTCTTCCGCTTTGACGATCAACCAGCAGGCCAACCAGACCTTTGCCGGGGTCATTGGTGGCAGCGGCTCGTTGATCATGAGCGTCTTGAGTATTGGCGATTTGACGCTGACTAATGCCAGCAATAGCTTTTCCGGAGCGGTGACTTTGAACGCGGGCCGCCTGGCTTTGAGCGGCTCGGGGGCAATTGCCAGCATCTCTTCCATGACGATTGCCAATGCGACCTTTGACATCAGCCAGCTTACCGCAGGGGTTTCTTCGACCATCAGCAACTTAAGCGGTAGCGATGCTGCAGCGCGCATCGACTTAGGCGCGCGGGCGCTCATTATATCGCAAGGAACAAGCGCCACTTTTGCCGGTGTGATTGAGGATGGAGGCTTAGGAGGGGGAACGGGGGGTGCGCTCACCAAGCAAGGCAGCGGCACACTCACCTTGTCGGGAGCCAATACGTATACAGGCGGGACAACGGTTTCTGCGGGAGGGCTGACTGTTTCGGGAAGCTTAAGCTCAACCGGGCTTGTGACTGTTGCAGAGGGTGCGACCTTTACGGCGGCAGCAACGCAGACCATTGGAGGACTGACCTCTCCGGGCTCGGATGACCAGACGTTGGGCGGCTCAGCGGTTATCAATGCCGGTGTTATTCTTACGGTGAATTCGGCGAGCTTTCCCTTCTTTAATGGAACGATTAGTGGAAGCGGAGGGTTGACGGTCAACGCCACTCTTGGTAATGCACGCGCTTTATTCAATCAGCCCATGACCTATACCGGAGCGACGTTGGTTTCGGCGGGTACCATGGGTCTGTACGGTACGGCAAATATTGCCAGCAGCTCCTCTCTTACCGTGAACGGAGCCACTTTCGATATTACGCAGCACGATCTTTCGCCCACAGTGACGGTGAACAATCTCAGCGGTAATGGTACGGGTGTCATTGCCATTGGCAGCAAATCGTTGACCATTGTGCAAACCTCTCCACTCACCTTTGCCGGGGTGATCCAAAACAATGGGATTTTGAGTGCCTCGGGTGGAACGGTGAACTTAAGCTCTTCTAGTTCCAGCACACTCACGCTGACTAACACGAACACATTTACGGGAGCCTACAACATTGCCGGTGGAACGCTGGCGTTGTCGGGATCGGGATCGATTGAAGCGGGAAGTAACGCAGTCGTGAACGGGACGTTGAGCATCTCGGGCGTGACGACAAATGCTACGGTGCATGACATCACTGGCGCGGGCACGATTGCTTTAGGAACAAAAGAGCTGAGGGCGACGATCAATAACGCGTGCACCTACAGTGGATCGATCACGGGCACGGGTACGATGACCAAGAGAGGGCCGGATAGATGGACTCTTACGGGCAACAATGCGGCCTACACCGGTACGTTGGCTATCGATGCGGGTACTGTGCGGCTCAACGGTACTGTGGGTGGGCCTGTAACGGTTGCGGCCGGAGCGCGCTTTGAGGGAAATGCAACATGCGGCAACTTGACGGTGACGGGAACTGTAGCGCCGGGTGCATCGATTGGCACCATGAACGTAGCGGATTTATCTCTTGGCGCGGCTTCCACGACAGAGATTGAGATCAATGGCAATGGGACCAATGACTTGATTGCCGCTTCCGGCACAGCGGCGATCAATGGCACGCTGTCGGTCATTGCAGAACCCGGCGTTTATGTGCCGGGAGAGACGTGGACGATCATCACTAGTGTTGGAGCGCGCTCGGGCACCTTTTCTACGGTTACGGTGAGCAATCCAAGAGTGTCCATTACGACGACCTATAACGCCAACTCCGTGGTCTTGACGAACGCAAGCTCCGTCATCACGTTCAACAATGTTCATGCCACCACCTATAACGCTCAGTCGGTGATCAACAACTTAGATGTGCTCAGCACCAAAGGTGAGCTGCAAGGCGATGCGAGCCTCTACAACGTTGTCGCAACATTGGCGAACGAAGGTCTTGCCGGCATTCAGTTTGCCGTTGAGCAGATGCATCCCGCGCCCTACAGCGCCTTCACAGAACAGATTGCCCACCTGGGCAGCTACCTAGCCAGCATGTTTCATCTGAAGAAAGAGAGCTGCATGCCGGGCGGTTTGAATATTTGGCTGGAGCCGATGGGCTACATCTTCCGCCAAAAGCTGTCGCAGGATCAGGTGGGCTTTAAGTCCTCCACAGCGGGAGTTGCTGGCGGCGTTGACGTGCCCGTAACGCGCCGCTGGATTTTTGGTTCCGCAGCGGCCTACACCAAGTCCAATTTGGAATGGGATAATCAGCGAGGGCAGGCGACGGTCAAGGCATGGCATGTGGGCATGTATTCGGATTGGGAGAGGCGCTCGGGGCAAATTGGCTGCGCTCTTTTGGTCGGTCGAGGCCGCATCAATTCGCGACGTCACATGCAGTTCACAACTGTCAACAGTAATGCCATGGGCAACTACTACGGCATCGATACGCTGGCCAATATCCATGGAAAGCTCAACTGGATGATGGGGGATGATGAGGTGCTTAGCCCCTTCATGGACGTGACCGGTTCCTTCCTCATGCAGCACTCCTTTACCGAAACGGGGGCGGCGGGGCTCAACCTCGATGTCTACAACCAAAAGGGCTCGACTGTGATCAGCCAATTGGGCTTGGCCTACAAGGTCATGCACTGGCTGCCCTACGGATGCTGGTCGCCCGAAGTGTGGCTTGCCTGGGAGCAGGAGATCCCCATCTACCGTCCCCAGATCAACTCAAATTTCATCAATATGAGCGTTCCCTTCTCCGTCAAGGGGTGGAACAAGGTGCAGCAGCTAATCAACCCCGGCTTCAGGCTCAACTTAGCCTTCTCTCGCGGGATCTATCTCAACACCTCCTACTCCATGGAATGGGGCGACCACTTCTTCGGCCAGAGGGCAGATCTTGTCCTGGAATGGACATATTAATCGCCTTTGCGCTATCCTTTCGCACCATCTGTGCACCGGTAGCTCAATCGGATAGAGTACCCGGCTACGAACCGGGCGGTTAGTGGTTCAAATCCTCTCCGGTGCATTATGAATCTCGTTGGAAAACAAGCCCCCCAGTTCACCTCTGCCGCTGTGGTAGATGGTGTGATCGTAGAAAACTTTCGCCTCCCCCAAAATCAGAACACCCTTCTGATTTTCTACCCTCTAGATTTCACCTTCGTCTGCCCGACAGAGCTGCTCGCCTTTCAAGAAAGGTTGAAGGAGTTCACCGAGCGCGGCACGCAGGTAGTTGGTTGCTCGGTCGACAGCGTCTACGCCCACTTTGCCTGGGTGAGCACGCCGCGCGCAAAAGGCGGTATTCAGGGAGTGACTTATCCGCTTGTGGCCGATCTCACGAAAAGCATCGCGCGCTCCTTCGGTGTCTTGATCGAAGAAAAGGGCATTGCTTTGCGCGGTCTCTTCTTGATCGACAGACAGGGCGTTGTGCGCCACCAAATCGTCAACGACTTGGGGCTGGGCCGTTCGGTAGATGAGGCATTGCGGATGGTTCATGCTTTGTGTTATCACGAGGAGCATGGCGAGGTTTGCCCTGCGAATTGGCAACTGGGAGAGAAAGCGATGGAGCCAACGCAAGAAGGGCTATGCTCATACGTGATGTCGAAGCGCTAGAAATCCTGGACTCGCGCGGCAACCCCACGCTGCAGGTGACGGTGCGCTGCGATGGCGCAGTAGGCACCGCCTCCGTTCCTTCGGGAGCCTCAACGGGACAGCACGAAGCGCTGGAGCTGCGCGATGGCGACAAGAAGCGCTACTTCGGCAAGGGGGTGCAGAACGCCTGCAGCCACGTCAACCGTCAGATCAAGAATGCACTACTGGGCATGCGCGTTGATGAACAGCGCACTATCGACCAGACGTTGATCGACCTAGACGGCACGCCCACCAAGTCCAAGCTCGGCGCTAACGCGATTCTCGGCACCAGCCTTGCCTGTGCTCGCGCAGCAGCTGCGACGACACCGCTCTACCGCTATCTTGGCGGCGCTGACGCCCACCTGTTGCCCGTGCCGATGATGAACGTCATTAACGGTGGCGCGCATGCTGATAACACGCTCGACTTCCAAGAGTTCATGATTCGCCCCATTGGCGCTCCCTCTTTTCGCGAAGCGGTGCGCTGGGGCGCCGAAGTCTTCCACACGCTCAAGACGCTGCTCAAGCAGCGTAAGCTCGTCACGGCCGTAGGCGACGAGGGGGGCTTTGCGCCCAACCTCCGCACGCCCGAAGAGGCGCTCGACCTCATCGTGCAAGCCATCGAAGAGGCAGGCTACAAGCCAGGCAAGCAGATCAGCCTCGCCCTTGACTGCGCCGCCTCCGAGTTCTTCGACCCGCTCTCCAAAGGTTACATCGAAAAGAAGGGCTCAGGCAAACCGTTCGACCTCATCGCGCGTCTCGAAAAACTCTCTGCCGCTTACCCTATTGACTCCATCGAAGATGGCCTTGGCGAATCTGACTGGGAAGGGTGGAAGAAGCTCACCAAGTCACTGGGCAAAAAGATCCAGCTGGTGGGTGATGACATCTTTGTCACCAACCCGATCTTCCTCAAAAAAGGAATTGATGCTGGCGTAGCCAACGCCATCCTCATCAAGGTCAACCAAATCGGCACGCTCACCGAAACGCTGGACACCATCGCTCTCGCGCGCGCCCATGGCTACAAAGTCATCATCTCTCACCGCTCTGGTGAAACCGAAGACGCCTTCATCGCTGACTTGGCGGTAGCAACCAACGCTGGTCAAATCAAAACCGGCTCCCTCTCCCGCTCCGACCGCGTGGCGAAATACAACCGCCTCCTCCAAATCGAAGCCGAGCTCGGCCCTGCCGCAAAATTTCAAATGTAAAGCCGCTTTACATTTGGAGAATCAATTGTTCCACGCTCCATCAACCATCTGGCAATCAGTAATCTACATCCAAAAAATCGCGATTTTTGCCGTGGAACATTGGAACTTGTTCCTTAGAATGACGGATCTTTCTTGCCGGGGCGGCGCACAGCGTTGATCTCCTCTTGCAGCTTGCAGTAGGAGTCGTAGCGCATGGGGTGAACGGCGCCGTTGTTAAAGGAGCGCCTAGCATCTAAGGCTAACCTAAATCAGGGTTGAGTAGGCTCCGTATTCCCGTTTCTGCGAATAGGTAGCGCAGCTGCTATAAGGCCTTCAGTTAACCATTGGGTGGTTCTTTTGATCTCTATAGGTGATCTTGTCATGAACCAGTCATTAGAAGATAATGTTCCGACGATTGCTACAGCATCGAGAGTGCTTTTAAAAGCATCTCTGATTTTGCGGTATTCTTCGAAGGATAAATGCGTGTAAAATCTGTCTTTATCATACTTGTGGGCCAGAACCTTGTTTCTGAATGTCAGAATTGGCTCTCCGATAGCTTTTAATCGGTCAGCTATGGAGTGAAAGTAACTATCTTTTACCTTCCCATTACTTTTAGCATCGTCAACCTCAGGAAATAAAAAAGACCGAGATAAGATATATGTTTTCTGAAAAACTTCACTTGTTGTACCTAGAATTTTTGTGGACTTTCTGAACAAATGGCAGCTGGCAGGAATCGTTGTGCGGAGCCTATTAAGAAATTCATCGAGAATTTCCGCTATTTCCAATACATTTGTTTGTATAGCATCATCCAGAAGGCTAGATTCAAGAGACTCCTCTGCTGATAGGTATTTCCTTTTTTCTTCATGGTGTATCTCTTTTATTTCTAAAAGCAGATTAATTTTAAGGTCAGCATCCGCTACTCTCGCAACTAAATCGTTAATTAAATTTTCTTTGAATTCAATGCGCTGTTTGAACAGAGGGTCGCTCGAGCCTAAGTGTTCTAATAGGAATCGAGAGTCTCCTTCTAAGATGCAGTAGTAGCTTGCACCTGGAAAATGCTTTCCATGACTCATATTTATATTCCTTGGTGTTTCTGGTTTTTCAGAGTTATCCCCGCATCGTTGCTGGAAGAGAATCTGGTCTTGCTGCTTCGTTATGCCACTATAGAAGAGCTATTCTGAACTAGGTTCACTTAAAGTGGAATTAAATGTAGATAAATTAGAACGACGGGTCCTTCTTGCCGGGGCGGCGCACAGAGTTGATCTCCTCTTGCAGCTTGCAGTAGGAGTCGTAGCGCATGGGGTGAACGGTGCCGTTCTCGATGGCGCAGCCGGGCTCGCCTTGGTGGGTGCAGTCGGCGAAGCGGCATTTGAGTGCGGCGATTTCGGGAAACTGTTCGATCAGGTCACCGCGCTCGAGCTTCATAATGCCCAGTGAGCGGATGCCAGGCGTGTCGAGGCAGTACCCTCCACCCTCCACAGGAATGAGGGTGACGGCCGTGGTGGTGTGCGAACCCTTCTCATTCCACGCAACAATCTCCGCAGTGCGCAAGTTGGCGCCCAGCGCGCGATTGATGAGCGATGACTTGCCCGTTCCTGATTGCCCCGCAAAAACCGAGGTCTTTCCCTTCAGCGCGGCTTTTAGTTCTTTGATCCCTTTCCCCGACAGAGCGCTGACGGGAAGAACGGTATAACCCAAGCTCCTGTAGAGCTCGATGAACTCCTCTGGATAAGCCAGGTCGATCTTATTGACGACCAAGAGAGGGTGCATGTTGCCTTGGCGCGCGGCGATGATGAAGCGGTCGGCAAGGTGCGGCTTGAGCGTTTGTGCTGACAAGGTGATGAGCACCTGGTCGATGTTGGCGGCGAGCAGCTGCTCTTGGCGGTGGTTCTTCGGGTCAATGCGCGATAAGACGCTCGTGCGCGGCAAGACATAGGCGATCTGCGTCTCATCGACCAGCACGCGGTCGCCAATCGTGACGATATTCTTGATGCGCCCAACGTGCTGCTTGAGAGAGCCCTTGATTGTGCACTGCAGCACACCTGTGGGCATAGCAACATCAACAGCTTCCGACCGTATGGAGATGACTCGGCCCTCCGGCAGCCCCTCAGGCATCGGCTCTTCTTTCTTCGGAGTCGACTTGTCCATCTGGCCGCGCAGCTTACGCAACTGCTTGGCATCCTTGCGGGTGTTGAAATAGTCCTCTTCAGCGTAGTCCATATAATAGGATAGCTCCAGCTTGGGCAACGTTGAGAGACTCCATATCCCCTTTCATCGGGATGGAGACAGTAGATCGTTTGAATTCTTCGCTAACTCCCTGACCCTCAGAGCCTAACACCAAAACGCAGGAGTTGCACCGAGTAAAGGGCTTGCCTTTTGCGTCGGCGGCAACGAGGGGGAGCTGGGCAACGGCCTCTTTGCTCATCCAGATGAGGGGCAGGCGGAAGACGGCTCCCATGGAGGCGCGCAGAGCCTTATCGGAGTAGGGGTCAGCGCAGGGACCGGTCAGGACAATCGCCTCCCAGCCGCAGGCGACGGCGGTGCGGATGAGGGTGCCCAGGTTGCCCGGATCTTGGATGCCATCGAGAACGACAACCCACTTTTGCGCCCCCAATTGCTGCTCATAATCGACGCGGATTTCGGCCAAAGCGCCGTCGGGCGAGGGCTGCCCCGTGATTTTCCGTAGCAGGCTCTCGGGCAGGTCGTGGTATTCCTGAATGACGAGATGGCGCGCCCGTGCCTCTTCGACCATAATGCAGCCAATGACCAGAGCGGCACCCTTTTCTCGCCGATAGCGCTTTGAGGTGCGCAGGGAAATCAGGTGCTTGCATCTATTCAAAGGGAAACTATAAATCATACTGTATGATTCTTAAGTCGTTGGGCTTTCGGATTCTGCTGGTGAATTTCACCTTACTGGTAGCTCCCTTGCTCGTCTATTTCTTTTTTGTCTTCGACTGGGAATACCATGATCAAATTGTAACTGACATCCAGCGCTTCCGCAACTTAGGCTTTTCCCGCGCCGCGCTCCTAAGTGAGACGATTCGGGACGAATATTCGGCTTTGGACATCTATACCGACCTCTTGCGGCTGCGCGATCCAGCCAAAACCCTCCCCAAAGAGGCGATGGAGACAAAGCTCAAGGAGATCGTTACCGAGGGCGATTACCTACGGCTGGCCTATCTCGATAATAATCTTATTTTGAAAGCCAGCAATGAGGTGGATACCGAGGGCAAGGACTACACTTTTAGCTACTACCTGCGCAAGTCGCTCAGCGAAGGGCAATCGGCCTATCTGGCCATTGACGTCGATACGCATAAAGAGTCGCTCTTCATCGCCAAAAGTGTTCGTGCGCGGGAGAATTGGGCGCTAGAGGGAGTGCTTTACCTCTCCTTGAACACACAGAAGCTGCTGGCAAACCTTACGTCGACCGAGTACATCTCCGACGATGAGCGCATCAGCTTGCTCACGCCCGATAAGGTAGTTTTTGCCAGCAGCGATCCCGACTTCAAATACCATCTTCTCTACCCGCTTTCTGCACAGCGAAGAAAAGAGATCGCCATCGACCATCAGTTTGATGTGTTGGAACTGCCGAAGGACAGCTTGGATGTAAGCCCTTATTCCAACGTCGATAATGTCTATCAATGGACCAGCGACAAGATCACGCGCATGGCGATCATCATGCCCGTGCCGCTGACCGAATTCTACATCATGATCGACGTTTCCAAGCGCCGCATCATCTCTCGATTAGAGCAGGAGGCGAAGCATACGATGCTGATCTTGCTCAGCATCTCGTCGCTGGGTTGCTTGATCTCTTTCGCGATGGGCCAGTGGTTCTCTCAGCCTCTCAAGCAGCTGCACCGCGCAGTCAAGAGTGACCTCAAGTTGCGCTACGCGCCCAGCGCTGTGGGCTTTGAAATCAACGATGCCGGCGTTGCCTTCAATGAGATGAGTGAGAGGCTCGTGGAATTATCAGACCGTGCGCGCCTGGAGAAGGTGAAGACGGAAACGGTGGCGAAGGAGCTGAAGATCGGCCATGATATTCAGCAGAGCATTTTGCCTCACTCCATTCCGACAATGGAGGGAGTGGATGTGGCCGGCATGTCACTGCCTGCGCAGGAAGTAGGCGGCGATTTCTACGATATCTTCACCCTCAATGACCCCTCGAAGCTGATTATCACAATCGCTGATACCTCCGGTAAGGGCGTCATGGCTTGTCTCTACTCCGTTTGCTTGCGCAGCTTATTGCGCAGTTTTGGCACGCAGATTGAGGACTTGAGCCGCGTGCTGGAAGAGACGGGGCTGCTCTTCCGCCAAGACATTCAGTATAGCTCTCTGCTTGTCTCTGCGCTCATTGCGCGCTGGGACCAGAAGGCGCGCGTGTTGACCTACGCTTCGGCCGGCCCCTCTTTCGGCTTTGTGCTCTACCGCGATGGCAACGATGAGCCGCTTAAAGGCTCCAACGCAATGATTGGTTCGCCGAGAAGCGAACACTGCGACAGTGTCAAAGCAGAGCTGCACCCCGGCGATGTTGTTGTGCTCTACACCAAAGGGCTCATTGAGCGGCAGAATGGGCGCGGTGAATTCTTCGGCCAAGAGCGGCTGAAGCGTTTGGTGCGCGAACACCTCAGCGCGCCGGCCAAAGAAATTTGCGACATTCTCAGTAGAGCGTGCACCGAATTTAGCACAACGCAGCAAGATGCTGACATGACCATGGTCGTGCTCAAAATTGTGGGGCCCCATGGCTAAGCCCTCTCTTGCTGTTCGCATTTTTAGCGTGAACCTGGTCGTTATGGTGCTGCCGCTAGCGGTCGTCTTGGTGCTCTTCTTCGCCAACGAAAAGCGCGACAACCTCCGCGCCATCTTTCACCACCTCACCGATATCGCCTACTCCCGCGCTCAAGTCGTGGCAGAGCAGGGAGCTTTCAAAGCCAAGTTGGCTAACGTGCTTGTCGCCCAGCTCAAGCTGGACGATCACCCCGACCTGAAAGCGGCGGAGATTGAGTTTCAAAAAATTGTATCCGCAGCACCGCTCGTTCAAGCACTTATTTTAACGCAGAAGAACATCGTCGTTGCCAGCTCCTTTCCACAGTATGACGGCCTGAATGTAGGTGGCCGCTCCTTCTTGCGTGAGGGCATCTCTTTAGGGTACGGCTTGCCCGGTCTGGCGCGGATTTTCTACACGAAGGCGTTGGGCAATGAGACCTTCTTCACGATCAGCTCTGACCCGCAGCAGCTGCTGGCGAACTTGATCAACACCGATTACACCTCTTGGGGCATGAATTTTTCGCTGGTGACCGAAGCGGGAGTGATTTTTGCCAGCAGCGATCCCACATTAGTCGGGATGCTCACGCGCCAACTGAGCGAGGGGCAGGAGTTGGCGTTGCAGAAAGAGGGGGAGGTCTTGGATATCCCCGTCGACTATGTCTCTCTCACGCCCATTGAGCATCCTGGCTTTACAGGGCTTTTCTCGTCAGGACAGCGCATTGGAGTGGTGGTGCCGATTGCGGGATCGGAGGCCACTTTGATGGTGGATGTGATCGAGTCGGAGGCGGTATGGGGCTTTGATCGACACTTGTGGAATAGCTTATTTACGCTTGTCATCACAGCGCTCTTCACCTCGCTCATCCTCTGGTTTGTCCTGCACCGACTCGTGCAACCTCTCAGGCGTTTGATGGAGATGATGAGCCGTATTTCGCGCGGTGATTTTGCAGCGCGCTTTGTCAGCACGGGCGGCGGCTTTGAGATCAATGAGATCGGTTTGTCGATGAATGCCATGCTCGACCATTTCCTGCAGACGGAAGAGACGGTGAAGACCGAGCAGGTCAAGCAGGAGATGTTTTCGCGCGAGCTTAACATCGGCCATCAGATCCAGCAGCAAATTCTGCCGCAACACCTGCCGCCAACGCAGCCTTTCGCCGTGGCCGCTATTGCGAAGCCGGCGCTGGAGGTGGGCGGCGACTTCTATGATGTCTTCTTGCTGGAAGAGGAGAAGAAGATTTTGGTGGTTGTGGCGGATGTCTCCGGCAAGGGAATTTCTGCGTGCCTCTTCTCATTAGTGATTCGCTCGATGTTGCGTAGCTTTGGATCGCAGAACACCAACATCGCGGAAGCGGTCCGTAAAGCCGGCGATCTCTTCTGCCTCGATACCGAGCAGAGCTCCATGTTCGTCACCGTCTTTGCCGGCGCTCTCGATCCGGCGAGCAAAACGTTTGCTTACTTTAGCGCCGGTCACCTGCCTGCGCTGCTGAAGCGGGGCTTGGAGGTCACAGAGTTGTGGACGCCGGGACTTGCGCTGGGAATTGGTCCATGCGACAATATCGAACAGAAAACGCTCCAGCTGCAAGAAGGCGATACGCTGCTGCTCTACACAGACGGCGTCACCGAAAACATGAATGCCGCGGGTGAACTCTACGGTGATGGGCGATTAAAAAAATTTCTACAAGAGACAAAAAACAACGATCCGCAAGCTTTACTCGATGAGCTGATGGGAGAATTGGAGCGATTTGAAGGCACAGCACCCCAACACGATGACATTACCTGCGTTGCTATCCACGTTCTTCCTCCAAAGAGCGCGGGCGCTGCCGTGGCGCCAAACGCGTGATCCGTATGCCATCTGGATCTCTGAAATCATGTTGCAGCAGACGCGCGCTTCTGTAGTCACTGCCTACTTTGAGCGCTGGATGAAGGCGCTGCCCCGTCTGGAGGATTTGGCGGCAGCACGTGAAGGGACCGTCATCAAGTTATGGGAGGGTTTGGGCTACTACAGCCGCGCCCGCAACCTGATGCGCGCCGCGCAAGAGATGCTTACCCGCTTTGGAGAAGTGCCCCGCGGTGTGGCGGAGCTGGAGAGCCTGCCCGGCATTGGTCCCTACACCGCTCGGGCCATTGCCGCTTTCGCCTTTCATCAGCGCACTGCAGCTGTCGACGGCAACGTCGCGCGTTTTGTCAGCCGCCTTGGCGCCATCGACCGCGGCATCCAGGAATACGCTGACAGTCTCTTGCCGGAGGAGAAGCCTTGGATTGTGGCAGAGGCGATGATTGAAATGGGGGCGACCATCTGCGGCAAAAAGCCGCTCTGCGGACAGTGCCCTGTGCAAGCGCATTGCCGCGCCTACGCAGAAGACCGCGTGGAGGAGTTTCCTCCGCTTGCCAAACGAAGCGCCACGATTGTTCTTGAAAAAAGGGTCGCGGTCTGTCGTCACGGGGATCATTGGCTGGTGAAAAATCCCCCGCAGAAGGGGCTGATGGCCGGTTTGCACGAATTTCCCGAAAAGATTCGGTTGCGCCGGAAAGGGAAAGAGCTTGCTGTGCAGACGCACTCATACACCAAGTATCGCGTGACGCTGCGGCCCTATTTGGTGGAAGTGGATCAGCGCTTTGAGCAGGAAGAGTGCAGCTGGAAGTCGCGCGAAGAGATCGCGGCTCTTGCCTTTTCTGCGGGCCATAAGCGTATCTGGGAGTCATTATGTTAACGGTCTTGCATACAGAGGCTTCCACAGGCTGGGGCGGGCAGGAGATGCGTATCTTCAAGGAGTCGATGGCGATGAGAGAGCGCGGCATCCGCATTCTGCTTGCCGCCGACCCGCGCTCACAGCTGCTCAAGCGTATGCGTGAGGCCGGTTTCACCACCTACGCTATTCCTTTTGAGCGCCGCTATGCCCTCTGGACACTGCTACGACTGCTTTTCATCCGCGCCGATATCGTCAACACGCACTCCTCGTGGGACAGCTGGATTGGCGGTCTTGCCGCGCGCCTTACGGGTCGCAAAATTGTGCGCACGCGTCACCTGTCGACGTCCATTCGCCCCGGCCTCAACAGCCGCATTCTCTATAAGTGGCTGGCTGACGCCGTGGTAACGACGTGTGAAGAGGCCGCCGCTATGGTGCGCAAGCAGAGTGGGCAGAGCGATGTTGTCTCGATTCCCACCGGCGTTAAGCCCTTTACCGTTACAGGCCATTTCCCGTGCCCCGGGTTTGTTGTGGGCACGTGCTGCGTCTTGCGCGGATGGAAGGGGATCTGGATGATCGTCGAGGCAGCGCGCATGGCGCCGGAGATTACGTGGCTCATCGTGGGCGATGGCCCGATGCGCCCCCAACTTGCGCGTCTGCCCAACATCATCTACACA
Source organism: uncultured bacterium (assembly GCA_964630595.1). Lineage (GTDB taxonomy): Bacteria > Chlamydiota > Chlamydiia > Chlamydiales > VFKH01 > CAZVVT01. The sequence goes on along the minus strand of CAZVVT010000001.1, from coordinate 563,452 downwards.
GGCCACCTCGAATCGCCCTTTGCCGCTATGGAGGCGATGCATGTCTTTACTTTGATGAGCGTGGCCAACGAGGGAGTGAGTCAAGCGCAACTGCAAGCGGCGTGGCTCAAAAAGCCGCTTCTCACTACAGCCACAGGCGGTTTAAAAGAGGTGACGTTGAATGGCAAAACAGGGTATATCGTCTCCAATGCAGAAGAGCTTGTTGCGCGTGCAAGAGAGCTGATGGCCAACCCCACTCTTTGCAAAGAGATGGGCGAGGCAGCTCACGCACTGGTGCGCAAGCAATTCACTTTAGAACACACAATAGAGCGGATGATCAACACTTATGAACGCATTGGGATGGACGCTGTTTGCGGCCGGCTTCGCAGCGACGTTTAACTACTTGATGAAGAGAGTTTCGGGAGACCCGAGACGCGTCTCAGCTTTCCTCGTCATCATGATGGCCCTTTCGGCCCTTCTCGCAGCCCTCTTTGGCTCCGGCCCTCTTCCGTTTTCCTGGACGCTCGGCATCGTTGCTCTCATCGCCGGCGTCTTTTTTGGCGGTCTTTTCATCAATTTTCCTAAAGCGTTTCAGAACGGTCCTGCCGGTCTCACCGTTGGTATCGTCCAATCCGCTTGCATCGTTCCGCCTCTCGCGATGAGTATCTTCTTTGGTGAGCGCTGCGGCTACATCTATGGTTGGCTACAAGGACTGGGCGCGCTCCTTGTCGTCCTCGGCTTCACCAGAGCTATCTTCAAGCAGCGCGGCCTCACCAAACGCTGGGCGCTTGCTACGCTTGCCGCCTTCACCAGTCTGACCATCGTCTTCATCGCACTCCAATACCAAGCACTGCTCTACTGCCGCGATGAACTGCAAATGCGCTGGTTCCTGCCCCTCTTCTTCGCCTCCACCGCAACCGTCCTTGCCATCCGCCACTTTCTCAACGGTTGGAGCCTCTCCACCTCGCTCTTCTTCTCCACCTCCGGCGCCATCTGCACCTTCCTCGCCAACCAATTCCTCGTCATCGCCCTCGGCCTGGCCACCGGCGTCCTCAGCCTCCTCATCGTCCCGATCTATTCGGTCCTCATCATCGCTTTCTGCAACCTCTGGAGCCAGTGGCTCTACAAAGAGCGCGTCGACTGGCTGGGCACCGCCATCGCCGCCTCCGGCATCGTCATTTCCTTCATGTAAAGCCGCTTTACATTGTTCATAACTCATGTTCCACGGCACTTAACTCACTGGTTATAAATCACTTATCAACAAAAGTGCCCGTGGAACAATCTTTAGCGGACCTTAGATGCTTAATTATGTTATAATCGTGCCCTATGCCATACATTCGCTGTGTCCAGAGAGATAGATCTTTTGATCTTGTTAACCAAGATGTTAAGCCGGGCAACGCCCTGCAGACTCTTCAAGAAATGAAGGCTGCTTTACGTGTGTTTCCTGAAGATCGCGATCTCCGTGTAAAGGTAGATGATGCGGCCCGCGTTGTGTGGGATGGCTTTGCCGAGAAAATGCGGAACATGAGCCAACTGCGATATATCATTTATTCCATAGGGCGTGCCTTGGGGCTAAGTCAGGATTGGAAGGAGGTAGAGCGCACATTGCACTCGATTTTACGCCAAACAAGAGATGTAGTTTTTTTTCCTGAGTTGATCAATCCAAGGGATGTCGACGCGATTATTCAAGATTGTCGAGAGAGGGCGCTTCGTGATTTACGTGACTCAAGTGATCAGATCCTCAAGACTCTCACGGAATTGATTGAAAGTGCTCCAGATATCCATACACAAGCTCAGGTGCAAGAGCTCATTCGGGAGCAGCCAGCCGACAGTTTTACAATAGAGCCTAATCGCTTGGCATGGATTTACTCTCATAATTTACCCGAGTTTCGATGCTACAAAGAGGCATTTAAGTATGCTCAAGGGTGTTTGTTGGATCGAGATTTGCCAAGTAAGCCTTTTCATAGGTGGAATTTAGAAAGAATGGGGGGTCTGGAGAATTCAATATTTCGCGCTACCTCTACTAGGTTTCCGGGCTGTTTTCGTGAGCAAGAGAATTTTGTGCGCATGCTACATTCATTGAGCGTGCAAAAAAAGATCCAGATAGAAGCGGAGCGCGCTCGCAGATCTTTCGAGACCGACTTATTGGCAGCTTGTAGAGCAGGAGGCGCTGGCCAGTTCGTTGCGTTCGCCACTCGGTATAACCGAGAGATACAGGAGATGAAGAGAAGCTTGTGCGAGGTTATAGACTCTAAATATCACGCTACAATGGATGAGCATATAGAGATGAATCTTTGCAGCAAGCCATGGTCAACTGAACTCAAAAGTGCCATTGAAAATCGCGTAGCGATAGCCGCTACGCAACAAGAAGTAGCGGCTCTATGCTATTTGCATGATGTTGTCGGCAATCAATATGGGGTCATTACAGAAACGCAACGCGCACTTCAAGAAGCTTGTCTGTGGTTTGTTTCACATCCTTCTTCCGGCGAACCAAATGAGATAAGGGATGAAAAGATAAAAAAAATACTGTACGGTTCTTGGGGAGATCGTTCTCTTCAGCCTTTTGTAAATGGTTTGATCAAGACAGAGATTGCGCATGCAAAAAACCGTGCTTTTGCAGAAGTAGATCGCCAATTCCTGGAAGCCTGTAGGACTCCGGAGAGTAGCCGGTTTGTTGATTATTGGGACCGGTATCAATCATGTGAGAGAAGATTGCGAGACGAGTTGGACCGTCGATTTGGATTCAAAATCGTGCCTGAGGCGCTGATAATGGAGAGGCTGAGGGTTGGGCCGTTTTGGTCAGCGGAAGTGAAGAGTGCAATACGTCAATCTGTTGACAATTGTCGACCAACAGAAATTGGCGTGCAGGAGCTTGCTGCTCGTTGCCATCTTTTCACGGTCCTGTTCCGTAATGAGTTGACCGCAGGCGAAGCCTTCTTGTGGGACACGTGCCGCATCCCTGAGCTATGTAAAACATTGGGTAAGGGTTCCCAACCTTCTGAGGAGAGTCGTAAGTTGTTGCAAGCCGCTGTTGAGGCAATGAAGCGTGCGCCGGGCCTTCATCCCAATAGCATCTTTTTATGGTGGTTATGGGATATGTTGCCACGTGGAGCGGCAGGAGCCAGTGCTGGTAAACCCGCAGCAGGTGGTGCTGGCAGTGGAGCGGCAGCAGCGCCAGCAAAACCGCTGCTGACAGATGAAGAAAGAGCTATTCAGGCAATTCGTGATATCAGTACAGCCACTTCATGGCCTGCCGCCAAAAAAATGTGGAAGCTCCTGAAAATGGGTGGTGCATTGGCAGAAGAGACGAGTATGCCCGAGGATTGGCAGCTCCTGGACCCTTCTGCAGAGCTGAAAGCAAAAATGAAGAAGGCATATCGAGGACTAATGAGGACAGTGCATACCGATAAAGGGATTTCGGTAGGCTCTTCAAAAGATGAACTCTGTAAAGCTTTGACTAGCTTGAATGGGGATGTTTTTTAGGACTGACGCTCGCGGGCCTTGAGGTACTTATAGAATGCCGTGTGAGCGTTGTACGCTGAGATGATGAAGCCGGCGGGGCCGTCAAGGAAGCCGCGTTTGAGGAAGTAGCTTTTGAAGAAGGCGCCTACTGCGTGAGTGATGGCGGTGGCAAGAGAGACGCGCTTGGTGGTTTGGAAAAGGTCGCTGTAGAGCTGCATCTTGGTGAGGAAGTCGGCGATGCAAGTATAGGGTTCATGGATAATTGCGGTAGGTAAGTCGATGACCTCTTGGGCGAGGACGCGCTCGTGGACGGGATCGTCGGAAAAGCGGGCATGGCCTTTGTGGAAGAGGCGGATGACGCGGTCAGGAGACCAGCCGCATCCCTTAATCCATTGGCCGCGGTAGAAGTTTTTGCGCGGAAAGCTGTAGGCCTTGATGGGATCGAGAGTGGTTGGAAGTGGGCTGGAGAGTTCTTCGTCGCTGTCGAGAGAGAAGATCCAGTCATTGCGGCACAATTGGATCGCGTAGTTGTGCTGGGCGCCGAAGCCGGCAAAATCGTGGGATTCAAAACGGACGTTGGGATAGCGCGCGCAGATCGACTCCGTTGCATCACTAGAACCGCTGTCGAGGACGACGACTTCGTCGAAGTTGGCCAGCGAAGCGAGGCACTTGTCCAAGCGCCGTGCACTATTGCGCGTTAATACTGTCGCGCTAATCAGCAAAGCCACGATACCACTCCGCAAAGCGTTGGATGCCTGTTTCTAGAGAAGTTGTCGGTGCAAAGCCGAGGTCCTTTTGTGACTCGCTGATGTCGGCAAAAGTAGAGGGGATGTCGCCCGCCTGCATGGGCAGCAGCTTTTTCTGCGCCGGCCCGAGCTGTTTTTCCAGCAGCTGCACGAGCGTGCCGAGCTCCTCCGAGCGGTTGTTGCCCAAGTTGTAGAGGCGGTAGCCCGCTGCCTGATCGAGTGCTGCTAGAGTGCCTGCCACGACATCATCAATATAGGTGAAATCGCGCTGCATTTTGCCTTCGTTGAAGAGAGAGATCGGCTGATTGTGGCGTATGGCTTTAGCAAAGAGCCAGTACGCCATGTCGGGGCGGCCCCAGGGTCCATAGACCGTGAAGAAGCGAAGGCCTGTTGCATGGATGCCGAAGAGCGAATGGTAGGAATAGGCCATGACCTCATTTGCCTTCTTCGTGGCGCCATAGAGGTTGGCCGGTGAGTCGGTTTGGTCGCCAATAGCAAAGGGGAGTTTGGTGTTGGTTCCGTAGACAGAAGAGGAAGAGGCGTAGACCAGAGGAATGTGCGGTCGTTTGCGCACGATTTCGAGAACGGAGAGAAAGCCGTCAATATTGGCTTTGAGGTAGGCGTGGGGGTTGTCGAGAGAGTAGCGCACGCCCGCTTGCGCCGCGAGGTGGAGAATGTGCGTGATGCCGTCCCATTGCACAATGCGGTCGAGCAGGGCGAAGTTGGTGATGTCACCCTCAGTGATCTCAATACCCGCTTCGCTGAGCTTGCGCTCGCGCTGTCGCTTGATGCGCGGGTCGTAGTAGGCATTGAAGTTGTCTACGCCAATCACCTCATCGCCGCGGTTTTTGAGCGCCAGCGCACAGTGCATGCCGATGAAGCCGGCCGCTCCCGTCACTAAGACCTTTTTCTGTGCCATTGCCATGCCGTTTCAATGATGGGTTCGAGTTCTGTGTAGCGCGGCTGAAAGCCCCATTCGGTGAAGGCCTTCTGCGGGTTGGCCACGAGAATCGGCGGATCGCCCTCGCGTCGCGCCACGATGTCGCGCGCAATCGGTTTTCCGGAAACCTTCTCTACTGCACAAATCACCTCTTCAACAGAGTAGCCGCGCCCGGTGCCGATGTTGCACGCGTGGCATCCATCTACATGGTCGAGAGCCAAAATGTGGGCTGTGGCTAGGTCGTCGACGTGAATGTAGTCGCGGATGGCCGTACCGTCGGGTGTAGGATAGTCAGTACCAAAGATCGCCACCGGCGTCTCCTTGATCGCCGCTTCAATGACGCGCGGAATGAGGTGCGTCTCCGGGTCGTGCGCTTCGCCGATTTCGCCCTCCGGGTCGCACCCCGAGGCGTTGAAATAGCGCAGTGAAACGGAAGGGATTTGGTGCGCACGCCAACACTCTTGCAGAATCTGCTCCACCATGAGCTTGCTCTGCCCGTAGGGATTGATCGGATTTTTGGGATGATGCTCATCAATCGATGGACGTTGCGGAACACCGAAGATGGCGCAGGTGCTCGAAAAGATGATCGGCACGTGGGCCTGCAGCAAGTTGAGAGCGCTGACGAGATTGGTTTGGAAATATTTGAGCGGCTGCTCAATGGATTCGCCGACTAGCGATGCAGCAGCAAAATGCATGATCACGTCGGGCTGAAAGCCGGCAATGACATTAAGGACCGCTCCCTTGTCGAGCAGGTCGATCGCTGCGTGACGGCCCCATTTGAGCGCCCATTTGTTGCCCGTGGTGAGGTTGTCGACGATGAGTAGGTCATGACCCGCCTGCGCCAGTCTTTTGCACACATGGCTGCCGACGTAGCCCGCGCCTCCAGTAACGAGAATCTTTTTCATGGACGACCGATGGAGAAATAGGTGAAACCGAGCTCTCGCATATGCGTGGGGCGGTATTGGTTGCGACCATCGAAGAAGGCGTTGCCGCGCATGCGCTTCTTCACCTCTTCCATGTCCACTAAGCGAAAGGGCTTCCACTCCGTTACAAGGGCGATTGCATCAGCACCATCCGCCGCTTCGAGCTCACTGTTGCAGAAGGTGACGTCAAGTTTGGGCTTAGCCACAGGGTCGTAGGCGCGCACAGTTGCGCCCGCCTCTTGCAGCAGCTGAATCAGCGTGAGCGAGGGCGCTTTGCGCATGTCATCTGTGCCGGGCTTGAAGGAGAGCCCCCACACCGCGATCACTTTGCCCTTTAGTGAGCCGAAATGGCGCGCCATTTTGTCGAACAAGCGGCGCTTCTGCCGCTCGTTGGCCAGCTCCACGGCCTCGATGATGGACATCGGTACCTGCTTGCCCATCTGAATCAACGCTTTGATATCTTTGGGGAAGCAAGAACCGCCAAAGCCACAACCGGGATAGAGAAAGCTCATGCCGATGCGGCGGTCGCTTCCGATGCCGAGGCGCACGCGGTCGATATCGACGCCGAGCTCTTCGCAGAGAACGGAAAGCTCATTCATGAAGGAGATGCGTGTTGCTAGCATGGCGTTGGCGGCATATTTTGTCATTTCCGCAGAGCGGCAATCCATGATGATGACGCGCTCATGGCTGAAGTTGAAAGGGCTGTAGAGCGTGCGCATCATTTCAATGGCCTTGTCGCTGTCTGCGCCGATGATGATGCGGTCGGGCTTCATGAAGTCGGAGATCGCATCGCCCTCTTTGAGAAATTCAGGGTTGGAGACCACGTCAAAGGGCTGTTTCGTCTTTGCCGACACCCACGTGCGCACCGCCTCCGCAGTGCCCACAGGCACGGTGGACTTGTTCACAAAGAGGCGCCAGCCATCCATGAGCCCCGCAATCTGCTCGACAGCCTTTTGTAGATAGGACAAGTTCGCGCTGCCGTCCTCGTTTTCCGGCGTAGGCAGGGCGAGAAAGATGACCTGTGTCTCTGCCACCGCGCGCGCATAGTCGGTGGTGAACTCAAGGCGTGGGCGGTTGCGTACGACCAGCTCTTCGAGCCCAGGCTCGAAAATAGGGATGTGCCCCTCTTTGAGCTGACAAATCTTTTTTTCATCGATATCAAGACAAGTCACCTTGTGCCCCATTTCAGCGAAGCATGCGCCAGTGACCAGACCCACATATCCTGTTCCAACAACGAGGATTTTTTGCATAAAACTTTACACTCCTACTATAGTCGCACTCATCTATTTATGGCAGCAGAAGCAGGATCTCTCGTCCGAGTAAGCGATATTCCATTAATGGCGGGACATATTCCTTGGGTGAATCCGCAGCAGCCGATCGATATGAGAATATTCGCTAGAGTGGCGGCGACAAGCTTTCTTCCGCTCGATACACCCGTGGATTTTCCTTGGCTGGGTCGGCAAATTCGGGTGATTCTCGATCAGCCCACTGCCGTTGATTTGGAAAGAAACTGCAGCGAGCATTGCTCGGGTCGGGGGATATCGTCGCACTGGTGGTCGATGTTTGTGGCCACAGCCTTTGGTAGTAAATCTGGAAGAGGGCGTTGTAAGCCTCTTTACCAAGTACAGATGAGTTTGCGACTACAAGAGGTGTGGCAGATTTTTCTCATTGCTCTTGGTCTGGTAGATAGAAGCGCCGATGCAGTAGATCGGGCACTTGGTGAGTGGATAGGGACTGGTGCGGCGCTGGACCGTGAGGCATTAAGAGAGGCGGCAACCGAGATTGGCCTTTTTCGTGCCCATCTGGCTCCGGAATTAAGTCTCAAAGGCTCTCTTGATAAAGGGTGTCATCATATCGAGCGCATCTCTACGCCCCTTTTTGTGCATAGAATGCCCCGTGCTCCCTTTGCTTGTGATCGTTTGGAGGGCATCGCCGCCCTCTGTTTTGTCGTTCTGGAGACGGAAGCCTTTAGTCCACCGCTTCTGTGCAAAGTAGCGCGCAATGAGGAATTAACCAGAGAAGAGATCCTGATTTGGGAGACCCTTCTGACGCAACTGGTACGCATGTTACAAGACCCTCGAGGGCCTCGTTTGCGCGGCAAAGATCTCTTTGAAGCATTGGTCAAGTTTAGAGAGATGGCTCGTTTGGAGCCGCTCCAAATAGCGCAACTGCTGTGGCATCTAGATACGGATTTACGAGTACGACATTGTGCTGCTTTTGATGAACCCGATAGTGTTTGGCAGCAGCAAGTGCAAAAATGGAGGCGCGGGGAGCGAGTCGTGGACGGCATTCGCTTAGGCGAAGAAATTGTCGGCACTCCCGGAGGCAGACACGACGTTTTTGCCATTCAGGGCGATCTAGATCGTGTGGTGATTCTCTCTTCGCGCAATCCAGCAGCAGCTCTCATCGAATGGGGTGGACGCGTTCGCGAAGTAGTGTGGCAGGCTTACCGTGTGCCTGTGGAACCACTTGTCATCGATGGATTGCCCATTGGCTTCAAATGCCCTAAATTGTCCACAGATACTCTAGCGGCCACTGCATGGGCCACTCTTGCTCCCGCTACAGGACTGGACCGAGCACGCGGCGTCATGCGGCTGGCGGGCAGTGCAAAAGCACATGATTTTAGTTTGGGCGATCCGAAGCTGTGGCGCTTTGCTGCCGATGGCAGCCTCTACCTTGCGGGCACAACGCCGGAACTCAAACCGTATCAATACCGAGAAACCGTCGAGGCACTCTCTCGGGCTATTGGAAGCTCTTGGCCGCTCTATGCAGTTGCTGTGACAGCGCTGCAAACCGATGCAGAAGCTGTGCGCGTGCGCGAGGCTTTGCGAGTGGGAGAAGCTCTTCCAGCAGAGTACGTGAGATTAGGCGAGCGTGTGCAGGCCACTCTCGCGCAATTTGAGCGCGATATTGCACAGGTGTATGAGCCCACCACCGACATCGCCCGAGTGATTCTCGACTATCTTTTGGAAGAGGTGTTGGCAGCTCCCGCTCCCGATCGGATCATCCCTTTAGATCTTCCCGTAGTCCCTTATGTTGCCGGACGATTGAAGTTAATAATGAAGAGAGAGGCTTTTGCGCTCGCTCAAGAAAGGTATCGAGCAGGACAGTCTTTGGAAGTACTGGGAGTCTACAACCGTGTGCAAATCGATGCTTTAGTGCCTACTATTGGCGCAGCCAGAGGTGCCCTTCTGCTACGGTGAAGGCCCCTTGTTCGTCAAAGAAGCTGCTGCGTGTTTGGACGGTGCCGGTGCGTAGGTGAATGAATCGCTCAATGCAGTGAACGCCTTCACCCGCAAGCTTCCACTCCACCACATCTTTGTCTGTACGACAGGTGCCCTTCCATAAGCCCAGATCGATGTGCTCCATGGTCATGGACATATCGGGCTCAATGGAGAACTCCGTGAGTTGGCGGCCGGGGATGCCGTGGATTTCGATCTCTTGCGTGAAGAGGCCGGAGGCAGTGACAGTCCAGCGGCCGAAATAGCGCAGGCCCTCTTTGACATCGCGAAGGTTGATGATCCCTTCCCCGAGCCAGACGGTGGAGGGTTGTTCGAAAAAATAGGGCATTTCACCTACTAAACATATAGCGGCGGCTATAGATGCTCTGCAGAATTCCCAAAGCCGCCATCGTTGCCATTACCGAAGCTCCGCCGTAACTGATGAGGATCAGCGGAATTCCCGTAATGGGAAGAAGGCCAGACATCATACCAATATTGATCAATACATGCATCGCTAGATAGGCGGTGATTCCTGCAGCAAGCAGGCGACCGAAGGGGTCTTTGGCTACCGCTGTGACGCGAAAACTCAAAACGAGCAGGGCCCAATAGAGCGCCAGCAGCAGCCCTGCGCCGAAGAGGCCGAACTCTTCGCAGAAAGCGGGAAAGACCGAGTCCGTTTGCGGTTCGGGCAGCCAGCCGCGGCGCGTATAGGTGCTCTTCTTCCATCCCGTGCCGGAGATGCCGCCAACACCAATGGCAACTTTGGCGGCCTTTTGGTGGTGGGTGTCGGGTTTGAGGCGGTCGTATTGGTACTCTTTCAGCACAGAGGTGACGTAAGGGCGCGCTTTGTCGTGAGGAACCAGGCCGGAGAAGAAGGCAAAGACGATGAGCAGCAGAGAGAGGCCAGCCCAGGAGAGCACTCTGATGAGAGAGGGGCGTACATTGCCGAAGTAAAAGATGGCCAGGCTCATGGGAAAGAGGATGAGTGCAGTGCCTAAGTCGGGCTGCTTCAGAATCAGCAGGAAGGGGATGCCAACAATGGTGAGAGCGCCCAGGCTGGTTCCCCAGCGGTCGGCCACCTGCTTTTTCGCCTCCAGGTAGGTGCTGAGGGCAATTACGAGGATGAGTTTGGTCAGCTCAGAGGGCTGAATGGGGATGCCGAAGATGCGGTACCAGCGCTGCACCGATTTGTGCCCTTCCGTGAAGAAGAGGCCGATGAGAGCGAGGATGGCGACGAAGTAAAGAATGCTGCTGAAGTTGCGCAGGCGGTTGTAATCGAAGGCGGCGCAGAAAAAAAAGAGGAGAAAGCCGATGGCAAACCAGCGCAATTGGGCCGCCAGACGGGGTGTGAGCCCGACAAAGTCGGGGTTGGTCAAGTAGAAGGTGTCGTTGGAGCTGATCACCAAAAGAGAGATGCCCATCAACCCTAGCATGACAAAAACAATGCGCCAGTCGATATTCTTCAGAGTGAGCATAAAGGGAATTTAGTGTGTTACGCGTTGATTTGTCGACAGTTGATTCTACAAACGAATGGGCAAAACGTCATCTGGAGATGTGTGACCGCGGTGATTTGACCCTCATTGTCGCGCAGGAGCAGACGGCGGGACGGGGGCAGTGGGGGCGCAAGTGGCATTCGCCCAAAGGACAGCTCTACGTCACCTTTGTCTTTTTTAGAGTAGGCGCCGACCCTGTTTTGCTCGCCGAGCAGGTGCAGAAGGTGCTGGCGGGCATCCAGGTGGAGGCGGAAATCAAACTGCCCAATGACCTGTTGGTAGAGGGCAAAAAGATTGCCGGTATCTTGACGGAGCGTACAGGAGATGCCGTGATCATGGGGCTGGGGCTCAATCTCGACTTGCCTGCAAGCGAGCAGGAGAAGATTGATCAGCCCGCTATAGGCATTCGGCAAGTTACGGGCGTGGCGGCAGATCGAGAGCAGCTCATCGAGTCGATTGCGCAGTTACTCCGTCATGAATTGATCCAGCTGCGGGACCACCACTAAGTCCTTGTGTACTTTGGCTTGTAGCATCTGCTGGATCGCCGAGAGCGTTGATCCGGTGGAGGCAAAGCAGGAGGTGCAGTTGCCCTCGTAGGCGATCACCACCTCGTTGCCGAGCAGGTTGATCAGCTTGACGCCGCCGCCATCCATGGCGACGAAGGGGCGGATCTCCACGTCGAGAACCTGTTCGATCACGGCGATCTTCTCCTGCGTAGAGAGATTCTCAAACCCCTCCCAGCCATCCCCCTCAAAGTTCGGACTTGGCTCCGTCACATGGCGCTCGGGGCCGAGAGAGTGCGCGGCCAACTTGAGCGCTTCGTGTAGAAAGGGGTCTGTCTCGTAGCGCTCGAGTTCATGAAGGCGCTTGCGCATGGCAAAGCGGCAGACGTTTTCCGCCTCCTGCAGCAGCTTCCACGGCCCGCGCGCGTGAAAGGCAGCATCGGCAATCACGCCATCCTCGGGATCGATGAGGAAGCTGAAGGCGACGGCCTGATCTGGGGTTCGCAGCTCGCTCGAGGCGAGCAGAAAGCCATCGCTGGCGACAAGGCGGCCGACGTATTTCATAGGCCTCCTGCAACATGGCGCAGTAGGTCGATCTCTGCGCGTAGGATATCCATGGGGAAGGGGATTTCACGATTCCAGTGGATAACGAGTTGGTTCGCGATGGGTACTTGCACGCCGCGGATGCGCAGGCGGTGAGACAGTGCGTTGCCGTGGATGCCGGGAGTGGCTACGACCGTGATGTTGGGCAGGCGCAGGCGGTCTCGGTAGAGCACGTGGCAGCCAGGGATCTCCTCGATCTGCTCCTCCATCTGGTCGCGGAAGGCAGCCAGGCGCAGGCAGAAGTCGGCCTGGTCGTCGATGGCCTGGTTGAGAGAGGCCTCGAGCTGGTCGGCATCAGCGCGCGGCGTAGGGATGACGTCGATACCGGTAATGCCGTGCTTAAAAAAAAGAATATCACCCTCAACGGCGAACTTGCCGATGGTGTGAGTGATGTCAACGGCGAGGGGGATGCCCTCCGTGCGTTGAGGGATCGTGATGAGACCGGTGAGCGGATCGGCGGCAGAGGCCACGATGAGCGCTGTACGGGCGCTGATCTTGTCGGTGAAGACCACTCCCGCCTCTTCGAGAAAAGCGGGCCCACGCGGGCCTACAATATGGTTTTTGCCGCTGGGCTTGCACAGGGTGAAGTAGGCGGCGATCAGCAGCTGCTCGAAGGGGTTGTCCGTGAGTGTAACCTCGCCTAGCCCCGAGAGAGTAATCGTCGAGCGCGTCTTGAGGGAAGGCAATTCATCATCAAAAATCATAAATACGTGGTAGACCCGTCTCCAGTTCGAGGTGGAGGACCTCATCCTCCGTCAGCTTCTCCAGGAACATGCAGATGGCCCTCAGCGAGTTGCCGTGGGCTACCACCAGAACGTTTTTGCCCTGTTGCAACAGGGGCTGAATCATTCCCTGATAGTAAGGAATGGCCCGCTCCGCTGTCATCTTGAGGCTCTCGCCACGCGGCGGGGCAACGTCGTAGCTGCGCCGCCATTCACGCACCTGCTCCGCCCCAAACTTCTCCACGGTCTCCTGCTTGTTGAGCCCCTGCAACGTCCCATACATGCGCTCGTTGAGCTGCCACGCTTGGTAGGTAGGAATCAGTGAGTCGGGGTCGGCGCTATTGCCGCCCCACTCACTCTCTTTGCCCGTTTCGTGGAGCAAAACAGGCACCCGCCCACTGCTGTGACGGGTCATGGCCAGGAAGGCGGTCATCTGAGCGCGCACTAAGGTGGAGACGAAGATGACATCGATGGGGAGGTCTTTGATCTTCTCGCCGGCGTCAAAAGATTCCTTTATCCCCTTGGTACTTAAGGGGATGTCTACCCAACCTGTGAAGAGATTGCGTTCGTTCCAGACCGATTGGCCGTGGCGTAAGAGGATGAGTTTTGACATGTTGCCGCTAAAGAGGTTAAAATCCCTACCCATTTTAAATGAATAATCGATTGAGTAAAGTACTTGCAGCGGCCGGGGTAGCCTCGCGTCGCGCTGCGGAGGAGATTATCCTCGCAGGGCGGGTCAAGGTGAACGGTAAAGTCGTCTTGGTTCCGCAGACCCATGTGACCTTGGGGACAGACCGCATTGAGGTCGACGGCTGCCAGGTGGGCAAGGCCCAGAAGAAGTACTACTTCCTACTGAACAAGCCGGCCGGCTACGTCTGCTCCACCGTGAGCAAGAACAGTCCGACGGTCTACGACCTCTTCGGCGGCGTCAGCGAGCGGCTCTTCACCGTGGGCCGCCTCGACAAGGAGACGGAGGGGCTCATCATCGTGACAAACGATGGCCATTTCGCCCAGCGCGTCATCCACCCCTCTTTCAATATTGACAAAGAGTACCTGGCTAAGACATCACAGGAGATCACTGATGAGCACTTGAAGGAGTTGAGCCGCGGTGGGATTGTCGAGGGATGCTTCGTCAAACCCGTGGCCGTTTCTAAGGTGCGACGCGGTACCCTGAAGGTCACGGTACGGGAAGGGAAGAAGCGAGAAGTGCGCGAATTGCTCGCCCAGGCGGGGTTGAACGTGCTCGAACTGAAGAGGATCCGTATCGGTCCTCTGGTTCTAGGCGGTCTCCAGCCCGGCCAGTGGAGAGAGTTGCGCGAAAAGGAAATAAACCAGTTTTACGGTGAAGATAATGATGAATAAGTTTCTATTTTGCCTTTTAGTAGTAGGTTCCCTTTCTGCCCAGCAATGCACCCTGGGACCCGATGGAAAACCGAGCTGTGAAGAGCCCGCGCCTGCGCCGCAGCCGGCTCCTACCAAACCGGCCGTACAAAAGCCGCAAACGAAATTGAATTAAAATCTTACACTAATGTATCGATGAGGGAAGGTCTAACATTCAAGGAGACTAACCCTCATGAAAAAGCAACATCTTCTCTCTCTCGCAATGGCGGGGCTCTTCGCAGCAGCTCCTCTTGCTGCACAAACATCCGGCGGATCTACTCCTCAGGGCAAGTGCAACGCGAGCAAAACAGCTCCTAACCACAGTTGCAACGGCAAAACCGGTACTGGTGCACGTGGTGTAGATAGCAGCATCCGCTCTTCTTACAGCATTTCCAGCGAATCCAAAAAAGCCTCTGCAGGTGTTCCACAAAACACATGTGGGGCTAATAGCTGCAACGGTGGCACAAATGATGGCACAACGCCTCCCAAACCCAAGCCACAACCCGGCACGAATGGAATGAAAGCTAAGCGTTCGACTTTGAAAAAATAGATGGTCGCTTGGCCGCTGATCCTTTTTCTGACTTTGGCGGGCTGCTCTTCGGAGCAGCCCACTTTAAAGACGGCCTCTTTCGTAGACCAACTGACGAGTGACAACCGACGCGACTTTGAAAAGCTGACTCCACCGGAGCAGCAGTGGGTCGTACAACTCACGAACAAACATACTCCCGATCAGGCTCTTTGGGCCGCAGCGGACTTTGATGTCAAAACGCTTTCCGAGGGAGAAGTACAGCTCTACGCTAAACTTTCTCCGCAAGACAGAGTCCTCTTTCTGATCGTGAATGCAGATCACAGCGCAGATGCAGGCAGATGGTTTCTCGCCGGTATGTCGGCGCACGATGCCATCATGAAAGCGCTCAAACTCGATATCGACCAAATGAGCGATGCGGAAAAAGCCTACCTGACCACCCTTACCTTTCAACAGCAGTTAGTCTATCTAACACTCTCCGACGCTCTCCAAGTGCAGCTGGCCGCAACACACGGCGATCTGAATGCTGCTTTGGAAAAAGATGCCTCTCGTCTCCATGAGGATGAGTTGGCACTCTATCGCACGCTGCCCGAAGACGAGCGCATGTTGTTGCTGGTGCTCACTCCCGACGCGCGGGGCATGGCGGTGGCGCTCACCGAGGGAATTGACCCGAACGCGGCAATGGGGTATTACCTCACTCTTGTTTATGGAGACGCCCAAACTTAACCTCGGTATCGGAATTGGCCTGCGCAAGGAACATTACGATACCATTCTCGCCACGCTGCCCGACATCGACTGGTTCGAAATCATTTCCGAAAACTTCATGATGGACGCGGGCACGCCCATCGATTTCCTC
This sequence comes from uncultured bacterium, assembly GCA_964630595.1. Lineage (GTDB taxonomy): Bacteria > Chlamydiota > Chlamydiia > Chlamydiales > VFKH01 > CAZVVT01. Next base: position 548,098 of record CAZVVT010000001.1, on the reverse strand, counting down.
GACCGCATCCTTGAGCACTACCGCGTTGTGCAACACGGTGTGAGCTTAGCCATCGGCAGCCCCGATCCACTCGATTACGATTACTTGAAAAAGCTCAAGGCTCTCACGCGCCGCACCAAGACGCCTTGGGTCTCCGACCATCTCTGCTGGGGCAAGCTGGACAATGCCCACTTTCACGACCTCTTGCCGCTGCCCTACACGCAAGAGGCGATCAACTACATCGCAGAGCGTGCACGCATCGTGCAGGACTTCCTCGAATTGCCCTTCGCCCTCGAAAACCTCTCCTCCTACGTTGCCTTCCAACAGGATGAAATGCAGGAGTGGGAGTTTTACACCGCTGTTGTAGAAAAGGCGGGGATCTCCATGATGCTCGACGTCAACAACATCTACGTCTCCTCGCGCAACCACGGCTTTGCCGTCGATGACTACATTCGCCATCTTCCCATGGAAAAGGTGCTGCAGATCCACATCGCCGGTCACACCGACATGGGCAAGTATGTGCTCGACACGCACAACAACTATGTCCGTGATGAGGTGTGGGAGTTGTACGCAAAGGTGTGGCCCATGACAGGCGGCGTGCCGACGCTGCTGGAATGGGATGATAGCTTCGTGAGTTTTGAAGAGACGTGGGCCGAGGCGCTCAAAGCAAAGCAGTTCCAAGAGAAGTTGGCCTATGCGTGAGCTGCAACAACGGTTTGCCAAAGCCATCACTGCGCCTTTGGGCACCGAGCACAGCGATGCGGGTGAGTACATCTGCGCTTCGCCGACGCTGCAACCCAGCGAGCGCCTCCAAATCTATAACGAGCAATACTGGTGGCGGCTCTTTGGCGCTCTTGCTGACGCGCTGCCCACGGTTGTGCGTCTCTTTGGCAAAGAGGACTTTGACCAGGAGATCGCGCAGCCCTTTCTCCTGCGCCATCCGCCCAGCCACTGGTCGCTCTATCCCATTGCAGACGGTATCCTCGAGTGGATGGAGGGACAAGAGGAAGTTGTGCTCGACTGCGCCCGTCTCGACCTGCTCATCTACAGCACCTTCTTCTGCCCCGTCTTCCCCCCGTCTGTCAAAGAACAGTTTCAGCTCCAGCCTCACGTGCGCCTCTATGAAAGCGATTGCGACTACCTCACCTTCCGCGAAGAGCTGCTCGCTCAATCCGCCGATTACTGGCTTGACAACGATTTCCCCGAACTGAAAAAGGAGAAGACCTACGGTGTGATCTTCCGCAACGTCTCCCCCGATTGGGCCAAGGTCGATGCCGATCTTTTCGCTCTCCTCAAGCGGTTCGAAAAGCCCACGGCGCTGGAAGAAGTGGTCGAGGATGAACGGGTCGGTGAATGGTTTCGGTTCATTGGAGAGCGAAAAATCCTCATGTAAAACCGGTTTTACATTTGGGAAAAGGAGTGTTCCACGGTGGTTAAATTGTTGATTATTAACGAGTTAAGTCGAAAGTAGCCCGTGGAACAATTTGTGAACAAATTTTCCACAATGGGGCTTTCTACGGCAGAGGCGACCAAGCGGCTGCGCCATTTCGGATACAACCGTTTGGCGGAGGAGAGGGTGCCGCATCCGCTGTGGGTGTTTGTGCGGCAGTTTCACAGCCCGCTGATCTATCTTTTGTTGGGCGCTTCGGTGGTAGCGGGGATCTTTGGATCGGCGAAGGACCCGTGTGTGATTGGCGTTGTGTTGGTGCTCAATAGTTTGATTGGCACCTTTCATGAGTTGCGTGCGCAGAAGTCACTGACGGCGTTGAAGAAGTTGGCGATGCAGAGCAGCCGTGTGATGCGAGATGGTGCGTGGAAGGTCGTCAGCAGCGAAGAGTTGGTGCCGGGCGATCTGGTGCAGCTGGATGCGGGAGATCGCGTTCCGGCAGATGTGCGCGTGAAGGCGACAGAGCGTTTGTCCGTCGATGAGTCGATTTTGACAGGAGAGTCGCTGGCGCTGGAGAAGGGCGTAGGTGAGGAGCTTTTTGCGGGCAGCAGCGTTCTTGTGGGGCGGGCGGAGGTGGAAGTGGCCGTGACGGGCGTGCACACCCGTTTGGCGAGCATTGCGCAGCTGACGCAGGAGGCAAAACCGCCGAAAACGCCTCTAGAGGAGCGTGTGGACCGGTTAGGGCATCATTTGTTGATGCTTTCGCTTGCGCTATTTGCTGTGTTGATGGGGGTGGGCTGGTGGCGAGGTGTGGAGATAGAGCAGATGCTGCTTGCGGCGGTGAGCGTTGTGGTCTCTATAGTGCCTGAAGGGCTGCCGGTGGCGATTACCATTGCTCTTGCAGCGGGGGTGCAGCGCATGGCCAGCTCGAAGTCGATTGTGCGCAAGCTAGCGGCAGTGGAGACGCTGGGATCCTGCGACGTCATTTGTACGGACAAGACGGGGACGTTGACGCAAAACCGGATGGAGGTCAAGCAGCTGGTGTTGCCTGACGGGACGAAGTTAGAGGCGCCGACAACACAGGCGGCACAGCGGCTGGTGCAGATGGCAGCGGCGGTATGCGACCGTGTGGATCCGATGGAAAGGGCGATTTTGGATTTTGCCGATCATTGGAAGATTGACTACCGATTGAAGCGCAGCAAGGAGGTGCCCTTTGATCCCGCCACGCGCATGACCGTGACTCATTTAGAAGATGGACGGGTGATTGCGAAAGGGGCGCCGGAATCGATTGCGCCGGAGTTTACGCTAGAGTCGACCGCCTTCCGCATGATTGGCGTGTCGGACAAGGGGCAACTTCTGGGCTTCATCTGCTTGTACGATCCGCCGCGCGAGGGAGTGGTGAAAGCCGTTCGAGAGTGCTTCTCAGCAGGGATTACGCCGATCATGATTACGGGTGATCACCTGGTCACTGCAGAGGCCATTGGTGCTGAGGTGGGCATCAAGGAAGTGTATGCGCGCATTCATCCGGAGGAAAAGCTGCGCATTGTAGAAAAGCTGCAGGCTAAAGGGTGTGTGGTGGCCATGACGGGTGACGGGGTTAATGATGCCCCTGCACTTGCCAAAGCCGATGTGGGTGTGGCGATGGGCAGCGGTAGCGATGTGGCAAAAGAGTCTGCCAAGATGGTGCTGCTCGATGATAGCTTTACAACACTAGTCCGTGCGGTGCAGCAGGGACGCTTGGTCTTCAATAACATCCAACTAGTAGTCTTTTTTATCTTAACGGCTTCGCTGCCGACAGCGCTGCTGGTTTTCCTGTCGCTTGCGATGGGACTGCCGCTGCCGCTCACCGCGCCGCAGATCTTGTGGATTAACGTAGTGGCGGAAGGAACGCTCACGATCGGTTTGGTGCTGGAGCCGCCCACAGGCAATGAGTTGAGGGTGCCGCCGAAAAAGCGCAACCATCCCATTTTGGACCGCACCTATCTGAAAGCCATGCTCTGGAAAATTCCTCTGACCACAGCGATTCTCTTTTCCTATATGCAGGTCCATCCAGGAGAGCAAGCGCAGCTCTTCACTCTCTTGGCGCTGACCGCTTGGTTTGTGCTGCTGACCTGCGTGCGCTCCTTCCGTAATCCCTACCTCTTTGGTGGGTTGGTGGCGGGAGTGCTGCTGCAGTTGGTGGTGCTCTATACGCCGGCGCTGCAGCCCCTCTTTGACACACAGCCGCTCACCTTTAACACATGGGTTGAGCTTGTCTTTTGGGCTAGTCCTGTGCTTATTATTGGGTCATGTTTTTCCATGAGAAAGAGGGCCTGAAGTGGCTCTCCTTTGAGCTGCTCGATGACGCCGGTGTATTCAATGCCGTTACTCTTAGGCCGCACGACAAGCTGCTCTGGGGGGCGGAGAAGCTCTCTTCTGCCAAGCAGTGTCATGGTGACCGCATTGTGCAGGCAGATGATAACGTTTACGAATGCGATGCTCTGATCACGCAGGAAAAGGGACGAGGGATTGGCATGTTTCATGCCGATTGCCAGATCGCTCTGTTTTACGATCCTGTGCGCAAGAAGGTCGCTGCGGCGCATGCTGGCTGGCGCGGCAACATTGCGCGGCTGTACACCAAAGTGATTCAGAGGATGGGCCATCCAGAGGATATTCTGGTGGCGATTTCTCCGAGTTTAGGTAGGGCGGAGTTTATTCATTGGGAGAGTGAGTGGCCAAAAGAGTTTTGGCATCACTTACAGGGAAACTATATGGATCTATGGGCGGTTGCCGAAGAAGAACTGCACATGGCGGGCATTTTGCCGCACCATGTGCAGATCGCGCGCATGTGCACGCTGGAAAATCCTGAGCTTTTCTATTCGTATCGACGAGATCGCTGCGCAGAGCGAAACACGACGATGATTGCGATTAGCTCAGCTTCAGTGTGATGTGTACACCAGCGGCGAGGTTGAGTGCTTTGAGAGCATCAACGGTCTTGCCGGTGGGGTTGAGGATTTCCAAGAGACGCTTGTGTGTGCGTGACTCGAATTGCTCACGAGACTTTCGGTCGATGTGAGGCGAGCGCAGCACGGTGTAGATCTCACGGTCGGTGGGCAGAGGGATCGGCCCAACGACGCGAGCGCCGGTGCGTTTTGCTGTTTCGACGATATCTTGTGTGCAGCGATCGACCACTCGCGGGTCAAAACCCTTGAGGCGGACTCGAATGCGCTGCTTAGGAGATGTTTCTTTTTGCGTTGCCATACGATTACTTTTTGAGAATTTCCTCTTGGATTTTAGACGGTACACGTTCGAAATGACTTGGAGTCATGACGAATGAAGCGCGACCGCGGCTTAAGTTACGAAGATCGGTGGAGTAGCCGAAGAGCTCAGCGAGAGCTACTTCTGCATGCACAATCACTGTGCCGCGAAGGGCATCTTGCCCAATGATCTTGCCGCGACGACGGTTTAAGTCGCCCATGACATCGCCCACTGCTTCTTCTGGAGCCGTGACGTCGACCTTCATGATCGGTTCAAGAATAATGGGAGCTGCTTTACGGGCTGCATCTTTCAAGGCCATCGATCCGCAGATCTTAAAGGCCATTTCAGAGGAGTCCACTTCGTGGTAGGAACCGTAGACGATCCGCACAATGACGTCGACGAGGCCGTAGCCCGCTAGAACGCCTGTTGTCAGACCCTCTTCCACGCCCTTGATCACCGCAGGAACATATTCCTTTGGAATCACGCCGCCCACGATCTTGCTGATCACCTCGTTGCCTTTGCCGGCCTCGTTTGGCTCGATCTCGAGCACCACGTGCGCGTACTGACCGCGACCACCCGACTGCTTGACGAACTTTGTGTCCGACTTAGCTTCTTTCGTGATCGTCTCTTTGTACGACACCTGTGGTTTGCCCACTTTCGCCTTCACGTCGAATTCGCGCATCATACGATCGCGCAGAATCTCGAGGTGAAGCTCACCCATGCCGGAGATGATCGTTTGCCCCGTCTCTTCGTTCGAATGAACGCGGAACGTGGGATCTTCTTCCGTTAGAGCACCGAGAGCTTTCGCCAGCTTTTCGCGGTCCGCTTTCGTCTCAGGCTCAATGGCCATGTCGATCACGGGCTCAGGGAACTCCATCTTCTCTAAGAGAAGAGGGTTGTTCGGCGAGCAGAGAGTGTCTCCCGTAGTTGTGTTTTTCAGACCGATGCAAGCAGCGATATCGCCTGTGTAAAACTCGTCGCGATCTTTACGCTGGTTGGCGTGCATCTCGAGAAGGCGGGAAATACGCTCATCCTTGTCTTTGGTTGTGTTGATCAAAGAGGTACCCTTGGTCAACGTACCTGCGTAGATGCGCACGAAGGTCAAACGGCCCACGTAAGGGTCCGTCATGATCTTGAACGCAAGCGCTGCAAGAGGTGAGGAGTCTTCTGGCTTGATCACCATTGGTTCATCAGTATCCACGTTGATCCCCTTAATATCTCCACGGTCAATGGGTGAGGGCATCCATCGCACAACGGAGTCAAGCAGCTGCTGAACACCCTTGTTTTTGAAGGAAGCGCCGCACAAGACGGGGTAGAAGACGTTTTTGCACACGGCTTTGCGAATGACGGCGTGGATCTCATCTGCTGTTAGACTGTCTGGATTTTCCAGAACCTTCTGCATGAATGAGTCATCCTCTTCTTCCAGCGTTGCAAGCTCTTCTAAGAGCTGTGCGCGCATCTCTTTCGCTTTTGCCAAATAATCAGCGGGAATGTCGCGAACCTCATACTCGGTGCCCTGACCTTCGGTGATGAAGTAATGTGCCTTCATCGTGACGAGGTCGATCAGCCCGGCAAAGTCCGCTTCCGCACCGATGGGGCACTGAACGGGATAGGCGTTGGCGCCTAGCTTGTCGCGCATGGTCGCCAGGCAGTTGAAGAAATCAGCTCCTGTGCGATCCATTTTGTTGACGAAAGGAATGCGGGGTACGTTGTACTTGTCCGCTTGACGCCATACCGTTTCTGACTGTGGTTGCACACCGGCAACGGCGCAGAAAAGAGCAACGGCACCATCGAGCACGCGCAGAGAACGCTCTACTTCAATGGTGAAGTCCACGTGTCCGGGAGTGTCGATGATGTTGATCTTGCAGTCATTCCAATAGACAGTGGTAGCAGCAGAAGTGATCGTGATACCACGTTCCTTCTCCTGTTCCATCCAGTCCATTGTTGCAGCACCCTCGTGCACTTCACCAATTTTGTGAAGGCGGCCTGCGTAGAAAAGAATGCGCTCAGTGGTGGTGGTTTTGCCCGCGTCAATGTGGGCCATAATGCCGATATTGCGTACGCGGTCTAAACGGTCTTTAGGATCTCTGGGCATCGATTTCTACCACTTGTAATGAGCAAAGGCTTTATTGGACTCTGCCATGCGATGCACGTCGTCCTTCTTCTTGATCGTCGCGCCTTGATTGTTGTAGCAATCAACGAGCTCGGACATCAGACCGTCTTGCATTGTGCGGCCTGCTTTTTCTCGGGCGTAGGTAATGATCCACTTCATGGCCAAGCCGGTACGGCGATCTTGAGGGATCTCCATCGGTACTTGGTAAGTAGCGCCGCCAATACGGCGAGACTTTACTTCGAGAGTGGGTTTCGCATTTTCGAGTGCTTGCTCAAAAGCAGCGAGGACATCTGTTTGTCCGACTGTCTTGGCAAACTTTTCAATGGCTTTGTAAACAATGGTCTGCGCCAGTGTTTTCTTGCCGCCCATCATCACCTTATTGATGAATTTCGATAGCACAACGCTATTGTAGATGGGATCTGGTACTGTTTGGCGCTTTTCCGCGCGATGTCTTCTAGACATTATATCTCCTTAAAAAGATCGAAAGCTTTTCACCGATATTCGCGCCTGGTCCGGCCACTTTTTGTGAACAGGCCACGCGCGTCAATCCCTATGAATGAGAGATCGACGAATTACTTAGGCTTTTTCGAGCCGTATTTTGATCTTCCTTGTTTTCTGTCTTTCACCGCTGCGCAGTCGAGTGCTCCGCGAACGATGTGGTAACGTACGCCGGGAAGGTCTTTTACCTTTCCACCGCGCACGAGAACAATGCTGTGTTCTTGTAAGTTGTGTCCTTCACCACCGATGTAGGCAATGACCTCTTTTCCGTTAGACAATCTGACCCATGCTACTTTACGTAGAGCCGAGTTCGGCTTTTTGGGAGTCTTTGTCTTCACTTGAAGGCATACGCCTCGGCGCTGGGGACACTGCTGCAGGGCGGGCGACTTGCGTTGCTTTGCCTTGCTGCCACGTCCTTGACGGACCAGCTGGTTAATAGTTGGCATGAAACTCCTATAGCTTCGTAGTTCTTGCGTCGAAAGAGAATACCGCATCCAAAAATTCTGGGCAATCGTATATAAGTGGAGTCACTATGAATATCGACCCCAAGCTTATCCCCCACCTGCCCGATCCTGAGCTTCTTATGGAGCTGGCAAGCAACTTAAGAACCATCACGCTGCGCGGGACAGTCATGCAAAAACAGCTCAGCTACAGCGACGAACTGATGGAAAAGCTCTACGCTGTGGGCTACAAAATTTACGAGAAGGGGCGCTTTCGCGATGCATTAGAATTTTTTGAAAACCTCTTCTACCTCAACCCCCTCGACTACAAGATCTGCTACTCCGCCGCCGCCGCCGCGCAGCGGATGGGGGACTGGTACCGCGCCATCCTCTATTATGCCTATGCAGCAGCAGCGCAAGAAAAGGCGCCCGAGCCAAGCTATTTTAGCGCCGAATGTTGCGTGCAAATCGGCAAAGAAAAAGCGGCGATTAAGCTCTACGAAAAGGCTGTTGAAAAATGCGGAAACAGGCCTGAGTATCAAGAACTTAAGGAGCGCTGCCAGGTGCTGGAAAGGGCTCTTGCGAAGCGGATACAAGAAGGGAAAGTTCCTCTTTGTGTCGAAGCCCAAAGTGTTGCAGCATCTTCTCGGTAACCTGGAAGAGATGAATACGGCTTCCCTCTTGCTCAATTGATTCTATAAGTTCTTTATCCTGAAGGGTTTGCATCAAACCTGAGCAATCCACACCTCGGATCGCTTCAATTTCGCTGCGAGCCACGGGCTGCTTGGTGGCGACAATGGCCAGCACTTCCAGGCAGGCTTTAGAGAGGCGTTCTTTTGTAGAGCCGATCATGGCCTCCACAACGGGGGCAAAAGCTGCCCTAGTGCGCAGGACAAAGCCACCGGCAATGGGGTCGATAGCGAGGGGGAATTGGCTCTCGTGCCAGGCCTGATTGATCGCCTCAATCACGGCCAGTGAGCAGCCCAACTTACGCAGGGAGAGGGGTTCTTTGGCGGCAAAGAGGAGGGCAATGACATTCCCCTCTGTTTCATCCCACGATCGCATAGGTACCCTCTTCTTCATGAATGGTGACAAGCCCGTCGCGCATGAGTTCGAGAAGGGCGATAAAGGTGACAATTCTCTTCATTTTGGGCTCCGCCGAGAGGAAGATTTCGTGGAAGAGCAGGCGCCCTTTGGCTTTGATTTGGCTCATGAGCCAGGCGGCGCGTTCCTTCATTTGCCAGACGGGGCCGATCTCTTGGTAGGCGCGCTTTTGAGCTGGGCTTCGTTTGGGCTTTTTGAGCAATTTCAGGAGCTGTTGCAGAGTGGGCAGCTCGAGTTTGGGTCGTTTTTCCTCGGACAAGCCGCGCCCAAAGCAAAGAAGGGCCTTTTCTTGCAGCTCCTCCAGTTCACGCACGCCCTGGCGAATGTGGGCCAATTCGATCAACTTGGCCACCACCTCAGCGGATGTAGCTTCTAAGATGGCATCTTCGGGGGTTACTTGACGGGGCAGCAGGCGCTGGCTTTTGAGGAAGGTGAGGGCGGAGGTGACGAAGACTGATTCCGACCCCTCGTCGAGAGGGGCGCCATTTTGGATGCGCTGCGAGAGCTGTCCGGTCAGGTGCGTTACAGGCAGCACAGAGACGTCGATCTCGCCGGCTTCGACGAGATGGAGAAGCAGCTGGAGCGGTCCTTGGAAATTATCGAGAGTGAAAACCGTGGTGTAATGCACCCCTTTATTGTACATGGTCTTGTAAAAAATGCGAAGCAGGCCCTACACTCTCCCAGATTCCTGGCCAAGTAGCTCAGTCGGTAGAGCAGAGGACTGAAAATCCTTGTGTCGCTGGTTCGATTCCGGTCTTGGCCATTTACATTAAGTTACACCCTCAGCTAAACTATGAGCCCCATGAATCCTTACGCAATTATCCAGACCGGCGGTAAGCAGTACCGCGTAGAAACCGGCGATGTCGTCGAAGTCGAACTTCTTGAGGGTGAAGGCCCTGTCCAGTTTGGCGAGGTGTTTTTCCTTTTTGATGGTACGAAGACGCTTGTAGGTGCTCCCGTTGTTCCCGGCGCTGTCGTCAAGGGTGAGCGCATGGGCGAAATCAAGGGTGAGAAGGTCGTTTCGTTTAAGTACAAACGCCGTAAAAACTACCGTCGCAAGGTGGGTCACCGCCAGCGTTATTCACGCGTGAAAATTACAGAGATTGCAGGCTAACTATGGCACATAAGAAAGGTCAAGGCTCCACACGTAACGGGCGCGATTCACACTCTCAGCGTCTGGGCATTAAGGCAACAGACGGTCAATTCGTCTCCGCCGGCAGCATTCTTGTTCGTCAACGCGGTACCAAGTGGCATCCGTCGAAGAACGTGGGCCGCGGCTCGGATGACACGTTGTTTGCTCTGATTGCCGGCACGGTTCATTTCCGCAAGTCAGCACGTACGCAAGTCTCCGTGCTGCCCGCTTAAGGCGGTTTTCCCATGTTCATCGACCGCGTCACCCTGAAGTTCCGTGCGGGCAAAGGGGGCAATGGTGTGGTCGCTTGGCGCCGCGAGAAGTACATTCCCAAAGGCGGACCCGCCGGCGGTAATGGCGGCAAGGGAGCCTCTGTCTACCTGCAGGCCGACGCGCAGCTCTCCTCTCTCGAAGCCTTCCGCAACAAGATGCTCATTCGCGCCGACGATGGCGGCCAGGGCGGCTCTTCCCTCATGCACGGCAAGAATGGCAAAGATCTCACGCTTAAGATTCCTACAGGAACGTTGGTGAAGGATGCGGCCACCGGCGTTGTTCTTTGGGATATTGTCGAAGATGGCCAGAAGGTTTTGCTCTGCCAGGGCGGCCGCGGTGGTCGCGGCAACGCCTGCTTCAAAACACCCACCAACCGCGCTCCGGCGGAGTGCACTCCCGGCCTACCTGGGGAAGAAAAAGAGATTGAGTTTGAACTCAAGCTCATCGCCGATGTGGGCCTTGTCGGTTTTCCCAATGCTGGCAAGTCGACCTTCCTTTCCAAAGTGGCGCACATTCCTGTGAAGATTGGTGCCTATCCCTTTACTACGCTTAGACCCAACTTGGCTGTTGTCGGGCGCATGACGATTGCCGACATTCCCGGCATCATCGAAGGCGCTTCGCAAAACCGCGGTCTCGGCCTCGAGTTCCTCCGCCACATTGAACGCACCCGTGCGCTCATCTATGTTCTCGACGCTTCTGGCTGGGAGGGCCGAAAGCCTTGGGACGACTACGAAACCCTGCGCCGCGAAATGAAAGAGTTTTCTCCCGACTTGCTCACCAAACCCTCCATCATCCTTCTCAACAAGATGGACCGCGAAGAGTCGGCTGCCAACGCCGAGCAATTTTGCCTGCGATTCCCCCGCCTGAAGCCTTACCTCATCTGCGCTGAAAAGGGCGAAGGCATCTCCAAAGTCGTTACAAAATTAGAAACACTGATCAGTGCTGTATAATTAGTTTTTTAGTATAATTGAGTTCCTATGGCAGCAGCACCCAACCCACAATTTTCCCCCACATTCGTAAACGATATAAAGGGTTTTCGAGCCGATCTATTCGACTACATCGAAGAAAAGAATGGCGTTGTCGCAGTTCGGCATGTTGGGCTATTGGGACGCTTTTTTAAGCGCATAGGACAGTCTTTGCATTTGTGGAAGTACGTTCCTGTTGCTGCAGAGGTAGCGGCCAGAATCTTGGCAGGCATTGAGGGTTCCGCTCTTCCTTACAGTGCGAAGATTGTGATTGCTGGCCGTTTCACACACCAACCCAATCTCAGTGGAAGCGTGACCACTCCGGGTCAAGTCTTCCAAGGCATATTTCAGAAGCTGTCCCCGGCACAAGCCACTCTTGGTGAGGTGATGGACCCTGTGCACACTTTACTAGGCACACGTGAGCTGACGCTAGAAGATCGGCAAGTGATCCTAGCTGAACTTGTGAGAAGAGCCGGTGCTCTTAATCTAGACGCTGTGGATGTTGCCACATCGTGGAATGAGTTAATTTATGCTGCAGAGGCGCTTGGTCGCTATGTTCCTGTTGGCGGGGGCGGCCGTAGTCGTGCTGTGGTGATTAGTGACGATGACGATGCTGGCGCGGCGCCGGCGGCGTCGGCCAGTAGGAGGGCTGCTGCTGCGAGTGGTGCTGCAGCTGAGGCGATTGATGGCGATGATGATGCTGGCGCGGTGCTTTATGCTGGTGCTAGGGCTGGTCGGAGGTTGCGTGGCGCTGCTGCTGGGGTGATTGATTTTATCGATCTAGACACCTTTGTTCGTGAGGTTAAAAAGCAGAGTGCCCCGGAGCGTTTTGCGCGCTTAATGGCGCTGACTGGCGATGCTGCGAGTCTGCCTGTAGCATACGAAATCAATCATATCAAAGGGCTACTCGACACTCCAGATCTCAGAAATCAAGCTGTCGCACAGTACCTGCGTCGCAAAGCGGATAACATTATAGGGACTGCTGGATTAGACAGAGTGATTGTAGAGTTGGGTGGCGAAAGCTCGCCTTATCTGCCAGCGTTAAAAGCAGGCATCGTCGCCTCGCTGATAGCGACTGCTGACCCTGCAGCCATGTTGGAACGCTATAAAGCGTTGAATGAAAGGCCTGGTTTCTTCAGCGACGAACAAAAAAATGCTGTTTTGCTTTCGTACATCCAAAAATACTGTAGCCCACTCTGGGAAAGGGATGTACCTGCCTCTACGGTTCTTTCCGCGCTTTCGCGGTTGCTTAGAGAGATAGGCGCAGAAAAAGAACTTACTGCAGCACTTTATCGACAGATGCAGGCGCACTGGGACAAGGTGGTTGCCGCCGCAGCTATAGAAGCTGTAGCAGAGGGACCGGCCTACAACGTCGCCTATTCTGTGTTGTTGCGAGGGTTTTGTGCCAGCCAACCCGAGGGATTGGAAACATTGTTGGATAGATATAGAGAAGCAGTCACTCAAGCCATTCGGAGATCTCCCTTTGGTGAGACCACAAAAGCAGAACGTCAGTACGATTGGGTAGAGAGTATTGAAGATCTGAACGATGGCACAGTCATAGTCTAGCTATGCCCTTTTGAGCACTAGCAGCGCGCCATAGCTGGCGGCAGCAAGAAGGGCAATGGTTGCGCCCGTTGGCCAGTCCCATGTGTAAGAAAGGCCCGTTCCTACTACAGAAAACAGGATGTTCAGCAGCACCGCAAGGCAGATGATGCGCGAGAGGGTGTTCGCAAAGAGGCTTGCGATGGTGGCAGGCAGGGTAAGCATCGCGATCGCGAGAATAATTCCGACAACTTGGATGAGGATGACGGTGGCCAGAGCGATCAGGATGAGCAGCAGCACGTAGAGCGTTTTGACGCGCTGGCGCTGCAGGTAGGCCTGCTCTTCATCGAAGCAGATGGCGAGGAACCGTTTGTGGAGGAGGAGGACCGCGGCGACCAGGATGCCGTCGAGGACGAGGAGAGAGAGAACGTCTTTTGAGCTGACCCAGAGGATATTGCCGAGAAGGAAGGAGGAGAGCTCGACGTTGAAGCCGGGAGTTTGGGCGATGAAGAGCACGCCGATGGCCATGCCGACGGACCAGATGGTGGCGATGACGGCATCCTCGCGCTGCTGCCACTTGAGGTGGATCCAGCCGATGAGCATGGCGGAGAAGATGGCGGCAAGGAGGGCGCCGAGGACGGGGTCGGCCCAGGCAAGCCCTTGCGTGCGCTGCAGCCAGAGGAAGAAGCCGAGGCCGCCGAAGACGGAGTGGGCGATGCTGCCGCTGATGAAGGCGATGCGTTTAACGACGACGTAGGAGCCGACGATACCGCTGGCGACAGAGGCGAGGCAGGCGGCGAGGAGGGCGAACTGGAGAAGTGTGGTGCTTTGGACTGCGCTGAAGAATTCGAACATTTAGTGGAAGACTCCCATCGAAAAGTGGCCGCAGACCTCTTGAGGAGTCATCGTTTTCAGCGTGCGGTTGATATAAAATACTTTAGAGGTGGTGTCGGTGATGACGCTTAAGTCGTGCGTGATCATCACGATGGTGCGGCCGCTGGAGAAGTTGCGCAGTAGGCCGAGGATTTCGCGCTGTGCTTGTGCATCGATGTTGGCAGTGGGCTCATCGAGGAGCAGGAGATCGGGGTTGGAGGCGAGGGCGCGGGCGATGAGGGCACGCTGCGCTTGGCCGCCGGAGAGCGTGCCGAGGGCGCGGTGGCGCAGGTCGCACAGGCCAACGGCATGTAGCGCCGCCTCCGCCGCTTCGACATCGGCTGGATGAAAGCGTCCCAGCCACGAGAGTTTGGAGAGCCTGCCTTGCAGGACCAGCTCGAGAACGGAGATGGGGAAGTGGCGGTCGAAGCGCAGGATCTGCGGCACATAGCCGATGCGCCCTAAAGAAGCCTCTGGCTGCTCACCAAAGAGACGGACCGAACCGGAATTGGGCTGCAACATCCCCATGAGCAATTTTAAGAAGGTCGTCTTACCGCCCCCGTTGGGACCGACAATGGCAATGAACTGACCCGGCTCAATATGCGCCGAAACGCCTTCCAAGACGGGCGTTTCTTCGTAGGCAAAGTGAAGGTTTTCGACATCAACGGCATTCATGGGCAAGAGGAGATCTCCTTTGCGATATGTTGGATATTGTTGGTCCAATCTCCGGAGTAGGGGTTGATATTGACGACGGGGATGGCCAGCTCTTCGGCAATCAGCACCGTACCCTTGTTCTGCGCGGTGGATTGGATGATGGCCTTGCAGACACCCAAAGTTTTCGCGCGCTCCATGATCTTCTGCAGCTGCTTGAAGGTCGGCTCCTTCCCATCGATTTCCACCGCGAGCTGCTCAATGCCGTAGGCGCGGCAGAAATAGCCGAATGCTGCGTGAGAGACGACGATTCCTTTCACAGGAGAGCGGGCAAAGAGAGCGCGAAAGGATTGGTCGAGTTCATCCAGCTCGCGATGAAATGAGGCGAGCTGCTCTGTATAAAAGGCTTTGTTCTCTGGCAGCAGCGTGGACAAAATGTCAGCGATGTGGGCGGCTTGGATCTTCACCAGAGCGGGGGCGAGCCAAATGTGGTTATCGAAATGGGAGTGGTCGCCGCAGCACCCCTCGCCCTCGAGCTTTACCCCATCGCGCATGTCAACAACGAGCAGTTGGGCGTTGCTTTCTCGCAGCACGGCCACTGCTTTGCGTTCAAAAGGCTCACCGATCACAAAGAGCGCATCTGCCGATCCCGTCGCGAGCAGCTGTTTCGGAGTCGGTTCAAAGCTATGCGGGCTTGCCATGGCTGGCACGAGAACCTCGACAGTCACCGTTCCTTGGGCAATCTTCTCGCAGAAGTACTTGTAGGGGGCGAGCGAGACGATGATTTTGGGCGCATCGCCGAAGAGGCAGCCGAAGAGGGCAAAGAGTGAGAAAAGGTAGCGGGACATGGAGTACTTAGTATGCCACAAAGTGCGTTAAAATGTGGACGAAGAGGTGACTTTCGGGTTAAACTGTTCGTCGCTCATCCCTGGAGGGGTGTCAGAGCGGCCGAATGAGCACGCTTGGAAAGCGTGTGTACAACTAAAATTGTACCGTGGGTTCGAATCCCACCCCCTCCGTAAATACAGCCTTGATTTTTCATCTAGCTCTTTTCGCTGGGTTTTACAGAAGACGAACTAAAGGTTAAGGAGAGTTGTCGTGGCCAGTATTGTACTAAATCTCGTTGATCCGCTCACCCTCGATACCTATCGATTGCCTATCTATAACCTTCCTTGCTGCGGACAGAGTTTAGGTTCCGATTCTCTTGTGCATTTAGGAAGATGGTTAGAGAGTGGTCGTTATGAAAAGCCGTGCCCGCTTTGCCGACAGCGTATAACTCGAGAGGTAGTCCGTAATCGTGTTTTAGAAGGCGTAGTCGAAGCTGCAGCTCGAGCGCTAGTCCCTCCAGTCGTTGATCGTCCTCCTGCAGCAATGTCAGCTGAGCCCATGCAGCCAGTAACAGCCTTCTCTAGACCGAGCGCTTCGTCCGTAGGTACTGTTGAACGTTATCTTGCAGCGGTCGATGTCGCGTGCGCGCTGGCAGAGGCTAGAGGCAGGCAGGCAGCAGCCTTAGAAGCGCGCGCTGCTCTTCCAACCGTTGCCCGTCCTCCTGCAACAGCCGCAGCTGGGCCCGAGCGACCAGCGACTTCTGGAGCGGGTGCTTCTTCGACCGTTGATCATCCTTCTGCAGCAGCTGTAGCTAGGCCCGAGGAATCAGCGGCCTCTGGAGCGGGCGCTGCCAGCACTTTTGACATTATTGCACCGCTTCCTAGAGTACGCGCTCCTGGCCCTAAGTTCAATGCATTCTCGAATATTTCGAATTTTTTCATCTATATGCCAGATCTAAATCCTTATCCTTTGCACAAGGCTGCTTGCGGAGAAGATCAGGAGGGTATGCGAGTAGCGCTTTTACTTTCAGATGAGTCAGGCGTAAATGATCTTGGTGATGAGCTATGGACTCCGTTACATATGGCTGCTGCGCACGGGAGTTTGCCTGTACTACAGGAGTTGCTCAAAGATCGACGAGTGAATCCAAACTGCTTGGGGGCTCTCGATCTTACTCCTGTACAGGTCGCCGCAGCGAGAGGGACTAGAGAAAAACTACGAGCCTTGCTGGACGATCCTAAAGTAGATCGTAATGTAAGAATTCCTCTTCTTTGCGTAGCTGCTGCAAATGGAAACCGCGAGACCTTCCAAGAGCTTCTGGCCTACCCAGAAGCAAATCTTGACTCAATAGAGCGAGGCGTTGGTTTCAAAACTTTGTTAGACTATGCCATTGATGGAAATTCCTTCGAGATTCTCCAATTCTTAATTGGGGATGCAAGAGTGGGTAGAGGTTTAGTTGATGGCGCATTAAGCAAGGCCGTGAGACGTTTTCTTAATCTTGTGATTTTGAAGAGGCCATTTATATTTGGCGTGAAATCTGAGTTAGAACTCGTGGGAGAACCGATTTTAACAATCATACGAATGCTGCGCGATTGTCCTAAAGCGAGCTACAAACGTTGGCGCGATGAACTCAGTCGATATGGTGAGAATAGCTTGCCAGAGTTTTATGATGTGAAGGCAGAAGTTCTCGATGTCATTTTTAAGTCTAGGTCCACCTGCACGATTTCTTGAGCTAATCGGAAATACGAAAATGAGGTGGGATTGAGCTTGTCTTCGAAATTCCAGCCCAATGTACAATACTTTCTCTTGCAGAAGGAAAGTAGATGGCGATTACAAGAGAGAGGGGGGGGCACGTAAGACCCCAATTTTACGCACGTCCTTCTCCCAATGAACAATGTCATATCTTATTGGCCGGTGTTGTGGATACCATTGCTATCGCTTTGATAGGAGGGTTTTGGGGCGGTCTGGGGGGAAGTTTTGTGTCGCTGGATTGGCCTCCTGGAGCTCCATTTATGCTTGTAACAAATGGCATCAGCATTGCTTTGCTTACGGCGGGGTGTGTGAATGGAATTCTTCTGGCTGGTAGATGTCGCTCTCGAGAAGCTTCTTTACGAGCAGAAAGTGAACATTTGCTACAACGAGGTGGAATGGATGCACTTCGCAATCGCCGTGCCACCCTTACCGCCGATGGAAACTACGTGACGAAATATCTCATCCTCCCGTTAACCATCCAGGGCATTTTTATGTTGAGCATCAATGCCAATGCCTCTGTATTTGCTCCGTTTACTTCTATTCAGGCCACAGCCGTTTCGGGTATGTTATCGGCGGCTTCCATGACTGCAATGATCTGCGGCATGACGTATGCCAATGCTCCTGGGGAGTATTATCGAGGCCTGACACTCGATGGCCAAATGCCAGACAGCACCATACCATTGCTCGAAGCGGATACGCATCGCAGGCGTTTGGTCGTAGGTGCAGAAATGAGAGAGACAACGCTGCGAGTCATTAGAGGTGGTAGAGATAGTGAAACTCTTTGTATGAGAATCTCGCATTTTGCTCTGCCCATCTTGTTTGTTGCAGGACCTGTGGCAGTAACGGCAGCATTATATGCACAGTATTTGCAGCGCATTGCACGTAACCCTGAAATTGAGCTTCGAGATATTTGGCTCGTTGATCCGCCCAGTCTTCTCGCTGTGCAAGGTTTGCCGATTGTAACACTCGGCGCGCTGATGTTGGCGCGCGGTTGTCATCCTCGATGGGTGCGCGCAGATGATCGAGCTTATGACGAGATCGCTCTCTCACGAGGAACTTCCCCCTTGGTGGAAATTCTTCCTCGCGCGCGAACGCTGAAAAAATGCAACCAACTCATTGCTTGCGGCTTCCTTCCCCTCATTTCTGTAGCAGCTATGCTTGTTGGGCTTTCTCCCTACTGGAACTCAACCATTACCCTGCAAGAGGTATTGAAAATGGGATTGGGCTGCTTGAGTCTCATCTTCTTATTGAATCTCTTAGCGGTTCGCTTAGAGGCGCGGATGAACCGTTGGGTCCCATTAGCTCGCGAAGAAGATCGTTACTTGGTGGGTGAACCACCTGTAAGGCACACAGTTTGACAAGAAAGCGTGCCAGCTTTACATGGTAGGGGTATGGCTTCTATACATCCCGAGGGGGAGCAGCCCCGACCAGAAATCAGAGCTCTTGCTCAAGCGATTCGAAGAGATGGCGTCACCAACAAAGTGATCGATTCTTTGCATGAAATTTTTAAAGAGGCTTCGCCTGTGGATTTGGAGCATTTGCGGGACGTATTGGCAAAACATAAGATGTCGCCTGAGGGAGCATGGGCCCATACTTTGGTGGAACATAAATTGTATGAGTTGGGCAGAGGTCTGATCGAGGGTGAGGATGCCAGCTCCGTGAGCACAGAGAGCTCTGAAAGAGCAGATGAAGCCGGTGTAATGCCGGTTTTGCGCATGCAGCTAAAAGCACGACTGACCAGAAATCACAAGGGATTTGTAGAGAATCTTCGAATACACCCGCCGGCTACTCCCGAAGCGGAGAGAAAGAGTCGTTCAATAGTAGAAAACGAAGAGAGGTTGCTCGCGACTATTGACGGGCCGCTGACAGTTGTGCACATGCGCTACCTTCTCATTGATGTGCGCACCGATCTGAGAGATGAGATGAAAGTGGTGAATAAAAGGCTGGCGCGCACAGAGCGCGGTGCAGATGCGCAAATCGAAGAATTGATGCAGCGAAGAAGAGAATTGAATAATATTATTCTGCGCATGGATTCCAATTTGGAAGAGGATTCTAGTATCGAATCGAAAATTCCTTTAATTACAAAGGGTCTGCAGTTGCTTCGGCAGATGTAAGAATTTGCCCTAAAGTGTAGGCTAAGAACTACATGAAGCAGAAAACTATTCTTGTCACAGGAGCATCGAGCGGCATTGGCCGGGCAACGGCGCAGCGCTTTGCAAAAGAGGGCTGGCGCGTGATTGCCGCAGCGCGCCGTAGCGATCGCTTGAAGGCGTTGGGCTGCGAGACGATTGTGCTGGATGTGCGCGATCGAAAGGCCGTAGAGAAGGCGCTGGGGCCTTTAGAAGTTGATGTGCTCGTGAATGCAGCGGGCTTGGGGCTCGGACGCGGACCGGCATGGGAGGCAGACCTGGATGATTGGGACACGGTGGTGGACACCAACATCAAGGGGCTGCTCTACTGCACGCGGATGGTGCTTCCCGCCATGGTCAGGCGCAATGCAGGATATATTGTGAACATCGGCTCTTCGGTGAGCAATTTTGCCTACAAAGGCAGTCATGTTTATGGGGCTAGCAAAGCTTTCGTGAAGCTTTTTTCCGAGAACCTGCGCTGTGATTTATTGGGCACGAATGTGCGCGTGACCAATCTGGAGCCGGGCGTTGTCGATACAGAATTTTTCCAAGTGCGTGCAAAGGGGGAGAAGGTGGCAATGAAGATCGAGCCCATTACTCCTGAAGAGATGGCGGAGATGATTTTCTGGCTCGTGCACCAGCCGCTCAATGTCAATGTGAACAGCCTAGAAGTTTCGCCGATCAAGCAGGCGTGGGGAAACTATGCGCCATGACCGTTTTCGCATAGCGGTCATTTGCGGCGGCCCTTCGCCGGAGCGGGGCATCTCGCTCAATTCCGCCCGCTCTGTCATGGACCACTTGGGCGATGAGGGCATCGAAATTGTCCCTCTCTACGTAGACCAGCAAAAACGGTTCTGGACGATCTCCTGCGGGCAGCTTTACTCCAACACTCCCGCCGATTTTGACTTCAAGTTGCAAGGACAACCGCTCCAAGACCCGCGCGAGGTGCTGCGCTTAGTGGATCTCGTCTTTCCTGCCATCCACGGGGCATTTGGCGAAGATGGAGAGCTGCAGCAGATGCTTGAAGAATGGGGCATTCCCTTTGTAGGACCCTCGTCAAGGGCGTGCAGGCGCATGTACTACAAAGACAGGGCCCATCAAGAGCTTGCCCAAGCGGGCTTTGCAACGTGGCCGCAATACAAGAGTGCGGATGCGCTTGAATTTTTCCGTACCCATCGCGAAGGGATCGTGAAACCAATCTGCGGCGGCTCCTCGATTGGCGTGCGATTGGTGCGCCGAGCCGAAGAAGTGCCCCCAGGATGCATTCTAGAGCCTATTATTAAAGGGCGGGAGTTCACCATTGTTGTCATAGATGGAAAGGCGCTTGTGCCCACAGAAGTGGATGTGGAGGGCCTTTTCGACTACCGCGCCAAGTACCTTCCCACGCACAACGTCTTCTATCATACTCCTCCGCGTTTTGGAGAAGAGATCGTGCAGCGCATTCGACGAGAGGCGGAGCAGCTCTTCGCCTATTTCAAGATTGATGACTTTGCCCGTTTTGATGGCTGGGTGACCGATGGCGGCCTTCTCTTCACCGACTTCAACCCGATCAGCGGTATGGAGCAGAACAGCTTCTTCTTTCGCCAAGCGGCAGCGATGGGCATGACGCACAAAGAGGTGCTGCAGCGCGTTGTTGCCTCCGCGTGCAGAAGGCTGCACATCGACTTGCCGGAAGGGTATGTAGCGCATGAAGAAGAGCGCCTGCCCGTCTTTGTGCTCTTTGGGGGGAAGACAGCAGAGCGGCAGGTCTCTTTGATGAGTGGAACGAATGCCTGGCTGAAGCTGCAGCGCTCCAAAAAGTATGAACCAACCGCCTTCTTTCTCGACGTCGAGGGGTATGTGTGGCAGCTGCCCTATGCCGTTGCGCTTAACCATACGGTGGAAGAGATCCTGCACCACTGCCAGCTGCAGTCGCTTCCTAAATTGACCTTCCGAGAGTTCACGCAGCTAGCGCAGGAGATGGGGGCTTTTGTCTTTCTCGCTTTGCATGGGGGCGAGGGCGAAGATGGTACGGTGCAATCCTATCTCGATGAGCACGGCCTTCTGTATAATGGCAGTTGCCCGAAGGCTTCCCGTTTGGGCAGCGACAAGCTTGCCACAGCGCGCGTGATTGAGGCGCTGGGCCATCCCGATCTGCAGGCACTGCGCAAAACCAGTCTGCAGGAGCCGCTGCCCGATTTTCCCCTCATCATCAAGCCGCGCTCTGATGGCTGCTCGGCCGGCGTTGTGGTTCTGCATAGCCGGGAAGATTTGACTCGTTATATGAGCCTCGTCGGTAAGCCGCGCATCGAGCCGGGGACCTTCCGCGGCCAATCCAGCCCGATTGAGATGCCGATGGCAGGGGCCCAGTTTTTCCTCGAGCCCTATCTCGAACCCGACCGCATCCGCATCGACCAAGGCAAGCTCTCCATTGAGGAGAAGCAGGGCTGGGTCGAGCTTACCGTGGCAGTCGTTGGCGGTGTCGCTTTTTCCCCCAGCATCACGGTCGCTTCGGAGGCAGTTCTGAGTGTCGAAGAAAAATTTCAAGGGGGCACGGGGATCAACATCACTCCGCCGCCCGAAGAGGTGATCTCTCGTGGCGAAGTGGAGAAAATCCGCCGTCTGGTCGAGCTCTGTGCGAAGGCGCTACACCTTCATAGCTATGCGCGTATCGATCTCTTCTATAACCGCCGCACGGGGAAGGTGGTGGTGCTTGAGGCCAACACTCTGCCGGCGCTGACGCCCTCTACCGTTTTGTACCACCAGGGGCTGGCGGAAAATCCCCCCTTGCCACCTATCCAGTTGCTTGAGAGACTCATTGACGCTAAAATTGTTCAACCGCTTTAATCCCAGCGCTTATGAAATGCCCCTTCTGCGGATCGGATGACTTAAAGGTAACCGATTCGCGTGACACACCTGAGATGAACGCGGTGCGCAGACGGCGTGAATGCCTGGGCTGTAACCGCCGCTTCACCACCTTTGAAACGGTGGAGTTGATTATTCAGGTGAAAAAGAGGGATGGGCGATTTGAGGATTTCCAGCAGAGCAAGCTGATCAGTGGGCTCGAGTCGGCATGCCGACACACGCGCATTAGTTCTGAACAGATCAAGGCACTTGTCGCTAAAGTGATGGTAGAATTGCTGGAAAAGCAGGTAAAAGAACTAAGCACGCAGGAGCTGGGCGATCTTGTAATGAGGCATCTCAAGGAGATGGATCCTATTGCCTATATTCGCTTCGCGTGCGTATACAAACGGATGAAGAACATTGACCAACTGATCGAGGTCATAGAATCCATACGTCCTAAAGACGAGAAGGAGATTGCCAATGCCGCTCAAGAAACCTGAAGTTGAGCGCTTCAAACAACGCCTATTGGGCATGCGTGCAGAGCTTACAAAGACGCTCAAAGGTGTCCAACGTGAAGTGCAGACTCCTGATGAGGCAACCGGCTACTCTCAGCATCAAGCGGACCAGGGGACAGACGATTTTGACCGTACGATTAACCTGGAGTTGACCCAGACGGAACTCAACTTGCTGCGCCAAATCGACCGCGCTTTAGAGAAGGTCGAAGAGGGGACGTACGGCGTGTGCGACATTACACAGGACGACATCCCGATCAAGCGTTTAGAGGCACTTCCTTACGCAAGCATGACGGTGCAGGCGCAGGAAAAATTTGAAAAGGGCCTGGTGTGATTTCCCGCATCCAGCGCCTTCTACTGGTTCTCTTCGTTGTCATTGCCGTCGATCAGGCCCTCAAGTTTTGGGTCTATAGTTCGCTGCCCAGTATGCGCTGGCACAACTTCTCCTACCCTTTTGGGGGCATTGGGGTCTTTCAAGACTTTTTGGGTGGCATCGATTTTGCCATCGTGAACCAAGCCAACAAAGGAGCTGCCTGGGGGCTCTTTTCCGATTGGCCCCACAGTTTGTTGGTTGCGCGTGCTCTCGTAACAGCGGTTTTGCTTCTCTGGTTTCTCCGCACCAAGCGAGAAAAGGCGCTCTTTCCTTTAGCGCTCATCATTGCCGGAGCGCTCTCCAACATTGGAGACTTCTTTTTCTATGGACATGTCGTAGATATGTTCTCTTTCCGCTTCTGGGGCTGGGATTATCCGGTCTTTAACATCGCCGACAGCTCCATCTTTTGCGGCGTCGCTCTCTTTCTGCTACGCAGGCCATGATCCGCTTCAGCGGTTGGTTAGCTCGGTATTTCGTGTTGAGTGAGGAGGAGCTGGCTGCCCTCATTGCCCATTTGGGCGTTACCCGAGAGCCGCTGAACCGCACCACCGAGGCGTGGACAGTTACTCCCGGCGCCGAAGAACCTTTTATCGTCGTAGCCCCGCTCTACATCTCGCGCCTAGAATCGAAGTGGCACCTAGGAGCCCCTATTAAAGGATCTATCCCGTTGGGGCTTAAGGCTTCTTATCCACGGATGATGCAAAAGGGGACGGAGTTCATCCAGACTTTTCCTGAGGGGCGTTTCGCCAATACGAAGGTTTACAATGAGCTGCAGCGCTGGCTGAGAGGTCATACGAAACCAGTCAAAGGCCTACCCTCGCTTCGCATAGGCCTCTCTGCTATAATACCCGCCGATGTTATCGATTACCTCTCTCTCTAACCCGCGCATTAAATCGACCCTCTTCCTGCGCGACCGCCGAGATCGTGATGAAAGCGGCCTCTTCCTGATCGAGGGGTACCGCGAGCTGCTGCGCGCTGCGGGCGGCTGGGTGATTGAAACGCTCTTCATCTGCCCCGAGCTCTTTCTCGGCAGCAACGAAGAGGCGCTAATCCACTCATTGAATGCAAAAGAGGTCATCGTCTGTTCCAAGCCGGTCTTTGCAAAGCTCTCTTATCGTGACCGTCCCGATGGCCTGCTGGGCGTGGCGCAGATGCAGCGGCGCAAGCTGCAGCTAAAAGGAGATTTTTTCCTGGTGGCCGAAGGGGTGGAGAAGCCCGGCAATTTGGGCTCCATTTTGCGCTCTGCGGATGCGGCGGGGGTGGATGGACTGATCGTTTGCGATCAATGCACCGACCTCTATAATCCCAACACAGTGCGCGCCAGTGTGGGCACGCTCTTCACCGTCCCTTGCTACGAAGCAACGACGGAGGAGGCGATTGCCGCTCTGAAAAATGTGACGATTGTTGCAGCAACGCCGGAGGGTGATGTTCCGTTTACACAAGCGGATTTCACCGGCCCCGTTGCTATCGCCGTCGGCTCGGAGCAGCTTGGTCTTTCCTCCCGATGGATGGAAGCCGCCACGGTAAAAGTGCGCATCCCCATGTGGGGAAAAGCCGACTCCCTCAACGTCGCCGCTGCGGCCACGCTGTTGCTCTTTGAGGTGAGCCGCCAAAGGAGAGGCTGATGTTGGTGTGGTTGTTGATTTTGTTGGCAGTGACGGGGCTGCACCTGTTCGCCTCGCCTAGAGTGCGTACCTGGAGAGGTTTTGTAGAGACCCTACTTCTCTACATCTTCTTGATCAACGTGGGTTTGATGGATCTGTGGAGCTTCTTTGGCAACGTCTTTCACCCCGATGAGACGGCGAAGATGCTGGGCTTTGGTCCTGGCAGTCCCTTCCAGCAAGAGGTGGGGATTGCTGGTCTTGCGTTTGGCGTGCTCGGTTTGCTGTGCGTCTTTGAGCGCGGCGGCTTTTGGCTGGCCACGGCGCTGGGCTATAGCGTCTTCATCTTCGGCAAAGGGATGGTGCACGCCGTCGACATCGCCACCAACCGCAACTTGGATATCCTCGACTCCGGTGCTGAGCTTTGGTTCAACCTGCTCTTCCCCATCGCCTTCCTCTCGCTGCTCATGATCCACAGACGATGGCGCACTTAAAGGTTCTATTCGAAGACAACCACCTTGTCATCGTCGATAAGCCCGCCGGGCTGGTGACGCATGGAGAGGGAAGTGTTCAGGAGATTCTCAAGAAGCAGATCGGCCGCGCCTTTGTAGAGCCCATCCACCGCCTCGATAAGCCGGTGTGCGGCGTGCTGGTCTTTGCGAAAAGCTCGAAAGCTCTCAAGCGCATGATGACCGCCCACCGCACCTACCAGAAGACCTATATCGCTTTGCTCGACAAGCGTCCGAAAAAGGCGGAAGGGGTTTTGCGTCACAAGCTGCTCCATGGCGATTTCCGCGCTGTGCACGACAGGCGAGGCAAAGAGTCGCTGCTGAGCTACACGATGATCGGCCCGTATAAGGCGCGCGTGGAGCTGCATACGGGGCGCTACCACCAGATCCGCGCGCAATTCGCCGCCATCGGCTGTCCCATTGTGGGGGATCGAAAGTATGGCTCGAAAAAGCCCTATAAGAAAGATGCCATCGCTTTGTGCCACAAAGAGTTGGAACTGACCCATCCCGTCACACACGAGACGCTGGTAATTCAATCCAGCGCCGTTTTAGACTGATTCGATATGGAATTGGAAAGAGAATCTATGGTGGCCTCTGCGCTACGTTCGTTTTTTGTTGTCTTCTGCGCGGCCTTAGGGCTGGCGCTGAGCGTGATGGTCATTGTGGTTTTTATGGGGATCTTTAGCTCCGGCAACAAGATCATAGAGCGAGATTTTGCGGAACGCATTGAACCCAATGCCAGCGGCTCGATAGAAGCGCTGCCCTCCGCACCTGTAGTGTTGGAGCTGAAGATCAGTGATGTGATCGGCGTGGGCAGGCTCACAGCGCATCGCGTGCGCGACGTGCTTGCGGCGTCGCGAAGAGATGATCGCGTCAAGGCGGTGTTGCTCGCCATTGACTCTCCCGGCGGCTCCGCTTTCGATTCCGAGCAGATCTATCAAGCCATTCTCGACTATAAAGCGCGCTATCAAGTGCCCGTCTACGCCTATGTCGATGGACTGTGTGCTAGCGGCGGGATGATGATTGCTTGTGCGGCCGATAAGATCTATTCCAGCAGCGGCAGCATTGTGGGCTCGGTGGGCGTGGTCACGCAGCATGTGAACGCCGTTGATTTGTTGAAGAAGATCGGAGTCGATGCGCTGACAATTAGCAGCGGTCTATATAAGGACGACATGAATCCGCTGCGTACGTGGACGCCCGATGAGATCAAGCGTACACAGGGGATTGTCGACTTCTTCTACAGCCGCTTTCTTACGATCGTGACCGATGCGCGCAAAAAACTTTCGAAAGAAAAGTTGGTCAGCGTGTACGGAGCGCAGGTTTTCCCCGCTCCCACGGCGCTGGAATATGGCTATATCGACGTTGTCGGTGCAACGCGCAACCAGACCCTTGCCGATTTGAGCGAAGCCGCCGGCGTGAAAGGCGATGTGCAAGTTCTTTCTCTGCAAGAGGATCGTTTTTTTGGAGGCTTCCTGAATGAGGAGAGCGCGCTGCTCACGGGCAGAGTTGTCCATACGCTGGAAACACCCATTCCGATGAAGCTGATGAATCAGCCCCTTTATTTGTATTTGCCTTGAAGAAGATTTACGTAATCGACGTTTCCGGATATCTGTTTCGCGCCTTCTACGCGCTGCCCCCCATGAGCAATCACAAGGGGCAAGCAACGAGTGCGCTTTATGGATTTGTGCGGGCGATGATGAAGTTAGTGGCGGACTTTTCTCCTGAATATGTTGTCGCCGTCTTTGACGGACCCGACGGGAAGAAGAGTCGCACAGCGATCTATCCCGAGTACAAAGCAAAACGGCAGAAGATCCCCGAAGACTTGCCGCAGCAGATCGATGAGGCGGAAAGGTTTTGCGCGCTGTATGGCATTCCTACACTGGTTGAAGAGGGGGTAGAGGCCGATGACACCATTGGCAGCGTCACGAAGTGGGCGGAGAAGAACGACTTCGAGGTTTTCTTATGTTCCTCCGACAAAGATTTAGGACAGCTGATCAACCAACATGTGGTCATGCTGCAGACGCATAAAGACAATGCCATCATCGATGAAAAGGGCGTACAAGAGCAGTGGGGCGTGCATCCGGAGCAGATGGTCGACTATCTGGCGATCGTGGGCGATAGCTCTGACAATATTCCCGGTGTGGCGGGCTTGGGGCCCAAGAGTGCCAGCGATCTGCTGGAGAAGTATGGAACACTGAAAGGTGTTTACCAGCATCTAGACGAGATCAAAGGAAAAAAAGGAGAGCTGCTCCAGCAGCACAAAGAATTAGCTTTCCTCAGCTACAAACTCGCCACGATCAATACCGCTGTTGCCGTACCGAAAACGCCTTTAGCCTATGCTCGCAAGCCATCAGATGAAGCAGCGCTTGATGCTTTTTTCGAAGAGATGAATTTTCGCACGCTTATTAAAAAGAAGAGCGAGGCGAAAAGTGATGGCACGAAGGTCAAGATCATTGATTCGATTCCTGCCGAGTTGTACGAGGCCGATGTTGTTGCCTTTGATTGCGAAACCGATGGAAAACCTGCTGTAGAGGCAGAAATCATCGGCATTGGATTTTCTTGCAAAGTCGGCCACTCCTATTACATGCCGTGGAATGCCGATCAGGTGCGCCCGCTTTTCGAAAAGCGTACGAAACCCTTTGTTGCGCACAACGCCAAGTTTGATCTGCATGTCATTGCCAACTACGACATTCGCCCCAAAGCAGTTGTCTATGACACGATGATCGCCTCTTATCTGCTCTTTTCAGAAGAGCGCCAACACTCGCTCGACACGTTGAGTGGTAAGTTCCTCGATCGTCGCAAAGGATCCTTCAGGTCAGTGCTCGGAGAGGAAAAAACACTGCATACCGTTCCTGTAGAAAAGGTGGCAGCCTACTGCGGACTCGATGCTGACTTGACGTTGGAACTGCACGGCATCTTGATGAAGCAGATCAAAAAGCGGGGGTTGGAAAAGCTGCTCGAAGAGATGGAGCTGCCGATCTTGCTTGTGCTGCTCAAGATGGAGCGGGCGGGCATCTATGTGGACGCAGAAGATTTGGCGCTGCTTTCTAGGCAAGTTGTCAAACAATTGAACAAAGCAGAAAAAGAGATCTTTGCCGAAGTGGGCCATGAGTTCAATCTCAATTCGCCCAAGCAGCTGGCAGAGGCGCTCTTTGATACGCTCCAATTGCCCGAACAGAAGCGCACCGGAACGGGTCAGCGCTCGACAAGCATCGAAGTGCTAGAGACACTGGCGATTGAGTCACCTATTGTAGACCGCATTGTGCAGTACCGGCAGCTGGAGAAACTGCGCTCTACCTATACCGATTCGCTGCCAGAAGATATTTCGCCCAAAGATGGACGTGTTCATCCCAGTTTCAATCAGGGAATGGCGGCCACGGGGCGCCTGAGCTGCCAAGATCCCAACTTGCAGAACATTCCCGTGCGCTCCGAGCTGGGCCGCGAAATTCGCGCCGCCTTCAAGCCGCAGAAGCGCGGCTGGCGCTTTCTTTCCGCTGACTACTCGCAGATCGAATTGCGCATGTTGGCGCACATGAGCGAGGATCCGGCGCTGATCAAAGCCTTTCACAACGATGAGGACATCCACGCCTTCACCGCATCGCTCATCTTCAACACAAAGGCGCCCACCAAAGAGCAGCGCCAAGCCGCGAAGGTGGTGAACTTTGGCGTGATCTACGGGCAGCAAGCGTACGGCTTGTCGCGTGAACTCAAATGCTCCCCTAAAGAGGCCGCGCTCTTCATCGACCTCTATTTTGCTCGCTACCCACGCGTAAGAGAGTTCTTAGAGGAGTGCAAGAAGAGCGCCCACAAGACCGGCTTTTCGGTGACCATGTCGGGCAGGCAGCGCGAAATGAAGGACATTCACTCCAAAAACGTCGGCCTACGCGCCCAGGCGGAGCGTTTTGCTATCAATACCCCCATCCAAGGCTCAGCGGCCGACTTGATGAAAGAGGCCATGCTGCGCGCAGACGAGCTACTGACAAAGCGTAAGTTATTGAGCTTCATGGTGTTGCAAATCCATGACGAGCTGTTATTTGAGATTCCTGCGGAAGAGGAGGAATCGATGGTTCGTTTGGCGCAGGAGGCGATGCAGGTCGTCAAGTTGAAGGTGCCTCTCAAGGTGGACGTCGCCGTTGGCAGAAATTGGAAGGAGTGTTACTCTTGAAGAAGATCGCAGTGACTGGAGGGATTGCCTCTGGAAAGACCACTGTGTGCCGCCTCTTCCAGCAGCGCGGCGCTACAGTTGTTACTGCCGATGCTATCGTCCACCAAATTCTTTCCCTTAAGACACCCGTTGGCCAGCGCGCGTTAGAGTTGCTGGGTGAGAGCGTTCTTGTGGGAGGCGAATTGGATCGGGAGCGGATTGCCGCTTTGGTATTTGGCGATGAAGAGAAGTTAGATCGTTTAGAGAAGCTGATTCATCCAGAAGTCTACCGGGTGATCAATGAAGAGGCGCGCTCATGCAGCAGCCCTTTTTTTGTGGTCGAAATACCACTGCTTTTCGAAACGGGCGGGGAGCGTTTTTTTGACGCGGTGATTGCCGTGCAAGCTCCCGAAGAAATCCGCCGTGACCGCTTTCCTAAAAGGGATTTTACGGCGCGGCAAAAGAGGCAAATCAGTGACGAAGAGAGGGCTCAACGAGCCGATTTTCTCATCGTCAATGATGGAGACAGAGCTCACTTGGAAGCCCAAGTGAATGAAATTATCGAACGATTACGAGAGTATGAGCGAAGAGACACAAACACACCAAATCATCCCCCCACCAGCCCTCGTCACCCCCAGCGGTGAGTCACAACCGCGCGAGCCTCGTGAACCACGCGAACCGCGTGGAGAGAGACACCATCACCAGCACGGAGGTGAGGGACGGCGCGGTGGAGGCCGCTATCGCAATAAAGAGGGAGGGCGCCAACATCGCGGCGACCGCCATCGTGAGCATAGAGAGCCTGTCGATGAGGAGGAGTTGGATGTTGCTCCAGAGCCTGTAGATCCCTCCAAGCTTCTCAAGATCACCGACCTGCAGCGCATGTCGATGGACGAGTTGATCGCCTATGCCAAAGTGATTGGCATGAAGCACACCGGCTCGATGACCAAGTCGCAGCTCGTCTACGAAGTAGTGCGTCACAAGTTGGCGGAGAACACAGGCGAGGTGTTTGTCGGTGAAGGCGTCATGGAGGTGCTGCCCGATGGTTTTGGCTTCCTTCGCTCCCCACTCTACAACTACCTGCCCTCTGTTGAAGACATCTACGTCTCTCCGGCGCAAATCCGCCGCTTTGAACTAAAGAAGGGTGATACCATTGTAGGCACCATTCGCACTCCGAAAGAGAAGGAAAAGTACTTTGCACTGCAGTGGGTCGATAAGATCAACGGCAGCTCTCCGGAAAAGATGAAAGAGCGCGTGCTCTTCGAAAACCTCACGCCACTCTACGCCAACGAGCGCATGGTGATGGAGACGGGCAAAGAGAACATGACGGGCCGGGTCATTGACTTGGCCGCTCCGATTGGAAAGGGCCAGCGAGCTCTTATCGTGGCGCCTCCGCGCACGGGTAAGACGATGATCTTGCAGAGCATTGCACAGTCCATTGCCGTGAACAATCCCGAAGTGGTGCTGATCGTTTTGCTGATTGATGAGCGTCCTGAAGAGGTGACGGACATGGCTCGTTCGGTGAAGGGCGAGGTGATTGCCTCTACTTTCGACGAACCACCCGAGCGTCACGTGCAGATCGCCGAGATGGTGATTGAGAAGGCGCGTCGTCTGGTCGAGTGCGGCAAAGATGTCGTCATTCTGCTTGACTCGATGACTCGTCTGGCGCGCGCGTACAACACCGTGCAACCACACTCCGGCAAAATCTTGAGCGGTGGTGTGGATGCCAATGCTCTGCACAAACCCAAGCGTTTCTTCGGAGCGGCTCGTAACATTGAAAAGGGTGGCTCTCTCACCATTATCTCCTCTGCGCTGATCGACACCGGTTCGCGTATGGACGAGGTGATCTTTGAGGAGTTCAAGGGAACGGGCAACATGGAGTTGGTTCTAGACCGACGCCTTGCAGACCGTCGCATTTGGCCCGCCATTGACCTGGTCAAGAGCGGAACGCGTAAGGAAGAGCAGCTGCTCGATCCCAACGAACTGCGCCAGATCGTGCTGATGCGCCAAGCTGTTGCCGACCTCAACCCTCTCGATGCAATGAACTTGCTCCTGGGACGGTTAAAGAAGTCCAATAACAACATCGAATTCTTACTTAGCATCAAAGACTAAATCAACTAGTGTGGGGCTATACACGAGCAATCTCAAGAATTGGGAATATGCCAAGGAGGCCCTTTGAATTTAAGCCAAACGCAGTTGGCGCCGAAGCAGCTCAACTTGAATAAGTTGAGCGATGCAGGCGGACTGAAATTCAAAGAGTTGCCGACGCCGGCAGAAACCAATTATTGAGGTTGTTCGTGTATACGTCAGCCATACAAGCCTTTGATCGTCTTGTGCCGCAGTTAGAAGCGCCCGGTGTAGATCACAGGGCGGTGAAGCTGCGCCTTTCTCAAGAAGTTGGGCTGGACATTGACTACGGCACTTTTTTTGTGGAGGGCCGCGGTCGATTCCGCGTAACGGAGGTGGAGATGGCGGGGCATAAGGTGCCCTTTTCTTCTCTTACCGATGTACAGAAGGCGCACATTTTGTTTGAGCTGCGCGGAAAGGTGCCGGCGACGACAAAAAAGGTGAAGGGCCTTGCGGAAGGCATTCTTCTGCAGTTCAGTAGAACGCCTGAAACAGAGAGGCAGCTGCACGCGCGTTTCCAGCAGCGCGCTGTCCACTTCCAAGAGGCTTTGACAAGAGCACAGCATTGGCTGCGGCGGGTCTTGCGCACCACAAAACCCCCTTCTCGTCCAACGGGCCTAGCGCTTCTTCTAGCGCGCAAAGAGCCCGAAGCGGCCCTGCGTCTTTTAGAGCAGCAGGGAGTGGTCAATTTCGATCAGCCTGCAGTGCGCTTTGAGCCTGCTTTTGCCGAAGCAGTGCGCAGTTGGACTCCGCAGGAACCGGTGCATACCGAAGAGCTCATGAAGCGCTACGGCAAGATTGCAAAGCGCATCTATTCTCTGAAGAAGAGCTACAAAAACGATGCAGAGAAGGAGGCGGAGATGGAGACCATCATCGCCCGACTGCGACGCGACTGGGGCGTGGATGTGCTCGCCGGCACCGTCGAAGGACAGCCCTTCGTGGTGCACCCTAAACAGTATTCCGTGAGCGGGTTTCGCCCCGACAGACCCGCCAAAGCGTTCTGGCGCGATGCGCAAGATACTCTTATGCGTCTGCGTGCGCTGCGAGACATTGTCCGTTCAGCAGCCTTTCATGTGCAGCGCTTTGCATCTTCTCCGCAGGAGCAGCGGATGGCCAAGATGCTGGCGCATTGGACGGCGCTCGTAAAGCAAACGCGCGCGCTTCTGACAACAGATGCCCCATCGTCCGAAGATCGCGCTGCGTGCCGAGAGCTGCTGCGCCTGCATCGCCGTGATGCCGGAAAAATCCCGCAGTGGAAGTTTGCGAAAAGCGAAGCCTACCTTGTGCACAACATCCAAGCGATGAGCGCCTTGCTGCGCAAGTACAACCAGCCGATTCCCTCCATTACTTTGGGAAACGAGCACTGGAATAATCCATAAATATTTGGTTATCAATAAGATGAGAAGAACCCGCTCCAAAATTTGCTGGATTCTGTTAAGGTGCAAATATAGGTGGGGGTTTTTTTATGGCAGCGGCAGGCGGAGCATCATCTGAAGGAGTAAGGGCATACTTTGAACCTGTAAGGGGGCTTGCTGAGCACGATAAGCAGGAACGGTTTGATATTCTTGTCGATGAGTTGGCAGGGCTTCTCGAAGTTGAGGAGGCTGCGCGGACACCCGAACAGAGTAACAGGATCAAAGGGATTAAAGTAGAGTTGAAGGGCCCTCCTTACGATATCGATATTGAAACGGGAACCTTTCTGGCGAAAAGTACTACGGGGGTCCTCCGGAAGAAAGAAGAAAAAAAGAGACACATTGTTACCTCTATTGAAATAGGGGGGAAAGCTTATGACCTCTCGCATCTAGGTTATCCCGACAGAGCGAAATTTCTTCTGCTCCAAAAGCGCATTCTCGAAGAGGGGTTGAAAGAGACAAAGCAGTCTTCGGCTTCAGCCACTACCACTATTGCCGGTAATAAGATTTCCGCAACAGTCAGCACAAAAGGATTATTTGGTGGTGAGGGTACATACACTGTTAAAGAGAGATTGATCGGTGAATTAGCGTATAGGACATTTGCAGGTATCACCGATATTGGTACTCGACGCGGCAGGGATATGGAAGCTGCAAAAGACGTAGCCACCGAAATTTTGGTCCCAAAACTACTAGCAAAGCAGCCTCCAGATGATGGGCCGGAAGGATTTTGGACGTACTTCAATAAAGCGTTTGAAAGTCGGGATGAGAGGCAGTTCAGGGCAGCATTGGGGAGGCTTGTAATACGACAAGAAAAACCAAATGAACATCTCTATGGAGCCGTCGGCCCGGAAGGAACAGAAATCTCTTTTGAAGAATATGGTGAACGAGAGCTGCGCGAAAGACTCAATGAACTGGTCAGAGGATGGTCTGACCGCTCTGTTCCTTCATCACCCCCTTCGCGGATAGTGCCAAGCGGTAGTCGTGGTGTCGCATCAGCAGTATATGGCGCCGCCGCTGCCGCTCCTGCCGGACCGGCACGTGCTGCTCCTGCCCCTCTTGCAGTAGCGCCTCCCGCTGCTCCTGTACCGCCAGCTCAGGGGAGTGGTCTCTTCAGAAGAGCATTCGCTGCCGCCGCTCCATCTTCTTCCGCGCCTGCAGAGGCAGCCGACACATCAGCTGCTGCCGCACCAAGTACGGGAGCTGCTGCATCATCACGATTGCAACGTGCCCGAAGTGCGGAAGAAGATGCTCTCACTACTCCTTTGTTACTACCATCAACAGCAACTCCCGCTGCATTTGCAGGAGCAGTAGGAAGTGGTACAAAAACTCCCACGGCTATGACTACCTCAGGCTCTGGCGCCGCAGAAGAAGCGCAAAGTTTATCGAGACGTTTGGCGGAAGCTATTGCGAGGGGAGAGGGAGTCAGAACAACAATTCGAGAAACAGAAATAGCTTCCGCTATACCTGTAGCACCAGGAGTTGAAGCAAGAGGACGTGGTGGTGCATCAAGTGCTGCTCCAGCTGGGGCAGGAACGCTGGAAGAGTTTGGTGAGGCTCTGTTGGCTGCTGCACGCGACAGACGTGGAGCGGCTTCACGCGCTGATGCTGCCAGAGCCGCTGCGGCAGCGGCCGGTGCAAGAGTCGCACCACCTTCTCCTCCGCCCGCAGCGCGTGGTGGTACTCCCCCTGCTTTAGGGGGAGGGTTGAGCGCAGCTGAGGAACCAGGACCTGCCGGAGGAGGAGCAGTTGCGTCACCACTTTCGCCACTACCTTCTGCTGCACACGCAGCCCCTCCTCGTGTAGACACGGCAGCCACTCAAGGAGAAGAACGGCTTGGGGGTAGAGTGGTCCCTCGCTGGGCATTCGGTGCCTCTACTCCTGCTGGCAAAGCGGCCGCTGCTGCCGCTGCATTGGCCGGCTGGGGCAGACAACGAGCGCCTGCTGAAGCACTACCGCCTGATGCTGCCGCTGCAGGAGGCGCTGCGGCACTTGAGCGACCTTTGCATGGTGAAGCAGAGGCCGCTGCTGCTGCCGAAGTAGAGCTTGAAAGGCTTGGATCAGGTGGAGCGTCGACGGCTCCACCGGCTTCTCGTGGACCCGTTCAAGGTCCTCTTACTGGCCTTTCTGGTGCCGCTCTTGCAGCGGGTGCAGCTAGGCTGAAAAGACTTCCAGCTGCCGCTGCTCCTCCTGATGCCGCTGCTCCTCCTGATGCCGCTGCTCCTCCAGGTGGCGAGTCTATAGCAGAAGCACTACGTCGAGGAATGCAGGCTAAATTTGGAGCAGCTGCTGCTACGGCAGCCACGGGCAAGGCCGAAGAGTCCGAGTCCGAGGGCAGCTGGAGCGATGATGATGGAGCTGCTGCCGCTGGAGGCGGAAGGGCGGGTCGTGCGGTGAGTTCTCCCGCTGAGAACCGAGATGCATTACATGGAGTAGGTCTTCGAGTAATCAATGGATTCAAAGGCAGGATTGAATCCCTAAAAGGTGTCAAAAAAACCGCTGCAGAAGCAGAGCTTAGGCAGCTCAGGGCGATTGTTAGCGAGTTCTCTAGTGCAACAACGGCCAACATAGAAGCCATTCAAGAAAGATATCGAGTAGCCATTGCTAAACTGACGAA
Source organism: uncultured bacterium (assembly GCA_964630595.1). Lineage (GTDB taxonomy): Bacteria > Chlamydiota > Chlamydiia > Chlamydiales > VFKH01 > CAZVVT01. The sequence goes on along the minus strand of CAZVVT010000001.1, from coordinate 513,086 downwards.
GCTGTTTCCCTCCGCAGCTACTTAATCGGGGTAGAGCATGACGATTTTCTCGTAGAGGGCAGGGAAGGTGCCCTCTTTGAGACTGGTGCGGATTTGGGCCATCAGGCTGAGATAGAACGCTAGATTGTGGTGCGTGGTAAGGGTATAGGCGGTGAGCTCTTCGACGTTGAAGAGGTGGCGGAGGTAAGCGCGGGTGTGGCGGCTGGCTTCGCTGTCGGTGTGGGGGTCGAGGGGAGAGAAGTCGCTGGCATATTTCGCAGACTTGAGGGAGATTTTTCCGGACCAGGTGAAGGCCGTGCCGTTGCGGGCATTGCGCGTGGGGAGCACGCAGTCGAACATGTCGACGCCGCGGGCAACAGCTTCGATGAGGTTGCGCGGAGTGCCCACACCCATGAGGTAGCGCGGTTTGTCGTCGGGCAGAAGGGGCGTGGTGTGGTCGAGGGTGGAGTACATCATCTCCGCTGGTTCGCCGACGGAAAGGCCGCCGATGGCGTAGCCGTCGAAGTTCATGGCGGTGAGGGCGTGCGCGGAGGCGGTGCGTAGGTCAGGGTGTACGCCGCCTTGGATGATACCGAAGAGGTTTTGGTGAGGCTGGAGGGAGAAGTCGCGGCAGGTGCGCGCCCAGTCACTAGTGCGGTTAACGGCGGCAAGAACCTGTTCGTGCGTGGCAGGGTAGGGCGGGCACTGATCAAAAGCCATCACGATGTCGCTGCCGAGGGCTTTTTGCATCGCCATGCTCTCTTCCGGCCCAATGAACCACTTAGACCCGTCGATGTGCGATCGAAAGTGGACGCCCGTATCAGTGATTTTATTGAGAGCGGAGAGGGAAAAGACCTGGTAGCCGCCGGAATCAGTGAGCAATGCACGAGGCCAATCCATGAAAGCATGCAGGCCACCCGCTTTTGTGATCAGTTCGTAGCCTGGTTTGAGCAGCAGGTGGTAGGTGTTGCCCAAGATGATTTGCGCGCCGAGTTCTTCAGTTTGACGGACGGTAAGTGCCTTCACAGTACCGCGTGTGCCCACCGGCATGAAGACGGGTGTGTCGATGATGCCGTGTGCGGTGTGCAGTTGGCCCACACGTGCCTTGCCGTAGCGATGGGTTACATTAAAACGCATATGTTTTCGAGGTGGTCGGTGTGAGGGAATTGGTCGATGGGCTGCACGACGGCTACGGTGCGGCCGAGGAGGGCGATGTCGCGCTTTTGGGTCTCCGGGTTGCAGGAGATGTAGATGATGCGGCCGGGCTTGAGCTTCAGGATGGCTTCGATCGCTTGCGGGCTGAGGCCGGAGCGGGGCGGATCGATGAAGAGCACATCGCAAGGGCCGGCGGGTAGAAGCGCCATGTCAGCGCAGAGAAAGTGCGTGTTGGGCAGGGCGTTGGCTTTGGCCGCTTCGACGGCCTCCGGTTGTAGCTCGATGCCGATGACCTCGCGCGCTTGCGCCGCGGCGAGGACGGAGAGAATGCCGACGCCGCAGCAGAGATCAAAGACCCGCTCATGAGGCTGGATCTTCGCCAGCTTGAGCGCTTCGACGTGCAGATCGATGGTGATGTTGGGTTGCAAGAAGGCGAGCGGTGAAGCTTTGAAGCGTCCCATGTCGATCAAGGTTTTATCGAAGCGAAACTCGGTGGGGCGGCCCTTTTGGAGCACTTGGTGGACCACAATGCAGTGGATGCCGGGAAGGTTCCAAGTGCTGGGCACCGCTTCTGCAACGGTGAGGATGGCGACGCGTGCTTGCCCCATTTGGCGCAGCGTGAGGGTGCGCAGGTGGCCACGATTTTTCGGCGGGAAGTAGGAGGTGAGCCGATTTTCCTGTGCCCACGTGCGTGTGGCATTAAGTGCCTCCTGGAACCATTCGGGGCAGACAGTGCACTCTGAGAGATCTTCGATCTGTCCGCGCTTTTTGTGCAGACCGAGCAGGAGAATGTCGCGGTTGCCGCCGAAGGAAAACTCCATCTTGGAGCGGAAGCGCGTAGGTGCTGAGGGGATGATGGGAAGAGCGGGGCCGAAGAGCTCCTCGACTTTGCGCTGTTTGGTCGCTAGCTGTGTAGCGTAGGGGACATCTTGGTGTTTGCATCCACCACAAGAGGGAAAGTGAGAACAGGGTTTCAAATGCGGTCCCAGGGGAAGTAGAGGATTTCGTCGATGGAGGTAGCACCTGCTTCGATCATCAGGAGGCGGTCGAAGCCGACAGCAACGCCGGAGCAGGCGGGCATGCGTGTGAGAGCATCGAGCAAATAGGTGTCGATCGGCAAGGGTTTTGTGCGCTCTTCGTTGATCTTGGCGAAGCGTGCGCGCAGCTCGCCCGCATCGCGCAATTCGTGGTAGCCGTTGCACAGCTCCAGTCCGCGGAAGAAGATTTCGAAGCGGTGGGCACCCTGCTCATCTTGCACGGCAAGCGCTGCCTGGGTCACGGGGAAGTGGGTGATCACGGTGAGGGTTGTGGGAGCAAAGGAGGGCTCAACGATGGTGGCCATGTGCAAGAAGGGGTCTTCGTCGGGCGACAGTCCGCAGCGCGCAAAGGCGGCCGAGTAGGTCATTTGCTCTACCGGAGCATCACCGGTAAAGAGGCGGATGAACTCGAGCGTTTCATCGATCATCTGCTGCATGGAAAATCCGATGCGGTACCACTCCGCCATGGTGAACTCCGGGCAGTGACGTCTGCCCAGTTCGCCGTCGCGGAAGACGTGGCCGAGATAGTAGATGTCGCCGCTGCCCTCTGCGAGCAGCCGCTTCATCGCATATTCGGGAGAGGTATGCAGGTAGCGCGGGCCTTCGCTTGTTGCTGCGACGATGGGGTCGATGTGGAGATCTACAGGAGCGAATCGAGAAAACTGCGGGACATCGACTTCCCTAATGCCGCGCTCGTCAAAAAAGGCGCGCGCCCGTTTGAGTGCACTCGCTCTATTCTTTAACGCGAGAGACATACTCATTGGTGCGGGTATCAAAGCGGCACAGCTCGCCCTCTTCAATGAAGATGGGGATTTGTACTTTGGCGCCCGTCTGGAGGGTAGCGCCTTTCATCACGCGACCGGAGGCCGTATCGCCGCGCACGCCGGGGGCGGTCTCAACGATCTTGAGGTCCATGAAGGTGGGCGGCTCGACGGAAACAGGGACGCCCTTGTAGAAGATGACGCTATAGAGTTGATCGTCGACGAGCCATTGGGTGATATCGCCAAGGTTCTCTAAAGAGATGGTGATCTGCTCGAAAGAGGTCTCATCCATGAAGACCGCTGCTGTGGGCTCTTTATAGAGCAGGCGCATGGTGGCTTCGGCAACATCGGCAACATCCAGCTTTTCGCCCGACTTGAAGGTGCGCTCGATGACGCGCCCTGATGTCAGGTGTTTTAGCTTGATGCGGTTGAAGGCCTGTCCTTTGCCGGGTTTGACAAATTCATTGGAAACGACAGTGTAGGGTTGCCCCTCTACCTCGACTTTAAAGCCGCCTCGGATATCACTTGTAGATGCTTGCGCCATAAATACTTCGGTGGTTATTCGCACTAAAAAGAGCGAGATGTTATAGGAATGGTAAATGCGCAAACAGCTTACCCTAATACTTGCTTTCCTGTCTCCTTTGACGGCGATGGTCTGCCCTCGATCCGATGTCGAAATTGCCCTTGGCGCCCGCAGCGACAAGCTGCAGTTCAATATCAATGCTCGCAATGGCGCCGGAGCGGCCATTGCACCGCAGTACCATTTTGACAGCGTCTCTTCCTGGCAAGCGGCCCTGCGTGCGCAGGCGGCCTTTTTCCAGGTATGGTACGTGCGCGGCGTGGCTACCTACGCCAACATCGGCAGCGCCGACGTCTCTATACAGTCTCTGGAAAGCCCTGCCACGACCGTTACCGGAAGCGCTACGGGCCACTCCAATGACTTCGCCATTGCTCTGGGGCGCGCTTTTGCCCTGACGCGCTGCATTTCGATCGCCCCCGTTTTTGGCTGGGGCACCAGCACCCAGCAGTTGTGGACCTTCAAGATGGGGCCGGACTACTACTTTAAAGAGATTCACAATGGTCCATTCATTGGTTTTGACCTCCTCACTCGGTTTTGGAACTGCTTGGAGTTCGATCTGGGCTACGAGTTGCACTACGTAGCCGCCCGCGCCAAAGTCCAATTCCCCACCGGGGGCTTAAGCCCCGTTCGCGCTCATGCCCACACCAGCTTAGGGAACCTCGGCTGGCTACAGCTGCTCTGGAATTACCGTCCCTGCTGGCATTTGGGTCTGCGCGCAGAGGGTTTGAGCTATGTCTGCCAGCACGGCACTTTGACCCCCAGCAACCAGGGTACGACCTATAATTCTGGCACCCCCTCCCGCGTTAGCTGGAGTTCGGGTAACATCGCTCTGCTCATCGGGCGTGACTTTTAACCAATAAACCCCTCATACTATCTGCCGTTATGGCTGCCGCAATTCCTTCTTTAAGAGACTATCAATACCTAGTAGACAATCGTGACAGGATTGCCGATTTTGTGTCGGCCGAAGCTGTGGCTGGGGGGCAGGCGTGTCTCACGAAGCCGGTGGTGACGGCCACTATTGACTTTCTTTTAAGAGAATGGACTGTACTGCAGATTGGAGAGATTGCAGAGCAGGAGTGGGGACGTATAGCCTCTAGGGATTACCCTGAAGACCTTCCTTTTAGCGTTGTGGTGTGGCGAGAAGGGGGCGCGTTGCGTTTTGGTATTGACTGTACTAAACAGGTAGCGATTACTTTTTCGGGGGCAACCAAGAAAGTGCGATTGATGCACCCCTTTCACGAGTCACCAAGGATTTCCGCGGCGATTTCTGCAGTAGCAAAAAGCGTTTTTGAAAGCTACCCCTCGTATCCCGGGTGTGCACAACTGTATGCAACAGTGGAATATCAGGACAAACGGGGCGTTGATAAGGTTCGCGGCTATTTCGAGTTTTGCGAGGAGGGGGATCTCCAGAACCATATCAATAGATTATTAGAGGATGGCAAGAGAGTTGAACAGAAGAACCTGGAAGCCATCTTTTCCGATCTGTTGACCTGTATGGAAGGGGTGCATGCAGGCGGAGTTACGCATAATGATCTCAAGTTAGAGAATATTGGTCTGATATCGAATCCGGAAAAAAATACCTTTCAAGCAAAAATCATTGATTGGGATGAGAGGAGACCCTCTTCTTTTATCTCGAACGATCGGATAACGGGTACAGTGGCCTATTTTTCCCCTGAAAAATTTCGTGCGATTTCGCAAAGCGGTTGGACGTGTATCAGCCCCGCATATACCACCTTGCCCGGTATGGCGCAAGATGTGTGGGCAATGGGAATTGTATTTTTGGTCGCGCTCTGTACGCGTAATCCGTTCTTAGAACGAGCAACAACGAAAACCCCAGCTGACTACCCTAACTTGGCCGTTTATGCCGCCACATTAAAGCCAGGTTGGGTATGGGAGCTCATTCCCGATGAGGTGCCTCCTTATGACACCGCGTTTGTCAAAAAGCTCAAGCAGCTTCTCAGTCGGATGCTGCACCCCGATCCTGCCCTTCGTTGTACGATGCAAGAGGCCTCCGATCTCTTTCATGGAAGAGTTTCCGACGTGGCAGCATTCCTGCTCGATGATGCAGCCCCCTGCTCCCCGGCAGTCTCTGTTATTAGAATGGCAGAGAGTAGGGCAACTGTTTTGGGCAGCCCTCCCCCCTTTGCGATCTGCTCTCCCACGGCAGTGGTAGCAGAGGATGACAACGAGGATGATGATGATGTCGATATGGTGGAGGCGGCAGCCCCCTATGCGGCATCGGGAGCTGGCGGGGCTGGTGGGCGCCTCGAAGATGTATAGCCGCTCTTGAGGCAATCACTCCTTCTGCATAGACTCCTGAAATATGGATCTAGAGGAAGAAATCGATGAAGAGGCACTCAGCCGTGAGGCGAAGATTGCCCGCGATTCGCTGGAGCGCTACTCCGGCTGCTTAGTAACCGACTTTCAGCCCTACCTTTTACTGACGAACTTTCCCCGGTATGTGCAGTATTTTGCGCAGAGCAGGGGAGTGGAAGTCATTGATGGATCGGCATTTAAGGTAGCCCACAGCCCGAAAGAGGGGATTTCGATCCTCGACTTTAAGATGGGCTCTCCCATGGCCGCTTTGGTCGTTGACCTGTGCTGCTTTTTGCCTGTAAAGGCGACGTTGATGCTGGGGATGTGCGGAGGCTTGCGCCGCCGCTACAAGGTGGGCGACTACTTTGTGCCCATTGCGAGCATCCGCGGCGAGGGGACCTCCGACTTCTATTTCCCTCCCGAAGTGCCGGCGATGGCTAACTTCCTAGTGCAGCGCGCCGTTTCGCAGGTGATGGACGATGTGCAGGCACGCTATCACGTAGGGATTACCCACACGACCAACATCCGCTTCTGGGAGTTCAACGAGGAGTTCAAGGAGCGACTGAAGACCACCCGTGCGCAGACAATTGAGATGGAGTGTGCGACGCTTTTTGCCGCCAGCTACCGCAAGCGATTGCCGGTGGGGGCACTTCTGCTGGTGTCGGATCTTCCTTTTGATGCCGACGGTGTGAAGACCAAGCAGAGCTCGCAGTTCGTTTTCGACAACTTCACGGTCGATCATGTGGAGAAGGGCGTTTTGGTGATGCAGATGCTGGAAAAGATGCATGCGCAGAACGCGCAAGGCATGTTCCGTCCACGCCAAAACCAGCTTCCCTTTAAAAAGAAGGAAACATAGATGACGCAGATTCCCGATTTTCAACCAGAGCCGCCGAACAAATATAGTTACTTAGATTCGAGCGGTCGTTGGATAAATCTGGGATGGGCGGAGCGTTTTTCGCTTTGGTTGGGCAACTTGTTGATGGGGAACAACACATCGAGCATTGATGTCTGCGCGCGCCGCACTCTCGAGAATCTGCCACCCATTCCCGATGCTCTGCACAGGTTGAGCCAACACATGGACGACAATCAAACGGATGTGGAGGTGAGAAGGGTTTTCCAGAGGGCCATTATTGAGCGGGCCGGCCCCCGCTTGCGGCCGCAGCTTGAGGCCCGCATGAACGTAGGGGGCAAGCTGTTTCTTTCTTCTGACGAGGCGCTAGGGATTCAACTTCCCCTGATCTGGAAGAAGTGTGGCAAGGCGCGCACAACTCTCAGAGAAATCAACCAAGTGGTGCGAGATCAGGGTCAATCGCTGGGAGAAGATTTTGATAACTTGCGTGCTGTGTGGAGAAGAGAAACGGCAGATAAAACAAAGAGTAGCGTGATCCGGTTTTATCGAGATGGGGTGAATGTACGAGTGCCGAATCAAGTCGTTGGAGATATGGGGCGCAGAGGGGCGTTCGTGACGATTCAAATTGCAGGCATTCGTATTACGGAGCAGCAGGTTAGACAGAGAGCGGAAAAGCTGGAAGAAAACCCGCAATTGGAAGGCGATGATAGAACAGGCGAGCGTTTTTGTAACGCACTCGTAGAGCTAATTACAGAACAGATACCGGGGTATCGCGAAAAAAATCCTTCCGAAAAAGCCGATACGATCACCCGAATTTTGGCGGGTCTTTCCGCCGTACATCAAGGATATGACGCTCCTGTAATAGCGGCGATGGATCAATTGGCCTTTGTCACAAGAAATGGCATGCGTACAACAGAGGTAGTTCCTGGTAGCAGCTCTCTGCACATTTTGTTCACCGTTGATTTGTCGGGGGAAAAGCTCCAAACCTATTATGAGTCAGAGCGTAGGGTGGAGTATGTGAAGAATGGCGAGCTTTTTCGGGAGTTTGTCTACCGCATTCGCCTCTCTCTTCAACCAGATCCAGAAGATGGAGTGGTTCTGGAGGTAAATGATCTGGCGCCGCGTGCCAATCTGAAAAGAATCATACGGACCGGTAAGGGGCAAACCTTTTGGCGAGGAGAGGATGTAGAAAAAATCGCAGAAGCAGTGGATCCGAATTCTGCAAACATTACCTACGATGCGTATGAAAAAGCACTGCGCTCCGAGAGGGTCCAACCCCACAATCATGCGACCATAGACGGTGTAGAAGTGGTTCTTCCTGACCATCTTTTAGGTGAAATCGGGCGTTCACAGGAAAACATTTGGATTCAGCTGCCCGGAATGAAACGATGCGTTCGTTACACGATCTTTGATCCTGCAGTGAATAACTTTGTTAAAGAAACAAAACGAAATCAAAATGAAGTGCTGACTCATATGCTGGAGAGAATGTTGCGGGCGCTACCGGGATATGCCAGCATGTCACCAGCTGAGACAGAAGCGGCTGTACACACCCTTATGAGGGGGCTCTGGTCGGTCACGGTGAGTCATACAGCGCCTATAATGAGCATGCTTGCTAGAGAAGGAGATAGCCTTCATCGTGGCACTACGTTGAAAATTGATTACCGATCTCTGCCTAGCGGGCATTTTTCATCGGAAATAGCGCCCTTTGGGATTCTTTTAAAAGGTGAAAAAGAATTGGGGTGGGGTGTGATCGCAAAAGTGGATAGTGCGCGGCCTCACGAGGGTTCCGTGCGCATTTTTGTGGGGCCACCCATTTCCACAGCAAATCCTCTTACGAAAGAGTTCAGGAGTGCATTAATTGTTCGCGACTTGGGAGCGCTCCATAAAGAGGGGGGAGCGTTGTTGTGATCATACCCACTCTGCAAGAGATTCACGAACGGTCGCTGCAGGCAGACCACTGGTCTGTCCGCGATGGCTGGAAACATATGAATGCGTTGAGTCACGCATGGCTGCGTGTGCGCTGCTTTGTGTTTCGCAGAAAATATGATCCGCGCATGGAGTGCGCGCAGAGCAGTCTAAAAGAGCTGCGCGAGGTGGCTTTACAAACACCCTCTCTGCTGGCAGCACGTCTGCGCGAGATACAGGGGTCCGGGTTTATCAAAGGGATTGCAAACCGGATCTTATTTGAAGATGCCATTGAGGGGCCGATGTCGGGAAGATTGTGGCACTTGCTGGAAAGGCGTAAAGAGGCGGGAGAGTCCAGTGAGGGCGAGGTAGCGATTGCGGCGATTGTCGATGGTGCACGCAGCGGTCATCCCTCCAACATTCACCTGACCGCACAGGGATTTCGCTTGGCAGCGGCCGATTTGGAGATCCTCGTGCCTGCTTCTGCATTGAGCTGGGAGGAGCTCGGCGAAGCGGCTGGTGAGGAGGAGAGGTTCGGCTATGCAATGAGAGAATCGGAAACATTGGATGCTCCTATCCATGAGCTTGTGCTGCGTGCTCTGCGAGACTCTGTCGGTGGCGAGTGGGAAAGAAAGCGTATCTCCACGCGAGTAACGTTCAACCCTCAAACGCAGACATTGCGGCATAGCGTAGACGAGGATTTGCAAGTGCATTTTAGAGAGGGAGAAAAACCGGAGACTTTTTGCCATCTGCACTTTACTTGGCAGGTCAGTGCACAAGGCCGCCCAACCGATGGACTCTATCTCTCTTTTACGCCGCGCTATAACATTATTCTCGCAGCTAATTTAGATACGATAGGGTTTTAAAGTGGTTACGTTTGAGGATGTGCAAGAGCGCGCTGCGCGCGGTGAGGTGTTAACAGCTGAGGGTAGCTGGCGTAAATTGTCGAGCTTCCAACACTTTGTCGCTCTCGTAAAAAGTTGGTTTGGTTCTCGGCTCTCCGTAGAGGAGAGGTGTGCGCAGCGGAGCCTAAAGGTGCTGGCCGATCAAGCGATGGAGCAGCCGGCTCTGCTGCAAGAGCATCTAGCGCAGATTGCAGCTGGAGGGCCGTTAAGTGCAGCGGCGCAGAAAATCTTCCAAGAAAAATTGGGCATTACTCCTACGGTTGTGCGCAAGGCGTGGGAGAGTGCAGGCGAGGTCACCTTCTCGTGGCGGCAGTTGAGCGCAATCGTAGGCCAGCCGGTGGGGGATTTGCGTGCGGAGTGGGAGCGTGGGCCCAGGGCCCGCATCGGCGCAGTGGAAGTTCCTGATCAGCTGGTGCGCGACTTAGGTCGTGACCGAGCCACCAGAGTGATCATCGTGCGCACAGAACATGGTGAGCGCACTCTTGCGCCCGAGGAATTCTTCCAGACGGCGGTGAAATTGGCCGGAGGGGCGAGTAGGGAGTTGCTGCTCGCGATGGGAGGGTTGATGCAGAACAGCGCCGTTGATGTCCTATCGATGGTGCAATCAAACCTGGGTGTCTACATTGTCGGTGAGCAAAAGATCATTCGCGATGCGCTGATCATCGATCAAAGAGGCTCTCGCCCGACCTTTTCCGTACAGCGTGACATTCGGCTTCCCTTAGGTAGAGAGCCCGGTGTCGTAGAGCGTCTTCTTGATCTGCGCCTGACTCCTCAAGGGGCTACGCTACGTTTTGACAAACCGCTGCCTCATACTCCAGGGGCGTTTTCGGCGCCTTGAAGAGCACGGTGCGGCTGGTTTTCGAGTTCGCTTTTTCCGATTCGATAAGAAGAGAGTTTTCCCCCTGGCGGATGAAGGTAACACCGGCCAGTGCTGCGCGTACACGCAGGCGTGTTAGGGTTTTGAGCCATTGCGCTTCGAGAGGCAGCTTGCCGAAGCGGTCTTCAATTTCAGTGAAGAGTGCATCGATTTCTTCTAGAGAGCTGGCGCTACCTGTGCGCTGGTAGATTTCGAGACGCAGCGATTGCGCGTCGATATAAGAAGCCGGCAGGCGCGCATCGATCTTGAGGTCGAGGCGCACATCGGGCAGATCGGCCGCTTCGTGGCCGTGGAGATGGTCTACGGCCTTTTTGAGCAGCTTGCAGTAGAGGTGGAAACCGATGCTCGCCATATGACCGGACTGTTCGGTGCCGATCAGATTACCGGCGCCGCGGATCTCCAAGTCGCGCATGGCAATCTTGAGTCCAGCTCCCAAGCCGGTGGCATTGGCAATCGCCTCTAGTCGCTGGTAGGCGATTTCCGAAAGCGCTTGTTGTTTGGGAATGAGGAAGTAGCACCACGCCTTCTTGTTCCACCGGCCCACGCGGCCGCGCAATTGGTGCAGTTCGCTTAAGCCAAAGCGGTCGGCACGGTCGATGAGAATCGTGTTGGCGTTGGGAATGTCGATGCCATTCTCAATGATGCTGGTGGCCAGCAAGACATTGGCGGCGCCATTTTTAAAGGCGTGGAAGACCTCGTCGATAGCTTCGCTATCCATCTGCCCATGAGCAATCAGCACTTTGGCTTGTGGCACAAGCGTTTCAATGCGCGTTTTCGCCCCTGCAATGGTCTCTACGCGATTGTGGATGAAGAAGGCCTGTCCACCGCGACCCAGCTCTCGCAGGAGAGCCACGCGGATGGTTTCGTCCTCATCTTCCTCGATGAGTGTACGAATCGGTATGCGATCGTGCGGCGGTGTGTTGATGGTGGAGAGCTCTCGCGCTCCTGCAAGCGATAAGTAGAGCGTGCGCGGAATGGGGGTGGCCGAAAGCGAGAGACAATCGATAGAGGCCTCTTTCAGCGCGCGCAGCTTCTCTTTGGCTTTTACACCGAAGCGCTGCTCTTCGTCGATGATCAGTAACCCTAAGTTTTTGAATACTACATCATCGCTCAAGAGACGGTGGGTGCCGATGATGATGTCGATCTTTCCTGCGGCAACATCGGCCAAGATCGCTTTGTGGTTTTTGACGAAGCGCGAAATCTGCCCCACACGTACGGGAAAGCCCGCCATACGCTGGGTAAAGCTCTCAAAGTGCTGCAGGGTCAAGATCGTTGTGGGCGCCAGGACAACTACCTGTTTGCCCCCATCGACAACGGCCTTAAAGGCTGCGCGCATGGCCACTTCGGTTTTTCCAAAGCCGACATCTCCTGCAATGAGGCGGTCCATGCAGGCCTTGGAGCACAGATCTTGTTTGATGGCGTCGATGGCGTGCAGCTGATCATCGGTGGCTGTGTAGGGAAAGTCCCGTTCAAACTGCTGCATCAGGGCAGAATCGGTAGCGCACCCCTCTTTTGTCGAGATTGAGCGTGCCGCCGTAGAGTCCACAAGCTGTTTAGCAAAGACGTTGATGGCGGTGAGGCTTTTGGCCTTTTGCTTCGACCATTTGTTGTTGCCGATCTCATGCAGAGGGGCGTTAGAGTCACCATCGCCGACATAGCGCGTTAATTCCCAAGCGCGGTCAATGGGAACAAGGCATTTTGCCCCTCCCGCATACTCTAGGGCAAAAAACTCCGAGGCAATTCCTAAATGGTTCGGGCGTGTCTCCACACCGCGGTACTTGCCGATGCCGTGCTGTAGGTGCACTACGAGGTCGCCATTTTCCAGGTGGAGCAAGTCGGAGGCGGGCGTGGAAGTGACGAAGCGGTTTTCACGGCGCGTGAGAAATTTGCGATGGGTGATGAAATGGCTGGGAATCAGCGCAAGATGAGCTGCAGGGTCATAAAAGCCCGTTTCCAGTCGTGCCGAAAAGAAGTGCGCATGGGGCGCTTGCTTTTGAATGAGCGCGATGTCCGATTCGTTGCTTGTGGCAAACCAGCAATCGACCTTTTCGTCTAACAGGGTTTCGAGGTCGGGCACGGCAAAAAGGCTGCAGGGCAGTGCCTCTGCATGAATGGTCTCGCCCAGCCACTGGAAAACCACCTTGCCGCCCTTCGTGTAGGAGTCGGAAATCTGCGAGATGGGCTCTTCGGAAAAGAAGATGGCATTTTTGAGAAAGGCTTTGAGGGGATCTGTAGAGCCAAAGAACTGCACAACGAGATCTTCTATGGTGACCAGATCGTCAAAGACGGTCGGCCCTGAAAAGTAGTCGGTGAGCGTGCCGGTGCTTTTCTGCGCTTTGCCCACCAGCGTGCACTCTTGTCGTTTCTCCAGTGACTTTTGATTGCCGGGGTCAAAAGAGCGGATCGAGGCGATCTCGTCGCCCCACCACTCGATGCGGAAAGGAGCGGGAGAGTTGATCGCAAAGCAGTCGATGATCCCACCGCGCAGAGCCATTTCCTGTTTTTCCGAGACCAGCTCTGTGGGAATATACCCAAGAGCGATGAGCTCTTTTTCCACTTTGGTTAAAGAAATTTTTTGACCAACGCGGAGCGTAAGGGTTGTGTTGACCAGCTGGTCGAGTGAGGGGGCGTTGCTGCAGGCGGATTGAGGAGAGGCGATGACGATGAGAGGGCCATCGGCCTCTGCGAGTGCGGCAATGGCCTCTAAGCGGCGTCCGAGGGAGTCGGGGTCATCCTCCTCTTCGGCGGGCACAACCAGCGTCTTGCGTGCAGAAAAAGCAGCAATCTCCTGTGCGAGCAGATCTTCTTTACCGGCGGGGGTAATGACAAAGAGCGTCTCTTCCCAGGAGCTGAGGAGAAATGCTTTTGCCGAGAAGGGCAGCTGTTGTAGTAAGCAGCTGCCTTTGGGGAGGGCGGTTCGGGTTAACCGATTTGTGCAGTCAGCCACGCCTTTCCGTGATCGAGAGCTTTGCCTAAATGGTTGGCCGCTTTGCCGGAGCCTTGCGCAAACTCATCGCGCCCGCCGCCGGAGCCCTCTACAATGGGGGCCAGCTCTTGCACGAGTGCTCGAGCGGAAGCTTTGCTGCTCTTCGCGACAAAGAAGCAGCGTCCATCCACTTTGCTGCCGAGCAGCACAGCGTCCACGGTGAGCATCTCAGCGAGTAGCTTGAGATCGTCGGCAGAACCGATGACCTCAGCAACAACCACGCGCCCCTGTTTGGCCAATTCGCGCGCCTGTGCGCGCAAACTTTCCGTCTTGAGCCCTTTCAGCTGTTTATCGAGCTCTTTGTTCTGCTCGAGCAGTTGGTCGATGCGGTCCACAATCTTGGTTGTCTTTAGCTTCTCTGCAATCGAGTCGATCAACGACTTGTCGCCGCGCGCTGCGTGAGCCGCCAGCATACCGCAGGCGGCTTCGATGCGCCGTACGCCCGCTGCGATGCTGCTCTCCGATCCGATGCGGAAAAAGCCGATGTCACCCGTAGCTGCCACGTGCGTTCCTCCGCACAACTCTTTCGAGAAGTCGATGTCTACAACGCGTACCTGTGCGCCATACTTTTCGCCGAAGAATTGTTTGATCGAAGGGTCTTGTTTGATCTCAGCAAAGGCCTTTTCATAGACACGTACTTCGCTGTTCTCCAAGATCTTCGCGTTGACCAGATCCTCGATTTGGTGGAGCTGCTCGGCGGTAAGTGCCTTGTTGTGGCTGAAGTCAAAGCGCAGGCGATCGGCCTCTACGACAGAACCGGCTTGCGCGACATGTTCGCCTGCCACTTTCACCAGCGCCCACTGCAGCAGGTGCGTTGCCGTATGAGCACGGCGGATCGCTGCGCGGCGCACAGGGTCGATCTCGGCATTGACGCCGTCGCCCACTTGCAGTGTTCCGCCCTCTAGCCTGCCGGTATGGACCACGACGCCGAGAGCGGGACTTTGCGTGTCGCGCACATGAAAGCGTCCGATGCTGCCGCTCAAAAAGCCGCTGTCACCTACCTGTCCGCCCTTTTCTGCGTAGAAGGGCGTCTTGTCCAAAATGACGGAGCCCTCTTGACCTGCTGTGAGCGCAGAAACGCGCGCGCCATCTTGGATGATGGCGATGACCTTTGCTTGGCCAAACTCCTCTGTATAACCGATGAACTCTGTTGGCTTTACACCGTCGAACAGAGCGACGTCGATATGAGAAGCGGCCATCTTAGAGGCGGCCTTGGAGCGGCTTTTCGCCTCCGCCTCGAGCGCTTGGTAGCGCCCCTCGTCGATCTTCACGTGAGTGTCGCGTGCGATGAGGGCGATCTCCTCAAAGGGCAGGCCATAGGTGTCTTTGAGTTTGAAAGCGTCGTCACCGGAGATGATGCCCGACTTCTTGGAGCTCTCCACAACGCTGGCGAGCAGGTTGCCGCCGCGTTTGAGCGTTTTGAAGAAGGCTTCTTCCTCTGACGTGAGCACCTCAGCGATCATCGGCTGGCTCTTCTTGAGCTCAGGATAATCGGCGCCCATGAGATCGATCAAACGGGGCAGAACCTGCGCCATAAAGGGGGCTTCAAAGCCCAGGCCGCGGCCGTAGCGCACAGCGCGGCGCAGCAGTTTGCGCAAAACGTAGCCGCGATCGGTATTGCCGGGGCGTGCACCGTCGGCAACGGCGAACGAAAAGGAGCGCAGGTGGTCGGCGATGACGTGGAAGGTGGGGGCCAAAGCGTCGGTAGGACCTTTGTAGCGCTTGCCGGAGAGGTTTTCTACTTGAGCGATGAGGCCGCGCAGAACGTCGGTCAGGAAGACGGAGTCGACGCCCATCTTCAAGCTGATGACGCGCTCTAAGCCCGCACCGGTGTCGATAGAGGGCTTGGGCAACCGCTCTTGCACTCCGTCGCTCTTCTTGTTGAACTGCATGAAGACGAGGTTCCAGAACTCGAGGTAGCGCTCGCCCGATGGGTCATCTTTGGGGCTGGTGCCGCTGCCATAGGCAGGGCCGCGGTCGTAGTAGAGCTCAGAGCAGGGACCGCAGGGGCCGGTGTCGCCCATCGCCCAGAAGTTGTCCTTCTCGTCCATGCGCACAATGCGGCTTGCTGGCACATGGCGGCGCCAGATCGCCTCTGCCTCGTCGTCTTCTCGGAAGACGGTGATGAAGACTTTGTTCGGGTCAAAGCCGAAGACGTCGCGCGTCAGCGTCCATGCCCAATCAATGGCCTCTTGCTTGAAGTAGTCTCCAAAGGAGAAGTTCCCCAGCATTTCGAAGAAGGTCAAGTGGCGCGAGGTGTGGCCGACATTGTCTAAGTCATTATGTTTGCCGCCGCCGCGGATGCACTTTTGGCAGGTCGCTGCGCGTGTGTAGTCGGCCGTAGCTTTACCGAGAAAGAGATCTTTAAACTGGTTCATCCCCGCGTTAGCGAAGAGCAACGTCGGATCATCGTGCGGGATGGTCGGCGAGGAGGGCAGGACCGCGTGTCCCTGGGCTCGAAAGAAATCGAGAAAATTGCGACGGATTTCCTGCGAGAAGGGGTGGTTGTCCATAAAGGGGCCCGGTTAAAGTTGCCCGTCTAGCATACCAGGCTTGCAGTTTTCTCGTCGCCTCCTCCATCTGACGCGTCGAGCCAGCTGTGCGCGGAATGGGGGTGGCTCGGGCCACCGGGTGCAGCCTTCCCACAATCTTGTCGTGATCGGCTTTGCGCGTGATCAGCTGCATAATTCGCATAAAAATAGCCGTTCGGTCTGCAATGCCGATGAGGTAGAGACTCTCTGCTGCCCATTTCTTGTAATCGGCAATCTCTTGGTAGAGGTCGGCGCAGTTGGTGAAGATCTCCTGCACCTGTTCATGGATCACCTCCTCATCATTGCGGAAGACATTCACGAGAGCTACCAGATGAGAGCTCAAACGGGCCAGGGCCACCACCACCTGCCACAAAGCAGCCATCACCTCTCTTGTTGTATCGATGATGCGGTTGAGGAAGCGAGCGGTTTGCGGTCCAAACCGCGATGGGGGAATGTGCGAGCTGGGAAGCCAGATTTTTTCGGGGCGCAGCGCTTTGTGGAAGACGGTGAGGGCTTTGTGGTACTCGCAGCATGCTTTTGAGGCACCGACGAGTGCGCGCGAAGCGGCGATGACGCGTGCTGTAAGGCGAACGGCGCGATAGTTGCCCAGGGTTAAGTCGAGCAGGTGGCCGGCAATAAAAGCGCCAAACTGCCCGCCCGAGCGCGTCACCCGCTCTGTGAGAAAGGTCAATCGCGCCACGCGATGGGCGCGGAAGAAGAGCTGGATTCCTACTTGAGCTCCTGAAGAGAAGACTGGCGCAACCATTACATACGAAAATGGAACAAGCGGTACAATCGGGTCAATATGGATAACGAGTTAAAGAAAAGCCTGACAAAAATTGCCCAAACGATCCGCGGTCTGTCGATGGATGGGGTGCAGAAAGCCAATTCCGGTCATCCGGGCCTGCCCATGGGATGCGCAGAGTTCGGCGCCTATTTGTACGGCCAATTCTTGCGGCACAATCCCAAAAATTCTCACTGGCTGGGGCGTGATCGCTTTGTCTTGTCGGCCGGTCACGGTTCGATGCTGCTCTACTCCTGCCTCCACCTGAGCGGGTTCAAATTATCTCTTGATGAGCTGAAGCATTTTCGGCAGCTCCACTCACAGACACCGGGGCATCCCGAAAAGGGGGATACGGACGGAGTGGAAACAACGACGGGTCCTTTGGGGCAGGGCGTGGGCCACGCCGTGGGCATGGCGCTGGGGATGAAGATCTTGGCGGCGCGCTTCAATACCGAAACGCACAAGCTCTTTGACAATAAGGTTGTAGTCCTTGCCGGCGATGGATGCATGCAGGAAGGAGTCGCTTCGGAAGCTTCGGCCTTTGCAGGCCACCTGCAGCTCAACAACCTGATTGTTGTCTGGGACTGCAACCATGTCACGCTCGATGGACCGCTGGAGCAATCCGCTTCGGAGGACACGCGCAAGCGCTACGAGGCGTACGGCTTTCAGACCTACGAGATCGATGGGCATGACTTTGATGCGATCGACGAGGTCTTCACGAAGATCCGCGCGCGCCAGGACAAGCCCGTCTTCATCCAGATGCACACCATCATTGGCAAAGGCTCGCCGAACAAGGCGGGTACGCACAAGGTGCATGGGGAAGCGCTGGGGCCGGATGAGGTGATTGCGTCCAAAAAGGCGCTCGACATTCCTTTAGAGGACTTTTTTGTCCCGCAAGAGGTGACGCGCTTTTTCGAGAAGCGCTTGCCGCAGGACCAGCAGCTCGAAGATGCGTGGAACAAAGAGTTCGAGGCGCTCAAGCAGAGCAATCCGGAATTGGCGAAGACGTTCGAGCAGATGGCGCACAACAAGTATCCTGAGAATCTCGAGGAGATTGTGCGCGGCATCAAGATGAAGTCGCCGCAAGCGGGGCGCTCGGCTGCCAACGATGTCATCAACGCAGTTGCACCTTTGTTGCCGCAGCTGATTGGCGGTTCGGCTGACCTTTCCGGCTCTGACAAGACGATGATGAAGGATTCGGGGCTGATCGCTCCCGGCGATTTCAAAGAGCGCAACATCAAGTATGGCATCCGCGAGTTTGGCATGGCGGCGATGGCGTGTGGTTTGGCAGAGACGGGGATGCTTTTGCCCTACATCGGCACCTTCTTGACCTTCTCCGACTACATGCGCAATGCGATTCGTTTAGCTTGCTTGATGAAGCTGCATGTGATCTACCAGTTCACTCATGATTCGATCTTCCTCGGCGAAGATGGGCCCACACACCAGCCGGTGGAGCACTATGCTGCGCTGCGCGCGATCCCCAACTTGCACTTCATCCGTCCGGCGGACAACAACGAAGTGAAGATGGCGTGGTTTGCGGCGCTGAAGTATAGCGGTCCTACGGCGCTGGCGCTGACGCGCCAAAACTTGCCCGACCTCGCCGGCACCAACGTGCCCTACAGCGAGGGCGTGGGGCGCGGCGGCTACATTGTGCATAAGGAGAGCCGCAAGCCCGACTTTACGCTCTTCGCGACGGGCTCGGAGGTCTCGCTTGCCGTTGACTCTGCGCTCGAGCTGGAAAAGCGCGGCAAATCGGTGCGTGTCGTCTCGATGCCCTGCTTTGCTCTCTTCGATCAGCAGAGCGAAAGCTATCGCCAGAGCGTGATGGGCGGCGACATTGGCAAACGCGTTGCTATTGAAGCGGGCGTCTCCTTCGGTTGGCACAAGTACATTGGCATCGATGGCATTACCATTTGCCAGGACCGCTTCGGTGCCTCCGCTCCCGCCAGCGCCCTCGCCAAAGAGTTCGGCTTCACCGTAGACGCCGTCCTCGAGCGTCTGCTGGGCTAATATTGAAGCGACATGGTAGATAAAAACCATGTCGCTTCATGTCGATTTTAGAGATAAGCACCACCTTGAGGTGTCCTGGCGTGCATCGAACTTGGGCGAGGTGCGCGTATATAAGGGGTTGAAGGCTCTTATTTTAGGCCTTTTTGGGGTTGCGACGCGTCGCTTGGTTCTAGCAGGCGGGAAGCGTCAATGGGTCTGGGTCGATCGCGAAGACTACCGAGCTTGTATCCGTAAAGCCAGTGCTCTTGTGCGCAAAACCCTTTCTCCTCCTCTAAGTGGTCTTGTCGAGCCAGCTCCTTTTCCCTTTGCAGAGCCGCCTGCTCAAACGGTCGAGCAATTTTTCCATACCGAAAAGTTCTTTGACGATAGGGTGCGATTACTAGCACATGTGCTGGGAGATAAAGTCATTCAAGGTACAGACTTAGAGGGAATGAGTTTCTCATTTGCCGTTCGCTCCTGGATCGATAGTTTGACAACGCTTCCCGTAGCAAGATATAGCGAAGAAGAGAGAAGCGAAATAGAGAAAGCCATCCATGCACTGCGAGTGGCACATGCGATGCAAATGGCAAACTCTCTGACCCTAAAAGGTGTGGCGGCATTGCCTGATGGTGGCTTTTTAACGATACCTGTACTCATCAAAGGCCATGCAATTTTTGTAGAAATCCAAAAAGAGATAACAGGGCTTTATTCAATTACGGTGATCAACGTAGGAATTGGTACTGAAAAACATCATGCTGGAATAGAGGGTTTTTTTTCTCACAAGGGAGTGAGTCCTTATCTGCATTTTAGTGGTGTTTCTTTGGAGAAACTAAAAAGGTGTCTCGTCAATAGAGGGTCCATTGATTCATTTTATGAATCGCTATTTTCACTTTTCAGTGGATGTGCGGTGGACAATCGACCCAGGGATAGCGAAATGGTTACTGCACAAAGGTCGGGAACATGTACATGGAGTACGCCCGCAGCCTGGCTACGCTTGAAATTAGGGACAACGCTGTACAAACGCGTCATGCTCGATGTGAAGATGGGAATGCTGTTTCAAAGTTATGTTGCGGTGAAAGAAGATCTCAAAGTGGGATCGATGAAGGCAAGGCAGTTGCGCTCTTTGTTAGAGAAGTCCGCAGAGATTTTTCTCCGCAGACTCGATAAAGCGGAAGCTGCAGTGGAAGCTGCGCCGCAAGTCATAGCCTCTTATCGAAACAAGACGCGCGAGATTCATCGCGAGTTGGTTCTTTTGCGAGAACGCATGGGAGCCATGTATAACGCTGCTTATGTTGAAGAGCCGCTGGAATTAACACCGTCAGATGATCCGGATTGGGAGGCACAGCGAGAGCATCCCCCTCTTGCAGGCATTGGCACCAATTACAGACAAATGCGGAATGTGCATACAGGGGAGAGGAAAATCATTGTGCCTCTCTGCCCTCGAGAGAAGATGAAGGGACCTGTGCGACAAAGTCCAAAGACGCCTCCCTCCACTATAGAGATTTTTTTAGATAGCGCCGATAATCCGGTCCCTCCATCGGCGTACGTCCATTATTTAACGGGAGATTATGAAAAGCTGCTCACCTCTGTACTTTCCGAAAAAGATAAGGAGATTTTGAGCTTTATCGCCCTATTGCCGATCGAGATTGATTCATCCCCGATCGCTGTTGCCTGCGCAGCGAGAGCCATTCTCACGGGAAAAAAGTTTTTCATGTCGCACAATGAAATGCTGGAAGTCCTTGCCCAGCACATACAACACCGCCGGGGTAGATGGAGCAGGCCGCTGCTGACAAGAAAAGAGGAAGAGCAGATCATCGACATCTTTTGGAGTCTTTATTACAAAACGGAAAGACATAACAGTACAGTCGAGAGTGCCGCCGATTACCTTAGTTATTGATGCTCTGCAGGGGCGTAACCAGGGGCGAGTGCCTGTTTGGTTGATGCGGCAAGCAGGGCGCTATAGTCCGGCCTACCAAAAAATTCGCCAGCAGATGAGCCTGCACGACCTTTTTCACAACGAAGAGTTAGTGGAGCAGATCACCCTCATTCCCATCGAAGAGCTGGGCGTGGATGCCGCGATTCTCTTCTCAGACATTCTCGTTGTCTACGACATGCTCTCGCTGCCCTACACGTACGGCGATGGTGGGCCGCGCGTAGAGGAGGCGCCCGTTCGTATGAAAACTCCTGCCGTGTGGGACTTTCAGACGCGGGCGATTCAGCGGCTGCGAGCACAACTCAGTGTTCCGCTGATCGGCTTTGTGGGCGGACCCTACACCGTTGCCAGCTATGGTTCCATAGACCATCTCGAAGCAATCGAAGAGGCGACGCTACAGTACATCCAGATGCAGGTGAGGGCAGGTGTGCAGGTGCTGCAGATCTTCGACAGCTTTGTTGCTAAAGCGAGCGATGAGATCTTCGTGCGCACGCTGCAGTTTCTGCGCAAAGTGCGCGAACAAGTAGACATCCCTCTTGTCTTCTACGCGCGCAATTTAGGTGAGCGCATCCACCACATCCCCGAAGGCTATGTCATCGGCGTAGATCAAACCGTGCCGCTCTCGCAGGTGCAGCGCGCTGTGCAAGGCAACCTCGATGCAACGTCGCTTTTGGATGGAACTCACCTAGAGAAGGCAAAAGCAATTTTGGATGAGATGCGTGGACGTCCTGACTTCGTCTTTAATCTGGGCGCGGGTGTGCTGCCAGCAACGCCTCTCTCCGCAGCGCAAGAGCTTGTTTCTTTTGTAAAGGAATATGGATCTCGAGCTCTTTAATCTACCGATCCCGCGCTACACAAGTTATCCCACTGCTCCTGCGTGGAAGGATTTCACCGATTATCCCGCCGCCCTCGCACAAGTAGGCGACAAGCCCGTCTCCGTCTATGTGCACATCCCTTTTTGCCGCTCGATGTGTCTCTACTGTGGTTGCAGCGTGGTGCTTAACCGCCGCGAGGACCGCAAGCAGGAATATGTCGACGCGCTTCTCGCCGAAATCGCGATGGTGGGCAGACGCAACATCCGCCAGCTCCACTTTGGCGGCGGCACGCCCACGGAGCTTACCGAGGGGCAGCTGGCGCAAATCATGTGCGCCATCGGTCCTGTAGACGGCGAGGTGTCCATCGAAGTAGATCCACGCACCTCAATGAGCGCCGCTTTCTTGAAGAGCCTCGGCTTCAACCGCATCAGCTTCGGCGTGCAAGACACCAACGATGACGTACAGCGCGCTGTGCGCCGCAATCAGACGCTCGAAATGACAACGCGCGCCTTTCACGAGGCGCGGGGCGCCGGTTTCTCCAGCATCAACATGGACCTCATCTACGGTTTGCCGCTGCAAACGACGACCACCTTTGCGCAGACCATCGAGGATGTCATCGCCCTCAGCCCCGACCGCATCGCGCTCTTCTCATACGCCAAGGTGCCGTGGCTGAAAGCCCATCAGAAGGCCATCCGCGAAGAGCAGCTGCCCGACACGCACGAAAAGTTCGCCATCTACGCAAACGCGCGCAAGCGGCTGATCGAGGCGGGCTATGTCGCCATCGGCATGGACCATTTTGCTCGAGCCCATGATGAGATTGCCATCGCGCTCGGCAACAAAGCGCTGCAGCGCAACTTCCAGGGCTATTCGCTGCGCTTGGCAGAAGATATGATCGGTTTGGGCGTAACGTCAATCGGCTTTGTGTCGGGCTGTTACACGCAAAACGTGAAGGAGCTGGGCGACTATTACGCACTCGTGCGCAGCGGGCAGCTGCCTGTTGTGCGCGGCTTGCGCCTGTCGCGCGAGGACCAAATGCGCAAGTGGATCATCCATAAGTGGATGTGCGATTTCGCCATCGACTCTGCAGAATTCGAAGCGGTGTGGGGGCAGAAGATGCCGCACGCCGAGCTGGGCGATCTGGTGGAAAAGGGCTTGCTGCACGCGGATCGTTTGGAGGCCACAGAGTTGGGCGCGCTCCTCATTCGTCACATTGCTAGCCGCTACGATCAGTACTTGGACCATGGACACTATTCGCGAGCCATATAACGTCGCCGTTGTCGGCGCAGGCATTGCGGGACTCACTGCAGCCTTTCTCCTGTCAGAGCACGCCAACGTCACGGTCTTTGAAAAAAGCAACCGTGCAGGTGGCTGGATCGACACGGTCGAGAAAGAGGGGTTCTTGATTGAGCGCGGTCCGCGCATCTTGCGGCAGAGCGACACGCTTACAGAGCTGGCGCAGAAACTGGGCTTAGCGCTCGAAGTTCTGCCGCCGCAAAGGCGCTACATCTACCGCGGTGGTCGTCTGCATAAAATCGCCCTCTGGAAGTATCCCGGGCTGCTCAAGGATCTCTTTTGCAAACCGGTGGATTATGAGGAGAGCATCGGCGCTTTCTCGCGTCGTCATTTTGGCGAAAGGGCGACGGAGGAGCTGGTTGATCCGATGGTGATGGGGATTTTTGGCGGCGACAAGGAGCTGCTCTCTTTTGGTGACTGTTTTCCAAAGCTCAAAGCGCTTGAGCAGCGCTATGGCTCGCTCATCAAAGGGATGATCAAAGAGCGCACGCCGCACCATCTCGTCCGTTTCCCCGGAGGCATGAAGAGTTTGGTGGAGGCGCTGAAGGCGCGCGTGTGGATCGAGTATGGCAAGGAGGCGCGCCTTATCCAAGGCAGCCGTCTGATGATCGACGATACAGTCCGCGGCTATGACGCCGTCATCTGGACACCGCCGCTCATCGGCAAGCGGGAATCTTTGGATCTCGTGACGCTCTGCTGGAAGAGAGAGCGACTCAAAGTAGAGGGTTTCGGCTTCCTTGTTCCTTCGAAAGAGGGCAGCTCTCTTCTTGGAGCGACCTTCAACTCTCCCCAGAGCGTCACCTTTATGATGAGGGGCCGCGATGTCGCGTTCGAGTCGGCGCGGGACATCCTGGGCATGACGCAGAGCCCCGACGTCGTTGATCGCTTCCGCGCTCACGAGGCCATCCCGCAGTATGAGCTGGGCTATTTCGAGCAGGTGCGCCGTCTCAATCTGCCTGCTAAGGTCCACCTGCTGGGAGCGGCCTATACCGGCGTTGGGGTCAATGATTGCATCGACGCCGCCTTTCGACTAAGATCGACCCTATGCGCCTCATTCTCGGCTTATTAGTATTGTTGTTCGCCTGCACAGGCTCAGGGCCTACATGGAAGATTGGGCGCGACACCAGCTGGTACCCCGATAACTTCTATGGCCGCGAAGCCAACGTCACCGGTTTCTCCGACGCTCTCTTAGGTGCAATGAAAATCCGTGCTGAGCTCTCCAGCTCCGGCCCCGACTACCTCCGCAGTGGCCTCGACCAGCACAAGTGGGACGCCATCATGACGACCCTCAACCCCTCGGTCGAGTGGACCGGCGTCTACCGCTTTTCCAAACCCTATCTTCTCACCGGCCCTGTCGTCGTCACCCGCACCGGCGCCCACGTCCAATCCCTCGCTGACCTCAGTGACCGCATCGTCGCCGCCGAATTCAGCTCCGACACCATCACGCTCATCATGTCGCAAAACCCTCACATCAACTTAGTGACCTATACCGACTCCGTCGCCGCGCTCCAAGACCTCCTTGCCGACCGTGTCGACGCCGTCGTCCTTTCTCGCATCGCCGCTGCCGCCTACATCACCGACATCTACGCCAATCAGCTCCAAATCTCCCTCGGCCCTCTCACCGACGAAGGCCTGCGCCTCGTCACCCTCGAAGAGAACGCCGAACTGATCGACACCTTCAACGACCGCCTCGAAGAACTCACAGTCTCCGGCAAACTACACGAGCTACTCAGGCAGTGGCAGCTGCCCGTTGCCCCCAAAACTGGCCTCCTCCGTTTCCTCTAAATTGTTCCACGGGCACTTTTGGCGATATCTCGCTCATCATCAGCCAGTTAACTGCCGTGGAACAAGGTTTTTTCCAAATGTAAAACCGGTTTTACATTGTCGATAACTCATGTTCCACGGCACTTAACTCATTGGCCATAAGATCGATATCGCCAAAAGTGTCCGTGGAACAATTTTAACGGTAGATAATGGGGTGGGTGGACTGTTTGAGGAAGTCGCCCTGGTGGTAGCCTTGGGCTTTGAGGGCTTTGTAGATGGGGTCGCGGGGGTTGTGGAGGATGACGCATCTGTCGCCGCCGAGGAGGATCATCTGCCAGCGGCCCTTGGGCATTTGGTCGCCGGGCAATTCGATGTGGAAGAAGAAGAGGTCGCCGCTTTCGGGGGAGATGAGCAGGCCGCCGAGGAGGCCTTGGATGGCAAATCCGGTTTCGATGTGATTGGGAAAGCCGAACTTTTCATTGATGAGGCGGGAGGCGACGAAGCGAATGGGGCTTTTACGCAGCAGAGCACCAATGGCTTGCGAGATAGTGCGAGTGCGTAGAAACTGGATGGGATCATCTGTTGAGACTTTAACGGCCTCTTTTAGTAAAAGATAACCATTAGTTTGGAAAAAATCGTTTTGCTCAGGTGAAATGATCCATTTCATCCCAGGTATTATGCCCATAACCTTTGAACAATTTCAACAACAGCTCTCTCAGATCGAGGAAAAGCTAGGTTACCGCTTCCAGGACCGCTCCCATTTGGTCCAAGCTTTTGCCCACCCCTCCTTCGTCAATGAGAACCAGAGGGTGGTCAAAGAGCCCAATGAGCGGCTGGAGTTCCTGGGCGATTCGGTGCTGGGGCTCATCATTGCTGACTGGCTCTACCAGACCCTTCCCGACGAGCGAGAGGGGGTGCTCTCCTCATTGCGCTCGGCGCTTGTGGAGGCGGAGACCTGCGCCCATTTTGCGACCAAGCTGAGCTTAGAGCACTATCTGCTGCTCGGAAAGGGGGAGTGGCGCAGCTCGGAGCGCGGGCGGCGCAGCATTTTGGCCGATCTCTTCGAAGCGGTGGTGGCGGCGATCTTTCTCGACGGCGGCTTTGAGGCGGCCAGGGTCTTTGTCATGAAGCATTTCCACGGAGAGTTAGAGGGGCATGTGCGCGCTCCGAAGACCAACTGGAAGGCGGAGCTGCAGGATTATTGTCAGAAGAAGTTTCAGGAAACGCCGGTCTATGAAGTGCTGCAAGAGAGTGGCCCTGATCACAGCAAACAGTTCGATGTGGCGGTGATGATTCAGGGCAAGTCGATTGGCACAGGCATGGGCTCGTCGAAGAAGCAGGCGGAATCGCAGGCGGCAAGGGAGGCTCTAGAGTGGCTAAAACAAAACTGAACTGGGCCTGTGTTGAGTGCGGTCACAACCAACCCAAGTGGGCGGGGCAGTGTCCCGCCTGTCTGGAATGGAATACGCTGCAGGAAGAGGTGCAGGAGGCCATTGCCCGTTTCGTGAATTCGGGCAAGAGCAACAAGCCGCAGAAGTTGAGCGAAGTGGCGTTGGAAGAACCCAGGCGCATGCTGACGGGCATCGAAGAGGTGGATCGCTTGATCGGCGGCGGCCTGGTGCCCGGCTCCTTCACGCTTGTGGGCGGAGAGCCCGGCATTGGCAAGTCGACGCTGCTGCTACAGATGGCAGCGGAGAGCAAAGCCAGCGTACTCTACATTGCCGGCGAGGAATCAGCCGCACAGATATCGCTGCGGGCAAAACGACTGGGCATTCAAAGCGACATGCTCATTTTGAGTGAGACGAACTTTGCCGTCATTCAGGAACAAGCGCGTCAGCTGAAGCCCGATATTCTCATCATCGATTCGATTCAGATCATCTACAAGCCCGAGATCCCCTCTGCGCCTGGCTCTGTCGTGCAGGTGCGCGAGTGTGCCGTAGAGTGCATGCACTTAGCCAAGAGCTTTGGTATCAGCGTCATCCTCATCGGTCACGTCACGAAGAGCGGCGAGATTGCAGGACCAAAGGTGCTTGAGCATTTGGTTGATACGGTTCTCTATTTCGAAGGAGATCGCCAGCACCAGTTGCGCATCTTGCGTGTGGTGAAGAACCGCTTTGGCGGCGTCGACGAGGTGGCCGTCTTTCAGATGGCAGAGACAGGTCTGGTGCAAGTGAAGAGCCCCTCCGAGCTTTTCTTGCAGGAGCGGCTGCTGAACAACCCCGGCTCCGTCATCATTCCAACGCTTGAAGGTTCTCGGCCCATTCTCGTTGAAGTACAGGCGCTGGTCAGTCAGTCGATCTTCCAAACGCCCTCCAGGCGCTGTACGGGCATTGATTCTAACCGTCTCGCTTTGCTGCTCGCTGTGCTAGAAAAGCGCCTCAGCTATCCACTCTTTCAGCGCGATGTCTTCGTCTCTGTCGCAGGCGGTCTCAAGATTTCCGAACCTGCTGTTGATCTCGGCGTCTTGCTCGCCATCGCCTCCTCGATGACCTGTAGGCCCATTCATCCCGAAGTTGTCGTGATCGGTGAAGTGGGCCTGGGCGGCGAAGTGCGCTCGGTCTCTAAGTTCGAATCTCGTTTGAAAGAGGCCATCCACATGGGCTTTTCCTGCGCGCTCTGTCCGAAAAAGAACCTGGAAGGTTTCTCCACTGATAAGATCCGCACGAAAGGGATCGACTTTGTGGAAGAGGCAATCGATGTCCTGCTATAGCGTTGGCTCGCGCGGCTCACCGCTGGCGCGTGCGCAGGTGGCTGAGGTGCTGGAGGCCATGCGCTACTTTGATGCGCGGACGCAATTTGCTGTGCAGTGGGTGGAGACGGTGGGTGATCGCGATCGCACCACATCGCTGCAGACACTCGGTAAGAGCGATTTCTTCACGCGCGAGTTGGACGAGGGGCTGCTGGCAGGGCATTTTGATGCTGCCATTCACTCCGCGAAAGATCTTCCAGAGCTGCCAAGAGGGTTAGAGATTGCCGCGATCACACAAGGTGTAGATCCCGCTGACAGTTTGGTCGTGCATCGAGAACCGATTCGGCGCGTGGGGGTGACTTCCGCGCGCCGCATTGAAGCGGTGCGTGCGTTGATCGGCGACTTCGAACCCGTTGACCTGCGCGGGACGATTGGTGAGCGGCTGGCGCGTCGCGACATCGATGCGCTGGTGGTGCCGGAAGCGGCGCTGCTGCGTCTCAAGCTGGAGATACCGCGCAGACGCCTGGAGGGAGAGACCACGCCGCTACAAGGGCAGCTTGCTATTGTGGTGCGCAGCGGTGAGAGCGAACCCTTTGCCGCGCTTGATGTGCGACGCCGCACCCTCTTTCTCGGCCTTGATCCCACACGCTACCCAAAGCCGGTCACACACTGCCCCGTCATCCGCATTGTGCAGCGTGCGCCCCCGCCCGATCTGTCGCCCTATTCGCACATCATCGCCACCTCGAAACAGATTGCGCAATTCCTGCCGCCCGGAGAACAGGAGATCATCGCCGTCGGGCGCGCCACCGCTGCCTCCTTTCCAGGCAGGCGCGTCCATGTCGCTGAACAAGAGACCGCTGAAGGGGTGGTAGAGCTTCTTAAGTCGTTGGATTTGAGAGGAAAACGTATTTTTTATCCGCACTCTGCGCTCGCGCGGCCCGTGATTGTGCAGGCACTAGAGGCACTCAAACTCGACTTTTCCGACTTTGTCCTTTATGATACTGTCACCCAAAAACTTGAAACCGTGCCGGAGCTGCAAAGCTTCGATGAGGTTTTCTTGACCAGCCCCTCGTGTGTGAGAGGCTTTCGGGAGAACTTTGTGCACGTGCCCAACACAATCAAGTTCAGGTCTTTAGGACCTATTACAGAGGAAGAACTTCATGGCTCAATACCAGCTACCCGAACTGCCCTATGCGTATGAAGCATTAGAGCCTGTGATCTCCGCGGAGATCATGAAGCTGCATCACAGCAAGCACCACCAAGCCTATGTCAACAACTTGAACGCGGCGCTGGAGGCTTATGCTAAGGCCGATCTGGAGGGGCAGATTGCACTCGAGCCGGCGATTCGCTTCAATGGCGGCGGTCATATCAACCATTCGATTTTCTGGACGAACTTGTGCCCTAAGGCACAGTTTGTGCCGCCCTCAGGCGCGCTGCTCAAAGCCATTGAGGGGCAATTTGGATCTCTGCAAGCCTTCATCGATAAGTTTACAGCTGCGGCAACGGCGATCCAAGGATCGGGCTGGGCATGGCTGGGCTATCGCAAAGCGACAAAGCGTCTCGCGATTGTCACCACATCAAACCAAGATCCGGTGGTCACGCAAAACTTAGTGCCGCTGCTAGGCATCGATGTGTGGGAACATGCTTACTATCTGCAGTACAAAAACGTGCGCGCCGACTATGTGAAGGCGATTTGGCAGATCATCAATTGGAAAAATGTAGAGCAGCGTTATGGGGCTCTTTAATCGCGACAAGCCCAAGATCAATCCCGACAACCCCAAGAAAGAGGGTTTTAGTGGGTGGATCAAGTGCACACAGTGTCATGAGCTGATTCACACGAAGGAGCTGGGCGATAACCTGAACTGCTGCCCCAAGTGCAACTGGCACTACCGCACTACGGTAGGAGAGCGCATTGCGCAATTGACGGACGCGGGCACCTTTCAGGAGATGTTCCAAGAGGTGCAGCCCTTCGATGCCCTCGGGTTTGTCGACAGCGAACCCTACCCGAAGCGTTTGGCGGATGCGAAAGCAAAGTCGGGCTCGGATGAGAGCATTACGGTGGGAACCGCAAAGATGGGAGGCATCAAGACGGGCCTGGCTATCATGAACTTCAACTTCATGGGCGGCTCGATGGGCTCCGTGATGGGTGAGCGCATCTGCTGTTTGATTGAGTACTGCATTGCTCAGCGCTTGCCCCTGATCATTCTCTCTGCTTCCGGCGGCGCGCGCATGCAGGAGTCGGTGCTTTCGCTCATGCAGATGGCTAAGACTTCGGCCGGTCTGGCCCGCCTTGCAGAAGCAAAGCTGCCCTATATTTCTGTTTTGACAAACCCAACTACTGGCGGAGTTACTGCCTCTTTTGCCTCGCTGGGGGATGTGATTGTCGCCGAGCCGGGCGCGCTGATCTGCTTTGCAGGACCGCGCGTGATCGAGCAGACGATCAAGCAAAAGCTGCCCGAAGGGGCGCAGAAGTCGGAGTTTTTGGTCGACCATGGAATGGTGGACACCATTGCTTCGAGGCAAGAGCTTAAAGAGGTACTAGTCAAACTCCTAAACTACCTATACACTTCTTTTCATGGCGCATAAAGAACTCACCATTGGCGTACTCGCCGACGAATCGACACAACTTCCCAGCTACGGGACGCATGAGGCAGCAGGCGCTGACTTGCGCGCTGATCTTCCCGGACCGCTGACATTGGCTGCTGGAGCCAGCTGTTTAGTCCCGACTGGTTTGCGATTGGAGATCCCCAAAGGATACGAAGTGCAGATCCGTCCGCGCAGCGGCTTGGCTCTCAACCATCAGCTCACTGTGCTCAATTCTCCAGGAACCATTGACTCGGATTACCGCGGCGAGGTAAAAATAATTTTGATTAACCACGGCACGCAACCCTTTGTCATCGAACCCGGCATGCGCATTGCGCAGATGGTCGTTGCTCCCGTAGTGCACGCGAAGTTTGTGCGTTTGCAGGAGCTGGCAGAGACAGCACGCAGTAGTGGGGGATTTGGCCATTCCGGTTTGCAATGATTGAGAAGCTGATCAAAGAGGCTCAGGTGGTGTTGCTGGACGGTTCTTCAAGAGAAGAGGTCCTTCAGCAGTTAGTCGCGCGCGCGCGTCTCGAGCCGGCTCGCAAAGAGGCGCTGCTGAAAGCAGTGCTGCAAAGAGAGCAGCTGATTTCAACCGCCGTAGGCTTTTCTGTCGCTATCCCGCATGCCAAATTGGACGAACTGGACCACTTTTTCCTCATTCTCGGAGTGATGAAAGAGGGGGTGGAATGGCAGGCCATTGACCAAGTGCCTGTGCGCCTCGCCTTTCTCATTGCCGGCCCTAAATCAAAACCAACAGAATACCTTCAAATTCTTTCTGAACTAACTTTTCTAATTAAGAGGGAAGAGATTCGCAAAAAACTGTTGCAGCTTTCCTCAGAAGAGTCGATATTGACCGCTATGGTTGAGGCCGCCAGTGGACTTAAGAGTTGAAGACGTAGCAGAATTACTGAACGTTTCGGTGGCAACGGTGCGTCATTGGATCGAGGAGGGCAAGATCCCCTCCTATCGCCTGAACCGCTCCTACCGCTTTAGCCGCGTTGAGATTGAGGACTGGATCGTCCGCCAACATCTCGAGCAAGACGAGCAGCCCGCCAAGAGTGCTCAGACCAAAGGAAGCGAGGCCTATAGTCTCTTTCGTGCGCTGCACCATGGTGGCGTTTTTGAGAAGATGAAGGGCGAGGGCAAGGAGCAGATCATTCGCTCCACGATGGAGCAGCTGGGCCAGCGCCTCAAGTTTGACAGCGAGATGGTCGCTGAGATGCTGCTGGACCGCGAGGCGATGATGCCCACCGCGCTCGGCCACGGCATTGCCGTTCCTCACACGCGCGATTTTATTCTGCGCGGTCCCTCGGATGTGGTAGCCATCGTCTTCCCTGACGAACCCATTGACTGGGGCGCTCTCGACGGCAAACCGGTCCACACGCTCTTTTTCCTCTTTGCCCTCGACGACATCAGCCACCTGCGGCTGCTAGCAAAAATTGCCCACCTGAGCAGCCGCCCTGAGATGGTCGCGCTGCTTCATTCGCGTCCGCCCAAAGAGCGTTTGCTTGAAACAATCCGCGACTTAGAACAGACCCTTTAAGCCATTTTCGATTAACTCACGATATTCTGTGAGGTGCTCCGCTGTAGTCAAAAAGCGGGACGTCTGCCGCATGGCGGAGGCGATTTCGGGGTGCACGAGCTCATCGATGAGCTCCCACGGTGGTGCACAGATAGAGATGGTTCCCTGATGAAGCAGTGCCTTTTTTGTACGTCGCTGCGCCGCGCCGACGAGCTTGCCACCATGCCAGAGAATGTCGTAGACGGTGGGCTTCGCCATACAGAAGCGTCCGCGACCATCTTGGTTTTCATCCGCAGCGTAGAGCTCTAAGCCAAAGAGACGCGAGAGGAGAGAGGCGACTTTCTGGTTGATGAGCGCGTAGCACGCCAGAGAGCTGTCGGGAATTTGGTCCGCAGGCAGGACGAGAGAAAAGGCGAGGTCAGTGAGGTGGAAGAGAATGCCTCCGCCGGTAGGGCGCTTGGCTAAACTGATGCGGCCCGCTACTTTGTCCAGATAGAGGAACTCCTCGGGCTTCACCAACAGGCCGTAGGAGGCAGTGGGGGTGGGCCAACTATATAGATGGAGAGTGGGCTGTGCTGCTGTAAGAAGCGCAAAGTCCTGATCCATAATGGCTTGACTGCTTTCGGCTGCTCGGGACTCGACAATTTGGAGAGACATGATATCGTTGGGATTTTCAGAGGAATTATACACTATGTTTGACAAGTTCACCAACCGTGCTAAGCAAGTGATCAAACTGGCCAAGAAAGAGGCGCAGCGTTTGAACCACAACTATCTCGGCACAGAGCACTTGTTGCTCGGCCTGTTGAAGTTGGGTCAAGGCGTTGCTGTGAACGTCTTGCGCAACTTGAACCTCGATTACGAAACAGTGCGACAAGAGGTGGAGCGTTTGGTGGGCTTCGGACCCGAGCTGCAAGTCTTCGGTGAACCAGCACTGACGGGCCGTGTCAAAAAAGTTTTTGAACACTCACTGGAAGAGGCGGCCTCTCTTAATCACAACTATGTGGGCACGGAGCATTTGCTGCTCGGACTGTTGCGTCAAGGCGACGGCGTTGCTGTGCAGGTGCTAGAGAACTTGAGCGTGAACGTGAAGGAAGTGCGCAAAGAGATCTTGAAAGAGCTCGAAGGATTCAATTTGCAACTACCTCCACTGGCCGGTGCGGGGCTCGGTTCAGTGGGTCCGATGTCTTCAAAGTCTTCGGGAGAAAAGACCTCTCACGCAGCGGAGAAGATGCCTGCGCTGAAGGCGTATGGCTACGACCTGACGGAGATGGTGCGCGAGAACAAGATGGATCCCGTCATCGGGCGCAAGAAGGAAGTGGAACGGTTGATTCTCGTTCTCTGCCGCAGACGCAAAAACAACCCTGTACTCATTGGTGAAGCAGGTGTGGGTAAGACGGCGATTGTCGAAGGGCTCGCACAGGCCATTGTGCGGGGAGAAGTGCCGGAAAATCTGCGCAAGAAGAAGCTGATATCGCTCGATTTGGCATTGATGATTGCGGGCACAAAGTACCGCGGGCAGTTTGAAGAGCGCATCAAAGCGGTGATGGATGAGATCAAAAAGCATGGCAACATTCTGCTCTTCATCGATGAGCTGCACACCATTGTGGGCGCAGGAGCTGCTGAAGGGGCCATTGACGCCTCCAACATTTTGAAGCCTGCGTTGTCACGCGGCGAGATGCAGTGCATTGGTGCAACGACTCACGATGAGTGGAGAAAGCATATTGAGAAGGATGCTGCTTTAGAGCGCCGTTTCCAGAAGGTGATTGTGAATCCGCCGAGCGTGGATGAGACCATTCAGATTCTCGACGGACTGAAGAAGAAGTACGAAGAGCATCACAAGGTGCATTACACCGAAGCGGCGATGAAGTCCTCTGCAACGCTGTCGGAGCGCTATATTCACGGGCGCTTTTTGCCCGATAAGGCCATTGACCTTCTCGATGAAGCAGGCGCTAAGGCGCGCATCTCGGCGATGAGTGAGCCTTCTGATCTTTCGAAATTGGAAGAGGAAATTGAGCAGGCCCGCATTGCTAAAGAAGAGGCGATTGCGCGCCAGGAATATGAGAAGGCGGCTCGGTTGCGCGATGATGAGAAGAATTTGCGCGACAAGCTCACGCAGGTGAAGACGGAGTGGGATTCACAGAAGGAAGAACACCAAGTCATCGTCGATGAAGAGGATGTGGCAGAGGTGGTATCGCGCACAACAGGTGTGCCGGTCAGTCGTTTGACAGAGGCAGAGACAGCGCAGGTGCTGAAACTCGAGGAGACGCTCAAAGAGGCCATTTTGGGCCAAGACGATGCGATCTCCACGATTTGCCGCGCTATCCGCAGAAGCCGCGCCGACATCAAAGATCCGCAGCGTCCCATCGGTGCCTTCATGTTCCTCGGGCCCACAGGGGTCGGTAAGACCCATTTGGCGCGCCAATTGGCCATCCAGATGTTTGGCGGTGAAGATGCGCTGATTCAAGTCGACATGTCCGAGTACATGGAGAAGTTTGCCGTCAGCCGCATGACGGGCTCGCCTCCGGGATATGTGGGCCATGATGAGGGTGGACAGCTTACGGAGAAGGTGCGTCAGCGTCCCTATGCCGTTGTGCTCTTTGACGAGATTGAAAAGGCCCATCCCGACGTGATGGATTTGCTTTTGCAGATCTTAGAAGAGGGGCGTCTGACCGACTCTGTGGGTCGCAAGATTGACTTCCGCAATACGATCATCATCTTGACCTCGAACTTAGGTGCTGACCTGATTCGCAAGAGCCAAGAGGTGGGATTTGGTGCCAAGACAGGCGCGGTGCTCGAATATGGCGCGATCCGCGAGAAGATCGAAGCAGCTGTCAAAAAGCAGCTCAAGCCCGAGTTCGTCAACCGCTTGGACAATCTGGTGATCTTCCGTCCGCTCGACAGAGCTGCGCTGGAAAAGGTGGTCTTCCTCGAAATCGCCAAGGTGCAAAAACGACTGGCGCGCAAGAAAATCACCTTCGAGCTGACCAAAGAGGCCGTCGATTTCCTCGTCCAGAAAGGCTTCCAGCCCGAGATGGGCGCGCGTCCTATGCGACGCACGGTCGAACAGTATCTCGAGGATCAGCTCGCCGAAATCATTCTACGAGCACCCACTGTCGCTGACCCACGCCACTTCCAGGTTGTTCTCGATCAGGACACCCTGCGATTTGTGCCGGAAGCAGCACTGGCTGCCGCGAGCAATTGATTGCCAATAAGGGAGAGAGCGTTGTAGACTCTCTCCCTCGTTATGTCGCTTTCTGTTCGTAGTTATGCCCATGTCTCCACTGCCTCGGTTGCCAAAATGGTAGACCGTGTGTCTCGAGGAGAATCGAGATTTAAGCCCGATGTTGCCTGGATGCCGGATGTGCCGCGCGCGGTGATTGCAAAAATCCGCGAGCTCATGTGGGGTGGAAAGCGTCCAAATATAAAAGGTGTTTTTGAAGCACTTTCCAGTGACCTTGGGGAAAACCGTCTGGGGATTGGAGTAGATGGGAAATCCAGCCAGCTAGAGATTGCTATAATGGCAGACGACCTCGGGATTAGCTTTGCACCCGCTTTGGGAGGACATTTACGCTTTTTCGTGGATGGGCCAGAAATTTTCGAGGAAAGGTTCTCGCCAGATCGATTGTCGCGGTCGATGTCTCTGCCTTCGCCTGATTACGACGGCATTTTAAAACTTTAGTTGCGACCGCGTAAATTGCGGCCGCCCTTCGTACCAACGGTGACGATCGCTTCGTGTTTGGTGGTTTTTGCCTCAGTGCCATGAGTGTCGCCCCGCTCGTCTTGAAATTCGCGTCCGACCGGTTTCTTGAGTTTTTCCTTATTTTTTTGGCTCATGTGGTAGACTCTCCTGGAATTAACGAATTCTAGTACCAGCTTATGCTCCAGTGGCTTCGAAAACACCAGAAATACTTCTTTATTTTCCTCGCGATCATCATCATTATCAGCTTTTCCTTTTTTGGAACCTACTCAGCTTTAATGACTTCTGATGAGGTTGAGGAGTCCGGGCCGATTTTGAAGAAGGACCTTTCAGCAATGACTGCCCTTCTAGCGCGAGACGAATTTTTCACCACCGACTTAGTAGACACGGGCTTTTTGGGGCAGGTAGCACTGGCCCATTGGTGGGATGGGGTGTGTGCGGACTTAGGCCCCAGGTTTGAGCGGCAAGGGGCGTGGAAGCCCTTTGTGCATCCGGAAAACAGCAGCATTAGTGCGATGAATGTCTGGCAGAAGGCGGCGCCGGAGATTCCTCAAGCGCTAGAGATCTTTCAGTCGAGCAAAGATGTGGGAGAGAGAGTAGCGGCACACATGGCACTCTTTTCGATGCAGCAGAAGTTCAGTCCCGAGTTGCTCGGGTTTGTGCTGGGGCGGCAAGCAATCGATGCGGAGTGTGGTGTGCACTGTACGGCAGCGCCGGCGATTTTTGGGTACCGCGATGTCTATGACTGGATGGGGCCGCACCTGATGGAGGAGGCCGCAAAGGCCGTTTTTCGTCTCGCGGAAAAGGCAGAGGCATTGGCAGTAGTCAGCCGCGAGACAGAGCCAGCTCGCCGGGCATTGGATTTGGCAAAAAAGTTGCTAGCGAAGGCGGAAGAGGCCGTGGTGGTCGATGATGCGCTTTTTGCCGATCAGATGGCAGAACGTATCGAGTGTAGCGTGCGGCTGCCCAGTGAAGAGGCGCTCTATGCTTATGAGTCCTATCAGCCCCTGCGGGTCAAGAGCGCGCGCGTGCGCATGAAAGAGGTGACTCTGGCGGAGGCCAAAGAGCAGATTCCGCTGCGCGCTGTTTTAGAAGCCAAGATGGACCGCGATGAGATGGTCCGCACCAATCCTGTGTGGCTCGCCAAGGCACTCGACCGCGCCGAGAGCAAGTGGGTTGATCTGCGTGCCTATATGTTGAAAGGGCTAAAGAACAAAGTGGAATTTACGTGGAAGCCGCAAGAGGTGAGCTTTGATAATAATACGTATTACCGCATCGAAGAGGTAGGCGAGGTCACGGCTTATACTGTGCCTTTCGAAGAGGCCTATGCGGCGGGATTGATTCCGCAGCAGAAGCTAGAAGTGGCGCGCAAGAAATATAGTGGGGTGATCAGAGATACGTTGAAGGCTGCAGCCGATGCGGGTCTGCCCTGGAAGCCGCAGCTGAAGTGCTCTAAAGAACAGTATGCGGCAAAGATGCGCTTTGTGGGGCAGCTGGGCAGCAACTCTTCCCTGCTGCGGCGCAAAACTGTGGAGCTGGTCGAGGGGCAGACGATAGGAAAGGCGGGGCTGGATGATCAGCTCTACCCCTACCTTATGGTGGCCACTGCCCGAGGTGGCGCCTGTGCAAAAAAAGAGGCGCTGATAAGGGCACTCAAAGCAGAAGCGAAACTCCAGGTGCTCCAATGAGACTCTATACAGAAAGCAGTGAATGGGTAGAAATGGAGGGCGGGCAGGCCACTGTCGGTCTGTGCGCAAAGACTAAAGAGCGCATTGGGGATATCGTATTTCTTTCCTTGCCAAAGGTGGGACAGCATGTAGCGCGAGGAGAGCAGATCGCTGTTTTGGAATCGACGAAAGCAGCCATCGACATCTATACTCCTCTTTCGGGGGTAGTCATGGCAGTAGGTAGCAGTGATGTGCGGCTGATCAATGAAGATCCTGAGCATGCAGGATGGCTCTACACCATCCAAGTACGTGCACCAAAAGAGATCGATGATTTATTAACGGAGCCTCCCTGTAATTAGATGAAACGCGTGATGAAGTGGTTGCTTTGGATTGCCGCGTTTATCGCAGCGTGTGCCCTAGGTGCATATTTAACCCTGCACCGCTGGCTTCCCTTTGTTTTAGAGAGCACCTTATCGAGTAGTTATGGTGCAGAACTGACATACAGCAAGGTAGAGTGGGGCGAAGAGGGTGTAGTCTTTCATGACTTGCTGCTGGAAAAAGGGCAGCCCCCCTTTGTTTTCGCCGTTGCTTCGGAAAAGGTGGTCACCAACTTCTCACTCGATCTATGGCATCGCACGTTTGCTCTTGATCTGCAGTTGAAAGAGCCCAATATCGCCCTTTCAGCTTGCCCAGAGGCGGGAGAAAAGCAAGACAGGGAGTCTTCTTGGTGGGGTCCTCTCAATATCTTCCGCGTTTCCACGCACCTTGTCTTACAAAATGGTACGCTGGTTCTTGACGAAGGGGCGGACCGAGTTTGGCATAAGGCAATCAACATCGACATGACGATTGGCGGGGGTAGTGCAGCCGGAACGTTGGCTCTTGGAGACGAGGGTTCACAGCTGCAACTGGCCATCAAAGATCGGGGTACAACCATTGATGCAGCGCTGAAGTTAGAGCAACTTCCCGCTGCTGATGCCAATGCGTTGAGCTGCTTTTTTGCAGCCGTGCCTTCTCCCTTTTCTGTGCAGTCGGGGACGGCATCGGGCCTTCTTCTTTTTAAGACGCCCAAAAATGCCTTTCAACCGGTCTTTGGGGGCACAGTCACCGTTGAAGATCTAGTCGTTACGTATCGCCAGTTTGCGATGGAAGCGAAGTTGCCGAAAATGACCCTCACCATGGCTCCCGTCGCTTTTCCTCAGGCCCTTTCCTGGGACGAGAATGAGTTTCTCCCCAATCTTTTTGCGGGAACAAAGGTGCACGTCAATCTTGAATCTGCCGGGATTGTCGGCGATCTCTGGTCTGCAGAGGGTGTGCAGGGCACTTTTTCCGTCAATGAGCAGCTGCCGGCAGACATAGAAGCTTTGCTGCAAGGAAAGATTCAATTCAGCGACAAGTCGAAGAGCCCCTTTCGTTTTTCCTTTGAGCATCCCTTTGGTGAAGATCAGCCCACAAAACTTTCTTTATTGCTCGATACAGATCAACCCAAACCCGTAGCAATTCGGGCTCAAGCGCGTTTGGTGCAAGACAAGAGACGCATTGATGTGCAGCTTGACCACATCGGCCCTCGAGAATATGCCCTGACAAAGACCTTTAGTGAATCTTTGGTCGGCATGCAGCAGATGGATTTTAAATCGGGCACTGTTTCGGCAAAGCTGGTCATCACAGAGTTGTTGAGTGGAGAGAAGACCCAGCTGCAGACCTTGGAGGTCAATGAGTTGCTGGCGGAGAATATCGCCTTTGATGCCCCCTCACTATTCTTTGAGGGCACAACGAAGTCGCTACAAGGTTCAGCTCACCTGCGTCTGGATGCACACAGCAACGCTCTTCTCATCGACCGCGCTGCTCTGCAGTTAGAGGGAGCTAATTTGGCTTGGGCTCATGTAGAGACAAAAGAGCCCTTTGGTTACCTAGAGCGTTTTGAAGATGTTTCAGGGACGTTGTCGATTGAGTCGGGTCGTTTGTCGAGTGCGCAACTAGCGGGAACTCTGGCCGGCTTAAAAGGAAATGTCTCCTACAACGGCATGCAGAGCGAGAAACCGGTCGCGACCTTCAACATCCAAGGCAAGTGGGGCGATATGCTCTCCTTGTTGAAGGCGGGCCGATTACAAACAGCTGCGGCGGTACAAGAAGCGGTGACAATTTCCGGAACCGTTGAGAAGAATCCGCGCGGTCTGCAACTGCTCGCTACAGTAGCGCTGGGAGCCTCTTCGGGCATGGATTTGGAAGTGGTTTTGAGCAAAGAAGCCGCTGTGACCGAGGGGCGTTTGTGGAAGAAGTGGGGTTTTACACTTTTTGAAAATGCACAAGCCCCTTTTTCCAAAGTGTTGCGCACGAACTGGATTCAAGATGCTTCCGGCCCTTTTTTCCTGAGTTTGCAGCAAGTAGTGCTGCGAGTGCGCGATGTTGATTTGGCTCGTTACGCACCCGCCTCTTTAGGTGTTACGGCAGGCCATTTTGATGGACGCATCAGTTTTGAGCCCTTTCGACGTAAAGGAGTTTGGCGGCTAGGGCTCGATGCTCAGGACCTTAGTGTGGATGGCCTTTCTTTAGCTGTGCCCTTTGTGGATGGAGAAAATATCCAGATTCACGGCGGTCTTGTTGCTCACGTCAATCGGCAGTACACTCAGCTTTTCATCGACTCAGGAGACGTGCAATTCTCCGCTGCGCATCTCGTGCTCAACGAGCAGAAGATCAACGCGCTCCAGGGACAAATGAAGGCAGATGTGGGGCTGCTTGATTCTTTCCGTGTGCAGGGCAACATGGAGGGGCTCGATGTCAATCTCGATTTCCGCGGTTTTGGCGAAGAGCAGGTAGCGCTTTTTTCGGCGCACGGAGCCATTCCAAAGCTTGCAGGAGCAACAATTCGGTATGACGGCAAGCTCTTCTCTGTGCCAAAGGGGTTGTTGCTGCAGTCAGAAGCCTCTTTGGGTTGGCAGGGAGCCGATTTAGGAGATGTGCGAGTCTCGGCACATATAGAACGTAAGATGGGGCTGAAGAAGCCTGATTCTTGTTATTTGGGCTTCTGCTTTTTTGATGGAGATGAACAAACTCCTGCGCTCTTTCGCTCGAGTGTAAAGCTGCCTTTGTTAAAGGATGAACAGGGCTCGCTCGCTTTCGCGCTGAAAACACTTTTTGTAGAGACGCAGCACCTCACAGTGCCTCGTCCGCTAGGAGAGCTGCTCAAAGAGTGGACAGAGCTGGCGACTTCCGGCGTTGTGAAAGGAAAGCTCAAGGCCACTGCAGAGTCTCTACAGGCCGGTTTTGCTCTCGAAAATATGTCGATGGGCAATGCGGGCTGGGAATTTACAGCGCAGTCTGTAGGTGGGGGCCAAGATGGAAAATGGCAGGGGCTGATCAACTATCCCTATAGTGGTGAGATGCATGTAAAGGCTCCTTTTGTAGGCGGCACGTATATGCAGACGCAGCCCGACTTGCACTTCAAAGAGGCGCATG
Source organism: uncultured bacterium (assembly GCA_964630595.1). GTDB lineage: Bacteria > Chlamydiota > Chlamydiia > Chlamydiales > VFKH01 > CAZVVT01. Next base: position 473,012 of record CAZVVT010000001.1, on the reverse strand, counting down.
GACGCGCTTTTTGGCAAGGAAAACGCTTGCGCCTACTCGATGTGCAGACGATGGCTGATGGCATGAGTGCGCGCGGTGATGTGACGCTCGACTTTTCGAAAGAGGAGGGGTTTGGGCTGCAGGTGACAACAGAATCGATCACCGGTAGTTTGGAAGATGGACTCAGCTTTGGGCGCCGGTTTAGTGATTCTGCGTTTTTGCAGCAGGCGCTCACGGGGCACGCGGTTTCAGGCAGTGAAGGCGTAGTCATTAATGGTTTTATTCCCTATGGAGAAGAGCGAGCTCAACTGGATTGGAGAGTAGCTGTTGATGCTGCCCAAGTAGGGGGAAAAATTGAGCAGGTCGAATTGAGTAATGGGGCCATTAGCGTTGTCATCGATGACAAAGCAACCCAGATCAAGGCTCTTTCCGGAAATGTAAGCTTAAACGGCTTAGCGCTTACCCTTTTGCCTTCCACGATGCGCACCTCTTTGGGTGATAAGACCGATACGATTTTTTCTGTGCAGGCGGCCTTTGAAGGAGCGCCTTATCTCGTTGCAGCGGGCACGATTGAGGAAAAAGAGGGAGCTTTACAGCTCACTCTTTCCGATGAGAGCCGTTTGGGGGGCATAGGGCTTCTTCTTGACTCTGCGCTATTTACCAAAGAATGGGGCATTAAGACTTTGAAGGGGCAGGCGATCATCAATATGGTCACGGTGGGCCGAGACCTCTCTGCGCTGCTTTCGCTCTGGAACTATTCTCCTGACCTCAAAAAATACACGGAAGGGATGGAGGGGCAGCTCAAAATTGATGCTGATTACACCGCAGATCATGCGCGGCTGCAGATGTCGGGCAAGGGGCTCACAGCAAGCGGTCTTCTTGTGATGGATCGAGACGAGTGGAATTTGCAGCAACTGACGTGGAAGGGTTTTTCTGCGCAAGGCAGATTCCTTAATCAGAAAGCCCAAATTTTGGTGGAAGATCTGGAGATCACAGCTCCCGGTGCTTCTGTGACTACACAAGGGGCGTACAACAAAGAGAGCAAGGAGTTATTGCTCAGCTTTAGCGATTTTGATTTGGACTTAGGGAAGATCGACTTTGCCGATCGCTGGCAGCCTCTTGTGAGCAGATGGAACCCGCAAGGGCGTGTGCGCATGACGGGAAGCTTTAGTGCCCATCTACTCGAGCAAGCTCCCTACATTGACGTGACGTGGAAGGCGAGTGCAGCAACAGAAGGGGTGACGCTGCGTGGCAATCGTGTGCAATCGCAGGGGCCCGTAGCGTTGAGCTATGCGAGCGCGACGGGATTGAGTGTCGAGAAGCTGAGCTTTGCTATTCGTCGCGCGGATCAGATTTTGTGGGAGGCGCAAACGCAGGTAAAGGCAGTGCGTGTTGACGGCGACACGGTGCAGATTAAGGATTTTTCTTTTGCCTTGAAGACGGGCTATTTCCGCGAGTTGGTGGGACTGGCCGATGAGCTCTTCCCGGACGTGATTGATCCGGCAGTGACTGCTTTCATGAACGACCTGCAGCGAGATGGGGGCATCTCGGGAGTCATGTCGCTGGAAGTGTCGCCTGAAAAAATGACGCTTCATATGAAGCCCGCAGATGGGACATGGCATTTTTATGGGCATACGCTAGACCTGGCGGGATTGGAGTTAGTCGCGGCCTCAGAAGGGGTCGACATTAAAGGTACCTGGCATTTGCCATCACTTGATCTGCTCGTGAGGATGCAGACGAAATCGGGAGAGCCCAAAGATGGGCGCATCTGGATCAGCCAGGGCGGTATGCCCATCGATGCAACCAATCAGCTTGTGACCGACTGGGTGTGGAATGACGCCGGACTGCTGGTGCAGCGCATGCAGGGGCAGCTGCTCGGTTTGGGTGTCAACCTGAATGGCCTGGCCACGGCGCAGGTACAGCAGCTTTCGGGCACTCTTGCGCTGGCCAATAGCAGCCGCTTAACACCGGTGGTCTCTGCATCGATTGCGACTTTCTTGAAAGATTGGGGTATCCAGTCAGGCCTTCGCCTACGAGGCTCATTCCTCTTTGATAAGAAAATGGCAAAACTCATCAACTTCAAAGGCAAATTGCTGGGTGAGAATTTTACCTTCTTAGGCAATCAAGTAGCCAATGCGAGCGCAGATGTGCTCTTTGATACGAAGGGCATACAGATCCAGCAATTCCAAGCCTTTGATCCAGCCCTTCATATGACCATGGGGCAGTTGATGTTTGCCAAAGATACGGCGGGAGACTGGTGGATTCGCCTGCCTCTGCTGCGCATCGACAATGTGAAATTAGGCCAGCTCAAACGCGAAGAGCCTATCACAAAAGGGCTGCGCCCCTTCTTGATTCCACAAGCAGAAATCAAAGATCTCAGCGGCAATTTGAGCAAATTAGAGACCCTGACAGGCAGTGGTATGGTGCGCTTTGAGAAGGTGAAGAAAGAGGGCCTGGGCAATCAGCTTCTCTCCATCCCAGCCGATATTTTAGGCAGGTTGGGCCTCAACCCCAATGCCCTTTCACCGGCTATGGGCAACATCTCTTTCCGCATTGAAGATCGAAAAATCATTCTGACCGATTTCAATGATGTCTTTAGTGAAGGTAAATACTCTCGCTTCCTGCTGGCCAAGAGCCCTTATGTCTCCTACATCGACTTCGATGGAAACATCCATGTGCAAATGCGCATGAAACAGTACAACCTTCTGTTGAAGCTCACCGAAAATATGCGGCTCAATCTCGATGGTAAGTGGAGCGATCCAAAAATTACCTTCACGTCTGGCTAACGCGCTTTTCCCAAGAAGCTGTCCTTCTTGCAATGAGCGCTATAAGACAGGACAGATCCTCTGTTCTTTTTGCATTGATCTCGTCCAGCCTCTTGCTGGGCAAGAACCCTTTTTGTTTGAACCGCTCCCTCAAGTGGTGACTTTTCTGCGCCATATGCTGCGAGATCGGCAGTATGCGCTTTTGGCTTCATTGCTCTATGTGCGTTGGCATGAACTACACTGGGCTATGCCGGATCAGATCAGCTATTTCCCGCTGCACTGGGTAGACTGGACGCACCATCGAGACAAGTACTTAGCCGCTGCGTTTGCGCGCCTTTTAGGAGAAAAGGCTCTCCCCATAGCGCGAGTGATTCACGAGGATGCATGGAGAATCATCGCAGCCCCCAAAACACTTTTAGTCATTGGAGTGCTACCGCCACCACCCCATTTTCTGCTTACGCTCGAGTGTGAGGGCATTCAAGTGTGCTCTTTAGCACTCACGTCGAATGCACATTCTGACGAATCATGTTGATCTGGCGACGCAGCTGCTCATCCGCACCAATCTTCTTCTCCACGTTTTTGCAGGCGTGGATGAAGGTGGAGTGAGTGCGTCCGTTAAAGTGCGAGGCGAGCATCATGAGTGATTCGCTGATCATTTCACGGGCCAGATACATCGCTACTTGGCGAGGTAAAACGACCTCTTTGGTGCGCGAGTTGCCCTTGATGTCCGAGACGCGCACTTGGAAGACGGCCGCCACACCCTTAATGATGTGGTCTACGGTGACCTGTTCGCGTGGCACATGCTGCAGCATTTCGCGCAGCGTCTTTTCCACCAGCTCTTCCGTGATCTCGAGGTTCATCAGTTTGGCATGTGCGGAGAGCTTATTCACAGCTCCCTCAAGTTGGCGCACGTTGGAGAAGATGTGCTCTGCGATGAAGAAGAGAACGCGGCTGGGGATTTTTAGACCGCGCTGCTCAGATTTGTGCTGCAGAATCGCAACGCGTGTTTCGAGTTCAGGGATGCCGACGTGCACGACCAGACCCCATTCCATGCGCGCCACGATGCGCTCGGAGAGCTTGAGTTGGGAAGGGGGCTTGTCACTGGTAATGACGATCTGCCGGTTTTGGTTGATGAGGCTTTCAAAGGTGTTGCAGAGCTCTTCTTCAAAGTTGAGGCGGCTTTGCAAGAATTGCACGTCATCTAACAAGAGAATGTCGGCTTCTCGGTAGCGCTTCTTCATCTGGTCAACAGACTTATTGCGTAGAGAGTCCACCAAGTCATTGCAGAACCCTTCGGTGCTGATGCTCTGCACGCGCAGCTTCTTGTGGTTGCAGCGCACATAGTGGCCGATGCCGTGCAGCAGGTGAGTTTTGCCCAGTCCCACCCCGCCGTGGATGAAGAGGGGGTTGTAGGTCTTGCCGGGGCGACTAGCAACGCCAATGGCGGCCGACTTGGCGAACTGGTTGGAGGGGCCCTCGATATAGCTCTCAAAGCGGTAGGCGGGGTTGAGCTTGACCTCGTACGAAGGGCTGCTGTTTTCGGGGGCAGTAGTGGCAGAGGCGGTAGGGGTAGAGGTTTGCGCTGTAGGAGCAGTGAACTGCTTGGGGCGGATGACAAACTCTACAGCAGGCTCTTTAGGGCCGCGCACGGGCAAAAAGGCGCACATCTCTTCGCGGAAGTTATCGAGAAGGTACTCCTTTACGAAGATGTTGGGGACAGCGACAGTCACTTGGGTCTCGCTAATCTCGACAGCCTCGATCGGCTCCAACCAGTTCTTATACGCCGCCAAGGTCATCTGCTTCTTGGCGTAGTCCAAAAATTGTGTCCAGCAATCCATCGTCACAACAGCAGTCATAATCTCTATTTGTCTTTAGTTAATGGCGGCTTATGTGGGGATCTTTGTTCACAACTCGTCTTCTGTTGTGAACAAAGTTTTCCACAAAAACCAACCCATGTGGTTTCAGTGGAGAAGACTCTACAAATCGAGGTTAAACCGCGCAAGCGAAATGATTTTTACACGAGTTATGAACAGGGATTGTTGATAACCTTTGTCCTGGATTGCATCAACGACTTACGAAAAAATGAAGGGAAGCAATTTCCACATTAATTTTGGTCGAAAATCACGGGTTCCAGCTGCCGTACTGTGCAGCGAGCGAGCTCTGTGAGCGGAAAGGCGCACCATACAAGAGCATTTTCCCAGTGCTTTTGTTTCGCTTCTCGAATCGCTGCTCCCAGGCCGATTAGAGGAGAGATGGCGACGAAGAAAGCGTATGCGGGCAGTGCAACAGCATTGAGAAGCGCGGCGCGCCCGAAAAGGGCCTTCTTTGCCTCATTGCGTGCGATGGCATAGCCGATGCAGCCGATGAGGGCGATGACGAAAAAAAGAGGAGAGAGGACTGCGCCTGCCATCTGTGCAGGAATGAAGCGCCAAGAGCGAATCGTCTTCTCATTCGTTGTGCAATGACTTGCAGGAGGAGTAAGTGACTGCAAACCAAAGGCCCAAGCTAAAGAAGCAGGAGAGTGATGATCACGGAAGACGCTGTATGCCATAGGGATACAGTCTAACAAACATCTGTGAACTGCCTGTTAAGATGTAAGTATCTCTATTTCAGTGAGTTACAGGTAGCAATCCGAAGAAAGATAGCTCAAGCGGCCGAAGGGTTCCTTCGAGCGGATGATGCGCATCTCACTGATGGGAGAGAACTGTCCTGAAAGAGAGCACTGCACATGGCCGCTTTCCAGATCGAGGAAGAGACCGATATCGCCTGGAAGGGGGTGGACATTGATGCCCTTTAAGGCCGCTTTGATGCTCTTGGTCCATTCCAGTCGCTTGTCGCCGGATTGCGCTGGTAGATCGCAGAGAATCCAGCAGCAGGCTTGGTCGGGAGAAGAGAGGCTGGCGGGATCGATCATGCCGATTTGCGCATAGAGCTCTTGTGCTTGCAGCTGTTTGAATGACTGCACGAGAACATGTTGGTGGCCCAGTAAGCGGCGCACATCGTTGAGAGGAAGAGCGGCAGTCAAGTAGCCGATGGAGAAGAGGCGTTCGCCGTGGCGGATATCCAAACGGATTGCGTAGGAACCATCTTGAATCGCAGGAGATTGGCCGTAGTAGAGAGTGGCGCCTTCGAAGAGCTCGATGGATTCCAGTTCTTGGGAGTCGATGTAGAGAGAGAGGGCGTTAACGGTTCCCTTCTCTTGCTTGAACTGAGGTTTCAGTTGGCCGACCAGTTTTCTGTGGCTGTTTTGATGGAGCCAGAAGTTGATGGTGTGGACTTGGTTCTTTTGACGGTTGCACTTCAGGTTCAAGTCATAGATCGCTTTGACCTCTTCTTCGTCTTCTGCCGCATCGGAGGTGACGATCACGTGGTCGATGGCATCGATGAAGAGCCCCAGGTCATGGAAATGTTCGAGGAAGCGGCGGCCGGGGTTGATCACAATCCCCTTGCCCTTGACGCGCAGGTAGACGCCGGCGCGGGTCTTTTCAAAGTATTGCGGAAGCAGCTCGATGGGGAAGAGATTTTTTTGCTGCGAGAGGACATCGCCGCCGTTGAGCAGCAGTAGGCAAGGGTCGCGCAAAGGAGAGGCCTGCGAGGCTTTCGCGAGATACTCGGCAATCGATTCGCGCTCTAGATCATCGCCGAAAAGGCGCAAAGGGGAGACGGGGTGGAGAAGTTTCTTCTCAGCTCCAGTACCCTCGAGAGTGCCAAACTCTTCTTTCAAACCCTTCAACCAGGCTTCTAAGTCTTCTTCCGTATTTAGCTCGGGCATTTGATCCTCTCAATGACACGCAACTTGGCGCTTCGGCTGCGGGGATTAGCCCTGACCTCGGCATCACTTGCAACAATGGGTTTACGCGTCACCACTTGTAACATATCACCGGTTTGTTCTCCAAGTGCTCTGAAGCCATGTTTCACCAAGCGGTCTTCTAGACTGTGGAAGGTGATGATGGCCAATCGCCCACCCGGATTTAAGAGTGTAGGTACTTTAGTAATAAGATGTTGAAGTGCTTCTAGCTCGCCATTTACTTCGATGCGCAGCGCTTGGAAGAGACGCGTGAGGGGGTGGATTTTGCCGAAGCGTTTCATGAAGGGCAGCGCTTTCTCCATATCAGCGGTGGTTCGAATGGGGCGGCGATGGCGGTACTCCACAAGAGCTTTAGCGATTTTGCGCGAGGCGGGCTCTTCTCCATATTCAAAGATGATGCGTGCCAATTCCGACTCGCGGTAGGTGTTCACCACGTCAGCGGCGGTAAGCTCCTGGCTGCGGTCCATGCGCATGTCGAGAGGGCCCTCTTTCATGAAGCTAAAGCCTCTTTCGGGCTGATCGAGTTGCATCGAGGAGACCCCTAAGTCGGCTAAGACGGCATCAAACGACCCTTCGATCTCGTCGAAGCGGGCGTGGACAAGTTTGATTTTGGGGATTTCTCTGCAGAGGGCTAAAGCGCTTTCGTCGCGGTCGAGGCCGACCATGACCTCAATCTCCGGGTGGGCAGCAAGCAGGGCTTTGGTATGGCCACCTGCCCCCAAGGTGAGGTCGGCAGCGCTTTGGATCGCAAGCGGGGCGAAGGCCTGAAGGACCTCCTGGAGCAAAACAGCGGTGTGCATCAATCGAGAGAAAATGATACCTTGAATGGAATTATGGCGGATGAAAAAACCGGGCCCATCACCAACGTCAACTTTCCTATTGAAGCCTACCAACAGTGGGCAAAAAAGCAAGCGGACCTGGCTGAAACGCGCAAACTCATCTCTGCAGGGGCGGCTCAGTCGGTGGGCCAAACCGTGTCGATTCTCGACACGATCCGCAAGTTGCCCTACCTCTCGACCCTTTTTGAGACCTACAAGAAAGCAGAAGTGGTCTCCATGGATGCTCCGCCCGGTTTCAATGAGCAGTATTTGCCCGTATTTAACGGCTATACAGAGATGCTCTTCGGCTCTAGTGGCCATTTGCGCACGCTACAGTCCACAGTGCAATTGATGGGTGAGCAGGCCGGAGCAGAGGCGGAGCCACAAAATGTGGATGCGGTGACGAAAGATGTTGTGGTGCGCATGTTGCAGCAGTTGGAATCTGATTTGAGCATGAAGAATTGGGTACAGGGACGCATAGGGAGCCTCGTTCAAGGATGAGTACGAACTGGTGTGATGTATTGGGTTTTCAAGAGACACATTTAGATGAGATTCGCTACATCGCTTGGACCTATCTGAAAGAGGGCAAGCTAGAAGAGGCAAAGCGGTTTTTTGAGGGGCTGATTGTGCTTGAGCCAAGCAATGGCTATAACTGGCGTACTTTGGGAGCGATTTTTCTGCTACAGGGCGATTACAACAAGGCCATTGAACATTGCAAAAAGTCTCTGGAGTTAGAGCCCAATGAAGAGAGCGTGCAGCTCAACTTAGCGAAAGCGATGCTCTATTTGGGGCAAAGAGATGCAGGGTTGGACATTGCCAAGAAGCTCTCGCAAGGCACGAACAGAATCGCCGATGATGCAGGAGCTCTTGTGTTGGCCTATGGGCAGTAAGCTGCAATTTTGGGGATTGGGCATAGCAAGTCTTTTGCTGCTCATTGTTGTTGCGGTACAAGTAGAGCTGACGGAATTGCGTTTGCAAATTCCTAAAGCGCGCCAAGAATTGTTCTCCGTTTTGGAAGACAATTGCCAGCTTTCCGTAGCCATCGATCAACTCGAAAATCCTGCTCGTTTGATGGCACTGGCAGAGTCTCCGCAATATGCCCATTTGAAGTATCCTTTGGCAAAAGACGTACTTACCTTAAACAATGAATGAGAAAAAACGGATTCTTGGCTTAGCACTGGGCGTTTTCTGCCTTTTCGCGATTGTCATCGGCCGTTTGTGGGTGATCCAAGTTGCGCAACAAGAGCAGTGGCAGGCGCGCGCGGATAAGCAGCACCACCGCGTTGTCAAAGAGCCTTTTCGCCGAGGTGTTTTTCTGTCCAACGCAGAGCTTTCGCCCCATCTGCAAGAGCCGGAGCAGCCCTTTGTTGTTGATGTAATGAAGCACCACCTCTTCATCGACCCGATGATGATTCCCGAGGAGCACAAGGCGGCGATGGCAAAGGGGTTGGCACCTTTTGTGAAACCCCCGGATGCGCGCGGTTTTGTGAAGCAGTTCTTTAAGCCCAGCCGCAGTCGCAAGGTAGCGATGTGGCTCGGAGCCGAGCAGAAAGCCAAGATTGAGAAATGGTGGAACGGCTTTGCTAAAGAGCGCAAGATCGTGCGCAACGCGCTTTTTTTCACCGATGACTACCAGCGTGCTTATCCCTTTGGGCCTATGCTAGGCCAGGTGTTGCATACCGTTCGAGAGGGCAAAGAGGAAAAGACGTTGCAAGGGGTGCCCACGGGCGGTTTGGAGCTGCAGTTCAACGACCATTTGAAGGGACGTGCGGGCAAGAAGATTCTGATTCACTCACCTCGCCACTTGTTGGAAATGGGCGAGGTGATTGAGGCGCCTGAAGAGGGGGCGGAGATTACGCTCACCATCAACCACCACCTCCAGGCCATTGTGGAAGAGGAGTTGGCGAAGGGGGTCGAGAAGTGCAAGGCGAAGACGGGCTGGGCGGTGTTGATGGATCCGCACACGGGAGAGATTTGGGCGCTGGCGCAGTACCCCTTTTTCGACCTGCGACGCTATCGTGAGTACTACAACGACCCCGTGAAGGCAGAGTACACGAAAGTCAAAGCCATTGTGGATGCCAATGAGGTGGGCTCGACGATGAAGCCCGTAACAATCGCGATTGCGATGAAGGCAGGGGTTTGTATCCCGGAAGAAAAGGTGTCAACGGCCAAAGGGGATTTTCCTGGACGTAAGAAGAGTTTGACGGACGTCCACTTCTCGCGTTTTTGCAACATGGACATGGCCATCCAAAAGTCCTCCAACATCTACGTGGCGCGTATGGTGCAGCGCATCATCAATACGAAGGGGGCGCAGTGGTATCACGACCAACTCGCACTCTTTGGATTTGGCACCAAGACAGGCATCGAGCTGCCCGGAGAGAGCGAGGGTGTGCTGCCCGGTTTTGGCAAGAAGCATAAGAACGGGAAGTTGCAGTGGTCGACTCCGACGCCTTATTCGCTCGCGATGGGCCACAACATTCAAGCCACAACGCTTCAGGTGATGCGTGTCTATGCCGCCTTTGCTAATGGAGGCTACCTGGTGAAGCCCACGCTGATCAAGCGCATTACAAAAACCGATGCGCACGGCGAAAAGAAAATCGTCTACGAAATGAAGCCGCAGCGCAGTGCAGAGCCGATTATCGATGCAGCGATTCTGCGCCGGGTCATTGATGCGATGAAGTTCACGACAAAGCCGGGCGGGTCGTGTTCTTTGGCGGACATCTACGGCTTTACTGAATGCGGCAAAACCGCTTCAACAGAAAAGATTGTGAATGGGGTTTATGCCAAAGACAAAAACGTCTCCAGTTTCATCGGTTTTGCCCCTCTGACTCATCCACGCTTTGTTCTCATCATCTCGATGGATGAGCCGGCGGCTATCTACATTCCCGGCTGGGGAAAAAACAGCCGCGGCGGCAGATGCGCTGCGCCCCTCTTCCGCTTCATCGGCACGCGCGTTCTCTCCTTCCTTGGAGAGAGCCCCGATGACCCCTACGGCTGGCCATCTGGTGATCCTCGCCGCGACAAAGAGAAGGGCGACTGGCTGCTACAGACAGAAAAGCTGCGCCAGCTGTACGATTCATGGAATAAGTAAATGAAACTGAAAGACCTTCTTAAAGAGCTACCGGGCTGTACGGTGTATGGCAATCGCGATGTGGATGTCAGCGGCATTACGTCGAATTCGCAAGTAGTCGCGCCGGGCCATTTGTTTGTGGCGAAAAGGGGCGCACAGGTAGATGGACACCACTTTATTCCCAAAGCTCTCGATGCTGGAGCGGTGGCGATTTTGTGTTCTTTGTTCAATCCGCAGGTTAAGGTTGTGCAAATTGTGGCTAGCGATGTGACAGAGGCAGAGGCCTTTTTGGCCTCGCGTTTGTTTGAAGATCCCAGCCGCAAGCTCTTCGTAGTAGGGGTGACGGGGACGAATGGGAAGACGACGTCGACCTACATGATCAAACATCTGCTCGATCAGGCCAGCTTGGCGTGCGGCGTCATTGGCACGGTGGATTGGCTGACGCGTACGCGTAGGCTAGGGGCAACGATGACGACGCCCGATGTGGTGACTTGCCACCGGCTGCTAAAAGAGATGGTGGTTGATGGGTGTGGTGCTTGCGCGATGGAGGTCTCGTCTCATGCCCTTGTGCAGAAGCGAGTAGCGCAGATCGACTTTGATGTGGCGATTTTTACGAATTTGACACAGGACCATCTCGACTATCACAAGACGATGGAATCCTACGCCGAAGCCAAGAGCCTTCTTTTTCAGCAGCTGAAATCAGGCGGCCTGGCGGTCATTAACCTCGAAGACCCTTGGGCTGGACGGATGAAAAGCAATGCGCCGACGTTAACGATTGGCTTTTCTGAAAGAGCTGATCTGCGCGCAGAAAACGTCAGGCTTTATGCCGATCGCAGTGAGTGCCAATTGGTGTACGGCGAGCAGAGCTGTCCCTTCACGTTGGCGATCCCGGGACGTTTCAATGTTTTGAATGCGCTAGGGGCCATTGCAGTAGGGCTGCATCGGGGTTTGCCTTTGCAGCAATGTGCTGAGGCGCTTTCTTCGTTCTCCACCGTGCGTGGACGGCTGCAGCGAGTGGAGAACAAGCGGGGTGTGCATCTGTTTGTGGACTATGCGCACAATGATGATTCGTTGAAGAATGTGCTGCGCACCGTGCGCGAGATGGAAAATGCGGGTCGTTTGTTTGTGGTCTTTGGCGCCGGCGGTGATCGCGATAAGGGCAAGAGGCCCTTGATGGGAAAGGTGGCTGCTGAGTGGGCAGACCGAGTGATTGTCACTTCGGACAATCCGCGCAGCGAAGATCCCGAAGCGATTGCACGCGATATTCTCTCCGGTATTCAGCAGAGAGACAATGTTACCGTGGAGCTCGATCGAGCCAGCGCGATTGCTCTTTCCATTCGAGAGGCCAAGAAAGGGGATGTGATCATTATTGCCGGCAAAGGTCATGAGACAACGCAGATCTTCCGCGGTCACCAAACTCCCTTCGATGATGTAGAGGTTGCTGCTGCATGCTTCGCCTCTTAGTGCTTTTCTTTATTGTGTTGGTGGGCTGTTCTCGCCAAATGCCACAACCGCGTATGCAACCCACCGGTCCATTGATTGTTATTGATGCAGGTCATGGTGGTGCAGATGAGGGAGCGGCGCCAGAACCGGATGATGTTGATGAAAAGACTCTTTCACTGACAACGGCCTATACCTTGCGCAACTACTTGCACACCATGGGCTATCGCGTGCTCATGACGCGCAGTGCCGATACCTTTGTCGATCTAGATCGCAGAGTAGCAATAGCGAATGATCTCGATGGAGATCTCTTCGTTTCGCTGCATTTCAATGCGGCAGAGTCAAAAAAAGCCAAGGGCATCGAAGTATTCTATTTTAAAGATGAGAAGAATCCGGTGCGCATGGAGGCTTCGAAGGCGCTGGGGCAGTCCATTTTAGATCAGATTATTTCTTTAACAAGGCGTACATCGCGCGGTGTCAAATCGGCCAACTTTCGGGTGATTCGCAATACTCATATGCCGGCTGTTTTGGTGGAGGGGGGGTTTTTGACCAACCCGGAGGAAAAGGCGGCTATTTTGGAGAAAAACTACTTGAGTCGACTGGCTCTTGGCGTGGCCCGCGGAATTGACAAGTACATACTGGACGCCTATTGTCGTCCCCGGCGCGAGTCGAACGCGCGACCTGTCGCTTAGGAGGCGACCGCTCTATCCACTGAGCTACGGGCACATAAACAGATTAAAATAACACACGGAAAGAACATGGCACAAGCAGATATCGGACTCATTGGACTGGCTGTAATGGGGCAGAACTTGGTTCTGAACATGAACGACCATGGCTATACGGTGGCAGTGTTCAACCGTACGGTTTCTAAAGTGGATGACTTTCTGGCGGGCTCGGCCAAGGGCACAAAGGTGATGGGAGCCCACACCCTCAAAGAATTATTTGGCATGCTCAAGCGGCCGCGCAAGGTGATGTTTTTAGTGAAAGCGGGCCAGGCAGTGGATGATTTGATCGCAGAGTGTCTGCCCTTCATGGAAAAGGGCGACTTGATCATTGATGGGGGCAACAGCAATTTCCAAGACACCAACCGTCGCTACCTGGAACTGAAAGCGAAGGGGATGCTCTTTATCGGCACGGGCATTTCCGGCGGAGAAGAGGGGGCGCGCAATGGTCCCTCGCTGATGCCGGGAGGCGATCCTGCGGCGTGGCCTTTGATCAAGGATATTTTTCAGGGCGTTTCGGCCAAAGTCGATGGCGGTAGCCCTTGCTGCGATTGGGTAGGCGATGGTGGTGCGGGCCACTATGTGAAGATGGTGCATAACGGCATTGAGTATGGCGACATGCAGCTCATTGGAGAAAGCTACTGGCTGTTGAAGAAGGCGCTTGGGCTTTCCAACGAGGAGATTGCAGCGGTCTTCGAAGAATGGAACAAGACGGAGCTCGACAGCTACCTGATTGAGATTACGGCGAAGATTTTTCACTATAAAGAAAATGGCAAGTACCTGATTGACAACATCGTTGATGCTGCGGGGCAAAAGGGAACGGGCAAGTGGACGGGGATCAACGCGCTGGAAATTGGCGTTCCTGTGACGCTGATCGCGGAGTCGGTCTTTGCACGCTGCCTCTCGGCGCTCAAGGACGAACGCGGACGTGCGGCCAAAGTATTGGGAGAGCCCAAAACAAAGCTCTTCTCCGGCGATAAAAAGCAGATGATCGAGTTCATTCGCCAAGCGCTCTATGCCTCCAAAATCATCAGTTACACGCAAGGGTACATGATGATGCTGCAGGCAGCACGCGACTACAACTGGAAGCTGAGCTTTGGCAATATTGCCCTGATGTGGCGCGGTGGATGCATCATCCGCAGCCGCTTCCTGGGCGAAATCAAAAAGGCTTTTGACAAGAGTGCGACGCTAGAAAATCTCTTATTGGATGACTACTTCAAAAACGAGGTGCTCAAGTGTCAAGAGGGGTGGAGAAAAGCGGTGGCTTTTGCAGTGCAGGAGGCGATTCCCGTTCCTTGCTTTGCCACGGCCCTGGCCTTCTTCGACGGCATTCGAAGCCCTCTTTTGCCTGCCAATCTCATTCAGGCGCAGCGCGACTTCTTCGGGGCGCACACCTACGAGCGAATCGACCAGCCGCGCGGCAAGTTCTTCCACACCAATTGGACGGGCACGGGCGGGGCGGTGAGTTCCAGTTCTTATAATGTTTAAAGGGTCGAATGGGTATAATGTAGGCCCCTTTTATGCCTCACGACCCTAAGTACATCCGTAACTTTTCGATCATTGCCCACATCGACCATGGCAAGTCCACCCTCGCCGACCGATTGCTGGAGTTGACGCATACCATTGAAAAGCGGCTCATGCAGGAGCAGGTGCTGGATGCGATGGATTTGGAGAGGGAGCGGGGCATTACGATTAAAGCCCATCCGGTGACGATGAACTTCACCGATAAGGAGGGCATCAAGTGGCAGCTCAACTTGATTGACACTCCCGGGCACGTGGACTTTACCTACGAAGTGTCGCGGTCGCTGTCGGCTTGTGAGGGGGCGTTGTTGGTGGTTGATGCGGTGCAAGGGGTGCAGGCGCAGAGTTTGGCCAACGTCTGGCTGGCGTTGGAGAGAAATCTCGAAGTAATTCCCGTCATCAACAAGATTGACCTGCCTTCGGCAGACGTAGAGAGCGTCAAGCGTCAGATTCAAGACGTCATTGGTCTGGACACCAGCAATGCCGCCCTTTGTTCGGCGAAGAGTGGCATCGGTATTGCCGATGTGCTCGAGCGCGTCTTGATTCTCGTACCGCCGCCGAAGGTGCCCGAAGATGGCCTACTGCGGGCGCTGGTTTTTGACTCTCATTACGACCCCTACCGCGGGGTGATGCTCTATGTGCGAATCATTTCGGGAGAGCTGAAGAAAGGTACGCCGATTTTGCTGATGCTCTCCGACCAGCGCTTTGAGGTGCTGGAAGTAGGCGCTTTCTGCCCCGGCATTAAGCCGCAGGCGGCGCTCGGTCCGGGCGAAGTGGGCTATGTCATTGCCAACATCAAAGAGACGCGTGATGTGAAGATCGGGGATACGCTGACGAATTCAAAATACCCCTGCCCTGAAGCGCTTCCCGGATTCAAGTTGATTAAGCCGGTGGTTTTTGCAGGGATCTATCCCGTCGACTCCAGCGATTTTGAAGCGTTGCGCGATGGCTTGGCAAAACTGCAGCTCAATGATTCGGCGCTGCACGTCGAACAGGAGAGCAGCCAAGCTCTTGGCTTTGGCTTCCGCTGCGGCTTTTTGGGACTGCTTCATTTAGAGATTGTCTTTGAGCGCCTACAGAGGGAATTCAACCTCGACATCATCACGACAGCACCGAGTGTGGTCTACCGCTTTCATACGCATAGTGGCGAGATGATTGAGATCGACAACGTGGCGCACTACCCCGATCCCACTCACATCGACTTTGTCGAAGAGCCCTGGGTGACCTGCCGCATCATGCTACCTCAGGAGTACCTGGGCGCGCTGATGAGCCTTGCTACTGAAAAGCGCGGCATCCCCGAAAAGACCGACTCGATTGATGGAACCAGGCTGCTATTGACCTACCGCTTTCCCTTAAACGAAATCGTCACTGACTTCAACGACCGCCTCAAATCTCTTTCCAAAGGCTACGGTTCTTTCGACTACGAAGTGAGCGACTACGCCAAAAGCGACATTGTCAAATTGGAAATCCGCGTGAACGAAGAGCCCGTTGACGCCTTCTCCTGTCTTGTGCACCGCAGCAAAGCGGAATACAAAGGCCGCGCCATCTGCGAAAAACTCATTGAGGTCATCCCCCCGCAGCTCTTCAAAGTGCCCGTGCAGGCAGCCATCGGAGGCAAAATCATTGCCCGCGAAACCATCAAAGCGATGGGCAAAAACGTCACCGCTAAGTGCTACGGCGGCGACATCTCCCGCAAGCGCAAGCTTTGGGAGAAGCAGAAAGAGGGCAAGAAGCGCATGAAGGAGATCGGCAAGGTGAATATCCCTCAGAGCGCCTTTATGGAAGTCCTTAAAGCTTAAGCAAATACGTATAAAACTTGCCAATTTACTACAACTGTAGTACAATCGTTCCCTAATCAAGTGAGAGGGATATGGTGAAACGCGGTTTTGGTGAGTTAGAACTGAGTGTACTGAAGATGCTTTCTGACGGCAAAAAATGGACCGTCATGGATATGCATCGTGCTCTGGGTGGCAAAGATAAGTACACCACCATTTTAACGGTCATGAATCGTCTTGTGCAGAAGAAAGAGCTCGCACGAGAGCGCAATGGCCTTAGATGCACCTATTGGATTGTGCAATCTGAGGGCACCTTCCCCTCCTTCATCAAGGTTTTAAAAAAGAAGCTGTTTGGGTTCAAACCCGCAGAAGTAGTGAGCTGTCTTCTCGATGGAGCAGATGAGTTGACCGAGGAAGAGCTCGACCAAATGCAGAAGATGATTGCAGAGGCAAAACAGAAGCGAAAGGATAGAGGATGAGCGCAAGCAGTACGTTTCTACAGATCTCGCACTTCTTTGTAAGCAGTCTCTTAGTCTTCAGTGTTACGGCACTGTTGATTGAGGGCGGGCTGAGTCTTTTTCGTGTCAAAAATCCGCGATTGAGAGTGCTCTGCCGTCTCTTGCCCATCATGAAGCTTCCGCTCGATCTGCTTTTGTACAAATTCTCTAACTGGAATTTTTTCACAAACTTCAACCCCTTCAGTTGTCAGTTTTTGATTGAGGAAGCCATTGTGAAAGCTCTTCCACTATCGATAACAGAAGGCATTGTCGTGAATGCGAGAGCTCCTTTGGCGAGCGTTTTATCGCATCATATATCGGAGGGACTGCTGCAAGCCATTGTGGGGATTGTCGCAGTGGTATCGGCAGCTCTTTTAACGAAAAGACTTCTCAACTGTTTCTGGGCGATCAAACAGCTGAATACCATTTGTTTGACGGCAACACCGATCGCTCAGGGAATGGTGAGTGGGAAATTATGGCAGCAGATCGATGTATCCCGCGTAAAAGTGCTCGTTTCAAACAAGACACAAATGCCTTTCGCCACTCGCGAGCGGAAAATTGTACTCTCGGAAACAGCGCTCAAGCATCTATCGCAAGAAGAGCTGGAAGCAGTGATTGGTCATGAATTGGCTCACGTGCGCTGGAAGGACCCTTTAGCCAAGCTTTTATCTCGTGTGATCACAAGTGTTTTTTGGTGGATTCCTACGAAGTGGTGGCTTGACCGATTAGAAGGGGAGCAGGAGCTAGCTTCTGATGCAGAAGTTTTGGATCATCACGCACTGGCCTCTGCAATCCTGAAAATGGTGCAGCAGCCGCACCAAGAAGAGGAAGCTTTCTGTCATCTTGCAACGCGCAATCACTTTTTAGTGAAACGCTTTGCGATTCTGTTGCGTGACGACTCGATGAAGTTGACGCTAACTGCGGTGATCGGAGCGATCATCAGTTCATTGGCGCTGGTGGTGTTTTGGGTTTGTTAGAGTTTTTTTATTTTTAAATACTACAAGTGTAGTAAAGGAGAAGTATATGGCAGCATGCACACTGAGTCCGATCCAAAGAGCTTGTGAAGCTCTACCGAGTTATTCACCAAGTCTGGTGGCTTCGATGTTTGTGGATCGAGGAGAGCCGGGGCAGCACATGAAGACGCTGGACTTGGAGAGTGTTATTCGAGGAGATATTGCCTATCAATTCGATGGCCATCGCCTGGTGCCTTCAGCGCTTGCTGGAGTAGATCTTGAAGAGGCGATCCGGGATTCTAAAGAGATAGAGAAACCCATACGGTGCAAAGTTGCTGCTGTGTGGGATAAGACAATCATTTCTTCTGGAGCAGGTGATAATGCTTTAGGAGGCAATGGCTGTTTGCAGTTGTCTAGAGAGTCGGTGGATATTCCTTGTATAGAAGCGACGGAGTCGTCACTTGCCTATTATGGTGCGAAGCTCATTCGTAAAGGTGAGGTGGTGCGTTTTCCAACCCCTCTTTTTCCTCTATGGAGGATGTCTGTGGGCGAAGACTATTTCCCCGCTATGTCGAAAGATGGGAAGATGTATCTAGAGTACCATCATGACCAACCGCACTATCACCAATCGGTAAAAGGGGGCGGTTGCTATCTACTTGCTAGATGGAACAAGAAGGGAACTCGACTCTCTATGACGGGGTTTCGCATTCCCGACGGTTTAGCTGTCTATACGGGAAAGGGCGCGATCCACTGTGATGCGGGTCTGACTGGTGATCTTGTGATGGGATATACAGCCTCCGAAGACTTTTCCACGGTTTTATGGCGAACTGCCGCAAAGCTTTTCGTGGATGTGCGCTTCAAAGATCACTTAGAGGCTTTACCTTCCTCTGGTGGAGGTTCCTCTGACGGGTCGATGGTGTAGCGCACTTCGTGCCGTGGATCGTCATTTTGGTAAGTAGTCCCCGTGTCTTCAATGGTGGTGGAAATGACGAGATGACGGGCGCGCGCTTTGTCTCCCAGACTTCCGTAGAACTTCTGAAGGTTGGGCTTGTTGCCGCGGAAGTGGGCGACGACAACTAAGGCACCCGCCTTCTTCGCCTTTTTCATGGTACGCAGCATAAGTTCGCTTCCCACTCCACGAGTGGCCTTTTCAGCGGTTACAGCAATATACTCTACTGTCCAAGTTCGGCCTCTATTCTGGGATAGAATATACCCGATCGTGCGTCCCTCTTCTTTGGCAATAATAAATGATTCAGGCTCATAGGAGAGTGCGCCACGTATGGTGGCATCATAACGAGTCCAGCTCACAGAAGCGTGAATGGCAGGAATGGCGGCTTGCGCTACTCTCACAGCCTCGTCGGTAAGAGGTGTTTCATAGCGAATAGCGGGCTTTTCTTCATCAGAGGGTGGTTTGGGACCTACGGCTGCCATAGGGGTGGTTCTAGCAGGACTTTACGTTGTTTTGCTAGCGAATTGACGGCCGAGGGAGCGGGCGGCGAAGACCCAGGCGGCGATGACGAAGAACATGGTGGAAGCAACGTACGGAGTGATGGCGGTGACAGTGCCGAAGCCGAGCAGGAGCCCTTGCTGGATGAAGGCGCCACCCGATTTGCCGAAGCGGCTGCCAACCACGTCAATGGCGGCTTTACCTTTTACTTTGGACTCCTCATCGAGCGGAATGTAGGCCATCTCTTTGGTGGGGTCAAAGAGGGAGTACTTGGTCGACTTGCTCATGATGTTTTGGATGGCGCCGAAGATGACCGCCAGCATCAGGGGCGAGGTGCCGAAGAGAAGGGTGAGTGAGGTCAGCTCGTTTTGGAAGAGAACGAAGGCGAAAAAACAGATACTGGTGACGAGAAGTACAATGGGGGTGACGAGGGCAGCGGTGTCCCAGCCGAAGCGGCGGATGACGTTACCGCCAACTAAGAAGACCATGATGAAAGAGGCAATGCCCGTCCAGGTCGAAAAGTGGCCCATGAAGCGCGCGTAGTCGTTGGCGTCGGGGTACTGCATGCGCACCTGGCTCTTCCAGTTCACCTCAATCAGGTTCATTGCAATGCCGTAAGTGATCACGAGGATGGCGATGCAGCCCAAGTACTTAGAGCGGGACAGGACGCGGAAACTTTCTTTGAGTCCCAGTTTGGGTTTGTTCGGTTTGTGGGGGTTTTCTTTGTAGAGCAGGGGGTCGGTGAGTACGTTGCGCGTCATCCACCAGTAGCAGCCTGCGATGCAGAGACCGACGATGATGGAGGTGCCGCAGATAAAGCGAATGGTGGTGCCGTAGCCTGTGGACATGCTGGGGCTTAAGTTAGAGAGAAAGACCGTGAGCGGACCGGCAAAGGCGGGGGCGATGTTGCCGCCGAGGCCGAAGAAGTTATAGAACCGCTTGGCTTCACCTACTTTTGTGATCTGGTTGGCAAAACCCCAGAAGACGAGCGAGAGCATGACGGAGCCCCAGAGCTCGGCAAAGACGTAGAAGAGAGCAAAGCTCCAGTTGCGCCAGATGGCCACAAGACCACTGAGTCCTTGGGGGAGTAGGGAGCTGAGCCACTGCCCACTTTCATGAGGATGCAGTGAGTCGCGCAAAGGGTAGAGGACGAATCCGAAGATGCCGAAGAAGATCAGGAAGGGAAAGAGGGTCGAATAAAAGAGTGCCGGACGGGAAAGGATGTTGCTCATCTCGGCATAGAGCAGCATGAAGAGGACAGCTGCAGGCAGAACGAGCCAGAGCTTGAGGAAAGGGATCACTTCAGCACCCGATCCGGGAGCGGTGATTAAAAGAGTGTCTTTTGCGTCACGTAGGATCGTGTAGTTAAAGGTGATAAAAAAGAACATGAGCAGCATGGGCAGCACCTTGCGCAGTTCGTGGCTATGAACAGGCCAGAAGAAAGAGCGGAGTTTGCTGAAATGCGGTTGCATCGTTTTGTTCCCAAAAAGAAACCCCCATTCTCGTTACCAAGAATGGGGGTGTCAAGACATTAAACTAAATTATTAGTTAGCCTTTTTCTGCTACCGGAGGTACTGCATGACCCATAGGGGCATCATGACCTGCCGAAACAGTGTGGAACTGCTTACTCAGAGAGCGAGCAGCGATGAGCCAAGCACCGATGATGGCAAAGAGGACGACCGCCACATAGGGGGTAATCGCTGCAATGGTACCAAACATGAGGAGCAGGCCTTGCTGAACGAGCGAGCCGCCGGATTTACCCAGACGAGCACCTACTACGTCAATCGCCGCTTTACCCTTTACCTTCGCTTCCTGGTCGAGGGGAATGTAGGCCATTTCCTTCGTAGGATCAAAGAGTGAGTACTTTGCCGACTTACTCATGATGTTTTGGATCATACCCACAATCACCGCTAAGAAGAGGGGAGTGGTGCCCAAAGCAGCAATGGTGCCCGCCAAGTTGTCTCTAAAGAGAACGAAGGCGAAGAAGGCGATCCCGGTGATCAACAAAACAACCGGAGTAATCATGGCGCCCACGCCCCAGCCGAAACGGCGGATGACGTTACCACCGACGAAGAGCATCATAAAGACGGTGACAATTCCCGTTGTGAACGAGAATTTACCCATGAATGTGCTGTAGTCGTTGGCGTCGGGGTATTGCAGTTTGAGTTGGCTCTTCCAAGTCACTTCGACGAGGTTGATGGATACGCCGTAGGCGATGACGAGAATAGCCAGGCAAGCGATGTACTTCGAACGAGCGAGGTACTTGAAGCTTTCCATGACACTCATCTTGGGCTTTTCTTTCTTCGCCTTCTTGACTTCGCCAGGATTGTAGAAACGTGGGTCGGTCAAGACGTTCTTGTTGATCCACCAGTAGGTGGCCATAATGACTAATCCGGCAACGACGACCATCGTCATGAGATAGTTAATCGAAACGCCCCAAGCATCAATGCCGACGGGTAGTTTACGCTTAATATCGGAGACGTAGACGATGGCAGGTCCGGAGACCATCAAGGCCAGGTTCGCACCGATACCGAAGAGAGCGTAGAAACGCTTTGCTTCCGAAACGCGTGTGATGTCGTTGGCAAAGCCCCAGAAGAGCAGAGAGAGCATCACAGAACCCCAGAGTTCTGCCAAGACGTAGAACACGGCGTAGATCCAGTTACGGAAAATCGCTACTAAGCCGCCCAAACCTTGAGGAAGGACTGCTTGCAAACGGTCTGCTAAGTCTGTGGGATGAAGGGCATCTTTTGCGGGATAAAAGACCAACGCAAAGAGAGCGAAAAAGAGGAGAAAGGGAATTGTTGTCGCGTAGAAGAGCGCCTGCTTGCTGAGCATGTTGCTCAACTTGGCATAGACGATCATAAAGACCACGGCCGCAGGCACGACACACCATACCTTAATGAAGGGAATGGCTTCGGCACCCGAACCGGGGGCAGTTACTACGAGAGCATCTTTCGTATCGCGCAGGATTGTGTAGTTGAACGAGATACAAAAAAACATAAGGAGCATCGGAAGAATTTTCTTCAGCTCATGAGCGTGGACCGGCCAGAAAAAAGAGCGCCAGCGTCCAAACTCTTGCGATTTGCTAGACATGGGGTTTTTGGTTCCTTGTGAAAAAAGAAGTGTCCGACCCTTAAGAGTCGGACACATTTAAAGAGAATAGATTACAGCCGAAGGGGAATTTGGGTCAAATTCGGCCCTCAAATTATACGCGAGCCGTAGCGAAGGCGGCCTTGCTGGCCATCACCGCATCCGCGAAGGCATCCCAAAGTTCTTTTTTGAGCTCATCATTTTGGATGGAGCGTATTAATTCTTTTTTGATTCTCGGCAGAGAGCGGCTTGGGGAGAGCTTCTGGTAGATATCAGGGGCTTCCTTGCGGCAGATTTCCGCAATGCGGGAGACATCGCCTCTCGTGAGAGAGATGGTGTGTTTCTGCGTACCGCTACCGCGGGGGGCTCTTCTTTGGGGCTGGAGCTTGCTGGGTTTTTCCACATGCAAGATGTATTTTTCCAACATTGCCACCAAAGCAGGGGGATTGCGTCTCTTTAGTTTGTGCAACGTAAAGTGATGTAAACAGTAGCCCTCTTCGTTCGGGATGAACCGACACAGAGCGTTAATGTTATTTCCGCCAATCTTCTGCAGAGCTGTTTCAATTAAATTCTCTAGATCCATTTGCGCCATTTTAGCAACCTCGGGGGAGACTATTGAAAACTTCAACGATTAATTTCAAGTATTTGATACAATTTGCCTCTTTCAGATGAAAAATATTCTCTTCATAGCCCTTATTTTGTTGGCCTCCTGCGGCTCTAAAGCTCCTGCGGATTCCACTCAGTTACGGGTTGTAGCCACAACAGCCATGATTGCCGACATCGTACAGGCGGTGGGCGGAGAGGAGGTATTCGTGGATACTCTCATCGGGGAGGGGCTCGATCCTCATTCGTACGAATTCGTCAAAGGGGATGAGGAAAAACTTTTTGATGCGCGGCTGGTTTTCTACAACGGTTTAGGGTTAGAGCACGGAGCGAGCCTTTGTCGATGGCTCAAAAACTCCCCACATGCGGTGGGTTTGGGCGATTTGATCCTGAAGCAGGAGCCTTCGGCTATTATTCACAGCGCCTCCGAGCTCGATCCGCACATCTGGATGGATGTGGCGCTATTTGCGCGCAGCGTGCCCTTCATTGAGCAGGCGCTTTGTGAAGCAGATCCAGAACATGCGGCCCAATACCGGCAGCGTGCGGCACAACTCAGCGCGCGGCTTCAGCAGCTCGACCGCCAAGTTCGCGAGGAGATTGCGCATATTCCGCCGCAGTGTCGCTATCTTGTTACTTGCCACGACGCCTTTCACTATTTTGTGCGCGCCTATTTCAACGTGACCGACTGGCAGAACCACTGTTTTGCCCCCGAGGGGCTGGCTCCTGACGGCCAGATTAGTTTGTCCGACCTGCGTACCATTATTTCGCAGATCAAGCGTCACGCCATCCCCGTTGTTTTTGTGGAAGAGGCGGTGAACCGAGATGCCATTGAGCGCATTGTCACAGTAGCAAAAGGGGAGGGGGTTACTGTCTCCATCGCAGAAAAGCCCCTCTACAGCGACACTCTGGGACCCAAAGAGAGTCAGGCGGCTTTGTGGGAGGGCATGGTTCTCTACAATGCTCAAGTGATTCGTGAGGGACTGCAATGATCGAGGTAGAAGGTCTTTCCGTTCATTTCAATGAAAAGCCTGTGTTGTGGGATCTCACCTTTCGTATTCCTGCAGGCACGTTGGTGGCAATTGCAGGACCCAACGGTGCCGGCAAGAGCACGCTGCTGAAAGCGATGCTGGGGCTTGTGCGCACCAGCTGTGGGTCGGTGCGTTTTTTGGGCCAACCTTTGAAAGCGGTGCGCACTAAGGTGGCCTATGTGCCTCAGCGCGACAGTGTGGATTGGGATTTTCCCATCACGGGACGAGGCGTTGTTTTGATGGGCTGCTATGGTCGTTTGGGAATTTTCCGCCGCCCATCTCAAAAAGAACACGCCCAGGCCGATCAGCTGCTGTCTCAGCTCAACATGCAGTCCTTTGCCGATCAACCAATTAGCTCCTTATCTGGCGGACAAAAACAGCGACTCTTCATTGCTCGCGCTCTGATGCAGGGCGCGGAAATTCTTCTCATGGATGAGCCCTTTGCCGGCGTTGACAAGGTGACCGAAGAGCTGCTGATTGAGCAGCTCAGTGCCCTGCGCGATGAGGGCAAAACCATATTGATTGTACACCACGATTTGGCCACGCTGAAACGCTATTTTGACTCGTGTATTTTGCTCAACCGTCGCCTGATTGCCTCCGGTATAACGGCGCAGGTGTGCACCGAAGAAAACATCCAGAAAACCTTTGGTGCTCAACCCAAAATTTTCGACGCTGTGACACAATAATGGATCAACTCTTACTCACTCCCATGATTGCTTCTCTCTTCATGGCGATTGCGCTGGGGTTGGTGGGTGTTTTGCTTTTTGCGCGCAAGCAGCTGTTGATTGCGGAATGTTTAAGTCACGCCACCTTTCCCGGGATTGTCATCGCTGCGTTGTTTGTAAGTAGCTTGGGGGTAATCACAGTTGTATGTGCTGCAGTAATGGCTTGTGCGGGTTGGTTGCTGGCGAGTTTGTTGCGCAAAAAAGGCATGAGCCAAGATCTTTCTTTAAGCTTCACCCTTTCGGCTTTTTTCGCCGTCGGGACCCTTCTTGCCAGTGGTGTGCAACGCGCTTTCCCGCAAAGCTGGCGCTCGGCCAACCACTACCTCTTCGGCCAGGCAGCCACCTTGTCGGAAAATGACGCGCTGCTCTTTGCAATTTTGGCGGCCGTTGTCATTACCGTTTTGGTGCTGCTCTACAAACAGATTCTGGCCACCCTTTTTGATGAGAGTTTTGCGCAGACCCAGGGCTTGCGCTTTTCTCGTATCGGGATTGCAGCACTGACGTTAGCGGTGGTTGTTCTCGGAATTCGCACTCTCGGTGTTGTGCTTCTCTCCGCGATGCTCATTGCTCCGGCCATTGCAGCGCGCGCTTGGGTGAAAAGCTTGAGCTGCATGCTCATGGTTTCCGCACTCGTTGCGGCCGCCAGTGCTTTGCTAGGGGTTGCTTTAAGTTGGAGCTACAACATCCCCACAGGACCTATCGTGAGCCTGATTGCCTCCGCCATAGCTCTACTGAGCCTTCTCTTTGCTCCTGGTCGCGGCTTTGTAGCCACTCTTGTGCGTAGCCTTCGCAGTCGCTTCAAGATTCGCGCAGAAAACGTTCTCAAAGCGCTTGTCAAAGAACGCAAGATAGAGGAATCGGCGTGGTTGCTCTTTCTTTTGGTGTGTAAAGGATATTTATACTCGGACCACAGTCTGACAGAAAAGGGGCGAGAAAGAGCGATGCATGTCATTCGCCTCCACCGCCTTTTTGAACTCTACCTCACCGAAGAGGTGGGCTTGGATAAAGAGGCTGTGCATGCCATTGCGGAAGAGGCGGAGCACAAGATCACTGCTGAGATGGAGCAGGAAATCGAGCAGCTCCTCGGCTTTCCTCACTTGGATCCGCATCGTCAACCCATCCCGAGGAAGAAGTGAATCCCTACCGCGGCGCCGATTTCTTTTCGTTTTTTGCTACGTTAGGGCAGCGGCTTGTGCAGGGGGCAGAATCGCTAGCGCCCGACGAAGTGCAGCTCATGGCGCTTTTAGCCTTTAGCGTCACGGCCGCGATCATTGGCCCCATGTTGATCTACAAGCGGTTGACCATGTTGGCCAACGCGCTCTCGCATACCACCCTTTTAGGAGTGGTCGTGGTGTGGTTGATCATGGGCGATCTTTTCGCCGCCGATTCCTTTTTCATCGGCGGCATTCTTGCGGCGGTGCTCACCTGTGCGCTGGTGGGTTTTTTTCGCACCTATGTGCGGCTGCAGGAAGATGCGGCGATTGGATTGGTCTTTACCGCTCTTTTTGCCCTCGCGCTGCTTCTCGTTACCTCTTATGCGAAGAATATCCATTTGGGGACGTCGGTGATCATGGGCTCCTCCGACACATTGACGAGCGACGAGCTTGGGCCCTTGTGGGTCATCGCGGGGCTTGTTTTGGGGTTGCAGATTCTTTTTTACAAAGAGTGGAAGATGGCCTGCTTTGATCCCCGCTTTGGGCAGAGTGTTGGGCTGCCCGTGCGCTCCCTTTTTTGGCTTTTGATGGTTGAAAGCGCCGCGGCCATGGTCATCGGCATCCACACCTTTGGAGTGGTCGCTGTTTTAGCTTGCCTGATTGCTCCGGGGCTCATTGGGCACCGTCTCGCGCGCCGCTTTGGCACTATGCATCTGCTGGCCTTTACGGTGGCAGCAGCGGCGGCCTTTGTTGCCGTGGCCCTCAGTAGGCATATTTTGAGCGAGTTTGGCACCGCTTTGTCCACCGGGGCACTCTATGCCACGCTTCTTAGCGTTGCTGCAATCGCTACACTCGTCGTATCATTTCGGCGATGTTGATCCAGTTTCTTCCCGTTATCTTAGCCGTCTTTGCCCTCGGCATTCTTGTTTTCGTCCACGAGTGGGGCCACTATTGGGTGGCGCGCCGCTGTAAAATGCGGGTGGAGTGCTTCAGTATCGGCTTTGGCAAACCTATTTTGGCCTGGGATCGCAAAGGTGTGCGCTGGCAGATAGGTTGGATGCCCTTTGGCGGGTATGTCAAGATCGCCGGCATGCAGGTAGAGGGGGGCAAAATCCCCGCCGACGGCTTCTTTGGAAAAAAACCCATCGATCGCTTGAAGGTGGCCATTGCCGGACCTTTGGTCAATCTGCTCGTCGGCTTTGTTCTTTTCGGGCTGATCTGGGCGTGTGGCGGCCGAATCAAGGATTATGACGAGGTTTCCAACCGCGTTGGTTTTGTTGACGCCAAGTCGCATCTAGCTGTCGCACCCGGTGATATCATTGAGACGGTCAATGGACAACCCTACGACACTTTCATCAATTTGATGAAAGCGACGCTGACGAGCAGCGATTGTGTGCAATTGACGGGTCAACACATACAAGAAAATGGAAGGTTAGCTCCTTTTTCTTTCTGCGCCGTTCCTTATGAAATGAAGGGCAGCCAGCTGAAGACGACGGGCATTTTGGCTCCCGCGAGTTTCTTGATCTATCGAGGCGGCATGCTTCCCGGCGTGCCCATGGAAGGCAGCGGCATTCAAGAAGGGGATCGATTGGTGTGGGCCGATGGAGAGACCATCTATTCACAAGAGCAGCTCTCTTTCCTGATCAATGAGCAAAAGGCGCTCCTGACCATTCTGCGTGGTGGTCAAAGGATGGTCGTGCGTGTGCCGCGTGTGACTGCCGGACAAATGGGCTTTTCGCCGAGTGCGGTGGATGACTTGATGGACCAGCAGTACACCTCTGGTTTGCGCGGCCGCTGGACCTCGCTGATGACGATCCCGTACGAATTGACCGACACGGGTGTTGTCGACAGAGCGATTGGGATGGATCTGCAGCGCGGCGATCGCATTATTGCTGTCGATGGAGTTGCTGTGGCTACGAGCGCCGATATTTTGCGTGCCTTGCAGGTGCATCGCGTGGCAATCATTGTCCAGCGCGGTGTGCAGTATCGAGAAGACCTCTCTGCAGCGGAGGCGAACAGCTACTTTGACTCTCTTCTGGATCGCAGTGATATAGAAAAAATGGTGGCTCAAGTAGGGGGTCATAGCACTCCAGTGGGCAATCTGGTTCTCCTGACACCTGTAGAGGCCAAACCGCAAGCGGAATTCGCCGTTAGCCCGGAGTGGAGAGCGGAGTTTCAGCGCAGTGTGGCTGAGATGCGCCGACGCTTGGAAGCGGAAAGCGACAGTGAAAAACGGGCACAACTTCTGCCGCTCTTCGATGAAGAGGTGGCGCGCTTAAAGTTGGGCATCCCCCTCACAGACCTTCCTGTGCGCTACAATCCCACACCTCAGCAGCTCTTTGTGGGCGCTTTCACAGAGGTAGGGCAAACGCTGCGCTCGCTCGCTACGGGCACTATCAGTCCCAAAGCTCTCAGTGGTCCCATCGGCATCGTCAACGTTATTCAAAACAACTCCTCTAGAGGCATTCTCGAGGCTGTTTATTGGGTTGCTTTCATCTCCATCAACTTAGGCTTGCTGAATCTTCTCCCTCTTCCTGTTCTTGATGGGGGCTATATTTTGCTCTCTCTGTACGAGATGATCAGCGGCCAAAAAGTGAGCCCCAAACTCTTTGAGCGCATCGTCTTTCCCTTCGTGATTTTGCTCATCGGCTTCTTCCTCTTCGTCACTTACTGGGATCTGCGCAGAATTTTCTAAACTCTTTTCATCAAATCTTTACGGAAGTAGCATACACCTTCGGTATCACAAAAATTTTTTTGGAGGAGTAGGTGTATGGCGTCTGGTACGAGAGTAGATGTGGGTGGGTGTGCTGGGTGCTTTGCAACGTTGTGCAATACTGGTACGGTAAATATTACTACAGGGATATCGCCAAAGGCAGAGGCTGATACCGGCTCTTTTTTGGGACGGCTGTTCAGCTGCTGTTCAGAAAGACGCATTCCGCTTGCCGATTTTATTACTGCGAAAGCGTTAACACCCTACCAAAGAGAGATTTTTAAGCATCTTTGGCAAAAGGAGGAAGCTCTGACTCTAAAGCAACAAGAAACGGCTTCCAGAGTCGTTGATCTCATGTTTGGAGGGCGGCTTGCGGTGGAAAAATGGCTAACGCAGATGCGTATCTACGAAGAAGCCAGGGTGCTGAATACTGGTGGTGCTGCAGAGAGACCAGCTGACAGTCCGCCGGGAGTAGCGAGACTGGCCGCTCACGGGGCGGTAAGCGTGACTCTGGGTCGGTTTGATGAGGCACTGCGTTCGTACGCAGATATTAACTTATGTAAAAGTGCAGAGGCAACTCCACTCGATAGAAGTCAGGTAAAACAGGTTTTGGATCAAGTGCGCACATTGTTATTTGGTGCGAAGATGGGCGACATAAAAGACAGCTATTTACGCCGTCTGATCGCGCAAGAGATTGCAAGACGTGGGTTAACAGCGGTGGAGCCCGAGGGTCTTTCTGCGATTCGAGGTCAACTCAACCTCTCACAAATTATGGAAGGAGAGCTCTCCGCTCGAGATTATGCGACAATTTTGATGGGGGGAGCTATTCCAGCAGAAAGGGCAGTAGGCATAGCACCTCCTTTCTCCGCTCCGATCAGATTTACTGCGCCGGAAGGGAAATCAAGCGAAGAGTCCGAGTTGGACGTAGCGCTTCGTGGCGGAGCGGCTGCAGACGGTGCTGCGTCAACAACACCGCCGGAGCGACCGGCAGAACCAGCAGCGCCGCCTCCACCGGTTGTTCGTGCAGGAGGAGAGGATCCTCGTCCTGCCGAGCTTGCTCCTTCTGGAGGAGGTGTGCCTGAGAGAAAACCAGGTGTGGAAGCCGCTGCAAGCGCTGGAGTATCCGTTGTGGCACCGACAGGTGAGGCAAAAGGCCCGGCCTTACCGCCCGAAGGACCTCCGCCAGCTGTTAATCCTCCCTCTGCCGTAGATTGGAGAAGCAAGTACTACAGCGAATCAGAGGAACTTTGAAGGTTCTTTGACAGGAAAATGAAGAGTGCCAGATAACTGAGGGTAAGATGATCCAAGTGCTGTTGGCTTTAGGTTTGCTTACCCTTTTTGCCTCTGCTCCCTTGCGGGCGGAGAACTCTTCGCCTCCGGACGAAAGCGAATCTGTTGAGCTGGACGACGATGAAGAGGGCTATGATCTGCCTGTAACGCCCGATACTTCGGATGAAGAAGAGGGCTACGGGATCGACATTAGCCAGGATGAGCCGGGCCAGGCGGAGCCTACTTCGACCTCTCTTGGAGGAGGTTTTTGGATCACTCCGGTGGTAGAAAGCACCTTCGAAGATCCCATTCCACTCAACCCCACTCCCTCTACTCTCCTGCCGCTTCCCGCCCCGCAGCCAGTTGTTCCAGCACCGGCTCCTCCAGCAGTTGTTGCGCCTACCCCAACACCGACTCCTCCAGCAGTTGTTGCGCCTACGCCAGCACCAGCACCGGCTCCTACTGAGACAGTTTTTCCCCCTCAAGAACCTGAGCCTGGCCTGGTGATTACTCCGGAGACCATCAATACCTGGCAGGACCAATGCTGTGAGGACACCGGTCCCTACCCAGAGCCTGATTACCCACTTCCTGAACCCTTCTGCAATGTGCAGTGGTGTCCCTCTACGCAGCCCGCGCCGCAGCCCACAGAGCCCTGTTGTCCTGTCATACCTGTTGTGCAGCCCTCCGTTTGTTGCCCGCAGCCCTGCCGCTGTCCGCCACCTTGCCAGTGTCCATCGCCCTGCTGCGACGTGCAACCACAACCCTGCTGCCCACAGCCGTGCCGTTGCCCGCAGCCTTGCCAGTGTCCATCACCTTGTTGCGAGAAGCAGCCGCAAGGCTCTTGCTCGCCCGCTGCGAAAGTGTACGCGCCGCCGATTCGCTCTATGCCTCGTTTGGTAGACGAAAGGGGTCCAGGAGCATGTGTGCAGGTAAACTGCGTCACCGTTGTAGGAGCCTCTCTTCTTTCAACCGAGCAACTGAACAGAATCGCGAATCGCTATGCAAAACAAAAGCTCACGATTGATGAACTAGAAGATATTGCCTACCAAATCAAACTTGCTTATGTGAAGGCTAGTTTGCCTGCCGTTAAGGTGTATGTGCCCACACAGTCACTGCAATATGGCATTGTCGTTATTGTTGTTGTGGAGTCAGTATGAAATGGATTTTATGGGCGCTTCCCTGTGTACTGTGCGCTGCCGATCTGGAAGATAAACTGTTGTCGGTGCTCGATGATCATGCAGCACCGCACTCTGGTCTAGTTTCCGCAGTTGAGCAAACAACTCCCGATGTCATCGCTCTTGCTCTAGAGGAACATACAGAAGCCTTGCTGCCTCAAAACGAGGAGTCGACATCTCTTTTTGCGCAGGTCGCTGAAAAGGTGCAGACGCCGCTTTCTCACGCAGCTTTTTTCAATGATCCTGCAGATGAGGAAATCGCTTTGGCTCAAGACACCTCCTATGCGGACCCGATTGCCTTGACGCTGGCGGGCTGCAACAATGGCGAGGATTGCGTCGCCCCCGATGCGCTGGAGTTGGTCTTTGCGGAAGAAAAGAGCCGAAGCTTTCTTTTGGCATGTCAAGAAAGCAGCTTGCCCCAGCAACAAACCGTTGTTTTCGATTTGCGCACAGAAGAGCGCTTGCCTGAACCCGGCAAAATGATACACGTTGCATCTCATCAAGCCATTATCCCCGCAACACCCTCCTCTCCTGTGGTTCCAGCGACGGTGCCTGTACGTGGAAAGCGCCCTCTGCGCACGGTTGCTACCATGGACATAGATGATCGCGACATGACCGCGTCGGTGAATGTGCGTCGGTTTAAAGTAGTAGGGGCCACCATTCTTCCCACCAAACAGCTAGAGTGTTTAGCAAATACTTATGCGGGGAAAAGGTGGAGCTTGGAAGCGCTGCAAGGCATTGCAAAGCAAATATCTGAGACCTATCGTGAAGCAGGTTTCGTGGCAAAGGCCTTTGTTCCGGAGCAATCCTTTGATGATGGAGTGATCTCGATTGCTGTGATCGAGAAATAAAAAAAGGGTCTCTGGATTTCTCCAGAGACCCAAAAGAAACAATTACTTCTTTTCTTCGTCTACAATTTCGACGTCAGCTTCTTCCACTTTCTCGTTGCCAGGAGCGGGTTGAGCACTGCCTTGCGCAGCAGAAGCCTTTTGCAGCTCTTCGCCAATTTTTTGCATGTGCGAGGAGAGCTCTTCAGCGGCTGCCTTAATCGCCGAGATTTCCTTGCTTTCAAGAGCCTTCTTGACAGCATGGATCTTCGATTCGATATCGGAGACGATCTCAGCGGGCAGTTTGTCCTTGAATTCCTTGATGGACTTTTCTGCGCGGAAGACGAGAGCATCGGCTTCGTTTTTGACATCGATCTCTTCTTTGAGGCGCTTGTCCTCTTCAGCATGAGCTTCAGCATCCTTAATCGCTTTCTGGATCTCTGCCTCACTGAGGCCGGAGGTCGCTTCGATGCGGATTTTCTGTTGCTTGCCGGATTGGACATCGCGTGCGGATACGTGCAGAATCCCGTCCGCATCGATGTCGAAGGCGACTTCGATTTGCGGCACACCACGTGGTGCGGGAGGGATATCTGTCAGATCAAAGCGGCCAATTTCCTTGTTGTCTTTGGCCATCTTGCGCTCCCCTTGCAGAACAACGATCGTCACAGCGGGCTGGTTGTCGCTCGCTGTAGAGAAGACCTGTTTCTTCTGTGTGGGGATGGTGGTATTGCGCTCCACGAGGGGAGTGAGCACGCCGCCGAGAGTTTCGATCCCGAGCGTCAAAGGAATGACGTCGAGCAGAAGAACGTCTTTCACGTCTCCTGTAAGTACGCCGCCTTGAATCGCTGCACCGATGGCAACGACTTCGTCGGGGTTCACCCCTTTATGCGGTTCTTTGCCTTGGAAAATGGCCTTCACCATATCCTGAACGGCGGGCATACGCGTCATGCCGCCCACGAGAACCACTTCGTCGATTTGCGCAGGAGACAAGCCGGCATCTTTCAGTGCCTTCAGGCAAGGCTCGCGCGTACGCTCGATCAAGCTGTGTGTCAGACTCTCCAATTTGGCACGCGTCAACGTCGTCGACAAGTGTTTGGGGCCAGACTGGTCCATCGTGATGAAGGGTTGGTTGATCTCTGTCGACTGCGTGCCGGAGAGTTCAATTTTCGCCTTTTCTGCTGCATCGCGTAGACGCTGGAGCGCCATACGATCATTTCTCAGATCAATGCCGTGCTCCTTCTTGAACTCCTCTAAGAGCCAGTTGAGGATGGCATTGTCAAAGTCGTCACCACCCAAGTGGGTGTCGCCGTTGGTCGCCAGTACTTCAAATACGCCGTCGCCCAGTTCGAGCACGGAGATATCAAAGGTACCGCCGCCGAGGTCAAAGACAGCAATTTTTTTCTCGCCGACTTTGTCGAGACCGTAGGCCAAAGCAGCCGCTGTGGGCTCAGGGATGATGCGCTTGACATCCAACCCTGCAATGCGGCCTGCGTCTTTGGTTGACTGACGCTGTGCATCGTTGAAGTAGGCAGGAACGGTGATCACCGCTTCCGTTACTTTTTCGCCCAAGTAGGCTTCTGCCGTCTCCTTCATCTTGATGAGGATGTAGGCAGCGATTTCTTCCGGCGTCATGGTTTTGCCTTCGCATTCGAAGACAGCGTTGCCACCTGGGCCTGAAACTACCTTGTAGGGCACGTTTTTGATCTCCGCTTGCACTTCCGAGGCTTTGCGGCCGATGAAGCGCTTTGTGGAGGAGAAGGTGTTGGTGGGGTTGGTGACGGCTTGCCGTTTCGCAGAAACGCCGACAATTTTTTCAGCGCCTTTGAAACCAACGACAGAGGGAGTTGTACGTGTTCCTTCTGCTGAGGCGATGACCTTTGCAACGCCTCCTTCCATCACTGCGACGCAGGAGTTGGTGGTTCCTAGGTCGATTCCGATGATTTTACTTTTTTTCGTCATGATCTTCCTTTTTTTTAGCTACTTTTACACGCGCCGGGCGAATGGTGTGCCCGTTCATGCGGTATCCGGGGCAGAATTCTTGCAGAATAGTGCCGGCGGGATGTTCTTCAGTTTCTACACTCTCCACAGCATCGTGGAGGGCGGGGTCAAACGTTTTGTGCAGCGATTCGTAAGAGGTGACTTGGTGCTGTGTGAGCACCGATTTCAACTGTCCTAGAATCATCTCAAAGCCGATGGCCCAATTTTTTAGTTCATCGCTGCCACCTTTGGCAAAGCGAAGTGCATTTTCAAAGTTGTCGATGGGCTGCAGGAAATCGGTAATGACATCCTCTTGCGCAGCTCCAATGGCTTCCAATTTCTCTTTTAAGAGCCGTTTGCGAGCATTTTCCAGCTCAGCAATGGCGCGAAAGTACTTGTCTTTGAAATCCTCTTCAGGAGGCGGGTTGTTCGGTTCTTCACTCATGTCAGTAGGCGTCGTTCACTTTCCGTAACGTAAGGGGTTTTGATGTTGGGTTCTCGATAAGAGAGTTTGAAGGTGTATAAGCTGGCCGTGAGGTGCTCAGAGAGACCTTGAGAGAGCGTTTGAATCTTCTCGAGCGCTTTTTTGTAGTCCATGCGCGTCGGCGCCAGCATCAAAATCATGCCCACCGATTTTTGGTGCAGGTGGTAGGGCATTGCGATGAGCGTGGCCGCATTGCAACCAAACGAGGACAAATCAGAACCAATCCACAACTTAATGCCGGAGACTGCTTCCTGTGCCAGTGCAAAGAGCGCCTCTTCTTGCTCGAAGAGACCGAGAATTTCCGCCAGCGGCACGGGGTCGCCACATTCGGGATAGGAGAGAAGAGTGGAAAAGCCCTTTTTATGCAGATCAGGTCGTGGGAAGTGGGAATAGCCGACAAGAAAACGGACCATGATCTCTTGGTAGAGCTCTTGCGCGCTTTGCTGCCACGCACCATCCAGTTCGGCAGGGCTGCCCTCGCGTCCACGAATATGCCAGAGAAAGTTGGCCTCCAAGCGCGCGGCAATTTTGGCATCAATGGCTTGAGCCGTAGCGATGACTTCGGACTTCACCAGCCCAAAATCGGTGATCAAGACAGCCAAGATGCGAAAATCGTCGATGACCACAATGCGGATGTCGCGGATGAAGTCGTGATCAAAGCGGGGACTGGTGATGACAACAGCCGTTCTTGTCTCTCTCGACAACCGTTCAGCCTCTCGGTCGAGCAGCGCCGCCACTTCGCGCACAGGCTGCGTAGCGCTTGCTGCAACGACTGGCTCTTGGAGGCACTTTGCGGCAAAAAAATGGAAAGCTTTATCGGTCGGCATCCGTCCGCCAGAAGCGTGCGCCTGGGTCAAAAACCCCTCTTTTTCGAGCCGTGCAAAGTAGTTACGGATGGTGGCCGAAGAGAGGTCGCTAAAGCCGCATTCTTGCAGCGTTTGGGAGCCCACCGGGCGGGCAGTCTTAATGTAGAGGTCAATGAGCCCGAGAAGGACTTTCTCTTCTCGCTCCTGTTTCTTGGCGGACATGCCATCGATTCTAATCGCAGTGAGTTTCTAGAGTCAATCGATTTTTAGCACTCGGACGTCGAAACTGCTGAATTCTTTCTAAGGTACTAAATATCAATTAATTAATTGAATAAATGAGGGAAATTCCGTCTTCGCCTATCCTTTTTTTCATGACTAGAGTCGCAGAAAGTGTCCTAACTTATATCACAGAATTTACGACTAGATCCCCTTCAGTCGCCCTTTTTACGGTGAAAGATTTGGCGGAGAGAGTAGCGGCAACCGTCGAAGAGGTGCGTGGAGCTATTGAAACCTTGCGAAGGCCTGGCGAGGGAGGAGAGCGTGCTCTGGTATGCACGAGTCCTTCCGGAGACGGAGAAGTCATCCTCGTTTCTGCTGTAGCAGGAAGAGCTCTAGCCTCTAACTAAGAGCGCAGCAGTCGTAGGCTATTGAGTCCCACCAGCACTGTGCCACCTTCATGAAGGACCACGGCGAGCCATAGGGGCACAATTCCAAAGAGAGCGAGCATCGAGGCGACAAGGATCACTGTCATGGCAAAAATGACATTCATAGCGATGATGGAGCGGGTTTTGCGCGCCTTGGCAATGAGCCAGTCCAGCAGGTTCAAGTCGTCGTGGAGCAGGACGATGTCAGAGGCGTCAACGGCGGAGGTAGAGCCCACTTTACCCATGGAGATG
Organism: uncultured bacterium; assembly: GCA_964630595.1. GTDB lineage: Bacteria > Chlamydiota > Chlamydiia > Chlamydiales > VFKH01 > CAZVVT01. The sequence goes on along the minus strand of CAZVVT010000001.1, from coordinate 437,473 downwards.
CCCACCGTAGCGCGGGTGAGAGCGGGGGCATCGTTGATGCCATCACCGATCATAGCGAGGTGGTCGGTTTCAGAAAGGTCTGCAACCATTTTGAGTTTCTCTTCGGGCAGCAGTTTGGCAAAGACCTCTTCGACTCCGACCAGCTTTGCGATGCGGTTTGCGCTTTCGGGGTAGTCGCCCGTTAACATGAGAAGACGTAAGGAGAAGCGCTCCTTGAGGCGCGTCATCAAAGCCGCCATGCCCTCGCGGGGGGTGTCCTCGAAATAGAGGTCCATCTTCTCGTCGTTGAGGATGGCAACGGCATGGATCTGATCTTTACGTCCCGGCGAATCCGCCTTTCCTACGTAGATCTTTCCTGTGCTGACTTCTCCTTCAACCCCCTTGCCGGGCACAGCTCGTGAAGTGAGGAGCGCAGCGGGTTTGAGTCCGCGTTCTTTGGCTAGACGGCAGATGGCTTGGGCGATGGGGTGAGTAGAGCCCTGCTCAATGGCGTAAGCAGCAGCAAGAATATCATCACGGATCTCGGAAGAGACGATGCGCAGTTCGGCCTTGGTAATCGTCCCTGTTTTATCAAAGGCGATTGCTTTGCAGGAGGCGAGAGCATCGAGCACGATGCCCCCTTTTAAGAGGATGCCTTTACGTGCGCAGACACTGATGGCGCTCAAATACCCAATGGGAATCGCAATGATGAGCGCGCAGGGCGACGCAGCGATCAAGAAGGCCAATGCGCGGTAGATCGAGCCCTCTACGCCGAGGTAGGGCAGGTGGGTGAAGAGGGGAATGGTAATGGAGAAGAGAATGAAGAGAGAGATGATGGTGGTGGCGTAAGTGCGGCTCAAGCGGTCGATCCACCACTGCAGGCGCGGCTTGGTCTCTTGCGCTTCAGTGATCAACTTGATGAGGCGGGCCAGTGTCGATTCTGTCGAACTATGCGAGACGCGCAACGTAATGGTTCCCTCTAAGTTGCGTGCACCGGCAGGGACATTGTCCCCCTTTTGCTTAGCCACCGGCAGGTTTTCTCCGGTGAGATGGATGAGGTTGACGGAGGTGAAGCCGGTGAGGATCTCTCCGTCGAGAGGGACGACATCGCCTGCCTTGACGAGGATCACATCACCGACAACGATGTCCTTGACGGAGCGTTCGATGGTACTGCCGTCGGGCAAGAGGGCGTTGGCTTGTGGCGGGGCTAGCTCGCGCAGTCCCGACAGGGCTGAGCGCGCCTTTCCCGTCACATTCTCCTCAATGGCTCCCGAAAGAGAGAAGAGAACGAGCAATAAGCCGCCTTCCAAACCGCTGCCGATGAAGATCGACAAGAAGGCAGCTAGTGTCATCAAGACATCGATGTTGACCTCAAAGCGCAGCAGATCTTCGATAGCGCCGATGAGCGATTCGGTTCCTGCCAAAAAGAAGACGAGGACAAGGAGAAGGTGCGATACGGTTTCGTGAGTGAAGAAAAATCCAAAAGCGGCTGCGAGTAGGCCTGCTGCAACAATTGAAGCCTTCAGCTGCAAGTTCTTGCCCCACCGTTTGGAGCGCGGCTCTAAAAAGGGGCTCTTGGACTCCTCTAGACCAGATTCAAAGAATTCGTCAAAGACGTAAGGGACGCTCATCAGGAAATAAAGTATACCAGCATGCCGGCCAGCAAGACCACTGCAACTTGCCAGATCAGTGCGTTGATGATGGGGCTCTTTTCGCTTTTCGCTGCCCAACCGCTGGTGATCGCAACGAGTGTAAGGGCAGCTACTTGTGGCCAGGGTCTTTCTACGAAGAGAAGGGGAATGCAGATCGCGATCGAAAGAAGTCCGCCCAGGGCTACGGAGAGGGCCTGTTTTAAGGGATGCTCATAAGCTTCGAGTGAAAGCCCCATCTCCTCTTCCAGCATGACGCGCAGCAGGCGATTGTCGTCGGCCATGAGCACATCGACGACCTTATCGAGCAGCTCGCCCTTAAAGCCTTTGGTCGAATAAAGCGCTTTTAGCTCCTCGCGTTCTTGTCCGCGGTGGTGTTCGATCTCGTAGCGCTCCTGTTCTGCCATCGTGTGCAGGCGCTCTAAGCGCTCTTTGCCGAGTAGGGCAGAGCGGCCTGCTAGCAGAATCAAGAGAGCCAGTGAGGTGATGAGCCCCGTTTTCCAGTCTAAGGCGAAAGAGGCGATGAGAAGAAAGCCCGCTGTCATCCGGCAGCCGTCGACAAAGCCAAAAAGCAGCCCGGAGAGCTCCTTGCCATGGGGCTCGCTCAATACCCCCTCAAGGCGTTTTTCGTGCACGTGTTGCAATGCGGACTTGTCGTCAAAGTGTCTATGCATGGATCTGTTTCTCCACAAAATCCGCGATGGTAAAAGCACACGCCTGAAGGTTTGCGTGAAGGGCGTGCTGGTCGTTTTCTCCGGCAGAGTCGGAGGGCATTTTCCACATCTTCAGAGGTTTATGTAAAAGCGAAGCGGCATAGGCAATGCCCCAGCCCTCCATGTCGACCAGATCATGGGACAAAGTGGACTTCAGGGTCTCGTCAAAAATGGGGAAATCGCTGGTGACAAGCGTTAGCCCCTCGCCGATGTGCTGTGCGGGGTGAAGTTTGTCGAAGAACTGATGGCTATGAGCGCTTGTCGTTGCTGGCAGGCTTTTGAGCTTTTCGATGCGCCCTACAGGATGAATTCCTTGCAGAGGTTTCAAAGCTCCTGCAATACCGATATTCCAAATTTGGTCGAAACAGTGGCCCACTTCCAGGATGCGGGCGGCTGCGTTGATGGAGCCCATGCCGCAGATCATCACCGCTCCGCCGGGAAACCAGCGCAGGTGCCCTCGCCCCTTTGCACCGAGGCAATCGATGGTGGCTTTGGCCTCCAATTCAGTGGAAAATACAATGAGGGTTGAGCGAGTTAATTCTTTCGTTTTTAACCCACCTAATTTAGTGTTCATTAGATATGAGATACCCTCTTTTTATGACAGTTCTAGTCTCTCATACGCTCCTTCTTTTTGCAAACGACACACGCGTGCTGCACAGCCCCGAAGAGGCGATGGCGATGGCCATGCGCTGCAACAAACAGGTCCTCAAGACAAGAGAGTTGGTCTACAAGGCAGAACTGGGGGTTTTGGAGTCCTACACGAAGTGGCTGCCGCAGTTGGTAGCGGAGTCGCAGGTCACGAAGAGTCAGTTTGAGCAAAAGCCGCTGCAGGATTCGACGGTGGGCTACCTCACTCAGCTGACCTTGACGCAAGCTTTATTTTCGAGCGGCAAATACTACAACGTAGTTCTGCAAAAACTGCAGAAACAGCAATTGAATTTAATTTATTGCGCTCTAATTAACGATTTAACTTATCGAGTAAAAAGCGCTTATTACAAAGTTGTTTTAGATAAGTTAGTGATGGCTACGCAAGCGGAGCGCATTGAGCTTTTATCGAATTTGCTCAAGCAGATGGAGGGCAGGCTCTCTATTGGAGAGGCCATCATTTTCCAGGTGAACCAGAGCAAGGTCGCTCTAGCGAATGCAACAGCGCTTTATTACCAAGCTCTTCGTGATTTGAAGACCGACCGCGACACTTTGGCGCAAGTGATTGGCATGGATCCCGCTTGTCACAGTGTGGAGGTGGAAAGCCTTTGCCAGGCCATACCGGTCCCGATGATCTCGAAGCTTGAAGATGCGGAGACGAAGGTGGCTGCGCTACCGGCTCCTACGCTCATTCGCGATGCGCATACCTCCTTTTTTCACTCGCAGGAGATTACCTATTGGGAAGCGCTGTCAAACCAGCAGCGTCCTGACCTATTTCAAGCGGGGCTGCTCATGACTATAGCGGCGGAGAAGGTCCACGATAGGCAGGGGACTTATTTGCCTACAGCGGATCTGACGATGGAGTATGGGGGGATGCCTGCTTTGTGGGCCCTTTATCCCAGTAAAAACATTGAAGACATGAGTTTTCAGTGGAGTGTCGGGCTCGATGTGAAGTGGCTGCTTTTTGATAGTTTTGGGCGCGAATTATCGATTCGTCAAGCAGAGGCGCAGTGGCGGGCAGAGCGTTATAACTACCTTAATATGCAACAACTTGTGCATCAAGAGGTGCGCAAGCAAATCTGGGATATCGAGGAGTCGATTGCGCAATTGGCCTATGCCAAGACAAACGTTGCTCTGGCCGATGAGTTGGTGCAGCAAGCGCATGACCAGCTGGATGTGGGGTACATCAACATTTTCGACTATGAAATCGCTGTGGATGAGCGTGTGCGAGCAAAACTTTTACGTGACCAGGCCGCCTATAACCTTTATACCTCCTATTTGGGCCTACAGCATGCTGTGGGGAGCTTAAAAGATGGAAAATAGAAGAACAGTCCTTGTTGTCCTTGTTTTAGCGCTCATCTGCGGCGCGGTGGGCTGGTGGCTCTACAGCTTTACTAGAGAGACAGTCTATACGAACGATGCGCAGGTGATGGGCTTTGAAACCTTGGTGAGCAATGATTTGGAGACATTGCGCATTACAGCTCTTTATGTCGATGAAGGGGATATGGTGGAAGAAGGTGAGCTGCTTGCGGAGCTTGACCGTACGCTCATCGAACCGCAGTTTGAGCAATCCAAAGCGCAGGTGAGTTTGCAAGAGGCGCAGATTCGGTATGCAGAGGCGCACTTAGCGAAGGTCTATGATGACTATGAGCGGGCGAAAAAGGGATTTTCCGAGCAGATTATTACCGCTCAGCAGTGGGACCATGCCAGCAAAAATCTACAAATGGCAAAGGCCTCTTTAGAAGTTGCGCAGGCGGAGTACGAAGTGAATCGCAAGCATACGGCCTACCTAGAGAGCCAATTGCGTCATACCTACATTCACGCTCCGATGAGTGGGCAGATCACAAAGCGTTGGCAGTGGACGGGCAATGTCATTCGTCCTGGGCAATCGATTTTTTCTCTTTACGATCTGGAAGATGTTTGGGTGCTGGCTATTTTGCAAGAGACCGACTTAGCGGGAGTATCGATTGGCGATCCGGTAAAAATATGGGTCGACGCTTATCCTGGAGCTACTTTTGAGGGGACGGTCTTTGCCATTCAAGGTTCAGCTGCAAGTCAGTTTTCTCTGATTCCTCCCGACAATGCCACGGGCAATTACACAAAAGTAGAGCAGCGCATTCCGATTAAGATCTCGATTGACAAAACCAATCTGCCCGATGATCTAGAGTCGCTTTATCTCTTTCCGGGGATGTCGGCGGAAGTCCGCATCTACACACGATAATGATCTGGCGCAAACCATTGATCGACCAGAGTCATCCGGTTTTTCCCTGGTTGATTCTGCTCAACATCAGTTTGGTGACCTTATTGGCCATTGTCTCATCGCTTTCAAGTTCTCTTGCGGCGAGCAACATCCAAGGCGAATTGATGATCGACCAAACGGGTTTGATCTGGCTCTCTACAGGCTTTTTGGCGGCTGTGGGAACCTGTTTGCCTATTTCGGGTTGGTTGGCGGAGCGTTTCGGATACAAGTTTGCTTTTTTCTTAGGGTTGTCGATCTTTATTGTTGCGTCGATCTGTGCAGCGCTAGCGCCTAATTTTGCCACATTGATCACCTTTCGTGTGATTGAGGGGTGTGGAGGGGGCATCATCTTTCCCATTTCGCTGACGATCATCCAGCGTGTCTTTCCCAAAGAACGCATGGCACTGGCTCTCTCCATCTACATGGGCATTGGTTTTGGTATGGGAAGCGTAGCGGGGTTTCTCTTCGGCGGCTATGTGGGGCAGTATCTTGCTTGGCAGTGGCTGTACTGGATCAACGTTTTTTTAGGAATTCCCTGTCTTATAGTCACATGGCTTTTCCAGCCAGAGACAGAGGCTCATCCTGAAATGCCGATGTTTGACCACTTAGGCTATTTCTTCTTCGTGAGTTTTCTGGTTTGTTGGCTCATGATCATCACCAACGTAAAAGCCCTTTGGAACACTCTGGGGTGGAGTTCTACCTTCATCCGCAGCTGTTTAATCGTTGGCGCTATTTCTCTTATCTTGATGGTGCGTCGTGAGCTGAGAGCACAAAACCCCGCCGTGATGATTCGTCTCTTTCGTTCTCGTCATTTTTGGATTGGTTGCATAGCCCTTGCCGTCAACGGTGCACTGTTGTTTGGCACAGCCACGGGCATGCCGGGCCTTTTTGAGCACATCCTCGGCTACGAAAAGTGGCGCATCGCCCTCCTTTTTGCCGGTTATGGAGTGGTGCTGGGCATCGTGGGATCTACCGTTGGATTTCTCACCGAGTGGATCAATGTGCGCATTCTCACCCTTATCGGCCTTGTGATCATGGCCATCAGCTGCTTTGCTCAAATGACCCTTACCATTCAAAGCGATCAATGGCAGTGGGCCTCCCTTTTTATGATCCGCGCCCTGGGCACCGGCCTCGCCCTGGGTCCTGGCACCGCCCTGGCTCTCATCGACATTCCCAAAGAAGACATTCCTCCCGGTTCTATGCTGGTCACCTTCTGTCGCCAAATGGGCGGCGCCTCTGGTGCCTCGATCATCAGTCTCATCGCCGTCTACCGCCAGGCCTACCACACGCAAGTCTACAGCGCGAACGTCCTTCCCTACAGCACCACCTTCCAAAGCGTCACCACCACCCTCCAAGAGCGCTTCCAAGACTTAGGGATCAATGCCCCCACCGCTGAAACCCTCTCTCACCTCAGCGTCGCCCAAAACCTCATCCACCAATCCACCCTCAGCGCTACCAACGACGCCTACTTTGCAATGGGCTGGGTTGTTGTCGCCATTGCTGTTATATTGAGCTACATCATCATCAAGACTGTATGGTTCGAGAAAAAATCACTGCCTACCTAAAACATCTCGATGCGGAGCGCAATCTTTCGCCGCACACCATACGCAATTACCAACTCGACCTGCAGCGCTTCCAAGAATTTCTCGGTGAACTCACTTTGCGCGATGTCGACCGCAAACTCCTGCGCACTTTCATCGCCGGCATTGCCGAAAAGGGCAGCTCCAAGCGCACGCAAGCGCGCCGCGTCTCCGCCCTGCGCACCTTCTTCGCCTACGCCCTGACCGCTCAATGGGTGGATCACAACCCGATGTTGGAGATTGAGCGACCCAAGCAAGAGCAGCGCATTCCGCAGTTTCTCACCTTTGAGCAAGTCCTTCTGCTCTTTCAGCAGCCGCGCACCGATACGCTTCTTGGCCTACGCGACCGCGCGATTCTCGAGTTGCTCTACAGCAGTGGCTTACGCAACAGCGAGTTGGTGGGTCTGAACAACGAAGACCTCGATCTCAAAGGCCTCTCGGTGCTTCTGCGAGGCAAAGGGCGCAAAGAGCGCCTTGTCCCCATCACCTCCATCGCCGCCGACTGGCTCTCTCGCTATCTCCACCACAAAGAGCGTCCGAAAAACCCCGCCACTTTTCTCAATCGCCACGGCACTCGTCTCTCCTCCCGCTCCCTCGACCGCACATTTCTGCGCTACCTTCGCACAAGCGGCATCGCCGGCCGCGTCACGCCTCACACCTTGCGTCACTCCGTCGCCACCCACTGGCTCGAAAACGGGATGGACCTCAAATCCATCCAAACCCTCCTCGGCCACACAAGCCTCGCCGCCACCGTCATCTACACCCACGTCTCCACCAAGCTGAAGAGGCAAGTCTACGACAAGGCCCACCCAAGAGCTTAAGGCTTAAAATTCAGCTTAAATCGATTTCGGCATATATAGAGCTTATGCCTCTCTTCGTCATTCAAAAACACTACGCTAGCCATCTGCATTATGACTTTCGCTTGGAGCATGGGGGTGTGCTGCTAAGTTGGGCGGTACCGAAGCGGCCGGTAGCTAAGTTGCATGAGAAGAGGCTGGCGATTCAGGTGGAGGACCATGCGCTCTCGTATGGGAAGTTTGAGGGGGTGATTCCCAAGGGCGAGTATGGGGCGGGGCGGGTGGAGATATGGGACCGGGGTCGCTATACCGTGCGTGAGGGAAGTTTGGCGCAGCAGATGAAGAAGGGGCACATCAAGATTCGGCTGCAGGGCAAGAGGTTGAAGGGGAACTTTGATCTGATCCGTTTTAAAGGCAAAAAGATGTGGCTGCTGATGAAGACGAGGGAAACATGAAGGTCATGTTGGCCACCCTTGTGGATGAGCCTTTCGATGATAGGAATTGGGTTTTTGAGACGAAGTGGGATGGGTTTCGCACATTGGCAAAGAAGGGAGTGGGGGTGCAGCTTCTTTCGCGTGGTACTAAGTCCTATACAGAACATTTTCCTTCGATCGTGCAGGAATTGGAAAGGCTGAGGGCGCGATGCTTTCTCGATGGCGAGATGGTGATTTTAGATCGACAGGGTCGCTCAAAGTTCCAGCTGCTGCAGAATTATCAGCGTACGAGGAAGGGAACACCTTACTATTACGTCTTCGACATTCTCTCTCTCAACGGCAAGAACTTGCGCAGCAAGCCGCTGCTGGAGCGCAAAAAGATTCTGCACACGCTGCTCAAGACAGCCTCTATGCCACACGTGAAATACAGCGATCATGTGGCGGGAAAAGGAAAGGCATTTTTCAAGAAGGCTCTTCATAAGGGTCTGGAAGGGATGATCGCCAAGAGAGGAGAGAGCCACTATCTTCTGAGGCGTAGCCGTGAGTGGCTCAAGGTGAAAACAACACTTCGGCAAGAGGTAGTGATCGGCGGTTTTACGCAGCCGCGCAGGAGTCGCTCCTACCTTGGGGCGCTTTTGGTAGGTGTCTATGAAGGAGGCAAACTGCGCTATGTGGGTCATGTGGGAGGCGGGTTCAGCCGCAGCTCGCTGAAGGAGGCCTATGAAGAGCTTGCTCCTTTACGTACAGCGCGCTGTCCCTTTTTCAACGAACCCCATCCCAATGAAAAGGTTGCCTGGATCAGGCCAGTCAAGGTTTGTGAGGTTGCTTTTGCAGAGTGGACGGATGATGGCATTTTGCGCCAACCCGTCTTCAAGGGCATGAGGAGCGATAAGCCTCCTAAAAAAGTAGTGCGCGAAAAACCCAAACGAGTGGCCAAAAAATGAAATTCCAGCCTACGCATACGCAGAAACTGTACTGGAAGAAAGAAAAGATCACGAAGGGTGATCTGTTGAAGTATTACAAAGCCGTTGCTCCGCGTCTTTTGCCCCATCTCAAAGACCGTCCTTTAGTGATGCACCGCTTTCCAGAAGGTGTGGAAGGGGTCAGCTTTTATCAGAAGGAATGCCCGGCGAATCCGCCCTCTTTTGTAAAGCGCGTTAAGGTAAAGCATGAAGCGCGCACGATTGAGTACATCGTCGTCAACAACCTCGACACACTATTGTACGTGGTGAATTTGGGGTGCATCGAACTGCATCCTTTTAGCGCCAAAGCAAAAAAACTGAAAGCGCCGGACTATCTTATTCTCGATCTTGATCCAGAAGCGATTTCTTTTAGTGCTGTTGTCAAGACAGCGCAGGTGCTGCACACCATTCTCGAAGAGAGGAAGCTGCGCAGTTATTGCAAAACCTCCGGTTCGCGCGGCTTGCACATCTATGTGCCGCTAAAAAAAGCGATGAGCTACGACAAGGTACGAGCCCTTGCGAAAGAAATTGCACAAGAGGCGCACGAGCGTCTTCCGGATAGTACCTCACTGGAACGTCTTCCCAAGAAGCGACAGAAGAGAGTCTACATCGACTTTCTCCAAAACCGCCCCATGCAGACGGTGGTCGCCCCTTATTCTGTTCGTGCTAAGCCCGGAGCTACAGTTTCCACGCCGCTGGCTTGGAGCGAAGTGAAAGAGGGGCTCGATCCAAGAAAGTTCACCATCAAGACTGTGCTGAAGAGAAAGAAAGCATTTTGCTAGCTCAAGATAAAATGCAATTAAGCACGTCTTTGTATCCGTCAGCATCAAAATAAGTTTGGATTTTTTTGAAACCAGGAACCACCTTTCCGCCAAATTGAAATTTTTCCGCAGTCTTTGATTGCTGAAATGGGAGCCAAATGTGGTCATCGTGCTCTTGATAATTAATACCGATCAGGACAATTTTTGTTGCATCTTGAGCAACCTCAAAGATTCTCTGGCGCTGGAAATCTAAGAAACTATGGCCAGCGTGGGAGCTTTTGTTTCCCGTGATATAAGACATGACTGGGTTTCTTTGGCAGATTTCAGTCAGGAATGAGGAGTTATCGTGAGCAAAACAAATGTTTCCCTCGCCAGAAATATCTCCAGAGACCCAAGAATTAGTTGACGTAGATTTATGTTGTCCTCCCTTGCTAAATCGTAGGAAAGTTTCTGGTGAAAACGTTGTTTTTCCTTTATTGAAGATAGGCCCGGCAAACAGGTGACAGCAGCCGTGGGGAAGTAGTAGCTCAGTTGAGCCACAAGCACTCGAAATGCTGCTGGATGCCACTTGTAACGAGGAGCTGTTATTGATCGAAGCATAGACCTCGATTCCTTCTTCCGCTAAAGCTATCGGTAAACACCGTTCATAATTTAGGGAAATGAGAGAAAAGTTCGATATGCCCTTTGCTTTTATTTTATTAACTAAAATTCGGTATAAGCTCTTCGAACTAGGAATATAGTTGAAGAATCCACGAGCCAAATCTCTGTGGCACTGAATTGCAAAATCAGAACCATCATTGAGCAGCTGACTCATTCCTTTTTCGAAGTTGTCTTCGAAGATCTCGCGGTATGTGGGATTTGCGGAAATTAAACCCCAGGTTTTCGGAAATACAGGAGCGAATTTACTGAGGACATCCTTCATTAAAGGGGGTTGATCTAGAGAGCTATCCTCTGATCCATTGCTCGCCCCAGCTCCAAAAACAATGAGCGTTTTTTGCGCTGAGGATGGTGGAGGTGGAGGAACAATAAATTTCATCTTTTGAAAAGGCGAGAGACGAGCAGAGTTCCGATTAGGCTAAAGGCGAAGCCGGGGAGCATGGCGGGGATTTCGAGAGAGGGGAGGAGCTGGTGGTTGATGAGGGGCCAGACGGCAGCGAAGAGGCCGCCGAAGAGGATGGCGAAGTAGGCGCCGGCTTTGGTGACCGATTTGCTATAGAGGGAGAGGATGAGAAGGGGGCCGAAGCTGCAGCCCAGGCCGGTCCAGGCGTAGAAGACGAGGGTGTAGATGGAGGAGATCTTGTAGTAGGCGATAACGAAGGCGATCAGGGCGAAGGCGATGATGCCGAGGCGGGAGACGAGCAGGAGTTTGCGGTCGGAGGCGCGAGGGTCGAATCGCTTCCAGAAGTCTTCTGTGAGGCTGGAGGTGAGCACAAGCATTTGAGAGCCCATGACCGAAATCGTGGCCGCGAGGACGGCGCAGAGGATAAAAGCCGCGAAGAAGGGGGCGTAGAGGCTTTGCACCATGTCAGCAAAGATCATCTCGGGGTTGGGGCTGCCGTAACCAAGCAGGCCAACGAGGGTAGCGCCAGCGAGAGCGAGGGTCATCCAGCTGATGCCCACCCATTTCGATTTGTGCATCTCGTGCACATGGCGGATGCCCATGAACTTCGTGATGATGTGAGGTTGCCCAAAGTAGCCCAGACCCCATCCACAGGCCAAAAAGAGCGCCTGCGTCCAGTGGATGGAATAAGAAGGCAAAGAAAGTGTTGCTCCCTGTCCGAGCAGGTGGAGAGGCACCATGATGATCATCGCGAGGAGGAAGAGGCCTTGGAAGAGATCAGTCCACGCAAGGGTGAGATAGCCACCGATGAGCGGATAGATCAGGGCAATGACGATGCCGATGGAGATGGCGGAGGAAAAGGGGATGTGAAAGAGGCTGCCGAAGATTTCTCCCAGGCCCACGAGCTGCGCAGAGAGGTAGATCGTGAAGAAAAAGAAGGCCATGATGGCCGAAAGGATGCGGATGCCCTTTGCTTGAAAGTGGCTGGCGAAAAAAGAGGAGAGGGTGGAGCTGTTGTGCGCTTCTGTGGCGCGGCGGATTTTGGGAGCGATGAACTGCCAGTTGACATACATGAAGAAGAGGAGTCCGACCGCTGTCCAGGTGCTGCCGATGCCGGAGATGGCGACGGCGGCGGGATAACCCATGATGAGCCACGCGCTCATGTCGCTAGCGTGCGCGGAAAAAGCAGTTAGATAGAAATTTAGATTCCGTCCACCCAAATGAAAATCATTGGAGGAGCGCTTTCTCCATGCCACGAGAGCGATGATCAGCAGAAAGGTGAAGTAGAGAGCAATGGCGGCAGCGGTTTGCATTAGAGGTTACATCCACAGAGTAGGTGTTTTTTGCGGAAAGGCTTGGGAGTCTGGTCGGGATTGTAAGGACGCAGGCGTTGTCCGCTTTTACATTTCGTGCTGCAGCAACCGGCCAGGGCTGTGGCACACTCTCTGCAGGAGACAAAGAGCTCATTGCAATCCATGTTAGCACAGTTGTAGTAAGTGTCTTCCGCACATCCGCACTTGTGGCAGGAGCTGATGGCAGAGCTTTCGCCGATAGGAATTGTTAGACGGTCATCGAAAACGAAGAGCTTGCCCTTCCAATGTTTGGCGCCCTCTTCAAGACCGTATTGGATGACCCCTCCGTGGAGCTGCTGCACATTGTCGAAACCCTCCTCTTTCATGAGGGAAGAGAAGAGCTCGCAGCGAATGCCGCCGGTGCAGAACATCAGCACTTTCGTCTTTGGGTCGATCTGTTCTTTCAGAGATTGCACATAGGCGGGAAAGTCGCGAAACGTTTCCAGAGGAGGACAGACGGCGCCCTCAAAAGTACCCACTTCGGATTCGTAGTTGTTGCGTACGTCGAGAAGCAGAAAGTCGCGCTCGCCTTCGAGTGCAGCACGCCATTGTTGAGGAGAGAGATAGGTCCCTTTCTTATCGAGATCGACGGGTTTGTCGATGGCAACGAGCTGTTTGCGCACCTTCACCGTCATGCGAGGAAAGACGTTTTCGTGCCACTGGTGAATCTTGAATTCAATCGAGGGAATTTGGGTCTGCAGCCACTGCATGAAGGCTTCGGCATCTGCCTTGATGCCGCTCATCTGGCCATTGATGCCGTCATGAGAAATGTAGATGCGCCCGGCTACATCGCGTCCGGCAAAAAAAGCTTTGTGGGCAGCAACCAGTGCTTGAGGGTCGGCGATGGGGCCAAAGTAGTAGTACGCAAGGACTAAGTAGTTAGACATAGTTCAAAGAAATATTTGTACAGGCGGGTCTGTTTTGAATGAGTTCGTAGAGCTTCTTGAGGTCGAAGGAAGCGGGCTCGATGGGTCGCTCCAAGCGCTGCGAGAGCGGTTGGGGCGAAAAGAGGGGGCCGGTGAGGCCTTGCGCCTTCTCTAAAGAAATTTTTATCCCCTGGTCTTCGATGTAGGCCCAGATGCCGCCACTTTTGGCATCGAGCAGGCAGGGCAAGGGGAAGGCGGCAAGAAAGGGGACGGCAACCAGGGGGCGGTTGAGGGCGCAGCTCAGCCCCATGGCGAAGGCGGCGGCGGCCCGTAGGCCGGTGTAGGAGCCAGGGCCCTCGCCATAGGCGATGATGTCGGGGGTTTCCGTCATGATGTCAGCAACCAAGGAGGCGATCTGGTTGGAACCACCAAAGCGGGCGTCAAAGGTGCGGGTCTGATCGCCAAAGGCAATGAGCCCCTGCTCAAAAGAGGCATCAATGAACAAGATTCGTTTCATTTGCTGGGCAAGCATACTACATTGCAGGAATGGGAGCAATCGCGGTAAACTAGAGCGTTTTTATGAGTAGCACAACCGAAGATTTAGATTTCGAAGCGTTGCAAGAAGAGATCGTTCAAGCCCTCCAAGCAGAAGATGAATCTGTCCTGGCCGATCGTTTGAGCCCCCTGACGGTTTTTCCCCTGGTCAAAAGGCCCCTTTTCCCGGGCATGGCGACCCCCCTGATGATTGAAAAAGGGCCCTACTACGAAGCCTTAAAGGCTCTTTCGCAGTCTAAGCAGCGGTTGGTGGCGTTGGTGTTGACGAAGAAGGAAGACGTTAGCCTCAAGAAGCTCAAAAAAGAAGATTTACACAACTTTGGGGTCATTGCCCGCATTTTGCGCATCATTCCCAGCTCAGGCGGCCATGCGGCACAGGTGGTGGTCACTGTCGACCAACGCTTGCAGATCAATGAGTGGGACAGCGCCGGAGAACTGATCACAGCGCAAGGAGTACCTTTAGACGAGCCTAAGACCTCCAGTGATCGACTCAAGGCCTATTCCATCAGCATCGTTTCCGCTATTAAGGAGTTGCTCAAACTCAATCCGCTCTTCAAAGAAGAGCTGCAGATTTTCTTGAGCCACTCTGACTTTACCGAGAGCGCCAAGCTGGCGGACTTTGCCGCTTCGCTGACCACAGCTTCCCGCGATGAACTACAGGATATTCTTGAGACAGTCGACATCGAGCAGCGCGTGGAGAAGGTGCTGATTTTGTTGCGCAAAGAGATCGACCTGGGGCAGATGCAAAGCGATATCCACAAGAAGGTGGAGTCTTCGTTTACCAAAAATCAGCGCGAGTTTTTTCTGAAAGAGCAGCTTAAGACAATCAAGAAAGAATTGGGTCTTGAGGGTGTGCGTGGGCACGATTTGAGTAAATATGAAACGCGTTTGAAAGAGCGCGTTGTTCCTGAATCGATCGCAAAGACCATTCAAGAAGAGTTGGAAATTTTGGGGAGTCTAGAGCCGACCTCTTCGGAATATGCTGTGCGCTCTTCGTACGTTGATTGGCTGACAGTGATGCCTTGGGGCAAAACAACGGAAGACAATTTCGATTTGGTACACGCCAAAAAGGTGCTGGAAGAGGATCACTACGGTTTGAGTGATGTGAAAGAGCGCATTCTCGAATTCATGAGCGTAGGCAAGCTCTCCGGTGGTGTGAAGGGCAGCATTCTCTGCTTGGTAGGGCCTCCTGGTGTGGGCAAGACATCGATTGCAAAGAGTGTGGCTAAAGCACTCGGGCGCAAATTCTTCCGCTTCTCTGTGGGCGGCATGCGTGATGAGGCTGAAATTAAAGGCCATCGTCGCACCTACGTGGGGGCGATGCCGGGCAAGTTGATTCAGGCGATGAAACTGACACAGTCGATGAATCCTGTCGTGTTGATCGATGAGATCGATAAGATGGGAAGCTCGTTTCAGGGGGATCCTGGATCGGCTTTGTTGGAAGTGCTCGATCCGGAACAGAACAGGGAATTTCTCGACCACTATTTAGATGTGCCGGTGGACCTATCCAAGGTGCTTTTTGTGACGACGGCAAACATGACCGATTCGATTCCGGAGCCTTTGAAAGACCGTATGGAAGTCATTCGGCTCTCTGGGTATTTGGAAGAAGAGAAGGTGGTGATTGCCACGCGCTTTCTGATTGCGAAGCATTTGAAAGAGGCGGGTATTCAACAGACGCAGTTGAAGATAGAAAAGGAAGCGGTGAAGGAAATCGTGCGCAGTTGGGCACGTGAATCGGGTCTACGTGGCCTGGAGAACGCGATCAAGCGCATTGTGCGCAAAGCTGCCGTGAAGATTGTGTCGGGAGAAGAGACCGTTACGATTAAGGTAGAAGAGCTCTCCAAGTGGCTTGGACTGCCTCCTTTCACATCAGATCGTCTCTATCCGAAGTTGCCCATTGGTGTGACGTGCGGTCTTGCATGGACATCGATGGGCGGATCGACCATCTACGTGGAAGCGATGGCGACGGCGGCGGAGAAAAATGGACTGCACATGACGGGCCAGGCGGGTTCGGTGATGAAAGAGTCGTCCGAGATCGCCTGGAGTTATGTCTCGAGCCAGTTCAAACAGTTTGCACCGAAGTCGCAGTTCTTTGAAAAGCAGTCGATCCACATCCACCTGCCGGAGGGAGCAGTTCCCAAAGATGGTCCCTCTGCAGGAGTAACGATGGTGACAGCTTTGCTGTCGTTGTTGATGAAGAAGGCGCCCCTTTCTTCCGTAGCGATGACGGGGGAGATGACTCTTACGGGGAAAGTCCTTCCCGTAGGCGGCATCAAAGAGAAGCTGATGGCGGCGAAGCGCGCCGGTCTGCAGCGCATCATTCTCCCCAAAGAGAATGAGCGTGATGTACAAGAGTTGCCTGCCGCAGTGAAGAAAGGGCTGAAATTCCACTTTGTGAGTGATTACCGTGACGTCTTTTCAATCGTTTTTTGAAAAAAAGCTGGTTCATCCCAAAGATCTGGGAAGCTTTTCACAGCGTCTGGGCGGAAAAAGTCTGGCTACGCTGAATGGCTCTTTTGATCTGCTCCATGCCGGTCATTTGCAGATCATCTTTGAAGCCTCTCAGCAAGCGGATGTGCTTTTGGTGGCGTTGAATAGCGATGCTTCGATTCAGAAATATAAGAGCCCCAAACGTCCCATCATTGCATTGGAATACCGTTTGCAGATGATGGCAGCGCTGGAATTTGTCGATTACGTGACTTGGTTTGAAGAGACCGATCCTCGCCGCTTTCTCGAAACAGTGCGTCCTCAGGTGCATGTCAACGGAGCGGATTGGGGCAGCGACTGCATCGAAGCGGAGACGGTGAAAAAGATTGGTGCGCAGCTCGTGATTGTGCCGCTGGTGCCCGGTCTTTCTACTTCGTCGATTATTGAACGGATCAAAGCTTTATGAAGACACCCGTGACGCTGCTTTTGATTTTGGTCGCGAGCGCTCTCTTTGCACTCGGTGTCTACACAGCGCCCTCTCTTGAAGGACAACCCGTGCTGTGGACGCAGTCCGCTGCGTCACTGCCGCCTGTAGATCGCGCTCTTCTCTTCGACTTTCCCTTGCGCGATCAGTTGATTGAGCAGTGGGCGGAGACAAAAAATCCAGCGCTCTTGTCACAGATCGCAGTCACCCCTGTCTGGCCTGGCCTCTACGACGTCATCACCAAACAGGCTCCTACAGGACCTCTCTTCGAATCGATTCGTCAAGGACAAGTCTGGCGTTTGTTCACCCCTGCCGTGCTGCATGGCAATCTCATGCACCTCTTCTTCAACATTCTCTGGCTCTTTTTTCTCGGCACTCTCGTAGAGCAACGCCTCGGCTTCATGCGGTTTTTAGCCCTCATCCTCTTCGTCGCTCTCTTTTCCAATATTTGCCAATACATGATGAGTGGCGCTAACTTTCTGGGTCTCTCCGGCATCATCACGGGCCTTGTGGGCTATATCTGGGTGCGCAAACGTCATGACTACTGGCCTGTTCCTAAAGTCACCATCTTGATGATTGCCGTCTTTGTTTCGGGCTCTGCACTGCTGCAGACGCTCTTTTTTCTTGTGGGTTCGGAGTTGACTACGGGCCTGGCCAACACGGCGCATATCACCGGGGCCCTTGCCGGCGCCCTCGCAGGAGTGTATGAGCGTTCGTGATCTGATCATCCTCGGCTGCTCATCCCAGCAACCCACCCGCTTCCGCAACCACGGCGCCTACCTGGTCCGCTGGAATGACGAGGGGCTGCTCTTTGATCCCGGTGAGGGCACACAGCGCCAGTTCATCTTTGCCAACGTCGCTCCGCCCGTCGTCAACCGCATCTTCATCTCTCACTTCCACGGCGACCATTGCCTCGGCCTGGGCTCGATGCTCATGCGGCTCAATTTGGACAACGTGGATCATGAGATCCATTGCTACTATCCTGCCAGCGGCGAAGCCTACTTTGAGCGGCTGCGCTACGGTACGATCTACCATGAGCGCATCAAGGTCATCAAACATCCAGTGGAAAAAGCGGGTCTGGTGCATGACGATGGCCATTTCCGCATTGAAGCGGACTTCCTCAACCACGGCGTTGATAATCTGGGCTGGCGCATCACGGAAAAAGAGACGCGTAAATGGAGCCGCGAAAAGCTCGAACATTTCGGCATTCGCGGTCCTGCTGTCAAAGAACTCGAGAGAAACGGATCGATCACGATCAATGGGACAACCATCACTTTGGACGAGGTCTCCTGGATCCGTCCCGGCGATACCCTTGCGGTTGTCATCGACACGCTCCCTTGCGCAGCCGCCACCCGCCTCGCCAAAGGCGCCCGTCTCTTTCTTTGTGAAAGCACCTACACGGAAGAGCACCGCGAGCTAGCCCGCGACCACCGCCACCTCACCGCCAAGCAGGCCGCCACCATCGCCCGCGACGCCGGTGCCCAGCAGCTCGTCCTCACCCACTTCTCCGCCCGTTACCAGGACACCAAAGCACTCCTCGACGAAGCCCGCGCTATCTTCCCGAGCACTGACGTCGCGAAAGACCTCAAGGTCTTCCCGTTTCCTAAGTAATCAGCCTCTGTCGCTTGGATTGATATTGCCTTCATATCGGTCGGTGCCTCCGCTTCCGCCCGCGCCCCACTCGGTGCCATGCCCATCATGATCTTCGTGACGATGTGGGGGGTGATCTAAAAATCTCTCCGCTTCTTTAAGTGCATCGTGAAGATCGGGAAGTCTTGGCATGAGCGGCGCGGGCGGTGTAAACATGGGTGGAGGTACTGTAATGGCCGGAGCTAATTCAAAAGGAACGGGCACCGGAACACAGGCCATGTCACCACGTCCAACGCCTTCGCTTGGCATGCGATCGGCAGTTCGAAAAACCGTTGCCCCGGAAAGACCCCTTGAGTTAGCTTCGAAAGCTAGCATGTATGGCCTAGGAGCAGTGGAAGGTGAACCAAAAAAGAGCCCGCGTAGCTGGTTGATAGTGCGAATCGCTCCAGGTACACGTGAAAGAGTATGAATTACAGGATGTGCCCTTGCGGCCACGTGCCCACTGCTGGCTGCAACACTCGCCCCGCTTCTTAGGAAAGCAAGTGCTGCAAGCGCTGCTCCTGCAACGCCAGCAACAGCCAAAGCAACACTGCTCCATCCCCAGGATTGATCTTTGCGAAATGCTGTGACTCGCCCTCGTAGGGCTGCTGCATCGGAAGGAGAGAGCTCTTCTCTGGATTCAAGTGCAGCAATTTCCGCTAAACAGCGATCTATTTCTGCTGTAGGGTTTGCAGAATTCGTAATGCGTCTTTCGTAGATATTGAGTAAGGCTAATCCACTCACAGCAGCCATGGCTTTCCCCTTTGTTATGAAGAGGAAAAGATAATTTTCTTATATTAAAATCTTGTAAAGATTTCGTTGCATGATCTTAATATTTATTAATTAGAATAACTCTCTTCACAAAGGGGGTAATATGGCAGCAGCGATGATCGTTGGGCAGGGACAGACCGCTCAAACAGCGGAAACGTGTAAGACCAATGAGATCCCTTATATTGGGGCGATGTTAATGGCGGCGCAGGTGGCTTTAGGGGTGTTGAGGGCTATTCCTGTGACGGCTGGTGTTGCGCGTATTGTGTCGCAAGGATTTACGGTCATGACGAGCGTTGTCGGCGCTGCCGTGGCGGGAGGGGAAGAGAGGCATAAAGCCGCTCATGTGGCGCTTAAAGTAGCCGCTGCGGGTCTGGCGCTTCTTGCTACTGTGACCCTGTTCGTTTCTTTGCCTTTCGTAGTGGGACCGGCCCTGGCAGCACAGAGTGGGCTGCACCTTTTGGAAGCGGCATTGATGATCAAAGAAGAGCGTTGGAAAGAGGCGGTTTTAGAGATTGGCTATGCGGTTTCGTGTGCTTTGTTGGCTGCAGCGATCTTTACGCAGAGTGCTGAAGTGGCCATTGCGGCGCTGAGTGTGGGAGTTGCCTTGACACTGGGCTTGGCTGCATGGAGCTTTGCGAAGAAAGACTACGTTCTGGGACTGGGCTATTTGGCCTTTACGGGCCTTCAGGGCTATGCCCTGGCTCAAACCTGCCAAACCTATGTCGCGCAGCAGAAAGCGAAGGAAACACGTCTGGGGACCCTGGGGCCAGAAGCACACAATCAGCTCGTTGAAGAAGCCTTGAAGAACGATCCCCGTTTACGGGAATTGGTCGGTGGTGAGGCGATTGAGAGTATTAAGCACGATGGGCAGTACTGGGTGATTTCAACCAAGACCCATACGATTCAGGCAGAGATTACTTGGCAAAGACCCGATCCGGGCTTTGTAGGGCCTGAGAAAATCGACAACATTCGTTATTTGTAAAAACAAAAAGGGCCGGCCCCCACTGTGGGGGTCGGCCCTTTTGTATTCCCGGAAGGGAAGCTACAGGACTACTAGTAGACCTGTGTGCTTTCCTCGTCGGTTACCGGCTTTGTCAGGAAGTCAGCCATCAGGTCGACTTTCAGACGGGCATCTCCGGAGGAAACGCCTTTTGCACGGATAGTGAACTCAGCTGTTTGCTTAGCAGGAAGCGAAGCAATTGGCTTGAAGGTCACTGTTTGACCGGAAACGGTCGCACAGGTAGGACCACAGCCGCTGATAGGGAGCAGTTCGGGGCTGAAATTCGCCACGATCGACACGTTTGTGTCGGGTACTGAACCCTGGTTCACAACGACGATTTTGTACGTATTGCACTCACCAACACAGATAGGGTCTTGGCAGTCTGTTACGCACATTGTAATGCCGGAGCAACCTTTCCAGGTTGTGCACAGTTCGGTGTCTGTACCGCAGCCGTCAGCAGCGCGGACGGAAGCGCGGTTGCAGTATACGCCGCAATTTCTTGCAGTCAGGCGGATATTGAACACACGCTCTTCGCCTGGGTTCAGTACCTTGCAGCACCATGTCGCTGTGTTACCAGAGAGCGAAGCTCCTGGAGCAGAGACGATGCATGTGCCTTGAGGCGCGAAGTCAGTTACGACTACATCGTGCAGTGGGTTATCACCCTCGTTGCGAATCACCAACTGGTAATCTGCGTTTTTGCAGACGAACTGCTCAGCAGGACCCGATTTGCGGATCGAAACGATCTGTTTGCAAATATCAACACAGCACTCGCAAGAGCTGCTTTCGCAGTTCGAGGAGGTTGTAGTGATGGTGTTGCAGACATGGATGCAACGTGTTTTCGCTTTTACGCGCACGTTGAACTGTTTGCACTCTTTGGGGCAAATATCACCGAGGTTAAAACGCAGTACGCGCTGTCCACTGGGGTGTTCTACCTCAGAAGGCAGGTTCTCTGTCACCACAACATCGCGGGCTACAGCTGTACCTGTGTTTTTCACTGTGATTGTGTACTCAAACCAATCATCGCAGTTGATTTTTGGAGGAGCTGTTTTGGAGCACTCAATGCATGCCTCACCAACACAGATACAAGCGCTGATGCAGGGAGTTGCTGTCACTGTTGTGCAGCCGCAGATTTGCCCTACTTGAGTCGCTTTAAACCATGTTCTGATGACCTTTGATTGGCCTTTTGACAGAGAGTCAATGGTCCATACAACGCTATCGCCAGAAGCAGCGCCGTTCACATCACCGCGTACATAAACAACGCCTGAAGGAATTGTCTCTGTCACTTGGATGTTTTCAGCGTTATCCAGAGCAGTCACTGTGTAAACAATGGGGAACTCTTGGTTCAAGTCCACCATGCCGGCTGGATATTGCTTTGTCACGCGTACGTGATCTGTGTTGATCGTCACAACATTGGTGCGGCAAGCACTAGAGGGTGTACGAGCAACTGCGTTGCTGCCAGGAGCACAAGGATCGCAGGGAGCGCAACCTTGCGCTACTACGATGTTGCTTGATGCTTTAGCACTTAGTGTCTGAGCAAAGCCAAAAGAACGAGCGAAACCAACAGTTTTGCCCTCTTCGCCTTCGTCAGTAGTTTGAGCCAGACCCATGAATCCACGCGCGCCAACCCCGCCATTCATCGCGGTAGTCGGACAGCACGTTGTTGGACAACATTGTGTGGCAGGTTGTGGGCAGCATTGCGACCAGTCATTGCACTGGTTGCACGCTGTTAGCAAAAGAGCGAAAGATGCGATTGCCGCAATCCCGAACTTCTTTGCTAGTTGATTGATTTGCATGAGGAGACTCCTTGCAAGATTAATAGATTTGGGCACGGAGCCATTGGTAGCCCCTTGCGTTCTACCCTCACTCTATAGCGGATGCGTTTGAAAAAGGTCTAGAGGAAAAATTTTAAGTTTGAATCAGAAATTCAGGTTTTAAGAGGGGAAAATAAAAAATCTTGAGATCAGGGTGAAAACCACCGATCTCAAGATTAAAACCCACAGTTAACGAAAGTTAACTGACGATTAGTAGCAGCAATTTGTTGGCTGGCAAGGATCGCAGGGTTGTGGGCAAGGTGCTGGACAAGGTTGTGGGCATGGCTCACAGCAATTGTTCCAATCACATGGGTTGCCACAGGGATCGCCACAACGGCTACAACCTGTTACGAGAGCCGCAACGGATGCAACAGCGATCAGTGCAGCGGATAGTGCTTTTTTCATGGAATGACTCCTTAAAATGATTACTTGAACCCTATGAGGCACTTCTCCCGCCAAACGGAGGAAGCTCCTTAATAGGCTCTCATACCTCCATCTATAGATCATAGAGGGGAAAAACAGCTACAAATTTTTTATCAGGCCGTCCATATCGGCCGGAAGAGGGGCTATAAACGTAAGTTCTTCCTGCTTAATAGGATGAGTAAATTTTAGCTGGGCGGCGTGCAACATCTGCCGAGAGGCACGGCTGTGGACTGCCCCATAAATTGGGTCTCCCAAGAGGGGGCAACCGATGGCCTTGAGGTGGACGCGGATCTGGTGTGTTCTACCTGTAATGAGGTGGCATTCGATGAGGCTCGCTTCTTTATAGCGCGCTAGGACTCGGACGTCGGTGGTGGCTTGTTTGCCCCCTTTCGTGACGGTCATGCGTTGTCGATTCTGGGGGTCGCGGCCGATGGGCAGATCGATGCGTTGGTCTTTGGGATGGCCGGAAGCGAGAGCTAAATAGCGTTTATCGATGGAGCGAGCAGCAAAAGCGGCCACCAGAGCCCTGTGGGCTTCGGGCGTTTTTGCAGCAACGAGCAGCCCCGTGGTGTCTTTATCGAGGCGGTGGACAATGCCGGGACGTACCTTTTCATCGAAAGTCAGGTTTTTGCAATGCCACAACAAAGCATTGGCAAAGGTGCCCGAAAAATGGCCGGGGGCGGGATGGACCACCATGCCAGCGGGCTTATTGATGACGATGAGATGTTCATCTTCAAAGATGATATCGAGGGGAATCTCTTCTGGTACGGCAGCCAGCTCTTGCGTGAGGGCAAACTCAACTTCAATCTCGTCGCCCTCTTCTACCTGCGTTCGTTTTTTCACCACGCAGCCGGAGACGAGCACCAGCCCTTGGTCGATCAGCTTTTGAAAATAGGAGCGCGACTGGCCAGGAAAGGCCTGTGTAAGAAAGACGTCGAGGCGCTGACCAGCGCTCTCTTTAGGAACGACTACGCTCACGCGCTCTCTTCATTGCCTGTTCAAAGCTTTGGATATCGAGGATGACTTTTTTGAGCAGCGCCTCGCGAAAGGCCTCCATAGGCTCTTGGACGGCAGTGGCGGGAGTTTGTTGCACAGGTTCTTCTATTCGGGTATGCATCGCAAGTTCACAGGACAGTTAAAGTTGAAGCGTTTCAACTCCTTATCGGAGATACGCACGCCTTTGGCTTGAGGATTCTTCACCAATTCTTCACCCAACTTTTTGGTCTCTTGGTTGACCTTCTGTTTGGGTTTCTCCTTATAGAATAGCTCGACGGCGGGATTTTCTGCCGTGGTGAGGGCGAGAAATTTACCCTTCTCATCGACAAATCGGTAAATCTTATCTTGAATGAACTGCGAGACGACAAATCTTTTCACGCAGATTTGTTTCTTTTCATCGAGAAAGAGCACGGTGAATACGGTTTGCTTATCGGCGATGCCCACATGAACGATCTCTTCTTTGGAGACAAAGTGCTTATCGCGGATGGGAGTGACGGTATAGGTTCCGTCTTTGGAAAAGGCGAGAATCTTGTCGTAGTTGGTGCATTCGATTTGGATTTCGCCATCCACTTTGGTGCCAATAAATCCGCTGGGATCGACAAAGAGTTTTACTTTGCGCGTGGAAACAGCGCGCACGTCCACCTCTTCGATGCTCTTAATGGCAGTCTTGCGAGGAAATTGAGCGCCATACTTCTCCAAAAGAGCTTGAAGGTAGTCGATGGCGGTCTTCACCATGTTCTTGAGCTTCTTCTCCACGATTTCAAGCTCTTTCTCGCAAGCAGCGATCTCCTCTTGGTTTTTGTCGATGTCGAATTTGGAGATGCGGCGAATGGGAATGGCGAGCAGGCGCCTTCTGTCTTCGGCAACGGGTTCTCGGTAGAGAATCTTGATAAAGGGCTTCAAGCTGGTCTCGACAGTCTTATCCAAAAGATCTTCGCTCTTGACCTCTTCCAACTTCTTGTAGAGGCGATTTTCAATGAAAATCTGCTCTAAGTTTTTAGAGAAGATCCGTTCCTTGATCTTGTGTCGATCCAGTTCCAATTCCTGCTGCAGAAAGCCTTTGAGCTGCGCTGTGTTGTGCTTGAGGATCTCCAAAACCGTGGTCGTGACCGGGTGTCCTTCTTGGATGACCACCATCTGCGGCTGAATCGACACTTCACACTGCGTGAAGGCGTAGAGAGAGTCCAGGAGCTGCTTAGCGTAGTGGCCGCGGGGCAGCTTGATTTCGATCTCAACATTTTCTGCTGTGTAGTCGTTGATGGAATCGATTTTGATTTTGCCCTTCTTGGCAGCCTCGTCGATTGATTCAATCAAGGATTCCGTTGTTGTGCCCGGACAGATTTGGCGGATGATGATGGTTTTGTCATCGGGGATTTCGCACTTCACGCGCACCTTGACGCGGCCGCGGCCGGAATTGTACTCAGAGGCATCCATGATGCCGCCCGTGGGAAAGTCGGGCAGAATCTTAGGGGTTTTGTCTTGTAGTAAAGAGATCTGCGCTTCGAGCAACTCTTTGAAATTGTGCGGCAAAATCTTGGTCGACATGCCCACAGCAATGCCCTCTGCACCCAAAATCAAGAGAAGGGGAATCTTCGCCGGTAGATAGATCGGTTCTTGGTTGCGGCCGTCGTAAGAGGCAGTGGTGGGAGTGATTTCGGGATTAAAGAGTGTATCGATCCCCAGTTTAGACAGGCGCGTTTCAATATAACGGGCTGCTGCAGCGGGATCGCCGGTATAGAGGTTGCCGAAATTTCCCTGGCGGTCCATCAGCAGGTTTTTGTTCGCTAGGTTGACAAGCGCGTCGATGATGGGCGCATCGCCGTGCGGATGGAGCGCCATGGTCTGCCCCGCCACGTTGGCGACTTTGTGCAGCTTCCCGTCATGCATGCCGTAGAGCGTATGAAGAATGCGGCGCTGCACCGGTTTTAAGCCGTCCACAATGCTGGGGATCGCGCGGTCTAAGATCACATAAGAGGCGTACTGCAGAAAATAGTTCCGCATCTGCTGTTTTAAGTCGTCCATACTCTATAAGTCCGTGATCAGATTTTTCATGATGAACTCTTTGCGGTCGGGTGTGTTCTTCCCCATGTAGAATTCTAGCGTTGGTTTGATGTCGGAGAAGGTTGCTACATTCACCAGCTCATGGCGCATCTCAGGGCCGATAAAGGGCTTGAACTCATTGGGTGAGATTTCTCCCAGTCCTTTGAAGCGGGTGATTTCAATGCTCGTTTTGAGCTTCTTCACCGCATCTTCTTTTTCTTCTTCAGAGTAGCAGAAGAGGGTCTTCTCCTTATTGCGTACTTTGAAAAGAGGCGTTTGCAGAATGTAGAGATGGCCATTCATCACCAGCGATTCAAAGTAGGTGAGGAAGAAGGTGATCAGAAGATTGCGGATGTGCATGCCGTCCACGTCGGCATCGGTGGCGAGGATGACTTTATCGAAGCGCAAGTTTTCGCAGCTCTCTTCAATATCGAGAGCCTTCATCAAGTTGAACATCTCCTCGTTTTTGTAGAGCTGGTCTTGGCGCATGCCGTGCACGTTCAACGGTTTTCCGCGCAGAGAAAAGACGGCTTGCGTCAGAGGGTCACGCGAAGAGACGATGGAGGCGCTGGCCGATTCACCCTCGGTCAAGAAGATCATCGTCTCTTTCTTGCCGTTGTCTGTTTTATGGAATTTGCTATCGCGCAGTTTCGGGATCTTGAAGCTGATTTTTTTCTGCTTTTCGGAGGCTTCCTTTTTAACTGCGGCGAGCTCTTTGCGTAATTTTTCGTTGAAGGTCACGCGGTCAACCAGCGTCTTGCCCGTTTCAGGATTTTCGTACAAAAGGCGTAAGAGGGCCTCCTTCACAGCTTGTGTAAGGGGTCCTTTCAAGTCGGTGTTGCCCAATTTGTTCTTCGTCTGAGATTCAAAGACGGGGTCTTTCACGCGCACGGAAATAGCGCCGAAAATCCCTTCGCGCACATCAGCCCCTTGAAAGCCTTTTCCGGAAAATTCGTTGACCGCTTTCAAAATGCCCTCTTTGAAGGCACTCAAATGGGTTCCGCCATCGCTGGTATGTTGTCCGTTGACGAAAGAGAAGTAGTTTTCTCCGTACGAAGTGGTGTGAAGGATGGCGAATTCGAGCTGCTTATCGCGGTAGCTCAGAGGCTCATAAAGGCGCTCTTCTTTGACTTCACTATCGAGCAGATCAAGTAGGCCATGTTCGGAGCGGATGGACTGTCCGTTAAAGACGATGGTGAGACCGGAATTGAGATAGGCGTAATGATGGAATCGCTTGAGAAGATAGCTTTGATCAAAGGCAAACTTTTTGAAGATCTCCACGTCGGGAGTAAAGCGAATCAGTACGCCATTTTCTTCTGCGCTTTTGCTCTTTTTATCCCCTTTGAGCATGCCGCGTTCAAAATGCGCCTCTTGCGCCTGCCCTTCGCGAACGCTTTTCACGGTGAAGGAAGAGGAGAGAGCGTTGACGGCCTTGAGACCGACTCCATTTAAGCCGACGGAAAATTGGAAGACGTCGTCGTTGTACTTCGCGCCCGTATTGATTTTGGAAACGCAGTCAACTACCTTGCCAAGAGGAATGCCGCGGCCATAGTCGCGTACGGTAACCTCCTGTCCATCGACAGTCACCTCGATCTTTTTGCCATGGCCCATGATGAACTCATCGATGCTGTTGTCGATCGCCTCTTTGATGAGAATGTAAATGCCATCATCGGGGTGTGAGCCATCTCCCAGTCGCCCAATGTACATCCCTGAACGAAGACGGATATGCGCTAAGGCATCGAGGGTTTGAATAGAAGCTTCTGTATACGCTTTCGCCATGATGGCGGGAGATTATCTACCGGAGAGGATTTTTTCCCAGTGTCCAAAAATTCCTACACCTCATTATACCTAATGTTTCATGCAAATAGGAATTTTGGGCATCAACCACAAATGTGCCGAGTTGGCGCTGCGCGAGCAGGTTGCAAAAAGCCTCGGTCGCGGTGGATTTGATGGTTTCTATATTCTTCTTTCTACTTGTAATAGAACTGAAATTTACTTTAGCCATCCAGAACCCGATAACCTGCATAGTGCCATTATCCAACGCTTGAAAGCGGAGGTTACGGGGGATTTCGAGCAAAAACTCTATACTTTTTTTGGCGCCGACTGTTTTGCCCACCTCTGCCGAGTGACGGCAGGGCTGGACAGCGCAGTGGTGGGAGAGACGCAGGTGCAGGGCCAGGTGCGCCAGGCCTACGATGAGGGGCGGTGCAATGCAAACTCCGACCTCCACTTTCTCTTCCAGAAGGCTCTCAAGGTCGGCAAATGGGTGAGAAGTCAGTGGCCGCAGCAGAATCTCTCTGTTGAAGAGATCGTCTGCCGTCACATCCGCGGCTGCGTGCTCTATGTGGGCCACTCAGAGATCAACTGTGCTATCGCTGCGAAAAGGCCGGGGGCGTTCACCAACCGTAGCGGCCTGTGCGATGTGCCTTGGGATGACAAGCGCTCCTGGCTGCGCTATGAGACGCTGGTGTTTGCTACCCGCTGTAATTCTTATCTGCTTAATATTGAGGAGTTTGAAGCGCTTGGGACCAAGCGTATCATCGACTTGAGTGTGCCGCGCAATGTCGATCCTCGATTAAGCGAGCAAGTGGAATTGCTCAACATGGATCATATCATTGCAGAAAGGCCCGTGGTGGATCATGCTCTTGTTCAAGCATTTGAGTGCGAAATTTCCCGTCTGGCCCTCCGTTATTTGGAGATGTTCTGCAAACGCAGCCCTGAAGTGCTCGTCGCCTAAATTCCACTCATTTGGTACATCCAAAGGAGTATGGCAGCTGCTGGCATTGAGGGGAGCTCCCCATCACCTGAAGGATCCCCCGGTAAGAGGCTTCCTAGAGAGTTAGAGGCGAAGCTCGCCGAGCTCTTTGTTGCATCCCGTGACTATGGAGCTACGGGAACTCCAGAATCGCTGGCGGCTTGTCACAAAATCCGCGCGGAGATCAGAGATCGTTTTCGCGTCGATCCGGTAACGGGCGTGGTTGTTAGAGAAAGTAGCCGAGATTTAACGGTTGCAGAAGAAGAGCCTGTTCTTCGACAGAGAATTCCTGATTGGGGCCACCCCGATCTTACTTGGGAAGAGGTGAAGAGCTATACGGGTGAGCTGCTCAAGTATCGCCGGTTGAAATTTGCGCTGGCATTTCGAGATCTGGCAGAGGTGGAAAGAAAGGCGATAGAAGGAGAAATCCCGCCTATTTTACGTGCGCGTGTCAGAAAATTGATCAACGCCATTCGTCGCTATCATGCAGGGGGGGCTGATCGAGCCGCTATTCAAGCAGAGATTGAAGCGTTAGCTCTCGAGTTTCGCGACGACTTTGGCATTGCTGTCTGGAGTGGGTGTTTGACGCGTAAACTTGATCCCGATGAGGAATATATTGTAGAGCCGCCTCTTGATTTGCGCTATGAACGTCGCGTGATTGATTGGAAAAACCCTACTCATTTATCCGAAATGCATGGAGATCTACTACAAAATTGCGCAGGAGCGGTGCTTGATTTATGCGGTTTGCCCGCAAAGTACGCGGAAACGGCTCAAGAGGATAGTGTGGACAGCTTTTGCGCGGAGAGGTTGCGTCGGTTAACGGAGGCCGGATCTCCTGTGAGCGCCGAATCGAGTGCAGAGAGAGAAGAGCGTGCAAGTGTTGAAAGCGCTGACAGGCACAGCCCTCCTCTGCCGCCTCGAGATGAAATTCGAATCGCGATTTCCACGGCGATTGAACGAATGGGAGAATTAACCCCCTCTTTTGAGAGCACGCGATATAGTCGCAATAAGGAGAGAGAATTTCACCGGTTGTTGCAAAAACCGGATCATACAGATGAGGACCTGCACGATTTTGGAGAAAGCATTGTTGAAGAGTTTCTCCAAAAGGCGCAAGAGATTCTGCCGCGAGAAAAGCTGCAACCCACTCTTGATTTGATGCGCAGCCGAGTAGCTCAAGCAAGTGAAGCGCCGGACCTTTTAGGTGTGACGGCAGTGCTTGATAGCTTATCCAACATGGATTTTTAAATTATGGTATGTCGACTTTCCGATGCAGATGTTATTGAACGCGTGCTTTATCGAGAGTTTGGGTCGTATGTAAGTGAAAAAAGCCTCCAAACAATTGCAACCATTTTTGCTCGCCAAGCGCTTAC
The DNA here is from genome assembly GCA_964630595.1 of uncultured bacterium. Classification (GTDB taxonomy): domain Bacteria; phylum Chlamydiota; class Chlamydiia; order Chlamydiales; family VFKH01; genus CAZVVT01. The sequence goes on along the minus strand of CAZVVT010000001.1, from coordinate 408,175 downwards.
AGAAAAAGAGATCTCGGAAAATGTGGCAAAGGTGGATTTTAAATCTGTCGTTGAAGCGCCTTATCCGGCAGAGACAAGCAGAGCTATTGCTGGAGCTGTCAGCGCAGTGCTCGTCAGATGCACGGCTGCTTCTGCAGCAGCAGAAAGGCCTTTCGGAGGGTCTGAGAAGCCCTTTTTACCTTTTGGCCGTTTCGGTAACGAGGGCGTTGAAAACTAAAACTCTGCGTGGCCGGGCCAGCGAGGGAAAGGGATGACATCGCGGATGTTCTCCATGCCCGTGGCAAAGAGCACTAGGCGCTCAAAGCCGGCACCAAAACCAGAGTGAGGTACCGAACCCCACTTACGCAATTCCAGGTACCACCAGTATGCCTCTTTGGGAAGGTTGCACTCTTGCAGCTTCGCTTCGAGGCGATGAAGGCGCTCTTCGCGCTGGCTGCCGCCGATGATTTCGCCAATTTTGGGGACGAGGACGTCCATGGCGGCGACGGTTTTTCCGTCATCGTTGGCGCGCATGTAGAACGATTTGATCTCTTTGGGGTAGTTGGTGAGAATCACCGGCTTTTTGTAGTACTCTTCGGCGAGCCATCTCTCGTGCTCTGATTGCAGATCCACGCCCCACTCGTGAGGGAATTGAAAAGTCTTTCCGGAGCGCTTGAGCAGCTCGATGGCTTCTGTGTAGGTGATGCGAGCAAATTCATTGGAGACCACGTTGTCGAGGCGTTTGAGCAGGCCATTTTCGATGAACTGGTCAAAGAATTGGAGGTCATCGAGGTTATTTTTGATGACATATTGCAAACAGTGTTTGAGGTAGGCCTCAGCAATGTCCATGTTGTCATTGAGTGTGGCAAAAGCCATCTCTGGCTCAATCATCCAAAACTCTGCTAGGTGGCGCGAGGTGTTGGAGTTTTCTGCGCGGAAGGTGGGCCCAAAGGTATAGATGTCGGAAAGAGCGCAGGCATAGATTTCGCCCTCAAGTTGCCCCGACACAGTAAGGTAGGCCTCGCGTCCGAAGAAGTCTTCGCTGAAATCGGTTTTTCCTGCAGGGAGAGTAGAGACGCGAAACATCTGCCCCGCTCCTTCGCAGTCAGAGGTAGTGATGATGGGGGTGTGCACCCACAAAAATCCGCGCGACTGGAAAAATTCGTGGGTGGCCATTGCAAGAGCGTTGCGCACGCGGGCTACAGCCCCTTGTGTGTTGGTGCGCGGACGCAGGTGGCCAATTTCGCGCAAAAACTCAAAGCTGTGACGCTTTTTTTGCAGAGGGTAGGCATCGGGATCGCAGGTGCCCACTACTTCCAAGCTTGTGGCTTTCATTTCGATGGGTTGCCCTTTGGCGGGGCTGGCAACCAGTTCTCCCGTGGCAATGACAGAACAGCCTGTTGTGACATCAGGGGGCAGTTGTCCATCGAGCACTACCTGCAGACCGGCAAGAGAGGAACCGTCATTTACTTCAACGAAAGCAATATTCTTCTGGTTGCGCACGGTGCGCACCCAACCTTTTATGACGGCACTTTTACCGGTCTGTTGTTGTCTCAGAATCTCTCGTATTTTCATCGCAGTTCCTTATTAAAACGAACGAAGGAGAGCGATCTCCTTCTTCCATAAAGCGGGTCCATCTGGGGTTTCCAGGTATTTGGGGAGCTCTCTTGTGCGTTTGTCGCGCATCAAATCTTTGAAGCAGTCGATGCCAATCCGGCCCTTGCCAAGAGGCATATGACGGTCCTTGCGCGACCCTAAATCGCCCAATGAATCGTTGAGGTGAAAAGCTTTCAAGTACTTGAGGCCGACTACTTTGTCGAACTCTTTTAGGACTGCATCGACATCACGTACATCATAGCCGGCGGCAAAAATGTGGCAGGTATCGATGCACACGCCGATGGGAAGGTGATCTTTTACCCCTTCAATGATGGAAGAGAGCTCTTCAAAGCGGTGGCCCACGACTGTGCCCTGTCCAGCGGTGGCTTCAATCAGCAGCGTCAGGCGGCTTTTTTCTAAGAGAGAAGCGCACGCTTTCAAGCTGGAAATGATGCGGTTGATGCACTGCTCTACCGTGCCGTCGAGCGCAGCTCCTGGGTGGAAGTTGAGAAAGGTGAGATCCAACTTGAGGCAGCGCTCGATTTCTTGGCGAAAGGCAGCGCGACTCTTCTCTAGGTTCTCTGCTTGGGGGCAGCCTAAGTTGATGAGGTAGCTAGAGTGGCTCATGATGGCTTCAATGCCCGTCTCTTCGCGTGCAGCAAACCACAAATCCGCCATTTCGTCGGTGATCGGGCGGCTTTTCCACTGTCTCTGGTTGGCGGTGAAGATCTGGATGCAGGTGGCCCCGATCTCTTGACCTTCAACAAGCGCGTTGTGAACGCCCCCTTGGGTAGAGGTGTGAGCCCCAATGAGGAGCTTTTTTTTACTCACGGTTCAACTAGAATACGTTCTCTATGGCAAATGAGACAAGCATCGTACGTTCAGCGGCGCGTTTTTTGTCGGGAACGTTGATTAGTCGAATCACTGGTCTCGGGCGCGACATGGTCATGGCTTGGGTCTTTGGCGCGAGCGCTTCCGTGGCGGCCTTTATGGTGGCCTACCGCTTGGCTAACCTGTTGCGACGCGTGGTGGGAGAGGGGGCAATGCAGGCGGCTTTTGTGCCGCAGTTCGAACATCTACGTGCGCAAGAGCCCGCCCTAGCCGCCGCCTTCTTTCGCAGATTGGTTTTCTTAGTCGTCTCTTTGTTGGTCGTCGTTGTGGGTGCAACAGAGCTGCTCTTCTGGGCTGTGCCTGCCAGTCCCGAATGGGAGGAGGTGATTCATCTCGCAATGTGGCTGATGCCGGGCATCCTCTTCATTAGCCTCTTCGGCCTCTTCAGCTCCCTGCTGCAATGTGAGCGTCGTTTCTTTTTAACGGGAGTTGCCCCCGTGATGCTGAATGTGGTGTGGGTGGCCGCTGCGTTTTTGTTGCGCGATTTTTCTATGGCAGCAGCCATGCCCTACTTGGCAGTGAGCGTCACGCTTGGCTTCGCAGCACAGTGGCTTTTATTGGTGCCCGCTGCGCGCCCTGTGTGGCAACTCAAAGGAGCGCATGCAGATTGGAGCGTCATCAAGAAAATGGCCTCTGGGCTGGGCTTGGGGCTGATTGGAGTTTCAGCGGCGCAAGTCAACAGCGCCCTCGATGCGCTCTTTGCTCGCGCCGCTGATCTGCAAGGACCGGCCTGGCTTTGGTACGCCATCCGCATCCAGCAGCTCCCCCTCGCCCTCTTTGGCATCGCTTTAGCCAATGCGCTTCTCCCCGCGCTTTCGCGCGCTCGTGCGGCGAGGGATGAGGCGGGCTTAGAGCAGCTTCTCACGGATGCTTTACGCAAAACGGCCCTTCTCTTGATTCCTATGACCTTTGCCTGCTTTGCCTGCGGTCGTTTGGGGATTGCGATCTTGTTTGAACATGGCGATTTTAACGCGGTCGATGTGGAGCAGACAACGCGCTGCCTCTGGGCGTATGCTGTGGGGCTCTTCCCGCAGGGGGTAGTGTTGATGGTGGCCACCGGTTGTTATGCCGATAAGCGTTTTGGCCTGCCCGCCTTTGCTTCGGCCGCCTCTGTGGTCGTGAATATCGGCCTGAATGCGCTTTTAGTCTTTGGATTAGAATGGGGGGCCGCCTCTATTGCTCTTGCCACTTCTTTAGCCTCCATGGTGAATCTCGCCATTCTTTTGCGCGGCAGACTGCGTCCTCTATTCTCGAAAGAGGCATTGCGAGTCACTCTGGCTTCGTTGGCTGCCCTGCTCGCGGCCTGGAGTATAACACTTCCAGAAGTAACTGTTTTACAGCAACTTATGGCAATAAGTCTGCAAGGAACCATCTTCCTTGTAGTTTTGCTGACTCTTACTTTTCGAGAGATGAGAAAATTATTTTAATTTTGTGATACAATCGCTTCCCATTTTATGGCAGCCATTACATTTTATACAGATCCGCGAGAACTTTTTGAGGCCCTTTATGGAGCAAGCGACTCACTGAGCAGCTACAAGCTGATGGTGGCTAGCGTAGAGGGCGGAGCCTTTGCTCTCGTTCCTTTGGGTAAAAGTGCGCTTTCCGAGCAGGATCACCGCGTCATTGCTGTGGCACAAAAGTGGATGAAGGCGTCGCTTTTGTTGGACGAGATGGACGTAGTCAATGATCTACTCTGTAGGCTGGGAAGAGCGGTGGTAGATGATGACCGTATCGAAAGCTCTGAGATGCTAAGTCCGGCTACAACGGCCTTGAGTCCTTCTCCTTTCCGTTTTGGGGGATCGAGTGCAATGAAAAGCCCTTCTCTTACACCGCGCCCTAAATCTGTCACATGGGGAACGGAAGAAGTCAGGATGATTCCCCGCATTTTGTTTACCGGGCGAGATTTACGTTTTATCGTACAGGCATTGGAAGAATGTGTCGAAACGCCTGATCTCAAAGGTTTTGTGCGAGAAAAGGTAGAAAATGTGATGAAGATGCGAGTTGGTAGCGACTCTGCAACACTAGCACTGCAGCTGACGACAACTCTTACTAAGGGGCTGGTGAAGGGAATTTCTTGGAGAAAGCGAGATGAAGCCACTCTTGCCATTCAAGATGCTCTTCTAGAAATAAACGATCAAATTCTTGAGCTGTTCGAGATGGCGATCACAAATCGGGATGAAGCAATTTTATAACGACGCCACTTTTGACGGATAAATAGGCAAAAACTCAAGACTCTTATATGACTTGGGGGGTATGGCCGCTGCTGGTGTTGGTCCTGAACGTTTTCCTGATGGCGATAGCCTCTATGAAGGCTTGAAGGCCTGCCCCAACCCTCGAACATATAAGCTGGTGTTAGAAAACGAAGGGGCGGTCGGCTTCTTTCGCATTGTGCCTCGAGAAAGCTCTGCACTCAGCGAAATGGACGAGGCAGTGATAACGGCAGCCGATGGAGTTCTCAGGCGCGAAGTTTCTGACCCTGCTAAGCTCGAACATGCTCTAGAGCTCCTCAAGGCATTCAAGGTACAGAAACGAAGGGGGGAGGAGTCGCAGGCTGTCCGGCCCCTCAAATCGGCTCTACGCAGGTCTCCTGCAACAAGTGAAGAGCCCTCCCCCGTAGCGGGTGAGGGGGCAGCGGCTGCTGCAGCCGCCGCGGCCGCTCCTCGCGTCGTGCGCTTTGATGAAACAGTGCGTGCACGGTTGATTAGAGAAGAGCTTATGGCGGAGGAAACGGTAGATCTGCCTCTTGCAGCTGCTCCTGAACCGACAGTGCCACTAAAGGTAATCGAATTGGCGGCCACCTTTGACACCATTGCTGCGAGGCGTCCTGATTGGGCTCTCATGCGACCATTTCTCCGGAAAGCCTTGATGAAGCTGCAAACATATCCCGGCCCTGTAAGGGTAGTGGACGCTATAGCAGGCTATAAGGACGCGATTGTTTCCAGTACGATAAACAAATGGAAGGCACAGCCGAGCTGGCCGGGAGATGAGCACGAAGAGGCGTGTCGTGCTAACCTTAACCTCTTCTGGGGACCCGTAGATCCCCTGATGGTAGAGGTCTTCCAAGAGCTGTTCGGCTCTTAGGTTGTGTGAGCGAGGAAGTCGCAGATCTCGTGGAGATTGATCTCAATCGGCATGGGGATCTGTTCCAGGGTGGGCTTCGAAAGAAGCTGGCCTGAGAACGCATCACTTGCAGTGAGATAACCGGGCACATCACGAGCTTGTGCTTGTGCGCGCTTGAGGATCTCCATATTGCGGGAAGCTTCCTTAATGGCCACAGTTTGGCCGGGAGCCACTTCGTAGGAGCGGATGTCCACTTTCTTGCCGTCGACGAGAACGTGTCCATGGGAAACGAGCTGTTGTGCGGCGAAGATGGTGGGAGCTAGTTTGAGGCGGTAGACGACGTTGTCGAGACGGCTTTCAAGAGCGGCAATGAAGTTTTGTGAGGTGTTACCCTGCTTCAAAGTGGCTTTTTTGTAGATGTTGACCAGCTGTTTGTGAGCGATCATTCCGTAGACAGCGCGGAGCTTTTGTTTGCCTTCCAGTTGGACGCCGTAGTCAGACTTCTTCTTATGGCGGGCGCCATGCTGACCGGGAGGGTTTTGTTTGTGGATGAGGGGGTTGCGTGCGCGACCGAAAATGTTGACGCCAAAACGACGTGCAATGCGATTCTTAGGACCGGTATATCGAGCCATTTTTTCCTTTAGTTTTGCAAATAGGATACGGAGGAAAAGCTTTTCCCGCAAGCCTTGTTCGTTAATAGGGGTCTGTGGTACGCTCTAGAGCTCCCTATTTGGAAAAAAGGATAGTCAATGACAAGCGTAAAAGTGCGTGCAGGCGAATCAATCGACAAGGCTCTTCGAGCTCTTAAAAAGAAGCTTGATAAAGAGGGTGTGATGAAGGCTGCAAAGGCACACCGTTTCTACGACAAGCCCTCTGTAAAAGAGCGCGCTAAATCGAAAGCTGCACTCAAATTCAAGCGTTAATCTAAAATCCGTTAGTGTGTTATGGCCGACTACTATGAAGTCCTAGGGGTCGCCAAGACGGCCACAGCAGACGAGATCAAGAAGGCCTATCGCAAGAAGGCTTTGCAATTTCACCCCGACAAGAATCCGGGGGACTCGGCAGCTGCGGCAAAGTTCAAGGAGATCTCCGAGGCGTACGAAATCCTCAGTGACGAGCAGAAGCGGGCGACCTTCGACCGTTTTGGCGCCGATGCTTTCCGCGCTGGTGCGGGAGCAGGCCCGGGCGGCTTTGGCGGCGGCGGGCAGGGCTTTTCCTCGATGGAAGAGGCCCTTCGCACCTTTATGGGCGCCTTTGGCGGCGCAGGTGGTGGTGGTGGGGATTCGATCTTCGAGACCTTCTTTGGGGGCCAGGGCGGCGGCGGTGGTAGCCGCGGCCAAGAAAGTGGCGCTAGCAAGCGAGTTGACCTCAAGCTGACTTTTGAAGAGGCGGCTCAGGGCGTGGAAAAAGAGCTGATTCTCAACACCTTTGTCCGTTGCGGCGAGTGTTCCGGCAGCGGTGCCAAAGATAGCAAATCCGTTAAACAGTGTACGCAATGCCGAGGAACGGGCCAGGTCGTCCAATCCCGCGGTTTTTTCACCATGTCCACGGCCTGCCCCAAGTGCGGCGGCGAGGGACGCATCATCACCGATCCCTGCAAGGGTTGCTCTGGCTCGGGGCGGGTGAAAGACAAGCGCCGCGTCAAGATTCCCATCCCTGCGGGGGTGGAAAGTGGCATGCGTCTGCGCATGGCCGGTTTAGGGGACGCGGGCGAGTGGGGCGCTCCTGCGGGAGATCTCTATATCGTCGTAGAGGTCGAAGACCATCCTGTTTTTCACCGCAATGGAGATGACCTAACCTTCGAGTTTCCCATCAGTTTTGCAGAAGCAGCGATGGGGTGCAAAAAAGAGATTCCTACGCCGCAAGGGAGCACGAAGATTTCGATTCCTGAGGGGACGCAGAGTGGTAAGCTCTTCCGCGTGAAGGGAGAGGGAATGCCCAACGTGCACGGTCAGGGCAAGGGAGATCTTTTGGTCACCATCGTTGTGGAAGTGCCGACCAAGCTGAGTGAAAAGCAGAAAGATTTGTTGCGCGCCTTTGCAGCAACGGAGAGCGGCTCTAATCTTCCCAAAAAGAAGAGTTTTCTCGAGAAGGTGAAATCGTTCTTCCCGGAAATGGCGAATGGATAAACGCCTGAAGGTACTCAAGGCGATGTTCTTGTCGCGCATGACCGACGAGAAGATGGGCAAGTTGGTGCGCCAGAACAAGGGCGCTACCTTTCAGCTCTCTGCTGCAGGCCATGAAATGGCCGGCGTGGTCGCAGCACTTGAGCTGATTCCAGGAAAAGATTGGGGGCTTCCCTACTATCGCGATCAGCCCTTTGCAGTGGGTCTGGGTGCCGATCTTGTAGAAATCTTTGGCGCTTTCTTGGCGCGCAAAACAAAAGACCATTCTGCTGGTCGCATGATGCCAGGCCATTTTTCCAGCAAAGCGTTGCGGATGCCCTGCCAATCCAGCGTCGTAGCCTCACAGTTCTTGCAAGCAGTGGGCGTGGCGATGAGCATCAAGTGCGCCGGCCTTAATGAAGTGGTCTATGTTTCCGGCGGTGATGGGTCAACCTCGGAGGGCGATTTCCACGAAGCGCTCAATTTTGCAGCCATCCACCAATTACCCGTCATTTTTTCCATCCATGACAATGAGTGGGCGATCTCCGTTCCCTCTCATGAGCAGACGTGCGGCATTGCGCCGATGGCGCGTGGATACACCGGCATGGCCGTTTTCGAACCCAAAGGGTGGGACTATCCCGAAACAAGCGACGCCTTCTCCAAAGCGGTGGCGCGTGCGCGCAAGGGCGAAGGCCCCTCTGTAGTGGTTGTGAAGGTGCCGCGCATTGGACCTCACAGCAGCAGCGATGATCCGGGCAAATACAAGAAAGAAGAGCACCGCGCGGCAGATGTTGCACGCGATCCGATTACCAACTATGTGGCTTGGTTAGAAGGTCAGGGCATTTCTACAGAAGAGTTGAAAAAAAGCTGCTTCCAGCAAGTGGAAGAGGCCGCTGCCGCAGCCGATCTACTTCCCTATCCCGATGAAGACTCCGCGATAGAAAAGGTCTTTGCTCCCTTTGATCAGGGTGAAACCGATCAGAACGTACTCTCAGAAGAAAAAATCGTGATGATGGATGCCATCAACCACGCTATCGATGAAGAGATGGCGCGCAATAAGGGCATTGTTGTCTTTGGTCAAGACGTGGCACATGGCAAAGGCGGCGTTTTTGGCATCACAAAGAATCTCACCGCCAAGTATGGCCCGAAGCGTTGTTTCAACACGCCTTTAGCAGAATCGACCATCATTGGTCTTTCGATCGGTATGTCGCTGGATGGTTTTCACCGTCCCGTCGCCGAAATTCAGTTCGCAGACTACCTGTGGACGGGGATCAACCAACTCTTTAATGAGCTCTCCTCTTACTACTACCGCTCTGATGGAGAGTGGAACTGTCCTGCAGTGATTCGTATGCCTACGGGTGGCTACATCCAAGGCGGTCCCTACCATTCGCAGAACATCGAAGGCTTCTTGAGTCATTGCCCCGGCCTGCAAATCGCTTACCCTAGCAATGCTGCCGATGCGAAAGGGCTACTCAAGTGGGCGATGCGTTCTCCTAACCCGACGGTTTTTCTCGAACACAAAGCGCTCTACCGACAAGCCAAATTCTGTGCCCGCCCTGAACCCGGCCCCGACTATCTCCTTCCCTTTGGAAAGGCTAAAATCGTCCGCGAAGGCAGCGATGTCACGGTCGTCACCTGGGGCATGATGGTTCTCTATGCCGTCGACGCCGCTGAAAAACTGGCCCAAGAGGGTCTTTCTGTTGAAGTGATTGACCTGCGCACCATCATGCCTTTCGACATCGAAACGGTTCTCCAATCCATCGCGAAAACCTCCAAGCTCTTAGTTCTTCAAGAGGCGCAAAAGACCGGTGGTTTTGGCGCCGAAATCGCCGCTCTCGCCGCCGAGCGCGCCTTTTCGCAGCTCGATGCTCCCATTGTCCGCATCGGTGCCGAAGACACCCCCGTTCCCTACTCCAAGCAGATGGAGAACCGCGTCCTGCCGCAGCCTCAAAAAGTCGAAGCAGCCATCCGCAAGCTCGCTCAATATTAATCTGAAGTTATTAACGCGGATGCCCGATGAGCATCATCAGGCCCATCAAAGCCATGACGAGGTCTTCGGTGAGTGTGACGGTGGTCAGAGGAACGCGCAGCAGTGTGCCGAGACAGCTGCACTGTAGCTGTTTTTTGCGAAAGAGCGCTTTGATGACGCCGAGGCTGGAAAAGCCCATCAAGAGAAAGGTGATGGTGTAGAGCAGAGGCAGCCATTTGCCCCACAAGTAACCCAGGCCCAGCAAGAGTTCGACAAAGGGATAGATGTAGCCCCAGGGGTGCCACTTGATAGCGAGTAGGTCGTATTGAGAATAGCCTTCGTGAAAGCCGGCGATGTCCATGAGCTTGAAGCCGGAGAAGACGAGGAAGAAGCCAGCCATGAAGGAGATAGACCAGGCATCGACGGCAAGGCGGCTGGTGGGCTGCTTGGAGGCGATGACGGCGGAGGCAGCAGCGATCATGAGAAAGATCAAAATCAGCGGCCAGTAGTTGTTGTTTTTGGTGTCTTGCGTGTTTTTACCCATGCCAAACCTCACTTGCAGTGTCTTGTACAGCGATTCTAACCGGAATGTCGATATTGCCAAGAGTTCTTTGCAGCACCTGCAGGGCTTTTTCGGGGGAGTTGCACTCTTGTGAGAGGTGGGCGAGGTAGATCTGCGTGAGTTTGGGCGAGAGGACTTTTGCGATCAGGTCGGCCGATTCTTGGTTGGAGAGGTGGCCGCTGCGGCTCAAGACGCGCTGCTTGTATGTCTCGGGACGCGAGCAGGCCATCACCATATCAGGCTCATGGTTGGACTCTAAGAAAAGCAGAGTGCACTCTTGTAAGTGGTGCTGCACTAAGCTGGTGGGAAAGCCCAAATCGGTGCAAACACCGATTTTGTGGTCGGGGGTCTCAATCGTGAAGGCGACGGGGTCAAAGGTGTCGTGCTGGATGCTAAAAGGGGTGATATAGAGATCTTGGAAATGAAAGGGTTCGCCGGTCGTAAAGAGCTTGAATTTGGGGCAGTAGTTGAGATCTGCTGCGATCGCCTTTGCTGTTTCACAGTTGGCAATGACGGGGATGGGAAAGCGGTTCAGGATGGTGTCGAGACCGGAAACATGGTCGCTGTGTTCGTGCGTTACCAAAATGGCATCGATTTCGCTCAGCGAGGTGTGCAGCGCATTCAGCCGCGCTTCGAGGGTGCGCACGCCGATGCCGGCGTCGATGAGAATCCGCGTGTTGTGCACTTCTATAAACAGAGCGTTGCCCTTGGATCCTGAAGCGAGAGGACAGACGCGAATCATAAGAGAATTTGCATCTCGTCGTAGGCAACACGAACGTGCGTGTGGCTGCCAAGATCGGTGAGAATCTGCTGCGCCAGCTGCTCTTTGGTGCGCAGGTCATGGTCGGTGTCGGCGGGATCGTGGTGCGTGATGATCCACTCTGGAGGATTCAGCTGGTTGATGAAGGCGGCGGCGTTGGGTAGAGAGGAGTGGCCCCAGCCCACCTTCGTGCGGTAGCCCTGCGCCATGTACTGCGCTTCGTGGATCATGAGATCACAGCCGGCAAAGAATTCGAGTAGATGTGCTGAGGGGGCTAGAAGAGGATGGTTGCGGTCAATCTCTTTGGGATGGCCGTGGAAGCCGGCGAGCAATTCATTGTCCGTGACGTAGCCGATGCGGTGGCCTGCCATGTCGATGCGGAAGCAGAGCGTTGCGCCGGGATGAATCGCCCAATCTGCGCTGATGGTGACGGGACCGATGTTGATCGGAGTTTCATTGTCGATATCGTGGAAGACAAACTTGGCCTGCATCTCATCGAGCTTCACAGGGAAGTAGTCGCGGTCGAGCATGCCGCGGAAAAGGTCTTCAATGCGCTTGCCAAACCCCTTCGCTGCATAGATGTGGATCGTATATTCCGACGAATAGACGGGGGCGAAAAAGGGAAAACCGAGAATGTGGTCCCAATGTGTGTGACCAATGATGATGTGGATGTCTTTGAAACGGCGCTGCACCGCCTCGTGGCCCAGTGCGCGTATCCCTGTGCCCGCGTCGATGATGACCATGGCATCGGGATGGCTGATTTCTAGGCAGGGGGTATTGCCGCCAAAGGAGATGTACTCCGGACCCGCCACCGAAATCGAGCCGCGCGTGCCCCAGAACTTGATGTAGGGTTCATCTTGTGGAATGTGAGGGTTGTAGCTTTCGATTTCGCTCACCGCGCGCAAGTTCACGAGTGGAAAAGGGACCGGTTTCAGCTTTCCATCAAAGTAGTACTGTGCAATGCGGTGAATCGTCGCAATCGAAAAGGGCTTGAGCAAATAATAATCGGCCCCGTTCTCCACCGCGGTGCGGTAGTCTTGAATCAGCGCCCTCCACGTGGAGAGCACCACGCCCATCTTACTGCCTTTCGCTCGAATCTTCTTCAAAATTTCAACGCCGTGAATGCCGGGGAGAAACTGATCGATGATCAAGATGTCGGGCTGAAAGCTCTCGAGCATTTCCAGGCACTTTGCTCCATCTGGAACAAACTTGAGCTTCGCCTGAGGAAAGGCCTGCTCCACCACCTGCCGAATCTGCGGTGCGCTGTCTGCCACCAAAATCTTCCACTGAGCCATTGCCTCGAAGTCTAGCACAAGCCTCGTTTAGAATTCTTTCGATGCTATTAGTTATTGATATTGAATGAGTTGCATTAAAAAACCGCATATTCTTACACAAGTCGCTGATGTACAACTATTAAAGAAATGTTTACCTTTGTGGGTTCTTAACGAAAGCGGAGGAAAATAGACCTCATATGGCAGCAGCAAGACCCGTTATTCCAGCTTCCGATAGAAGACTTCGTCTTGATAGCGGCGATTTCGGTCGTATTTCTCCCGATACCTATGCCTTTTTGACCTCTCTAGCAGAGGCGGCGGAAAAGGTTCGTGACGTAGCGCTCAAAGTGTTCCCCAAAGAGCTTCACGAAGAGATGAAGGCGAAGGGTTGTGCGGTGTTGGTGACGGGCAGCGAGGGGAGAAAAGAGAATCGAGTGACTGCAGTGGGGCGCTCGTGTTCTCGCATGGATGCTCTGGTAATCTTTAGAGAGGGGCCTGTCGACAGAGATCTCGCGGATCGTGTGATGGCTGCAGTGCGCGCTATTTCGGAGTTTGACCCGTACGAGGATGTGCATAGTCTCACCGCCGAATCACCCAAGCGTTTGCAATGCCCCAGCGGAGATCTGGACCAACGCATTTTACCCACACTAGTTTTGGATGCAGCGCCTTTTGCGGGAGACGAAGCGGTTCACAAAGCCTATCTGAAGCGATCCTACGCAGACATCAAAGAAGTGCCTTTAAGAACATTTACGCAAGGCCATATAAGATTTGTGAAACGCGAGTTGCAATTGGTGATAGAAGGAAAATCTTCGCACGCGGATCTAAGCGCAGGTCTTCTTACAATGGACCCGGGAAGTTATAGCAAGACAACGAAGTATTGGCTGCTCAGACCGGTTCAGTACACGATTGCTCATCGCATTTGCTTAGGGATCAAAGATGGATCGATTAGCGAAGAGGATTTCTTCGCTCTCAACGCAATGACCATTCCTGAACGCATTGACTTTCTGCATCGAAAGGGAGTTCTCAAAATTTCCGACGAGGTTGCGAAAAGCACAATTCGCGCCTACGTTTTCGGATTGAAGGTTCACCTGGATGCGCTCGATGCTTGGGCAAAAGCTTGCGCAGAACGTCCCGATGTCAAATCCCCACTCTTTATTGAAACGGATAAGGAGCTGCTAGAGAGGCACGCTCATGCAGTGAAAGCCTTCATAGACAGTTTCTAAAACTCTTCTTGAATAGATTCGCTTTTGAAGTTCAGCACCTTGCGGGGCTTGGCGCCCTCTTGGGGGCTGATGATGCCGCGCTGCTCAAGAATATCCATCAAAGAGGCGGCGCGGGCGTAGCCGATTTTGAGTTTGCGTTGCAAGAAGGTAGTAGAGGCCTGGCCGGTGCTTTGAACGATATCGAGAGCTTGGTCGTAAAGATCGTCATTAAAGTCATCTTCGGAGGTAGCGAGGAGAGAGGAGGCCTCTTCAGCCGCGAGGTTATCGAAGGAGCGAATGAGGTAATCGGGACCGGCTTGGTCGGAGATGAAGTCGATGGTGCGGTGGATGTCCTCGTCGCGAACGAATGCGCCTTGGGCACGGGTGAGAACGGAGGTGCCGGGGGGCAGAAAGAGCATGTCGCCGTTGCCGAGAAGGGATTCGGCGCCGATTTCATCCAAGATGATTTGCGAGTTGACGCGGGAAGAGACTTTGAAGGCGATGCGCGTGGGGAAGTTGGCTTTGATCAATCCGGTGATCACTTCGCGGGAAGGGCGCTGCGTGGCTAAGATGAGATGGATGCCAACGGCGCGGGCCATTTGGGCGATGCGGGTAATGGGTGTTTCGATGTCGTTTTGGGAGACAGCCATCAGGTCGGCCAATTCGTCCACAATCGTGACAATGTAGGGCAGGTGAGCGGGGGCGTCATTTTCACGGCGGGAGCTTTCGTTGTAGCCGATGATGTTGCGCACGCCGTGCGTTTTGAGAAGCTCATAACGTCTCTCCATCTCGCGTACGAGCCAGTTGAGTGCTGCCGCAGCGCCTTTGGGCTCCGTGATCACGGGAGCGATCATGTGCGGCAGTTTGCTATAGGCGGTTAACTCAACCTTTTTGGGATCGACCATGATCAGGCGGATTTGGTCGGGCGAGGCGTTCATCAAGATCGACATGATGATGGAGTTGATGCAGACCGATTTTCCCGAGCCTGTAGCACCGGCAATGATCAAGTGGGGCATGCGCGTTAGGTCGGTCATGACCTCTTCGCCGCTCACGGTTTTGCCGAGCACTACGGGAATTTCAAACCGTTTTCCCGACCTTTGGTACGCTTCCATCATTTCGCGGAAATTGACCTCCTGAGGGCGCGGAGAGGGGATTTCAACCCCTACGCACGCTTTGCCGGGGATGGGCGCGAGAATGCGCAGCGATTTGGCCTGCAGATTGAGAGCGATGTCATTTTCTAGCGCTTTGATCTTCTGCACTTTGACACCGATGGCGGGCTGCACTTCAAAAGAGACGATGGTAGGACCGCAGCTGACTTGGCCCACTTTCGCTTCAATACCAAAACTCAAAAGAGTCTCTTCCAGTACCTGTGCGTGCTGTTCGAGCTCTTTGCGCACTTGGCTCAAGTCAACCTTTTTGCCCTCTGTAAGAAGAGTGGAGGGAGGCAGTTGGTAGTTGCCTACGCGCGTGGGCGCTTTGGGTTTAGGGGGCGGCTCGCGGCGCAAGTTAAGCTCTTTCTTCGCAGGCAGGAGAGTGGTGCGTTCTTTGATGGGAAGAATGGTTTTGGGGGCTGCAGGGGTAACGACCTGTTCGAGAATGGGCTTGAGAGCTTGGCGCTGAAAGAGCGAGAGGAGATTTTTGAGGCGCGTGCCGCTGCGCATCGATTGGATTTTGTCGAGGGCCAGGTGCCACAAGCGCCATTCGGTGAGTTCTAGGATCGAGGCGAGAGCTGCGCCTGAGAAAAGAAGCGTGCAACCGACGGAGCTGAGCAGATGCTTCAAGTTGATATAGGGAAGATCCTTGAAGAGCCAGAAGGTGGGCAGGCCGCCTAAATAGACGCGCGCGTTTTTGCCTGCTTCGAAGGGGACCCAAGGCACCGTCCAAACAGTGAGAAGAGCAAAAGCGTCAGCAAAGATGTTAAGAAGAAAGGAGGTGGAAACAAGAAGGATGGCAAAAAAGACGATGGGGCGTTTTTCCAGCCGCTTTCCATTGAGCAAGCGAAAAGAGAGGCCAAAGGCACCTGCCACGAGAAGTAGAGACGAAAGGCCAAAGGTATTTCTCACCAGCCAACTTAAGCCGTAACCGAGCAGCCCCAGAAAGTTATTATGAGGCTGGCCTTGTTTAAAGCTTAGCAAGCTCAACGAGAGAGCGATAGCGAAGAGAAGGAGGAGGAGACCTATTAAAGAGGAGGAGCGTTTCACAATAAGAGCAAAATCCCAATCAAAGCACAATATAGGGCGAAGGGCTTTAAGCTCACTCTTCGAAAGAGACGAAGTGCTGCTTGCAGCATCAAACTACCCACCAGAAAAGAGATAACAAAGCCGATCAAATAGATAAAGAAGGGATGCGTTGCGGGCGCCGAAAGTGCTTTGTAACCCTCTAAGATGCTGCCACCTAGGATAGCGGGCAGGGCCAGCAGGAAAGAGAATTGTGCAGCCTTTACGCGTTCCCATCCCAGGAAACGGCCCATGGCGATGGTACAGCCGCTGCGCGACACGGCCGGCAGTAGCGCCAGCCCCTGAGCACAGCCGATCAGGAGTGCCTGTAGGTGGGGGTGAATCTTGCGTGGACGGCTAAAGGCTTCTCCGCACCAAAGAATGACAGCTGTCAAGAGGAAGAAACCGCCCAGAGGGTAGCTGTAGAGGCTTTTAATCAAGGGAATGAGTGGAACGAGGGGGAAAAGGGGAAGGGTGGCAATAAAGAGCATCCAAAAGCGTCGTTTATCGCGGTAGGTGAGGAGTTGAACGAGATCTGCGCGAAAGGCAATCACAATGGCCAGTAGTGTTCCTAGATGGCAGAGCAGGTCGAAGAGAACGAGATCGCTGCCCTCCTGCAGGCCCAGCAGGCGCTGCAGCAACACCAAGTGACCAGAAGAGCTGACGGGGAAAAACTCCGTAATGCCCTGCAATATACCGAGAAGAATGGCTTGAAAAACGTCCATCAGATGTAAGTATATCGCGATCTTTGATAAGAATAGCAACATGGCTGTGCACGTAGATCCCGAAGAGCACTTCGTCCAGAACTTTCGTGGAGGAAAGGTGGGCATTGATGGCTCGGGTCGTCTCTATACGCCCCGAACAGCCATGGAAAAAGCGCGGCACTTCTTCGCAGGTCCAGATCGGGCGGTGATCACAGAGAGGGTTTCTGAGGCAACGGATCGACTGCTGCACCGCATAGAGTTGCATGAGGCGCCTGCAGCGGATTTGGCGCAACTCGTCGAGCATCTTGTGGGCGGCGAACTACTTCGCCCCGCCACCAAAACGCGCCTTTTAGAGGCCTATTATGAGGATTACTACCAGCAACGGAGAAGAACGCACGGTTCGGTGATGCTAGCGGAGGTGGAAACGACTCTGCAGATGCGCTTTGATAAGCGATTGCCAGAGGAGATTCGAGCACGACTCAAGCCGGAAGCGATTAGCAGCGGGGCTAGTGGTGTGTATAAAGTGAAAAATCGTTCTGGTGAAGTGATTGCGATTTTAAAGCCGCGCATGGAAGAGCAGAAAATGCCTCGCAATCCTAAAGGATCGGCAGCACCTTGGGATCCTGAACATCCGGTGATGGATAGTGTGTATGCGGGGTTTGAGCAGGGGATGGGGTATCGTAAAGAAGTTGCCGCTAGCTTGCTCGATGAAGAGCATATTTTTAGTGTGCCCGAAACGAGAGAGATCAGCTTGGACTTTCAAGGAACTCTCTTTGAGGGGTCTGTACAGCAGTTTGTTGTAGGCGAAGCGGTTGATACGTTAGAAGCGGAAGCCTTTTACCGTTTGCCCGTCAAAGAGGTGCAAAAACTTGTTTTACTTGATCTATTGATTGCCAACGGAGATCGCAATGTAGGGAATGCACTTCTTCGTGAAGGAGTTCTTCACCCCATTGACCATGCGCAGTGTTTTTCTGATGCATTGAGTAGTCGTAAGTCTGCGGAGACGATGTGTTCCTCGTTTCTTTCGCATTTCGCTTTCCTGGAGCAAACGGCGGCTCCTCTCGATGAGGGTCTAAAAGCGTGGATTCTTGCCGCGGATTCAGAGCGGCTGAAAGAGCGTATTCGAAGAGCGCATCTTTCCCCTACTTCTCTCGAGGAGTTCACGATTCGGTTTTTTGCGGTGCAAGAGGGAGTAAAAAGAGGCCACACGTTGCAGCAAGTCGCGCGTTTTTCCAGCTATGGAGAAGAGACGATTGAGGAGTGCTGCAAAAGGGCAAGGGGTTTGCCGGAGCCTCCCCCGTATGTGGAAAGGGCAAAGGCAGAGATTCGTGCCGTATATGAGAGGAGAGGGTAGATGGCTGCTGGAGTAACAAAATTATACCTTGAACCAAGACATCGAGAAGTGGTCTCTTTTGACGAAAAACATCACGCCCACTTTAGTAAATCCTATGGCTACTACGAAGAGATTTTCAAAGCGGTAGGCATTGCCATACCGGTAGAGCAAGAAGCGTCTTATGGAAACAAGCGCTTTGTGAAACTCAATGATCCCGAGTTTGAACGAGCTTTCAGGGAAATCTACTGGGAATACTCGATGGACCACACTGTTTTTGTGTGGAAATAAAACTATTTCTAGGGCCTTTTCCCTGAGACTCAAGTTGTTAATTCGAGTAGCCTAAAGCTTGGTTGAGTAGGCCAAAAGAAGCGGAAAAAAGCTCTTCGTGTTCAGGCGTAAAAGTCTCTCTCCAGCTGCCGATTTGTCCCTTGCGAAAGGTGTTTGTGTGGCCAAAGAAGTTGTCTTGGAGAGTGCCGATACACAGACATCGCGCAAATCGCGCACCAAGATAATTTTTTCATGTTCTGGATTCGCAAAAATCTCGGCAAAATAAGCTTCCGGAAGACGTTCCGGAAAGTGATGCATGCGAATCTGTCTATGATCGATAGCTTCGGGCCTTTCTTGGCGCACACCCTTCCAATTCCTTCCAGATAAATACGCAACACGATAATTGTTGATTTATTGCTATAATAGGTACGTGTATCTATTAGAAATAGTAAGGCGAGCTTTAGAAACAGCATGTGAGCATACACCATCAAGAGTCGATGTAGTTCAATGGTGTGGGCGTGCTGTTTGTGTGCTGAGGGATGCTATAAAGGGGGCTTGTTGTCATTGGAAGGTTGTAGTTGTTGGGGCGTTGGTTATTTCGAGCGCGGGTGGTGTAGCTGTTATAGGGGCTGATTTGGCGAATCGGTCTTCTCTTGTTCCGATCAGTCGTATAAGCCCCTTGTCGTTTCCTTTTGAATCTCCAGATATAGCAAGAATGACGGAGCTGATTGGCCCGGGAGGGCTTGCATGTACGGCTTTAGAAGCAGAAAAAGTGGCGGAGTGTCTGAGGAGCAGGTGTGTGTTGAGGGGGATTGAGGAGTGTACAAGCGATTTTGTTCAATCGGGCAAAAAGGATCGAGAATACTTCTACAGATGTCGTGAAGGGGTGGAAGAGGTTTGCAGTAGCAGTCCTCGGATAGGAAGAAAAAGACCTGTTGTTATGAGTTCTTTGAGGATAGATTGTTCTAAGTTGCATCCTCATCCAGAGAATTATTTTGCAGCCAAAACAGCCATCAGTGAGTGCGTCAAAGTCGAGTGCAAAGCGGCAGTGGAGGCCTCTTGCGATGCAGAACATGGTGGGATCGGGGACAAAAAAGATCTCGAGAGTTGTAAAGCAGAAGCTGACAAGGTGTGCAGTGATTCTCAGCTGCCGCACAGTAGCTTACGTGGCAGTGGGCACAAATAATTGCATTTGACTGCGGGTGCTGCTTTCTAGTCGCAGTAAAACCCTTCCATGTTGAGGCCAACGAGGGGTTGCAGATCGGAGGTAGGGTCGACGGGATGAGCGCCGCGCATTACAATAGCGGGATGCATGCTGTGCTTCATTTGAGCAAAAAGATTTGTTGCTTCCGCATAAGAGATTCTCTCCATTGCATCGATTTCTACGCGAAGAATTTGAAAGCAGGGTGCTGTAGCTCGAGCAAAAAAGATCTCAGCAAAAGCTTTTCTTACGGCTTCTACCACAGTAGCTCCTGTAATTGTGGAGGTAACAAAGCGACTGCCTAGGATCCGAACTTTGAGAGGGCTTTGCGTCAAGGCTGTCGGTAGCTCCTCGCAAGGAGCGGATTCACCATACACTTGAAGTGCGCTGTCATCGGGCAGGCTTTTGACTTTACGCATGACGAGCGCTGGATTGCTCGCCATTGTTGCTCGGTATAGGTTGTATATCGCGTGAGCAAGACTTAATTCTACAGTGTCGACTTTCAAGAGAATGAGACAGCGGTTGCTGCTATGAAGAATAGAGTGCAGAGCGCTTTTGGGAGTTATCCCTCTTGGAAATCGCATTACGAAGGGCTGTCGATCGCTGCCACCTCCCTCTCCATAAATCTGCTGATCTCCTCGAGGTAAGTGATCCACTTGTCGCACATGCATAGGAGTGATGGTTGTAGGGGGCAAGGGAAAATCCTGCGTGGTTGCATCGACACCGACTAAGCGAGAAAGGCGTTCATCAGAAAGGCGACCCAGTGCAGTGTTAAAGGCGTCAGGAATGGTGTGGTTGACGTAAAGACCAGAAGAAACCCCAAAGTAGTTAATGGACGTAAAAGTCGAGGGACCTCTGGGATCTGTTTTGTCGTCCCTCCAGTAAACGGGAGCCGATTGTGCTGGATGAGCCAAGAGAATCAGAGGAGTTAGCTTCAAGATTCTCTTGCATAAGCTCTCCTGGCCTCTTTCGCTGCGCTCTCTCCTAGGACAGAGATATTGCGTACCCCAAGATACCCAACTTGACACCGTATTAGTAAAGAACATAGGGGAACTATTATAAGAGTAGTAAAAATAATTTCCAACATTGAGAGCAAATAATTTCCCAGCAGTGGTATAACGTTTTCCGTCGGAGAAGATGTATGAAAAAAACCATCGTTGTGTGCTTGCTGCTGTTGAGCCCCTCGCTTTTTGGGCTGTGGACGCATCTTGAGTTAGGGGCAGGAAATTATGGAGCAAAGGGCGTTTACGCTGCTTCTGCGATTAAGGAATTTGTGATGACTGTTTCCAGCGGAGTGGCGGGGAGTTTTTCGATCGCCGATCCAGAGTCTGAAGTAGATGTGACTACTGAGTACCTCGATCCCTACACGGTGCTCTATGATACGTTAGATGGGCTGGTGACTCTGTACGGAACCACAGGCGTTTTTCACATCAATGATTTTGTTGCCGATGACGCCACCTATGCTGCAAGTAAATTGCAAACCTATGCAACAGCTCAAGGATACAACTCGGTCACCATTGCCACCGTCGCAGGGGATTATACGCAGCTGAACCCAGCTGTCACATTGAGCGCTTATGGCGTTACCCGTTATGACTCTGTTCATCTGAAACATCCTGAGGTGGGATTTTTTAATGCAGAGATTGATGCCAGCCATGCCATCGCTACCAGTCATAGCAGAGCTCAGGCAAGAGCGCGGTTGCAAACATTGGCAAACTACTCATCCAATGGGCTTTTCTTATTCGTCATTTATGACGATTGGTATTTTCCTGCGATTGAGAAGAGCGAGTACAGCACTCCCGGCACTTTTTACCGCCCCACAGTCGTCTGGTCAGCCCTGGGATATACCTTCCCTGACGGGAGCACTGTTTCAGCAGGCAACACACGGGTCTTTTTTATTGCAGCTAATTGATCAATAAAGGTGTATACCTCCTTGTGTTATGAGATATGCCTTTATTGCAGGCTTACTCTGTGTCTCCCTGCTTGAAGCGGTCGATTATACGGTTGACCGAGCAACGGATAGCGCCTCGGATGGTAGCGGCACTACCGGCTCGCTACGCTATTGCTTAACCCAGATGCTGACGACCAGCACAGATGCCAGCGACACGGTAACGTTCAATGCAGGTCTTGCCAACATCACACTCACAACAGGTGCGCTGCCCATATTGAGTAATGCGCAGATGGCAGGTGCCAATAAATCAATTACTATTACAGGAAATGGTAATACAATTGATGGTAATTCCACGAACCAAGCTTTCTTTATTAGCTCTAGTTCTGCTTCGAGTTTGACGGCGGCTCCTACGGGTACAATTACCGTTTCGATCACTGGATTGACACTGCAAAACTGTAAGAGCACGGGCGGGTCCAGTACGAATGCCGGGACGACGGGTGGTGGTGGAGCGCTGGGCGGTGGTGGAGCCATTTTTGTCAGTGATTCAGGCGCTCTCACGATTTCCAATGTTACCCTATCCACCAACAGTGCTGTGGGTGGGACTGGGGCTACGGGAAGTAGTACGGTTGGGGGTGGTTCTGGTGGGGGTGGTTTTGGTGGAGGCACAGGGGGCCGTGCGTCGACTACTGCACTTTCTTCTGGCGGCGGCGGTGGCGGTTTTCGATCAAGTGGTGGTAATACCTCTGCTGTAGGTGGGGGAAACGCTGGTGGTGGTGGAAATCTTTTTGGGGGCAGCGGTTTTGCGGCAGGCGGTAGTGGGCAGTCAGGATCTAGTGGTGGCGGTGGTGGCGGTGGTGGATCGGCTAATGATGGCACGACTTCAGACGGTAGCGCTGGGTCGGGGGGCAATGGGGGTGATGGCGGAGCTGGATTGAGCGGAGTCATTGGGGCCGGCTCGACAGCAGCAGGTACTGCTGGAGGTGATGGTACCGGTGGAGCAGGTGGTGGCGGTAGCCATGGAAATACTGCAGCGGGCACAGCTCCGGGAGGTAATGGAGGGCCTTGGGGCGGTGGTGGTGGCGGTGGTGGTGGCTCTTCAAACACTACCCTTGATTCGAGCGCTGGTGGTAATGGCGGAAAGTTTGGTGGTGGTGGCGGCGGCGGTCCCAACAGCAGTGTCTCTGCTTCTCGCTCGGCGGGTGCGGGTGGTAGTGGTGGACTCTATGGTGGCGGCGGTGGTGGTGGTGGAAACGTTGCCGTTGCCAAAGGTGCATCGGGAGGCAGTGCCAGTTCAGGATTCGGGGGAGGAGGAGGTGGAGCTGGATCCACCATCGCATCGAGTCCTACAGTAGGGGGTGCAGGCGGTTTTGGCGGCGGTGGTGGTGGCGGATCGCGACTGGGTTCTGGTGCCGGTGGTGCCGGAGGTACGGAAGGCGGTACGGGCAAGTCTGGAAACGGGTCTGTTGGCGGCGGTGGAGGTGGTGGAGGTGGGCTGGGAGGCGCGCTCTTTATTCAGAACAGCGGGACAATCACTATTGGTTCAGGGTGCAGTTTTGCGGGCAGTAGCGTTAGTGCCGGAGCCGCCGGCGGTGGTGGCACGGGAGGTACTTCTGCAAATGCTAAGGGGTCAGATATCTATTTAATTGGTGGGATATTGACGAACACGGGCGACGTTACGTTGACAGGAACGCTGGCTATTACAAGTGGTACGGGGCTGACGAAAAATGGTGCCGGGACACTCACCTTTAGTGCAACGAGTACCTACGATGGCAACACGGCGCTCAATGCGGGCATGATTAGCATTTCCAACGATGATCAGTTGGGAACGGGCGCATCTATTGCCATGGCCTCCGGCACTACTCTGCAAGTGACGGCAACCACATCGACGACAAAAACCATTGGGCTGACGACAGCGGGAACTATCGATGTCTCTTCTGGAGCTACTTACTCTGACTCCGGTGTGATTTCCGGCGCTGGCGCTGCGCTCACAAAGAGTTCAGCGGGCGGTTTGACGGTTTCGGCGGTCAATACGTACAGCGGTGGAACAATCCTTACGGGAGGCACGTTAACCGTTACCGGTGCCGGCATTATGCCCTCAGGGGGCAATGTGACCACTTCTACGGGAACAACGTTTAGTATCAGTGGTGCTGCAGCAGCGCAAAGCATTGGGATATTGAGTGGTGGTTGTACGGCAGTCATTGGCAGTAACACGCTGACAACGGCGATTACCTCTGATGCGAGCATGACGGGTGTTTTTACAGGAGCTGCTGGTGGTACACTGAATAAGAACGGTGGAGCGGTCTATACTCTGACGGGTGTTTCCACAGGTTTTTTAGGAACGACCAATGTCAATGCGGGAACGGTGGTTCTCAACGGCACTTTGGCTGGACCGGTTGTTGTCGCTGCAGGGGCAACGCTAAAAGGGAATGCCACCACGGGGAATTTGACAGTGTCGGGAACGGTGAGACCGGGCAATTCGATTGGAACGATCCAGGTCAATGGCAATCTCTTGTTGAACGCCGGCTCAACAACGGAGATGGAAATCACCCCCACAACAAATGACAAGTTCATTGTGTCAGGCAATGCCACCTTAGGCGGCACATTGGCGGTGCAGCCGGACGCAGGGTTTTATCTTCCCGGTACGAGTTATCCCATCATTGTCTTTGGAGGTGTGCAGGCAGGAGCTTTTTCAGCGATCACTTCCACGGTTCCTTCCCTTTCTTTCACGGTGACTACTGTTGGTAATACGGTCTATTTGAATCTCTCGGGCAGCTCTCCCATTCTGACGGGCATTGATCTCACCACGCAAATTGCGCGTGCTGTCTATCGCAATTTAAGTGTGCTCTCCATCGCAGTCGGCTCTGATCTATACAATGTGATTGCTACTTTTGCAGGAAGTGATGGTCCCACCATCCAGCATAGTTTAGAGAAGATGGCGGCTAACCAATATAGTGCCTACAATGAGATGACGGCCCACATTGGAGTCGAGATCGCTTCGCTGCTGCATCACAAAAAAGAGTGCACACAAAGAGAGGGGATTGATCTGTGGTTGAAGCCTTTCGGCATGACCTTTCACCAGAAAATTGCACAAGAGCAGGTGGGTTTCCAAACAGGCGTTTCCGGTGTTGTCACGGGCATAGATGCCCCCGTCTCTCGCTACTGGCATTGCGGTTCGGCTCTGGCTTACACCAAGCGCAATATTCGGTGGGAAGAGGGGCGTGGGCAGGCCAATATGAACTGCTGGCATCTCGGGTTATTCGGCGATTACAACCGCGGGATGTATCACCTCGGACTGGCAGCGCTTGTAGGCCGCGACAGTATTCACTCCAAGCGTCACATCGACTTCACCACGGTGAATCGAAACGCTTTTGGTCAGCACTACGGCACTGAAGTCATCGCGCAGCTGGAAGCCTCGGCAACGTTTCAAAAAGGAGCGATGGAACTAGAGCCCTATATCAACCTCACGTTCAGCAATCTCTATCAACACTCTTTTCAAGAAACGGCGAGCACAGCAGGCGACTTAGCTCTCCAAGTATATGGGCAACATGGCTCCACAATCATCTCTGAAGCGGGTTGGTCGCTGCGCCAAAATCTTCCCACCATCAGAGGCTGCTGGTCTCCCGAAGTCTACCTCGCTTGGGTGCAAGAATTGCCCATCTATCGTCCCTATCAAAAGTCCCACTTTCGCGGCTATGATCCCTTCTTTGCTGTAGAGGTCTGGGATAAGGTGCAACAGTTCATTAACCCCGGCGCGCGCATCACGGTTGTTGAAGGGGGCAACTTTACGATCTCTTCCGGCTATAGCCTCCAATGGGGCGACCATTTCTTCTCGCAGACCGGCGAACTCACTGCGCAACTTGTGTTTTGACTCGAGCGAAAAAACAAACATCTCTTATCTTTATGGGAAATTTATCCATGGGAGAAAGTCATGGCTGGAGCTATACGGTCCGGAGCGGGTGGAGGCACGACTGCATACACCTTTGCCGCCTTCAAACAACGCGTAGATGATGCCGTAGATAGGATCACAGCAATAGAGTTGACCGTCAGCGAGATTCGTCGATTGCAAAGGGCGGGAAGCATTCCTAAAGACTGGGCCGATGACTGGGCGGCCAGAATTGCTGCAATGGATCCCGCTACAGCTCCCTCTGATCCAGCAGGTCTTTCTGTAAGAGGCGCTGTGAAAGCTGTTGTGAGTGCTGCCGGGACAGTCTTCAACGTAGCCAGCGATGTTGTCACAGCGGTCGCGGGTCGATTTCGCCGTCCTTAAACAAAAACAAGTGCTTACAAGCCAAGTTTTTTCATCACGTCGTTAACATCTTTGCAGTGGACGATGTTCTTTCCTTGATCTGTTGCAGAAATCGTCAATTCGACAAAATAGCCCGGTCATTTCTACTTTTTTATAGTTCTCCTTCTTAGATGCAGTCCAAGTGTTTTTTTGGGTTAATGGGGAACCTGTTTACACCATCTCAGATTTTCTCGCCGTCAACCAGCAAGTTAGTATTCACTGTAAATAAAAATTAGCCCGTGATAAATGCAGTATTATGAGTACTGTCCCCACACCCGATGATAATCACGCCACTATTAAAGAATACTTAAGCAGTCCCAGAGCCAAGCTTACGCTTGCAGAGGGGCGTCTTGGCATGAAAAAGGTCTCTTTTTTGGGAAGCCAAGCGCCGGATCCAGGTGTTACTGCTATTCTTCATCAAGATGCAAAAGCAGTTCTTACAAAACTTAAAGGTCATGTGACTGCTGGGGGTGCTACTGCCGGTCTTAAGGAACTGCAAGGCAAACTTGACAACTACGTACAAGCTTTAAAAAAGATCGACCCGAAAGCTCATGAGGCAACGATCTGGCAACTCGAATTGGAGCGCGACGTAGCGCTTGCTGAACATGCTTTACGTAATTTAGAAGCAGATCCCAGCGATGCTAATATCGGTCTCATGCAAGAGTGCTCGAATAGAGTTGTTAGAAAACTGGCATCTTGTCGCAGCAGAGATGATGCAATGTTGTGGAAAGATATCGACTCTATTAATGACAGAGCCGTCGCATGTATTTTTCGTGCGGGGAAAAGGGAGATTGATCGTGAGGCTGGCGAGGTGGCGAGGTATGTAGACGGACGTATTCCAGGTCTAATAGTAAGAAATGGGGGTTTGCGAGCGTATCATGAGAGTTACCCTGAAGATAAGCAGGCTAGGATCGATCTAAGATCGCGGCTATATCATAATTTAGAGGAAGTTCTCAATCGCTTAGAGACAAACGGTTACAACAGTATTGATGCCGGTGTAGCTACAGACTATCGAGAAGCCATATCATATAGTACAAATTGGCATCGTGTAGATGCGGCATTCAGGAAAGATTTGCATGCATTAGCGCTTCGATATGACGCAATTATTCGCAATAAAGATAAGGGCCCCGTAAGGCCCATCACCGCTGCTCCGCATGCTGAAGCGCCGCCTTCAGTATCGAGCGGCTCTCCCGTTCCCTCTGAGGCTTCACTTGTGTCAGATGCTGTGCCGCCCGATGTTGATTCTCCACGTGCTGAGGTAGTTCCTCCTCCAGTACCGAGCGGCTCTCCTACGCTCTCCGAGATCTCAGTCGCATCGGATGCAGAGCCACCCGCTGTTGCCCTGAGAGCTGAAGTAGTCCCTCCTCCAACGCCCAGTGCCCCGCCCGTTCCTTTTGTTGCTGAAGAGGAGACGCCTCCTCCCTCCGCACCACCTTATGTCTCTACAGCAAAACCTCTTGTCACAGATCCTGAAGAGGCTGCACTTTTAGGAAACCGAGTCACAAGGTTATATCAACATGAACCTGGCTTTGTCGCGCTGCTTGATCAAGCGAAAGAAAGTCCCGGTGCAGAACACAGGCTTGTTGAAACGGCTGCTATGCTGGCAGCGCTTTTTTCCGAGCCCATTGCTCATCAAGAAAGAGAAGTCATAGTAAGGCATCTCTTAGATAACCGGCCTCTTCCCGACACCTTAAGAGAAGATTTGGGTCGATTACAAGCCAAAGCTTTGGATTGGAACGAAGACAGCTATAAAGCTTTTCTGCACGGTCTTACAGAAGAACTGTAAGGGTAAACAGGCCCCAAGAGACGAACTGTAAAAATGGGGCGATCGACGGGACTCGAACCCGCGACATTCGGAACCACAATCCGACGCTCTAACCAACTGAGCTACGACCGCCAAAGGAGGCAAAATTGTCCGCTATGAGGGCTTTTTGGTCAATTGTTGGAAAGTAAGGACGTAGGGAATACTGTCCTCGTGGAAGAAGCAATATTATTGGTGAACTTGGGCTCGCCGCGCTCTCCTGCGGTGCGGGATGTGGCGCAGTTTTTGTGTGAGTTTTTGACCGATCCGAAGGTGATCGAGCTGCCCTTTCTGCAGCGGCAGCTGCTCGTGCGCTGCGTGATTGTGCCGCGGCGAGTGCGGGCGGTGGCGGAGAGTTATGCGCAGATCTGGGAGGGCGGCTCACCCTTGGTGCTGTGGGGGCAGAGGGTGGCCCAGGCGCTCGCGCAGTCGAGCGGGCGGCGGGTGGTGCTAGCGATGCGCTATGGGCAGCCAGGGATTGCCGAGGCGATGAGAGAGCTGCGAGGTTGCAAGGTGACGGCGATCCCCCTATTTCCTCAGTACGCAGAGGCGACCACAGGATCCATCGTGAAAAAGCTCGAGCGCTACGGGTGCAGAGTTGTGCCGTCCTACTGCGACAATGCAGCCATGATCGAAGCAATGACCGAGCAAGCAGCGGGAGTAAACTATGACCATCTACTCATCAGCTTTCACGGTTTGCCGATGAGCCAAATCAACAAGTGCGATCGCTATCGAAGAGAGTGTATGCGCACGGCGGAGGCGATTGCAGCAAAGCTGCGACCGGAGAATTGGAGTGTGAGTTTCCAGTCGCGACTGGGCAAAGAGCCGTGGCTAGAGCCCTATACCATCGATCGCGTGCGGGAGTTGGCGCAAGGTGGCATGAAGAGCCTGGCGGTGATCAGCCCCTCGTTTGTGGCCGATTGTTTGGAGACCACGTTTGAGATTGGCGAGGAGTGTCGCGCGGAGTTTATGCAGCATGGTGGGCAGCAGTTTCACCTCATTCCATGCATGAACGATCATCCTGCGTGGATTAAAGCACTTGCCGCAATGGCCTGAGTTGGAGCCAGATCCCGACACAGATCGAGAAGATGATCAGCGTCCAGGCGATTTCGGAAGAGAGCGTTGCATGGATCGCCCACTTGAGTTGCTGCGGCAATCCGGTGGCGGTTTTGAGGATGGCTTCGGTGTAGGCGCCGTTGAGGATGTGGAGGGGGCCGCCGAGACCGATGAGATCGAGGGCGAGGGAGAGGATGAGCAAGATGAGGGAGGCGGCGGCGAAGAGGGGGAAGAAGAGATTGTAGAGCAGTCCTGTGAGCGAGAGGGTGCCGAAGAGGTGCAGGAGCAGAGGTGTGAGGAGGCAATGGACGGCCAGAGTGAGGGCGAGCGCTTTGCGGAAGATGCAGGCGAAGACGACGACGCCTTGATGGAGGAGGGGGTACTCTAGGGCCTCTTCCAGGTAGTGCCAAGGAAAGAGGTGTTGGAGGAGCTTATCGATGGGTCCATAGAAGAGCAGGATGCCGGCGGTGGCGAGGAAGCTGAGCTGAAAGCCCCAGGAGAGGGCGAAAGAGGGGTCAATGAGGAGGCAGAGGACTAGCCCCGCGCCGAGGCGGTTGAGGCCGCTGGAGGGTCGCAGAAGAAGGAGCGTGATGAGTGCAGAGGTCCATGCGCGCACAACAGAGGGTTGGATGCCGACAAAGAGAAGGTAGAGCGTCAGGAGCAGGGCAGTGCAGAGGCCGGCGGATCTGCGGGGCAGGATGCGTGCGAAGAGGAGGGCGAGGAACCAGGCGATGAGACTGAAGTGGAAGCCGGAGATGGCGAGGATGTGTTGCAGCCCCAGTTCGCCTAAAGCAGCTTTGAGAAAGGGTTCGTGGATGTGGCCCATGAAGAGCCCCGAGAGGAATTTCGCTGCGGCCTGTTGGGGAATGGAGGCGAGCAGATGCGTGTGGAGGAAGTTTTGCGCCTGCGTGCGCCACAAGGTGAGTGGTTCGGGTTCGCTGAAAGTGTGGTCGGGGGCGAGGATGAGAAGGAGGAGCCCAAAGAGTAGCAGCGGCTGTCTCTTCCAGAACTCAATTAGCGCAGCGTAATAAGACGTGAGCTGCGTTTTCCAGTGATGAGCCAGAAGAACCATTGCATCATGACCAAAAAGCGGGTGCGGAAGGTGACTAAGTAGGCAACGTGGATGAAGCACCAGGAAAGCCATGCCAGCAATCCGCCGAAGGCGATAGGACCTGCGCTCGCCACCGCTTTGTAGAGGCCGATGGTGGCCATCGAGCCCTTGTCGCGGTAGCGGAAGGGTTTGCGGTTCTTGCGCCGGCCAGAGATGATCGAGGCGACGTAACGACCTTGCTGGATGGCGGCAGGGGCTACGGCGGGTAGAGGATGGCCCTCTTCAAGAACGCAGGCAGCATCGCCGATGACGAAGAGGTTGGAGTAGCCGGGAACGGTGAGATCAGGCTCTACTTGAACGCGCCCTTGGCGATCAAGTGGAGTATCCAGCGTTTTTAGAAGAGGGCCCGCTTCGTTGCCCGCGGCCCAAACGATGTTTTTCGTGGGGATAAAACCCGTTGCCGTTTCCACGCCCTCTTCTGTAATGTTGGTCACTTTTGTGTCTGTGAGAACCGTTACGCCCAGCTTTTCGAGATCGTGGCGTGCAATGCGGCGCAAGCGAGGGTGGAAGGTGGGTAGGACATCAGGCGCTGCTTCGATCAGATAGATGCAGCTTTTGCGAATGTCAATGTGGGTGAATTCGCGAATGAGCGTTTTGTAGGCAATCTCTGCAATCGCCCCCGCCATCTCTACGCCGGTAGGCCCGGCACCGATAATAGCGAAATTCAAGTAGGGCTGCACATCCTTCTCTTTAGGAGTGCGTTCAGCAATTTCGAACGACATGAGTAGATGTTCGCGGATCAGCTGGGCGTCGCGCAGAGTTTTGATGCCCGGGGCGAGCGATTCCCAGCGCGGATGGCCGAAGTAGCTATGGCGAGCGCCCGTGGCAACGATAAGATAGTCGTACTCAATGGGATCGGCGTGCTCTAGCTCAACGACCTGCCGCTTTTTGTGAATGGCAATGGCGTTGCTTAATAGGACTGTGCAATTTTCTTGGTCGCGCACGACTTCGCGGATCGGAACGGCGATGTCAGAAGGAGAGAGAGCTGCGCTAGCTACTTGATAGAGAAGAGGTTGGAAAAGGTGGTGGTTGGTGCGATCGATGATGGTGATGTCGACAGGGGCGTTCTTTAGCGCCTGCGCTGCATTGAGCCCACCAAAGCCCGCTCCAAGGATTACGACTCTTTTTCGCATCTTATACCACTCCTAGGGAATAACGTCATATTATAGCGCGTCAAAGCCACGGGAATCAACGATCGTAAAGCGGCTAGTATTAAAGCAATACAAGCCGCTTTACGATCGTTGATTCCCGAGAGCTTTCACGCAGCTAGAATGTGACGTTATTCCCTAGGAGGGGTATTAAATTGACAAGATAACAAAACTGGCATATCCCCAACAGTTTTCCATGCGACAACAAATCAAAGAATGTTTCCGAGAGGCGAGGGAGATTACGCCTGAAGTGAGTTGGGAAGAGGCCTCTTCTCTCTGCAGCGTTCTGCCCAGAGGGTGGTTTGAGCTCACCCGCATTGAGCCTCAAGGACGTCTGGAGTTTGTCGAGCAGTTTTGGCTTCACCAATTACGAGAAGAACCAGCCCTTTGTGAAGAAATACCCCGCTTTTTTGCGCAATTAGATAACCTAATCCTGTTTATCACGGAAAAGAGTGAACCCTACCTTGTCTATAGTTTGCGCAGAGGGGGCTTTTTCTCCGGTCAAATTCCTTTGGGTTCTACTGCGATTGAAGCCTATTCGTTTTTTCGAAGTTGGCCACTGCCAAGGAGTTATCTCGCGTTTCAGGCGATTCATGGTCGCTTTCACAAAGGAATGGACATCGGACTGTTTGCGGTTTGCGATGTGGCGGGCAAGTGGGGCGAGCTGCAGGAGGAAATTCGGGCGCGCTCTTTTGCTTTGGACGAAGTGGGGCCGCTGGACTCGGCAAAATTGATTCCTTTTTATCAATCATTCGGGGGAAACTATTGGCACTGTTTTTACGCTGAATGGTTTCCAAACGAGATGGGATGTTGTACGATAAGAGCCGACACAAAGGGGAGTGTGAAACCGACATTTGCCTCTTTTTCCGAATGGCTTGCAACGTACCTTGTAGGGGAGGGCATCGATGTTCTTAGTTGAGCACCTTTTCAATACGCATGGAAAATCGATGGGGCTGCAGCTTCTTGCGGGTGGCAAGGGGTTGAAGCGGGTTATTAAGGTGCCCGAAGCACATAGGCCGGGGTTGAGTCTGGCGGGGTATTTGAAAAACCACGCGGGCAAGCGCATTTTAGTGCTGGGCAAAGTGGAGATGGAGTACCTGCGCGATCTGGCGGGACCGATTCGCGTGGAGAGACTGAAGGCTCTTTTGCAGCTGCCTACGCCCGCGGTGATTTTGGCGCGTGGGTATCGCCCCCTGGAAGAGCTGGAAGCCATCTGCGAGAGCATGCACATCCCTTTGCTGCGCACCAAGATGCCGACGATGAGCGTGATGAACAAGCTCTCCGTGGTGCTCTCCGAGGAGTTTTCACCCAGCATTACCTGTCACGGCACGCTGGTAGAGATTTTTGGTGTGGGTGTCTTGATTCAGGGCGCCTCCGGCGTGGGTAAGAGTGAAGCGGCTTTGGGACTTATTGAGCGCGGCCACCGTCTGGTTTCCGACGATGTCGTGCGCATCAAGAAGAGAGAGAACAACCTTCTGGAAGGGTCGGGCGCGGAGCTCACGCGGTACCATATGGAGATCCGTGGGATTGGAATTGTTAACGTTTCAAACCTGTACGGCGCGGTGTGCGTGCGCGAAGTGAAAAACGTGGAGACCATTGTGCAGCTGGAGGTATGGGATGATAGCCATGTCTACGACCGCGTTGGTTTAGAAGAGCAGACTCGAGACATTTTAGGGATCAAGATTCCTTTTCACATTCTGCCGGTGAAGCCGGGCCGCGACGTTGTTCTGCTGCTCGAGACCATTGCTTTGAACCACCGATTAAAAGCGATGGGATATAACTCGGCAAAAGAGTTCAATACGAAATTGTTACAGACAATTGCTGCTAAGCAGAGGGAATCGCTATGAAGTTAGTGAAAAGCGTGCAGGTAGTGAACAGCTTGGGGCTGCATACCAGGCCGGCGACAACCATTGTTAAGATGCTCCAAGACGCCAAGAGTCATGTGCAATTTAAAACGCGCAAAGAGACGGTGAATGCAAAGAGCATCATGGGTATCTTGATGCTGGCAGCGAGCAAGAACAGCAAAATTACCATCGAAGTGGATGGGGAAGATGCCGAGCATATCATGGCGAATTTAGTGAGTGCCTTTGCCTGTGGGTTTGGGGAAAAGAATGGCTAAGGTGCGGCAGAAAAAGCCTGCCGAAATTGTTATCCGGGGAGTGGGTCTCTGCCCGGGCATTGCTGTGGGGAAGGTGGTCTTTCCCGCCTCGCGCAAGACCTCTGTGCGGGACGAAAAGCTGGATGAGCAGAGCATTGAAGAAGAGATTGGGCGGCTAAAAAAAGCGCTGGGAAAAAGCAAGCGCGAATTGGTGCAGATGCGTCGCGATCTGCAGTCGGACTTAGATCATGAAGGGTTGCAATTGCTGGATGCACACCTTTGCTTGATCCAAGACCCGGATTGGACGAAGAAGATTGAAGAGCGCATCCGCGAAATGCGCAAGAATAGTGAAGTATGCGTCATTGCGGCGCTGGAAGAGTATCGAAGCCGATTCGAGCGCATTAAAGATCCGACATTGAAAGAGCGGTTCGCCGATGTGCAGGATATTTCCAATCGGTTGTTGCGCCATTTGGGCAAGCAGGCAAAGGGCATCAAGCGTTTTGATGAGGCGGTTTTGTTCGCTCATGAAATTGCTCCATCTGATACTTTTTGGGCGAAGAAAGCAGGTGTGATCGCCTTTGTGAGTCAAAAGGGCGGGCCGACATGCCATTCGGCGATCATGGCAAAGTCGCAGGGGATTCCGTACGTGGTTGGTGTAGATTTTGATGAACTGAATTTGGCGCAAAAGCTCGACGTTGTCGTCGATGGCGAAGCGGGTGTTGTCGTCATCAACCCCTCTAAAGAGCAGATGGCCTCCTACCGCTTGCGCCAGGAAGAGCTGAAGCTCATTGATGGCCAAAAGCGTAGTCGCTACGGATTGGTGCCCACGACGGCCGATGGCCAGCGCATTGTTGTTTCTGCCAACGCGGAGCGGGGTGATGTTGTGAATGAGGTGGTTGCCGATGATGGCATTGGCCTCTTCCGTAGCGAATCGATTGCTTTGCGTTCCGGACTACTTCCTACAGAAGAAGAGCAATTCCTCATCTTCCGCGATGTGGTGAAGCAGATGAAGGGCAAGCCGGTGACGATCCGCGTCTTTGACCTGGGTGCTGACAAGACCATTTCCACCAAATCACGCGAAGACAACCCTTTTCTCGGCTGCCGCGCCATTCGCTTCCTGCTTAAGGAGAAGCACATCTTCAAGGCACAAGCGCGCGCCATTCTCTCTGCCTCCGCTTGGGGTCCGGTCAAAATCATGTTTCCTATGATCGCCAAAGAGAGCGAGCTGATCATGGCAAAAGAGCTTCTCGAAGAGGCCAAAGAAGAACTGGCCGACCGCGGCATTGCCTTCAGCGCAAATGTGGCCATCGGTTGCATGATCGAAGTGCCCTCTGCTGCCCTTGCCGTCGACCGCCTCATTCCGCACGTCGACTTTCTCTCGATCGGCACGAATGATCTGATCCAATACACACTCGCTGTCGACCGCGGCAACGCAAATCTAAGTTATCTCTTTGACCCTCACCATCCCGCCGTTCTCCGCCTCATTCACCATGTCGTTTCGATGGGCGCTAAACACAATATCCCTGTCTCTGTCTGCGGCGAAATGGCTTCCGACAAGCGCTATATCCCTACGCTGCTGGGCCTGGGTGTACGTGAACTCTCTGTCAACCTCCGCGCTATTCCTTACGTGAAAGACGTTGTTTCTCGCATCAACCTGCAAGAAGTCGAGGAATTGGCTCGCGGTTTGCTTTAGAAGGGCAAAGCCATATTAGATTGTTGTTTGATCTGATCGGAGGCGGCTTTATGGGCTTGGATGATCAGGTCTTTAAGACCGTCGATGTCCTCTTTGTCAACGCATTCGGGTTTTAAGTCGAGAGCGATGAGGTCGCCATCGCCGTTCAACGTAACTTGAACAAGGCCTGCTGAGGAGCTACCGACGAAGCTTTTTTGCTTCATCTCTGCTTGCAGGGTTTTGAATTGTTCCTGCATGGCGCGCATCTGTTTCTTCTGTTTACTGAATCCCGTTCCCACGTTTCAATGTCCCTTCTAGTTCTACGGCGGCAAATTGCATCAGCGTCTCGGCTTTTGTTTTCGAGAGTGCTTGGCGGCTTTGGAGCCGCGATTCCAAAGCTTCAAGGCGAGTGGTGAGCTCTTCAAGAGTAAGTTGTTTTTTCAGCCCCAGAAGTTTGAGGAGAGTGGAGGTGAGGCGCAAAGCGGGGCTGAAGGAGTGTTTGAGAGCCTCTTCTGCTTGCAGCAGTTGTTCGAGCGCGATAGAAAGATGTAGCGGACTATAGGGCGTTTTGTGACCAAGCAGAGCGCGCTCGAGGTGGGTGCGTAGGTGAACGAGAAGCTGCTGAGTAAAGAGGCCCATGTCAATGCCGGCGGTTTCGAGCTCTTGGATGAGTGTGTAGGCGTAAGGGATGTTACTTTCATCAAAGGCGGTATCGAAGGCGGCAAGGAGACGGTCGGGGGCGAGGCCAAAGTAGTCGGCGGCTTGGTCGGCCGTGATGGGGCCATCGATGGCGGTGAGGAGCTGGTCGAGCATTGACTCGGCGTCGCGCAGACTTCCTTCGCCGCGGCGAGCAATGAGGGCAAGAGCTGCGGGCTC
Source organism: uncultured bacterium (assembly GCA_964630595.1). Lineage (GTDB taxonomy): Bacteria > Chlamydiota > Chlamydiia > Chlamydiales > VFKH01 > CAZVVT01. The sequence goes on along the minus strand of CAZVVT010000001.1, from coordinate 373,124 downwards.
GATTGTGCGTTTGAGAAAAGAGGCGACATGGGTGAGCTTGGCCCCGATCGCCTCTGTCGAAAGACGCTTTAAGTGAAAGTGTTGGCAGCGGCTCTTAATGGTGTCGGGGACCTTTTGCGGCTCCGTCGTAGCGAAGATGAATTTGACATGGGCAGGGGGCTCTTCGAGCGTCTTGAGCAGCGCGTTGAAGGCCTCCTTTGTCAGCATGTGCACTTCATCGATCAAGATGATCTTGTAGTTGCCCTGTGCCGGTGCGTAGCCCACTGTTTCTGTGATCTGGCGCACATCGTCGATGCTGCGGCTGCAGGCACCGTCGATTTCAATCACGTCGAGGCAGGAACCGGACTGCACCTGCTTGCAGGTGGAGCAAGTGCCGCACGCTGATTGCCCCTTGCCCTTTTCGCAGTTGAGCGCTTTGGCCAGCAGGCGGGCGAGGGTGGTTTTTCCCGTGCCGCGCAAGCCGGAGAAGAGGTAGGCATGGCCTACGCGGCCCGTCTTGAGGGCGTTGGAGAGGGTTTGGACGACCACCTCTTGGCCGACCACTTCGGTAAATTGGGTGGGCCGAAAGGCCCGTGCGAGAGCTTGCCAGGTAGACATCTTGGCTGGTTAGTCTACACGACGCCTTCGATCGCCCGCAAGAGGGGCTTTTGAACCACTTAACCAGATCTTAATTATACTATTTGATACTGTCCGCCTTATATTATGGCGGCAGCTGGAAAACCTTCTGATTCGGGTCGATCGTATGGCGGAGGGGGTGCGGCTGCCCCGAGAGGTTGGGGCTCCGGCTCAGGTGCAGGCTCGGGTGCACCACCGAGCCGGTCCTTTACAGCAAGACCTATTCCTTCTGCTTCTGCAGCCGCTCCTGCGCCGAGTGGTGAAGGTGTTGTACCTGCAGCCATCGCGCAAGTGGTCGGTCCGGCACTGCGCTCGTCAGCGCTGGATGTGGCACGGCGTAGGCAACTGTTTGAACATCTTGATGTGAAGCCTGCATCCGCAGAGGCGCTGGCAACGCTGGGCGAGTCTTTAGGTCCCCGTGCCCAATTAAGCGTTGATGAGAAGAAGGAGATTGCGCACGTGCTGCTCGACGGTTGTGTGGGCGATCTTTCTTTTCTGGAAGGAGCTGGTCGCTCTCAAGCTGTGGGGTGGATGCTCGATGATCTGAGGTTGCTTCGGGAAGGGCCTGTGAGAGACTCTTTGATAAGAGATTTTACAGCGTGCAAAGCACGTGCGGAAGAAATGGAGCGGCGTTCCCCAATAAGCGGAATTCTGGGGTCTGAATGCGATAAGCTGGGAGCCAAGTATGCTGCCCAGATTCGAGATGCGGAGGTGAGCGTCCCTTATTTATTGGGAGTTGGGTGGGACGGACATGGTGTGCTGGCTTGCTTTACGAAGAAACCCTCCGGAAGGTTTCGTTTTGAGGTCATGAACACAGGGGAAGGGGTAGGAACGTATCATGAGCGCATTGTAGGGCGCGGCAAACAGCTGGTCAGAACGCATATGATCTTTGACGAGGTTCCCTTCGCAGATCTTATGTTGGGAGAGGCAGTTTTTGTGCAGTGGCTGCTGCGCTTGGCTCGTTTTCGATTTGCTAAAAGACCAGAGAATTTACCCACCCTTTTTTACGATGTCCTACTGCAACACCTATCGCCCTTTCAAGTGGCAGGAAGTACTGATTTCGCCACTCCGCAGCGATCAGGAACCTGTGCTTTTGCCTCTCTGAAAGCGTACGTGCGATTAAAGGTTGGGTTAGGGGAGTATAAAAAGTTCTCCCTCGCTCTCAAGATCGAGACATTGAAGGCGAAATATGCGCGCTATCGAGAGTGTTTACAAGGCGATGATGAGACGCTGTTGACGTTGTTAAAAACGGCTGCAGAGAGGGTGGTCAAGGCCATCACCAAGCGCATCGAACTGCACCCCGAAACAACTGTTGCATGGACAGAAGACTTGGCGATTTGTAGCGGCATCTATCTCAAATGCGTAGAGGCGCACAGTCAGCGCGAAGAGAAAGAGGGCCGTGTTTCTGCCTATCCTGCTGTGCGAGAGGGGGATATTGACGGTCTTCCTATGGATTTCCGGTTTCTCGAGATACGCGCAGCTGTGTGCCTGGACCTTCCTGCTTTGCCGAGCAGATGCACAACGCTGAGCGAGTTTTTAAGAGCGCTTGGTGACATCAGCGCACAATGTTCCGCGCTGATGAGAGAAGATTTGAATAGAGGGTGGTTGATGGCCGCCATAAGAGCTTTGCCCTCTGCTCGGGATGTGCGCGAATTTCCCCAGGACTTGACTATTGGTGAAGCGCTCTTTTATCACTTGGAAACCATTGTCGCCACACTCTATCCCAGTCGCAAGGATAGGGATCCCGGTCGCAATCCCAATCTTGTTTCTGCCGAGCTTCGCTTGGCGCTCTTGAAGATGTACGCCCTTACTTATGCGATAGTAGAGCAGTGGGAGAAGCGATTGCCTGTTGAAAAGCGCATTTTAGGGCGCTATGCAGTCCATCCTCAACTCGAACTAGAACTAAACAACCGTTGCTGTCCCCTTCTGCAATCCCTTGTCCGTGAGAGGTGGCAAGAATATCAGGATTTGGTTCAGTTTTTTACCGAAGTGAATCGCGATAAAAGAGAATGCTGTGTGGGTGCGCGAAAAGGCCATAGAGAGTATCCGGAGGATTTCGAGGTGGTCTTTTATAAGGAGGTTTTGCAAGGGCTCGATCCGTCACCAACAGACATTTGCTATCTGAGCATAGCCCGGCTTGAGGGGGTTTCTATGCCCCTGCAGGACCACATGAGACGGGAAGCAGTGCACGTGGTGGTGATGTGCACCATTGCCAACCATGTCGCGGATGGCTGTTTAGGAATAAGTCTCTTAGAGGGAGGGGGACTGACGACGAGGCCTCTCGGCATAGTATCCAATCAATTCGTGGGCCGGTTGACGGAACAGTTATCTTATCCGGTAATGCGGAAAGGACGTGAAATTCTCGATTTGCCTGAAGAAGTAATCCAATCTGACGTAGCAGAGGCAGTGCGCGTTTTTGACACGACGGCTAGTTTGCACTATTTGTTTAGTGATCTCAAAACTCATCCAGAAGTCATTGAAAAGAAGCATTTTATTCCTTGTGTAGAGAGTGCTTTGGCAAGGCTTTCTTCGGAAGAAATCGCTGCCCTCTTTCGCGATCCTGCGGAAATAACTCTTGTGGAATCTGCCCTCACGCACGCTCTAGAAAGAATGGCGCTGATTAGAAAAGAAGAACCAGAGGCATTTGTCACTCTTTTAGCGCTTGCGGTGCGCATGAGAACACTCTTTATCAGCTGCGATAAAGAGGCGGGTGCGCTGTTTTGTCCAGCCATCGAAGATTGCATTGAACCGGCGAAAGCACTGGGCCAAGGGCGCGTCTATGCACTTGCGTTGAGACTTGTTTTAGAAACGGGGAATGCGAAAGAGATTGCACTGGCGTGGATGGCTTGGGGCGTAGCGGGGGCCAGCTGTATTGAAGCAGATGGCGCACGAGAAGAGGTCATTGTGAGAGCGGTCAGAGATCGTCTTTTCGAGCCGCTTCTGGAGGTTTCAAAAGAGGATTTACTGTCATTCGCTATCGAAGTGTTCGATCATCTCAAGCTGGACCTTGTACCTACGCACGTAGAACGCATGGCTGGAGCGATACGTTGTCACTTTTCCGGAGGAGGGCAATGGACTATTGATTTGTACTCGGGTCGTTTGATTCAACCTTCGGGGCGCAGACTGATGACCAACACGCCCCTTCGAGGTACTCGGTTTGATAGCGATATTCGAGCCGGATTTTGGCGATTAGAGGATGTGCGTGGTGTAGAAAAAGCGGGTCGCGAAGAAGAGTATATCACGTTGGCCGGGCTTGGGGAATGTACCCGCCTATATTATGATCTCTTTTGGCAGCATCCTACTGAAGGGCCCTTAAAGTATAGACCTGTGTACGAATCGGAATATGCGGAGATGCTGGTGGTAGGGTACGCGTGGTGGCGAAAAAGAGATGGGCTCAGAATTCTTACCAAGCCACCTCTTCATGAAATTGTAATTCGAGAGACAACAAGAGGGAAATTTCACTTCGAGAAAAGGCCCCCCGATGAGGTTTTACAGGAGGTGACGGGGGGTTTTCCACTCTCTGTAGAAATCGGTACATTTGTGCTCGCTAGTTATCGGGCAGAGAAGAGGGGAAGAGAGGGGTTGCAGTACGTCTCATTTCCTCGTTATAACCTGAGCCTAGAAAGAGAGGGAGACCATTTTGTTATCGAAGGGGATCGAGATCTCGTTTTGGAAGAAAGCCCCTTTCGTCCTCTGGGAGAGTTTAGGCAGTTTCTCCTCTTTCGAAATCGGCGCGATGGATCGTACCGAATTTTTGTGCCGCAGTTTCCCTTTTCCGAAATGAAAGAGCTCACCACAGCGCCTCGAATCGATCTCGGATGTCTACTCTATGATAGGCAACCTTTCAAAATGGCGAAAGTGAGGCAGCTCTGGTTTTCCGTAGGAGGGCCAGGCCTGTCTGTGCGTCCTGAATCGGAGGAGGCGAAGATTTTTCTCGCTCACCTGCAGGTCAGAGAGAAAAAGTATCTGGATGCGATCGCTACGGTGGAGTCTTTAGAAGCTGCGCCTCCTAGCTCACTGACGGAAATAGTGAAAGAAATCCCCGATCATCACCCCAGTGCAGCTGCTGTCGTGCTGCGCGCTGTATTGCTCGGCGCTCCAAGCAATCCAGACACTCTTTTCCAGGCATTTGAGATCTATGCATCGGGTCTGGATAAAGTAGAGGCGCGACTGCGTCTTTCTGCAGCAGATACTCAGAAAATTCTCCGAAAACTTCCTCCGGGGCCGTTGCAGGTGCAGTGGCAGGAGTATCTACGATCAGGGTCATGGAGCAGCAGACATCTCATGGTAGGCCCATCTCAACTAGAGGGTGAGAGCAAACTGTCCATATGGGCGAAAGACATGCTAAAAGAGATCTCTCGAGGTGGTCAGTTTCGCTTTGGGGATTGGTTGGAAGTCGGCGCTTCCCAGTTCATGAGAAATGTACTCAATGCACGAACAGATGAAGGCTTGCGCCGAGCTCTGCAACTTCAGGTTACCCTTTTGCGTAATCTGAAAGATCTGCCCTTTACACATGGAGACGCTCTGGAGTTGGCAGCGGATATATTGGCCAGGCCGGGCATATACCAGCGCACAACAGAAGAGTATTTAGCGAATCCCGAGCTCATTGAACGTGATAGAGCCGGTTCGGAGAAAATGCTTGTTCCCTCTGCTCTGGGACCGATGCTTCGGTTGGAGGAAATTGTTCTTCCGCCCCGTATTGTACGAACAGCTCCTTTGCCTTCACGTCCTATTTTTCGAGTGATCCCGGAGCTGCATATTCCGGAAACGCTATTGGGCGTATGCGCATTTGCCGCGTCAGAATTTGTAGAGCCCTTTTTTGTGGAAGAGAGCGTGCCTCTACGAGGCCCTACCCATTTAACAAACGCCCTTCTTCCCGAGGCGCCCTATCATGGGGCTATGCAGCGCGCTTTGGCCCATTACCAGCGCAGTGTGGCCGCAGCAGCAGAGAGTGCGCCGCGCTCGCGTTTCGTTGTACAAGAGGGGCAAAAAGAGGCTCTGCTAGCAAAGCTCAAAGAGGCCTTAGCGTCGGCAGAAGCAGCGGCGAATGAACATACGGAGATGCTACTTTCCAAAGCCAACAGAGTAGAGGCTCTTTCTCTTGTGGAGGCTGCAGATGTTGCCGCTGGTAAGGAGGGGTGGGTTTCCATAGAACAGCTCTTTATGCTCTTGAGCAGACGCAATGCCGAAGCCTTTCCCGGAGCTACTCCAGAAGAGCGCAGAGCGTTGCTGCAGGAGAGTTTCGACAATCTTCTTTTGCGCGTACGTTGGCAGCGTCTGATGCGCATTCATGAACTTGCAGCTGCCGGTCATATGGATGAGGCCGCCGGCCAGTTATCGCATGCTCTGCACTACGATCCGTTGCAACATCCTGAATGGTTAGTCTTTGAATACTTTGCCGGTATTACACTGCGCAAGCAGCAGGCAGAGGTTTTGGAGCAGATTCCACTGGAAGAGCCGGAAGCGGTGGCCCGCGTGCTGCAGCTCATCATGGGGGGCGGTAAGACTAAGGTCTTATCGGCCATTATTCTCTTTTCTTTGACGAATCGCGGCAGACTGCCCGTTTTGGTGGTGCCCTCGGAGCTCTACACCACGGTGCTGCGTGATTTGAAAGAGTCGTTGAAAACGGCCTTTGCTACAACTGTGGTCAGTCTCGACTTTGTGCGACAAGCGTTTGCGGATGCAGCCATGCCAGAGCGAATATTGCAGACGCTGCGAGACGCGATGGAAGACGGGCAAGTCGTCATGATCAGGCCGGAAGCTTATCAGTGTCTCAACTTGGAATACCTTTCGGCAGTAGAGCGTGGTGAAATCGGATGTTTTCCCGAAATCCTACGATTGCTCGATGAACATGCGCAATTCTTAGTAGATGAATGCCATCGCGTGTTAGACCCTCGACTCGAGGTCAACTTTTCCACGGGCCATGCGCAATCTGTGCCGGAAGAACAGGTGGCGATGTTGGAAGATTTTTTTGCAGCAATCCAAGAAATCGACCCTGAGCTACTCACAACGGACAAACATCTTCACGAAGGGGAAGAATGGTTGGCGGACCACCGAGCTGCTATAATCGACAAGTTGCTGCCCTCATTGGTCGATTCGCATTGGGCGGCAGCGGATCTCAGAGCCTATTTACTGGGAAGACTAAAGCCCGCACTCATCGATCAATTTTTGGATGTGGGTATGGGAGAAACCGCTTGCGCCAAAGCGAGAAATATTGGGCTGGTGCGTTATCTTCTCTGGCAGCTGCTGCCTTTTGCGCTCACACGAAGTCCTAATCGTCATTTTGGACGTCTTCCCAGTGTCATGGCAACGAGTGCACGCAGAGCGCTGCAAACCGTGCCTTATGTGGCTGCAGGAACTCCGGGAGCCACGGTCTTCTCAAGCCCGACGGAGGAAGTGGCATTTGGGCTCATTCTCGCGCTCAGAGAAAAAGCTAATAGAGAACTTCTGGTGTCTGTGATTGAGCTGCACAAGGCCCGTGCCCGGCTAGAAGAAAATGCGGAGGCAGGTGATACCTTTTTCCGGCAGCTATGCGGACGTGATTTGATGGCGATGGAGACGGAAGAGGCAAAGTCGGGCGTGGGGGCCCGTTTAGAAGCCGATGCGCGGATGCGTCTTCGTCTTCAAGCGGAATTTGCCAAGCTTACGGTGACCTTCTTTCCCCAGCGCATGTGCCGCACCAACCAGGATTGGCCGCACAGGATGATTGCTCTCAGCGGAACACCGAGCAACCGCTTGGCGTATCCTCCGGCCCTTGCCTCTGACGAGGCGTTTATTTTCGATACTGGAGCCGAAGGTGCGGTGATCCGCGCTCTTTTGGAGAAGGCAGAAACGGGGAGCATGGTTCATCTACAACGATCCGAAGATCCTCAAACCATCCTCTTGTCGATTTTGCGAGAGCATCCTCTGAAAGAGCGATTCCGCGGTGTGCAAGACCCTTCGGGACTGTTTAAAGACTATACGCCCAGACAGATTGCCGATGCGCTGAGTGCAACCATTACAGAACTGAGATTGCCGTTAGAAGGGGTGATCTATTTTGAGCGGGATCAACTTTGTCTACGTCTCATGGATGGCAGCGTGAAACGACTTTCTGCCTCTTCTCGAGCAGAAATTGGTCGTTTTGTCAATCCAGATCGTGTGGCGATTTTCTACGATGAAAAACACACAACGGGAACAGATCTTCCGCAGCCCCCCGATGCCTTCAATTTGGTCACCTTTGGCCCGCGATTGACCATCGTCAACCTGCTGCAATCGCTGATGCGGCAGCGTGCGTTTTTAGCAGGTCAGCGAGCGGAGTTCATTGTCGCTGCAGGAATCAATCCGGACATAACGGTTTCTCAAATCATTGACGAGGCCATTCGTGCGGAAGCAGGAGCGCAGGCCGATCAGGTTCTTCTGGCCTACCGTCACCGCATCAATGCCGCTACAAAATCGATGGTGTTGCGCGCTCTGCAAGAGGGGGTGCTGACGAGTGCGCAGTGGACCCAGATGGAGCCTTTGGTGGTAGAGGAATCCGTCAAAGATCCCATAGAGTTGGTGCACCCACCGGAGTTTGCTTCTGGAGCGGACATTATTGAAGGACTGGGATGGATGGCAAAGAGACGAGCCATTCCTTTAGCTGCGGTGCCCGGCATGATGCCCTATATAAAGGCCCTTGAAGCGGAAATCGATGCCGTCATTGCGGAAGCTCGAGGCAACGCTGTGCTACCTGCGCCGATGCGCAGCGAGGAAATGGGCATTGAGGTCGTTGTCGAAGTAGAGCAAGAAGCAGAGATGGAGCTTGATGTTGAGACAGAGCTGATTAGCGAAGTAGAAGCGGAGCTGAACAGAACAGTTGCCTCCTCAAGACAAGATCCGGCACCGGTTGATTTGCTGAGTTGGAGACAACCCGAAAGAGCCAGGCCGCAGGAGCTTTTAGCTCAAAAACTTCGAGCCTTTAATTATCGAGAAATTCCCTACCATAGCTGTTTTTCTTCCAACCTTTTTGTGACGAATCAATTTTTTGATCCACGTGCAGCTTTCTATGCACGTAGACAGCACTATGGCCGCCAGATTTTAGTGGAGAGAAGGCTTGATGGACAGTACTGGTTTACGCTGCTTTCTCTCGATGAGGCGATTGCTGCCAGAGCTAAACTACGGGAATTTTATGAAAGAGGGTCAAGTGATTTGTGGTTGATGGATGATGCGGGCAACTTCCTTGTGCTGCCTCCCGAAAGATTGCACCTGCCGGAAGAGCAGCGCGATCAAGCACTGCTAGAAATTGCAGCACTGAACGGCAACATCACCTATCTCTTGCGCCATAAAGAGCAGCTGAAGGCGTGGTTGTTTCACCCGCCGGAGTTGACGCTCGTCAAAAAGCGCATGCTCTATCTCCGAGCATGGCGATTTACAGATTTGCGTCCTCATCTTTCCGATCCCGTCTTTAAGATGCCCCCCGTGTCATTTACGCGGGCAGTAGCCTCTACGCAGCTGGAAAGATTTGAGCTGACTTGGCCGGGCATGACGCCTTTGTCGGCCTCTCTTCCCGTAGCGGATATGGGGCTGCTGGCAGGCAGAGTGAGTACGCGTGCTTTCGAGGCGTTACTCAGGAGGCAGAGGGAGCATCCCGATCTTGCCGCGTTGGCGGAAGGCGTGGCTGCCATAGGAGTGGATGCACGAGCGCAACTGCTTCTTGCTTGTCAGCAACTTCATATAGACCGTCGGGTACAGCAATTTATCAATGAGATCTGCGATCGCGCAGAGGCGTATGACCCTACAAGGCCCTTTACACAGCAGAAAAGAGGCGCTCTCACACTATCCGCAGAGCCCGTTGTTCTTTCAGATCGCTTCGTTGTTCCACCCGCTGCCCGCTTTGATTTCGAAGACCCTATCTATGGACATACCTCCGTAGAGCTTGACGCAGCAGCGCTGCGAAGCGTGATTGCAAGTGGAGCAGGTCTTCTCTTTGACGCGATCCTAGATGCGCAGCAATCGGGCGATTTTGCGTCACTACAGCCGTTCTTTGCTCGCTATGGAGCAACGCCCTCAGCGGCGCTGCAGCGGCTGATGCATGGGCTGGCTCCCGCTGCAGCAGGGCTGGTGAAGGTGTGTTATGCAATGGCCTATCGCGACCCCGAAACGCAGCTATTGCCAGAAGGTCACCTGACTGCACTGCCGGGTGAGCGAAGACAGCAGATGGTGACCTTCCCCGCCATGAGAGCAGCGGCGCTGGATCTGTTGGTAGAGGATTGGGCCCACCTTCCTCCTATCCTCGATCTCGAACAGTTGATTGCAGAAGCAACGGCTCAGGGCGGTGGAGATATCGAAGTGGGCAAACGGCGTCTCTTGCAGTTGGGCGATAAGTTTCACCTGGGCCCCCGCTATCGCACCTTCCTCCAAGAGATGTTTGGGCGCATCGACCAACGTTCATTTACAAGGCCCCTTACACAACAGCAGGCAAACTCGCCCTACTTATCTCGTCTTGCACCGACAGAGAGGGGTCTTGACCCAAAAGGGCCCTACGAGGTTTTGGTCAACGACTCGGTAGGGGAGGTCTTGCGAGCGACGTTAGACGCGGTTGATTGCGACCACATCATTTCCACGGGCAAGGGGGCTTTTTTTGACGATTTGATCGAAGCGGCGGGGGCAAATGATTCTGCGGGGATGAGGACGATTTTTGAGCGCTTTGGCCCCAACCCCAAACAAACCCTCCGCCGTCTGCTTGCAGGGCTTGCCGGCCCCTTAGCACGGCTGGTAAAGCATTGCTACTGGATGGGATACCGCTCTAAGGTCTCTTATTGGTTCTGGAGCTTCCTTTATGGCCTAAGAAACCTCTTCTACCGCCCTCGCTAGTTCTTAATCATTTCTTGAATGTATAATCAAGAGCGACGATTTCCTGAGAATTGTCACGGTAGGATAGAGTGTGCATATGACCGCCATGTCACGGGATGAAGAGGGGGGTTGGCCCCACCTCTTAGAGACCCACATTTTCTTTCGCCTTTCGGGCTTTTTTCTGCTGGCGCTCTCGATTTTCTTTTTCCTGCAGCTGCGAGAGACGAAGGTAGATGTTTTAGAAGTGGGCATTCCCGCTCCCCACTATGTGGTTGCTCGAGTAGATTTTTCCTTTGTCGACGATGAAAAGACCCTTCTGATGCGTCGTCAGGCCGCCTCTAAGATTGGACCTGTGTTTGCCATGGATGAGACGCAGCTCTTTCAGAGAAAGATGGAGTTGGATCGTTCGTTGATGTTCAATCCCACCTGGCGCCACCTTGCCAACATCAACTCTTTCGAAGAGGTCTTTCCCGTCATTGAGCGTGTCATGGGCATTCTCTCCTCCTGGCGTTTTGTCGATCCGGCAACGCTGGCCGCTGTGCAACCTTTGCTTGCAGAAGTGCATGGGGTGGAGTTTTTGCCCTTTGTGCCTCCAGAGGAGCTGAAAGGGCAGATTCACTTGCCTCCTGATTTGTGGGACCGTGTGCAGCAGCAAGCGGCTGTGGATCACATGTACAGTCATGAAGCGATTGCTTTGTTGGTCGACCAATTGCGGCAGAGGACGTGGCGCACGGAAGAGGATCGCGTGTTGCGCGTGCAGCTGCGGCAGCTAGTGGAAGAGAGCGTGCCTAGGCAGATGTCGCGAGTGCGTGCGGGTGAGCAGATCATTGAGCAGGGGCAGATTGTCGAAGCGCGCCATCTGGTCATGATGAGCGCCATGAAAAAGGCGATGAAGGTCCAGATCTATCCGTGGAAGTGGAGCAACGTAGCGGGCTCAGCCCTCATTGCTGCCAGCATTGTCTTTATCCTTGGAGCGTTTATCTATGCGGAGCAGCCGGCGATTTTTGCCTCCTCGCGCAGAATCTTTTTGGTATTGTCGATCTGTGTCTTGACCCTTCTCTTCGATAAGACGGTGGAGTTCTTGCTTCTCTCTACGCGGCTCATCGACTTTGTCCATTATCCGATCGTGATTCCGATGACGGCAGTGTTGCTGTCGAGCTTGCTCAATGCGCGCGTGGCTCTCTTCACCTCCGCCTGTTTGGCCATCGCCATCTCCCTAGGCTCTGCCGTCGACCGCAACGGCTTTTTCCTGGTGAATCTGCTGCCCGCAGTCGCTGCCGTCATGGGCGCGCGCGTTCTCCACAAGCGCAAAGAGGTCTTCGCCGTCTTCAGTAAGGCCTTCTTGGTGGCCCTGGTAGCGGTTGTGGGTCTCGATCTCTTTAAGGGAAGAATGGACTTCGCCAGCTTTGCCATCGACGGCGTGGTGGCGCTGCTCTTCATGCTGATGACAGCAGTCTTGGTTGTCGGCATCATTCCGCTCTTTGAGTTCCTCTTCAAAGTGATGTCGGACATCACCTTGATGGAGTTCATGGACCCCTCACACCCCCTCCTCAAGCGCCTGATGGTGGAGGCTCCCGGAACCTACCAGCACTCTCTCGTCGTTGGCAATTTGAGCGAAGCGGGAGCGGTGGCCATTGGAGCCAACGGGCTCTTTTGCCGCGTTGCTACGCAGTACCACGACATTGGTAAGCTGGTCGCGCCGCAGTACTTCACGGAAAACCAGCAGGGCGGTGTGAATATGCACCAACTGCTCACGCCGCTCGAATCGGCGCAGGTCATCATCTCGCACGTTAGTGAAGGCTCGCAAATGGCCAAAAAAGCCGGCCTACCCGCCCCCTTCATCGAGATCATCCAAGAACACCACGGCACGACCTTAGTCTACTACTTCTACCACAAGCAGATCGAACTGATGGGCGGCGATGGCAGCCTCGTTGACGAACGCGACTTCCGCTACACCGGCCCCAAACCGCGCACCAAAGAGTCGGCCATCATTATGATTGCCGATTCCCTCGAAGCTGCTTCTCGCTGTCTCGACGAATACAGCGAGCAAACCGTCGCCAACCTCGTCGAACGCATTATTTCGGAGAAGATGGAGGATGGTCAATTCGACGAATGCCAGCTTACCTTCGAGGAGCTCCAACTCGTTAAGCGCGCCCTTACCAAAACCATCTGTGCCCACGGCCACACCCGCGTCAAGTATCCCACCAAGCGTCTCGCCGCCGCTTCATAGCTGACCGAACCAAGAAAGCTTGCTTTTTTTTTGCGTTCGGTCATATGCCGTTGTATATGGCGTCTTATTCAGCGGGTTCTCTGGACCCAGAATCTCTTACTTCCTATAACAATCCAGCGCTTCGATCATCGCTTTTTCTGGTATACAGCAAAACCGAGCGAAAAATTGCCGCTGTTACAGAAGAGGTCGTAAAAAAGCTTGCTGCAGATAAAAACTATATTGTTAGTCAGGCAGAGGTTAAGGACATTCTGCGTTTATATGTCGACAATTTAAAGGAGCGAAAAGGATTAACAGGAGAAATTGCGGCCCTTGTTGAGCCTATTTTGCAAGATACGAGGAGATTTGCTCCTGCAAAAATCGTAGGAGATTTGTCGGAAGTTGCCGCAAGCGGCGGTGGCGGCGCAGCAGCTGGTGCTGGAAGACCAGATCCTTTATGGGGTTACACTGAGGAAGAAAAAGCCTCTTTGCGTGACAAAGAAAGACGAAAAAACCGTGCAGTGATCGAGGCAGGATCTAGCGGTTGGTCTGCGGAAACACCCGTAATTCCTCCAAAGATTACAGTGCCTGTCTATCAAATTAACGAAGCCACTGAAGAAATCGAGCCTGTTCAGAAAGAAATTGTGATTACGGATGTCATGAAAGCAGCTCTGGAGGGTGACAAAGTTGATATTCCTCCCACGGATCTTGCTGCGGCAATGGAGCTTTTTGCCGTGGCGTCCTATTTTCAGTCATCCTATTTGGCAAGGCTGGCTCTCTATAATATTCTCTCTTTGAAAGGGAGCAGTCCACATATTCCAGAGCTCGTTGAAGCACAGCTACATCTTCCTGAATTCCCGCCGCCCGACCTTGGGCCTATGAAAAAACTCTACAAGTATCTCAGACCAGCAAGCGAAAAGGCTAAGTGGAGTTCTGGGAGTAGTATGAGTTACTTATACTCCGAGCTTGCCCACGAGTTGGGTCTTGTTGAGTTGACCGGGTTTTTGCGTCGATTTCCAGATGCTATACCAACCGTTTTTAGAGAGCTTCTTCAGACCGGTCGAGCAGCCGATATAAGAAGTCTTCGAGAGACGCCGGAAATTCGAGATTATCGATTTTCTTCGAGAGAGGAGGAGGTTGGTAGAGTTGAAAAAAGACATTCTAACTTTGTTTTAGCTGCGGCAAAGTCTGGCAATGTTGCTTTATTGGAGAAACTTCTCTCTGGCGAAATGGGCTTGCCTTGGGAAAAAGAGGATCTTTGGGAAGCTGGGATTACGCCACGGGATGCTGCGACTCTTGAGTGTATTATCGATAAATTAGAATCAATGAGTTTTGCTGGGTGGGCAGAATCTAGGGAACAGTTCTTTCGTCAATTGCTTCCCTGGATGGTTGGGCCGTTTGGGATCGAACTTTTCAAAGCGATTACAAGCGGGGAAGGAAAGTCTTGGCACAAACTTTCTGCAGAAAAAAGGGCGGAGTTTGTTGGCATAGCTCGAGAACTCAACGCTCGCAACAACGATAACAACGCTGAATTCAACGATTTTCTGGACACATTAAGGTAATTCCTTGCTGCAATGAGATTAGCGTGCGCGAGAAACTAAAGCGTCCACTAATCCAGCTTCGAACTGCGCCCAGTGCATCATAAGAGGTAGGGTTTCTGCGGTGGAGAGCGAGGACTTTTCGCATAGCCGTTCGTATTCGGCGGTCAGGTGGGCTGCGGTAGATCCTTTTGTGGGCCCCAAGGTAAGGCTCCAACTTTGGCAGCGGTGGCGGCAGCTATTGATCCACTCCAGATCTTCTCGGGCCGTTGCCTCTTCTGTGTCGCGGGGGAGGCGGGGGGCTATTTTGGGAGAGAGGCGAGAGAGGGTGTGCAGGCTTTCTGAAGCGTGTTGAAGGGCGGCTCGGATAGCGGAATAGTCGTGTTTTTTGGCCGCTTCTTGCGCTTGTTCGATATGGCTGATGAGAGAGCCGAAGGTTTGGAGAATTTGAGGAAGGTGTTTGCGCTCTTTCTTGCTCAGTTCGTCCTCGTCGAAGTAGTCGCACGCTCGGCGCGCCATGCGCGTGGTTTGGGCGAGATTGGCAAGGAGTTGAGCGGTGGAGTCCTGTTTGATCGTTTCAGGGTTTTTTGTGGAAAAGCACTCTTGCAGCAGTCGTCCGATCAACTCAATGGCTGAGGCGATGTAATCAAAGAGGGTTTGCACTTGCTCGGGCTCTACTGGACTGATGATGCGTAGAGCGATGCCGGCCGCACTTTCTACAGAGACTCGATCTTTAGGGGGATAGGTAATGCCGCCGCGCAGAGCAATCGATTTCCCGTCGCGTTCGATCAGGCCAGCATCGATATTCACGCCAAAAAGGCGCACCAATTCGTTGTTCGCTTCACGGGCCGCCTCACGCTCTCTTCCTTCAACAGCTTCTGCATATTGCTCGACAAGAGCGTCGTACTTTTCATGGTCAAAATGAATGGGCATACGCCCTAGCTTATAGAGAGCCCACCTAATTGGCCGCAAGCCGCCATGATGGCATCGCCCTTAGTTGTCCGTAGAAGAGTATGGTGGCCTAAACGACGCAGGTGAGTCATAAATGCTTCTACTACAACAGGATGCGGAGGCTGAAAGCGGGGGTTGGACTGCGGGTTATAGGGGATCAGGTTGACTTTGGCATGAAGGCCCTGCAGCCAGGCGCTGAGCTCCTCCGCTGCTTGGAGAGAGTCGTTGATGCCCTGGATGAGGACATACTCGGCAAGGAGGGGGCGGCCGTAGTCGATCAGCGCCTCTTTGAGGGCGGCCATGTTGTAGCGCCTGTTGACCGGCATGAGTTTGGTGCGGATGGCGTCATTGGGGGCATTGACGGAGATGGCGAGCTTGATTGCGGGATCGGCCTCTTTTTTAAGACGTTTGATGCCGTCGATGCGGCCGGAGGTGGAGATGGTGATGCGGCTTTTTGCAATCGCAAGCCCTGCGTCATCGGAAAGGATCTGGATGGCAGCAAGGACGTTGTCGAAGTTATCGAGGGGCTCACCCATGCCCATGAAGACCAAGTTACGAATGGGGTATCCCATCAGAGTTTTGGCAGTGAAGACTTGTGCGACAATTTCTTCAGGGGTGAGATTGCGCACCAGCCCCATGCGTCCAGTCTGGCAAAAGGAGCAGCCCATGCGGCAGCCTACCTGCGAGGAGATGCAGAGGGTGGCGGCATATTTCATGGGAATGACCACCGACTCGCTCTCTTTGCCATCTGCAAAGCGCAGCCAGAACTTCTCCACGCCGCCTGTAGAGAGTCTGCGTGCCACTTCGGGAACGCGGTACTGCACCACTTCGTTGAACTGGGCAAAAAGTTTTTTCTCGTTCAGAGCGGGCAGAGGAGAAGAGGCGCTCTTCATCCACGAAGAATAGAGCTTTTTGGCTTGAAGCTTGCCTTTGCTGAAATGTTGCGCAAAGGCGTGCTGGGTATTATTTAAGATCATTTTTCAAAGCGTCGAGAAGCTGCGCAAGCCGTTTGTCAGCTTTCGCAATAGAGGCATTCAGGTCTGCTCCTGCGGGCTCTTTCACTTCGCCGTAGAGTTTGATCTTCGGTTCGGTGCCCGAGGGGCGAATGACAAGGCGACTGCCATCTTCGAGCCAGAAGACGAGCACGTTGGAGACGGGAAGGGAGATGGGCGTTTTCTTGCCCCCTTCGGTGTGCTGTCTGGTTTGGTAGTCGTCGATGGCGACAATCTTCGAGCCGCCGAAAGCTGCAGGCGGTTTGTCGCGCAGCTTTTTCATGAAGCCGGCCATCTGGTCCGCGCCTGCTTTTCCGGGGAAGGTGAGGGAGGTAAGCTTTTCGCGGAAGACGCCATATTTTGCGTAGAGATCATGCAGCTTCTGCGTGAGTGTTTTGCCCTGCAGCTTAGCGTGGAGGGCCACTTCTGCAATCAAAGCAGAGGCGATGATGGCATCCTTGTCGCGCGCATGTGTGCCCAGCAAGCTGCCGTAGGACTCTTCGCCGCCGAAGATATAGTGGTACTCATGACTCTTTTCCCATTCAGTCATCAGCTGTCCAATGTACTTGAATCCGGTCAGCACGTTGAAGCAGGCACAGTCATGTGCTTTCACGAGCGTAGCAAACAGCTCGCTTGTCACAATCGTTTTAATGAAGGCGGGATTTTTTGGAAGGTGACCGCGCTCTAAAATATGTGCTGCAGCGAGGCAGACGATCTCATTGCCGGTGAAGAGCACGGGTTCTTTATTATCGAGGGTGGCAATGCCCATGCGGTCGCAGTCGGGATCGGTGGCAATCAGAAGGTCGCCGCCGCAGCTCTTGAGTTTCTCCAGGCCCAGCTGAAGCGCTTCGCGTTCCTCGGGATTGGGGAAGGGAGTGGTGGGAAAATCGCCATTGGGGACGATCTGCTCTTGCACGAAGTGCAGGTCGTGAAAGCCCCACTGCGCTAATGCCTTGGGCACCATGGTGATGCCTGTGCCATAGAGACTGGTGTAGACGATCTTCAGCCGCTTGCCCATGTGGTGATCTTCTTCCGGGAAGAAGGGGTAGCTGTGCACGGCGTTTAAATAGGCCTTGTCGAGCGCTTCGTCTTCATTGATGCGCGTGATGAGGTCGTGGTTGATCGACTTCACCTCTTTGACTTGTGTTGGTGAAGTGATCTTGTTGACCTCAGCAATGATGCCCACATCATGCGGTGGAAGCACTTGGCAGCCATCGCTCCAGTAGACCTTATAGCCATTGTACTGCGGAGGGTTGTGCGAAGCAGTAACCATGATGCCCGCTGTCGTTTTGAGATGGCGGCAAGCGAAGGAGACCATGGGTACAGGGCGCAGCTCTGCGTAGAAGTAGACGCGAATGCCAGCAGCAGCCAACACTTTCGCGGCCTCCTCCGCAAACATGCGCGAATGGTGGCGGCTGTCATAGCCGATCACCACAGAGGGCAGAGAAATTTTCGCATGGAGGATGTAGTTGGCCAGCCCTTGAGTGGCCGCCCGCACCGTATAGGCATTCATGCGGTTGGTGCCAGGGCCCATCAAGCCGCGCAAGCCCCCCGTTCCAAACTCCAGCCGCTTATAGAAAGCGTCTACGAGCTCTTCCGAAGAGAGCTGCTTGATTTGCTTTTTTGTCTCTTCGTCATAAGGGCCATTCAGCCACTCATCAACAGCAGATTGTGTCTTTGCGTCCATGAGGCGCGATTATACTGAAGTCTTTAATTCAGGTGCATCGCCGATCAATACTTCTGAACTGAGCACGATGCCCGCAAGAGAGACAGCGTTGACGATACAGGAGCGCACCGTTTTGGCCGCGTCGATCACGTCTGCTTTGATCAGATCTTCGATCTTTTCGTTCATCGCGTTGAATCCGACAGCACCTTTGGCATTCCTGACCTGATCGATGATCATGGCGGCTTCCAGGCCGGCATTAGCAGCGATTTGGCGGATGGGGGCCTCTGTCGCTTTCAGCACAATGCGCATGCCGAGCAGTTCGTCGCCCTCGAGCTTGAGCTCTTGCGCCGCCTTCTGCGCCGCGCGCAGCAGGCCAACGCCGCCGCCAGCCACCACGCCCGCTTCGAGGGCGGAGAGGGTAGAGCTGAGCGAGTCTTGGAAAACCTGCTTATCTCTCTTCATTTCAGATTCAGTCGCTCCGCCCACTTTCAGGACAGCAACGCCTCCGGAGAGCTTTGCTTTGCGCTCAATGAGCTTTTCCTTGTCGTAGGTAGAGGTCGTTTTTTCCGCTTCTGCTTCTAATTGTTTGATGCGCGCAGCAATCAACTCTTTTTGCCCGTGGCCCGAGACGATAGTCGTATGATCTTTCGTGATCGTGACGCGCTCGGCAGAACCCAGTTGCGCCAGCCCCGTATCTTTCAGCGTAATACCGGTCTCTTCCGCGATGACTGTCGCGCCCGTCAAAATCGCAATGTCTTCGAGCATCGCTTTTTTGCGATCTCCAAAGCCCGGTGCTTTCACAGCAGCGACTTTGAGAATGCCCTTTAAGCGGTTGATGACAAGAGTAGAGAGCGCATCGCCCTCAATATCGTCGGCAATGATGAGCAGCGTTTTGCCCGTAGCAGCAACGGCTTGCAAAAGAGGAAGAAGCTCTTGAATGGAGGAGATCTTCTTATCGACAGTAAGGATAGCGGGCTCAACCAGCTCCGCTGTCATGTTCTCTGCATTCGTGCAGAAGTAGGGGCTCATATAGCCGCGATCAAACTGCATACCTTTAACAACGTCGATCGTGGTCTCTGTTGTCTTGCCCTCTTCAATGGTGACCACGCCGTCTTTGCCTACCTTGGCAATGGCGTCGGCGATCAGCTGGCCGATTTCTCTGTTGCCGGAAGCGGAGACGGTGGCTACCGAAACGATCTCTTTTTCGCTGTGAATCTTGATCGCTTCTAGGTTTTTTACGATCGCTTCGAGCGCCTTATCCATGCCGCGCTTCAAGCTGATAGGGCTGGCACCTGAAGAGACATACTTGATGCCCTCTTCTGCCATAGCACGCAAAAGCAAACTCGTTGTCGTTGTGCCATCACCGCATTTTTCTTTCAGTTTGCTCGCTGCTTCGCGCACGAGTTGAGCGCCCATATTTTCGAATTGGTCGGGCAGCTCCATCTCTTTTACAATCGTGTGTCCATCGTTGATGATGGTAGGAGAGCCCCAGCTCTTTTCTATGCCGACATTGCGACCTTGAGGTCCCAGTGTGCACGCAATAGCGTCAGTAATTTGGACAATGCCGGAGAGAAGTTTCTTTCTCGCCTCTTCTTCAAAAATCAGTTCTTTTGCTTCCATAAGGCCTCCTAGTTTAACGCTCAATTGCCAATTGGTACAATTGCCTTTTCGAGACATTCATCTCTTCTGCAACTCGGGCGACTGCATCGCGCAATGTCAGCCCCTCGCTCATCAATTTTTGCACCTCTTCGAGGCAGGTCTGTAGGTCAACTCGGCCGCCGCCGCTTTCCACAACCACCACAAACTCGCCCTTGGGGTTGGGCAGTTTCTCTATCAGAGTGCTGGCTGGACCGACCAGTACCTCTTCAAAATGTTTGGTGATTTCGCGCGCGATGCAGATGCGCGTCTCTTTGAACTCCTCAAGGGTGCTGCGAATGCGCGGCGCCGTCTCGAAGAAAATCGAAGTGCCGCGGTAGTCGAGCAGCGTGCGCACCCAGGCAGCTTGGCCCGACTTGGGGGCAAAGCCGACGAATTGGAAGGGGATGGGAGAAAAGCCAGAGAGCTGAAGAGCGGCGATGATGCTGCAAGGGCCGGGCAGAACAGTGTAGGGCAGCCCCTCTTTTTGCAGCGCCTCTACCAGCCGCTCGCCTGGATCGGAGATGAGAGGAGAGCCGGCATCGCTGATGAGCGCAATCTTTTCTCCCGCATGAAGGCGCTGCACGAGCTGAGGAATGCGCGCTGCTTCATTGAATTGGTGATAAGAGAGTAGCGATGTTTTGATCTCGTAGTGGTGCAAAAGGACGGCGCTGGTGCGGGTGTCTTCCGCAAGGATGACATCGACTTCTTGGAGTACTTGTAGAGCACGCCGCGTAATGTCGCCGAGATTGCCAATAGGTGTCGCGACAATATAAAGCATATAAAGATGTATAGGTGGCACCCAGATTCGAACTGGGGACTCGCGGCTTTGCAGGCCACTGCCTTACCACTTGGCTATGCCACCAAAAGGATGAGGTAGTCTAAACTGCCTCATCCGGAGAAGTCAAGCAGCGGCTTCCGGTTCGATTAATTCGAGCCGCACGTGCTTGCCTAGTCGCGCGGAAATAGCGGTCACAATCGTGCGTAGGGCTTTAATCGTGTTGCCTTGACGGCCCACAACTTTGCCAATGTCGCTTTTGGGTACGCGAATTTCGATGATCATGCCGCGCTCGCCCTCCAGCGTGCTCACAGCAATGCCTTGGGGGTTGTCAACGAGGTTTTTCACAATGTACTCAACAAATTCTTTCATGGAGGTAAACTCAAAATTCGGGTTAGTATGTCTCGAATAGCTTATGAACTGGGTGATAAAGGTTCAACTTTTTTTGTTCGATTTTGACGGGCTCTTGGTAGATACCGAACGACTCCATTACCAAGCCTATGGGAAGTTGCTCGAAAGCTATGATGTGCCCTTCGATCTAGACTTTCGGCAGTACTGCCACATTGCTCATGGGGCAGCGTCGGGCATGATCAATGAACTGCATCGCCGCTATCCCGATTTGGTGGCCAAAGAGGGCGGAGCGCAGGTGCTGTATGCGAAAAAAGGACAGATCTATTCCGACTTGATCGAAGAGGTGGGATGCCCTTTAATGCCCGGTGTGCAGCAATTGCTGGAAACGATCAAAGCGTCGGGCATAAAAAGTGCTGTAGCTACCAACTCTCCCACACATCACATCGGTGTTTTGCGCGACCAACATCCCATTCTCAACACGATTCCTACTTGGATCACAAGAGAGCAGTATACCCATCCCAAACCCCATCCCGAGTGCTTCCAGATCGCCATCGACAAATTGGCGAAAAGTGGAGATTTCATTGTAGGATTCGAAGATTCGCCACGCGGCATTCAGAGTCTGATGGCAACGCGCGCTAAGCCTGTGTTGATTACGCCTTTCGAGGAAGTAGCAAGGAAGTTCCCCACGGTCTCCTATTTTCCCTCATTCGAATCAATAGAGCACTTGGACTAGAAATAGCCCGCTGGCACCAGCGGCTTGGGGCGCACGTCTGCGGTCGCGTGCGGCAAAGATTCGCGCGATCTCGTCCATTTCGAGCTTTCCTGAAGCGGCTGCAACCATCGCTCCCACGATATTGCGCACCATCTTGTAGAGAAAACCATTTCCGTGAAATTCCAAGCGCACACCACCCGTTTCTTCCACGACATCGATGCGGTGGATTGTGCGTACGGGGTTTTTCGCCGCACTTCCCTCGTTTGCTTTGTTGGCAAAGCTGGTGAAGTCCTTGGTGCCGATGAATTCTTTGGCCGCTTGTCGCAGTAGGGCAACATCTACGGTCCTTTTAGGCTTCCAAACATAGAGGCGCTGAGTAGGATCGATGTGTTCGTCTAGCCAAAGGTGGTAGTGGTAGATTTTGCCCTTCGCACTGCGCTGTGCGTGGAAAGCATCATCCACGATTTCCACCTCCATCACGCGGATCGTAGGGGGCAGTAGTGCGTTGATGCCGCGCAGAAGGCGGTAGGGTTCGCGTACGGAGGGATGTGTGAAATGCGCCACCTGAGCGAGCGCGTGCACGCCCGCATCGGTACGACCCGAGCCAATTAAGCGAATGGGATCTTGCAGGATCTGCTCAATGGCTTCTTTGGTGATCTGGTGAATGGACTGCGCGTTGCACTGCTGCTGCCAGCCGGAGAAATCGGTGCCGTCGTAGGAGAGAGTTAATTTATAAGTCGGCATAGGGGCAATTATGATAACTGCCCCGGAAAAAAGAAGAAATTACTTCTTAATGTGCTTGGAGACGTGTTTTGTCATTGCAAACATGTCTAGTGTCTTGCTGCCGACGATCTTGCCGAGTTTTGTGTCAGGCTTAATGTTGCGCTTTACTTTTTCGTCTTGCAGCTTGTGCTTCTTAATGTAGACCCACAATTTTTTGGTGATCTCTGTGCGTGGAAGTGGCCCCTTGCCGACGATTTCTGCGAGGTCTTCGCTGAAATGAACGGGCTTTTGGAGCGCTGATTCCTTCTTCTTTGCCATGTTTTCTCCTGTAGTTTTGAGAGAGGATTTTAGCGTGCATTAAATCGAACCCGCCTCAATACTTGCAAGAGGAAAAGTGTCAATACACCCGAACCCAAAACTCTCACCTCTTGTAGCGAAATGGAAGGCGCTAGGTCAATACCAAGAAGGGGACCTAGAGTATAATCTGCACGCTTTGGCCCCTGTGGAGCGCTTTTTTGCGTTCGAGGGGGGGCTGTCCGGCTACCAAGCCCAAGTGCTCGACGTGCTGCACAAAAAGCCCGTTCCTTTGAAGCTTTATGCCCCAGAAGGGGTCCACGTAGACGACTGCGATGTGGTGGCAGGAATTGAGGCTCAGGAGTTTGCAGCCGAATTATGGCCTGTAGGCGGCGCCGGTGATCGTCTGGGGCTGATGGAGGGGGGCCAAGCGCTGCCTGCCGCTCTTTTCCACTTCCTGGGCCGTACGCTGCTGGAGGGGCTCGTGCGCGACCTCTACGCCCGCGAGTGGCTCTTTTTTAAGCTCTTTGGGCGCCAATTGGTAACGCCCGTGGGTCTGATGACCTCCCAGGAGAAGGACAACCACGCCCGCATTGCGCGCCTTTTTGAGGGAACGCACTTTTTTGGGCGGCCCAATGAATCCCTGCGCTGCTTCATGCAGCCTCAGGTGCCGGTAGTCGACCGCGAGGGCAACTGGCAATACGATGACGCAGGGCGCCTGCAGATGAAGCCGGGCGGTCACGGGGTGATTTGGAAGTTGGCCCTGGAAAGCGGCATTTTCGACTGGTTCAAGGAGCTGGGGCGTAAGTGGGCGCTGGTGCGCCAAATCAACAACCCCATTGCTGCAACAGATAACGGGATCATCGCCTTCCTCGGCTTTGGGGCAAAGCACAACAAGGCTTTTGGGTTTCTCTCCTGCCAGCGGCTTGTGGGGGCAGCGGAGGGGATGAACGTGGTTATGGAGAAAGACCACCGTTATGCGATTTCCAATGTGGAGTACAGCGACTTTGCCCGTTTTGGTTTGACCGATCGCCCCAAAGAAGAGGGCAGTTCCTACTCCGCCTTTCCTTCGAACACCAACATTCTCTTTGCCAACATTGACGCAGTAGCCCGCGCGGCCCGCCGTATGCCGATGCCTGGACCGCTGCTCAACTTCAAGCCCACCGATGGCAAGCCCACAGCGCGCCTGGAGACGATGATGCAAAACTTAGGGGAGGCTTTCACCGGTACGAGTCCGCAAGATCTGCCCAGCTTTATCCTCTTTGCAGAGCGCCTAAAAACGATCTCCGTCATCAAAAACCCCTTTAAAGACAATCCGCGAGAGACAGCTGTAGGGGCATTTGCGGATATCCAGCGCAATATGCAAGAGCTCTTTGCACTTTCGCTGCCCTGTACGATTGTTCTCCATCCCGCGCTGGGGCCTCTCTGGTCGATCATTCGCCAAAAGGTGCGCTTTGGCACGATTGCAGAAAACAGCGAGATCATTCTCGATATCGCAGAAGTGGACATCGAGCATCTGTCTGTCAACGGATCACTGCATGTCACAGCCGATGCCCCTTTGGGAAAAACGGACGAGCATTTCCATGTGAAGTTCAGCGAAAAGCTCGGTCGTTTGCGCATGCATGATGTAGAGATCCATACGAAGCTGATCATTGAGCTGAACGGTTTTGCGGAACTCGATGCACAAGATTGCCTCTTCACTCAAGCCGAGACGATTCAAGTGCCCGATGGGCACAGGCTCACGATTCGCGGCAAGAAACGCAAGTTAGAACCCATCCACGAGCCTTCTTGGACGTGGAAACTATCCCGTGATCTGCAGTTGTCGTTGTGAAAATCAGTTTCATTACCAAACGCCACTTTCGCACTACAGAAAGCGATCTCTTCCTCATCGCGCTGCTCGAGGAGTTTGCGCAGGTCGAAGTGATTCGCAAAGAAGAGATGAGCTCATGGCAGCTCACTTGTGCGATCTTTCGCTTTCGCCCGGACTGGGTTGTCTTTTTTGCCACGCAGCCCTCTTTCTTCCATCACGTCCTGCGCTTTTTTTGGACAAAGATCCTCTTTGTGCCCATGTGGGACGGCTTTAAGCCCCTGTCCAAGAGAGGGCTCTTCAAACTGTTTGGCGTGCGCATTCTCTCGTTTGCTCAAGGGATTGCCGACTACTTTCACGATTTCCGCTGCCTCGATGTGCGCTACTTCCCGCCCCTTCAGCAGCGCGTTCATCAGCGCAGGACGCAGCCCCCCTACCGCGTTTTTTGGTGGAAGCGTCACCCGCTGCATCTACAGATCACCAACGGCGAAATCATCTCCAAGACAGAGTGGATGTCAAAAGAGCAGATGCTCGATCTGGTTGCTACCTGCGATTACTACGTTGCCCCGCGCGAACAGGAGGGGATTGGCATGGGCTTTTTAGAGGCCCTGGCCCTTGGTGTGCCCGTCATTGCTCACAACGATCAGACCATGAACCTCTACATCAAAGACGGGGTCAATGGCGTCTTTTTCGACGGACCTCTCACGCTACCCCCTCCAGCTAGTTTGAACGTAGAGGGGCCCAATCAGGCCTTCCGCGCCCGCTGGGAGGCAGACCGAGTCAAGATCCGTGCTTTTATTGAAAGAGATGGGGTATCTTAAAGGCCCTTATGGAAACGGATTTAGTCGGTCGAATCAAGCAGCTGGGCGAGCGTATCGAACAGATGTGGAGGTATCTTTGACCTCCCCAAGAAACAGTCTCGCATACAAGAATTAGACGCAATCATGGCTGAAAGCGCCTTCTGGAATGATCCGGAGGGGGCCAAAGTGGTCATCAATGAGGCTAACGAGCTGAAAAGCTGGTATGACCCTCTCTCCTCGTTAAAGCGTGAAATAGAGGACCTGGGCAGTCTGCAAGAAGACTTCGCCAGTGACCCGGCTTTTTTCAGCGGCGAAATGGATCGTTTGGAAAAAGAGCTTGAAGCGCTGGAGATGAAGCGCATGCTCTCGCAGCCCTTCGACAGCAAAAACTGCTACATCACGATCAATGCCGGCGCGGGCGGGACGGAGGCGTGCGATTGGGTGCTCATCTTATCGCGCATGTACCAGCGCTGGGCGCAAAAGCGCGGCTGGAAAGTGGAGGCCATCGATATGTTGGATGGTGAGGTGGCGGGCTTAAAGAGCATCACGTACAAATTTAGCGGGCCTTTTGCCTACGGCTGGACGAAGGCGGAAAAAGGGGTGCACCGTTTGGTGCGCATTTCGCCTTTTGACTCCAACGCGCGGCGTCATACTAGTTTTGCCTCGGTGGAGGTAACGCCTGAAATTGACGATGAGATCGTAGTCGACATCAAGCCCGATGATTTGCGCATCGATACCTACCGCGCGCAAGGAGCGGGCGGGCAGCACGTCAACAAGACCGATTCGGCCGTGCGCATTACGCACGCGCCCAGCGGTGTGGTCGTCTCCTGTCAATCAGAGCGCAGTCAACTACAGAACCGCGAGGCGTGCATGAAGATGTTGCGCTCCAAGCTTTTTGAGTTGGAGATGGAGAGAAGACAGGCGACTCTTGCGCAGGAAGCGGGGGAGAAGAAGGAGATCGGCTTTGGCAGCCAAATCCGCAGCTATGTCTTTCAGCCCTACCAGTTGGTGAAGGACAACCGCACCAACTACGAGGTGGGCAATATCCAGGCGATGATGGATGGTGAGTTGTTGGACGGATTTATTGTGGCCTACTTGAAACAGACGGGAAGTTCATGACAGAGATAAGATATACACAGGAAGGCGATGGAGCCTATCTCTTAGACTGGTTGCGCGATCCGGCGATCATTCGTTGGTTTCCCATGATGAACACCTCGCCTGAGCTTGATGACGCTGTGCGCCACTGGATTGGTTACTGGCGCTACGGCTCTTCGCTGACGGCGGTGGATGACGAAATTCCCTGCGGCATTTGCACGATTAACTTGATGCCCTATCGCAAGATGATGCACCAGGGGCTGATCTCGATCATTGTCGAAGAGGGTCACCGTGGGAAGGGGATTGGCACGATGCTGCTCAATAACATCCTGGCCCTTGCGATCGATCGTTTCCACATGACCCATCTCTATTTGGAGGTTTATGAAGGCAACCCGGCCATCAATCTCTACCGCCGCTTCGGTTTTAAAGAGGTGGGTAGTCAGGATCATTTCCTCCGAGAAGCAGACGGTACGTACGTTAAAAAGATTATCATGGAGCGAGCGCTTAGCTAGCCAATGGGATCTGGTCAACCAAACGCACTTTGCGGGCAAACTGGACCTTTCCGTCGTCTGGTTTACCTCTTCTGCCAAGAGGCGCATCTGCTACGGTCTTTATGACGAGCGCCGCAAGCAGATCCGCATCAACCGTCTGCTCGATGATACGCAAGTACCCGACTACTTTCTCCAGTATGTGCTCTTTCACGAGGCGCTGCACAGCATCATCCGCCCCTACCGCACTCTTTCGGGCCGCCGCGCGATCCACAGCAAAGAATTTCGAGAAAAAGAACGACAATTTCCCCACTATAAAGAGGCGCGAGAGTGGGAAAAGAGAAATCGGATGTCTTTTAGCGAATTCGGTTTGCGACAGCAGTCCACTTCTCAGCAAATTCCGCTGCAGTAATGTCGGCAGAAGGGTAGTGCAGCGCTCCTCGATAATGTAGGCCAACAAATGCGATTTCGGGATCGAATTGCTGGAGCGCAGCTTCTACGTCGTTCACGTTTTCTTCTCGATCATCCATGAAGATGATCTTTGCGGGGTGCAAGTCAGCTGCTCGCAAAAAGGCAACCAATACTTCACCCTTGCCTTGTTCGTCTGAGAAGAGAATGCCGCCCTGATAATTTGCCCCCGGAAAGGAGAAATTGGTGACAACAGGAGCAGTAACAGTAAAATCAAATCCCAGCGCCTGAAGACGGTCAATACGCCACTGTTCCATGTTAGGAACTTCAAAAAGCGGACCAATTTTCTGTGCAGTCAATCCAATGGTTGAGATACCTGCCTTGTGCAGTTGAGAAAAAAGTTCCAGGCTTGTTGGGTCGATCAAGATCGTAGGAGAACCGAGAGTACTCGTATTCCAAAACAGGTGCTCTTGCTCTTCTGAAAGACTGGCTAATAGTTTCTTTACGATTGGCTTATGCTTTTTCAAGTTCGCCATTTGGAAGGCGGGCTCTCCATTTTGTACCAGAGTGCAGTCGAGGTCAAAAAAGACGAGGGTGGCATGATTAATTTCCGAGAAGTGAGGGTGAGCTTCTTCGATGGAGTTGATGGGCATGATTGCAGCCTGCAGGAAAAGAGAAACTGTTGCTAGGAGAAAACAGACAATTTTCATGGCCAATAGTATACTATAAGTGGGTATTTATGGCTGGACATAGTAAGTGGGCGAACACCAAGCACCGCAAGGGAAGAGCGGATGCCATTAAGGGCAAAATCTTCTCGCGGGTGACGAAAGAGATCATCAGCGCAGCGAAGCTGGGCGGCCCTGATCCGAAAGCCAACCCACGGCTGCGGACGGCTATCCAGAAAGCGCGGGAGGCCAACATGCCCGCTGAGAACGTCGAGCGCAACATCAAGAAGGCCTCTTCGCAGGACCAAGCCGATTACATGCCCGTTACGTACGAGCTCTACGGCTATGGTGGTGTGGGGATCATTGTGGAGGGGTTGACTGACAACAAAAACCGCGCGGCCTCAGACATCCGCATTGCTACGAACAAGCGTGGTGGCACAATTGCCAACCCCGGCTCAGTTGCCTTCAACTTTGACCAGAAGGGGGTCATTCGCATTCCCGCCGGTGATGAGGACACGCTGTTTCTCATTGCTTCAGAGGCAGGTGCCGAAGAGCTTGAGGCCACGGACGAGGGATGGGTGGTGGTCACGGCGCCCAGCGACCTCTATGCGGTAAAGGAGCATCTCGAATCGCGCGAAGTCAAAGCAACCTCTGCTGAGCTGGAGATGATCCCCAAGGTGATGGTGGAGTGCAGTGAAGAGGACCGAAAATCCAATGAGGCGCTCATTGAATGGCTGGAGGGGATTGAAGACGTCGATACGGTCTGGCACAATATGCAATCATGATCTTCCTCTTATTGCTTCTCTTCGCGTGCGGCACTCCTGAAGAGGAGGTGAAGGGTTACGGCATTGAGACGGTCTCGCAAGAGCCCTTTAAGCCGGTGCAGATGACGCGCCTTTCACGCCCCGACTACCCCTGGAACAAGACCTCGCAATCCGGTCTCACCAAGATCACCAAAGAGTACTTTCGTTGCCGCGGTTGCAGCACCAATCCTGCTCGAGGCGAACACTTCGACTGCAGCGGCCGCCACAGCCTCTTCCTCAAAGAGGGCAGTGAGTACATCCACCCCACGCTCATCACCCTTCTCAATTACCTGCAGGAAAAGACCAAAAAGCGCGTCGTCATCACCTCCGGCTATCGCTGCCCGGAGCATAACACTTGGGTGGACCCTTCCTTCTCCAACAGCACCTCCCGTCATCTCACCGGCACCGCTGTCGACTTTTACGTCGAAGGCCTAGACGCCGAAAAGGTCGTCCCTCTTCTCACGGCCTACTATCCAGGCGAGGAATTCAAGCGTTACACCAAAAAGGATGCCGGCACCTCTACTGCCCCTTGGTACAACAAAGAAATCTACATCAAGCTCTGCAAACCCAAAGAGTGTCGCGATGGCGACAACATCCACGGCCTCTCCTACATCTGCCTCCAAATTCGGGCTAAAGAGTAAAATTCTCGCCCAGGTAGTGGGTGCGTGCGGTGGGGGAGGCGAGCAGTTCGTCGCTGGTGCCGGAGAGGATGAGCTGGCCGTCGCAGATCAGGTAGCAGCGATCGGCAAGGCGAAGGATTTCGCGAGCATTATGATCAGTGATGAGGACGCTAATGCCTTTGGCTTTGAGGTGGCGGATCAGCTCTTGCACTTCGTGGATGGAGAGGGGATCGATGTTGGCAAAAGGTTCGTCGAGGAGTAGGCAGGAGGGTTGATTGATGAGCGCGCGCGTGATTTCAAGGCGGCGCCGCTCTCCGCCAGAAAGCGATCCCGCCCTCTTATCGGCAAGCGGAGTAAGATGCAGCTCAGCGAGCAGTTCGTCGAGGCGGTGCTCCTCTTTCTGCTGCTCGAGGATGAGCAGGAGGTTTTCTGCGACAGTAAGGTGGCCGAAGATAGAGGGCTCTTGGGCGAGGTAGCCCAAACCAAGTCGCGCGCGCTGCCAGATGGGTAGATGTGTTACATCCCTGTCCTGAAAGAGCACCTGTCCCTGATCGGGGGTGATGATGCCCATGGCCATGTAGAAGGCTGTTGTCTTGCCTGCGCCATTGGGCCCAAGCAGACCCACGACCTCTGCGGGAGAGACGGAGAAGGAGAGACCGGAGACGACCTTACGGCCGCCGTAGGTTTTTGTCAGGCCCTTAGCTTCCAGAATCACGATTCATCTTGGGGAAGCGGTCAGTCAACATCTTGAGCTCACCTTCGTTAAAGAGCATGCGCACAGCTCCCTTGCCGGCAATCTCTTCTTGCCCATCTGCATACGAAACGGAGATCGCCTCAGCGCTCACCTGCACCTTCTTGTCTTCGTCGAGATAGAGCACCCGTTTGCCGCGCTCGGCAGAAAGGGCCACCTCTTTGCCCAAGCAGTCCAGCTCTACTCGATCGGCAATGGCATAGCGGTTGACCGTCAGCTCCGGATCTTTGAAGGAACAGGTGTTGCAGATCTCGACGTTACCGGCGAGGGTCATGTTCGTGAGAAGAAATTCGTGGTCACCGGGTTCGAAGAGCAGCTCCGCGTTGAGGGCGCGTACGTGGCCGAAAGCGGCCGTCAGTAGCAAGCGGCCATCGGTGGGCGGTGTGAGGAAGACGCGGCTTTTGCGGATGTCGACAAAACAGCTCTCCACAGAGGAGATCTGCGCTGGGCCCTGCTCAAGCTGCGTGACGATGAGTACGTTGGACGTAAGTCTCAGCTGTGCCGAGGCGTCATCGAACTCCATGCGCTCTGCACTGAACTGCATGGGCAGCTTCTCCTTAACGCGCACCTCTCCAGTGGGCATCACCAACACAGCGCGCCGCTCTTGCACGTAGAAGGTGGCCTCTGTGCAAAAAGCATGAGCGTCCTCGCCAAAGTGGATGATGCAGGGGGATTCTACTTGGCGGAAGATAGCGATCTGCCCTTTGGCATCAAAGAGCGCTTGGTCGGCATCGATGCTGAAGTGGCTGGTCTCTGCGTGCACGCGGTCGATGGCTTCGATGGCAAAGACCTTCTTGCCCTGATCGAGCAGAAGAGTGCCTGCGCGCGACTCGACCATGAGTTTGTGATCGGCATCCTCGAAATGGATCCGGCCTTCAGGTCCTGAGCTGGTGAATTGGCAGCAGCTGGCGTCGGGATTAAAGAGTGCGCGATCGCAGTGCAGCTGCCCCTCCTTCGTAAAGGTAAGATGGACTTTGCCCTCGAGTGTGAGCGGCGTCTTTTCTGCCTCTGCGCAGTGGGCTTTTTCCGCCTGCGCTGTAAAGTCTTGCGACTCTACCAGCACGTGTCCGGCAAAGTGGATTTCGCCCTTAGCGTGCTTTGCCTCATCCGCTTTCACCAAGAAGGGGTGGCTTTGCAAAAGTGCTTGTGCCGCAGCCAAGATGAGAATCACGACAACTTCCTCGCGGTAAGGCCAAAGGCCGTTACTTCAGGCTGTTCGCCCTTCAGGGTAATCTCTACTTCGCGCGCGTTCGCATCAACGATTTTTTTACCCTCCACGAAGCGTTCTACGTGTACCTGCTGAATCGCCAGCAAACTCGTGCGCCAGTTGAACTGCCCCTTTGCTGCATCTAAAAGCGTTAATCGCTCGGGGCTGTCTTGTAGAGCAAAGTGCGGCTCTTGTACAACCTCCACCATAGAGTCGTCCACGCGGGTAAGCTCCGAGCTGGGATACTGCACACGCAAAGTAGCGCGATAGCTTCTTTTAGGAAACCAATAGGCAAGCTCAACGCCCTTCTTCGATTGTGTCCAACTCGCCTGCGCAGCGCTCTCTTCCGGTGCAGCAACACCGAGCCGCAGAAAGAAGGCCACTTCGGCAATGAGGGCAAGTACGAGGAGACTAAATAACCACTTCATGCAGCTTTTTCACCAGATGAAGGAGTGAGGGAAGTTCTTTGAAATCGAGCACCGAGGCCGCATCGCTTTTCGCTCTGGCCGGTTCGGGATGGGCTTCCATGAAGAGAGCGTTTGCGCCGACGGCAACCGCAGCTTTGGCTAAGACGGGAATAAACTCGCGCTGCCCTCCGCTGGCATGGCCTAAGCCGCCGGGCAGCTGCACAGAGTGCGTGGCGTCAAAGCAGGCGGGATAGCCCAAATCTTGCATGATGGGAATGGAGCGAAAGTCGCTCACCAAATTGTTGTAGCCAAAGCAGGTCCCGCGGTCGGTCAATAAGATATCCTTCTTGCCCTTCGATTCCAGCTTCTCCACAACGTTCTTCATGTCCCAAGGAGCCAGAAACTGCCCCTTCTTGACGTTCACCGCAGCTCCGCACTCTCCCGCCGCTAAAATCAAATCCGTCTGACGGCACAAGAAGGCGGGGATCTGCACCATATCGACAACTCGGCCCGCTTCCGCCGCCTCTTCAGGAGAATGGATGTCGGTCAAGACAGGAAGCCCTAACTCTTTCTTTACTTGGGCCAAAATGCGCAGGCCCTCTTTCATTCCCGGACCGCGGAAAGAGCTGCCGCTAGAGCGGTTAGCTTTGTCGTAACTGGCTTTGAAGATCAGGGGAATGCCGGCCGCTTTGAAAATAGCCTGCAACTCGCGGGCGCACAAAAGCGTATGCTCCTCACTTTCAATGACACACGGTCCACAAATGACCACTAAAGGCAGTTTCTTGCCAATCCGAACAGAGCCAACGGTAATTGTATGCACAGGGGCAGAATAACAGATGGTTTGAAATAAAGATAACGGCTAAAATTCCGCGTGCATTTCCCGGACTGATAGCTCAGCTGGATAGAGCACCCGCCTTCTAAGTGGGTGGTCGCAGGTTCGAGTCCTGCTCAGTCCAATTCCCTTTTCATCTCATTTAATGAAACTAATCACCATTACACAGCCACGTAATGGATAATTAGTTCATTGTTCCACGGACGGTTTTCTTGATAAGTGACTGGTTATCAGGAGCTTAAGTGCCGTGGAACATGAGTTATCGACAATGTAAAACCGGTTTTACATTTGGATTTCGGCTTCGACGACAGCTTCTTCCTTGTCTTCAAGGATCTCAATGCTGATGCGCACGCCCATGCGGCTGGCGACAGCGGCAGAGAGGGTACGCAGCGAGGAGATGGTCTTGCCTTGGCGACCGATGACCTTACCGATGTCGGGTTTGGCTACGGAGATTTCCAAGATGGTACTGTTGGCGCCGGCCAGTTCGCTGACGCGCACCTGATCGGGAAAGTCCACGAGATTTTTAACGATGTAGGCGACGAACTCTTTCATTTGGAGAGGCTCAAGAAGTCAAAGGTGATTTTGTTTACTTTTTTCCCCTCGTAATACCAAGTGGTATGAGGTTGGCCTTCCACCCAAAGGACGGTGGCGCCATGGCGTTTGTCATTTTTCCAGGAGATTTCCTCGGAGAGGTGGTCACCGCTTTTGAAGATGCGCTCGAGGCCCTCTTTCTTACCCGCTTTGTAGGTCACTTCGCGGATCTTCAGGCCGTCTTGGTAGAGCGTAGTTGTGCCGTTGCGCACACCTGCTTGCCACTGTTCCATGCGTTGCGGAGAGCCGTCTTTGGCGTAGTACTCGACATTGCCGCTGGGCAGGTTACCTCGCAGGCCGACGCGGCACTGGATGAAGCCGTTATCATGAAACTGGGTGCGCATGACGCGTTCGCCATTTTCCACGCGCTCTTGGGCGAGGAGTTTGCCTCCATCACCGAGGAAGGAGCGTTCGCCAAAGTTGGCGATGACCTTGGACACCTCGCGTCCTTGTTCATCGAAGTAGGAGCCCTGCACAATCTTGGGGCCGTGGAAAGTTTCGCTGGACTGCAGACCGCCTGCTTCGCGGAAGACGGAGACCGTCTTGCCATCCTTGGAGTACTCCGTTTCTTGGCGAACGCCTCCGCCGACGAAGTAGTCGACCTCTTTTATCAGCCGGCCCTCTTCGAAGAAGGCGGCTTTAGCGACTTTATCGCTATGGGGGAAGGTGGCCACGCTTTTGCCATGGCGTTTGCCCTCTAAGTAGGCGTCGGTATGGGTAGAGCCATCGGTGTAGACGGTGACGATTTCTCCATGACCGCCGCGATCTTCCCAGTCGCTTTGGCTGACGGCGCCCAAGTACTTGGCGATGTAGGTTTGGTGGACCACTTCGGGAGCAGCAAAGAGGCTGGCGCCTAAGAGGAGGAGAGAGAGACTAGTTTTTTTGAACAGCATAGCGCGTACCAATACGTTGACAGATGGCTTGAAAGGGTTTCTCCGCCTCTTCTGCCTTCAGCGTATGCGCTTTCGAGCGGAAGATCAGTCGGAGGGTCATGTTCTTCAGGCCATGTCCCAAGCTATCGCTTCGGTAAATGTCCTGCAAGAGTACTTTTTCGAGTAGCGGATCGGCGGCCTCGGCAAGGAGTGCTTCGAAAGGGGTCGATTCAGCGACCGTGACGGTGAAATCGCGCTCAATGGCCGGGAAGGGGGAGAAGCGCTGGTACTGCAGCGACGCTCTTGGCGCGTTGAGCAGCGCATGAAGGCTGATCTCGGCGAAAAAGGCGGGCTGCGGCGTAAGGCTGGGGTGCACCTGACCAAAAACACCCAACGTGCTGCGCACCTGTTGGTGGGGATGTAGCGGGGCTAAGTGGCAAGGCTTCCACTCTACGGGGGCAAAGTCGACCAAGAGCTCTTCCACGAGCCCTTTCATGTCGAAGAAGTCGAGCTCTCCATTTTTTACCGACCAATGGGCGGGCAGGCGCTGACCGGAAAGAAGGATCCCGATCTTTGCCTCTTCCACAAACTGGCCATCGATTACCGCATGGGTGTGGCCGATTTCAAAGCCGTGCAGCGTAAAGAGCCTATGATCGACATTGTGCTTGAGGGTCTCTAGCAATCCAGTTAAAAGAGTGGAGCGCAAAACAGATTGCTCAACGCAGCTGGCATTCAGCACAGCAATGCCCTCGTCGGGTGGAGCGATTAGGTCCGAGGTGAGCAGCTCTTGTAGCCCCAAGCGCAGCGCGCGCGTTTGCACCAGCTGCTTGAGTTCGAAGAGCGGAGCGGTGGGCAGAGAGCTCAAGCGAAAACGCTCTTGTGTCTGCGGCAAGTTGTGCAGGCCATAAAGGCGTGCAACCTCCTCTACGAGATCGATTTCTGCCGTCACATCGAGGCGCCATGTGGGCACAAGCACGTGCAGCAGCTTCTCGCTCTCTTTCGTGATGCCAAAGCCGAGGCGTGTGAGTAGCGTTTCGATTTCGTTAATGGAGAGAGCAACACCGATCAAGCTGCACACCCGCTCAGGGCGTAGTGTGAGTGTCCTCGCTTGCGGCAGAGTTTGGTGAATGTCGATGACCTGGCTAGCACGGCCGCCGATCAGAGCAGCGGCATAGTGCAGGCCTTGCGGGCAGAGGTGGGGGTCGTGGCCGCGCTCAAAACGTTTGGAGGACTCTGTTGACAGGCGCAGCTTCTTCGAGGCCCTGCGCACCAGGCGCGGATCGAAGTGGGCCGACTCCAGCAGAATCGTTGTCGTCGTTTCGGTGACCGGCGCTCCTTTGATTCCCGCAATCGCAATGGGCGCGCCATCGGCCACCACAATCATCTCTTCGTCGAGAACGCTCTCTTGAAAGCGTTCACCCTTTTTCGCCAGGCGCACTTGAATCGAGGAGGGCTTGTCGAAGGTGTGGAGCGGTTGGCCGAGCATGGCCATCGTATAGTTGGCGGCGTCCACGACGTTGTTGATGGAGCGATATCCCAAATCAACCACGGCCTTTTCTAGCCATTGTGGAGAGGGGCCGACTTTGACGCCCTCGATGACCATTGCCATGTAGCGTGTGCAGCCGGCTTCCACGGTGACTTGGATGGGGGAAGTGAATTGAGATGGGACTTCGGGAATCGGGACAGAAGTGAGAGGGCGGTTGTAGTAAGCGGACAGCTCATGCGCGATGCCTCTGATGCTGAAGCAGTGGCTTAAATTGGGCGTTAAAGAGACGGAGAGGATGTCGTTGTCAATGGCATCGACTTCGAGGCCGAGACTCGTTAGAGCCTCTGCAATTTGTTGGGGCGATTCGGAAAGGGGCAGCCATTGTTTCAGCAGCGCTAGAGGGACTTGCATGTCAGCCATTGTATCCTCTTGGAAAAAACCCTACAATGGCGGCGGCATGGATCCGCTCAAAAAACTTACCGTAGGTCTGGTTCTCTCCGGCAGCCTCAACATCGTGCTCGCCTTCGGGCTCTTCACGGTCTGGACCAAGACTCCCGAGCCCTTCCTGCACCGCCACGACATGCCCGACTCGAGTAAAACCGCCTCGGGGCACACCAAAACGCAGCTGATCGGCGAGCTAGCGCACATTCCCTTCCAGCAGCTCGTTTTGCTACTTCAAGACAAAACGCCGGTCGAAGATGGCTATGCAAAAAGAGACTTTGCACTCGCCAGCTTGGTCGCTGCGCATGATTTTGACATCCACCGCGCGCTTTTTGGCATCAGCCTGCAGCCGCGCAAGTTGATCTCCGGCTCAGATGAATGCATTCTCTTTTCCGGTCTCGGCGATGAGCAGTTCCAGCGTCTGATTGACTTTGCTGCAACAGAGAGCTGGCCATTTACGGCGCGCGGATTGCACAAGGAGCTGCCTCAGTCGCAAGATGCTTTTGTAATGACGCCGCAGTACTTGGCGATCGAAGCCAAGCTGCAGACGCAGCACCTCTTTGTTTCGCGCAGCTCGACGCTCGACTTGCTGGCTGCGCTGCCTTGGAGCGATGTCGACGCACTCGCCACCGACCACCGCAACTTAGAGGAGTGGCTGCTCAGTCAATCCACTCCAGCAGCCGCGGAAGTGGTGGTCACGTGCCTGCCAAAGGCATCTATTAAGCGTTTGGATGACACGAAGGTCATCGAGCTGCTCAAAAAGCTCAAAGCAAAGAACGCTAAAACACAAGAGTTTGCCAAAGAGCTGCTCCTCTCGCCGCGTTCGAAGCGCGTCTGGCAAGCAGCTGCCTTCCGTCTCTACGAAGCGCGCGGAGAAAGCCCTCCTGCCCAGTTTGACTACGTCGCCACGCTCAAGCATTTTGTCTCGAAAGAGGATCTGCAAGAGAAGTTGAAGCTCACGCGCACTGCTGTCCCCAAAAAAACCGCAGCTAAGCCGGTGGCTGCGCCAAGAATGCACATTGTCAGCGATGGAGAATCGCTATGGACCATCGCAAAGCGCTACAAAGTCAGTTCATCGGCTTTGATGAAAGCGAACAATTTGAAGAGCGATGTGATCAGAAAAGGGCAGACGCTCACGATTCCTCCCGCGTCTTAATATAGAATTTACAATCGAGACGTAAGAACGATGACATGTCAGCAGCCGCCCCCGTTTCCCCAATCACCAGTACTCATGCCTTGTGTTTTAAGGCTAAGCCTTCCTCTTCATCCGCTTTTGGTTTTACCTGGACGGTAGAGGCCTCTCGTGGAACGCCGCCAGTTCGAGAAAGTGTCTCTCTTTCGGGACTGCAAAAGACGTGTCTTGTGGCCCTGGGCTTTTTCGCCGCGCTCTTCACCTTTGGGCTCGCAATGTCCAGCGTGCGCGATCTGCGCGATCGTTGGATGGAGTCGCGCGTGGCCCTTGCTCGTCAAGCAGTTGCTCTTAGACTACCGCCGGCGATTATTTCAGAGCTCAGTGTTTATCAAGCCATGGCACGTCAGTTATCACCACCGGTCAGTGATGCGGATGTAGCGAGCCACATAGCGAAGGTAGAGGATCGTGTGACACGTCGAGCTGAGGCGTTTGGAAAAATGAGTGAGGCGGATAAAAAAAAGTTTTTGGAGAACAGAGGATTGAATTTCACAGCAGCGCTAGGTCAGGGTGGTAGTCACATAGGATTCGAAGGACTTGATACTCCTGAAGGTCAAGTAACCTACATCCGAGCTTCTTTGATGACCTTTGGGCTGGGGCTTATTGGAGTTGATAAGCTCAAGGCTGCAGCGGTTCAGCTGACACGAACCGAGACAGATGCCGCCGGAGTCATTCAGTATCGTTCGGCCACCGATATGCAATGGTGGAAAGCCATTGCTATTGTGGAGGCACTCAAAGGAGAAAGAGATACGCCAGAGAACCAGTCTTTTGCGAAGATTTTGCATGCGGCAGCAGCAGTGGGTCGCGAGGATATGGTGAGCTTGCTCATTCGGGATGACTATTTAGACGAGCGTTGCCGCTACGATTTAGCGGCATCCGCAGCGCGCGCAAATGGGTTTAGGGATCTAGCTCTTGATCTGGAAGCGAAGGCTCCAGCGGCTCCGCGCGTTGTTGTTGTGCCTTTGCCAAAAGGGGCTTCTTCCGTCAGTGTTTTCTCGCCAAGAGGAGGCGCTGCCGCCGGTGAAGATGTCAATGATGGTGGTGATGATGGGGCGGGTGACGCAGCCGTGGGTGGTTGCTGCGGTGGTTGTGGCTAGTAATTGCGCTGGCGGATCCATTTGGTAAGGATCCACTTTTCGCCTTGAATGACGGGTAGAGAGGCGTGCAGTGTTTGCCGATCTAGAGCTCCATCAGCCAAATTCTTAAAGAGCAGGGCTTTGCCGATCTCGGGTTTGATCTTTAGGTCGCATTTGGGAAAGTGTGTTTCGCCGCCCTCGGTCACTGTATTCAGGTAGAGAATGAGAGTATGGGTGCGCTGTCCGCTTTGGCTGAGCCGGGTGACGGGGGTATCTAAATGCTCTTCAAAGAAATCGAAGTGAGGGTGGTACTGCTCACCTACGTCATAGTGAGCGATTTGAAAGGGCTCTCCTTGGTAGACATGGGTATTGGTGAAAGCGGCAATGCGCTCCTCTAAGGCTCGTATAGAAAGGGGAGTGTAGCGGTCGAGACAAGTGGACTTGCTCGTTCTTGCAGAGTTGAAGGTGGAGAGGCCCGTTTCTGGATGAATGACGGTGGAAGGGGCAATTTTTTGCCGGCCTAGTTCGACAAAGTGTGAGCACTCTTCCGGTGTGAGGAAGTCTTTAATGACGGCAATATAGGGGGTATCCGATAGTACCTGCACCCCTGTGCTTGTCGCATTTTTCGTTCATTAAATGCGAGTTTTCAAGTTGGCGAGATCTTCCCGTAGAGTACGGGTTAGGGATTCCTGCGCTGCTCGATAGACCTCGTCTGAACCTTCCAGGGCAACCTTTAGCGAGCTGCGCTCCAAACTTAAGGCGTAGCTTTCCTCTCGATCAAGCGCAGCGATCTCGGTCTCTTTTCCTGCATTCAATGAGGCGATATGAGATTCGCACTCAGCCTCCTCTCTTCGTTGAGCTTCTTGCAAACGACTCCGTTCAGCTTCAGCAGAGGCTTTCAGTGCCGCAACACCTAGGGTGCCTAAAGTGAATAGAGTTGCCGAGAGAGTTGTGGTGGGTCTTTCAGGCAAGGTGTGGAGTTGACGAGTCAACTGATCGCGCCTTCCTCTGAGTTCGGCGGCTTTTGCTGGGGTTGCTTGAGCTGCATCCAGCTCTCGTTGGTAGCGGTTGCGGCGCGTTTCTTCTTCGCTACGCTGTCCTTCTAACTCGGCGATGGCATTTCTCTGCTCGGCTACTCCTGCTAGCCCTGTGACGGGTACGCCGCGTTTGACTCGCAAAGCTACATCCAAGGTTGCAAGGTGGCGATCGCATTTGTCAATAAGAGGCCGCAGCCGGGCTTGCTCAGCAGCTACTCTCTCAGGGCTAGGCAGTCTCTGCAATTCCGCATCGGTCTGGGCAATGGCTGCGGCAAGAGCGCTTTTCTGGCGCTTCAGCTCGGCCTCTTCGCGCGCAAATGCAGCCAGGGTCTCGAGAACGCGTTCGTGACCGGCGATTTCAGCACTTTTAGCCGAGATCAAAGATTGGTAGCGGTATCTGATGGAGTCC
Source organism: uncultured bacterium (assembly GCA_964630595.1). Taxonomy (GTDB): domain Bacteria; phylum Chlamydiota; class Chlamydiia; order Chlamydiales; family VFKH01; genus CAZVVT01. The sequence goes on along the minus strand of CAZVVT010000001.1, from coordinate 333,869 downwards.
TGCTGAGAACGTTTTGTGCTTATACGCTCTTCGCAGCGTGAACGCACGCTGCCCTTTCGGTCAGCGTAGCTTGCCCGAATGGTAGTCTCTTTCTCTCTATATTGACGGTTAGAACGGTCATCTTCAGTCATTTTTTTGCGCAAGGCTTCACTGTCGCCAGTGCGTGCTTTGTCGATGAGCGCTCGAATCGAGGGGCAATGTGCCTCTGCATAGTCTCTGTCCGGCGACGCGCCGAGATAGGTATCAACCGCATTGAGGGAAAGACGTAGCACCTCCGGGTGATTGGAAGGGAGAATGCCCCAGGTAAAGGGGCGATCAGCAAATAGGGCGCGGAAAGCGGCAAGGGAAGGAACGGTTTTTGCTTCGCGTACCAAGCGCGCTGTAATGGCAGGACCCTGCAGTGTTCCTCGTAGTGCGGGATAGTCACGCATCAGAGAAGAAATAGGTTCGGCCGCTGTGCGTTCCACAAATTCGATGAGCCAAAGAGCGCCGAAGCTTTCCCAAACAGGGCGGAGGTCAACGAGTTGGCGCGGTGTAATGGAGGCCTTTTCTGCTGCAAAATTTTGTTGCAACAGCACTTTATTAGCGGGAGTCCAGAGTACATCACTGAGAGCTGTGCCATGTTTTGCCAGCAACTGTAGGAGGGTTAAAGAAAGGACTTCCTGGCTCATCACAGCGGAGATGAAGGCGTCGTTGATCCCTAAATGAGTGCGTGCTGCAGCGAGGGTGGAGTGAACCATTTCGCCATACGGTTTAGTGGCGAATTGCGCGCGCAGACGCTTGTGGACAGAGGAATCGGGGAGAGTGGCAAGAACTTCTGTTCCGTTGCGTGCGACAAATTCCTCAAAGCTCAAGGCAGGGTTTTCGCGGGAGAGAATGTTTGTGGCAATGAGCGCTGGGTCTAACTGAAGATAGGCGTAATCTGTGCTGTGGCGAGCGTGGAGGGACAGCCAACCTTCTTCGGTGGTTGCGGCAAAGAGAGAGAATTCCCGTTTGTAACGCTCAAAAATGGCTGGATCTGTGGGCCAAATGTCGCGGCGGCTATTGCGTGCAGAGATGTCCATCCAGGAAAGACCGTTTGCCATATCGCAAGCGAAGAAGTGCCGTGAGAGAGCATCTGCATCAGCGCGCTGCACAAGAGCTGGGTAGCGCGAGGAAAGAGCTACATATCCTTGAGGAAGTTCTGCTAAGAGGCGCTGGAAAAGGGCTGCTTGATCGACGAAAGGAGAGACGAGATCAATGCTTGCAAGAGGAACGTTCGCATCGAATTTCGCAGCCATTTCGGATTTGAGAGCGTCATCGGCAACTCTGAGTAGGTTGGCACTACCATGGCGCGCAACGAACGTATGAAGAGGGGTCTTCGTCAGTTGCTGGCGTAGCAAGATGTTAAGATCAACGTTGTCGATGAGGTGATGTGTATCTTGCGCGGTGAGCTGTGCAAGAGAGAGGTTATTTTCGACAAAGTGATGAGCGAGTCTCTGTTCTTGCTCGAGGCGGTAGGCGGGGTCATTCCAGAACTCTTTACGCACAACGAGAATGACGCCGAGAACGAGAGTGACGACAGCAATCACACCGCACGTGGCGAAAGAGCCGATGATGACAGCGGCTGTGGCAGTCAGAGCTAGGCCAATGGCTACGGCACCGCCAGCGGAAAGGGCGGTGAAAATAAAAGCAACGGCCGCTGCGACGCGATTATTGACGCGCTTATCGAATGCAGGTTTGTTCTCAAGCTCAGGCCAGCGTGAGCGGGTAAGGTCTAAAGTGAGTGCAGGTGCGTTTGACATAGGAGGAAGTATGGCAAGGCTGTGTTAATGAGAGATTAAGGGGCTTCGTAGCCCCCCCTCGACCAGGGACCGCAGCGCAAAACCCTCCAGAGGGTCTTATAGGAGGCTTTCCACCAAGGATAGAGATGAGCGCACTGAAGGCCATACTCGGAGCAGGAGGGGTAGAAGCGGCAGTTTTTGCCCAGAAAGGGGGAGAGGCCCAATTGCCAGAAGCGGATGAGGATAATAAGGGTTTTGGTGCCCATGGGAGGGCACCATTGTCTCTTGTGCTAGGCGGCGGTGTCAAGGTCCTTGAGGAACTCGACGGCCAACTTTTCAGCCGTGGGTAGGGTAGCTGCGTAGCGGTCGAAGATCTCTTGGTTGGTGGTGCGCATGGAGGCGATGAGATTGCGGAAGAAGGCTTCGATGTCTTTTTGCTGCTTTTGCGCTTTTTTGGCGGAGAAGAGCCGTTTTTCCTTGCGGCCGAGGATGGTTTTCACCACTTTGTCGGTGAAGAGCTTTTGGGTGGCACTGTCGCGGTTCACCATAGAGGTGAGGTGGTGGCTGATGTGAGCAACTTTCTGCTTCTCAGAGAAGTGGGAGGGCAGGTAGCAGCCGAAGGCGGTGGCGAGTTGATCGCGTTTGGATTTATCTGTTTTGAGTACAAAATCCGTGAGCAGTTGCGCAGCGGTGTCGAGAGTGCCTTGTGGAGTGCTTGAGTTCCAGTATTTGATAAGAGCGCGTGTGATGGCAATGATGGTGGCCAATACGGTGAGAGCCAATACAACCGGCCCCCAAAACTTGATGGTCGCAAAGAGCGCGATGGTGGTGATGAGAGCAGCGGTAAAGGTCAGTAGGTGGGAGATGCAGTCAGCTACTTCCATTTTTTGATCAGAGCCCATAGCCCTTTCAAATTCTTGAGCCCATTTGAGCGCTTTTGTATCGAGCTCTTTTTTTCTCGCTCGTCGTTCTTTAGGGTTAGTGATGGAAGAGAGTTCAGCCTTTGCTTTCAGGATTTCACGTGCCTCTTTGAGGGCATCGGCTTCTTGTTCGCCAAAGTGGCTGCGGGCCAGCCATAGTTCAAAGTGGTTTGCAAAGCGGTTGAACACCCCCGGCTGTACAAGACGGCGTCGACGCGCAACTTCAGCTTCCAATTCCGACGCCCTTGCAGAGACAAGTTCGGCTAATTTGAAGGCGCGCTCTGTTCCTTGGAGTCCCTCAAAACCCGCTCGGAAGGCCTTTCGTTGCTCTTGGTGTTGGGCGATTTCGATGATGGAGATCACCGATTGTATGGCGGAAACAACGAGCGCCAAAAAGCCCGTAGCCATATTGAAAGCCAGATGCGCAATATGGGGCGCCACTTTTGCCGATGCAGTCATGGACATGGAAGCGGTATCCATGGAGCTCAAGGCTACATCGCCCACGAGCATCAGCCGCTCAACTACCGAAGCGCCCTGCCAAATCTTCGCAGAATGAGCCAGGCCAACGGCCACTTCCCCTACGGGGAGTACCTCTGCCACCGCCGCAAGAGTCGAGCCAAAAATGGCCTCATGTTCCAGCTCCTCAGCGAGGGGTCTGGCCGCCCCTTGTTGTGCGCGCAAAGCCGCCGCTGCCTGACGTACTCGGTGCAGCTCTTCGCGCAGCCCCGGATCCATAGACACAGGGGAAGATGCATCTGCTGAAGGGGGCTTTTGTGAGACAAAGATATCGCCACTCATACCCCTTCCTATACGCGAATTTAAGGGTTTAGCACTACCGGTTAGTGGAGCACTTCGCGTGAGATTCCGATGATCACCTCGAAGAGAATGAGGACGATAATGACCCATTCGAGGCGTGCGGTATGAAGGTGGTTGAGCTCCGTGACGAGAACGTCGAGAAGCTCTTTCACGATGTTGAGGCGCTGGTTGAGGACGTTGACGCGCGGGTTGAGGTCGAGGTACTGCGCCGTCATGCGGTAGAGAGCATCGTGTTCAGGGAACTCCCAGAAGACTTCGGGAGTGTCAAGGATGTCAGTGTGAAGGTTAACGGAGTTGCGCTCGACGAAGAGGCCGCCGATCGTTTTAGAAATCTCTTTGCGAGAAAGCGAAATGCGCCCCTTCTTCTTCAGCTCTTTGGGTAGGTATTCCGTTTTTGTGATGGTGGCGCGGATCGATTCTTCGAAGATGGCTAGCTTGAGCGATTGAGCGATGGCGTAGGAGACGGCGAGTTTGTTCATCGCGGAAGGGTAGGGCAGAGTCACCTCATCCTGGCGGATTTGCGCGGCAGTGCCGGTCGTGAAGGTGAAACGCTCGGTATCGGGCTTGGCCATCACGCCATCGAGAAAAGGGTGTAGGCGCTGGATCCAGCCCAACTCTTGAGCCTGCTCCAGGCCCCAAATCACCACTGCACCAAAGGGGAAGACGAAGATATCGCCCTCTTTGTCTCTGCCGATGTGCACAACGTCGCGGATCCAAGCAGGATCTTCATTCGCCTCTTTTAACGCAGCGAAGAGCTCCTTATTGTTGACCTTTTTCGAGATGGAATAGCCGATGAGTCTCATTGGGGATAGTATACACCCACGGTGCGTTTGCCGAAACCATGCGCAATGCGGTCTTTGGCGAGTTCAATGGCCATTTTTCCAGTGGGAATGGTGCGTTCATCCGCCATGCGTAGAACAGCAAGAAGCGTGTCGCTGCTTTTGCGGACCAGTTCCATCGCTTTTCCAGCATTATACCGGTCCGGGTGGAGCTCGGAGGCTACGTTGATGACGCCTCCTGCATTGATCACAAAATCCGGTGCATAGAGGATGCCGCGTTCGAGTAGGAGCTGGCCATCCTGTTCAGGACGTAGCAGCTGGTTGTTGGCCGCACCAGCAATCGCTTTCGCTCGAATGTGAGGAATGACCTCTGTGCTAATGGCGCCGCCCATAGCACAAGGACAGAGAATATCGCACTCCACGGTGAGGATCTCTGTAGGAGAGGCGAGACGCGCTTGGTAGTGTTGCGCCAGTTTTGCAGCCTTTTCTTGGTCGATGTCGGAGAGTATTAACTCAGCACCCTCCCAGAAGAGCCACTCAGCTACTCGCGAACCGACGCTGCCGAGCCCTTGAATCGCTACGCGTTTGCCAAAGAGAGAGGAGCTGGCCCACAGGTGCTCTGCAACCGCTTTAATGCCGAGATAGACGCCGTACGCTGTGAAGCGGCCAGGATCGCCGCTGCCCTGCTTTACTGGAAGTCCGGCAACATAGGGAGTCACTTGGCGAATGATCATCATGTCGGCAGAGGTGCTGCCCACATCTTCAGCGCAGATGTATTCACCGCCGAGAGAGTCTACCGCTTTGCCAAAGGCGTGAAAGAGCGCATCACTCTTCTGCCCCGGCTTTGCGATAATGACGCTTTTGCCGCCGCCAAAACCCGTTTCCGCCAGCGCAGACTTGTACGACATCCCTTCTGCCAAGCGGCAGACATCGAAGATCGCATCTTCTGTTTTCTCATACGCCCAGATGCGAGTTCCGCCTAAAGCAGGGCCGAGAGTCGTGTCATGAATGCCGATGAAAGCGTGCAGCCCACTGGACGAATCGGTTGCCTCAATGAGTTTTTTCCCGCCGGGAAAGGAGTGTTCTTTCAGCTTCATTTGGTCCCTCGCAGATGTTGGTATTGCGACCAAATCTCAGGGAAGGTTTCGCGGTAATCTTGAGTAGCAGCTTCGATGACCTCGTGCGCCTCTTCTCGGCCATACACAGCTTTGATGTCCATGTGCCGTTCGTTCGACTCGCCGGGACAGTCTTTATAGGTGAGGAAATAGTGGCGCAGGCGCTCAATCAAATTGGGAGGACATTGTTGGATCGTCTGAATTTGCCCGTAGACTAAGTCGCCTTTTAAAACGGCGATGATCTTGTCATCGGCTTCCATCTTGTCGACGGTACGGAATCCACCGATAGGAATCGCATCGACAAGGATGTCTCCGCGTTCAATGCGCTTTTCCGACAAGATGCAGATGTCAAGGGGATCACCGTCGCCGATAATGCCCTTTTTGCCGAGCTTCTGTCCGCACAGCTCACCCACTTTCTTGCCACAATAGGTTTGCGGGATCAGACCGTAGAGTGCGGGGCAGATGTTGGAGTACTTCTGCGGGCGGTCGACTTTGAGAATGCCCGTCTCTTTATCGAGCTCATACTTCATTGCGTCGGTGGGAACGATCTCGATATAGGAGGTCAACACTTCAGGAGCGTTATCGCCCATAGGCACGCCGTGCCAGGGGTGTGAGCGGTAAAAGAGGTTCATGCGAATATGGTCGTCGCGGGTCATGTACGTTTGCTCCTGTAGGGTCCGAAGGCGATGACGGAGTTATGCCCACCGAAACCAAACGAATTCGACAAAGCAATGTCGACATCCAAGTTTTCCGCTTTTGTGGGGACATGCAGCGCAGCAATTTCTTCTTCGGGGTTTTCTAAATTGATCGTGGGGTGAACTTTGCCTGTTTGGATCGCCTTGATAACGGCAATGGCTTCAATGCCTCCCGCAGCGCCCAAGCAGTGGCCGATCATCGATTTTGTCGAGTTGATCGAAATGTTTTTACTGTGCGGTCCAAAGAAAGAGGTGATGGCGCGCACTTCTGCGAGATCTCCAGCAGGAGTAGAGGTAGCGTGCGCATTGATGTGGTTCACACGCTCTTTGGGCAGGCCCGTTTCTTGCACGGCCTTCTCAATGCACATGCGTACACCCAGGCCGTCAGGGCGAGGCTCTGTCATATGGTAGGCATCGGTGCTTGTGGCTCCGCCCATGAATTCAGCGAGAATCGGTGCGCCGCGCTTGAGTGCGTGTTCGAGCTCTTCTAGTACGATGACGCCTGCGCCCTCGCCCATCACAAAACCGTCGCGTCCCTTATCCCAAGGCCTGGAGGCCTTTGTGGGGGCATCATTGCGCTCAGACAACGCTTTGCACGCAACGAAACCGCCCACGCCCGTTGTGTTCATGGGCGCTTCTGTGCCGCCTGCCAACATAATATTGGCTTCGCCCGCCTGAATATGGCGCGCCGCTTGCAGAATGGAGTAGTTCGCTGTCGCACAGGCTGTTGAAATCGAATAGGTGGGGCCCATGAATCCAAAGTCGATCGCCACCATAGCAGGAGCCATGTTGGTGATGATGTAGGGAACGAAGAAGGGGGTTAAGCGACGGTAGCCTTTTTCGTGCACCGTGATTACGCCGTCATGAAAAACGGTCATGCCGCCCATGCCGGAGCTGACGAGCACGCCGATGAGCTTTTTATCGAGGTTGTCGAAATTGGTGAGGCCAGCGGAGGCCAGTGCTTTTTTGCTGGCGATCATCGCATAGCGAATGAAGGGGTCGAAGCGGCGCGCCTGCTTCTTGTCCATGTAGTCATCGATGTTGACGTCGAGTTCTTTAATGGAGGCAGCAAAGCGGGTAGGCCAATCTGAACAGTCGAATTGATCAATGGCGGTAACTCCGCTTTCTCCTGCCAATAATTTGGCATAGAACTTGTCGGTATCTGAGCCGAAACAGGAGACTAGCCCCATTCCGGTAATGACGACACGGCGTTTATTCATTTGCTACAGCTCCAGTTGAAGCAGCGTTCCTTCTTTCCAAACCTCTTCGAGCCGGTAGAACTCACGCGCTTTGGGTTCGAACAGGTGAATCACAAAATACTCGTAATCCACCACGATCCAGTCCTCGCTGATTTCTACACCCACCGGGCTGATGCCCAGTGCGCTCAAAACTCTATCGACTTCGTTCTTCAGAGCCACCACATGACGGCCGACCATGCCATCGGCGATCAGAAAATACTCGGTTAGGGTCGAGATCCCGCGCACATCAATGGCCAACACATTCATGGCCTTCTTGTCCGAAAGGGCCTTGGCCGCCTCTTTCAGAGCTCGCTCTGTTGTTCCGTCTATGGCTGTCACTTTAGGAACTTATCATAATCTATTTTTCTAGATGCCGTCAAATCGCCATAAGTGACTGTTAACCAACGGCTTCCAACTCTTCTTCGAGTTCTTCGATGATCTCTTCAAGCCCCTTGAGGCGCAAAGTCTCCATTTCTGCCAACTGGTGGTTGAGCAGCGCTTGGTGGAAATCTTGGGAGGTGACGTTAGCAAGGCGCTTGAGCTCTTCGAGAGCTGACTGCGCACGGGAGCGTTCCTGGTAGAAGCGGTAGAGAAGCGCTTTGCGCTCTTCTCCGGTGGCGGTCTTTAAGCAGTTCTCTAACATCTTGTCGCTCAACGACTTATACAGAGGCTCCAGAAGAACGCGTTCTTCTAAAGAGAGCTGTAGGCCCTTTAAGAGGTTGCTTGCTTGATCCAGATGCGTTTGGATTTCTTCTGCCACGGCGCACTGTGCCGCTGTGTCGAGAAGCGTCTGCAGTTGGTGGATCTGTCCTTTGCGGGAGGTTTCGGTGCGCTCCAAAGCATCAACGGTCTTGCGACGAACAGCGACCTCTTTTTCGAAGACGGGATCCAATATGGCATCCACTTCGTCGAAGAGTGCTTGAGCCTCTTTCGGGGGCAGGTAAAAGCGTTTTACCTGCTGCTTCAAGTTGCGCGAGTGGTCCTTTGCCTGGTCCGGCGAAAGCTTTTCAATGCTGGCCTTGATCTCTTCCAGGCGCTGTTTGAATTGCGCCACCATGGCTTCATCACTCTTGCGCTTTTCGCTCTGCGCCTGTTTGAAGGCATCTTGATCGGCCTTCGATTTCTCCCAGCAGCGGCTCAATATTTTGCGTGCTTCCTGGAATGTTTTGGGGTGCAAAGTCAGCTCTTTGAGCAGCGCCTGCAGCGACTTGACTTGCTTGAGTAAATGGTGCGCGGGGCCCGATTTGGGTTTTTGCTCAAACTGCGTGACGATTCCTGTCAGGTGGTTGCAGAGGGCGTTCTGAGCCTCTTTGCGCACTGGAAGAAGTTGGTCGATGAGCGCATTGAGCTCTGTAATCAGCTTGGTTTTGTTCTTGAAAATGCCGGGGCTTTTGACCACTTCATTGCGCAGAGCCATCAATTGATCGATGAACCCTTTTGTCGTGCGCGTGGTGCCCTCTAAGCGCTCCAGTTCTTCGACATCGCTTGTGGTAAGAGCGTCCTTCTCCTGGATTTCGTGTGCAGCAATGGGCTGTGCGATCTTTGCCTTGAGAGCCTCTAAGGCCAGCTCTACCTGCTCCATCGTAAAGCGCGACTGTTCTTGCACAAGCGCCTTCACTTTGGAGAACTCATCCGTGAGCTCTTTGTAGCGGGCCCACAGTTCCGGCTCGTTGGTGATCAGCTTGAGCTGCTCAAAGGCGCGGTCTTTGGCCGCCCAAAAGCCCTTAAAGAAGGGAGCTTTGGGCTCATTGAGCCACTTCTCCATGAACTGTAGGGCGTGGAGCGTTTTTTCCTTAGGGGTAGCGAAAGCATCGCTTTCTTTCAGGAAGGAGGTAATCTGGTCATTACTTTTTTCGGCATGCATATTTTCAGCAGCGATGATATCCTACCGAAGCAAATCATGAGAATCAATTTTGAGGAAGGGCTGAAGCTCTTCCATTCTCCCCTCGAGGAGTTGAAAGAGCTGGCCCAGCAGGTGCGCTGCAAAAAGCACCCGGAAGGGCTAGTAACTTTTGTTTTGGATTCCAACCCCAACTACACCAACGTCTGCAACGCCGACTGCAGTTTCTGTGCTTTCTACCGAAAAGATTCGGCCAAAGACGCCTACACGAAGAGCATCGACCAGGTGATGGAGCACTTTGCTTTGGCGCGCCGGGCGGGGTTGACGACCGTTCTTCTGCAAGGGGGGCTCAACGACCGGCTCAAGCTAGACTATTATATAGAGCTGGTCAAAACAGCTCGCGAGCGCTACCCGGAGATCCATCCTCACTTCTTCTCTGCCCCCGAAATCTGGAACTGCGCGCGTGTCTCGGGCGTTTCTGTGCGTGAAGTGCTTCAGGCTTTGTGGGATGCAGGCCAACGCACCATGCCCGGCGGTGGTGCTGAGATTCTTTCGGAGCGCGTCCGTTTTGCCATCTCTCCGAAGAAAATGGCTCCCGGCGCCTGGATGGAGGTGCACGAAACGGCGCATCAGATTGGCTTTAAGACGACGGCGACGATGATGTACGGCCATGTAGAGGAGCCGGAAGACATTCTCATCCATCTCCAGACGCTGCGCGATGCGCAAGATCGGTTGGCGGGTTTCACCTCTTTTATTCCTTGGAGCTACAAGCGCGAGAGGACTCTTTTGCGCCGCTCCGTGAAGAGCTGGGCGGGCAAGGACGCCTATTTTCGCATGTTGGCCTTTTCTCGGATCTTTCTCGACAACTTTGACCACGTGGCGGCCTCCTGGTTTAGCGAGGGAAAGGAGACGGGCATGCAGGCGCTTTCCTACGGGGCGGACGACTTTGGAGGAATTATTTTAGAGGAGAATGTCCACCGTGCGACGGGTTTTATCAATAAAGCGGACCTACAGACGGTTGTGGAGATGATTCACCAGGCCGGGTATACTCCTGCACAGCGCGACAGCTACTATCGGATTCTGAAAACCTTCGAGCCGAATGAAGTACTTGACGTTCCGCAGGCGCAGCGCGTGAAAGAAACAGATCAAATAACCCAAATTATGGAGATAACATCATGAAACTTTTTGCCCTCGCTCTTGCTCTGGTTGCCATACAACTCAGCGCTCAAACGTTCGAAGAGCCCATCACTGTAGTGGCGCCTGGTGTAGAGCAGACATGCGACCAATGCAAACGCTTTGAAGATGCTGTGATCTACACACAATCCATCGATAATGACGACGCAGAAGAGACAAAAGAAGAAGCAACAGTGGCTCTCTGTCCTTGCGAAGGTCCTAAGAAGCTCGCTTAGTTTTTTAATTAGTTCACAAAGCCCTCTTTCGACAGAGGGCTTTTTTCTTTTGCCATAAAGTTTACCAGTTCTTTATACCTTACCAGCTATGCGCGTTGCTGCCTGGTTTCTTCTGCTGCTTTCGAGTTTGTGTGCAGAAGAGTTCATTGCGTTGGGCACGGGGGCAGATCTGCATTCCGGTGGTTCTGCGGAGGTGCAAGTTGCGCAGGTGGGTTCTACTGCATCATCTAAAGAGGGCGATGAGGTAGAGCAGCGCAATCAGGCATCGCCTTATGGCAGTGTGAACCCGATCACGGGTCGTTATTCAGAAGAGCATGTCGATCAGTACACCGTTGGACCGGAGGCGCAGTTGGTGGTGCGCTCGTGGCAAGATGGGGGCTGGGACCAGGCGAATGCGTGGGGTTGGAACATCAACAATTCGCTCTGGGGCCAAGAGGTTTCCACGAGGGAGTATTGCGGTTTTTTGGGGTGCGAACCCAACGGAGCGGTGCTCGAGTTTCGCAATAAGAAAAAATACACTAAGGGCATTGAGCTTGCGCTGTGTAGCGATTGCTATCGCAAGAACTGGTGCAACACGGCTTTGGGGGAGATTGGCGGGGCGACGTCGATCAAAACGATGCGCGTTGAGTTGCAACCAGGAGAGGAGATCATTCACGACCCCGATGGCTCGAAGCGTCATCTGCAAAGCGTTGGGGCGCGAATGTATGTGGCCAATTTGGAAGAAAAGCTGAGTGGGCGAACCATTCGGTATGATTGGCAAAGGGTGGGGCATTACCTGATTTTGAAATCGATGGTGAGCTTTGGGCCGCAGTGTGGAGCCATTTCCGGAATTGATTTGCGGCTTCATGGAACCATGGAAGAGCCCATCGAATATGTGACGAGCACCGGGGATTGGGCCGTGCGTTACCATTTCGAGAAGCGGGGGAATCGTTGGTGGGTTTCTCAGGTCGCGGGACAGAGTGGACCGGATTGGCAGCGTTATAGTTATAGTGGCGATCACATTCGCAGGAGGGATGAGCCGAATGGGCGCTTTGTGGAGACCTATTATTGGGGAGACGCGAACCTTTCTGCCCTCATGAAGCCCTACCAGGCCATTGCGGGCGATCCGCGCTGCGATCAGGAGTTAGGGCCGAACTTTGTAGCGTGCCAACGGGCGCCTGTGGGGGAAGATGAGACGCCGATCACGGTGGCGCGGTACTACTTTCGGCAGATCAGGGGGAAAGATCGGAGGGTAAAAGGGGGTGCCACAGAAGTTTTTGATGCCAATGACAACCTCAAGATCATTCGCTGGAATCAGAAGAATCGTATTGAACGTGTGGAGCATTGGGATGCCAGCGGGCAGAAGTTGATGGAAGAGCGGATGGGCTGGTTTGAGTCAGAGGATGCTCGAGACGGCAATCTCAACGACAAAACCGTCATCGACTGTGTGCAGAAGAGGGTGCTCTACAGCAAGCTCTATCAGTATGACAATCGCTACAACGTAGCTCAGGAAACGCTTTCCGGAACGATTCAGGAGGAGGGGAGCAACGATTTTCATGTCACTCATCGCACTTATGCGGCGAATTTGCTGGTGCGCGAATCGAAGAAGCCGGGCGTAGAAACCCTCTACAAGTACAAGCCGGGCACGAATCTACTGATTGAAAAGATCGAGAAACACCAGCGCACTCTTTTCGAGTACAACAGAGATGGTCTTCTTACAGAGGAAGTTGTCGACGCCGGAGGGGAGCGGCAAATCACGCGCATTACTCCCAAAGCTATGAACCCCGGAATATGTCAGCCGGAGTGCATCGAGAAGTTCTACGTAGCTCATGGACAAGAGATTTTAAAGAGTCGTACTCGTATCGAATACGATCACAATTCCCATCGCTGCAAAGAGAGTTTTTACGATGCGGACGATCGGCTTCTCTATGCTCTACACTATGTCCACGACCACAAAGGGCGTCTGCTTAAAGAGACAGATAAGTGGGGCAATGAGATCAGTTACCGCTATGATGCGAATAACAACCGCATCTTTGTGCAGGAGCGCCCCGATGTGTGGAAGGAGATGGAGTATGACTACAGCAACCGACTGATTGCTGTGCATGAGCGACATGCTGATGGGCGTGTCTTCACGCAGCGCACCGCCTATAACTACCTCAACCAGCCCGTGCGCACGCAGGACGCCTTTGGCAACAAAACGCTCACCACGCCCAACCTCTTTGGGCATCCGGTGCGCAGCGAGGGGCCTGCTTTCCTCGGAGCGCATGGTGAGCGCATCGCGCCCGTGGTGGAGCGCTCCTTTGATGCGCTGGGCAATGTCCTGGAGGAGAAAGACCCGATGGGCGGTGTGACACGTACTTCGTGGAACGCCTACAAAAAGCCGCTGCGCGTGCAGTATCCCGATGGCACCAGCGAAAGCTTCTCTTATTCGCTTCTGGGAACCTTGACGAAGAAGGTGAATAAGGATGGCTCCTATTTTCTTTACGAGCTCGATGACCAAGAGCGCATTACGAAAGAGGAGCTGTGCGATCGCAGCGGTAAACCCCTTTCTGTGCGCCATTTTCGATTTAGTAACCTCCACTTAGAGGAGGAAGTCGACGGCATGGGAGTGGTCACGCGTTATGCTTATGATGGCGCAGGGCGTGTTGTGGAGAAGGTTGTGGATCGCGCGCGCACCACCTATGCGTATGATGCTTTGGGAGAGGTGGCTGTAGAGAAGCGGTGGGTTAATCAGACGCAATATCTTGCGTTGGTTACTGTGCGTGATCGACTTTCCCAAGTCGTGGAGGAGAGGGTTGAGGATGAAAGGGGAGTTGTGCAGAAGCGCGTCAGCTATCAGTACGACCATTTTGGCAGGAAGGTAGTGACTCGTGAATGGATTGACGAGGCACATTCGGCCGATACGCTGATGGAGTACAACTCTTCGGATGAGGTGATTGCCATCACTGACGCGGAAGGGAAAAGAACGCGTTATCTCTACAATAGAGAGGCTGTGGATGGCCTGGGGCAGCGTGTTTTGGAGAAGACGACGATCGACCCTTGCGGAAACCGTATTGTGGAGACGGCGGATGCGCTGGGGCGCATCATGCGCGTGGAGCATGTGAGCTTCCTTGGCCATCGCACAGCATTGGAAGAGACCTTCTATAATGCCCTAGACCAGCGTGTGAGGGTAGTAGAGCAGGTGCTTGATCGAAGCAAGCACGTGCGTGACTATGTGGTGGCGTGGAAATATAGCGCAGCTGGCAAGGTGACAGAGGAGGTCCGTGGGCTTGGGTCGGGAGATGACCGCGTCTACCGCTTCGCTTACGACGATGTTGGGCGACTGATCGAAAAAAGCTGTCCTGGAGGCAGTGTGATCCATTATGCCTACGATGAACGCAGTCGCTTAGTGCGCACCGATGCGGTGGGCGTGGAGGGGACCGAAGCTGTTTCGTACGAATTCGTCTACAACACAAAGAACGAGATCATACAGGTAAAAGATCTCATCCATAACACGGTAAATACACGACGCTTTGATTCCCTTGGGTGCATGGTAGAGGAGACTCTTCCATCAGGACTGCATTACAACCTCGAAGTAGATCCACTGGGCCGCAAAAAGCAGCTCACGCTGCCGGATCAAACCACCGTTGGCTATCGCTACGAAGGCTCGCACCTCCTTTCGGTACAGCGAAAAGACTGCACACACCGCATTGTGGAGCGCAATTTACGCGGACAGGTGCTCCGCGCAGAGGGGCTGTGCGCGATGCAGCGCACCTATGATCTTATGGGACGCTGCTGCGCAGTGCAGTGTGCTTCGTGGCAAGAAGGGGATAGCCATTTTGACGCAGCAGACAACCTGCTCTCCTATACGCTGCGGGACAGCGAAGGCACGTTGCCCTGCAGTTTTACCTACGACGACCTCTACCAATTGACTTCAGAAAAAACAACTCTGCAGCGCACCTACCGGCACGATTCTCTCTACAACAGAGTAGCTGTCAATGACACGGAGTGCACGGTCAATGCCCTCAATGAGCTTCTCAGTGACCACAATGGGCATTTCCTCTGGGATAAGAATGGAAATCTGCTGAGCAAAGAGGGTTTCACCTACGGCTATGACGCGCTCGACCGCATGATTGCGGTCTATCAAAACGACGAGCTGCTCGCGACCTACACCTACGACTCTTTCAATCGTCGCATCAGCAAAACAACCTCCGCAGCCACCACGCACTTTCTCTACGACGGGCAGTGCGAAATTGGCAGCTACGAAAACGGCCACGCGACCTCTCTGCGCATTCTTGCCGATGGCCCTCACGGATCAGAGATTGGCGCGGCCGTGCTCATCGAGCTTCCTGAAGGCACCTTCTTCCCCGTCCACGACCACCGCGGCTGCCTCACCTCCCTCGAAACTCCCGACGGCACCAGCGCCCTCACCGTGCGCTACACCGCCTTCGGCGAAGAGACCCTTTTCGGCTCCATCGATTGTCCGTGGCGCTTCTCTAGCAAGCGCGTCGACCCGGAAACGCACTTCGTCTACTTTGGCGCTCGCTTCCTTGACCCGGCCATGGGCCGCTGGACCACCGCCGACCCTGAAGGCTTCCACGATGGCTTCAACCTCTACGCCTACGTGAAGAATTGTCCCCAAACGCATCTTGATCCTTGGGGTCTCTTCGGTTTCGATACCATTGGCAACGCGCTTTCCCGCATGGATCGCATGTTTAGTGATGCGCTCAACTCTCTCCGCTCCTCTTATCTGAACAGCACCGTTAAAAAGAAAATGAATGAGATTGCGGGGTCTTTCGGCTACGCCCTTAAAAAGGCCCTCACACCCCTCGGTCGCGCCATCTCGGTCTTCGGCAAGCACCTCTGCCCCATCCCCGCTCTCCGCCGCGTCCTCGAAGGCGTCGGCTGTCTCCTCTCGGGAGACAAGCTCTCCGACGAATCCCGCAGCAAAGTTCGCTATCTAAATGACGATCAAAAAGGAGAAGGCGGCGCTCTAGTCTACACTAATGGCATAGGCACCTCTGAAAAAGAGTTTATGAAATATTGCAGAGAGGCTTCTGCAGAATGCGGAAACCCCTTTACTGCATGTGTGTACAATGCAAGTCATGGGTTCATCATGGATTTTTTTGAGTGTTGTGCGAATAAACTCGGGGTCCCCACCGCTCCTGCACGTTTACTCAATGCAGAGATCAAAAAGCTTGTGACTGAAATCGGCCCCAATGCGTTAATTACCATTCAAGCGCACAGCCAAGGAGGTATTACTGCCTATCTTGCCACGCAAAAGCTTCCTGAAAACATCGCTCGCAGGCTAGAAATCTATACTTATGGCACTGGGGCACTCATTCCAAATGGAAAATTTATGGAAGTCGAAAATCACGGAGATAGTAATGATCTGGTATTTATATTAGCAAATATTCCAACTCGCATTGCTGCTATATTTGGAGATGAGTATACAATTACCCAGCATGAGACGGGTAATGGATTTATAAACGAAGCTCATGGATTGGGATTCAATACTTATAAAAATAAAATTACTGATAGAAATGGTAAATGGGCAACTAGGGAGAACAGATGCGCACGATCTTCATTGTTTTAGTCTGTATGTTTCAGTGGTGCATGTCTGATCAGATTGACGACATACAACAGTTTATCCGCAAAGAAGTCAATGCGATCATTGACTCGGAGTTTGAAGCTATTAAATGCTGTGGATTGCGTAGAGGAGGTGGAGGTGCTTCCTGTGTAGATAGGCTGAATACTATACGTATAAGTGCGTACTCCAGTGAACGACCAAATATAGATCGAGCTCGGTACTTAGCTGTTCATGTGGCAGATGACATTCTTCGCAAAGCAAATAGCAATTTGAGGCTCAAGCGCTTTTTCAAGCAGTCACCGTTGAGTTCCCAGGAAATTGATGTTTCGATCTATTTCAAAAATGTAATGCCCGATAGCCAGGAAGTAATGATAGCTTCGGTCTTTTGTGGGAAAGTTCGCTATTCTAATTGGGATAGAGCTGGCAAGTTTGTCGAACTACATGCTGAGACATACGAAGAGGCCTGGGCGAAGTTGTTGGAGCAAAGTAAGGCGGGTCATTCTCAGGTGGCCTTGAAAAGGTAGGTCAGCTTGGTTCTAGCGGGGAGTCAAAACCAGAAACGATCACATTTTCCCACGGCATGGGGTTTAGCTGGACTCGGCTTAAGGCCCAGAGAATTTGGCACAAACCAACCGCAAGCGCATTAGAGGTGGTTTTAAAAACATGGAGCTTGCAGTTAGGGTCCAAGAATGTAGCAATCTTCGATTCTTTTTGAACCTTGGTAAAGGTAGGTAATGCTATGACTCTGTCCCCTGCAACGATAAGGTCAGCATGCATAGGATTTTGAACAGACGCTAGAATTTTCCAAGCATCGCTACTCGGCAAGTCTCCCTTACTTAAATTTTTCTCAGGCCAGTCATATTTTAAACTCGTTTTTCTAGAAATAATACAGGCCAATAAGGGGTTGCTTATTTGAGGCCATCCATCTGGAATTTTGACCTTGAAAGGTGCACCTAAAGAGACGGCATCATTGATTTTTTCCCAGGGGCGTTTTGAGCGTTGCAGTAATCGGACATTGTCAATTTGTCGGAGCGCTGTTTGTAGCGTCCCGTCTTTTTTCGGATTGTCTTGTTTTGGATCTAATTCCAGGTTATGTTTTGCTTCAATATAGCAATACACGGCTTCAATAGGAACTTGTTCTCTTTGAGAGAAATTTTCCTCTCCGAGCATTCGAATTGTCGGGAAGCTCAGCCTGTCGTAAACGATAATATCGTCGCCAACTTGCTTTCCTTCTCCAGTAATGATGTAACCCCTGCAGACACCGAATCGGTTAGGTAAAAGGTCTTTTAAGATCTTACACAATGCAATCTCAAACTCGGGCCCATATTCGAAATTGTGCACAGCCTCAATTTCAGAAAAATAAAATTCAATTTTTCTTGAAAGGGATTGTAAAAGATTAAGATACATGTAGGCCTGTCCAGTCGATAAAAGGCACCGCTTCAATTTAGGGCCACAGAGTGAAGAAGAATAAAACATTTGTCAAACGATTCTGCGAACCTTGCTTTTCGCGTTGTTATAGTGGTAGCTGACTTGCGGCCTGTGCTTCGAAAATAAATCAGCTGGATCGTGAAAAGAGGCAAAATGAATCCGACCAAAACGCACGCTATTGCATTTTAGTCGCGACTATTCCGCAATGGCGTGCGTTTTGGTCGGGTTGATTTTTTGTAACTCGTTTAGGGTGAGAGGTTAAATCGATTGGAGAATTTTCGAGACGGCCTCTTCGTCCGTGAGGTCGGCGAGGTTGAGCCAGGTGAAGTCGGGCTCGTTGCGGAACCAGGTGAATTGGCGTTTGACGAGACGGCGAGAGGCGGTCTTGAACTCGGTGAGGAATTCGGCGTAGTCGGAGGGAGTTTGGGGCGTTTCGAGGAAGTGGAGAGTTTGGCGATAGCCAATGGACTGAGAGGCAGAGGTATTGCGGAGCAGGCCCTGCTTTTTTAAGCGGGCGACTTCGTCAATGAGACCGTCGCGAAGCATGAGCTCGCAGCGGGTTTCGACATCTTGGTAGAGCGTTTCGCGGGGCTTGTGCAGGAAGAAGCACTTCGTAGACCAAGGCAGAGGCTCGGAGGTTTTGCAGAAAGCGCTGACGGGTTGGTTGGTGAGAGCAATGATCTCTAGGCCGCGGACGATCTTTTGTTTGTCGCCGGTCGAGATGGTGGCGGCGTACTCGGGATCCTTGGAGGAGAGTCGCTCGAGCATGGCTTCGGTGCCGAGGCGGTCGCACTCGGCTTCGAGCTGGCGGCGGAGGAGGGGGACGGAGGGAGGGCCTGAGGGTGGGCCTTGCAAGAGGGTGCGGAGGTAGAAGCCGGCGCCGCCGACCACGATAGGGGTGCCGCCGCGCTTGAAGATCTCTTGGATGGCCGTTTTTGCGCAGACAAAGAAGTCGACAACGTTGAACGGTTCGTCGATTTCGCGGATGTCAATGAGATGGTGGGGCGTTTTCTGGCGGTCACGCCAGGAGATCTTGGCCGTGCCGATGTCCATGCCGCGGTAGACCTGCGCAGAGTCGGCGGAGAGGATTTCCGACTTGGCAAGGGTTTGGGCAAGGAGGAGCGAGAGGGCCGTTTTTCCCACGGCCGTGGGACCGGCAAGAATGATGACCTGCCCCTGGTAGAGGGGCGAGTCGATGCTTTGGCGCTTGGGACGGGGTTTACAACAGACGCTGGGCATCAGCTTTATTCGGCGCGATAGTGAAGATGCGGTCGAAGCCTGAAATGCGGATGACCTCAGCCACTTGCGGCGATAAGCCGCAAAGGATGAACTTTCTCATTGCCGCTTTACTACGCTTGGCTTCCGCCAGCAGGGCTCTGAGACCAGCAGAACTGATGTAATCACAGCCCGCAAAATCCAGCACAATACTCCGTTTTTCTTGAGCGCCCACAGCAGTGAGCTTGGCGTCAAGCTCAGGAGCACTGGTCGCATCAAGGCGACCTTTGAGCGAAAATGTGAGAGAGACAGGTCCCTCTTCTTTAGCGAAATCCATCGTGGTTCCCCATCTTAAAAGGAGCGGCCCAAAATGTCGAGCGCACAGATGTTGTTTTGGGCGGGGGCGGTTTGGTAACATCACGCGCTATGAAGTTTGCAGGGTACGCTGTCGATAGTCGAAATGTGCAGAAAGGCCATCTCTTTTTCGCTCTGAAAGGAGCACGAAGTGATGGGCATGCGCATTTGGAAGAGGTAGCGAAAAGAGGCGCGCTTGCGGCTGTGGTGAGACGCGATTATGCAGGCCCCGAATATGGCTTGGAGTTGATTCGCGTAGAAGATCCACTGCGCAAGCTGCAGGAAATGGGAGCGGAGAAGTTGCGGGTGCCGGTGATTGGCATTACCGGTTCGGTGGGCAAGACCACAACGAAGGAGTTTGTGGCGGGACTGCTGGAGGGCTGGGCAAAGGTCTTCAAGACGCCGGGCAATTACAATGGCCAGATCGGCTTGCCCCTGTCGCTTTTGTCGTTGCGGGATGAAGAAGTGGCGGTGCTGGAGATGGGCATCAGCGGCGTGGGGGAGATGGAGCGTTTGGTGGAGATGGCTCCACCACAGATCGCCGTGTTGACCGGCTGTCATGCCGTGCATCTCGAGTTTTTCCCCTCGTTTGACGCGCTGAAGAGGGAGAAGGGACAGATCTTTTCGCGGACGGAGACGCAGTGGGGCGTGGTGCCCGGCCATCTGCAAGAGCTGTGCACAGGGCAGAAGAAGATTGTGGGCGAGGAGTACACGCACCGGCTTGAGGCAGGGGTTTTGGAGGTGCTGGAACGAGGGCGGGTGGTCGTGCGGACACCGTGGACGCTGCCAGGGGAGCACAACGCGTATAACTTTCTGATGGCCGCCGTGGCGGCACGGCTCTACGGAGCGCCCTGGAGCCATATTCAAGAGAGGGCGAGAGCGTTGACTTTGCCTGGAAAGAGGCTGGAGATCGTGACGAAGAGGGGAGTGACCTTCATCAATGACGCCTACAACGCCTCCAGGCCGTCGATGTTAGGGGCTTTGCAGGTGCTGGCGGCCACGCCAGGCAAGCGCCGCCTGGCCGTTTTGGGGGAAATGACGGAGCTGGGGACGGTGAGCCCTGCAGAACACCGGGCAGTTTATGATGTGGCTCAACAATATAAACTCTTTCTTCTTGGTAATAACTGGCCGAAGAGTAATGTTTATGAGAATAAGAAATTGCTTCAACAAGATCTCTATTGTGAAATCCGCGAGGGAGATGTAGTTTTAGTGAAAGGCAGTAAACGGTGGGAATTGTGGACCGTGGTAGAGGAGTTTTGACGTGCTCCCATTGATCTTAGAGTGGTTGAAAGAGACGGGCCACCATGCTCCTGCGGTATTTGGGTACACTTCGACGCGCATGATGCTGGCAGCGGCGCTTTCATTGCTGCTCACGATTGGGTTCGGGCCTCTTTTTATTCGCGCGCTTTGTGCGCTGAAGGTGGGGCAAAACATTCGCACGGACGAATGCCCCACGTTGGGCAAGCTGCACGGCAGCAAGAAGAACACGCCGACGATGGGCGGGCTGCTGATTTTGCTTTCCATGGTAGTATCGCTTGTGCTCTTCATGGATTTGAGCGCGCCCTTTACGTGGATTTTGCTCTTTACGACCGTTTCGCTGGGCTTTTTGGGGGGATGGGATGACTATCTCAAGCTGCGCTACAAGAATGCCAAAGGCCTCTCTTCAAGGCGTAAGTTTTTGGGGCAGTTGTTGGTTGCGGCATTGATCGGGCTGTATCTTTATATTCCGCAGATTTCTGAGATGGTGGGGAATGCTCCACTCATTAAGAATCATGCCCAAGTTCTGACGCTGACAGAGGCGATGGGTCGTCTTTATATACCTTTCATCAAAGATCCTGTTTGGATTGCCAGCGGTTTGGGGCTGATCGCTATGTTTGTCCTGCTCTTGGTGGTCATTACAGGGACATCCAATGCGGTGAATTTGACCGATGGTCTGGATGGTTTAGCCTCGGGCGCTTTGGTGATGACCTCCTCGGCGCTAGCGCTAGTTGCTTTCTTGTCCAATAACGCAGAAATCGCCTCCTTCCTCAATATTTTGTACATCGAGGGGAGCGGGGAGATCGCGATCTACTTGTGTGCTTTGGCTGGCAGTGCGCTCGGCTTTTTGTGGTACAACAGCCACCCAGCACAGGTCTTTATGGGCGACACGGGCTCTCTTGCCTTGGGGGGCATCATCGGGGTGAGCGCCGCGCTGCTCTGTCGTCAATTTCTTCTCGTCCTCATCGCAGGCCTTTTCGTGATGGAAGCGCTTTCGGTGATTCTGCAGGTGGCCAGCTATCGTTTGCGCAATAAAAAGCGCATCTTTGCCTGTGCTCCGCTGCACCACCATTTTGAATTCAAGGGATGGAGTGAGTCAAAAGTGGTCGTCCGCTTTTGGATCATCGCCCTCCTCTTCGCTATCTTTGGAATCGCATCCCTCAAGTTTCAATGAAAAGACGTGCTCTTGTTATCGGTTTTGGACTCTCTGGCCGCTCAGCGGCTCTTTTTCTGCTCAAACAGGGCTGGGAGGTGGTCGCCTATGATGAAAAGAGAGAGCTGAAGAGCGATCCGCACGTGCGCGAATTGATTGCGAAGGGCGTGCGCCTCTGTACCCAATTCAGCTATGAGCTTCCTGTAGACTTAGTGGTTCTTTCTCCCGGCGTGCCTTTTCACCATCCCCTCGTGCAGGGCGCTAAGGGGATCGACGTTATTGGAGAGGCGGAGCTGGCCGCCCGCTTTCTGCCCAAGCGCCCCTGGATTGGGGTGACAGGCACCAATGGCAAGACGACGGTGACCCTATTCTTGTCGCATTTGCTGCGCGCTCACGGGAAAGAGGCGCACGCCCTGGGCAATATTGGAGATCCATTAACGGCCCACCCCTGCGAGGATCCAAGCGAGGTTTTGGTGGTGGAGCTCTCCTCTTACCAGCTGGAGACGATGCAGACCAAGGTTTTGTCCCATTCTCTCCTCTTAAACGTGACGCCCGACCACCTCGATCGCTACTCGAACATGGACGACTACGCTCAGGCCAAAGCGCGCATTCAGGGCATCACACATGGGCTGGTGGTGGTCAACGCCAAGACGAAGCGGCAATGGCCCCACCTCTTTCAAGAGGGGGTGGTGACCTTTGGGTTTGAGCCGGACGCGGACGTCTACTGGGACGGGGAGCTGGTGCACGCTTTTGGCAAGAAAGTTCGCGCTTTACCGGATTCTCTCCGAGGTGTTAAAACACATGACGTCGAGAACTGGCTCGCCGCATGGGTCGTTGCGCATGCGATGGGGATTGACGCAGACGGTTTCCGCGAATCGCTCAACGCCTTTCGCAAGCCTCCGCACCGCATCGAATATGTGACGACGGTATCGGGAGTAGCGTTCTACGACGACAGCAAGGGGACTAACCTCGATGCAACCATGAGGGCTGTGGAGGCCATGTCTTCCCCCGTCATCTTGATCGCGGGAGGCATTCACAAAGGCGCTTCTTACCTTCCGTGGAAAGAGGCCTTTGGTGGTAGAGTAAAGGCCATTGTTGCGATTGGGCAGGCAGCGCCCCTGATCCAACAAGAGCTTGAGGGGCACTTTCCTGTGGAAAGGGTCGCGACTCTGCAAGAGGCGGTAGAGACCGCCTTTGGCAAGGCCGAAAAGGGAGATGTCATCTTGTTGTCGCCGGGATGTTCCAGTTTCGATATGTTTCGAGATTATGCGCACCGTGGAGAGGAATTCCAGAGGTTCGCACGAGGTTTGGGGGTTAGGGTATGAGTAGAAGAGATACGATCATTATCGCAGTCCTCGTCAATGCGGGATTGCTCTTGGTATTGTTTGCGGTAGCGATGCCGTCAAAAGAGGACAATGCCGCAGTGGAAAAAGCGCCTGTGGTGGCGGTGGCTCCACAACAAGAAGTGAGCAGTGACCAAGTCCTTGCTGTGCAGACAAGCGCCGACAGCGCTGGCCAGCCCGTGGATGAAATCGACCAAGTGCTGAGCGCATGGAACGAGCAGGCAAGCGCCGTTTCTGGCGAAGTCGTCGCGTTTAATGAAGAAGCAGCCAAAGTAGAAGAGTCTGTGGTAGCCAGCGCAGAAGCGCCTCTTTCGCTGGATGGAGAGTTTAGCGAAGTGGTGGTGAAAAAGGGAGATGCACTCGACAAGATTGCCCGCTCTCATAAGACCACAACCGATGCGATTATGCAGCTCAACGCTTTGAGCTCGACCAAGCTGAAGATCGGTCAAGTGCTCAAAGTGCCCGGTAAAGCGCTGAAAAAAGCGAAGAAAGCAGCAAAAGCGGTTGCAAGCGCTGCGGGAAGCTATACCGTGAAGAGTGGAGATAATCCTTGGACGATTGCCTCCAAAAACAACATGAAAGTTGAGGATCTGCTCAAACTCAACAACTTAGACGAGAAGAAAGCGAAGAAACTCAAGCCCGGTGACAAACTCAAGATCAATTAGCATCATCTGGTTGGCGGTTGCGATCTGGTGTTTTGGGCTGATCTTTGTCTTTAACACCTCGTCGGCAGAAATCCTCGACAGTGGTAGAGATCGCTTCATCTTTGGACCCTTGCTCAAGCAGCTGCTCTTTGGTGTTGCCGCTTTCGGTTTAGGGCTGCTTGCCTATCGCTGCGGCATGAAGAAAATTCTTTCTTGGACGCCGCGTTTGCTGGCCCTTTGTGTTTTTCTGTTAGTGTTGGTGCTGATTCCCGGAGTAGGAGTCATTGCCAATGGCGCGCGCCGCTGGCTCAGCTTGTTTGGCATTTCGCTGCAGCCCTCCGAGTTTGTGAAGTTTATCCTCCCGCTCTTCTTCATCCACGAAGTGCTGAAACACGAAGTGTTGCAACTGGGGGATTTGCTCAAGCTGCTGGGCAAAATCGCAGCTGTCATGGCGCTGATTTTGATTGAGCCCGACAACCGCACTACGCTGATTATCGGCGCTACGGTAGTGATTGCGCTGTGGCTTTGCTCGATTCGCTGGCGTTACTGGCTGCTGCCACTCTGCGTTGGCGCTGTGGCCGTGACCGCTTTTGCCGCCTCTGTACCCTATGTGCGTGGGCGGATTATGGTCTTTCTCAATCCCGAACTTGATTTGCTCGGCAAGGGGCACCAGCCCTACCAGGCCAAGATTGCCTTGGGCAGCGGCGGGTTTTTCGGCAAAGGGATCGGGCAGAGTTTGCAAAAACTGAGCTACTTGCCGGAGGCGCAAAACGACTACATTGTCGCCATTGTGGGCGAAGAGGTGGGGTTTTTGGGGCTGGGCGCGCTGATCGTTGCCTACATGGCGCTGATTTGGCTCTGCTTTCGCCAAGCGCTTGACGCACTTGAAAAAAGCGTTTCGCTTTCCTGTGCTATGTTGGCCTTTTTACTCGCATTGCAGGCCTTTATTAACTTAGGGGTCGTTACGGGCATTTTGCCGAGCACGGGGTTGAACTTGCCTCTTTTCAGTCAGGGAGGAAGCTCTCTTGTGGCTTGTGGTGCTGCTCTGGGGGCGATTTTAAGCGTTTCAAAGAAGGTGTATGAGTAGGTTGCCGCAGTGGCGTACACGGTTGCTGGGCAAGTGCATCCTGACCTACAAGCACGATCCTCTCTACGCTCTGGCGTACAAGGTGCTGCACAGTAAGCCGATAGAAGATCATGAACTGGTGGGCTTGATTCGAAGATCGTGGGGCTGGCGTAAAAAGCTCGAAAATCTGACGGCGGGAGATGTGGAGGTCACCTTTTCGCAGCTTGCAGCCCTGGCAAGAAATAGCGATTTTAAGCGCCAACTCATCAAACATGGGGTCTATTCAGATGCCTGCGGAAGCGTGGGCCTTAATCCCGATCACATTGCAGCGCTGCAAGGGGATGCGGATTTTGTCCATCCTCTGCTGAAAACGGAAGGGGGTTTTTCAGCGGTAGATATTTTTGAGACGATCTATCCCGATCGGTCGCATCTACTGGGTAAATGGAGCACCAGGCCGCAGACGCTGCCCTTCATGTTGGCCGATCGATCGGTTGTGCAGGTGCCCTTGGAGGAGATAGAAAGGCGTTACGGTTTTACCTACACCAACCGCGTGGTGGTTAATGCGTGTATGGTCGAAGAGCGTCTGTTTGCAAAAAAGCCCTACCGCTATCGAGGACCCTCTTTTCACCCCAGTCTCGCCATTGTTACTATCAAAGACCTTTTTCCCGACCTCTCCTTCGATCCAGGTTTGGGGATCGTGGCAACGAAAGCCATCCCTGCAGGAGAGGACCTGGGGCCTTATGCGGGATTGTTGCGCTCGGCAGAGGGGCCGGGCTCTCTTTATGTGTTGGGTAGCGATCTTCCCTACACAGTCGCTGGAGCTAAGCCGGGAAAAGCTGTCATTGACGGCAAAGACTACCGCAATTTTATTCCCATGATGGCCGACGGTCCGCCCAATAGTGAGACCTTCCAACACCAAGAGTGCAACTGGACTTCCAACATTCGGACCTTGCGGCCCATTCGTGCCGGTGAGCTGATCTTGTGGGACTACGGCCCCAGCCACCCTGTGA
Organism: uncultured bacterium; assembly: GCA_964630595.1. Lineage (GTDB taxonomy): Bacteria > Chlamydiota > Chlamydiia > Chlamydiales > VFKH01 > CAZVVT01. Next base: position 308,276 of record CAZVVT010000001.1, on the reverse strand, counting down.
ATCGCTGCGGTCCCTACTACCAATTTGCCCCTCAGGACATGGAGAAGATCAGAGCGCTGCTCCCAGAGCTCATGGATCTCATTGCCTATCACATGAGCTACCCCAAGCCGCCGCTCAAAAGCCTACGTAGGCTGCATTGGCGCTGGGCCTACTATGTTCTCAACCACCCCCGCATCTTCCTCGAAGAGCTCCTGCACGATCGCATTCAGCCCGCACACCTAAAGTACCTTCCCCTGAATGAGAAAGACCCCCGCAGTCGTTACTATGAGGAGATGATCGCCTCTGCCCAAATCGCTCTCTCTCCCGAAAAGCGGCGCGCCCTCTGGGCTCACCTGCAGCAGGTGGGCAGCGAGGACTTTCAGGAGGCCACCAAATTCTTCCGCACTCTTCGGGTAGCTGAATTTACAGCGGCTCTGTAGACTGAATTATTTCTATGAAAAAGATATTGATCGCAGCGGGGGGCAGTGGCGGCCATGTACTTCCTGCGCAGGCATTGGCGGAGCGGCTGAAAAAGGCCGGGGCAGAGGTGCTTTTTGTGGGGCACGGGCTGGAAAGTAATCCTTTTTTTGATCGCTCATGGCCCCATGTGGAGATTGCCTCAGCGCCGCTGGGGCTGAGGGCGCCGGCGGCCTACTTGCGAGGACTGAAGCAGGCAAGTAAGTTGATTATGCAGTATCGCCCGCACAAGGTGGTGGGCTTTGGTAGCTGGCACGCGCTGCCAGCGATGGTGGCAGCGGCGATGTTGCGTAAGAAGTTGTTTTTGTACGCTCCCGATTTGATCCCTGGAAAGACGCTCAAGCTTCTCAGCCCGGTAGCGCGCACGGCGATTGCTAACATAGAGACGGCGCGCCATTTGAAAGGAAGCTCCTTTTTGGTGGATGCCCTCTTGAGAGAGGTCTTTGAAAAACCTCCGACGAGGATAGAGGCGGTGCACTTTTTGGGTCTGCAGCCCAATCGGCGCACCGCATTGGTCTTCGGGGGTTCGCAAGGGGCGAAAGCGCTCAATGAAGTAGTCCCGCAGCAATTGGCACAACTGGACGTGCAGGTACTACACTACACAGGCACGTGGAAGGATGTAGAACCGGTAGAGTTCTTCTACAAAAGGCGCAATGTACATGCGGTGGTGAAGCCCTTTGAGGCGCGGATGGAGATGGCTTGGGTGGCGGCGGATTTTGCAGTTGCGCGAGCAGGCGCCGTGACCATTGCGGAGAGCTCTCGCATGGCGGTGCCGACGGTCTTTGTGCCCTATCCGCATGCTGCAGAGGATCACCAGCGAGCCAATGCCGTCGCCGCGCAGATGATGGGGTTGGGCCTTCACCTGGATGAAAAGAACATGAGTCAATTGCTGGACAAAATAGGGCAGCTGCCTTCAAAAGAGCAGGTAGCAAAAGCGGTCCAGGAATGGCGGTGCGACCGATTTGACTTTGTGCAAGAGGTGCTGTCGTGACGCATTTTATTGGATTAGGCGGTATCGGCATGAGTGGTCTGGCAAAGATCTTGCTGGAGCGCGGACAGGCCGTGTCGGGCAGTGACCCAGGAGCTGTTCCAGAGGAACTTGTGCGACTGGGCGCTCGTGTTTTTCCCGACCACCGCGCAGAGAATATTGCAGGGGCTACTTGTGTTGTGGTGAGCACAGCGATTCGCTCCGATAATCCTGAATTGATAGCAGCGAAAGAAAAGGGGTTGCCGATTCTTCATCGATCCCAGCTTTTAGCGCGCATCGTAGAGGGAGTGAAAGGGCTTGCGGTAACGGGAACGCATGGGAAAACGACGACGAGCTGTCTGCTTGCGGCGGTGTTGGTGGAGGCGGGCTGGTTGCCTACTTATTCGATCGGAGGCGTGTGGCTGCAGGCGAAAACCAATGGAGCGCATGGCGGCGGCGAGTATGCCGTTTTTGAAGCAGATGAGAGCGATGGTAGCTTTCTTCAGTACCACCCTTATGGAGCCATCGTCACCAACATCGACAACGACCATCTCGACCATTTCGGCTGCATAGATGTGCTAGAAGAGGCTTTTGAGCGTTTCATCTGCAACGTGAGCGGGCCACTTTTCTGGTGCTATGATGATGCGCGGCTGCGCACCATGAACCCCACGGGCACTTCGTACGGGTTTATGGCAGGAGCAGATGTTTTGGGCAGTAATTGGCGCCAGGAGGGGTTTCGAGCCAAGGTTGATATTTCCGCACATGGAAATTATTACCACGATGTGCCCGTACACCTGCCTGGAAAGCATTATGCATTGAATGCGTTGGCAGTGTTTGGTTTGGCGCTGGAGCTGGGCATTAGCGAAGAGGTGATTCGCAGAGCTTTTGATCGTTTTTCCGGTGTAGCGCGCCGCTTGGAGCGCAAATATGACAAAGAGGTGCTACTTCTTGATGACTATGGCCATCATCCTACAGAAATTGACGTAACACTGCGCACGATTCGCGAAGCGATCGGTTCGCGTCGTTTAATTTGCCTCTTTCAGCCGCACCGTTTTTCTCGCACGCATCTGTGCTTCGATGCCTTTCCTGAGGCTTTTAGAGCCTCAGATGTGCTTCTGATCACCGATCTCTATTCGGCAGGAGAGATGCCCATTGAAGGCATTTCGTCACAGACTCTCGCCGCAGCCATTGAGCGAAAACACTCCGGAACGGTGCAGTTTTCTTCAAAGCAAGATTTAGTAGAACTGGTGATGAATTTGGTGCAGCCCAGTGATGTAGTGGTCACCATCGGCGCAGGAGACATCACAAAAATCAGTGACCACATAGCGCGTCGTCTCAACGTATGAAGGCCATTATCCTCTCAGCACTGATTGTGAATGGGGTTGTGGGAACGGGGCTGTTTGTTTGGCGGCAGAAGGTCGCGCAACGCACGAATGATCCTGCATGGCAAATCAGCCATATCGTACAGCAGGGAAATCAGCCCCTACCCTCCGGGTTTCTCTCTCATGCCCTGCGTTTGCCAATGGCCTTTGATTCGCTCCATGTGAAGAGGGCGGAGGAGCAGCTGAAGAGCTGGCCTATCTTCGACTCTGTGCGTGTGCGCAAGAAGGCCCCTGGTGCTGTGATTGTCGATTATACCTTGCGCAAACCCATCGCTGCCGTCGGTCAATTCAGTAACGCCGCTTTCGATGCAGAAGGGATTGTCTTTCCTCTCCAGCCCTTCTACACCCCCAAGCGCTTGCCTAAAGTGTTTTTTGTTGGTGATCAGCCTACACCGCGCGAAATGGAGATGACATTGGCCATCAAAGAGGCCCTCAATGACCTCGAACCCTCTCCGCGCCTGATCAGCATCGATCTGCAAGCTATGAGTCATCCCAATCCTGCCTGCCGAGAAATTGTTGTCATGGTCATGGACGAGCGCATTCAAGCAGCTCACATCATTGAGCAGCCCATCCTTCTGCGCTTGCCCTCAGAGGGTACTGAGGAGGCCCTTTTACGCTTAGAACAGCTACGCGCGGTGATCCAAAAGCGGGCGGGGGATGCGCAGACTTCTCTGAAAGCGGCCGGGGTCACAGTGGATCTGCGGTTGCCCTCGAGTGCTTATCTTAGCACTTTCAGTGCATCATCTATCGTCAAATAGGATTTTTCGCCACCGCGGGTTTCGACTTCGATCAGGCCCTCTTCAATCGTGCGATTGCCGACGATGAATTTAAAGGGGATGCCGAGAAGGTCGCAGTCTTTGAGCTTGAAGCCAAGGCGTTCGTTGCGGTCGTCGAGGAGAACATCGATGCCGGCGCGGACGAGTTTTGTGTAGATCTCCTCCGCTGTTTGGCTCATGGAGAAATCATCGGTTTTGACAGCGCTGACAACCACCTGATAAGGGGCGATGGAGACCGGCCAGACAAGGCCGCGGTCGTCGCCTTTTTGCTCGATGATGGACTGGGCAAGGCGGCCTACGCCGATGCCGTAGCAGCCCATGTAGAAGGGTTTTAGCTTGCCATCTTCATCTTGAAAGGAGGCGCCCATCGCTTCGCTATAGCGCGTGCCGAGATTGAAGATGTGGCCCACTTCGATGCCGCGCCTGAGGGTGTAGGCTTCGCCCTTCATGTGGGGACAGCTGTCGCCCACTTCTACTTGGAGGAAGTCGGCAAAGGTCGTATCGGGAGACCAGTTGGCATTGATGAAGTGCAGGCCCTCTTTGTTCGCGCCGCAAGAGAAGTTGACGATGCCATGGCAAGAGTTGTCGACTACAACGGGGACCTTCGCGTTGAGGGCGCCAATGAAGCCCTTTGTGCAGCCGGTGACTTTACGAACCTCTTCTTCAGAGGCAAGTTCTGCTTCCGCGCAGTTGAAGTAGTTGACTACCTTCACTGGATTGATGGAGCGATCGCTGCGAATCGCAATGGCGACAAATTTGACATCGCTGGCAAAGAGGAGCTTGTAGATAAGGGTCTTTACAATGCGGTTGGAGGGCAGTTTAAGGATCTTCGCTTGCTCTTCGCTGTCCGTTACTCCTGCAGTGCTTGCCTCCTGCATAGGGAGGGGTTTGTCGTGGGGGTTGACAGCAGCCAAGATGGTGGTGGCCGCTTCGCAGTTCCAAGCACGCTCACCGGCAATCAGGAGGGCATCTTCGCCCACATCGGCGAGCACTTGAAACTCCTCCGACTTGCCCTTTCCGATCTTGCCGCCGTCTGCTGTGACGATGGCGAAATCAAGACCAAGACGGTGGAAGATGTTTCGATAGGCGATGCGCATCGCCTCGTACTGCTCTTCCATTTGCGCTTCATCTTTGCAGAAGGCATAGGCGTCGGCCATCAAGAATTCTTTTGCGCGCATCAGGCCGAAACGGGGACGAATCTCGTCGCGGAATTTGTGGGTGATCTGAAATAAATTGACCGGCAGTTGCTTGTAGCTTGTTAGCCAGTTGTGAGCCAATTGTACGACAGGTTCTTCGTGAGTAGGTCCCAGAGCATAGTCGCTGCCTTCGCGATCTTCTACAGTGTAGAGGAGCTTTGCCTGAACGAAGTCTTCCCAGCGTCCGGTCTTCTTCCACAGCTCCGCAGGGTGGAGGTGGGGCATGTGGATCTCTTGCGCACCTGCAAGGGTCAACTCTTCGCGAATGATATCGGAGATGTTTTTGATGACGCGCCACATCAAGGGTGAATAGGTGTAGAGCCCTTTGCCAAGGCGCTTGATGTAACCGGCGCGCTCAAGCAGCTTATGGGACTTGATGTCGGCTTCGGCAGGAGCCTCTTTAAAGGTTTTAAAAAAAAGTTTGGAGAGACGCATAGAGGAAATGATTCTACTCGAAATCCAACCTATTGGCTAGAACGTAACGATTTCACAGATTTCTCAAAAATAGGGCACATCCACCGCGTACTTGCATCCGCATAGCGGTAGCAAGCAGTTTCGGTTTGTTCGGTGGCTATTTGAGCAGCTTGAGGCAGATGAAACTTTTTGCTGATACATGTGCCGGCTGAATCGGGTTCTCCGTGAAAGCGAACACATAGACTCGGTACCGTTGAGGGCCAGGGCCATGATACCTCTTCTATGGAGGCAGCAGCATACCTACCTTGGTCCACAATATCCTCTTCGAGTAAGGCGGCAGCTCTGGAAAGCGATCGGCATAGCCTGAGATCGAAACTACCGGCACCACAGCGATCGGCATCGCGCACTGTTACTCCATGAGCAACAACAGCTCGAGGCAATTGCTCAAGAATGCAGCGACGAATGGTAAAAGGATCGGTGCCGTGTAGGTTCACGCAAGCTGCAGGTACTGTTCTTTCCCACAAACGAGGGATGGTGCTGTTCTGAGCGGGTATGGGGACTCCACGTAAAACAGGAGTTTGGCTCGCGTCTGACACGGAAAAGAGAATGGCAGCCGCGAGAGCCATAATCAGACGCAGCAAAAGAGACGGGGTCTTCGCAGGTCTTGCGCGGGCTTGAGGGCTAACCGGCTTCAACCGTGCATGGCCATCGTAGTAATGTGCTCTGGCAGTGATTTTGGGCATAACCTTCCCAAAGATAATACCAGATAAAGTAATTACTTAACAGCTAACTTCTCAATATAAGTACCGGTCTCTCGTAGGGCTTTTAGGGAGTTAACGGGTTGGTAGAAAAGGGCGCGGTCACCGCTCATGCGGCCTTGGAGGAGGAGGGCGATGCGGTGGGTGTTTTGGCGACCGTAGAACTCTTTGCACCAGCCAGTAAATTCCTCAAGAGTAAGGTTTTTTGCGGCCTCAATTTGTTTTGCTTTGGTAGCAAAGTCGGCATCGTACTCGATGACGATCTTGTCAATTTCATTTGCTGCCCCACGCATGTCTTTGGGGGGCGCAGAAAGCTGAGATACCCAAGCGTTGCGCGCGCCCTCAAAGCTACTCAAAGAAAAGAGTTCCGGATTGTGCAGCGTGGATTCAAAGAAGAGTTCGAAGCGGGAAAGAAGCTCTTGGGGGCTATGGGTGGTGGATTGCACAAAGTAGAGCGCGTTGAGGCGCTGGCAGCGGTCGATGGCGATGCTTTTTGTGACGTAGCCGGTTTGCTGCTCTGAGCGAAGAGTGTTGAAGAAGGGGCCTTGCAATAGGTTGTAGGCGATGTAGAGAGAAGCTTCGCGTTTCAGATCAAATTGTGGGTCTTGCACAATCAAGCAGGCAAAGTTGCCGAGTTGAGGGATTTTTTTGGTGAGCAAGACGGGGCCTTTTTCCTCGAGAAAGAAGCAGGGCTTAAGAGTTTCTTGATTACTTAAAGGGCGGGCATTCAATTCTCGAGCGAACTGCTCTGAAAGCGTGGCGGCATCTTGCTCCGTGATGTTTCCGTAGAAGACGATCTCGATTTTTGCCGCCTCCAAAACATTGTTGCGCTTCCAGCCGGGATAGGTGAGTTTGGAGAGAAATTTTGCTTTGCGAGCTGGCGCAGCGTTTGTTTCTTGTAGCACTTGTTTTGTCAGAGCAATGCCCTGTTTGTAGGGAAGATCATTTTCCTGCTCGGCATACTTCTGTAAAAGGGCGGATCGAGCATCGCTGTAGATGGTGCTGTCAGGGTTGACAAGAGATGTAACAACACTGTGCAGCGTAGGAGCCATGGCAGGAGAAAAACCGAAAATATTGATGACAATGCCACCATCTTTGTTTTCCCAGGTAATGGCAGAGCCGGCTTCTGTGGCTAAGTAGGTGTCATTAGTGGCGCGCACAGTGGCCATTTGCACAGCGACATCGCGCAGCGCATCGGAGCGTGCTCCCAAGCTATCGCAGCGCTCAGGGCGCAAGCGGATGAGGGCGGCTGTTTGCGGTGTGTGGAATTGGTTGTCGGGCATCCAATAGACAGTGAGCCCTTTGCGGTCGATGATCTTCTTCGGCTCGGTGAGTTGAGGAAGGGATTCCACGACAAGTTCTTCTGGAAGATAGGGATTGCTTTCAGCAACTGTTGGAGGAGCAATTACGTTTGGTTTGAGGGGAGGAAGAGTGGTGACTTGGTAGAGCGTGTGATACCAGGGGTCTTGCAGGGCTTTTTTCGTATCGACAAGGCCATCGGCCATCAACGCAACCATCGATTGCGATAGGTGGAAAGACTTCATCATGTCGTGAAATGCAGCCGGGTCGTAGCTGGGGATAAGAACGCTATTTTCAGGAAAGCTCAGCATGGGTTCATCTCCCAAAGCATAGGCTTCTTGCATCAATTGCCCGAAGAGCTCCTGCTTGGGCTGCCATTGGTAGAGCAGGCGCGCGCTCTTATCTTGCAGGTCGAAGTAGGCCTTAGAGAGACCATTTTCTTGCAGTGCCGTCAACGTTTGCTCCGTAGCAGAGACAATATCCTGCCAATGCTTCACCCCTTCGGGAGAGAGGTCGAGAGAGAGAGCGACCAAGAGACGGTCGCGTACGGGTTGCACATCGACGGAGGCATCGATGACCCAGCCGCGATCGATCAATTGCCCTGCATAGGAGCTTTTTGTCTCGTCGCTCAGCGCTGCTGCGAGCAAGCGCGCTTGAGGCAGATAGGTGCGCTCTGTGTCGAAGTAGAAAGTGACAGCAGAAGTGCCCTGCTGTGGTTGAATCACAAAGAGTTTGCCCTTTTGCTCGCCGAAAAGAGGCCCAAAGCTTGCTGGAATATCTCCTGCGGGCTGAATGGCGGAAAAATCTGCCTCTACAAGGGTCTGTAGCTGGTCCAGCGGCAGGGTGGAATAGACCACCAAGCGCATTGTCTGTGCGCCATAATGCTGCGACCACCATTTATGGAGGTCTTCTTGAGAGACTTTGCCCAAGGTGTCCAACGTGCCCACACTAAAACGTGAGGCGGGGCTGGCTGGGTTGAGTCCCAGAGTAATCACCAGCTCTTGTCTGCGCGGGTCGTCCTCTTTGTATTTTTCGTTCTCTTGGTTGACGGCGTGCATCTCTTTCGAGAGAGTAGAAGGGGCGAAAATAGGGGAGATAAAGAATTGACTAAAGCGGTCCAGGGCTCCTTCAAAGGCCTCATTAGAGATGGTGAAAGCGTAGGCTGTGCGATCGCTCCATGTGGAGGCATTCATCGCTCCACCGTGGGAAAAGATATAGTGGTCATAGTCGTCCACGCTGGGATACTTCTCTGTCCCCATGAAGAGCATGTGTTCGGTAAAGTGGGCCAGTCCTAAAGCGTTGTCGGGGTCATCGATGCTGCCCGCTCCTACCACGAGAGCTGCACCCGACTTGTCGAGATGGGGGTCGGAGACGAGGTAGGCTTGCAGCCCATTGGCGAGCTCAATCTTTGCGGTCTTCACATCGGCAAAGCTGGGGCTGTCGATGGTCAGAGTATTCTGATCGACGAGTGAGGTGAATGAGGAGAGCGCGAGCGCTACAAGGATGAGGAAGATTCGCATAAGGCTGGGAGTATAAAGCAAATTTGCTATTCCTTAGCACTCATAATGAGTGCGGCTAAAACGAGGGCGCTACCGCCGATGAACATGGGAAAGATGGGGTGGCCTCCGGCAATAAAGCCGGCAAGGAAGGGGCCGAGGATGTAGCCGGCTGCATTGACAGAGCCGAGAATGCCGAAAGCCTCTCCCTGGATGTTGCGGCTGGTTTTGTCGGAGATGAGCGTGTTGCTGGCGGGGCCTATAAAACCGACGAAGAAAGTGAGCAGAGCGATGCAGGGCCAAAACCAGAAATCAGAGGAAACAAAGGGGAGGGTCCAAATGGTGAGGCCAGTGCAAAGAAGCCCGAAAAATAAAAGAGTTTTTGATGAGAAATAGCGTACGAAGGGGCGAATTAGCAGCCCGGTGCTGAGAGCGTAGCAGATTCCTACGAAGGCGAAGAAATAGCCCACCTGCTCTGCTGTGAAGTGCCAACGAGAAAAAAGGAAGAGGGGGGTAAACTCGAAGAAATAGGCCCAGCCAAGTGCGTAAAGGAAGATGGCACAGAAAAGACGACGAATGCCTTTGAAGTGCAGCGCTTTTTTTAAATGCACCAGCCCCATGTGCCAGGAAAGGGTTTGTGGTGTGAGGTGCTGGAGAGTTTCGCGGAAAAGTAAATGTACAAAGAAGAGATTGAGAGTGGTTAAGGCAGTGGCAAAGAGAAAGGGGACTGTGTAGCCAAAAGTGGCAAAGTATCCGCCGAAGAAGGGGCCGAGGGTGAATCCTGCGCCGAGGGCCATGTTGTAGAGACCGAAGTTTTTTGCCTTCACTTTCTCGGAGCTGATGTCCGACACCACCGCCTGTATGATGGCTCGGTTGCCGGTGCCCAGGCCAACAATGATGCGAGAGAGGAGAAGGAGAGTCAGACTGCCGACCCACATAGCTCCCATTGCAATTAGGTATCCGAAGAGCGCGATGCTCATACCCCATATAAGGGGGCTTTTTCTTCCGCGACTGTCAGAGAGAGTCCCCCAGATGGGACCGGAGAAGAACTGCGCCAAAGGATCGAGGGCGAAAAAGAGGCCTAGCCAATAGCCGCGTACTTCACGCGAGGTGTCGCAGGCAAAGAACAGGCAGTGGTCGTTGAAGAAGAGGGAGGAAAAGAGAGGGTAAATAAGGCCGAGTCCTATGAAGTCGACAAAGGCAACAAAAAGGGCGATGGCGAAGGTGCGTTTCATCTATTTGGCCACTATCGGTGTTAGCGCGTTTTTATAAAAGGTGGTCAAGTCTTGCTTGAATTGGTCATGGATGCCGGCGGTGAGATAGAAAGCGTGACCTGCTTCGTAGAGGTGGTATTCCAGACGGTTTTCTAAGGGGAGCTTGAGTTGCTTAAAAGAGGCTTCTGCTGCAGCGAAGGGGGTGACGAGGTCGAAATAGCCACAGCCGACAAAGAGATGAAGATCGGGGTTCAAGAGCAGGCCGCGACGCAAGGGCGCTAGAAAGTTGGGGGTTTGGAAGGAGGGCCACTTCCAGTGTGCAGCCGCCTGATCGGAGAAGTCGATGTAGGGAGCCCTCTGGTGAAAGTAGGCGTTGCCGGTTGCGACGGCAGCGCCCAGCGTGGTGGGCGGGCCTACTAATCGGCTGTCGTGCACATTTAGAATGCACTGCTTGGGGCTCAAGAGAGCGCGCCGGTAGAAATCGAGTGGGATGCGGCCTTGAAGGGCGTGCACAAGGGCATAGGGAAGGCCAGAAAAATGAGCCACCTTTTCACAAATTTCCGAAGCCCCTTCGGCTCCCTGCAGAAGTGCGCAGAGGTAATCGGTCTCAGCAAACTCCCTGGCCTCTGCCACTGTTTCGTAAAGAGAGCGGTCGTGAGAAAGCAGGCCCCAATGCCACGCTGTGGCAGCAAGAGAGGGCAGAAGAAGGGCGGGAGGGGAAAAGCTGTCATTACCCATCTCGAAGATAGAGAGATCGATGGAGGAAAAATCGATGCAGGGAGAGATGAGGATGAGGCCATTGAGGAAGATGCCGCGCTCTTCTTGCAAAGCTGCAGCTAGTCCCGCCGCTCGCGTGGTGCCGTAACTTTCTCCCGCCAAAAATTTCGGACAGAGCCAACGCTGGTGTAGCGAGAGGTAGTTGTGGATGAAGTCAGCAAAGCATTCGATGTCTTCGTCTACCCTCCAGAACTGCGCTGGATCGACCCCTTCGGCAGTGCGGCTATAGCCGGTTCCGATGGGATCGATGAAGACCAAATCAGTGAGATCGAAGATGGAGTTTTTGTTTTCCACCCAGTGATAAGGAGCCGCTGTTGAGACTAGCTCATGTGGATGGGCCATGCGCTGCGGCCCCAGAGCATAGAGATGGAGCCACAGCGAGGAGCTGCCCGGCCCGCCATTAAAGCAGAAGGTGATGGGTCGATTCGGTTCATCCTTGGTGTACGCCGTGTAAAAGAGCTGGCCCTTGCCCGAGCAAACCTCAATCCAGCCCGTCTGCATCTCTGCAGTTAAAGGAGAGAGAAGAATAAGACATAACCAACGCAGAATCATCGGGATAGACAGTAAACTCTTTCCTTGAAAATGGCATGTTTTTATCGAAATGCTTGTATTAATGATCGATATTCGATAATATATTGAGTATGGAGGTTCAAATGAACAAAATTAAACGTTTAACAGGAGTGCTGAAGGCGCTTTTAATTGCAGGGGCTGTAGCCGTGATCACGGGGGTGATTTCGACCCTTTTTGATCCCGCACTGGCTGTCTGGGGCAGTTGGATCAAGTTGAGTCCTACTTGGATTTCATCGCAAGTACTGCCTTTTACGGAAAATATCTCGATTCCTGCTTTCCGGGATTTAGCTGGATGGCAGATCGCTGCACATTTTGCGTTCACAGCAGGATTGCAATCGGTATTGATTGTGATGGGAGTTTGTCTGTGGAAGCTGATGAAGCTGTTTAATCAGGGGCACTTCTTCGAAGTGCGCAATGTACAATTGCTGCGAAAATGTGGTTGGTTATTGCTTCTTTGGGAGGCGCTTCATCCAGTCTGGAATATGCTTAGTGTCTTGGTTCTTACGATTCTAAATCCGATTGGTCAGCGAACGATTTCTCTCATTGTCAGCTTGAATGAGATGGATTTTACAGTGATCTTCATCGCATTGTTCATCATCTTGATTTCCACGATCTGGCAGCGTGCTGCGATCATGAATGAAGAACAGCAATTTACGGTGTAGATCATGGCAATTATTGTGAACTTGGATGTACAGCTTGCTAAGAGCAAAATGCGCTCGAAAGATTTGGCCAAAATGATTGATCTTTCGGAGCAGAATCTCTCGATTCTGAAAACAGGAAAAGCGAAAGCCATTCGCTTTTCCACTCTTGATGCCCTCTGCAAGGCTCTGCAGTGCCAGCCGGGGGATATCCTAGAGTGGGTTGACGAGTAGACAACCCAAATGACTGAAATAGGCAAATTTCAGTTAAGAATGAAGTCGCAAATAAGCTCATTTGGCTGTTGGAGCATGTTGCAATGTAAGAAGTTTAGAGTTGCTCTAACTGCTCGTAGAGGCGCTGCACCTCTTTCCAGACGAGGTTGGCGACGTGGGCGCGGCGTTCATGTTTGTCGGCGATGCCCTCACCGAGGGCTGTAAGGTCGAGCTCATGGCCGAAGTGGAGGTGGGCGGGGGATTTTTTTGCAGAGCGCTGCTCGCCGATGCCCTTTTCGACGGAAGGGGGTGGGGGGAGGATGTCGAAGGTGAAGAGGGCGAGGGGGAAGAAGTGGGTCTTGCGGTGGCTGCGCAGGGCGATGAGGCGCAGCATTTCGATCACGGGGGGATCGAAGGGGGCGAGGGCGGGTTTGCCGGAGGGGCCGAGGCGGTCGCGGCCGCCGGAGGGGGCCACCCAGATACACTTAGAGCCCTCGTCGAGGAGTTCGGCGAGGCGGCGCATGGTTTTGTGGTTATGCTCGAGCTTTTCTGCTTTAGTGGCCGGGTCGTGGTCGATGTGGCGGCGGGAGTAGATGCAGATGAGGTTACAGCCGAGGCTAAAGGGAACGGCGACGGGATCGGTGACTACCTTTTCTCCAGCGATAAAAATGAGCTGATCAATCAGATAGGGGTGTGTTTCAAGCAGGCGCAGCATGATCTGCGGGTCGGTCTCCGTCTGGTGGTTGGAGAGCAGAATGACGTTGTCGCCCTTTTTGAGGAGGGATTCGATGAGGTCGACATCGCCTTGCACAGAGGATCCGGGGCCGATGAGGCGACCCATGAGATCAATGCCCATCTTTTGGTAATTGAAGGGGGCGGTAATGGCCTTGTGGAAGGGTTCGAACTGGTAGGGAGAGCGAATCTGCGCCTCGATGCGATCAAGAAGGGGCAGAAAGAATGCTGTGGCATCATCGCCAATGGCGCGAATGAAGTCCTTGTAGAAGGCAAGGAGAATCGCGCCTGTATGCGCAGGGATGCGTCCAGTCTCGATGTGTTGTTGTAATTCTTCTTCAAACATCAATGGGCTTTCCTGAAGTGGTGGAGAAAAACTGCCAGTCGTTGATATGCAGACCCTCATCTGCTGCGAGCTCGAGGCGAGCATTCATTCTGTCAGCTGCTTTGAGAAGGTGCGTTTTGTCCTCTTCTTCGAGGAATTTGAGCATTTTTGGATGTACGTCAAGTCGCAGCGCATAGTGTTCTCCCGAGAGGATCACTTTGCTCAAAGCACGCTCGATTTCAATGGCTGTTGTGCTCATGGAATTGATTTGACCCATGCCGTTGCAGTAAGGACAGTCCTCAAAAAGAGTTTGTTCGAGAGATTGGCGGCTTCTCTGGCGCGTCATCTCCACCAGCCCAAATTCGCTCATGCCAAGAATGGTGCATTTGACCGAATCTTCCTTCATCGAATCGCGCAGACGCTCAAGAACGCGTTTTTGGTTCTTGCGTGAACGCATGTCGATGAAGTCGACGATCACCAGGCCTCCGACGTTGCGGATGCGCAACTGACGGGCAATTTCTTCCGCAGCCTCCATGTTAATCTGCACGAGGGCTTCTTCTACGTCGCTCGTGGTTTTCTGCGCACTGCGGCCGGAGTTAACGTCGATGGTGTACATCGCCTCCGTGCGCTGGAAGTAGAGATAGCCGCCGCTTTGCAGCCAGATCTTGTGCTTCAAGCAGCGCGCAATTTCGCGCTCGACGTTGAAGCGGTCGTACATCGGAATCTTGTCGCGGTAGAGCTCGATCTTGAGCGGGTGCTCTTTTTCGTATTTGGTGAAGAGGCGCTTCATGGTCTGGAAGATGTCGCGGTCATCCACGAGGATGCGTTCCAGCTTCTTGTCGACGGCGAGTACCACCGCTTTTTTGATGAGATCGGATTCTTCAAAGAGACAAACCGGACGCGTCTCTTTGTTAAACCCCTCCACAATGCTCTGCCAGGATTTATAGAGCTCTTGTGCTTCGGCGATTAGACTGTCGGTGTCGGCCTCCGCGCTGGCTGTGCGGCAGATCAGACCGATCTCTTTGGGCATCTCAAGGGTGCGTAGGAATTTTTTGAGGCGTTCGCGAGCGCCGCGTCCTTCAATCTTGCGCGATACGCCGCGGTGGGGGGAGTTGGGAAGCAAGACGAGGAAGCGGCCGGCAATGGAGATGTTGGAGGTAAGGCGGGCCCCTTTGGTTCCAATGGGTTCCTTGACGACCTGGACCAGCACGGGCTGGTCGCTTTTGAGCACATCTTCGATGTTTTTCGGCTTTGTGATGTTGGCTTCAGAGATGTCGTAGTCCAGGTCGAAGTCCATGTCAAACATCTCTTCGAACTTCTTGGTGTTCTCCAAGATGTCGGAGATATGGATGAAACCACTTTCTCCCTCATCGATGTCGATAAAGGCGGATTGGATGTTATGCAGGACGTTGGTAACGCGGCCGCGGTAGATATTGCCGGTTAGCTGGCGGGTTGCCTTTCGTTCAACAACGAGGTCCCAAAGTTGGCCGTTTTTGAGGTGAGCGAGTCGCAATTCTTTGGACTCGACGTTGAATAGTAGCTCTTGCATTGGGGGTATCCATGACTTGAAGCCACGAACGATAAAGATACAGCAGGAAGCAGAGATCGATTGCCGGAGTACTGAACAGCTCTTTTAGGAGCTGGATGGGAGTGGTGTCTTTCGTTCATAACATGCTACGCAATGAAACATTATAGTTTCTTGGTACACGGGGCTTGGAGTTTCGAAAACTAACTCTCGTTAAGGGGAGGTCCCTCAACCAGGGTTTCCTTTGCATACCAGCATATCCCAGCCCCCGATCTTTTCCAATGAAAAATCTTCTACCGTAACCCCCTCGTTGAAAAGGGGTTGCCCATCTATCGCGGCAGTGAGGGAAAAGGGGCCGGATCGGGTGCGCTGCAGCGCCTCTAAATGGGCGTAGCAGCCTAAAGTAAGCCCTAAGTCGTGGGCGATGGAGCGAACGTAAGTTCCTTTGCTACAAGAGATTGCAACTTTTAGATGGGGGTATTCGTAGGAGAGAATGCGCACGAGAACGGTGACGCGGCAGCTTTTGCGTTCGATCTCTTTGCCGGCTCGGGCCAGGGTATAAAGGCGCTGGCCGTTGACCTTTTTGGCCGAAAACATCGGGGGGGTCTGCTCGATCGTTCCTTGAGGGAGGGCGGCCTGAATGTGCTCGAGGGTGGGGATGAGGGGGCTGGTGTGGGTCACCTGGCCTGTCTTGTCGTAGCTGTCGGTGGCGGAGCCGAGTCGAATAGTGGCTTCGTAGTCCTTGTCGTGATTGAGGAAGCAGTCAGAGAGTTTGGTGGCAGAGCGGCCGATGAGGATGACTAAAAGGCCGGTGGCGAAGGGGTCGAGGGTGCCGGCATGGCCTACGCAGCGCTCGCGGAAGTGTTTGCGTACCTTGGCGACGACGTCGAAAGAGGTGGGCCCTTCGGGCTTATGAACTAGAAGGATCCCGTGCATCTCGCTCTTTTTGGATACCATGCATGATCTCGTGCATGCGGATCTGCGTCTCTACGGTTTCATCGAGAAAGAAGCGTAAAACGGGGAAATGGCGAATGACCATCTTTTTGGAGGCGGCGACTTGAATAAAGCCGTGGGAGCGGTTGAGAGATTCAACTGTTGTGGCTTTTTCGGCCGTCGTGCCCAAAATGCTAATATGGACCTTTGCTTCCGACAGGTCGGAGGCGATTTCTACGCGTGTGATCGAAGTGAGGGGATGCACGCCGGGGTGGCGCACATCTCGTTGAATCACTTCAGAAATGACCTCTTTCAAGAGCGAATTGAGGCGCTCGGTGCGTCTCGACATTACAGTTCCTGTGTGAGGTATTCAACATCATAGGCTTGGATGATGTCGCCGATCTGCACATCGCTGAAGCCTTGGAGAACGATACCGCACTCCACGCCCTTTTTCACTTCGCGCACATCGTCTTTGACGCGCTTGAGCGAGGCGATAGGACCCTTCCAGATGACTTCGCCGCCGCGTACAACGCGTGCTTTGGCGGAGCGTGTGATGACCCCTTCGGTGACAGAGCAGCCTGCGATGAGACCCAGATGCGAAGATTTGAAGACAGCGCGTACTTCTGCAGCGCCCATCTCGTTTTCTTTCACCACCTTGTCCAAAAGATCGATCAAGATCTTCTTTACTTCGTCGACGGCGTGGAAAATCACATCAAATCGATGTACTTTAACGCCGAGCGCTTTTGCCATCGATTCGACATGGCTCTCCATTTTTGTATGGAAGCCGATGATGATGGCGCTGGAAGCGGAGGCGAGCTGTACATCGGATTCGGTGATTTCGCCTACACCTGCACCGATGATGTGAATATCCACTTTTTCGGAGTCGATCGATTCCAGAGTAGAGCGCAGTGCCTCCAAAGAGCCCTGTACGTCTGCTTTGAGAACAAAGCGGGCGTCTTTCTTCGTCGAAGTGGCTTTTTCAGCGAGCTTTTCAAGCGAGAGGCGTTTTTTCTGTTGGAGAACGCGAGTGCGGGCTGTTTCTTGGCGCACTTCGGCAATCTCTTTCGCCTCTTTCTCGTTCTTCACGACAACAAACTCATCGCCTGCGATGGGAAGGCCGGAAAGACCGGTGATAAGAGCCGGACAGGAGGGGCCGGCTTCTTTAAGGACGCTGCCATGCTCATCTTGCATGTTCTTGACGCGGCCCCAATGTTGACCGAAGACAATCGCATCGCCTGGCCTGAGCGTTCCATTCTGAATAAGAACGGTAGCGCACATCCCCAGCCCTTTGTGCATATGGGACTCGAGTACAGTACCGCGTGCTCTGCTGGCTGTGCTGGCGTGCAGCTCAAGCACTTCTGCTTGGAGAGCCAACATTTCGAGAAGACTTTGGATACCCTCGCCGGTCAACGCAGAACAGCGCACGCAGATCGTAGAACCGCCCCAATCTTCGGGGACGAGTTCGTGTTGGGCCATCTGCTGGTAGACCTGTTCGGGGTTATAGCCCGGCTTGTCGCACTTGTTCAGTGCGCAGACGATAGTCACGCCGGCGGCTTTGGCTTGGTTGAGTGCCTCGATCGTCTGAGGACGCATGCCCTCATCGCCGGCGATGACGAGCACGACGATGTCGGTGACTTCTGCGCCACGCTCACGCATTGCGGAAAAGGCTTCGTGACCAGGTGTATCGAGAACAGTGATTTTGCCGGCCGCTGTGGTGACAGAAAAAGCACCGATGTGCTGCGTAATGGCACCTGCTTCACCCGAGACGCGATCGCTTTTGCGGATGGCATCGATGAGTGATGTTTTGCCGTGGTCGACGTGACCCATGAAGGTGATCACAGGAGGACGCAGTACAAGGCTTGAGGGGTCAGCAGCGACAATCTCTTCTTGGATGGACTGGCTCGTTACGCGTACCTTCTGCTCTTCTGTCGTGTCGATGGTAATTTGACAGCCAAACTCATGTCCCATGAGTTGTACTGTTGTCTCATCATCGAGAAGGTCGTTGAGTGTGACAACGATGCCCTGCATGAAGAGCTTGGCAATGAGTTGAGAAGCTTTGAGCTTCATCTCTTGGGCAAGGTCTTTGATGCTGATGGGGAGACGGACGGTGATGGCTGTGGGCCTGGAAGCGGCAAACTCGTTTGCCTGATTCTGTTGGCGATTGCGTTTTTTCAGCCATCGTTCATCATCGCCGGCGGTGAGTCCTTGGCGGTCACGTCCATCAAAACCCTTCGCGCGCTTGAGTGGCTTTACATCTTGAAATTTCGGGGCTTTGCGTGCACTGCTATCATCTCCAGGACGCGCTTCGCGTTTGAAGGTGGGCTTAAAAGGGTTGGGTGCAGCTGCTGCGGGTGCAGCACCGCCGCGAGAGGAGGGAAAGCGAGAGCCGGCACCGGAACGTGGAGAGCTGGAGCTGCCGGCGGGTCTGGAGGAGGAGGGTGCGGGGGCTGGACGGGGCTTGAGCAGATCGTTGACATGGCGTCCTGTAGGTCCAAGTCGAGATGCTGCGCCGCCATTGGAAGTGGGGCGGTTCGCAAGAGGATTCGCAGCTGTTGTTGAACCGGGACCGCGCAAGGGGCGCAGAGGGGTGTGGAAGGCGCGCTTGCTAAAGGGTTGGCGTGCAGGAGGTGGAGAAGAGCGCGGCTTGGGTGGTGGTGGTGCCGCAAGAGGCTCTTGAACGGGAGCGCTTTCGAGCTCGACTACAGGCTCATATTTGGGCTCGGGAGTTGGTTGCAACTCGGGGGCAGCAGGCTCTATTTCCGGCAAGGGAGCTGCGGCAATAGGCTCTGGTGGCGGTGCGAGTTCTTCAAGAGGGGCAGCTGCCGGTGCTTCTTCTACAATCTCAGCAGAGGGAGTAGCCGCGGGTTGTTCTTCAACAACATCCGCCTTTTTGGTTCGGGCGCGCACTCTTTTAGGCGCTTCTTCACCCTCCGCAGTGGGCGGGGAAACTGCAGGCAGCTCCTCTTTGGGCAGGCGAAGAGTGGGCTTCTTGGGTCTGACGGAAGAGATATTGAGCGCTTCAGCCAATTGGGCGTTTTTGAGCTTGAGTTTCAGATTCTTAGCCAAGGGTACTTTTGAATGGAGTTTTACGCTTTTTTGTTGCTGACATGCTCAATGATTGTATAAGCCAAATCAGAGCTGATGCCGGAGATCTGGGAAAGACCCTCAACGCCAGTTGTGAGGACTTTGCGAGGGGTATCAAGACCTGCTTCTACCAAAAGATGGAGAATAAGAGAGTTGATGCCGTAGCTGTCGTCCAATGTCTCGTCTAAAGCAGGATCTTCCGAAGAAGCGAGCTCGACTTGGTGGATCGCCATTGCTTTGATGTAGTCGCTCATGCGCTGCACTTCAAGATTATAGCCGATCAGTTCCCCGTTTAAGCGAACGTTTTGCCCTCGTTTGCCTAAAACGATAGCATACGACTCATCGTCTACAACAAGCGATACGCTGGGGTTTTCTTCATCTTCATTCACCGAAATTTTGCGGATCTCTACAGGAGCAAGAGCATTTTGCAGCACTTCGATGAGATCATCCGAGTAGGGGATGATGTCGATTTTTTCATTGTTCAATTCTGCCACAATGTTCTTCACGCGGCTGCCACGTACACCTACGCAAGCACCAACGGGATCGACTTTGGGGTCGCTTGAGCGCACCAAAATTTTGGTGCGGTATCCAGGTTCTCTCACAATGCGTTCGATCGTGATGATGCCCTCTTGCACCTCAGGGACTTCCTGGGCGAAAAGCTGGCGCACGAACTCCGGATCGGTGCGCGAAAGGATCACTTCAGCGCCCCCGTTATCGGTCTCTTGCACTTCGAGGAGAATGGCGCGGATTTTGTCTCCAATCTGGTAGCGTTCGGTTTTAGGGTAGTGCTTGGCCGGCATAATGGCCTCTACTTTCCCCAAATCAACCACCAAATTGATCCCTTTAAAGAAGCGCTTCACTGTTCCCGAGACAATCTCGTGAATGCGGTGACGGTACTCTTCGTAGATCACATCTTTTTCCGCCACGCGCAACTTTTGGCCGATGATTTGCCGCGCCGTTTGGGCAGCAATACGGCCAAAATCTTTGGGGGTGATCGTGATGTCGATGACCTGCCCAATCTCGCATTCGGGGTCGAGGGCGCGCGCCTGCTCTAGAGAAATCTCTTCAGCAGAATCACTCACCGTATCGACGATCTCGCGTTCCGATGTTACTTCAATGCTTCCCGTCTTGGGATTGATCTGGATCGAAACGTTTGCCACGCCTTGCAGACTCTTCTTTGCTGCTGCCAGCAGCGAATCTTGGATGGCCGCGACTACGACATCACGTTTGATGCCCTTCTCGCGTTCCAAGTATTCAAAAATAGCGACTAAATCTTTGTTCATGCCCGTCTGGCGTTACTTTTTTGCTTTAGCTGATACGACAATGTCGTCGTTGTTGGTTGAGCCGCTTTCTTGATCCATTTCGCGGATCGAGAGCGATACTTTCTTGTTTTCAGGATCAATCTTGACCACTTTTGCGCGCACTTTCTGTCCTTTTTGAATCACATCTTCGATGCGACCAAAGGGTTTGTCAGAAATTTCGGAAACGTGGACCAAGCCCTCAATTCCGTTGTCGAGCTCAACAAAGGCACCGTAAGCGGCTGTCTTGGAGACAACGCCTTCTACGATCGAACCAAGGGGCATCCCTTTTTCAAGAGACTTCCAAGGGTTGGGAGAAAGCTGTTTTACACCGAGCGTGATCTTCTTTGACTCTTTATCGAGGGAAAGAACTTCCGCTTCTACCTTGTCGCCCTTCTTGAAAATCTCGGAAGGGTGAGAAACCTTTTTGATCCAGCTCAAGTCAGAGATATGGATCAGGCCATCAACGCCTGGCTCCAGCTCAACGAAGGCGCCGTAGTTGGTGAGATTGCGGATCTCTACCATGACTGTCGTGCCGAGAGGATATTTGGCTTCTACATCATCCCATGGATTGCTTTCTGCCTGCTTCAGACCGAGAGAGATTTTGCCCTCATCTTTCTGAATGGAGAGAACAATAGCCTCTACTTCTTGGCCTTTGGAGAGCACTTCTGCAGGATCGGTCACAGGTTTTACCCAGGACATTTCGGAGACGTGAATCAATCCCTCGATGCCCGGTTCGATCTCCATGAAGGCGCCATAGGGCACCAAACTCACGACTTTACCGCGCACGCGGGTGCCGATGGGGAATCTACGCTCCACATCTTCCCAAGGATTGCCCTCTTTCTGCTTGAGACCCAAGGCAACACGGCCTTTTTCGCGGTCGATGCTGAGGATCATCACTTCCAATTCTTGGCCCAAAGAGATCATCTCAGAGGGGTGTTTGATACGCTTCCATGTCATATCGGTGATATGGAGCAGGCCATCGATGCCGTCCAAGTCGAGGAAGACGCCGAAGTCGGTGATGTTTTTCACCGTACCGATGCGGATGTCGCCTTCACGGATCATCTCGAGCAGTTCCGTCTTCTTCGAGATGCGCTCGGCTTCGAGAAGTTCACGGCGGGAGACCACAACGTTTTTGCGATCGATGTTGATTTTGAGAATTTTGAAATCGTAGGTTTTGCCAATAAACTCATCCAAATTCTTGATGCGCTTGTTGTCAATTTGGGAACCGGGCAGGAAGGCTTCCATGCCGATATCAACCATCAAACCACCCTTGACTTTGCGGATGATCTTTCCTGTAACAATCGAGCCCTCTTCGCAGTTCTCGATGATGTTTTCCCACTGGCGCTGGCGCTCCGCCTTCTCGCGAGAGAGGACGATTTGGCCGGCGTGGTCTTCATGCTGCTCGAGATAGACCTCGATTTCGTTGCCCAAGAAGAGGTCGCTGTTGTCAGAAAATTCAGAAATGGGCACTAGGCCTTCGGATTTGAGACCCACATCTACGACGGCGAAATCTTTCGTCAGTTCTACGATGCGGCCACGCAGCATCTGACCGGCGGGCGAAGACTTTTTCGCGGCCGTATCGTTGCTGCTCAGTAAAGATTGAAAGACGCTTCTATCGTTCTGATCGAAGGGGATATCGTCGAGTAGGTTTTCGGTATCCCAAGCGCGCCCAGCGGTTTTTGACATGTAAATGGTTTCTCCTTATGCCTAAAGGCAATGCAAGAGAGTAGCAAAGATGACCGTTAAAAGGCAATCTCTGACAAAATGACCCCTTGTGCTGAAGGTTCTCCTATTCCTTATTTTTGCCTCTGGGTTATGTGCCGAGCCCCATTTCTTTCGGGCCAGTAAGGAGCAGCCCTACCATCTTTCTGTGGGAGCTGTCCTGATCAACGAAAAGGGGCAAATAGCCTGCCACCACTTCCCCACCATAGGCCCCTTCAGGGATATCTATATCCTGATGAGGGAGACGATGGAGGCGGGGGAGACCCCTTTGGATACCCTTAGGAGGGGGCTCAAAGAGGAGTTTGGGGCCACGGCCGAACCGCTGGCTTTTCTCGGCTCGCTCAAAGGAAAGGTGTGGGACATGGACCTGACCTTTGAAAAAACCACTCTTTACTACGCCTGCCGCGTCAAGAGCATAAACCCTGCGGCCCGCGACCCCAATGATCCGGAAGCCGGCAGTCTCATTGAATGGCATGACCCTGACTGGTTGGTGACCAAAATGAAGCAGCAGGGGGCCTTATTTCAGCGCGTCGATCTGGACGAGTCGTCCATCATCCTGCGCGCGGAGCAACATAATATGTTACCCCGGAAGTAGGGGTCTCAAACAGGGTCACCGACTCCAGCCCCGGCAGCTGCGGCTGAATCTTTTCATATATCCATTGAGCAATCCACTCTGCTGTGGGGGAGTCGGTTTGCAGAGTGTCATTGAGCCAGTGGTGGTCGAGATAGTCTGTCAGTAGCGGCTTCATCACGCTGCTGATGTCCTTAAAGTCGATGCCCATATTTTTTTTCGGACCGCTGGTCTGCAAATGTTCAAAACGAATTTTGACAACCAAATGGTACGTATGACCATGCGGACGGGCACAAACTCCATCGTGGTGCATGAGCTGGTGACCAGCGTCAAAGGTAAAGTGCTTTTCGATTAGGTGCATCTTGATGTATGGTGGTCGTCTTTAACGAAAAGTTTACCATATGAAGACCCTCGTCGTAAAGTTTGGTGGGGCTGCAGTAGCCACTGCACAGCACTTTGGGCTCATTGCACAAATCATTGCTCGCCGAAGGATTCAATACGATCGAGTCGTCGCCGTGGTGAGCGCGATGGGAGACACCACTGATGAGTTGGTTGCGTTAGCTCATCAAGTGAACCAGACTCCTCCGAAGAGAGAGCTCGATATGCTAATTTCGGCAGGAGAGCGCATGAGCTGCGCTCTGCTTGCCATGGCACTCGACAAGATCGGTTTGGCCGCGATTTCATTTACCGGAAGCCAGTCGGGGATCATCACCTGCGAGCGCCCCGGAGAAGCGCGCGTTTTAGAGGTGCGCCCCGAACGTATTCTCACCCATTTAGCCCGTGGAGCCGTTGTGGTGGTCGCCGGGTTTCAAGGAATGAGCCGCCAGTGTAGAGAGATCACTACGCTGGGTCGCGGAGGCTCTGATACCACGGCTGTCGCTTTAGCGATTGCGCTGGGTGCTGAAAGGGTCGAATTTTTTAAAGATGTACCGGGAATCTACAACACAGATCCCAAAACCAATCCAGAGGCGCAGCTCATCCCTCATATGAGCTTTGAAGAGGCAGTTGCTGTCATGGAGCGCAGCAAACACCACGTTCTTCACCCGCGCTGCCTTCATCTTGCTGGGCGCAATGGCTTGCCTCTACATGTTCTCTGTTTTCACCATGCTTTGGCAGACCCGCCCACAGCGGGTACGGTGATTGGTCAGGGAAGCAATCGCTGTCCACAACCCTTGTTTGAAGAACTATGAGCGCACTTATTGAATCCATTTCTGTATTGGCTGACCAGGGATTGCACAATCCCGCTTCCAGACATTATTTAGCCGCCATCAAAGAGGTTGTTCGTGCGGCTGTCCCTCAAGGACTCCAGCAGTCTACAGACAAAGAGGGCATTGGAGCGGCATTCAAGATGTTGCTGCCCGCCTTTGATTGTCGCCAGCATGCCGCTATTCCCAACGCTCTCTCCTTCTTTCTGATCAGCTACTCGCGTCAAGATGCCTTTAAATTCTTCTTCGAACTGGTCACGCGGTTTGTTGTCCCTGGGAAAAAGCTGCTGTGTGAACTGTTTTTTGCCACTGACTTTCAATTTTCGGGATTTTTCGACGAGGTTCTTACGGCCGCAGAGTTGGTCGTGCGCGTCGATAGCCCTGCCGATCTGCAGTCGATTCTGAAGCGCAAACCCTTCTTGAGTAGCCAAATCCGCATTGGCCTGGCCTCAACGTATCACGCCATTCGCATATTAGAGACGAAGGGGCTGGCCATTGATGACAAGACAGTAATGCTGCAAGACAGCATCACCTCTTTGGTGCGCCGCGGAAGCAAACGCTTTGATGGTGAGCTGATCTCCGAAATGCAGCAGCTGCTGATCACCACCAGCGATACCTTCCGCACCAGTCGCTCTTTTCATACCTTGTCGCGCATCATTTGCCTTGCCTACCTCTTCAAAAAGTGGATCGGCGAAAAGCTCTCCAAGCAAGAGGGAAAGCGCCATTGTGTGATCAAAACCATGCGCAGTCAGCTCAAGCGAGGCGATAAGCAGCAGACAGTGACGGCGGTGTTGTGCGGCTTGAATTTGATTGATCCACACGAAGTTTTTGAGCAGTCCCACCTCATTCGCGCCGTGCAACTTGTAGTGCCCGAGGCGCGTCCCATTGAGGGTTCGATGATCTCTATTTTTACGGGCAGATCCGATGTGAAACTCTTTTACATCGAGTTTGTGAAAGAGAAAGAGAGCACGTTGAATGTTACCGATGTGCGCAGGATCCGTAAATTGCTGCAGCCCCTTGTTGTCGATCAAGTAGAGCACTTGCTTCACCCCATCTTCATGCCGCGTAATGAAGAGGAGTTGATCCGCAATATTGTGACGCTGTCAAATCAACTCAAATTTGTGCGCGATATTCCGCAAGTGATCATCAGCTTTGACGAACACACCAGTAATGACCTCTCTTTTACCATCATCTTGCTACGCCTTCTCTGTGATAAAGAGGAGAAGTCTTTAGAGGAGATGTTTGCTGCCAATCCGGGAGCAGCGACCTTTGTTGCAGACCGGGTAAAACCGGCCGGTATGCTGCGCAAGCGCTACCGCAAAGAGGCCAACGTCTTTCATCTGACGACACCGAAAGCGCCCTTCATGCGTCAAGATCGCTCCATTGATCTCTACCGCGCACGTCAATTCATTGTGCAAGAACTGGGACGCGTGGTCGGCCCTGTGCGCGACTATAACGGAGGCATGCTTTCGAAACAGATTGAGGCCTATGATGCGCTCAAAGTTCTCCTCGGTCCGATGTCCACCTCGAAAGAGATGATGCTGGAGAACTTTTTCTACGCTGTCTATCCCGACGTGATGCGCAGTTTGCTGGAACCTAAAGAGCTAAAGCGCTGGTTCCATCTTTTTCTGGACGCCATGGAGGATAGCGCCACTTTTGATGGCACAGTGCAGATCAAAGAGATGGAGGATGAGGAGGGCAGCTGTCTGATCCTGTCATCAAAAGATGCGGAGAAGATTCGCTATATTAAATCAAATTTGAATGAGGTGAAATTCCCCTCCGGTAGTTGGGCTTGTGCCTTCTTAAAGCAGCAGGGCGTTCATAATTTGGCGCTCATGCTCAGAGGCCGAGATGCAGAGGCGAAAGAATTGTTCCGCGGAAGTGTTGCGACACTGCTTACGAACTGTTAGAATAGTGGTCTTATGACGAAACGTATGATCGAGCCCTCTCTCTTCGCTGCCGACTTTGCCCGCCTGGGAGAGGAGGCGAAGCGCGCAGAGGACGCCGGTGCTGATGCGCTGCATATTGACATCATGGATGGCCACTTTGTTCCCAATTTGCTGCTCGGGCCCAAAGCGGTTGCCGCTGTCAAGCGCAGCTGTAATCTTTTTTTGGATGTCCATCTCATGATGTACAACCCCTTCGACTACGTCGAGAAATTTGTGGAAGCGGGGGCCAATTCGATCACTTTCCATTTTGAGGCGACCGAGGACATCGAAGACACCATCGCTTTCATCCGCCGCTGTGGCTGTAGAGCAGGACTGGCGTTTAACCCGGAAACGGCTGAGTCGCTTACATTGCGCTTTCTGGACAAAGTCGACCTGATCCTCTTGATGACGGTCCATCCAGGTTTTGGGGGGCAGACCTTTATTCCGGAGGTCTTGGAGAAGGTGCGCTTTGTGCGCCAGACGGCAACCAAACTGAATCTCGATCTCGACATCCAAGTAGATGGGGGCATTAGCGACAAAACAGCAAAGGCCGCCTTGGATGCTGGCGCAAACCTTTTAGTATCAGGCACTTACCTGTTCGGACACGCTGATATGGCGGGTGCTATAAAGGCTTTACGAAATCTTTAAAAATCTGGCTAATCATAGACATTTAGCCACTAACCACTTTATTGTAAGAGGTCCATGCCTGTTTCTAATCCTGTTACTCAGGGAATGACCATTTCGCTGGGAAACCGCGTCTACCGCGTCGAGTCGACGATGAAGGTTACGGTAGCCAAGGGAAACCCATTTATCCGAGTTAAACTCAAGGACTTAAGTTCCGGTCAGCTGGTGGAACGCAATTTTAAAGTCGACCAGTCGGTGAAGGACGTTTCGCTGACAGAAAAGCGACTTGAATTTCTCTACCCGGAAAATGGTGCCTACCTCTTTCTTGATATCGATAGTTTAGAGCATGTTTTAGTTGCCAAAGAGGTGATTGGCGAGAGCCATCAGTACCTCAAAGAGGGTGTGGAGATTAAGGCCGCTTTTTGGGGTGAAAAGACCTATGCCGTGGAGCTCCCGCAATTTTTGGAATTGATGGTGGCGAAGACAGCTATGAAAGAGCGGGCCAAGGGGCAAAGCAGCAAGGTTGCGACCTTAGAGACGGGTGCAAACGTGGAAGTGCCCCCCTTTATTGAAGCGGGCGACATCATCAAGGTCGACACAAAAACGCGTGAATACATCCAGAGGGTGTAGGGAGTAAAGCCATGGATAATAGGCAGATCAAAGAGCTGATGGCCGCAATGATTCGTGCGGGTGTCGATAAGCTCGTATGGAAACAGGAGGGGGATTTTGAAATTCTTCTCGAGCGTCATCCAGAAGCTCATCCTGTGATTCACCACGCCCAGCCCTACTATTCTCCCGCTCCCTTTGAGCAAGACGCACAAAGGCCCCTTCCTTCTGCACGTGGTGTGGAATCTACGGGCAATGCAGAACCCTCTGTCGACGCGAAGTACATCACTTCGCCGATGGTAGGAACATTCTATGCCTCACCCTCACCCGATGATCCTCCCTTTGTTAAAGTAGGAGATCGTGTAGAGCCGGGTACGGTTGTCTGTATCATTGAGGCGATGAAGGTGATGAACGAAGTGAAGGCGGGGGTTTCTGGAGTAGTGACAGAAAGCTTGGTCAGCAGCTCCTCTCCCGTTGAATTTGGAACAAAGCTCTTTCAGGTCTCATGAAAAAGGTCTTGATCGCCAATCGAGGGGAGATCGCAGTACGCATCATTCGCGCTTGCCACGATCTTGGGCTGCAGACAGTGGCCGTGTACAGTCAAGCAGATGCACAAGCACTGCACGTTCTCCATGCCGACGAAGCCGTTTGCATTGGAGAGGCTCCCTCTGCGAAATCCTATCTTAAAGTGCCCAGCATTCTCTCTGCTGCGGAGATCACCGGCGCTGATGCGATTCACCCCGGTTATGGCTTTTTGAGTGAGAACGCCAATTTTGCCTCCATTTGCGAAAGCTGCGGTTTGACTTTCATTGGACCATCACCCAAAGCGATCTCTCTTTTGGGCGATAAGGCGCAAGCGAAAGCGACGGCGAAGGCGGCCAAGTGTCCCGTCATTCCCGGTTCTGACGGTGTGGTCAACACGATTGAAGAGGCGGAGAAAGAGGCGAAGAAGCTGGGATTCCCCATCTTCATCAAAGCGGTTGCAGGCGGCGGTGGAAAGGGGATTCGCATCGCGGAAAACAAAGATCAGCTCGCTAAGTTCTTTGCGCAGGCGCGCGCCGAAGGGGAGGCCGCTTTTGGTAACCCCGATGTCTATTTAGAGAAGATGATCCAAAGCCCGCGCCACGTTGAAGTGCAGGTGCTGGGAGACAAGCATGGTAACTACGTTTATCTCGGTGAGCGCGACTGTTCGATTCAGCGGCGTAGGCAGAAGCTGATTGAAGAGGCGCCCAGTGCGATCCTCACGCAAAAATTGCGTGAGAAAATCGGGGAAGCGGCCATCGCTGTTGTGAAAGCGGCGAAGTACTACTCTGCGGGAACCGTGGAGTTCTTGCTCGATAAGGACATGAACTTCTACTTCATGGAAGTCAACACGCGCATTCAAGTAGAGCACACGATTACGGAAGAGCTAACGGGCGTTGACCTCGTTGTTGAACAGATTCGCATTGCACAGGGTCACAAACTCAGCATCAAACAAAAAGATGTGACCTATTCAGGTCATATCATGCAGTTCCGCATCAACGCGGAAGATCCTGCCAATAACTTTGCTCCCAGTCCTGGCAAGTTGGAATATTACCTCCCTCCCGGTGGTCCTCATGTGCGCGTTGATAGCGCCTGTTTCTCCGCCTATGTGATTCCTCCCAACTACGACTCCATGGTAGCGAAGGTGATTGTGAAGGGAAGGACTCGCGAGGAGGCTATTGCGCGCGCCAAACGTGCGCTGCGCGAGTTTCACATTGGCGGCGTCAAAACAACCATTGCCTTCCACCTCTACATGTTGGAAGATGAGAAGTATCTCAAGAACACCTACGATCTGAAATACATCGATACGCTCATCGAGGATGGTTGTGACTTCAAAATTAAAACTTCTTGAAGTACTGGCTCTGCCGCACGCGATTTTCGCGCTGCCCATAGCGTTCACTGCAGCCTTTTTGTCGATGCCTAACTGGACCTCTTCTTGGCAGTTAGTGACGGTCTTTTTTGCCTTTCTTGCGGCGCGCACAGCGGGCATGGCGTTCAACCGTCTCTTTGACGAAACTATCGACCGCGCCAATCCACGTACCAGCAATCGCTCTCTGCCCGCCGGACGCATTTCGCGTCAGTCCGTGCAGTGGACGGGCATTATTTCACTCACTGTCTTTGTCGCCATTTGCCTCTGGGCCAATTGGATTACGCGCATCGCTGCCCTTCCCATCGCTGGGTTATTGCTGCTCTACCCACTCCTTAAAAGAGCCACGATCCTCTGCCACTTCACGCTGGGATTGATTGAGTTTTTCGCTCCCGTTCTGGCCTGGGCCGTCATGACAGGGACGGTGAGTTTTGCGGCCGTGCTACTGGGTCTGGCCATTTTCTGCTTCATCTCGGGGGTGGATATCCTCTACGCCGTGCAAGATGTGGACTTTGACCGCTCCTGGGGGCTCTTCAGTATTCCGGCTCGCTGGGGCGAAAATGCTGCGGAGAACACAGCCGGTATCCTCTTTCTGCTCGCTCTCGTCTTTTGGGGCTGGGCCGGCATGGATTTGAGTCTGAAAAGTCCCTTCTGGGCTGCTTTGGGAGCCGCTGCTTTCTGCCTTTTCCGTCTCTGGCAGGAGGCGAGACAGGGACGCATTGCCCTTGCCTTTTTCCCCTTCACTGCGGGAACATCATTGGCAATTATGTTCGGAAGTCTGTGGAGCGCATTGTTATAGGGATCACCGGAGCCTCCGGAGCGATCCTCGCCAAAAAACTCATCGATGCCCTCACGGCATTTCGCGTTGAGCTGATTATCTCCAGCGCCGGCGCTGTCATGCTCAAACACGAACTAGGCATCAGCCCCAAAGAGCTTGCTGCCGCCGATCACGTTCACCTGCACAACATTGGCGACATTGGTGCCACGATCGCCAGCGGTTCCTACAAAAGCCGCGGTATGGCCATCATTCCGTGCAGCATGGCCACTGTAGCCGCCGTTGCTTGCGGTCTCTCCGACAATCTCATCCGCCGCGCCGCCGACGTTTGCCTCAAAGAGCGCCGCACACTCCTCCTCGCCGTTCGCGAAACACCCCTCTCTTCCATCCATTTAGAGAACATGCACAAACTGGCACAAGCCGGCGCCTTCATCCTGCCTCCCGTGCCCGCTTGGTACAATAAACCCACTACTCTCGATGAAATGGAAAACGCCATCGTAGGGAAAATTCTTGATTGCTTTGGCATTCCGCACGGCTTGTCACCGGCATGGGCGGGAACTTAAGTAGAAACGGCTGCTCGGCGTTTGCGCATGCGGGGCGTGATGCGGCCGTTGATGACTTCGTGCAGGTTTTCGATAGCCATAAAGGCGATGGGGTCTTCTCGGTGCACAATCTCTTTGAGCTCGGCGAGTTGCAGACGCTCTGCGATGACGTAGAGGATCTCTTGCTCTGTGTTGGAGTAGCCGCCGCGGCCGTAGAGAACCGTTAGGCCGATGCCCAATTCATCCATTACTGCTTTGGAGATTTGTTTAGGTCTGCGGGAGACGATGATGACGGACTTGGTCTCTTCTAGGCCCACGATGACCGTATCCATGATCTTGGTGGCCACGATGTAGACCATCATCGACTGCAGGGCGGTGTGCCAATCATTGTAAGCGAAGCCGGCGATGGCGAAGATGAAGATGTTGATGAAGAGGATGACTTGGCCGACGGTGAAGCCGTAGCGACGGTTGATGATGATGGCGGAGATTTCTGTTCCGTCCAGCGATGCACCTTTGCGAATCACCAAGCCGATACCGGCGCCTAAGATCACACCGCCAAGGAAGATCACCTCTAGCGTTTCACCGTGGA
Source organism: uncultured bacterium (assembly GCA_964630595.1). GTDB lineage: Bacteria > Chlamydiota > Chlamydiia > Chlamydiales > VFKH01 > CAZVVT01. The sequence continues at coordinate 277,770 of CAZVVT010000001.1, read as the reverse complement.
AAGGGGGGAAGGAGTCGAGGACGACGATGGCAGTGGTAAAGAAGATCACCGCAACGAACATCATGACGACGAAGTGTTTGCCGATCTGTTTGAGGGCGAGCCAGAGGAAGGGGAGGTTTAAGAGAACATAGAGATAGGGCAGCCAACTTTTGCCAAAGAGGAAGGACCCAATCATGGCCAGACCCACTACGCCGCCGTCAATCAGTCGATTGGGTGCCAGGAAAAGCTGCACGCCAATGGCGGCTAAAACGGAACCGGCTGCAATCCAGATGAAGGCGTTGAGGTGGTGCCAGAAGGGGCGCATTTGTGCTTGAGTGGGCATGAAAAGGAGAATAACGCCGTTGAGGCATTATACGCGAGAGACGGGACTCGAACCCGCAACTTCCGGCGTGACAAGCCGGTGCTCTAACCAGTTGAACTACTCCCGCAGAGTAGACTATAGTGACTTGGGCGCAACAGGACTCGAACCTATGACCACCTGTGTGTAAGACAGGAGCTCTACCAACTGAGCTATACGCCCCAAAGAAAGTGAAAAGTCTAAGGATTGGGCCAATAAAAAACAATGCGATTGAATGTGAAGGTAACCCCCGGCGCTAGCAAGACCCGCATTCTCGGCTGGCAAGAGGATATTCTAAAAATTGCTATACATGCCCCCGCAGATAAGGGAAAAGCCAACAGCGCTTTAGTCATTTTTTTAGCAGAGATTTTGCAGCTCCCGCAACGCGATATTGTGCTGGTACAGGGGGCGGCGAGTCGTTTGAAAGTGTTGGAATTTCCGCTCAGCGCTGAGCAATTGAAAGAACGGCTGCCCCTGTAAGGGTGCCGCTGCGCACAGCTTGCAGCGCCTCGTTTGCTCTTTCTAGCGGGTAAGAGGCTACCGTCGTTTTGATTTTTGCTTTTTGTGCGAGATCGAAGAAGAGGCGCCCATCTTCTCGAGTCAAGTTGGCCACGGAGGCAATGCACCGCTCGCCCCAAATTAGAGGGTAGGGAATGGGAGGGATATCACTCATGTGGATGCCGGCCAAAACAACGATTCCCCCCTTTCGCAAATGGCTAAGTGCTTCGATAACGAGAGAGCCCACGGGGGCAAAGATGATGGCGGCATCGAGGGGCTGCGGCGGCGGCTGCCTCGAAGAGCCGGCCCATGCTGCGCCCAGTGAGCGGGCAAAGTCTTGACCCTTGCCGTCGCCCTCTTTCGTGAAGGCGAAAATCTTTTTGCCCAAGTAGGTCGCTGCTTGGATGGTGATGTGAGCCGAGGCACCAAAGCCGTAGAAGCCGATCGTTTTCGCCTGTCCGCATTTGCGCAGAGCGCGAAAGCCGATCAGTCCCGCGCAGAGCAGAGGGGCAGCTTCCTCATTGTTGTAGCTATCGGGAATGGGAAAGCAGTAGTCGGGATTAACGGAGGCATACTCCGCATAGCCCCCGTTGACCGTATAGCCGGTAAAGTGCGCAGCATCGCAGAGATTTTCCCGCGCCGTCTGGCAGTAGGGGCAATGGCCGCAACTGCCCGCTAGCCAAGGTACGCCCACTCTTTGACCATCTAGTATCCCCACGATCTCGTGACCGGGAATCAAGGGCAGGTGAGGAGCTTTTAGGTCACCATCGACAATATGCAGATCGGTGCGGCACACACCACAGGCGAGCACCTTAATGATGTGCGGACCCTTCGGTAGGGGCACATCCCTGAGAACAAGAGGCTTTTTCTGCCCTTCGAGCACCATAGCGCGCATGGCACTACAGTACACAAATTAATGAATTCGTACAGAAGAGGTAAAGGTATCAATATAGGCGATGTCTCTACCGGATATGAGGAGAGCGATGGGGCGCTTGGAGGTGGTAAAGAGGCGGCAGATTAGGGTGATCTGACCAGCCCCGTCTCGGTCGACGATTTCTACGCCGGAGTCGGCCCAGGAGGGAAGTTGGGCGAGAGGCCGGATCTCATCCTCATCGCTGAAGCCGAAGGCCGTGATGAGCTCCTGAGTATTCTTCGGATAAAATGGATTGTAAGAAGAGATGGCTGTGTAGTTCGTGCCATTTTCCGCACTTTTCGTGTAGACCGCACCGCTGGAAAGACCGCAGCTGGGTTTGCCGGGAAGGGAAACGCGGATTTTTTGGTCGTCCAAATCGAGCAGCATGGGCTGCACTAAACGTGCGCCCACCAAAGAGGGAGAACCCTCTCGTGTCAGTTGCATCGAGTAGATGTTAGTGATGAGAACGAGAAAGAGGGGGATGTACTTGAACATAAGAGAGCGAGTATTGAGAGCTCTTCTCATTTCTTCCAAGAAAATTCCAAGAGGTTCATGATTTCCAGCACTATGTTATCCCTTATCCTTGCGGCAACACTTATGATCGATGTGAGACCTTCTGAAGAAAGAGGAAATTTCAACCACGGTTGGTTGCAAACGGCCCATACCTTTTCCTTCGGCGAGTACAATGATCCGCGCCACATGGGCTACCGCACCCTGCGCGTCATCAATGAAGATGTCATCGCCCCTACGAAGGGGTTCGACACACATGCGCATCGCAACATGGAGATTCTCACTGTTGTGCTGGAGGGCCAAATTGCCCACAAAGACAGCATGGGCCATGAGGAAATCATCCAGGCGGGCGAGGTGCAATTGATGAGCGCCGGCTCAGGCATTCGCCACAGCGAACGCAATCCTTCAAAGGATGAAAAGACACACCTCTTGCAGATCTGGATCGAGCCCGATAGCGAGGGGCTCAAGCCTGGCTACCAGCAGCGCAGTTTTCCCGAAATGCCCAATAGCCTTGTTCTCATTGCCTCTAAAGAGGGCAAAGAGCAGTCGCTCAAAATCAATCAAGACGCGCTTGTGTACATGGCAAACCTAGACCCCGGCGCCGCCATCGATTACACGATCCGGCAGGGCCGCCACATCTGGGTGCAAGTCGCTAAAGGGGAAATCGATATTCAAGACAAGACGCTAAAAGCAGGTGACGGCTGTTCGATCAGCGAGGATCAGCTGGTAAAACTGAACGCTTCGCAAGCGACTGTGCTTTTGCTTTTTGATCTTGGGTAAAAGTTTCCTCCAGCAATTCAAACGCAAGCTGTGCTGCACGGTCCAGCCCGTACGTGTTGTGCTGAAGAGTAGGGGAGCGGGGCTTAGAGATGAGTCGTACTGTGTAAGTGGGTGCTCTGGTGAAAAAGGGTCGAATAAACATAGAGGGGCGCTAGTTTAGCGCAGCAGGGCATTCTTGTGCTGCTTGGCGTAGACCCAGACAGTAAGCAGCAGAAGGAGGGGGATGGCTACGTCGCCAATCCAGAGCAGAGCTCCGGAGTTGTAGAAGGCGAAGTCGCCCCGCATTTGTTGGCGAATATGGCCGATGGCGTCTCCAAGGAGGAAGAAGGAGTTGGCGATGACGACGGCGAGCCAGAAACCGCCGCGCAGCCAGAGGGAGAGTAGGCCGACGATGCCGAAGGAGAGGTTGGCAACGGCCACTTCAAACTGGAAGGGGCTATAGGCGGCCCAGCCGATTTCCGCAGCCACTTGGGGGCCAAAGAAGGCGTGGGCAATGAAGTTGATGATGCCGAGAACACCGATGTTGAGGGGAATGGCCCACTGGAGAAAGAGCTCTAAAAGAACGCCCCATTTCTGACGCTTCTTCTTGAGGAAGAACTGGATAAAGGTCCCCGTAAGGGCAATGAGGAAAGCGTAAAGGGCTAACATTTAATCTCTAAATGCCAAAAGCTTCGATTAATCTCAAGGGGATAGGATTTCGACTTGTCCAGTGTGAAAATTGTAGTAGCCCGCCACGATTTGCAACTTTTGCTGCTCAATGAGTTTTTTCAGTACAGGGTTCTTTTTCAACGACTTAGCTGTGTAAAGGGCGTTTGCTTTGATGGTATTTTCAAGGCGATTGCCCGGTTGGTCTTTCGTTTGGTCGGCAATGGGCTGGATAAGCTCAGCAACGGGCTCGATATTGGCGGTGGTGCCATCTAGCACGGCTCTGACGGCTCCACAGCTTTCATGGCCGAGGACGAGAATGAGGGAAGAGCCCAGATAGAAAGAGCCATATTCGATGCTGGCGAGCTCTAAGGGGCCTACCACGTTGCCTGCGACGCGGACGATAAAGAGGTCGCCAATGCCTTGGTCGAAGATGATTTCAGAGGGGACTCTAGAGTCTGAGCAGCCCACGATGGTGGCAAAGGGCTCCTGCTTGCCCGCCGTTTCCCTGCGCCGTTCCTGGCTGCGATTGATATGCAGGGGCTGGTCGTGGGAAAAGCGGCGGTTTCCTTCGATGAGTTCATAAAGAGCCGTTGCGGGAGGTAAAGAGCCCCAAAGAGAGGCTCCTAGGAGGGATAAAAGGGTAATGATACGGGTCATATAAGGACTATCTTTAAAGCATATGCCGTGATACACTGGTACGATTATTTATCCAAAAAACTAAAAATAGAGGACAATGGCTTTTAAGAACTTCAACTTACACCCGGAAATTGTGAAAGCCATTGCGGCTGCGGGCTACACCGCCCCCACGCCGATCCAAGAGCAGGCAATTCCCCAGATCATGGATGGAAAAGACCTGCTCGCCTCGGCTCAGACCGGAACGGGTAAGACGGCGGCATTCATTTTGCCGGCCGTGAATCGCGTAGTCCAGGGCAGAGGCCGGGGACCGAAGGTGCTGGTTTTAGTACCCACACGCGAACTGGCGATGCAGGTGGCAGCACAGGCACGCAAATACACCGAATTTCTCCCCCAAGTCAGAACGATCTGCATTTTCGGCGGCGCTCCGTATCCTGCTCAAAACCGCGATCTTTCTCGTCCTTATGACATTCTCGTGGCTACGCCCGGTCGTTTGATCGACCATATGGAACAGGGTCGCGTGAATTTCTCCGGTTTGGAGATGTTGATCTTGGATGAGGCGGATCGCCTCCTCGACATGGGCTTTATTAAGCCGATCGAAGACATCGTTTCAGCAATCCCCAAAAACCGTCAAACACTGCTCTTTTCTGCAACGATTGGGCGCAATGTGATGGGCCTGGCGCGCAAGCTGCTGAACAATCCGGTCGAGATCGCCATCAGCGCCGATAAAGCGCGTCACGAAAACATCGAACAGCGTCTGCACGGTGTGGACAACATCGATCACAAGTACACATTGTTGAACCACATCTTGGTCGACAAGACAGTGACGCAAGCCATCATTTTTACGGCGACCAAACGCCAAGCGGACCAGCTGTCAGAAAAACTCTACCGCAGTGGTCTGGATGCAGCGCCTCTTCACGGGGACATGAATCAGCGTCAGCGTACGCGTACAATTCAGCGCATGTACAGAAATGAAATTCGTTTTCTTGTGGCAACCGACGTGGCTGCGCGCGGCATTGATGTGCAGAACATCAGCCACGTGATCAACTTCGATCTTCCCGAGAACGAAGAGGACTATGTGCACAGAATTGGTCGTACAGGTCGTGCAGGAGCGATGGGCGTTGCTCTCTCTTTTGCGGGCCCTCGAGATATGTACTTAGTGAAGCGCATTGAGCGTTTTACAGGGCACAAGATGGTGCTGCACACCATTCCTGGAATGGAGCCGAAAGTACGTGTTGCCGATAGCGATGAAAGCCAGCCGCCTAAGAAGAAAAAATGGGGCGGTAAGCCAAGAGGCAGCTTCGGTAAGCCACGCAGCTCGTATGGCAAGCCACGCGGTAGTTTCGGAAAATCCAGAGCAGCCTACTAGGCCTCTGGATTTCGTAGCCGTTTCTTTTCGGAGTGCAGTTTTTTCGCCTGCAGCATCTTCTCCTTTGATTTGCGGCTGCGCCTTCTTTTTTGGCGTTTGATCTTTTCGATCTTCTGCTGTTCTTTCGTCAGCTGATCGGTGTTGAGCCGCTCGATGCGTTCGCAGAGCAGCCTTCGGGCAAAGAGCCGGTTGAGCTCGCGAGAACGCTCTTGCTGGCACTTCACTTCGATGCCGGTGGGGATGTGCTTGATGTAGACGCAGGAGGAGGTCTTATTGATCTTTTGCCCACCCGAGCCGCTGCCCAAAATGAACTTTTCGACCAGGTCCTCAGGGCGAATTCCCAGCCTTTCCATCCTTTTTTCTACTTCTTCTCGAAAAACCATGGCTTTCCGTATCTTAAGGCTCATGGTCCCTTTTGTACTACTAGCCTTGAGTATTGTGAGCGTGTGGATCCGCCGAGACATCAAGATCTGGGGCGGGCTGCTTTTAGCAGCGCTTGTTTTAGGCTACACACATGACAGTATTGGAATTCTTGGGCTGGCCTTTGTGCTTGTCTGGGCGCTGCTGTGGAATGACTATTCTATCCGCAGAAGCTTCGTCTTTTTTTGGATCATCGTAGCGGCCTCCTTTGCCTTTAAATTCCATTTGCTCCCCGGCTTTCCTACCATGCGTTTTCCCAACGGACTCATCTTGAGTTTTGATTCGCCCATTGTAGGCCTCTTTCCTCTCGCTCTGGTCGTTCCACTGACAAAGGCAAAAGAGTGGGTGAAGGTTTTAAAAGGTTTTTGGCTGACTGTTTTGGGGATTGTGGCCATGGCGGGCGTTGCTCTTGCCGTAGGAGCCGTTTTTCCGCATATCAATGATGTATCGCCTTGGCGCTATGCCAGCGGCCTGATCCTGGTTGCAGCGGCGGAAGAGGGCTTTTACCGCGGCTTTGTTCTGCACGAACTGTTGCGCATGACAAACAAGTGGGTGGCCCTGGTTGCCTCAGCGCTCATTTTTACCCTCGCACACCTCTACTGGAAGCCGGAATTGATGGCCTTTGTCTTCCTCGCCGGGCTGCTCTACGGAGGGGTGTACATGATTTCGCGCCGGGTAGAAAGCTCTATCCTCTGTCACTTTCTCCTCAATGCCATCCACATGACGTTTTTTTCTTATTGAGAAGGCCCCCGGATGGTCTTGCTCCATAGGAATGTGCCATCGCTATCAAAAACATCGAGATAATAGTTTTTCTCATCGCGCGCTTGGGAGTAGATCAGGAAGTGATCCTCCTGCTTTTCCCAAGAGAGAATGTGGGCGCTAAAGGGGATTTCCCAGAGTAGCTGGCCCTCTTGACTATAGGTGCAGAAGTAGTCGACGAGAGGAAATGAAGAGACCGTATGAATCTCGCTGCCCTGAGCAGAGAGGAGTTGAAGGGCTGTGATAAGAAGGAGCATTAGTCGCTTTGAATGATGATTTTCGATTCGATTACAGCATCCAAAGGAACCACTCCCTCGTAGAGGTGGTAGTATTGGTTTGTGCCGCCCGGATTGGTTTCGAGCACCAGTCGTCCGGGGAGTTTTTCGGGGTCGATTTTTAAGACCATGAAGACGGGTTCATCCGCCCAATACTTGCCGATAATGCGCTCTAGCTGGTCAGGGAGGGCGAAATGGACAAAACGTTCGTCAAAAGAGGGGAGAGCGAGGTTGTGATCACTCTTCTCCCAATTCTCCACGGAAAGAATTTTATAGAGGGCAAAATCGCTCATGATGAGGCCCATGATACCTATGTTGCACAATAGTCTCCAAGCGTGCTAACTGGAAGATATTATGGTACTGGTAAAAATTCTTGAGCCCATTGGTTTGGACGATGGCAAATACATCGAACAGTTAAGAAGCTGCGGTGCACGCGTTGAAGTAGCCGATACGCGGGGCAAAGAGGATGCTTTTGTGGCGCAGTTTATACAAGGCGCCGATGCGGTCATTCTGGCCAATCGCCCTTTGCGTCGCTTAGTGATCGAGGCGTGTCCAACACTGCAACTCATCTCAACGGCCTTTACTGGTCTTGACCATATCGATCTTGCAGCCTGTCAAGAGCGGGGCATCGTGGTAAAAAACGCCTCTGGATATGCTGTGCACGCAGTTGCGGAATTAACCGTTGCGTTGGCTCTCAACCTTTATCGCAACATTGCAGAAGCAGAACCCACCTCCATTGGCCATGAGCTTTATGGCAAAAAGGTGGGACTTATTGGTGGTGGCAGCATTGGCCAGGAAGTGGCCAAGCGGTTTTCCGCTTTTGGCTGTGATGTTTCTATCTATAGTCGCAGCGCAGTGCCACCTGTCGCGATCGAAAGGCTTCTGACCTCCTCCGATATTGTCAGCCTACACATTCCCTACACAGCAGAGACGAAGCACTTTCTCAACAAAGAGCGACTGGCGTTGATGAAGCCCTCGGCGATTCTCATCAACACAGCTCGTGGGCCTGTGATCGATCAGACCGCGCTGGTTGCGATGATCAAGAAAAAAGCTATCGCTGGAGTAGCTCTCGACGTATTTGACGATGTGCCGCCGCTGCCGCAGCAGGACAACGTTTTGCTCACGCCTCACATTGGCTACCGCACGCAGGAAGCTTTCGCACGCAGAAGTGATGCGGCTTTCAAGAGCATCTCAGAGTGGCTCGTCACGCAAACTGCGCTAGTAGAAAAACGTTAGCGCGCGCCGTTTAGGGGGCTCGTTACGTACTGGAGTGGACTCGAAAAGCTCTTGCCATCGTTTTGCAAGCACCTCCCAGGTGTACTCCTGGACGATGAATGAGGACATTTTTTGGCGCTCTTCTACAGAGACTTTGTCGATAGTCGACATGGTTTGCAGTAGCATGGCCAGGTATTCCTCTTTTGTCGCGCAGCGGTAGCCATGACGCACCGTCTCTTTGAGGGCGGAGCCATCGATGATGACAGGAATAGCGCCGGCTAGCTGCGCACGGATCGCCGTAGTGCAGAAGGTCTCTAGCGCTGTGCAGGGGTAGGTCCACAAAGAGGCGCGTTCATAGGCCTGTGTGAGCTCATCGTGACCGACCATACCATGCTCTTGTACACCTAAGGGGGCTAAAGCAAGAACTTGCGCGCGCATCTGCGCCTCTTTTTGCTTTGACATGCAACCCCAGTGTTGCCAGCCGTAGTAGATGTCGAGAGTGGCTTTCGGGTAGTGTTTTTTTACCTCGGGCCAGATGTCGAGAAGGATATCGAGGCCGCGTGCGTAGTTCGAGCCCCAGATACAGGAGTAGGGGTTTTCTCTTGGCTGAATGGGCTTGGCCAGCGCTGCAGGCACGCCGTTGCCGTAGATGTGTGTGAACTTTGCAAAAGCGGGATTTTTGCTGATGTATTGCTGGCGTTCATACTCGGAAATCCAGAGTACGCCGTCAAAGGAGTTGATCTGCTCTTCGGTGTAGACCTTCTCACACAGATCCTCGGGCCAGAAATAAACAGTACGCGCGCGTTGTTTGATGCGCTGGGCAGCATCGGGCATGCGCCAGGCAATGCCTACATCAAAAACCGTTCCATCGTCAAAGTTTAAGCTGACATAGCGAGGGTTGGCGCTGCACAAACGGTGCGGTGAGCCGCGCATGGGTTTACCCAGCACGTAGACCTTGTATCCCAGCTTAGCCAACTGATCAGCCATGTAAATCACGGCCTCTTCTGATCCGGGAATGCCCGTTTTCACACTTTCGGGGCCCCATCCTTGCGCATGCTTGTTCAAAAAGATGGCGATCGTTTTTTCGGCGCACAGCGAACTGCAGAATAAAAGACAGACAAAGAAAAGGAGGTATCGACGCATAAGGAAAAAATTGTACGTCGAAACGGGCTTTTTTTGCAGAGAGATAAAAAACTTGGCTATTGGGGTTCAATAGCCAAGGAAGGCGTTAGGAAACTAATTTACTGGAGGGGTCATGAAGTGGTAGATGAGAGAAATCAGGAAGAGAATGAGGAAGATGGCAAAGAGAATCTTGGCGATTCCTACGGCACTGCTAGCTACCCCGCGAAATCCAAAGAGCCCTGCGACGATCGCGACAACTAGGAAGATTACGGCCCACATCAGCATAAACTTCCTTATGCACCTGGCAGTTAATTTTGGGATAGAAAATCAATAAAGGGCGCGTTGAATTTTGCGGGGCACTCTTCTTGAGGCGCATGGCCGCAGGAGGAAATAAGGACGGTCTGGGCGTGGGTAATGTCGTTTTTCATGCGCTGTTGATAGCGCAAGGGGATCCACGTATCCTGTTCACCCCAAACAATTAAGGTGGGGGCTGTGATGTTTTTATAGAGCTCTTTTTGTGCCTGGAAATCGGCGTTGTTGAACGCTTGAAGAATGGCGAAAGAGCATTGGACGGCTCCGGCCTGGGTGTAGGGTTTCCAGTAGGCCTCGACCTGCTCGCTTTGGATACGAGAGCTGTCGTAGAAAATCTGCATGAGGGCCAGGCGGATGGCCGCTTTGGTGAAAAAGGGGGGCAAGTTGGCGGGGACGAGTTCTTTGCACTGTTTGCCGATGAAGAGGTGCAAGGGGAGCCGCAGGGGGTAACCAGCAGAGTCAATCAGGACCAGGGAGCGGACTTTGTCGGGTGCGTGAACGGCGATGGCCAGGGCCACCGCGCCTCCCATGGAATGACCAACAATATGGGCTTTGGGGATGTTGTGGGCCTGCATGAAGGAGAGGATTTGGTCGCGGTATAGCCTCAAGCTGTAGGCCACCTCGCAGGGCTTGTCGCTGCCGCCAAAGCCGAGAAAGTCGGGGGCCCAGACGTGGTACCCCTTTTTTTCGAGAAGATCGACCTGGTTATGCCAGGTGTAGGTGTTGGCGGCGAAGCCATGCAGCAGGAGAATGTGGCGGTCGCCCTGGCCCTTTTCCATGTAGAAAATGGTCCGATTATCCCACTTCCAAGTAGCTGAGTGCAGTGTGCTAAAGGCTAGAAAGGCCGCGAAAAGGAGGAACCGCATAGTGAAGAATAGTTATTTTACCCCCTGTAAAGGTTAAAATCTAATCCTTTGTCACGAGAGGGGGGGTGAGAGAAAACTGGCGTGCAACGTGCATTATATGGTATATTTGCTGGGAACAACCATACGGAGTTTTAGTTCGTGACAAAATCAAAAGGCACAATCAAATTTTTCAACACACAAAAAGGCTTTGGCTTTATCACTCCCGATGCGGGTGGCAAAGAGCTGTTTGTTCACGCAAGCAACGTCATGGGTGGTATTGAATTACGCGAAGGTCAAGCAGTAGAATACGTCGAAAGACCAGGCCGCAAAGGTCCAGAAGCAACAGAAGTTTCTCTCGCTTAAGTAAATACTGCAGTCCATATTTAATGAACTTGCTAGCCCTCTTCGGAGGTCTAGCAAGTTTTTTTATTTAGTCTGGGTGATGGAAGAAAATTACTGCCAGAACGCCGATGCAGGTCAAGCCGCCGAGAAGTAAAAAGGCTCCCTGGTAATTGCCCGTCAGATCAATGAGCCAGCCTGTCATCACAGGGGCCACAATTCCCGCTAGCGAAAGACAGCTTGAAGTGATGCCCTGAGCAGAGCCAGAGCGATGTTTTGCAATGTCGATGTTGGTGCTGAAGAAAGCGGGTTGAGGCATGAGGCCAAAACCTAATCCTAAGCTCAAAAAGAGCAGAGAGTAGCTCAAAGAGTCCGTGTAGCCGAGGGCGACAAAGCAGGCTGCTGCTAGCAATTGGCTGCTCCAAATCAGATGAGAGCGCGCCAACCGGCGGCGCTTGGTTTTCTTGTAGAGCCAGTCAGAGATAATGCCGCCGGCTTTCAAGAAAATCGCCCCCACGAGCCAAGGAATCGTCAGATACCATCCCACGCTTTTGAGGTCGAGGTTGTGCTGCGATAAAAAGTACCCCGGCAGCCAGAGTGTGGCAAAAAAGAGCATGTAGCCAAAGGCGAAGTAGGCGATGTTGTTGGCGACCAGTGCAGGATGCGTCAGGATGTAGCGCCAGTCGGTACGGGAGCTTTCTGCAGCGGTGGGTTCTTTTTGCGAAGAGTGAATGAGAATCTTCTCTTCTCGGCTCACAAACCGGGAATCTTTGGGGTGGTCGCGGAAGAGAAAGTACCAAACGATGGCCCAGAGAATGCCGACGCTGCTGATGGCAAAGAACATGACGCGCCAGCCAAAGTCAGCGACCAAGTAAGAGGTCACGGGAGCACCGATGACAGAAGAGAGGGGAATGGCAACGAGGCCGAGTGATAAAGCGCGTGCGCGCTCGGAAGGGGGCAGCCAATTGCTGATGCAGCGCGACATGGCAGGAAAGTGCGGCCCCTCCGTTACGCCGAGCAGAAAGCGCAGAGTAATGAAGCCCCAAAAACCACCCGCAAACCCCAGTAGCCCTACGCATAGCGACCATGTAATGGCGGCCAAGGGCCAAACAAGCCGTGCGCCCCAATGGTCAACAAGCCATCCTCCAAAAGCCGTCAGCAGGACGTAGCCGAGGCCGAAAGCGGAGAGGATCATGCCAAACTGCGTGTCGCTGAAGTGAAACTCCTTTTTTAGGGGGTCGATCACAAAGGAAATCGCAGAGCGGTCAATGAAGTTCACCAGCGTAATGAAAAAGATGAGGCTGGCAATAACCCAACGAAAATGGGTGGTGCGGGAATCATGCATTTGTGAACCCAAAGGTACAAAATTTGAAGCGCCATTATTAGGGGTTGGACCCTAAATATGGCAACAACCAAGTTTCACTTAGGGTCCGAGAAAAGACGAAATAGTATCGAGCGACAAAGGAGGTAGATAGCTGCTTTTCAGCTCTCTTCGCCACCAAGTGCCATCTACGCCATCACTGAAGTGGTATTCGTAGAGTTGTGCGCGCACAAATTTTGGTGGCGCGTCCGGAAAAGGATTGGTTTTCAGCAGGCTCAGTACGGCGCGGTCGCCTTGCAGCATTTTTTCGCACAAAGTGACGGTCCAGGGGTGATAGAGATAGTTAGACATCGCGGCAAACCACATCTGCCAATCCAGTTTAAAATGGTAGGGAGAGACTTGGGGAGGGCGCCGGTTGACGTTGCCCGGCTTGCCCCTAAATTCATAGGCAAGCCACGTTGAGCCATCAAGGCTTCCTTCGAGGATGATTTCATTGCGTTTGCGCGTGATCGAACCAAAGGCTCCGTAGGTGTTCACCAAGTGAAGAGGGTTGAAGCTGGTGTTCATGATCTGCCGCGAGGAGAGCAAATTTTGCGTCGGCTTAATGCTCAAGTAGACGATGGCAAAAAAGAGGAGCAGGATGACTGCTTGATGGGCCACGCTCATCTCGTGCAGTAGCGGGGGCGAAAGGGAGATAAAGTGGGAAAGGAAGGAGTCGTTGAAGCAGGAGAGGCAGAGAACAATGGTAATGTAGTTGAGCCAAGAAAGGTTGCCTGAGACAATGAGCATTACTTGGAAGAAAAGAGAGACGAGCCCGCCGAAAAGAGCAAGCTCTGGGGGCCAGAAGAGCGTGAAGGGGACGACTAACTCCACAAAATGGGTGAAGAAAGCAGTGGCTTTATGAGCTGCCAGCGGTAGTCGATGAAAAGCGCGGCTCAAAGGACCCGGCAGGGGCTGCGTCTCGTAGTAAGTGAAAAGGGCAGTCAAATCGCGCCAGCAGCGATCGCCGCGGATTTTGATGAGCCCCGCGCCCAGCATGACGCGAAAAAGCAGCCACCGGAAGAGCCAGATGACAATGATGGAGGGGGCCTGATCTGCCGGCCCCAAGAAGATCGCCAAGAAACCGGTCTCTAGTAGCAAAATCTCCCAACCAAAACCGTAGAAGGTTTGGCCGATGTTCACAAAGGAGAGATAGAGGGCCCAAAGAAGAAACCAGAGAACGAAATGATCTCCGATGCCCAGAAGTGCGAGGACGGAAAGAAAAAGACCGAGCCATCCCATCACAGTGAGGAAAAGATCGGAGCAGTGCAGCCAAAAAAGGCTGGGCACTTGCCAAAAGCTGCGCCCTTGAAGAAAGCGCTGTGCAGGCATCAGCCCGCGCCTACCTAAAAGGGGCTTAAATTGGTTGATGACGATCAAAAAGGCGATGCAATAGACAAAGGCGAGTGCCTTTTGTATGCAGAGTCTCGTTAACCAGTAGTCCATTTAGCATCCCGTGGGGGATCTCTCTCCAAACCCGCTTTGCCAATCCCGCAGACACTTTTTGGTTTCTGAAGAAAGAGTGGGAAGCAGCAACGCTTTCTCGACGACAGCGCGCATTCTGGGATCATCATCGCAGCGCTCCAAAAGCCTTTTTAAGCTCGAAACTTGATTCTTTGCCGCCGTACAAAGAAAAAGTTCTTCTCTTGAGGCTCCGCCCGACTCCACTCGCCATCGCGCTGCGGCTGCTGCCTCAGAAGCCATTCGTACGGCTCGTGCACGCAAGTGGGTATAGGGGTCGGCATTAGAAAGTCCTGCAACTGTAGATAAAGTGGCTCTTCGAACTCCTGACAATAACATCAAAAACCTCCTTGATGAGGGGTCATTATGGACAAATGACCCGATTTCCCTGCAACCTCTTTGGTTGCAAAATATCGTAGTTATGAGATAATTGAATAATATTCGCTTTAACCGAAGCGAAAAGGAGGCAATAATGTGTTATAAACACCCGATACGTAGAAAATCCGATTCCCAGTCCGCCGCCCAAGCCGCCGCCGCCTCCCAGCAGCAGAATTGCACCTGCAATTCATAATCACCCCTTTTCCCATCTTTTTAGTGTAGCCCGTCCTGCGATGCAGGATTCATCGAGATTATTATTAACGGATTTTTATGGACGCTTTTTTACTATCAATAGATTACTTGTTATTTGGTTTATGCCTGTTTATTCTGGCCGGCAGTACCTACATCACTATCTGCACGAAGTTTGTGCAGAAGAAGGTGGGCCCGGCTCTCTGCGAGATGGTGGGGGCGATGTTTCGCAAGAGTGAGGACTCTGCCCATACGGTAGCTCCTCACAAGGCACTGATGACCGCGATGTCGACGACTTTGGGCATTTCAACCATTGTGGGTCCCTTTATCGCCGTTCGCCTGGGCGGTCCTGGAGCGCTTTTAGGATTTTTGCTGGCGGCCTTTATCGGCGCTGCAGCGACCTACGTAGAGGTCAAGCTCTCCATCGAGTATCGCAAAAAGGATGCCTCGGGAAAGATTTCGGGGGGGCCGATGCAGTACCTCAAGGTGCTTTTTTCGCCCAAAGTGGCGGCCTGGTATGCCTTAAGCTGCTTTGTTCTGATGATGGCTTGGTCCGCTGCGCAGGCAAACCAGTTAGCGGCCATCTTTGATTCGCCCCTGCTCGGCTCCTACCGCGTTCCGGTTTGGGCTTCCGGCGTTGCTCTCTCCGTCCTCATCATGCTCACCTTAGTGGGCGGGATTAAGCGTATCGCAGCGCTCTCCTCGAAGTTGGTGCCCACGATGTTCGTTCTCTACGTGGGAGCAAGCTTCTGGATCATTCTCAGCAACCTCTCTGCTCTGCCAGCTCTTTTTGCCTCTCTCTTCAGCTCCCTCGTTCATCCCACAGAGATCGTCGGTGGGGCGATGGTGGGCGGAGTTGTGATGGCTCTTCGTTGGGGGATCTTTAAGGGCACTCAGGCTTCCGAAGCGGGAGTGGGAACACAGTCCATTCCGCACTCTGCAGCCGAAACAGAGGACAGCGACAAGCAGGGTAGCTTGGCAATGATCTCGACCTGTACGGCCGGAGCGGTTGCCTTTCTTTCGGGCATGGTCGCGCTGATTACAGGCACGTGGGCCGACCCCGATCTCCCGATCGGCATTAGCATGGTCGCCTCCTCCTTCCAGAGCTATTTTTCCACGGCAGGGATTGCTGTCGTTTCGATCAGCGCCTTCCTCTTTGGTTTTGGCACGATCTTGGGCAACAGCTACAACGGCGGTCAAGCCTTTGATTACCTGTTTAGCGGCAAGGGCAGAAAGCTCTACTTGGGGCTGACGGCGATCATGATTGTGGTGGGAGCCATCTCTTCAGTAACGGTGATTTGGTCAGTGATCGACCTCTTCATGGCGGCGATGGCGATCCCTCACATGACAGCGCTTGTGCTCTACGCACACCGCTCCACAAGTACCGCTCGACTCTCTATCGTGGCGGATTAAAAAATCCCCTCCTTCTCAAAAAAGGAGGGTTACTTTTATCTTTGAACGAATGCCATTTTCACGATCAAAAATCTACGACTGCTTCATCTTTTTCAATGAGTTAGATCTTCTGCTCATTCGTTTGGAGGAGCTTTATGACAGTGTAGACTATTTCGTGCTTGTGGAAGCTGAGGACACCTTTCGCGGCAAAGACAAGCCCCTTCATTTCCACGAAAACCGCGCTCTTTTTGCGCGATACAGCGACAAGATCATCTACGTAAAGCTAGAGAAAACCGATTTTGCCGACCCTTGGGATCGAGAGAGGTGGCAGCGCAACCAAATCATGCGCGGCCTGAAGGGATGTAGTCAAAAAGACATCATCATCATCTCCGACTTAGACGAATTCATCGATGCTCGCAAGATTCCTCTTTTCGTCTCTACCCTGGCGCGCTGGAAAACCGGCATTGTCTCCAGCGACTGCTACTTCTACCGCTGGTTCCTCAACCGCGAATCGGCCCTTCCCTGGATCGGTTCTGCCGTCTGCCACTATTCCCTTTTTTTGGAAAAAACCCCCGAGCAGGTGCGCGCTGCCCGCACCAAGCGGGGCAAGTGGTACAGAAAGCGTGGTAAAGCGAAGATCTTGCCCAAAAGCGGCTGGCACTTCAGCAACGTGGGCGGCCTCAAGACGTACGTCGAAAAGCTCGAAGCCTTCTCCCACTCCGAAGCTGACCTGCCCATCAATAAAGACCCGAAACACGTCGACGCCTGCGTCCGCAAAGAGATGGCCCTCATCCCCAAAAACGACACCTTCCCCAAATATATGCGCGAAAACTGGGACGTTCTTGTTCAAAAAGGTCTTATTGACCATGAAGCCCGCGAGCTCGGCAAGCTGTAATTTTCTCTGGAAGAATTCCAGTAGCCAGCACTAAGATCGGGAAGAAGTGGTTTTTTCTCTTTTGCGTCAGCGCAGTGTGCAGATTATCTTGAGCATTACGCTCTACCTACTGCTGGCGGCTCATCTGCCCATAGAAGCGCATCAGGGGCTCTACACCATCAGTCTCTTCATCAAAGATCTGCTTCTTTGGGTGCTGCCCGTAACGGTGGGCTTTTTTATTGCTCATGCGATCTGCTCTTTTGAAAGCAAAGCGCCGCTCTTTATCCTCGTTCTCTTCCTCTTCGAAGCGCTCTCCAATTTCGCCAGCGTTTGCTACGCCTTTGGCTCAGGCCATCTCGCTGCCACGTTTTTGCCCGCCGTAGACACCGCCACTTTTCAAGAGAGTTTTGCGCCCCTGTGGAGATTGCCGCTGGAGAAACCGCAGTGGTGGTCAGCGGATAAGGGAACGATCGTCGGTATTATTCTGGGGCTTATTGCCGCCTTTCGCTTTCCTCTCGTGCGGCAGTTCATCGCGCGCGGCAAACAGGGCGTAGAGCGCATTCTGACGCAGTTTTTCGCCCGGCTCATTCCGCTCTTTGTGCTCGGATTTGTTGCGCGCATGTATCAGGGAAGTCTGCTCAAGCAGATGGTGAGTCAGTACACGGTACTGCTTTGGCTCGTCGCCATCTTAGTCGTCTACATCCTTGCGCTCTTCGCCCTTGGTAGCAAAGGGACGCTGAAGACAAGAATCCGCAATCTCCTGCCGGCAGGGGCGCTTGCTTTTAGCTCGGGCTGTAGCCTCTCCACGATGCCCCTTACTATCGAAGGCGCTGCCAAAAACCTCGACAATCCCGACCTCGCCAAAGCGGTCATTCCTGCCACGACCAACATCCAGCAAATCGGCGACTGCATCACCAACGCCTTCCTCTGCTTCCTGATCTACTGTCAATTCAACGGCCATCCTCCACCGTTTGCGGACTGGATGCTCTTCAGTGTCGTCTTCGTTCTTGCCCGCTTCGCTACCGCCGCCGTCCTTGGCGGGGCCATCTTCATCATGCTGCCCATCTACGAAAACTACCTCAGCTTCACGCCTGAAATGATCGCCCTCATCTTGGCCTTCAACGTTCTCCTCGACCCCATCGTCACTTGCTGCAACGTCCTCGCCAATGGCGCTCTCTGCAGTCTCTTCGAACGTGTTTGGAATTTGATTGTGAAGAAGCCTGTTGCGACAGAAAACGTTTAGGAAAGACGCGTGCTGTCCAGCCATAGCCAGCGCCCCTCTTCAAAGATGAAGAGGCTTTGCTCGGTGAAGGAGACGTCATTACCGCCCTGTTTGAGGTAGGCCTTGAAGGTGACAGTATCTTTCGTGGCAGAGAGGATATCGAGCCCTACAAAGGATGTGCTACGGGCGAAAGCGGCGAGTTGGTCGCGTGTTGCCACGTGCGGATTGCGCGGGTGTGTTGTCCAGAGAAGATAGTCGATCAGTGCGAGAGCATATGCTGAGTAGCGCGAGCGCATCAGAGCAAGAGCTGTGGGAGCGGGTTCTCCGCGATGAAGGGGAGCGCAGCAAGTTGCGTAGGGCTGTTTACTGTGGCAAGGACAGAGAGTGCTCATGCGGCGGCGGCGGGTTTGACAGCGATGGTGATGTGGAAGGCGTACTGACTGGGAGGCAATCCGTACCGAGTTCGTAGTTGGTCAAGCTGAGGGGCATCGACAACAATTAAATAGACCTCGTCGGCGTTCAATCGGGGAGGATGGACGATTTTGCAGTGCAGGGGAGTAAAGGAGATGAGCTCGCCGCACTCGGCAATTTGGGCAATACCATACTGGGCGATCTCGTGGGGATAGATGACCGTAATGTGTGCTCCAACCCCATCGCCCTCTTGAAAATAGGGGGGCTCTACAAACCCCTCGCTTTGGAGGAGGGCCGCGAGCTTGTGAATGTAGTTGTCGTCCACATCAACATAGACTAGGTCTTGCGACTGACGTAGAACTCCGCAGTGGGGTAAATGGTGTTCTGCAAAGGAAAGGATCGAGGAGCACTGAGGGGCTTCCTGCGCACCTGCGCAGCTCATGAAGAGAGCGATCAACATGTATCGTATAAAGGCCATCATTTTATCCTGCATCAGAGAGGGAGATTTCTATGCGTTCAATGCCCTTGCCGGAGCGGGAGCGTTTCAACGAAACAAATCCTACCTCACCGGTGGATCGCACATGCGTTCCGCCGCAAGGAACTTGTGCAAACCCGTCAATCTTCCAGTAGCGCCTTTGGGTCGAGACATCAGAATATCCCGTTTGAATGGGCAGATCTTGACGGATGATCGCTTCATACTTTGGCAAGATCGCGTCAAACAGGGTAGAGATGTGTTGATCAAAAACAAAATCAATGCGGGATTTTGTTTCGGCAATGTGGGCTCCTACTTTTTCTAACCCATAGTTTTGCGTCACAATTTCAAGAATCAACTCTGCAGCGAAATGAAGACGCATGAGGCGATGTCTGCGCGGCCAATCAATGGTCATGAGGACATCGTCACCGGGCTTTAATCCATGTCCTTCGGAAAGGAGATAGTAAATGAGTGTTTCTTCCCTACGAGAGCCCATAACGGGAAGGGAATTCACCCACGCTCTATCGCTTTCTTGGCCGCCGCAAAAAGAATAGGCGATGGTTTCTGTAAAAAGGACCTCATTGCCCTGTGCGGAGGCAACTTTGGTGGCCAGTTCCTGTTGATAGGGATTTTCCCAAAAAACCTTTCTCATGGTGTGTGACTGCCCCCTAGCATGCGCTAGTTGCAGGTATCCGATCAATATTCTATAACGCTATCCATGGCAGCGGCAGCAGGTGCGGGATCAGGAGGTTCGAGCGGGCGTATTTCCCTCGGGGACCTTTCTCGTTATTTACGACCCGATAGCGATGAGACTTTAGAGCTCGTTGACGACAAGATTCAGGTGGCGGCGGGCCGTGTGCGCACGCTGGCAGCAGTTGGGGGCGAGCTAAGGATTGCCGAAGAATTGGGTCGGCGCTTGCCTGAGTTGAGTAAAGAGGATCGCGCTGTTGCAGAAAAAATCATTGCCAAAGTGGGGCGAGTGAGTGAGGTTTTGCAATCTCGTATTGCTGCAGCGAGTAGGCTAAGAAGAGATGAGCTTGCCGTTTTGCCGGAAACGGTAGAGATCGATATACGGTCGATCAACGTTGCTGAGGGAAAAGTAGAGCATGCGCCAGCCGACTATGTTCTTTCCGAAGCGGCGAGAAGGGTGCTTTTAGGTGCTGAAGCAGATGTTGTTGTAGAAGATGAACAAGATGCGTTGAACCTGCTTGCTGTGGCGGAGTTTTACGGCTCGTCACGCCTTGCCAAAATAGCCATAGCCGGGCTCATGGCAGCTGCGCGAGCACGAGGGGAGATAGCGCCGGAATTAATTGTTGCCTATTGCCAAAACTCACCCTTCCCTTTCGCGCAAGAACTGGCTCGCTTCATCAAGGAGAGGGCAGGAGGCGGTCCATGGGTAGGGGATCTGCGACGGAATTTGGCCAGGCTGCAGCATGAAGGAAACGACAAGCTGGCGTGGACAGAGGCACTGCAGGGATCATTTGCTCGAGCGCTCAAAGAAGAAGACGCGTTGGTGAATAATTACATCCTCTCCTCTCTTATAGAAGCTCCGGGTGGGGCAGTTCTTGTGCGAGAGCTGCTACCGGCAGATTCCGCGGGATTGAAAAAGCTCATCCAGTGGGCAGCGGAGGGCCATCATGAGGCTTTTCTGCTGCCACTTTTGGCTGCAGAGGGGCCTTTGCAGAGGCTTACAGAAGATGAGCGGGACTCTTGCTTACGCGCGGCAATCTATTCGGCTGCACAAGCAGGAGATGATGTTCTTCTTTGGAAACTGCTTGCGGTAGACGGGCCTTGGAGCCGCATTTCCCGTGGCTGGCGTGGCTTGGAAACCGATCGACAAGATCAAGCCCTTTGGGATGCGATTCGGGCAAGCGCGGAACAAGGTGACGAAAGAATTCTCTTGCAGTTGCTGAACCCGAAAGGTCCGTATTGGGGGCGTTTTACAAATGATGAGGCGCGAGATGAAGCGGTGATCGACGCTATTGGGGCTGCAGGCGCCGGACACGTTGCGTTGGTGTGGAAGTTATTGGCAAAAGATGGGCCTTGGGAGCGCCTGATAACGGATGAGAGGAAAGCTAGAGCACTTCGTGGGGCAGCAGAGGGATTTGCAAAAAGTGGTCAGGTGGAAGCTTTGCGAGAGTTGCTGCGTGCAGATGGTCCGTATTGGCTGCGATTGACGGTCAAAGGCAAAAATGATGTGTTGCTTCACGCAGTAACGGGAGCTGCTGAGAGCGGTAGAAAAGAGTTGCTTGACGAGTTAGTCAAGGAAACAGGGCCTTATTGGTCGCATATGAGGAATTCTGTTTTGGCCTTTGCAAGTATGAGGGCTGCAAGAGGAGGGCGCCGGCAGCTTGTGCAAGCGCTGCTTGCAGAGCCTTATTGGTCGCGGATTACTGACGAGAAAAATAGAGATCTTGCCATCATTTGGGCAATGGTAGAGGCAGCGGAAAAGGCAGATCGGGAGTTGTTGCGGCTACTCATCGTAGGACGGGATGCGCCCATAAGGCGTATCAGCAAACCAGAAGACAGAGAGACATTAGAAAGAGCTCTTGGGGCACTTGGTGACAGAGCTCTTGCAGCCGAGCTGCGAGCTGGTTGGGAAGCTTCCTGGCGAAAAGAATGAGCATTCCTCTGGTTCTTCTCTCCGGTCTTTTGTCGAATCAGGCTCTCTGGCGGCACCAGATCAGCCAGTTAAACGACATAGCCTCTATTCAAGTCATCTCGCCATCCCAAAGCACTCCGGAGGAGATGGTTCAGGGCATTTTAGACCGAGCTCCTGCGCAGTTTGCTCTTGCAGGCCATTCTATGGGGGGCTGGCTTTGCTTAGAGGTCATGCGCAGTGCCCCAGCGCGTGTAAGCCGACTCTGCCTGCTCAATACGACTGCGCGCTGCGATTCGGAAGAGAAAAAGGGCCGACGCAAAAAACTGATTGAGAGGGTGCGTGCAGGGCAGTTTCGCGAAGTGGTGGGCGAAATTGTAGAAAAATTTGTCTTTAACGCTCGTGCAAAGGGCGATGTGGAGAAAATGTTCTTAGAGGTGGGTGAGGAGGCATTTATTCACCAACAGCTGGCTATGTTGGCAAGAAAAGAATGCATTTCGATTCTTTCCACTATTACTTGCCCCACGCTGGTGGTTCACGCAGCTCAGGATCAAAACTTTTCCCTAGAAGAGCACCAAGAGCTCGTAGATCGCATACTGAACGCCCGTCTGGCTATTGTGGAAGGCTCAGGCCACATGAGCCCCATGGAAAGGCCTGAGGCGGTCACCGATCTTTTTCGATCCTGGCTTCAACAGCTAAATGAATGATAGTTGGGCAGCAATTGCTGCCCAATTATTATTCGAAAGAGTTGCTGCCCGGTCGAAGGTTGGTTTTTTAGTAGGATGTGGTAAATGTTGGGGGCGGTTGGACTCGAACCAACGATGACCGGAGTCGAGGGATTTACAGTCCCTTGCCATAGCCGCTAGGCGACACCCCCGAAGAGAGAGAAAACTGGTGGTGCTGGCAGCAGGAATTGAACCCGCAACCGTCCGATTACAAGTCGGGTGCTCTACCAATTGAGCTATACCAGCATTGAATGAGCAAAATTTATAGCCTATTCAGAGACCTAATGACAAGGGAAAATCGACTGGGAGGGGCTCATTAAAGAGTTTTGTCCAGGTAGAGAGAACTTCGGCGTCGAAAAGAGGGGAGGGGGCGTGCAGGCCAGGGGACAGATTGGAAAGCCAGAGGGCCGCCTGATTATGGGCAAAGAAAGAGGGGTCGAGGTAGCGCATGGGAGTGGGGTCGGGGAGGGAAAAATTGAGCGCTTCTTTGCCATTCAGAACTTCCTCGGAAGAAAAAGCGGGGCCCCATTCGTCTTCAGCGCCGAGGTTGGCGAGGATTTTCCCTCTGAAGAGGGAGGGAGAAAAAGAGGCTGATATCGCGTCCTTAACGCCTGTTGCAGTAAGGGCAATGTCCGCGCCGGCAATGATGGGAGAGAGTCGGGAATCGTTCATGGAAAACGCGGGATAGGGCGAAGAGGCGTAGCTGATCGGATTGGCGTCAACAACTGTTACTTTGGCACCAGCATTGTGCAGCACTTTTGCCAGGCCTTTGCCTACCTTGCCAAAGCCAAAGATGATGACGGAGCGCTCTTTCAACGGTGTGTGCAGCGCCAGTGCGCGCAGAGCGCCATCGGCAGTGCCTAGGCTGGTTTCCAATGTTTTAATGGGCGACAAGTCCACAGAAACTACGGGTTTGACGGGCGTGCGTTTTTGCCATAGATGCGTCCCTGAGCCCGTGAGCTCGACAAACCCTCGCGTTACCGGCACATCGGCAAGTTTACCGCTGCAGTCCAGAGCAATGTCCCAAGTGCCCGAAACCTCGCGCGCAGAAGCAAAAAAAGGCAGGCCCTCGCGGCGGATGGCTTTGACTGCAATGGCTTCCGTTGCAGGATGAATCGTCTGGTTGGCGACAACGGCAACTTCAGCACCAGAGGCGATAAGAACATCGAGTTTGATGAGCGTCTCTAACGAAAGAGGGGTGTTATGCAAAATGCGCACGCCGGAGAGGGGGGCTCTTTGTGCAAAGTCATCCCACTGGCGAAGTAAGAAGGGTACTTGAGATGGGGGATGGGAGGCCCATCCTTCGGGAAAACGTTTCATTAAACCAAAAATTTATAACGGATGCTTTGGTCGAATGACAAGGGGAAATTCGGGTAGCGCAAAACATGTAATGCTAAGCTCATTTGGAGCATATCCAAAGACATGATGAGCTCCCTTGACTTTTGCAGTAAGAGCATCAGCTTCTTTTTCTCTGTGAGCTCTGTGATCTCTGTGGTTTAAAAAAATCATGTAAAAAAATAACCACAGAGATCACAGAGCACACGGAGAATATCAAGCAAGATGAGGCTAAAGGGCGCTGCAACTGCCTGCATTCGCAGGCAGTTCCTGCCTTTGGCAGGTGGCAAACTTCGTTTGCCAGCAGCGCCCCTTGAGTCAAAGAGGATCCTCTTTCTTAGGTTTGTAATGTTTCGAGCATTACATGTTGAGCACTATCGAAATCCGGCTTTAGGCAAGAAGTCGCACCGTTTCGGAGAGACCGGGTAGGACTTCGTCAGGGGTAAGAGCTCGTAAGGGAACGTCAGACATGGCCCAGTCGAGCACAGTAGTGTCTCGGGGGTGTTGAGGCTCGCCGCCATGAGTGGGGTAGGCAGCAATGGGCCAAAGGCGACTGCCTTGCAGAGGTTGACTTGCTTCCCAAGGACCGAAGTTCATGTCGCCGATGGCGATGTTATCGTCGTGTGTTGCCATGAAACGGGAGAGGTTGTCGATGCCGGGAGCTTTAGGGTTTCCGGGGACGTGGACATTGACGAGGGAAAACTCATCAAAGGCAGTGCGCAGGACTAGGCGGCCTGGAGAAGAAGAGAAGATTTCTGGAGAAGAGGTTTCTTTGAGGTGGAGCTTGGTAGAGTCGAAAAGCGTCACGTTCATATCGTCATAGCGCTTGCGATCGTGTGTGGTGATAGCGAGTTGGATATTCTCAGGAAGGAGTTTTTTGAGGTCATCGACGAAAGCCCAGCCGCATTCTTGTAGCGCTACGACATCCGCTCCTGCTGCAAGCATAGAGACCACCTCTTTGGCAATCATGTGATCGCGAACGGTCAATCCATCACTTCCAATCACAATGTTTTCTTGGGCGATCAGCGACTTGTCGAGCCCCATTCCTTTGAGCCAGTCGAGGGAGTTGCTGTTGCAGACGTTCCAAGAGATGATCTTGTGGTCTTTGTAGACAAAGCCGACAGGAAGGTGGTCGGAGCGGAACTGCCAATGCTCTTGATGACCGTCGAGAGTTTTTTTACGTGTTTCGAGTTCTCGCAGCAATTGCTCCCATTTACGCTTGAGCTCGATTTGCTCAGCACGTCGTGCAACAAAACTTCGGTATTGAGTGACTTGGGTAGCCAGCGTATAGGCCTGGCATCCGCTCATAGCGAGGTAGCAGGCGGCTTGGAGAGGCTTTTTCTCGGCAATCGCTTTAGCGGCAACACCGAGAGTCACAGCGAGTCCCAGTGCTGTAGCGGCGATGGTGACGGGAAAGCACCCCGAGAGCATAGCGGCGGCAGAGAGCGTTGCGGCAAGGGCGAAGCTGAGGGCGATGGCTGCACCTTTATAGTCTTTTTTGTGGAGAAGCTGTGCTGCAGTGGTGAACTGTAGAGCGGCTTCGTATAGCGTTGCAGCGATGAGCACGGCCGGGGCCGCTGTGATCACGGCAGCAAGACCTAAAGCAGTAAGACCGACGGCGGCAATGGAGAGCGCGAGATCGATGGTGCGTGTGCGGTTAGCGTAACTGGAGTAGAGGGAAGAGCCGAGCGCAACAACACTCTTGATAATGGTCGTAACCGGCTTAATAATAGGGACTTGCGAAAGGATCGCAAGGGCTGTCTGAGTTACTAGTAAAGCATTGGTCTTTAGCCCTTTAGAGGTGAGTAGGTAGGTGGAGGCGGGGCTTGTTTCGGCGGTTGTGCGAGGAGGCTCGATTCTTTCGAAGAGCAGGTTCGTATTTGTCATAATACCTCCCGTTAGGGAGTTATTATAGCATTAATCATCGGATTATTTCCACCGTAATTACAGTGAGAGAAAAGAGAATTAAAAGAGCAAGTATCAGCTTGCCACCGGGAAGAAGGCGTCGATTTTCGGGATGTCGTTGGCGCAGCTTCCACGCCATAGCGATGGGAACGAGTCCAAAGAGAACGATGATGCCGTAGGCACCTGCGGCGGAGAGGGCGGAGAGGAAGATGTCTGGGTAGGAGTAGGCGATGAGGAGGGGTGGGATGACGACGGCCAGCACAAGGATCACGCGGTGGTAACGGAAGTGGTTTTTGAAGAGGTCGACCATGCTCAGGGAGTTGGCGATGTAGGAGGTGGCGATGGCGCAGAAGGTGAAGATCTGCACGGGGATGACGATCCAGGAGGAAGCGGTGATGGTGCGCAAGATGTCGCCAATCAGCGTTCCTTGGGCGATGAGCGCGCGGATTTCACTGGCCTGAGACTGAGGAAGGATGCCCAGGAGGAGGTACTCCCAGAGCAGGTAGACAAAGAGAGGGATGAGGGCTCCGGCAATGACGGCGTTGCGAATCGCTTTTTGAGAGGAGAGGAGGTTGCGCAGGGAGGGGATGAGGTTGTGGTAGGTGAAAGCGAAGATCAGGATGGGCAGAGTGAAGAGCGAGCTGTGGAGGTTCACATGGGCCAGATTACGCAGTTCCACATGGGGCAGACCGGCCAGGACGAGGGCGAAATAGGAGGCGCCGAGAATGACGAGCAGGAGGCGGTTGAGGAGGTCGAGTGCATGCGTTCCTACAAAGAGAGCGAGGCCGAAGAGGGCGGTCATGGCAAACATCGATTGCTTTTGGGTCAGCCAAGGAGAGAGAAAGTCATCTACAGAAGCCGCGGCGCCGATGGTGTAGGCGGTGAGCACGGCGTACATCAGGAAGAAGAAGAAGATTGAGCAGAAGGTGCGCGCTTTTTTGCCCAGCAGCCGTTCGATCATCATGACGAAGCTGACCTTTGCATCAAAGTGGTAGGAGACCTCGGTGAGAAGAAGGGCGGTGCAGATCATGTAGCCGAAGGCGACGAAAAAGAGCGCTACGGTCAGGGGAAAGCCGACGTCAAAGGAAATGAGGGGCATGCCCAGCATGCCGGCGCCGATGCAGCTGCCCGTGATGAAGAAAACGGCAGTCAAAAATTTGTTCATAGGCGCGTGTAGCTCCAGCTCTGGGGTTGGCCATTTTTGTAGGGCATCAGCCCGTGGAAGGCTCTTGGATCGCTGTCAAAGAGCAGAGGAAGAAAGTGGCGGTCGCCCTCCCACATCGGTAGAGAGGGAATTTGTGCGAGAGGGATCCATTCTAATGTGCCCTCCGCGTTTTCGGTGAAGGTGCTGCCGCTGATGCGCGTGATGAGGAAGATAAAGCCCAGCCAATCCTGCCCCTGAGGGCCGAAGCCAGTCCAATTGACCGTGCCGCGCAGCGTCATCGCTTCGATCGTGACGCCCGCCTCTTCGAGGATCTCTCTGCGGATGCAGGAGACGACGTCTTCGGTGGGCTCCATCTTGCCGCCTAGGCCATTGTATTTGCCGAAGTGAGTGTCGCCTACGCGCTTATTGCGGTGGACCATGAGGATACGCCCCTGATCGAAAATATAGCCGAGAGTGCCGATGATGGGGGTGTACATATATGCGCCGACCATGATAGGATTTTTGCTTCTTTGTGCGGAAGTGGCGGAATTGGTATACGCGCTACTTTGAGGTGGTAGTGAGAGAAATCTCGTGGGGGTTCAAGTCCCCCCTTTCGCAAGCATCTGCAGTTTGAGCAGTAAAGGCGCTTCGGCAGCGAGTGAATCGATCTCTGCCAAATTGCGCGAATTCAACATCACATCCATCAACTCCGCCTCCTCTTTTGTGAATGCAATGGCCCACTGTGCGGCATGTTTGCTGCAGCTAAATTCTCCGTCGGCAAAGTGAAGTCCCTCGCCGCTGCATTGTGGGCACTTTCGCTCGTCTGTGATCAGCCCTTCATGGGCAATGACTTTTAGGCAGAAAGCGGTGGCAAGCAGCTGCGGCTTGGAGGCCAGGTGCAGATGCTGCACAATTGCTGCGAGGAGAAGAAAGACGCGCGCATCACGTGTGGCTTCGGGAAGCGATAAGAGCAGCTCTCTCATCGTTGTGCAAGCAGTGGCCACTTCCCACGTGGGTGCTTGTGGAGAGGGATGCAGTAGCTTTGCTTCACGCACATAATAAAGGTCACTTTTGCCTTTGGAGAGCACGCATTCCACAGTAGAAAAAGGCAGAAGCGTCTGTTTAGGCGAGTTCAAAAAAAGAGTGATGAGGCCATGCTCTTTAGTGAGCATGGAGACCAAAAGGTTATTTTCTTGAAAAGGGGAGCTCTTCAGAGGAATGCCAACAACGGTTTCTAACATCGTGACAGTATTCTATCTAGCTCTTGCATTTGTGGGTGGA
This sequence comes from uncultured bacterium, assembly GCA_964630595.1. Lineage (GTDB taxonomy): Bacteria > Chlamydiota > Chlamydiia > Chlamydiales > VFKH01 > CAZVVT01. The sequence continues at coordinate 250,047 of CAZVVT010000001.1, read as the reverse complement.
AGATCACTAGAATGGTGCCCGTTTTCGCACCGATAGCTCAATCGGATAGAGTACCTGGCTTCGAACCAGGTGGTTAGAGGTTCAAGTCCTCTTCGGTGCAAATAAATGGCTCTCGTGCAATATTTGTTTGCATGAAGACACTCTCTCCCTCATTCAACGTTCAAGTACATTGCAGACACATGGCGATCACAGATGCCCTTCGGGACTATGTGACGACGAAGATTGCCAAGATGGATCGCTTCACCGATCACATCGTAGATGTTCACGTTACGCTGGACAGCCAGCGCGCTATGAAGACAGTGAACATTGACATTCATTTTGAGCGTTTTGATGCCAAGGTGCATGCCGAAGCAGATGATATGTATGCAGCCATTGATCTTGCTACAGGCAAGCTGAAAGTCTTGCTGTCGCGTTGGCATGAGCGGATTCGTCAACATCACGCAAAAACCCATGAGGAGCGCCAAATGGAAGTCAGCGTATATAAAAACCCAGTGGATGAATTCAATGAGGAGATCGACGCAGAAAATGCGAAGAGATTCCAACTGCACGAAGTGATTCGTAGAGAGAAGAAGCCGCTTAAGACACTGATGCTGTCTGAGGCGATTATGAAAATGGAATTGAGTTCGAACCCCTTCATGATCTTTAAAGGTGAAGAGGATCAGAAGGTGAAGGTCATTTATCGACTACCCGATGGGAATTTTGGAGTTGTCGAGCCTGTCTGAAAAAAGGCCTGAAGAAATTGTTCGGCAAGCCTGGTTCGATCGGTTGGTGGAACTGGGCTTCCCTAAGCATCTCATTGTTGTAGAGAAGACGCTACAAAGTCTAGCGCCCGGCATGAAAGTGCCCAATCGGCGCGTTGATCTTCTTTGTTACGGTCCTGCAGCTCGTCCTCTTCTCTTAATCGAATGTAAAGTGGCCCCTTTTACTGAGGGGATGCAGCGCCAATTGATGGGCTATAATGCTTTTGTTAAGGCGCCCTTTATGGCTTTAGTCAATGGGGAAGGTGCATTGATGGCGGCTGCTTCTACGCTCGAGTTTACTTCGGGAATTCCTACCTACAAAGAGCTGCTTTCATCTCTCTCGGCTTGTTCGTGACAAGACCGTGACAGCGCAGCGTGCGGGCAAGAAGGGGCTTGTCAACAGTCCAGTAGTAGAGAGTGGAGGTGGCGAGGATGTGGGCAGCCTCGGGGGTGTTTGCCCAACAGTGGTGCAGCGCCCAGCCATCGACAGGCTCTGTAAAGGCCTCGAATTCCGCCTTCTTGTGAGCGATGGCAAAGCGCGGGAAACCAGTCATGAGCGAAAGGACCTTTGGACTAAAGCTGCCGACTTGGATGTTGCGTACACCCTGAAGTTCTTTCTGGACGGCAGCGCAGAGGGCGGGAAGATCGGGTGCGTTCCACTTGATTTCAACGAAGAGGAAGGTAGAGCCGCGGTCAATGGCAAGGATGTCTTTGAGTAGGGGAATGTGCGGATCCATTTGAAGCAGCTCGGGATAGGTCAATTCAGCCACCAGACGACCCTGGATTGTCTTGTTGTGAAAGAGGACTACTTGGCCGTCTTTGGTGAGGCGAACATCGATTTCTATGCCGTCCACTCCGATCTCTAAAGCCTTTAATACTGAAGCTCTTGTGTTTTCTAAGGCCTCAAAGCTGGCGCCTCGATGGGCAATCATCTTGATGGAATTCAAAGCAAACCTATACTGTTGGCACACAAATGCTATTCCTTAGGCGTATTTTGCGCACTATTGGGGGCGCCTTCATTTCCTTGCGGTATAAGATCACCGTGAAGGGGATGGAAGCGATTGCTCACAACAAGAGTTTGCTCTTTTTGGCCAACCATCCCTCAGCGCTGGATCCTGTCGTTTTGCTCTACGCTCTGGAAGCCCGGTTTCATCCTCGCCCATTGGCGGTGGAGACAATGTATGAGCTGCCCGTTGTCCATTCCCTTATGCGGGCCTTTAACGCCATTGTCATTCCCGATTTTGACCGCGGAGGCAACGAGTACTCCAAGATGCTGGCAAAAAGGGCATTGCACAACGTAGCGGTAGCGCTGCGGCATGGTCATAACGTTTTGCTTTATCCTTCGGGCACTCTGCAGAAAACGGGCTTAGAGGATTTGCGTGCCGCTTCAGGGGCTTTTGAGATTGTCAATGAAAGCCATCCCCACATCGTACTTGTGCGGACGACGGGTTTATGGGGCTCTCGCTTTTCTTGTGCCTTTGGAGGCACTTCTAAAGACCTTCTTAAGAATTTGCTGAAAGCGGCGGGAATGATTGCGTGCAATCTCTTCTTTTTTTCGCCCCGTCGCCATGTATTGGTTGAGCTGGAAATGGCTCCTAAGTCTCTGTATCAGACAACAGATAAACAAGAGTTCAACACTATCATCCAAGATTGGATCAACCGTCCCTTCGGTCCAGAAGGGGAGGTGCCGCAGCTGGTGCGCGAAAGCATCTGGTCAAAAAAGGTGCCGCAGATTCCCGTGCGGGAAGTCAAAGATCTGGGCAACATCGATCATGTCAGTGCAGAAGTGCGCGCTAAGGTAACGCAAGAAATTGCGCGCATTGCAAAGAAGAGCGTTGAGCAGGTCAAGATTGAAAGCGATTTGGCGCGTGATCTGGGGTTTGACTCATTAGACACCGTTGAGCTCATTGCCTACCTCGATGATGAGCTGCATGTAAAAGAGGCAGAGCCGGCGGAGCTGCGCACGGTCCACGACGTTTTTGTGGTGGTGGGCAGAAGGCCGAAAGAGACCCATGCTCGTGTAGAGCCGGGGTTCAAAAAAGAAAAGCGTCATCCCTTGGCCCTTTTAGAAGGGGAGACAATCCCGGAAGTCTTCTTTCGAAATTGTGCGTTGCGGGGCAATGAGATTGCCGCTGCAGATATGCTGTCCGAGCGCATTCTCACTTACAAACAGTGTGCGCGGGCTGTACGCGCTTTGGCCGATCGCTTTCGCTACATGCGTGGAGACCACATCGGTGTGATGCTGCCGGCAACGCCTGCGGCCTATCTCGTTACGATTGCGTTGATGGTTGCGGGCAAAATTCCTGTGATGCTGAACTGGACGCTGGGGCATCGCCACTTAATCGATGCTGTCCATGCCTCTCACGTCACGAAGATTCTGACATCGAAAAAATTTGTGCGTGCAGCTCGGGTGATGGATTTGGTCGGCGTCGACCACATGCTTCGTTTTCTGGAAGATCTGGACATCGATTGGTCGTCGAAGATCAAAGCGCTTTTCCCCGCCTCCTGCTCGCGTGTGGAAGAAACGGCCTGCATCCTCTTTACAAGCGGTTCGGAGGCAAAGCCCAAGGGTGTGCCACTGACCCATACCAACATTTTGGAGAATCTGCGCGCTGCGCTGCCTTTAGTGGATTTGCATACCGATGATGTGCTGCTGGGCTTTTTGCCCCCCTTTCACTCCTTTGGCTTTTCCGTCACCGGCATGTTGCCTCTGCTGACGGGATTTAAGGTAGTTTGGGCCGCTGATCCCACGGACGGTGTGAAGTTGGCGCAGGCGGTGGATCGCTACCATGTGACGGGGCTGTGCGGTGCGCCGACCTTCCTGCGCGGGCTTCTCTCTCATATGGACGGTGGCAAGAGTGTGCGCCTGATTGTGACGGGGGCGGAAAAGACGCCGCAATCTTTGATCAGCTTGGCGCGCCGAAAGACGCCGCAAGCGGAGATGATTGAAGGGTATGGCATTACCGAGTGTTCGCCCATTTTGACGATCAACCGACAGGGGCAGGCGATGCGCGGTGTGGGTTGGCCTTTGCCGGGAGTAGAGATTGTGATCGCTGACCTCGAGCTCAAGCGGCTCTTGCGCATCGGCGATGAGGGGATTGTTCTTGCTGCAGGTCCCAATGTTTTTGCAGGCTATTTAGATCCTTCCAAGAACCCCTTCGCAATCATTGAGGGCAAGCGCTGGTATGTGACAGGGGACCTGGGTCATTTAGATGAGACGGGGGCGCTGTGGTTGTCGGGTCGTCTCAAGCGATTTGTGAAGATTGGCGCGGAGATGGTCAATCTGCCGGCCATTGAAGATCTTTTGGTGGAGGCCATTGGGGAGGCAGAGCAGCCCTATCTCGCCGTAGTCGCCAAGCATAACGAAGTGCGCCCCGAGTTGGTGCTCTTTACCACGCGCGCGCTTGAACTCGACCAGGTGAACAACATCCTCCGCGCCAAGGGGCTCTCGGCTTTGGCGAAAATCTCGCAAGTGATTCACATCAAAGAACTTCCCTTTTTGGGCACGGGCAAGGTGCATTTCCGCTCTCTGGAGGAGCAGATCGCGCATTAATACTGTTTCTGATATCCATAAAGACTTATGCATGATCCAGTGCCAGGTGTTGGCGGACCCGATGAAGAGGCCCTGAAGAGGCAGGAAGAAGAGCAGCTCGTTCTTCAGCAGCAGCAACAGCAGGAGATGCAGGCCCAAGCCTACGCGGCGACGCAAGAGCTAACGGCGGTGATCTCCACGCTTGAATCGATGGCTACGCAGCTGGAAGAGCGCATCCAGCAAGCGCGCGCTCAGAAGGATCTGGCCGGCATTACCCAGCCTACTGCTGCGGAGATGGCCGCAACCTCTTCGGTCGTAACGCAAATTCCCTCTCCCGCTGCCTCTATCAGCTTTGCTACAGCACCCACTTCTGCCGTAGAATTCCTCACCGATTTGTCCCAAAATCCCACTAAAACAGCAAAGAAGACCAAGCTTCTTCTTGATGCAACCAGGGTCGACAACGCTACGCAGAGCCTGATTCTTTTAGGGCAACAGCTTGCCAAGATCTATAGCTCAAACTTAGGACCTACAAAGATAGACGAAGCTGCGCAAACTCTCGCGCCCAAGTTGCAACAAGCTTTGCTCGAGCTGGAAGTGGCCAGTAACGCGCTGAACCAATCCAAGGGATATGCAGACCTTAATGATCTGAGTTCAGGGCTTAAGGCGGCTGTTAGTGAGGTCTTACAAAAGCTGAATCTGCCCGATACGGATGCTGCCTCCGTGCGCGCTTTTTTTCAGGCGTTGCAACCTCTTCTTACCGATCCCACCAGCGATGTGAACAACATTCGGCTCAACTACCGCCAAATCGCCAACGCCCTGGGCGCCATTCTTTCCGCCGTTCTTCCTTCTGTTGATCAGGTCAACAGTGGTGGAGGCGGAGGAGGGGCCGGCCTTATTGTAGATCAGACACGCAAACGAGTGCCTCATCACCCTCCCCCTCCGCCCCCCCCTCCACCCCCGGCCCCCGCTCCTGCTCCTGCGCCCGCCCCCGCTCCTGCTCCTGCGCCTGCGCCCGCGCCCGCCCCCGCTCCTGCTCCTGCGCCCGCACCCGCTCCTGCTCCTGCTCCTGCGCCGCCCCCTCCTGCACCACCGCCCGTTGCTCCTTCGGGAAGCCCCTGGTATGTCTTGAGCCATTGGGTATGGGGATCGGATGGATTACTCGGTGCAATCGGCAGCCAGATGCAAGAGTTTAACGCCATGATGCTCAATGAGAGCGAGGGCTTACGCATCTTCAACGGCATGCTGACCATCGAGCAGCGCTTTCAGGTGGCAGGATGGCCTTGCAATTTGCCAGCTTCATTCACTCGTGGAAATACCGACTTTTTTAAGGACATTGCTGCCTTCCAAAAGGGTTGGCCAGGGATGCAAGACGGTTTTAAGAATGTAGAGCATTATCTCAGCGATTTGCAACGTTTGGCGGGAGTGCCAGGCAAGGCGAACATGGTTGCTGATCCATCACGCGGCATTGTTTGGACCATTAACGGAAAGAAAGTCTTTTCTGGGGTCACTCAAGATGCCAGCGGCAAGATGGTTCCCAAGTATGCCTTCATTGGGGGCACGCAGCCAGGAGATCGCTTTAAGTGCTTTAGCTCGATGCGTAGCGTCTTTCAGTCGGTCCAAAAGGCCTTTCACTATATCTATAACGACATCAACCAATTGCGTTACTGTGGTATTGGTTCTGCGGCTAGTGATCGATTTTGCAGTAAAAAAGGGGCAGGCAAGCCTAGCACGGCGAAAGATTACATCTATCTCAACCCCAACTTCAAGGGGCACACCAAGCTGAGCGTATTTACCGCTGGCGGGGGGAAGAAAAAGATTACTTTCCCACCAACGGCGTGGAAAATAGGTCCTCCAGGACAAAACCCTCCGGCGACCTTCGGGAAGTTTCAAAGTGATATGCGCGGGTTGATTAGCGGTTCGAATGGATTTAACAACGCGATGGACAACTTCAACCGCGGAGCGAAGAACGGTGGTTCGAACATCGTTTCCATGCAGACCACAACGCAGTCCCAGGTGAAGCTCTATATGCTCTACTACCAAGAGGTCATGCAGACAGCCCCTTCGCTGATTCAGTCACTGGCAGAATTGATCATGGCCGTGGCGCAGAACATGAAGGGTGGGCAGTAGATTGTTCGGTCTTTTTAAAAAGAAGAAAGCTGCACAAAGCTCCATTGCCGCCTGTTATGTCCAACAAAGAGAGGCGAGCAAGGCGCGTCGTATTGCAGATGTACTGCGTCTATATGGCACAGAGGCGGAAGAAAATGAGGCGTGGGATCGCCTGCGTATCCTTCTAGGACCCCATGCAGAACAGTTTCTCAGGATTCCCTTAAGCCATCGTTTTGCTGAGGTGCTGAACGCGCTACCCGCTCTGCCGGTGGACCGAGAAAAGGTAGAGCGCATCTGCCATTATACCAACATTGCTGGAGGTTTTGCGCGCGGCATTGGCGAGACGAACAAGAGCGAAGAGCTCTTCAAGGTTTGGGAGCAGTGCTGCCAGCAGCGATTGATTGGACGCCACCTCTTTCAACTCGTGGACAGCGTTGATCTGCGTTTTGGCGGAGAATTAGTGCACCGTCTAGTGCAGTATCTGGACGGCAAAGCAAAAGGGATGGGGATAGATCTTACCTACCGCGATCCCGACGAATTTATGGAGGCTGTCCACCAGCTGCCTGTAGAGCGCAGACGGTTGCTGGTTGGTGCCGATTGGAACGAGTTTGTCCAAAGTCTTTCCGTGGACCTGGCCGAAATTCTAGTCGTGGAGATGCGCAAAAGCATTGTGAACCTAAAAACACAGCAGTTTAGCGCCATCGACTTCGAAAAGGATGTGGGCACGAGCTCTTTGCAGGAGAGGCTCAAACATTTGCGCATTCTAGGAGCTACCATCGAGGCGCCCATTCTCAAACAGCGTCTACTTGCCCTCTTGCGCTTGTAAATGATACAATCTTCCGTTGTGCTTAAGCTTTTCAATACGGAAACACGTGCCAAAGAAGAGGTGACCTCTTCTCAGGGAAAGAAGATCCGTCTTTATACCTGCGGCCCTACCATCTATAACTTTGCCCACATCGGCAACTTCCGCACCTATGTCTTCGAAGATCTGCTGCGGCGCACCCTCAAGTGGTTTGGCTTTGACGTAGAACAGGTCATGAATCTGACCGACGTGGATGACAAAACCATTCGTGGCGCTTTAGCGGAAAAAGTTTCCCTCAAGACCTTCACCGACCGCTATAAAGAGGCCTTTTTTGCCGACATCAAAGCGCTCAACATTCAGCCCGCCGAACACTATCCGGCTGCCACGGACTATCTACCGCAGATGATCGAGATGATCCAAACGCTGCTCGATAAGGGCATTGCCTACCGCGGTGCGGATGACAGCATCTATTTTCAGCTCTCGAAATTTCCTCGCTACGGGCGTCTGAGCCATCTTGAAGAAAAAGAGCTCAAAGCGGGCGCGCGGGTCAACTCCGACGAATATGACAAAGAGAATATCTCCGATTTCGTTTTGTGGAAGGCACTCGACAAGGAGCGCGACGGCAACATCTATTGGGAGAGTCCCTTTGGTCCCGGCCGTCCCGGCTGGCACATCGAATGTTCTGCGATGGCCTCTGCTCTGCTAGGCAAAACCGTCGACATTCACGTAGGCGGCGTCGACAATATGTTTCCGCACCATGAGAACGAGATTGCGCAATCCGAGGGCTGTTTTGGCTGCCAGTTTGTGCGCCTCTGGATGCACTCTGAGCACCTTTTGGTCGACCACAAGAAGATGTCGAAGAGCTTGGGTAATTTCTTCACGCTGCGCGATCTGCTGGCCAAGGGCTTTACAGGCCTAGAAGTGCGCTACATGCTGCTGCAGACCCATTACAGAACGCAGCTCAACTTCACTCTCGCCGGCCTGGAAGGAGCGCGCTCCTCTGTCAACCGCTTGCGCGATTTTTATCGCCGCGTAAGCGAAATTGCCCAACCCGGTGCGTGCGATGCTGCTTTTATCGAACCATGCAAAGCACGTTTTGAAGAGGCCTTAGCTGATGATCTTAACATTTCCGCCGCGCTAGCCGCCTTCTTTGACTTTGTGCGTGAAATCAACGCCCGCATCGATGCGAAAAAGCTGTCCTCGCAAGAGGCGTACGCTGTGCAGCAATTCACTGAGCGTGTGGACGGCATTTTGGGAGTGATTTGCGTCGCGGAAGAAGAGATTCCCACATCGATTACAGAGGCTGCTCAGCAGCGGCAAGTAGCGCGCAAAGAAAAGCGTTTTGCTGATGCGGATCGTCTACGCGATGAGATTGCGGCGCAAGGCTACGTTATCGAAGATATTCCCACTGGGATCAGGATCAAAAAACGATGACCAAAGAAGAGCGTTTTCTGGTCCTTCTATTGGAGGCGGGCAAAGACAAAGCACACGATGTCGTTACCATCGCTGCCAAAGCAGGGGTTTCTCCCAAAATGGCCACGACCTTTGTGAAGACGTTGATCCGCACCAACTTCGTCCGCTGGGAAGAGTATGGCCGTATCAAGATCACTCCGCATGGAGTTTCCTTGGCCAACTCTCTACGAACGAACCTTCATTAAGGGGAAGAAGAGCACATCGCGGATCGAGGGGGCTTGTGTCAAGAACATGACCATGCGATCGATGCCGATGCCCAATCCGCCTGTAGGCGGCATGCCCTGACAGATGGCCTCTAAGAACTCCTCGTCGAGAGGGTTGGCCTCTTCGTCGCCTGCCAAGCGGCGCTCGTTTTGCTGCTCGAGCAGCTTGTGCTGCAGCTCAGGATCGTTGAGCTCAGTATAGGCGTTGCACATCTCGTGACAGAGGATAAAGCTCTCAAAGCGCTCCACAATGCCCTCAGCGCGTTCTTTTGGATCGCGGTGCAGCTTGCAGAGGGGAGTGGTCTCAATGGGGTGGTCAATGATGTGGTGCGGCTCAATCAGGTGCTCTTCTGCAAACTCCTCAAACAACATCGAAATCAAAAGACCTCGGGTGGCCTTTTGCAGCTCTAGAGGATCGTGGCCCGGCAGCTTCGCTCGCATTTCTTTCTCATCCATCGCGTCCACATCCAACTTGCCATAGACGCGGATGGCCTCTTTCATGGTCATCTTCTTCCATGGTTTGCCCAGGTCGATCTCGAGCGGCTGCCCCGTTTTGGGATGGGTGCAAGAGACACGGGTTGTGCCATTGACAGCCTGCGCTACATGCGCAAAAAGCCCTTCGGTAAAACGCATCATGTCGTTGTAGTCCCACCAAGCAGCATAGCACTCCATCATGGTGAACTCGGGATTGTGCGTCTTATCGATGCCTTCATTGCGGAAGACCTTGCCGATCTCAAAAATACGACGGAAGCCGCCTACAATCAATTTTTTGAGTGCAATTTCGGGAGAGATGCGTAGGAAAAAGGTTTCATGATCGAGGGCGTTGACCTCGGTAGTAAAGGGCTTTGCCTGCGCTCCGCCATACGTATTCGTAATGATGGGCGTTTCCACTTCCAGAAACTCTTTTTGATGGAAAAAGGCACGGATGGCGAAGAGCGCTTTTGAGCGCTTTTCAAAGACTGTGAAGACATCGCTATGATCGATCAAGTCGAGCCAGCGCTTTCTGTAGCGGATCTCTTTGTCTTCTAGACCTTTGTGTTTTTCCGGCAGGGAAAGAAGTGATTTGCACACCAAAGTGCACTCTTTTACGTAGAGGGTCAGCTCTCCTTTGTGCGTGCGGAAGAGGTGGCCTTTCACGCCAATGAGGTCACCTAAATCGAGCTTTTTCTCGATGAACTTCAAGTCGCTATGTTCTTTATTGAACATGAGCTGGATTCGGGTTTTGCCCTCTTGGAGCTGGCCAAAGGCGTTCTTGCCCATGGCGCGGAAGAGCATCAAGCGGCCGCCTAGGCTGGCGGCAGTGGTCGACCCGCTTTCAGCCTCTTCGCTAGAGCCCACAGGACCGGTGTGTTCCGATACGATTTGCTCGACGGTGTGGGTAGGGGAAAAGAGCGCCGGATAGGGGTCGATCCCGAGCTGGCGGATCTCCTCCAGTTTACGGCTTCGGTTGTGGAATTCCTCGAGTCCTTGGTATGCTAGCATGGCTAAAAGAGGATACCTGAGTGGCACAAAAAGTGGCCACCGCGAAAAACACTATGTCAGTAGTAGGTGTCGTACAGCCCGCCCACGCTCCTCTCACTTGGTGTCAGAGAGCTCGTAAGTCTCTCAATGACGCCATTCAGGCTCTTTTCAACCGCTGCTTCCCGTTGCAGGTCGATACCTACGCCCTTTTCCCCAACTACCGGCGAACGATCGATGCCTTTCGTGCCGCACCTACCTTTGCCGAAGCAAAGGCGATTTTGCTACGACGCCCCGTAGAAGTAGCGTTGCCTCCGGGGACAATTGTCCAAGTATGGACGCAGCTGTGGAAGCAATCGCGTCCTAATTGGGTTTTGCATGTACTCTCCTGGTTGCGCGGCGAGAGTAATATCGATTATGACCCGATTGTGCAGCGCAACATTCCCTACCATAGTTGCGACATTGGTCCTACACAGCTTATCCGCATGGGGACGGCAACGCGTACACGAGGCATAGAGAGTACGGAAATTACTCCTGAATTCCGCACCTATATCGAAGGGCTCGGTGAAGGCGAAAGGCACCTCTACATTAATCTGCAAAAGAGGCACAGCCTGCTCGGGCGAGATAAAATCCGTTCGCGCATGATCGAAAGTTTTGAGGGACCCAAACTTAAAGTGATTGGTCTCGCGAAAAATTCCGACTTCTGGCGTCAAAAAGTAAGGGGCTCGATCACAGTCGTCGACTTTCATGCCAAGTTTTGTGCGGAATTGCTCGGAGAGACGCACTACAACTTGGAAGACGAGCGCATCGAGCGCGTCTTTGATGCAGTGAGCCAGCGCTACTTTGCAAGAGCGCAGACGCTGAATGAACAAGAGCGTGGCGATTTTATCGAACTAGCCCACGCCCACTACATCATCGACATCCTCCAGCAAGAGCAGCCCACTACAGCAAACATCAGCTGCAAAGATGCCATCGACCGCGCCGCGGCCACGACGGCTCTTGTTCTCGCCATTCTCGGGCGCAGTGAAGAGGAGATTAAAACGGCCCTCTTCACCCCTGCCCTTCTTGTTCGCTCTCGCCCACCTAACAAAGAGCGTTTCTCCCGTTTTCAAACCGCCTACGCTCGCGTTGTTGCATCAAGGCGTTAAAATAGCCGACAACCGTTGGGAACCTTTCGTGTCGGTTCCAGCAGCACAACCAGCCCTTCTGCATCGGGCAGACCCAGAGTCAGCACTTCGGAGAGAAATTTTCCGATCTGTTTGGGCGGGAAGTTGACCACAGCAATGACCTGCCTGCCTAGCAGATCTTCTTTGCGATAATGATTTGTGATCTGCGCAGAAGAGCGTTTCGTTCCCAGCTCTCCAAAGTCAATCACGAGTTTGTAGGCGGGTTTGCGTGCTTCGGGAAACTCCTCAACGGCGATGATGGTGCCTGCGCGAATATCTACTTTGAGGAAGTCGGAGAATGGGATGGGGGTTTCTGGGTGCATGGCAATCCAATGAGAGAGTAGCTTGTGCTGCGCCCTCCTTCGGGGTTTTTGACGAGGATGTTTCGCTCAACGAGATCAAGGATATCTCGTGTGGCAGTATCTTGAGAACATTTCGCGATCTTGGCCCATTTTGAGGAGGTTAATTTGCTGTCGAAACCATCCAGCAACCGGTTGATGACTTTTTTCTGGCGTTCATTGATGGGGACTTCTGCAAGAGTTTCCCAAAACAGCGCTTTTTGTTTGATGGTGTCGAGGACGGACAGGGCTTTTTCGATGGCCCTTTCGAGGCAGCCGAAAAACCAGTCTATCCAGGGGGTGATGTCTAAAGTCCCTTTTTGCGTTTTCTCTAAAATGGCGTAGTAGTCCTTTCTCTCTGCTTGGATTTGCGCTGAGAGGCTGTAGAAGCGGTGGGGACTTTTTTCTGAACGTGCAAGCAGCAGGTCGGCAATCGCTCGTCCAATGCGGCCGTTTCCATCATCAAAGGGGTGAATGGTAACGAACCAGAGATGGGCTATCGCGCTTTGCAAAACCAGATCGAGAGTTGTCTTCTGATTGAGCCAATGAAGAAAAAGATGCATTTCCTGATCAACTCTTGCAGCAGAGGGACCGTCGAAATGAACGACTTCTTTCCCTATAAGGCCGGAGATAACCTGTACGGGGCTGGTACGCCATGCTCCGGTGTTGATCTTTGTAAAACCGCTGCGCCCTGCAGAGAAAAGAGCGGTGTGCCAATGCAATAAGCGTTCTTTGGTGAGGGGCTGATCGAACTTTTGTGTAGCATCAAGCATCATTTCCACAATGCCCTCAACGCTTCTATCGATAGGACTAAGCGCTGCATTTTCCATGCCTAGATGGCGGGCCACCGAGGAGCGTACCAATGACTCATCTAAAATTTCCCCTTCGATTTCGCTGGATTTCACGACATCCTGAGTCAGGGTTTGGAGAACAGTCTCTTCGCGGATGTGAAAGCCGATCGACTCCATGCCGCCGATGAGTCGCCCCTGTAGATGGCGTAATCGAATAAGAGAGGCGGTAATGCGCTCTGAGTCCCAGGAAAAGTGAGGCCAAGCGGGCAGTTCATGGATGTACATGATAACAACTATTCTCCGCATTTTTGCGGAGAATAGCAATGTTTAATCTCCGCATGATTTATATCATGCTTATATTTAGCGACTTACAAAAATGAGAGAGGGTCGATATCGATGAAAAGGCGAACCCCTTTGGGAGGTTTAATGGGCAGGGAGCGGATGGCCTTATTCATGGCGTAGATGCTAGGGCCTTTGAGGAGGATGTGGAAGCGCCATTGGTCTTTGACTTTGGCGTGACCGGCGGGAACGACCGGGTTGACGTCGAACTTTTCTTGTTTGAGTAGGTCGAAGAAGCGGCAAGCGGTGGCGAAGGTCTCTTTCTGGCTTTCTCCACTGAAGAGGAGGCGAACGAGATGGAGGTAGGGGGGGTAGCCGAACATCTTGCGTGCGGGAGTTTCTGCCGCAAAGAAGGCAGGAAAGTCCTGTGTGGCGGCGAGCTGGATGAGGGGGCTTTCAGGGGTGAACGTTTGGAGGATGACGTGGCCGGGGCTAAAAGAGCGGCCAGCGCGGCCGGAGACTTGGGTGATGAGTTGAAAGAGGTTTTCGCTGGCACGGAAGTCGGGGATGTGAAGACCTGCGTCGGCATTGAGAATGCCGACGAGAGTTACCGCGGGAAAGTGCAGCCCTTTAGCGACCATCTGCGTGCCGATGAGCACATCCGCTTTTCCTGTGCGAAAATCGCGAATGAGCTTTTCGTGACTGCCCTTGTGGCGGGTGGTATCAGCATCGATGCGCAGCGTGCGCACGCCGGACAAGACCGCTTTGAGAGCGCGTTCGACCAACTCTGTGCCAATGCCGCGCCAGCGCATGGCATCGGGCTGTGCGCACTTGGGACAAGTTGTGAAGGGCTTTGTGGTGTAGCCGCACATGTGGCAGCTCAAAGTGTTTTCATTGTAATGAAAAGCAAGGCTCACATCACAGTGTGGGCAGCCCGCAACGAAAGCGCAGCTTTTACAGAGCTGTGTGGTGTGGTAGCCGCGTCTGTTGATAAAGAGAATCGTCTGCTCGCCGCGCTCCAAACGTTCTTGAATGCCGTCAAGAAGGGGCTGAGAGAAGGTGGAGAAGCCGCCTGAGCGTTCTTTCTCCAATTTCATGTCGACGACGGTTACTTTGGGAAGGGTAGCGCCGTGGCGATTTTTGAGTTCGTGGAGTAGAAATTTCTTTGTAGAGGCGTTGTGAAACGATTCTATGCTGGGTGTCGCGCTGCCCAGCACAACGGTTGCCTTGGCGAAGTAGCCGCGCATGATAGCAACGTCGCGCGCATGGTAATTGGGAGCCTCTTCGCTTTGTTTGTAGCTGGCCTCATGTTCTTCATCAACAATGATGAGACCGAGATTCTGTAAAGGAGCAAAAACGGCGGAACGTGCACCGAGCGCGATACGGATTTTGCCCTCACGCATGGCCTCCCACGCTTTTGCGCGCTCACCGTCGCTCAAACGGTGGTGGAGAAGGGCAATGGGCTCGTCAAAACGTGCGCGAAAACGTTCGTATACCTGCGTTGTTAGGGCAATTTCGGGGACAAGAACAAGGCTTGACTTGCCCTGCTTTAATGCCTCTGCAATAGCCTGTAGATAGATTTCCGTCTTTCCGCTTCCTGTGATGCCGAAAATCAAGTGCGTTTGATAGGTGCCCAGTGTGGAGAGAATGCTTTCTAAGCAGCGCGCCTGTTCTTCGTTCAGTTTCTTGGGATGCGTGCGGAAATATTCGCTGTCTTGCAAAATCCAATCGCTGCCGAAAATAGGTTGTAGGGCCAATAACCCCTTTTCCACAAGTCCTTGGATAGAAGCGCGTGGTCCTGTTTCTAATAGCTGGGAAAGCAGCATCCCTTTTTTTGCCAGCAGCATCGCATCGAGAATTTCTGCTTGTTTGGGAGCACTGGTGCGGATTTGGATCACTGCTTCTGTGAGTTCTTCGCGCGTTTTGTTGCGCGTGACAAAATATTGCTCGCGCGCGGCTACTTCGTTGCGCACTCCGCTGGGTACCATAGGGCGCAGGCAGCGGTTGATGGAGCAGCAGTAGTAGTGGGCCATCCATTCAGCGAGGCGAAACAGTTCGTCTGTAAGAAGAGGGCGAATGACGGCTGCAATGGGCTGAATCCCTTGCGCCTGCGTGGTCTCTTTCACCTCCACAACTACGCCGCGGGTGATATTTCCGCGCAAAGGGACTTCGACAAAGCTTCCTTTTTGTACGGCCCCTTTTAGGTGGTCAGGAATGGCCCAATCAAAGGCGCGGTCAAAGCCGTTTTCGAGGAGAATCGAGGCAAACATGGGCCTGTAGCTTTTTCCAAACTTGGGTTTTCAACGCAGGATTCGCCGCCATCGTAGCAGCGGTGGGAATCACCAACAGTTTTGCCTTCGGCCATTTTTCCGCAAGTGCCTCACAGCCCTCTTCTACGATAAGGAATTCTGGATTTCCTGCAGTGGGATGGACGATCAGTGCGCAGGCTTTAAGTCGCTCGGTGATTGCGCGCTCTAGATCGAAGAGCATCGGATGAGGTTGCTCGTTAGTCACAATCCACACGGGTTTGGAGGCCGGGCTGCTCTGCCAGCGCTCTTTGATCTGCTTCGCCACACTGTCGTCGGGCAGGGCGCCCACAAATTTCATCCCCGGGTAGGCCTGCTCGAGCAGCTCTTTGTTGCGGGGGAGAGTGGGTTTTTGTTCAGGCTTTTCTTTGGTCACTACTTCTTCGTGCTCAACGGGCTTTGCAACGACTTCAGCAACAACGACTTCTGCTGTCATAATGCGTTTTTTAGGGCGGATCATCGCAAGTGTCGATTGTACTAAATCCAAGAACTCGTCCATCACCTCAGGATAAAGGCCTCTCGGCGTAGAACGCAAGCGTCGCAGCTGCCACAAGGTAAGTCGATTTCGGGAGCATAACAGCTAAAGCTCATCTCTAGAGGAGCGCCTAGCTGCCTGCCTAAGTCGCCGATTTGGCGCTTGTTTAAGTCGCTAAAAGGGGTATGGATGGTGCAAGGGGTCTTTTGCCCCAGGCGCAGCATCTCATTAAAGGCGGCCAGGTAGGCAGGGCGGCAGTCAGGGTAGCCGGCCCGGTCCTGCTGGTTGGCGCCGTAGTAGAGGTCGCGAATGTCTAAGCCCTCAGCGATTGATACGGCCAAAGAGAGTAGTACAGTGTTGCGTGCCGGAACGTAGGTGGAGGGGATGTCGCCGGCAGCAATTTCCTGTGTGGTTCTTCCCTTTGCCACCAAGTGGTTTGTCTGTAGATGGGGTAGCGCAATGACTTGGTGCGGCACTTGGTAGTGCTCGGCAATCTGTGCAGCAGCGCGCAGTTCAGGGCGCCAGAGTTGGCCATAGTCAAAGCTCACTGTGATGGGAGAGCGTTTTTGCGCAATCACCCAAGCAAGAAGAGCGCATGAATCCAAACCGCCACTGAGTAAAACAAGGGCATCATACGCCACGAGTTGCAGGCTCCCAAATATACTTATGCGTTTGTAGGTTTAAACGAAGAGGTAACTCCGAGGATAAAATCCACTGCACAACCAGTTGTGGGTCGAGTTTTCCAAAAACGGGAGAGATCAGCAGTTGACAGCCCCGCTCTTTGAGCTGATGGATAAAGGGCAGTGCCCAATCAAAATCACCACGATCAGCAATGACAAACTTCACCTGGTCTTTTGCTTCAATGAGATCGAGATTGGGGAGGTGGTTTTTATGCGACATCGCGCTCCCGGGACACTTCAGATCTAAAATGATGTGTACGCGCGGATCAACTTGATCAATGGGAAGAGAGCCGCTGGTTTCTAGGCTTACGATAAACCCTTTCTCACACAAAGCGCGCATCAGTGCGTGCACCTCTTTTTGCAGAAGGGGTTCGCCGCCGGTGATGCAGACATGGCGGTGAGCGTACTCTTCCGCTTTTTGTACTACGGCACCCATCTCCATTTTCACTCCGCCATGAAATGAGTAGGTGGTATCGCACCAGCTGCAGCGTAAATTGCATCCGGTCAAGCGAATGAAGGTGGTGGGCAGCCCGGCAAAAGAAGTTTCACCTTGTACGCTCTCAAAAATTTCCGTGATCTGTAGAGTCATTGGTCCAAAAAGTGTAGCATGCGATGGGCATAAAGGGCATGAAGCAAGAGACCGCGGGAGCCAAAGCCGGTCAAGAGCCATGTCTTGGGGTCGATCTTTTCATGAATGGGGGTGACTTTGTCAGCAGAAGAAACGCGGATGCCCCAAAGGCAATCGAGCACTCGACTTTTAGGTTGTAGCAGCCGAATAGCGGTTTCTCTATCTGGTCCCAAAGAGAAGGGGGCGTGTTCGTAGGTGGACCCCAAAAGTAGATGACCCTTATGAGGAACGAGATGGCCCTTGTCCAAAAGAGCTCTATCACTCGTGCCTTCTATAATAAGGGACTGCCCTTTGATGAGTTGGTGTTTGATCAAGGGAATGCCGCCGATGGAAAAGGAGCCAGCACCCGCTGCAATAATGCGGGCCTCATAACTTGCCAGCTCATCAAGATGCTCAATCTTATGCTCCACGATCGTTAGATGTTTGCGCAGCGCCGCAAGGTAACAGGAGGTATCGATGATACGCCCTTCTTCGATCAAGATATCGCCGCGAAAAAGAGGGTAGGGGAGTTTTGCCTCTGGAGCTACTTCTTCGATGAGATCTAAAGTAGCTTTGAGCCCCTCGTCCGCTTGCGGAGCGCGCCGCATCTTAGGTCCGATATAGGGGTTAAGAAGGCCGGAAGTGGCTTCGGAGGCGCCTGGTCCATGAGTAAAAAGGGTGACGCTATGACCCGCTTTTTGTAGAAGGTAGCCGGTGGCCAGCCCAACTAATCCTGTTCCTACGATTGCAATATACACAAACAACCTCAAAAATTGGGAATATGCCAAGGAGGCGCTTTGCATTTCAGCCAAACGCAGTTGGCACCGAAGCAGCTCAACTTGAATAAGTTGAGCGATGCAGGCGGGCTGAAAGGCAAAGCATTGCCGACGCCGGCAGAAACCAATTCTTGAGATTGTTTGTGTATAGTCATAAAAAGCGGCTATTGTACCAGACTGTGGGTGGAAAGGTCATCGTTTTAGGTTCGGGGAGCTCTATGGGAGTTCCCGTTGCTGCATGCGATTGCCGCATTTGCTGCAGTGGCTCACCCTTCAACAAGCGATTGCGCCCCTCAATTCTCATCATCGCAGGGGGAAAGACCCTTTTGGTTGACTGTGGACCCGATTTTCGCAGGCAGGCGCTGGCTCATAACTTGCAAAAAGTAGATGGGCTTTTGTTGACTCACACCCACTTCGATCACATCGCGGGCATTGATGACCTGCGCATCTACTGCATCCGAAAAAAAGAACCTATCGACTGTCTGCTTTCCAAGGAATCGTTAGAGGACTTGGAGAAGCGCTACTATTATATGATGCATAAAGATGATGCCACCGTCGCGCGCTTCCGTTTCGTTACTCTCCCCCAAGAAAAGGGGAGTATAGAGTTTCAATGCGTTCCTATTCAGTATTTTACATACTCACAACCCGATATGCCTGTAACGGGTTTTCGCGTTGGCTCTTTTGCCTATGTGACCGATATTAAGCAGTTTTCTGAGGAGATTTTCACAGCGCTGAAAGGGGTAGACACTCTTATTCTGGGGTGTCATCGACTGACGGAGTCGCGGATGCACTTTAACCTCGATCAAGCGGTGGAATTTTGCCAGCGCCTCAAGCCGAAGCGTTGCTACTTGACCCATATGGGCCATGAAATTGATTATTATTCCCTGCGTCAACATCTACCCCCTTACATAGAACCCGCTTTTGATGGCCTCCAATTTTCCTTTAGACTCGACCACTAAACCTCTTTTAGTCGGCACATTCACCAACCACCGAGAAGCCTGTGTGGATTCTCTCAAAGAGCTGGCACGTTTAAGCGATACTTTAGGGCTAGCAGAGGGGATTGCTATGCCCTGCCCCTTACGCCAAATCACCGCTGCAACCCTGTTGGGAAGCGGGAAGATTGAGGAGCTGGCGAAGTTGGCCAAAGAGGAAAAATGTGGGGTGGTGATCTTCGATGATGAGTTGAGCCCTTCGCAGCAGCGCAATCTAGAAAAGCTTTTCGCGATTCCGGTCATGGACCGCACTGAGGTCATTCTACAGGTCTTTTTGCATCATGCAAAGACGCGGGAAGCGAAGTTGCAGATTGAAACGGCGATGATTCGCTTCCAAATGCCGCGCCTAAAGAGGCTCTGGACGCACTTGTCGAGGCAAAAGGGGGGCGGCGCACAGACAAAGGGGGAGGGCGAAAAGCAGATTGAGTTGGACCGCCGCATGTTGCGCGATGAGTTGCTACAGCTGGAAAAAGAGCTCAAAGTAGTGCGTGCTACAAGAAGCACGCAGCGCAAAGCGCGCGAGCGGCAAGGCATTCCTACATTTGCCATCGTGGGCTATACCAACGCGGGAAAATCGACGCTGCTGAAGGCGCTTACACAAGCCGATGTGCTGGTTGAAGATAAGCTTTTTGCCACTCTGGATACCACGACGCGCAAATATCGCTTGCCGGATCGCAAGGAAATTCTTCTGATCGATACAGTCGGCTTCATTAAAAAGCTGCCTCACACACTGGTGGCAGCCTTTCGCAGCACTTTGGAAGAGGCGACAGAGGCGGATGTGTTAATTCACCTCATCGATGCTAGCCATCCAGAAGCGCAAGCGCAGGCGGAGGCCACTTTGGCTGTACTCAAAGAGCTCAAAGCGGAGAAAAAACCGATCATCACGGTGTTGAATAAGATCGATGCCGTCGAAGATCAGATGGTGGTAAATCGCTTGCGCCTGCGCTTTGCTCCTTCGATCTGCATTTCGGCGCTCACCCATGAGGGGTTTGAGGATCTGCTGCAAGCTTTGGAAAAAGCTGCTATGCAGGGTTGGCAGACCCTTTCGCTTTCCATTCCGCAGTCCGATTTTGCCCTCATTGCGCGCATCGAGAAGCAGGGTAAAGTGCTCTCCAAAGATTTCGAAGAAAACAATGTGCTCATCAAAGCAGAGCTTCCTCCTCCACTGATCGGTCCTTGCGAAAAATATCAAGTAGAGTAGGATCTTGAGGCTATGAGAAAATCCCTCCTTTTTCTTTTGCTACTCACCCGAGCTTATGCTGCGCCTGTGGGAAATCCCGCTCTTCCTCAACAAGAGACAAGGGATATGTTCCCAGAAAATCCTCACACCTTCATCTCTGTGAGAGCGGGATATCGAGGAGATTTTGTCTATAATCGCAAGCTTCAAGACATCAATCATACGATCGACACCTATAGCCTCTATTGCAATGAGGGGGTGTTTACCATGAATTTCTGTCAGTGCGTCGATATTTATGCCTTTTGTGGATCGTGCTCACAAAATTTGGATTCGAAATACAGTAGCTCGGCGGGAACACCGAATTACGAAACGGTCAATTTTGAGACAAAGTCAATCTGGGGTGCGGGAGGCAAGATCACTCTGTGGTGCCAAAACTGGGGCTGTAATTATGGCACAACATATTTAGGATTAGATGCTTGCTATGAAAAAACAGTGACAGAGAATTCCGAAACGTGGCTGCATAATGACACGATTGTAACGGGTGGTGGAGCGGCTATTGTGCCTGCTACGGCTACTTACTATGAGTGGCAAGTGGCCTGCATGTTGGGTCACAAAGTGGCTAAAGTGACCCCCTATGTGGCGATCAAGTGGTCGGCCGCGCGCGCCTCGCTCACAGGGCAGAGAGATCATGGCAGCACTGTGACCACGTCGCTGCTGAGCGCTACTAGCCAACGGCATTTGGGATGGGCCGTGGGAGCCACTTTTGTGGATTGGGGCTGTGTCGCTATCACGGCGGAAGCGCGCTTTGTGGATGAAAAGGCGGCCACTATAAGTGCCGACATTCGTTTTTGATTTACGAAAATTTAACAATCGAAGCTCTTTTGGTAACGACTTTTTAATGAAACAAAATGGGTTTTCTGAGGAGAAAAGAGGGATCGTTTTTTGCCCTTGCAGAAAAGAGTTGGAAAAATTGGGGACTTCGTCCTATATATAAGCTACGTAACTTGAAAGGATATGTGCTTGACGCTTAGCAAAAAGCAGAAGAGCCATAACTCGATAATCATTGGAGTGATATGAAGAAATTACTTGCTCTTGTAGCAGGCTTGGCAGCTGCCGGCTCTGCATTCGCAGCACCCGTAGGAAATCCTGCAGCACCAATGCAGTACACAGATGGCGTATTTTTCTGTGACGACTGCAGCTGCTGGTCTCTAAGAGCGGGCTACCGTGGTGATTTCGTTTTCGATCGCAAGCTCGAAAGCGGCCGTACCGGTTTTGGTTCGGGCACCATCGACACATACAGCCTTTACACAAACGCTGGTGTGCTCACACTGAACCTCTGGGACCGTTTGGATATCTACGGCGTCTGGGGTGCAACTTCGCAAGACCTGAGCACAAAGCTTCAGGACACTGCTGGAACAGCCAGCTACGATGAAATCAACTTTGAAACCAAGTCCATCTGGGCTGTTGGTGCAAAAGCTGTTCTCTGGTGCTGGAACTGGGGCTGCAACTGTGGCACAACAACGTTGGGCGCTGATGCGAACTACGAAAGCGTGTCTTCTGCAAATGCTCAGACATGGGTGAAAAACGGTGCAGTTTCAACACATGCAACGAGAACAACAGCTGCAACTCGCTACAAAGAGTGGCAAGTAAGCTTAGGGCTCGCGCATCGCGTTGCGTTGCTGACACCCTACGTAGCAGTGAAGTGGTCGAGCGCGCATGCTAATGCGGGCGGACGCTTCAATGCGACTAGCGAATTGCCTGGTCTGAAAAGCCAGCGTCATTGGGGTTGGGCACTTGGCACAACTTTGGTGGATGCAGGCCGTATGACTGTCTCTGGCGAAGCTCGTTTCGTAGACGAAAAAGCTGCGACTGTTACAGCAGAATTCCGCTTCTAAGCTTTAGATCATCGCTATAGCTTATTTGTAAGAAAGACCCCAATCACTTGGGGTCTTTTTTTATTTTGAGAGTTGCTAGGAATTCTCAGGAGAATCTGTTTGACAAAAAGCTCCGGGAAAACGTACTTTTCAGTCGTACTCCAAAGTAACATTTGGGGTCCTGATTATTCATGAAGGATTAGGAAACTATGAAAAAACTTTTCGCCTTGTTGACAGGTGTTATGGCAGGTACTGCAGCTTTTGCATCGCCTGTTGGAAACCCTGCAGCACCAATGCAGACCACAGATGGAGTATTCTTCTGTGACGACTGCAGCTGCTGGTCTCTAAGAGCCGGCTACCGTGGTGATTTCGTTTTTGATCGCAAGCTCGAAAGCGGCCGTACAGGTTTTGGTACGGGCACCATCGACACATACAGCCTTTACACAAACGCTGGTGTGCTCACACTGAACCTCTGGGACCGTTTGGATATCTACGGCGTCTGGGGTGCAACTTCGCAAGACCTGAGCACAAAGCTTCAGGACACTGCTGGAACAGCCAGCTACGATGAAATCAACTTTGAAACCAAGTCCATCTGGGCTGTTGGTGCAAAAGCTGTTCTCTGGTGCTGGAACTGGGGCTGCAACTGTGGCACAACAACGTTGGGCGCTGATGCGAACTACGAAAGCGTGTCTTCTGCAAATGCTCAGACATGGGTGAAAAACGGTGCAGTTTCAACACATGCAACGAGAACAACAGCTGCAACTCGCTACAAAGAGTGGCAAGTAAGCTTAGGGCTCGCGCATCGCGTTGCGTTGCTGACACCCTACGTAGCAGTGAAGTGGTCGAGCGCGCATGCTAATGCGGGCGGACGCTTCAATGCGACTAGCGAATTGCCTGGTCTGAAAAGCCAGCGTCATTGGGGTTGGGCACTTGGCACAACTTTGGTGGATGCAGGCCGTATGACTGTCTCTGGCGAAGCTCGTTTCGTAGACGAAAAAGCTGCGACTGTTACAGCAGAATTCCGCTTCTAAGCAACACCGTTGCTTGGAAAGAATGAAGGCCTTGGCCTCTTATTTAGAGGCCAAGGCTTTTTTTTATTTACAAAAAACCAGGGTTGAGCGCATCTTGCAATCAAGTTCAAAAACTCAATTGGAGACTCAAATCCCATGAAGAAAACCTTCGCTCTGTTGGCGAGCCTGGTTGCTTCCACAGCTGCCTACGCAACGCCCGTTTTAAACCCCGGCCTGCCCCATCTGCAAACAGAGGGTGTGTTCATGTGCGATGATGGCTGCGGCCCTCGTTGCTGGTCGCTCCGCTACGGCTACCGTGGCGATTTCATCTATGATGCAAAACTGGAAGACAGTACGCACACAATTGACCATTATGGGCTCTACACAAACGCCTTTACACTCACTTTGAATCTCTGGAACCGTCTTGATATTTGGGGTCTTGCTGGAGCAACCTCTCAAGACTTAGCATCCAAATATTTCAACGAACAAGCAGGTCCTACAAGCGTTACTGCGTTTGCAAAGATTCCTTTTGAAACAAAGGCTTCATGGGGTGTTGGTGCGCGTTTACTGCTCTGGGAAAAATGCTGGAGATATGCTGGCACAAGTTTCCTGGGCGTGACCTATGAGTACTGGACAACACGTTACGCAAACTCCAAGAGTTGGACATTGGATGGCCTGCTCGCAAACAGCCAGGGTGGAACCGCTACTGCTCGCTACCGCGCGCAGGGTGCTGCACTTGCTTGGGGTCAGCGCATTAAGAAATTAGTGCCCTACATTGCCCTCAAGTGGTCCACACAGCGTGTGAATCTTTCTGGTACAGGAGCAAACGGTCCGTCGACGGCTGGCACAGAAGCAGTCTCTCTTAGCGGTCTGCATAGTCAGCGTCATTGGGGTTGGGCAGTGGGTACAACCCTGCTCGATTTCTGCCGCATGAACATCACTGGTGAAGCTCGCTTCATCGATGAAAAAGCTGCGACAGTTACAGCTGAAATGCGCTTCTAAGCGAAGCTTGAGTCAGCTCGCTGTATATAAAGACCCTAGGCCTTGTGGGCCTAGGGTCTTTTTTTATTTGCAATATTTTTTGCATCACGTCACCTTAGGTTTTCTCTGGAGATTGTATGAAAAAAATATTGGCTCTTTTGACGGTCTCTGCGACCGCGACCGCTTTGCCCGTTCTGAATCCCGGGCTACCTCATCTCATGTCGGAGAGTGTCTTTCTCTGTAACGACTGCTGCAGCTGCTGGTCATTGCGCTATGGCTATCGTGGCGACTTTGTTTATGACGCAAAGTTGAGAAATGCGGTGACCTTTAACCCAGTGCAGCGCTACTCCGTCTACACAAACGCCTTTACACTGACGCTCAATTTGTGGAATTGCCTGGATATTTACGGCATCGCCGGAGCCTCCTCCCAATATTTGGCCACTCCTGATATCAACCTTACTGGAGCAACTCCATACACCTTTGTTACCGCACCTTTTGAAACAAAGGGAAGTTGGGGGGTGGGAGCGCGCATTCTCGTATGGACCAAATCTTGGAAGTACGCCGGTACGAGTTTTCTGAAAGGGGGTTTTGAGTTTTTCAAAACATTTTATGGAAATTCGCGTGTTACGGAGTTAAACGGTACCCCACCCACCATGGGCGGTACAGGAGTTTCCAGCTACCGAGCCTCGCAGTTTACTCTTTCCTATGGACAGTTGGTTCGAAAACTTTCCCCTTATGTAGCATTAAAATGGTCGAATCAACGCGTTGATATGAATGGTACGGCGCAAAATGCAACCCACTCCATCCACTATCACAACCTGAAAAGTCAACGCCATTTTGGCTGGGCCTGCGGGGCCACTTTGTTGGATGTCTTTCGCATGAACATTACGGCAGAGGCGCGCTTTGTCGATGAGAATGCAGCTACTGTGAGCGCCGAAGTTCGTTTTTAATAGGGGATAGAGTACATTTGCTTCCCTTATGAAGCGATTTCTACTCTTGAGTCTGGCTTTGAGCAGCTTGGCAGCAATGCCGGCTACAGACCCCGCCCGTGTTTCTCTGGAAACCAAACCTCTTTTTTGGAACCCCTGTGAATGTTGGGCCCTGAAGTTGGGCTATCGCAGTGATGCGGTGTTTAACCGGCGCATGCACAACCGCAGACAAAATATCGATCGCGTGAGCCTTTTCGCTAACGAAGGGGTCCTCTACATCAACTTGTGGCGTTTGGTTGAGGTATATGGTTTCGTAGGGGGCTTTAGAGCCTCTTTTGCCTCGGCATTTCCCCTGACTGGAGGCACAGGAACAAATGAGTTCATCAGAGCGACTTTTGACTCTCAAGTCATTGGAGGTTTTGGTGCAACAGCCTTGCTTTGGGAAAGGGGATTTGGCCGGTGGGGCGTGGGCACTTTGTCGCTGATGGCTCAGTACGAAGATACGGGCCGAGCGCACACCCAAATTTTGAACCACAATGGCCTGCCCACGGCAGATCGCATTGGGCTGCGGTATCGCGAAGGCCAAGTCTCTTTTGGCTGGGCACAGCGCTGGGACCGCCTCTCTCCTTATATAACGTTGAACTGGGCCAAAGCTGGCTGTCTTCTTGACGGAGATCGCGTGATCGAAGGGGTTTGGCTCAATAATGAATTTAAAACGCGCCGCAAACTGGGCTACGCTTTCGGGGCCACATTTGCCTCTGGAGCAGTCACGGTGAGTGGAGAAATTCGCTGCCTCATCGAAAATGCCGGCACTTTGATGGTCGATATGGCCTTTTAAACCGCCACTCGACGATAATCGGACCAGTTAAGGATTTTTTATGTACGAAGAAGTTATCCCGCTCGCCACCCGTATTTTCATCGTCTTCAATGCGATCGGAAACGTGCCTGTTCTCCTCGGAATGTTGCGTAGTTTTACGGCGGCAAAGCAGCGAAGGATCATTCTGCGAGAAATGAGCATCGCTTTGTTTTTAATGCTGGTTTTTGCCTACTTCGGCAAGCAGGTATTGAGCAGTTTAAGCCTCGATCTCTTTTCTCTACGCATTGCTGGAGGCACGATTCTCTTTCTGATTGGTTTGACCATGCTCTTTCCGGTCAAAGAAGACCCTAAAGCTTTGCAAACCGAACCCTTCATTGTGCCTTTGGCCATCCCTCTCCTAACTGGTCCGGGCACAATCTCAACACTGATGATTTTTGCCGATATGTACCGCAGCGATGGGCTGATGTTAGCAGTCATTGCAACAGCTTGGATTCCCTCTCTCGTGATTCTGCTCCTGGCCTCCTATATCAAACGTCTTCTCGGAGAACCCGTTCTCTACGCGCTGGAGCGTTTAGCAGGGCTGATTTTGGCCTTTATGGCAGTGCAGATGATCACTACGGGCATCAAAGACTACGCCCACATGGTGCTCAATATACTCGGTTAAGCAAGGCGGAGGGTAACCCATTCAGCCATAGGCAGAGCTTGGATGGGTTTGAGGCGGTATGCTTGACTGACGGCCTCTTTTTGCGTTTGGAGAATGCCGGAGAGAATGAGCTGGCCGCCGGGCTGCAGGTGGGATTGGAGAAATTCCGCCATCTCAATCAGCACATTGGCTTGGATGTTGGCAATGATGAGGTCAAATTGGCCCACCACATCTTCTCGAATGTCAATATCTAAGCAGTTGGTTCGCGCGTTTTTGCGCGTGATGTGAAGAGCGTCCGGGTCATTGTCAACAGCAACAACGGATTCGCTACCCATCAACCTGGCAGCCAAAGCGAGAATGCCGCTGCCGCAGCCCATGTCGAGCGTGCGAGCAAAGGAGCGCTCATTGTGAGCAGCACGCATGGCAATGAGACAGCCACTGGTGGTTTCATGGTGTCCCGAGCCGAAGGCAATGGAGGCTTCTATGGCCAACCCTTCTTCCTCTTCTGATTTGACAATGCGAATGCCGGCTATTTCGATGGGAGGCAGCGCCTTATCATGCTCTTTGAGCCAGTCGCGTTGCGCTAGCTCTTCTTGCGACCAGGAAATGGGAAAAAGTGCCTTGATCACTTCTAACTGCACAAGAAAATCTTGGAGGTTGTCTTGATGAACGATGGCCTCTAATTCTCCCGCGGGAGTTTGGAGCAGAGCGGAGGGCGTCTCCTCCAAAAGGGGAAGAGATTCTAGAGGGGCTTGGAGAGTGAAGCGGTAATGGGTCATCGAGGCTTTAATTATCCTCTTATGAGGCTTTGAAAACAAATGTCGCGTCATGGTACAAAAGTCCTCTGTATTCAAGGAGAAATATGAAAAGACTGTTGCTTTGCCTAGGGCTCGTATCCGCTGTTTTTGCACAAGACGGGAGCGAAAAGTTCTGTCTTCAAGAGGATTCCATCGATACAACAGATGTGTTGGCGATCCCTCTTGATGATGATCCCTATACTTCCTGCATAGAAGCGGAAGAAGATGATGACGATAAGAAGGATGACTAACTAATTACGCCGCCGCCTAAGCAGGTAGGGCCGTCGTAGAAGACCACTGATTGGCGAGCTGTAATCGCTTTTTGCGGCTCGTCAAACACAGCGCGAACTCCCACCTCTGTAGGATAGACCATGCAGGGTTGGTCGGCTTGTCGGTAGCGGATCTTAGCGGTAGCGCGCAAAGGAAGAGTGACGGGGTTGACCCAGGAGACGTCGAAAGCGTTTAGCTCTGAAGAGTAGAGGCTTTCGTGGTCGCCTTGGGCGACAATGAGAGCGTTGCGCTCTCGTTCTTTTCGCACCACAAACCACGCTTCCCCATTTCCTTCTTTTTGCCCTCCGATACAAAGGCCTTTTCGCTGGCCAATAGTATGAAAGGAGAGGCCGCTATGAGTACCGATGACCTTACCGTCGATCGTTTCAATAGGGCCGGGTGAGGAGATGACGTAATTGCTTAAGAATTCCCGAAACTTGCGCTCACCAATAAAGCAGATGCCCGTGCTGTCCTTTTTGGACGCTGTAGGCAGCCCCGCCTCTTGCGCGATCTGTCGCACTTGCGGCTTGGGCAGATGACCAATGGGGAAGAGGACCTTTTGTAGGATTTCATTTTTGAGAGTGTAGAGAAAATAGGTCTGGTCTTTGTTGGCATCAACAGCGCGTACTAAGGTCGAGTCTACGTTTTGCGCGTAGTGGCCGGTGGCCAGAAAATCGGCTCCCATTTCGAAGGCCTTTTCCATCAGCACTTTGAACTTAATCTCGCGATTGCAGAGGATGTCGGGATTGGGCGTGAGTCCGAGTTTGTACTGCTCGACAAAATCGGCAAAGACCTTTTCTTTGTACTCTTTAGCAAAATTGACGGCATAGCAGGGGATGCCGATCTTGGCGCAGACGGAGGCCACATCGTCAAAGTCCTGGGTTGCCGTGCACTGCTCATCTTCCCAATTTTTCATGAAAAGACCGATGCACTCATGGCCTTGGTTGCGCAAAAGTAGGGCGGCGACGGAGGAGTCCACTCCTCCCGACATCGCAATAACAACTTTCATGGGAAGTATTGTACCTAACTAGGTAGTACTATTCCAAAGACGAATCACCGGCTCTTGAGAGCTATGTTCAAACCCAAGGATGGAGATGGACTCCGTTGCTAGGAGAAAGCGGGTGCCCACTTCTGGGGGCAACTGCAGCCAGCGGGCGGCAAAGACGCGTAAAATATGGCCGTGCGCGAAGAGAAGGGCGTTGCCCTCTAGGCCCTGTAGTTTGGCGATCAGGCGGTCAGCCCGGGCGCCTACATCACGTGCCTGCTCTCCGCCGGGGCAGCCATCTTTAAAGAGGTTCCAGGTGGGGTCTTTGGCTCTGATTTCAGCGGTTGTAACCCCCTCATAGGCCCCATAGTTCCATTCTATTAGGTCGGGTTCCAAGGTAGGGCGAAATCCGGCAATTTCGGCGGTTCTAACGGCTCTTTTGAGAGGGGAGGAGAGGATGGTGGAAAAGGGCACTTTTGCCAGGGGAGCTTTGAGGGTGGCCGCCAGGCGCTCGCCCTCAGCCGTTAGAGGAATGTCAGTATGGCCGGTATGTTTGCCTAAAGAAGACCACTGTGTTTGACCATGACGAACCAAATAGACCAGGGATTTTTTATCCATCCTTGTAGATTAGGCAATTTCGGCAATAGGTTCAGCTACTTGTTTGCGACCCGTAAAGACGATCTCTTTGCGGAGGAGGAAGACGCCGATCAAGTTAAAGACGAGCAGGCCGCCACCGGCAATCCCCATCGCTTGACGCGCAATGAGCTGGTCGAAGAAGGAGAAAAAGACGAAGGCAAAAAAGGCGTATCCAAGGAAAATTCCTAAGCCAAAACGGGGACTTAGGTAGCGGGCACATTTGAGTCCGATACAGAAGTAAGAGGTAGTCGTCATGAACCCGAGGAAGAGGATCAGCATGGGCACGAAGATTTCCATTGCCGGGAAGGAGGTGGCAAGGGCGTGCTGCACATATTCCGAGGCAGGAACGGAGGTTCCCGACTGCCAGATCCCCGTGACTAGCACGAGGAGGACGGAGAGGGTACAGATGAAGTTGTCCAGGAAGACGCCAAAAGCGGCCAAACGGGCTTGCGTCTCTGGGCGTTTTGCCGAGGATTCACTCTGCATAATAGAGGCCAGGCCGATTCCAATGTCGGCAGAATAGGCAGCATTCATCGATCCTTGCTGAATCGCAATCAGAGCCGTGGAGCCGGCAAAGCCGCCGATGGCAGCCTCTCCAGTGAAAGCCGATCGAAAGACGTGAGACAAAATAGCGGGCAGTTCGCCAATATGCACCCCGATCACCCACAGCGCCAAGACGGAGTAGACAAGGATAAAGACGGGCATGACCACAGCACAGATTTTGCCCACGCGGCGCACCCCGCCAAGTCCGACATAGAAAATGCCCGCGATGAGGGCGGCAATAACAAAGGTCTTATCCAGATGCCAGTTGGTCGTCAGTGTCTCGGTAATCACGGAAAATTGGTAGATTTCCACACCATATATGCAGAGGAAAAGGGCTACGACCACAGGGACGATTTTGGAGCGGAAGGCCCTGGCCAGCACATACATAGGACCGCCATCAAAGCTGGAGGTGTTCTCAACGCGGTATTTGAAGGCCAAAAAGACCTCCCCGTATTTGATGACAGAGCCCAGTAGCGCCGTCACCCATACCCATAGAAGGGCACCGGGTCCGCCGATCTGAATGGCTGTGACAATCCCCACAAGATTACCGACGCCCACCATCCCGCCAACAGAGGCGAAAAAGGTGCGCAAAGGGTGAATGCCTTTACCCTCTTCTTTATGGAAAATCGACTCGAAAAAGCTGCGTACTAAACCGGGGAAGGCGCGGATTTGGAAAAAGCCGGTAACCACCGATAAATAGAGACCGAGAACAAGGATCAGGGAGAAGCCAATCCACCCCCAAAAGAGGTCATTGACTTGTGTTAAGAAGGCGAAGAAGGAGCCGAGCATAGGAGCTATTTTACACGGTCTATGTTAAGATTTCACCCCTTATTTTTGCTTGCCCTAAATCACTAACAGACAGTAGGCTATTGGTCTTGTTTTGGGGTATCGCCAAGCGGTAAGGCAGCGGTTTTTGGTACCGCCACTCGGAGGTTCGAATCCTTCTACCCCAAATACTGAAATATTTTAGGTTGCCTTGACCGAAGGAAAACTCATCCTCCAAATAGGGGGGATGCTAGGCGCCAAAACAGATTCGTCTTCTTGTTTTGCTCCGGTCTTGGTTGTAGATTTTTTTGAAGGAGCAAATAAGCCCATGAAGTTAAAAGCCCATTCTCGGCCCAACGGACTGAAGTCCACCTTGGGAGAGATTCGCCGCAGAAAAGATATCCCCGCTGTTCTCTACTCCAAGGGTGAGCCAGGAGTGGGTCTTTGGATAGAGGGTAACGCCTTTGCCGCCCTGATGCGCGACATTAAAAAGAGTTGTCTTTCTACGACCGTCTTTACGCTAGATGTGGATGGAAAAACAGTTCGCGCTCTTGTCAAAGAGATCCAATACCACCCCACTACATACCAAGTATGGCACCTTGATTTCATTGAGTTGCATAGCGATGTAAAAGTCAGCTTGAACGTGCCAATTCAGTTCACAGGTGAAGCAGAGTGCGTGGGCATTAAGCTGGGCGGTTTCTTGCGCGAAGTGGTGCGCACGATCCCCGTGAGCTGCTTGCCAGGACAGATTCCATCGCAATTTTCTTTGGACATCCGCGATTTGGAAATGTTTGGGAAAAAACGTTTGAAAGATATCGCGATGCCGGCGGGTGTAAAACCCCTCGTCGATCTCGAACAGGTAGCTGTTGTAGTTGGAAAACGATAAACCAAACAAGAGTCGTCTTGTGGTCGGCTTGGGCAATCCGGGAACGGAGTACCTGCACACCCGCCACAATATCGGCTTTGTGATCCTTGATGCCTTTGCCAAAGCACACGGTGTGAGCTTTGAGCGGGAGCCAAAAATCAAGGCAAAATGGAGTGAGATGCAGCGAGAGGGACTACAAGTAGTTCTGATCAAGCCCCTCACTTACATGAACGAAAGCGGAGAAGCTGTGGAGAAAGCAGCTCACCGCTTTGCGTGTCTACCAGAAGGCCTCCTTGTGGTGGTAGATGATGCCGACCTTCCCTTCGGGATCTTGCGCCTGAAGAAAGAGGGGTCGGCGGGGGGACACAACGGACTGAAGAGCATTGAACATGCTCTGAAGACACAAGGGTGGCCACGGCTGCGAGTCGGTATTGGCCAGCCACCAGAGGGTGCGCTAGAGGATTGGGTTTTATCGAACTTTAGCGAAGAAGAAAACCGGCAATTGCCGAAAATCATCGACGCGGCGAAGGGAGCTATTGAGACGTGGCTTTTTCGCGGTATCGACGAAGGAATGAACGAGTTTAATAATCGAAGTCACACGGAGTGATGATGAAAGAAGAGAGCACAAACAACCTCTACGAAGGGATGTACATCTTAAGTGCGACCTTGAGCGATGATGCAAAGACAAAAGCGCTTGAGAAGATTAAGAATGGAATTTCCGGACGTGGGGGAGAAATCCATAAAGTACACGATCAGGGAAAGAAGCGCCTGGCGTTTGAAATCGCCGGCAAGCGCGAAGGTCACTACTACCTGATGTACTTTTCCGCTAATCCAGAGACCATTAAGGATCTGTGGCGCGAATACCATTTGAACGAAGATCTCGTTCGTTTCATCACGCTGCGTGCGGAAGAAGTGAAAGAGAAATTGGAATTCCCACAACTAGCAGAAAGAGCTGATCGAGGTGAAATGTGAGCATGAAAAAATTTGGCCCCCCTATGGAAGAGATTCCTGGAGCAGAACAGCGCCCTTTTAGAAAGCGCCCTGAGGGTGGAATGGGTGGTTCAGACCGTCTGTTCAGCAGAAAGCGCAAAGCGTGCCCCTTTACACAGGCGAAGTTCAAGGACATCGACTATAAAGACCTGGACACATTGAAGCGCTTCATTACAGAGCGCGGCAAGATTTTGCCTCGACGTGTGAGTGGCGCAACCGCCTTCTTCCAACGAAGACTGGCGCTGGCAGTAAAACGAGCACGCCACATGGCATTGCTCCCATTTGTAGGGGAAGCATAATATGGCCCAAACAGAAATTCTCTTATTGGCAGATGTGCACGGTGTGGGTAAAAGCGGGGATATCGTTCGCGTACGTCCCGGTTTTGCACGCAACTTCCTGATGCCGACGAAAAAGGCTCGATTGGCGGATGCCAATGCGCGCCGTATGCAGAAGCGTCTGCAAGAAGAAAGGGCCAAGCAAGCCGTTGTTGACCGTCAAGAGGCGGATCAATTGGCTGCAGCTCTTACCGATGTCGTCTTGTCGATCACAGTGAAGGTGGACCAAGAGGGCAACTTGTACGGTTCCGTAAGCGCACAAGACATTGTGGCTCTACTGGCTGAGAAGGGATTTGTTCTCGAAAAACGCTTTATTGCTCTGCAACACCCCATTAAAACAACGGGTGAGCATGTGGTGAACTTGCGTTTGAAAGAGGGCGTTGCCGCTTCTGTGAAGTTGATTGTGCAACCCGAAAGCTGATATACTCAGCTCTTGTGGATATCTCAAGGGACAAGCTTATCATCGTTACAGGCGGGGCCGGTTTTATCGGCTCCTGCCTGATTCGCCTTCTCAATGACCGAGGGTACACCAACATCGTTGTGGTGGACAACCTAGGATCCAGCGAAAAGTGGAAAAACCTGGTGGGCAAGCGCTTTATCGATATCCTTCATAAAAACCAGTTTTTCTCTTGGCTGGTAGGCCGAGAAGACGAGATTGGTGCGATTTTTCACCTCGGCGCCTGCTCCAACACCATGGAGTTTGATGCAAACTACCTTCTCGAAAATAACACCCATTACACCATGCGTTTGTGTGAGTGGGCTGTCAAACATGAAATCCGCTTTATCTACGCCTCTTCTGCCGCTACGTACGGCGATGGCAGCAATGGATTTTCCGATGACGAAAATCGATTAGATGAACTGCAGCCATTGAACATGTATGGCTATTCCAAACACCTCGTTGACCTGTGGATGAAGGCCCAAGGTCTTTTAGACCAGGTAGTAGGACTCAAATATTTCAATATTTTTGGCCCCAACGAATACCACAAAGGGCCGATGGCCTCCGTGTTTTGCAAGATGGTGCCGCAGATTCTCGAGCACGGCGTGGTGCGCCTCTTTAAGTACTCTCCCAATCCTTCCGATCTTGACCGCTTTGGAGACGGAGAACAAGCCCGCGACTTCCTCTACGGTAAAGATGCCGCACGCATGACCTTGGGCTTTTTAGAAAGCTCTACGTGTGGTTTGTTTAACATCGGCTTTGGACACCCTCACACATGGAACCATTTGGCAAAGACGGTTTTTGAGGCGCTGGATCAGCCTGTTAACATCGAATACGTCGATATGCCCGCTGAACTGCAAGGCAAGTACCAAAACTACACCTGTGCAGAGATGGAAAAGTTTGAAAGGGCCTTTCCTGCCCATCGCTTGACCTCTTTTGAAGAGGCCATTTTTGATTATGTGCGCAATTACTTGGTGGGCGGTAAGACATGGTAAAGCTGGCCAACGCAATTTCTCGCCTTGCTTCAAAGAAGGTGCTGCTTTTGGGCGATTTGATGCTCGACAGCTACACAATTGGTTCTGTGCGCCGCATCTCTCCGGAAGCACCCGTTCCCGTTCTGAACGTTCATGAGCAATATGAGCGCATCGGCGGAGCAGGCAATGTCTTGCTCAACATGCTCTCCATGGGGCTCGAGCCCATTATGGTGGGCCGCATCGGCTCTGATGCAACCGGCGAAGTGATTCGCGCGGCAATGAAAAAAGAGGGGCTGACGACAGAGGGACTCTGTGTTCAAGAGACGTGGAAAACTCCGGTCAAAAATCGCATCATCGCGGGCAACCAACAGTTGGTGCGCCTCGACTACGAAGAGGGCTCAACCCCCTCAACGGTGCAAGAAGCGGCTCTCCAATTCGCTCGAGGCCAGTTGGACCAAGTAGGTGTTGTGGCTCTTTCTGATTATGGCAAAGGGTTCTTGTCGACGCCTCTGATTCGCGCTGTCATTGACGAGGCAAAAAAGCGCAGCATTCCTGTTATCG
The DNA here is from genome assembly GCA_964630595.1 of uncultured bacterium. Classification (GTDB taxonomy): domain Bacteria; phylum Chlamydiota; class Chlamydiia; order Chlamydiales; family VFKH01; genus CAZVVT01. The sequence goes on along the minus strand of CAZVVT010000001.1, from coordinate 215,735 downwards.
TCGATCCCAAAGGGCGCGACTTTTCTAAGTACAACGGCGCCACCATTCTCAAGCCCAATGTGGGCGAGGCGTATGCAGCAGCCGGTCTTGATCGCCACGAGAACATTGAGTCTGTTGCCGATCAATTGCACAAACAGTTCTCTGTCGACTCTCTCTTTATCACGCGTTCGGAAGAGGGCATCTCGCTCTTCTTCAAAGATGGCAAGCATGAACACTTCCCCGTACGCATACGCCAAATCAAAGATGTAACGGGAGCAGGCGATACTGTGCTGGCGGTGCTCTCCTGCGCCCTTGCCAATGGCCTTTCTCTGACGGAAGGGGCCCGCCTCTCTAATATTGCAGCGGGCATTGCCATTGAGCAGCTCGGCTGCGCACGCGTCGGCCTGGGCGATATTGCCAAGCGTCTTTATGAAGATGATGCCTTAAACAAAATTCTCGATGCGAGCCACCTCTTCTTGTTGGAAACGATTCTCAAAGAGCATCCCTACACATTGATTCGTTTGCAGGGCACTCTCTCTTCAGAGCTTTTCAAAGCATTGCGCGCAGCACAAGGAGAGGTCATTCTCTTTTTGGAAACAGCGCAACCAGAGGAAACGGTGCATTTTATTGCCGGATTGGATGATGTCGATTTCGTGTTGACAGACGCGGCTAGCCTGCAATCTCTGCTCGCGCGATTCTCTCCGTTGCGCACAATTTCTTTATAAGCATATATTCCACCACAAGATGACAGACGGTGGCGTACAAGAACATTTTAGCCGTGCAAACAATGCAGCGTGCCGCATTCTCATAACCTGCGCAGAGCCTAGCCCGGACGGCAAAATGCATGTGGAGATGACCTTTGATGGTGATAACGATCTAGCAGCTCTCATGATTGAGAAAGCGCAGTCTTACTTCACCGAGTGAAAGCCTACTTTTTTGAGTAGAAACTGTGGGATGTACCACATCACGGCAGCTGCGCAGATCGTATCAAAAAGAAAATGACCGCCTGCCAGTATGCGTGATGTGCTGAGGGCTATTCCCATGATAAGCGCAGCGATTAACCCGACATTTTTCAGCCACGCAAGCTTCATCGCCCGTCCAGCAAAATAGAGCGCAAAGAAAGAAAAACCCGTTGCTGCATGCGCTGAGGGGAAAGAGTGGAAGTTGGTTAAGCCGCTGTCGAACAAAGGCTCATACAGGGCGCGGTAGGGAGCGAAACCGCCAAAGTCGATGACTTGGCAGGGGCGAGGACGGGGCCAGGCAATTTTGACGCCGTGGACGAGAGCTAAGCCCACAGCCCAGGAGAGGACAAAAAGGGCCGCAGGAGCTCTCCAACGCACCAGTGAGGGTTTCCAGTAGCTGGCGATCATAATGCCGATGCAAAAGGCCGCAAAGGTAGTCACGAGGGTCGGGCCCCAATAAAAGATACCAGAAACCAGGGCCTGCTTCTTGTAGAAGCAGTGGTGGATAGAGTAGACGGCATCGGATACGTGCCAGTCAATGATGCCGCTAAAAGGGAGCAAAACCGCAAGAAATAAGGCAGGACGCCACATGGGCTAAATTATAGCAATGCAGTACTATAATCGCTATGCAAGTTCTTCTCATTTTGTGCGCCTTCGGGCTCTTCACTATTATAGCGTATCTATTTCACCGTCAACGGGTTACGTCGCTGCAAGAGCAGATGCGGATGAAGGAGGAATTTTTAGAGGAGGCCAAGGCTCATCTACAGGATTCTTTTCGTTTGATGTCGCGAGATGCGATGGAGACCAGCCGCGATGTACTGCAAGAGCAGGTAGGGCCGATCAGGGAAGCTTTGACCGCTTTTGATCGCAAGGTCCAGGAGTGGGAAAAGGCGCGCGTGGGGGACTATAGTGGGCTGAGGGAGCAGATTAAGGGGCTTTTAACGGCTCAGGAGGGCTTGCGCAGGGAGACGACCAATCTCGTATCGATCATGAAGCAGCCGCATGCACGTGGTCAATGGGGCGAGATGCAGTTGAAGCGGGTGGTGGAATTAGCGGGCATGATGGCTCATGTCGATTTTGTGGAGCAGACAGCGGGGGAAGATCGCCGTTTGCGCCCTGATATGGTCATTAAGCTGCCCGGAGGGGGCCACATCATCATCGATGCCAAAGCGCCCTTATCGGCCCTTTTAGAGGCACACGAGATCCAAGACGAACATTTACGCGAAAGAAAGTTTGCTGAGCACGCCGCACACGTCAAAGGGCATATCAAGACGCTGGGACAAAAGCGCTATTGGGATCAATTTGCCAAGGCACCGGAGTTTGTCATTCTCTTTTTGCCGGGTGAATCTTTCTTCAATGCAGCTTTGAAAGAGGATCCTGCCCTGCTGGAAGAGGCGATTGGCGATCGAGTGCTCCTTGCCACGCCCACCACGCTCATCGCGCTGCTCAAAGCGGTATCGCTGGGTTGGCGCCAGCAGCAGTTTTGCGAAAAAGCGGAAGAGATGGCGGGCAATGCGCGCGAACTGTTTAAGCGTGTGCGCGATTTTCTGGTGCATTTCAACCGTGTGGGGAAATCGCTTAACCAAGCAGCGGAGGCCTATAATGGCGCTGTGGGTAGCTTAGAAGCGCGGGTCATGCCGCAAGCAAAGCGGCTGCCGGAAGTGGAGTTTGAATCACTCGTCACAGTACGAGATGTAAGAGACACTCAGGGTGTGACGCTGAGCACCGAATAGGCAGGCAGAGAGAATTGTTGATTGCTGCGTGCCACGGCTTTCAAAGATACCGTTTTCTTTTCGAAGGAGTGTAGATCGATCTGTGCGCTGTAGAGAAAGGCTAGTGGTTTGTCTCCATCCATAAGAAGAAAATTGCCCGGGGCGTGAGGACTTCCTTTGTAAGCGACAATTGTGCCCGTCAGGTTAGTGGAGAGGCTGTTTTGCAGATCGCTCCACAGCTCAGCGGTGGCTTGTGCATTTTGATTGGCCCACGCTTCGTAGGCAAGAATCTCTTTCTGCTGCCACGGCTTGAGAGTATTCACGGGTTCTGCAGCGGTGATATATTTCTTCGTGACATAGAAGTGCACAGAAGAGGGGGGAGTAATAGCCACCCACTTTGCTGCCCCTTGAGTTTCGCTTGTAGTGACTTTGTCGCCCTTGTTCAGCGTAGCAACAACGGGAGATTGCAGGTCGGGGTGAAGGCGAACGTTGACATGGTCGCCGGTGATTTGGCCATCGCTGACATAGCGACCGTAGACCCATACCATCTCTGGTTGCACGGCAAAGAAGTCACCATACTCGCCCACGATGCGCAAATGTTCTCCCGCTTTCAGCTCTTTGACAATGATCCCTTTGGTGCTGGGCTCGCTACGCACGCGCACATTTTCGGTAATGACCTGTCCTTCGAAGGGGAAGGTTGCAGCAGCGGCAGCGAGAAGAAGAAAGAGCATTTAGGTGTTCAATACGGTTTTGATGTGTTCGCAGTCCTTCATACCACATGTGCAGCCAATTGGGGAGCCTAAAAATACAGAATATTGGTCTTGAGGGTTGTCTGGATTGGTTACCTGGTAGAGTTTGTCGCCCATTTCCTGCACAATCCAGTCGCGGAAGGAGAGCTCTTCCAGCTTTACCTCTTCTCCGCCCATCTCGTCCGTAGAGGAGACCTTTTCCTGGATCGTACGAGCAATTTGGCAGTGTACGCAGTTGCACCCCTCTTCAGGATGGGGCATAGCGCTTGCTTCTTGAGGGGTAATCCAGTGGGCTACCTGGGTAATCTTGTCCAAAACCTCTTTGGGAAGGGGTGGAAGGCCAGCGTGCTCGGCATTGTGGCTGAGCAGATCGGCTACGTTTTCCGGAGTCAAAATCCCTGATTTGAGATGGGCCAACATCTGCTCAAAATGGCCGAGAGCATGCTGCACAACGCTTGCCTTAGCGCGCTCTTCGAGAAAGCGTAAATGGCCCTCAAATATGGCAGAGAGCAGCTTTTCGTTGATGTCCAGAAGGCGCACTATGCCCCCATCCGACATGCAAATGACCAGCACCTCATGGCCAGCCTTATCGATTTCTAATTTCAAGTAGCGCACCTGCTCCCAGGTAGTGGAGAGAAAGGGGGGCAGGCAGAGAAGCTTTTCCGTAATCCGAATCTTCATGACCCCATCATAGAAAAGGGGGAATTATGGCGCAATTCAAAAATTAGCACTCTACCGGCTAGAGTGCTGATTTTTTCTTTCTTGAGTCGATGTTGCCCCTTCCTGTATTTATTGGCAGCTAATGAGCCGGAAAACTTTCATATTGGATACCAACGTCTTACTGCACGATCCAGAGGCGATTTTCAAATTTACCGGAGGGGATGTCGTGTTGCCCCTGGCGGTGGTAGAGGAGCTCGAAGTGATGAAAAAGTCACGGGAAGACCTCGGGAAAAGCGCCCGGATTGCCATCCAAAGGCTGGAGGGCTTGCGCTATACGGGACAGGGGGATTTGCACGCTGGGGTAAAGGTCCAAAATGACTCCACAGTCCGTGTACAGATCAATTTCAAGCAGGAACACACCAAGCAGTTTGACTTCATCCCCTCGCTACCCTCACACCGTATTCTGATGGTGGGCAAGACGCTGCAGCAAGAGGGACAAAACGTCACGATTGTCTCGAAAGACTTTGCGATGCGCATTAAGGCGGAGGCGTGCGGCCTGACTGCAGAGGACTACGAAAACCTCAAATTCTCCTACGACAAACTCCAAAGAGGGGTGCGTCAAATCGAGGTAGAAAAGACTGTTATCGACCATTTCTTGAAAGATGGCACAGCGCAATTGGAAGGGGACTTCCAACAAGGCGAATATGTGCAACTGGTGAGCCCGGGAGCGCAAGCGGTGGGTCATATGGAGAAGGGGCAGCTCATTCCTCTTGTGCGCTATAAAGAGCCGATTTGGGGCATTGGCCCGTTGAACGTAGAGCAGCGGTGTGCTCTTGATTTGTTGATGCGCGATGACATCAAATTGGTGAGTTTAGTGGGCCAAGCGGGAACGGGAAAAACCCTTCTGGCACTAGCCTGCGGTATGCGCAAGGTTTTTGATGAGGGAAGTTTTGCCAAGATTTTGGTGAGTCGTCCCATCATGCCTCTTGGGAAAGACATTGGCTTTTTACCGGGGTTAAAAGAAGAGAAGCTCTTTCATTGGATGCAGCCGATCTTTGATAACCTAGAACTGCTCTGTTCTTCGGGCAATGCTCCTGATAACGACACAATGCGTTGGGTCATGGACAGCAAGAAGATTGAAATGGAGGCAGTCACCTATATCCGCGGTCGCTCTCTACCCAAGGTCTTCATCATCATTGATGAGGCTCAAAACCTCACCCCGCATGAGGTAAAAACCATTATTTCTCGCGCCGGCAAGGGGACGAAGGTTATTTTAGCAGGGGATGCTACCCAGATTGATAATCCCTATCTGGATAAAGATTCTAATGGACTGACTTATACAATCGCGAAATTTCGCGAGCAGAAGATCTTCGGTTACATGTGCTTAGAGAGAACAGAACGCTCTGAGCTCGCTGCACTTGCCGCTCAGATTATGTAATTCGAAACTCAGGTTATGTAAATTTTCTGTAAATAAACAGTATTTGGGCAAAAAAAAGTGGCGGTTGTTGAGACCGCCACTTTCGTAGTCATGCGCCCCCAAAAAGTGGGGGGCTCTGCTTAGCGTTTGCTTCTTTTAGTCGCTTTTTTCTTTGCAGTTTTCTTTTTTTTGGCCTTTGCCATAATGCAACTCCTAGTTTCAATTGGGGTCCAAAACAGCTCTCTCACGTAGGTGAGAGGGTCACTTCGAACTTCTCAATGTTTTTATTGAAGGGTGATTATTTACCTTCTTGATTTGCAGTATATTTTTTTCTTGAAATTCTTCAAGAAAAATCGTTGCATTTTCGTGTAATCCTGCTTTTTTTCATAAAAACGGCTATTTTTTAGCCATTCTTCACTGTGGTCTTGAGAATTTTTTGTGGTACAGTCGGTCGATCGCCTGCGTCTGTAGCGACTGCTTCGAGCTTCTTGATAACGTCATATCCTTTCGTCACTTCACCGAAGATGGTGTGTTTTTTATGCAGCCAAGGTGTTTCCACCGTTGTAATGAAAAACTGACTGCCATTCGTTGTAGGTCCGCGATTGGCCATGGCCAAAATCCCCGGCTTATCAAACTTTACTGATGGCAAGAACTCATCTTCAAAGTTTTTGCCCCAAATCGAACTGCCGCCGGAACCAGTTCCTGTAGGATCGCCTCCTTGAATCATGAAGTCTTTGATGATGCGATGAAAGACGGTTCCCACATAATAGCCGCTCTTCACATGTCCGATAAAATTCTCGCACGCCTTCGGCGCTGCATTGGGGTTCAGTGTGATTTCAAACGAGCCTTGTGTAGTTTCAAATAAAATGACGGGTGGTTCCAAAATAATTTTCTCCAGTTAGTGGGGTTCATTTAAGTCTGAAAAAGCTGCAGATAAGAGCGATATTCATAGGTTCTGCCATACGTTTTTTTCGGATCTCGGAGAGTGATAATCTCCAGATGAATCAAACGGTCGATGATTTTTTGAGCGCCGCGTCTTGTTGTTACGCCGGTCCATTTTTGGATCGTAGATGCGTCCACAATAGGCTGACGATAGAGATTTCGCAGTACTATAAGGGCGGAGCTTGCTGCTGTTTTGCCTAAGGTGTGAATCTTTTCGGTATCGGTTTCTCGAATGCGGTTGATGTGTGAGGCTATTTGAATTGCGGAACTTGCCGTAGCGATCACGCCCTCCAGAAAAAAACCGATCCATGGATCTAGATGGGCTGGATCGCTATGGTAGCCTTGCAAGCGCTCGTAATAGACTTTTTGGTTCTTCTTGAAAAACTCAGACAGGTAAAGTAGAGGCAGGTCGAGGATTTTTTTCTGCCAGAGAAACAGGGTAACAAGAAGTCGGCCCGTTCTTCCGTTGCCATCGGTGAATGGGTGAATTGTTTCAAATTGTGCATGGATCAATGCTGCTTTAATGAGCGGAGGGTAGCCATCCTCTTTTGCATGAATGAAGTTTTCGATATCGCCCAGAGCTCTGGCTACTTCGTTGGGCGGTGGAGGCACAAAGGTGGCGTTGGATGGGGAGCTGCCGCCGATCCAATTCTGGGTATAGCGAATATCTCCTGGGAATGGATGTTGGGTTGTGCGTGCGCCGCTCATCAGTTTATCGTGGAGTTCGCGAATCAGGCGGATGGAAATGGGGATGATTTTAGAACGATCAAGTCCGTAGTTAAGAGCGCGAATATAGCACAGGATGTCATCCACGTCTTGAGCCTGAACGGATCGAGGGAGAACTTCGGCTTCAATGGCATCAATCATCGTAGCTTGAGTGCCCTCAATTTGGCTGGAAGAGGCAGCCTCTTTGCGTACGAACATGAGCAGAAAGAAGTCTTGATCGGGAAGTAATTGGCTGATTCCGTCCAATTTGCCGATAAGTCTCATAGCCTCCCCATGCAATACCTCCAGGCGAGGCGAAAGTTGCAACGGTTCTTGGATGGGAAAGGGGAGGGGGATGAACGCTTTATAGCCTGTTGGCTGTTGGACCAAGTGCCCTAGCTTTTTCCACATATATTTCCGTTTGTATACATTCGATCGTAAAATGTATACAAAACAGACGTATTTGTATACATGTTTGTTAAGCAGCTTTAGTAATACGTTGGTTATGAGATGTTTATGTTAAAAATCTAGGTCGGCAACGAGGCCTAGATGGTCGGAAAGATCGATGTTGTTGAGCAGGCGAAAGTGGGTGACGTGTACGTGAGGGGAGACAAAGATATAGTCGACGGCAAGGCCGGGGGGAAAGAGCTGCTTGGCTCGGTGCAAATGGGGGTTGAGGGTGTTTGTGAGGCCATATTCGCGGGTTAGGTTGCGAGCGTGGGGCTCGAGAACTTGAATCGTTTGCGTCTCTTGTACCACGTTAAAATCGCCAGTGAGAACAAAGGGGCGATCTAGCGTGGCCAGCTTTGCGGCCAGCCGTTCTGTGTTGGCTAATTTATAGGGAGCGTCATAGGGAGTCGGTCCCCATGCCAAATGAGTGTTGATGGTCCAAAAACTTTTACCGCTCTGTTCGAAGCGCAAGAACAGAGCGGTGCGCGGATGCTCTGTAGGAGAAGCGGAGATTAGTGCCTCGTACTCTTCGATGGGCTGCAGGCGCAAGTCAAACCGCTCTTGCAAGCGAACGCGTTCGGGATGGTGGAAGGTGGCATTGGCAAAATAGCCTTTCTCTTCGCCCCGCAACTTCCATGAAGTCAACAAGTCGCCCATCATCCCCGTACGACTCATCACTTCGCCAAAGCAATCCACTCCATCAAAGCTTAAAGGGCCTCCGGAGACTTCCTGCATCTGCACAATATCGAACTCGTTTTCATTCAGAAAGTGGCACACTGCATCGAGGCACTTCCCGCGGAAGAGGTTGAGGGTGAGAATCTTCACGAGGCATTGTGATAGCGTCTTTTATAAAATAACACAAGTTGGAGTAGGATGGATTATCCATGCGCTTGATTCTGATTCTTTTTCTTTCAGCATTCGCTTTGTTGAGTGGGTTTTCTCGACCCGTTATGGAAGAGCCGAAAGAGCTGGAACCGGTGCGGATAGAGGATTTTGAGGAGAAGCACCCGCAGCCGTGGACGGCAGAGGTCTGGTATGAGTGGGCGCTGGCGCAGATTAGGGCGGGGGATCGAGAAGGGGCGCGGCGCAGCCTATCGTGGGCTATCGATGATCCATTGGTGGCACAGCGCGTCTATGTACAGTTGGGTTTCTTGAGTGTTTGGGACAAGGACTGGGACCATGCCTATCATGAGTTTCGCTGGGCTTTGGAGGAGGCGCCTTGTGAAAAAGATGCCATTGTTGGTCTAGGAGCGGTAGCGGTTGCTTGGAGCCATGTGCAAGAGCGTGAAAACTGTGCTTTGGCCCTTTTGGAAGAGGTCAACGCTTGCGCTCCTGACAATGCCGACACACTGTTTTATTTGGGACGGCTGCTGGTGCGTAAAAACCGCGTTCGAGAAGGGCAGGCAGCTCTGCGGAGGGCGTTGGTGCTGGCTCCTCAATATACCGATGCAGCGGTCGTTTTGGGCAATTCCCTTATTCGCCAGCAGCGCTGGATCGATGCGCAAGCGCTTTTGGTGCGCTATAGCAGCGACTTTGGAGCCAAAGCGGGTTTGGCACGCATCGCCGCCCACTGCGGGGATGATTGCCTTGCAGCGCATCTATATGGCCAGGTGGTGCGGCATGACCCTTGTGATGAAGAGGCTCGGGTGGGGCTGGCTCGAGCTCTTGCGGCAGATCGCCAGTTCTGTAGAGCCAAAAGGCAGTATCAAGCACTACTGCGCCGCGACCCCTGCAATGAGTCCCATTGGCGAGAGTCGATGGAGGTCAAGTCGCACACCGACTGGGCCGTGCTCCTGGAATCCACCTATACCCAAGCCAAAGAGTCAGACCCCTCCATTGGACAACCTGTAGTTAGAGACTTTTACTTCTACGAGGCCTTTCATCTTTTTGTGCCCGTCTGTGATCAATGGCGTTTGGATCTCAAACAGATTTTATACCGACAGAAAGAAGAGGATATTTTCCCTCCCACAGGAATCAATTACGACAACGAGGAAAATGGAGCGCAGCTTACTTCAAGCTACTTCTTCTTCAAAGATTGGCGATGGGACCTTGTGGCAAGAACTCTCAACGCTCGCGGCAAGCAGAATGTCTTTTTCCCCTTTGAGAGCACCACCCGCTTTGAGCCGGGCTCCCTGCTGATGTACCGCTCGGAAGAGCTGTTTTTTGTCTTCGATGGCCATGTAGAGTCCTTCATTATCAAGAACTTTAGTAACAATCGTTCGCAGCTGCTCCAAATGAATGTGCTGCAAACAGGTTTCGGTATCAAGCCGGACTGGCCGCTGAAACCCGCTTTTGAGGGTTGGGTGGGAAGCAATTTTTATCGCGATTTGCTGCAGAACAAAAAAGACTACCAAAGCGCTTTGCTGAGTTTTCGCGTCCCTTTTCTGCCCGATATTTTTCGGTTGAACTATCTTGTGGAACATAGCCACTTTCGATCGGTGACCCCCAACTACTACTCCTACAGACAGCAGTTGCGCAACACGGTGGGTCTGCACATTCACATGGAGTACACACCCAGGATCTTTTTCAATGTGCTCTATGACCATAACTGGAAGTTCACGCAGAATTTAGTGCAGCCCATCGGCTCCTTTATCTTCATCGCAGGACAGCAGATGCTGCTAGGTGACCGCCTGGAGTCACGCATTGGGTACCGCTGGAACGATCAATTGCGTGCCGAAATCGGCGGTCACTACTACAGAGACACCCTTCCCTACCGCGATTGGAATGTGAATGGTTCACTCTTTTGGCAGTTCTAGAAACTGCGTCTCTAAGGGCCGCTTAATCAGGCAGGCGGAGACGAGTTTGCGCACCATTTTCCCATCAGCGCAGATCTTGCCGAATTCTTGGAAAAATTGCCCAAAAGCACGCAGCCTCCACCAGACAGTCAGCTGTCGATATCCGAGATTTTCCAGCGCGCTGTAGAGCGTGAGGGATATCATGCTTTTTACCGAAGAAAACTTGCCCCAGGTAAGGTCTTCCACAAAGAGGCAGAAAATGGAATAGAGAAAGGTGAGAAGAAGGCTGCTTCCTACAAAGAGTAGGAAGAAGGGCAGGTGAAGAAGGCCTAAAAAGAGAGTGAGTGTGACCCAACCCCAAGCAAAGATTTCTACAACGGGTTCTAAAGCTTCGCCAATGAGCCAAAAGGGATAGACGAAGAAGCCAAAAAGACCGTAGCGCGGGTTGAAACAAATTTTCTTGTGGTACCAAAGAGTTTCAAGAAGCCCAAAGTGCCACTTGGTCCGCTGCTTGCCCAGTTTTTGCAGAGTAGAGGGCCCCTCCGTCCAAGCAAGGGGGTCGGGGATGTAGAAAATGCGGTAGGGGGTGTCACTCTCCTTCATGACGCGGTGCAGGCGGACGATGATCTCCATATCCTCGGCGACAGAGGGGCAGATGCCGCCGGCTTTGATAACAAGGCTACGAGGAAAGATGGCAAAGGCGCCGGAAATAATAAAGTTTCCATTGATGTAGTTCCACCCCTGGCGGGCTAGGAAGGCACGCAGGTACTCCAAGCTTTGCATGGCCGGTAGATAGTTCGAGGGGAAGTTGGTCGTGGCCATGCGATTATAGCTCAATGTGCAGCCATTGCGAATTCGTACGCTCGCCCCCGCCGCAACCGTTTCCGGATAAGTAAGAATGGGGCGGACAAGTGCTTCAAAGGTGCCGCTATCGAGAAAAGTATCGGCATCCAATGTGATAAAAAAGGGAGAGTCAATGCAGTTGATGCCCGCATTGAGAGCGTCATATTTTTTTCCATGTTCCTTATCGATGATGATGACCGAAGGGTGCAGCTTGCTGCGGTAGAGACTCCGAATTTTTTGTGTGGGAAGCGTTTCGGCAAAGAACTGAGGGATGGCGATGAGCTCTAAGGCCTTGGTGAGAACAGACATTGTGTCATCCGAAGAGCCATCGTTGATCACAACGATTTTTTTGTAGCGGTAGGAGAGGTCGAGAATGTTGTAGATATTGGCCAAAATATTTCCCGATTCATTGTAGGCGGGAATGAGAAATGCAATTTCGGGCAGAGATTCGGATTGGAGAATAGGGGTGAGGTCTTCGATTTTGAGTTCTCGGTAGCGAGAGTAAAACCCAAAAGCACCTAGCACCAGAAGAAGACCATAGATGGTATTGATCAGGATGAAGTACCAGAGAAGAGTGGGCTCAACCCAGGAAGCTAAAGAGTAAACCGTATCGCGCATGGTCTACCCAAACTGGAGCGCATACTGCGCGGTTTCGTAGGCTAAAGGAGAGGTTTGAGCGTCTTGCGCATGTAGAACGGTTTCACCCGCAGGACCGATGGTTTTTAAGGCCTTTCCTGCAGCTACGCGCACCTTCCAGGAGGGATCGACTAGAGCGCGTTGAAGAAGAGCGATGTTTTGCTCGCTGGGGTAAACAGCAAGCCCCTCAGCAGCCACGGCTCGAAGGTCCTCGTTCACATCTTGAAAGCACTGGCGCAGCAACAGAGCACAGTCGGCAGTGGGGTTGCGTATCAATACGCGCAGTGCCAAAAAGCGCATCGCCAGACTGCGTGAGACGAGATCGGTCTGGAGAAAGGGGATGGGAAGAGTGATGCAGCGTGTGGCCAGAACAGCTAAACATGCCGCATGGATTTTGGGGTCGGCAGCAAAGTCAATCACAAGTTGGAACACGGGTTTTGAGCCTTTTGCAAGAGTATCGCGAAAAAAGAAATAGGAATAACCAAATTCATTGACCATGTGTTCCAAGATCTTGCGCACTCCGGCAGGGCTTTCCATGCGTACAGCGGCTTTTGCTGCATATCCCCGCACGAGGAAGTTCGGGTCGTCAATGAGCTGAAGAATCTTGGGCTCATCCTCTTTTTCTGCGTACAAAGCAAAACTACGGGCAGCTAAAGCCCTTCTGTACCAAAAAATACTCTTCCACCGTTTTCTCGCTCTAGGAAGAAGAAGGGGGAGCGCAATCGACCGTTTTACCCGTTCCCAATCTTCTCCGATCAGTCGATGATCATAATTTTCTAAAACAGCAAGCAGGGCTGCTATATCATAGGTCTTATCGGGAGTCGTGGCGCCCTTTGTTTCTATTTGGTGGGCAACAAAATCAGAAAGCTCTTTCGCTTGCCTCTGCCGTCTTTTTCGAAAGCAAAAATGCATCACTCGAAAAAGAATGATAATAAAAAGTAACCGAGCAATGAAAAGAGTCTCGAGAATAATAATATTATAAAAAAAGGGATAGTCAATCATGCATTAGCGAGTAACCAATTTAAGCGCCTTTTCTAGTAGTATCGGGAGACTAAAGGGTTTGCTGATATAGTCCACTGCACCCTTTTTAAGGCCCTCGAGAATATCTTTTTCAGACGAGAGGGTGGAGAGAATCAACACGGGAACTTGGTTCGGGAATTTATCTCGGAACTGTTTCAGAATGTCCAAACCATCCATGTCGGGAAGCATGCGATCTAAAATGAACAGACAAGTAGAGGCAACTTGTGTCTCATCGAGCAGGATTTTGAGCGCCTCTTTCCCCGTGGTGACACCTTTTGTTTCAAACCCTTGAGCCTGAAAGGCGCTCACTAATAAGCGGAGCAGGTCTTCATCATCATCTACAATCACTACCTGGTTTTTACTCATGTTGTGAAAACCCCTTTTTGAGTTGTTCGGGTAATTGCCCCAGTTCTTGCAACCAGGAGAGATCTTTTTGACAGGCGGGAAAGTGCTCGATAAACTCCATCAACCGCATATCCCATGGTTTGCACAGGCTGCTGACGAGGGGGAAACCGTACGTTCCGGCGCTGCCCACCATTTTATGAATGAGGACCCTTAAAGCCTTCAAGGATTCAAGAGAAGGAGTTGAGCTCAGCTGTTTCGTAAGGCTTTGGATTTCACTGATTTTGGCGGGAAGGCCCGCTAAATAGGTCTGCTGCAGCTCTTTGGCAACTTCGGGGGGAAGGGGGTTGCTATTGGCGGTAGTCATCACTGTCTGTAGTTGCAGAAATCTTCTTTAATATAAAGCCAAAAGGTGGGATAGCAAGGGTTTATGAGTAGAAATGGGGACCTTTTTGACTCTCTTTCGCATGAGTGGCATTGGGAGGTGGATTTGGACTTTGTCTACCAGTTCGTAAGCCCCTCCATCCAGCATCTCTTAGGCGTAGACCCCTCTGCGCTGGTTGGGAAAAAGATGATTCAGTTTTTTTCTGAAGAGAGCCAACAAATGGTACGGGAGAAGATGGCAGACTGCCTTTCGGGCAAATGCGTTTCGGCACAATGCTTCCCAGTCTGGAAGTACAAAGATGACCCGGAACGTAAGATAGAAATGGAGGGTATAGCAGTTAAGAACGCGCGAGGTGAGTTGCAAGGGTTTAGAGGAATAGGGCGGGTGGTGGAAACAGAGGTTTTCGATGCTCTGCAAAAAGAATTTCTCGCCATGATCGGCCATGAGATGAAAGCCCCCTTGACGGCTGCGTATGGCGCTTTGCGATTGCTGCAAGAGAAGATCGATCTTTCAACAGAAAACAGTGAATTTGTAGATATTGCCTATCGCAATGTCGAGAGTTTGATTCAAGCTGTAGATAACATTCTCGACATTATGCGAGGGTTTGACAACCATTGTCAGACAAAAGACGCTGTGCATTTAGATGAAGTGGTTCGCGAGGCAATCAAGAATGTGCGAGTGCGCGCGGTCAAGGCGCAGGTCACTGTAGCAGAAGAGGGCAGCTTTCCATCAGTTATTGTTATCGGAGATCGCGAACGTTTATTGCACGTGGTGGTCAATCTTTTATCGAACGCGGTTAAGTTTTCTCCTGTGAAGGGAGAGGTAAAGGTCTTGATGCAAAAGAAAAATAAGCACGTGCGTGTTTCCGTGACGGATCAGGGCAGGGGCGTTCCCAAGGATTTTTACTCGACCATTTTTACTCGATTTTCTCAGGCCACTCATGGAGATGCGCGCACAGCTCAAGGGTTTGGGCTGGGTCTGTATGTATGCAAAAGTGTTATCGAACAATTGGGGGGAAAGATGTCTTTTGTTTCCGAAGAGGGAAGTCCTACCCTATTTTATTTTGAGTTGCCCTTAGCGGAGGAGGGGGGATAGGAATGGCAGCACGAGCATTGCAAAAGCTTGTTATTGTGGATGATGACGATGATATTTTAACGATTGCAAAATACGCCCTAAAGTCATTGAAGCAGCTGGATATAAAATTTTTGCATTCGGGTAAAGAGGCGATCCAAGAAATTCCTAAGTTTGCGCCCGATCTGATTTTGCTCGACATGATGATGCCGGAAATGGATGGATTAACCACCCTTAAAGCTCTTCGAGATATTCCTTCAACAGCTCATATTCCCGTGATCCTTTTTACGGCAAAATCGGTCCAGCAAGAGATGGAAACCTACCGCAAACTGGGGGTTTTTGATGTGATCGTGAAGCCCTTTGATCCGATCAATTTTGCAGCGAACGTACAGGCTCTTTGGGAGCGCTGTCAAACAACTGCATGATGTGGTGAAAGAGTTCATGGTTTTTCATCGATGGAGGAAAGTACTTTTGCGTTGAAAAGAGCTTTCCAAAAGGGGTGTGCTTTCCCGTGCGCTGTATGATGGGAACAAAAAGATCTAAGAAGCGAAAGGATTTGCCTTGCAGGCTAAACTGCGTATCAGCAGTCACAGGATCTGTAAAAACAACGCGATAAAAGAGCTTTTTAGGCTCGTCTGGATATGCCTCTGTCAGAAACAGTTTTTGACCGCAGATTCTCGCATCGTCAAGAATTTTTTTTGCCTCTAAGCACGCCTTGGGTTCGGAGAAAAAGAGGTGGGCATCGTGCGTCATGTGGGCCTCTACGTTGTCCACGATGATGCCGACTGCATCTAGAAACTCTTTTGGATCGATTTGCCGGTAGAGAATCCAGGCTTTTTCATCCTCTGTGTTTTTCTGAGAAAGCGCATTGGTCACTAAAAAGAGTTCATCTGGCTGGAGACTTTGGAAAAGTCTGCCCAGAATCTTATCAAGCATGCGCAGACCATGCTCTAAGGGCTTACTCTCTTTATGCCAATGATGGTGTTGTATGTGGGCGAGGGTATTCACGAAGAGTAGGGAAAAATCGGGATTGTGCTGTTTTTTGTACTGTAAAAAGAGGAGTGTGGAGAGGTAGTCGGTGAAGGCAATAAATACGAAAGGCTTTCCCTTATATCGAATACAATCCGGAAGGAGCGAAAAGAGGGTGTGAACCAGCCTGTGGGCTCGGAGGTACTTTACCAATCGCCAGAGCAGAGGTAGGATTGTTTGAAAAGATCGGTGGGTATAATTTTTGGAAATGTACCGCACAGGTTCAAGAAGCTCATTGAGCTCTTCGGGAAAGGCTCTTTCGGAAGCTGTCCAAGGATCGGGAAGAAAGAATCGACAATTTGTTGCGCCGCTTCGCCCGGCGTTCATAGCCAGCCAGATACCGCTTGAAACACCCTTTTCAGAGAGCTTTTGCCATAGCTGATGAGGTGGAACATCGCCTAAATGTTTGATGTGATGTTCGCAAGAGGGTTGTCCTGTGTGTATGGAGGTCCACTGTACCCAAGGTTCAAGGAAGTCGCTTTCGTAGGTATCATCAGTGAAGGTGTCGCTTGCGTGCATATGCAACATCTTTTGAATGTTTTGCAAGCCCAGTCTTTGGCTTTCATTGGTGAGCAGATCGAGGTTAAATTCATTGAGCTCAAGAAGAAGAATTTTTGCCATGATGTCCAATATGTAGGAAGAGCACCTTCAGGATTCGCAGAGAGTCTTTTAGCTTGGAAAAGTGAGAGGATTTGTTTTCATCGATATAAATCGTAGAGATAGGAATGGTGGAAATAGACCATGTGCCGGCAAGGGCAAGAAGCAGGCAGCGAAATTCTGTTTCGTAACGTCCCGGAGGAACACAGCGTACGAATTCCTCTGCAAAAGCGCGGCTAAAGGCTCTGAGGCCCGATTGGGTATCCTTAGGGGCCTTTCGGTAGAAAAGACGAAGCAAAAGAGAGATGACCGTATTTCCAAGGCGACTACGTAGCGGCATATGCCTAAACCGTCTGGTGCCTATGGCAAAATCATGGCCATGACGGATGGCCTCTGCAAGACGAGGAATATAGGAGGGCCTGTGTTGTCCGTCGCCATCCAATGTAATCAGTACCCCAGCTGTGCGAGCTAAAGCTGCTTTAAGGCCTACTATGAGCGCTACTCCTTTGCCTCGGTTCTTAGGGAAAGTGATAAGGTGAATCTGCTTTGGGTGCTTCCTTTCTAGCTCTTGTAGAATAACCCCTGTACCATCTCTTGACCCATCGTCAACGAGAATCAGTAAGTCAGTATAACGCAGAGCTTCGACAACTACCTTTTCGCAGTATTGCGCAACGTTGTAACAAGGGACAATGACAGCAGTCTTCATTGCAAGGGAATCTCAAACCAGAAGGTTGTGCCCTTAGGGCTTGTAGTGAAGCCTATTTTCCCTCCATGCTTTTCTACGATGGATTTAGCGATAGGGAGCCCAAGACCGGTCCCCTCTTTTTTTTGGCCGGCAGCACGGGCGAATTTTTCATAGACTTTGCTTTGAAATTCCGGGGGAATTCCGGGGCCGTGATCCTGCACAAAACAGTGGAATTGACCATTTTCACAAGTCGCGCCCAGTTCGATGCTACCTCCGCTTTCGGAATATTTGATGGCGTTGGAAATTAAATTATTAATGACTTGAATGAGGCGATCAAAGTCGCCATTTACGGTTCCTGGTGGGACCTGCGCGGAGAGATTAAGTGAGACGTTCTTGGCGCTTGCGGCTCCGCGATTGGCCTCTAAGGCAGTTTTCATGAGGGTGGGAACATCTACGGGAGCAAAATGAAACTCCATCATTCCCAGTTCCATTTTTTGGCTATCCAAAATGTCATTGATTAGGCGCAAGAGACGTTCGGAGTTGCTTGCAGCAATCTGGACCAATGGTTTCATCTCTTGGGGCAGTGCGGGGTTGGCAGCAACCAAATCAAGAGAGCCCTTAATGGAGGTAAGAGGAGAGCGCAGCTCGTGGCTTGTAATGGCGACGAGTTCAGCCTTCATCCGCTCAAGCTCTTTTTCTTTAGTAATGTCCTTGGCAATGCCTAAAAACCCAATGAGAGCACCGCGTGAGTCTTTTACGACTGTAATGGAAAGCCGTACAGGAAAGCGAGTTTTGTCTTTGCGAATGTAGGACCATTCAAAATCGTCTTGCAGCCCTCTTTCGCTCAAATAAGTAAACGTACCAAAGCCGGGCTCGATGGTTTCATGAAATTTTTCAGAAAGTTCTTGGGCGCGTTTTTTTATCTCTTCCGAGTCGTGAAAAATCGCGGGAGTGACCTTGCCAATCATCTCCTCGGCGCTATACCCCAACATCTCTTCCGCCGCCCTGTTGAAAGAGGTAATGGTTCCTGTAGGGGTAGTAGAAATGATGCTGTAATTCGCGCTCTCCATCACGGCTTTGCGCATGGCTAAAGCGGAGTCTTTTTCTTGGAAAGCTGCCTCTAGCATCTTTTTTCTGCGCAGAGTTTCTTGGGCAAAATAGGAGACAAGGCCGGCGAGAATAGCGGAGATGATTCCCGTTACAAGAATGAGATCTAAAAGAAACGAGTGCGCTGCTGCGATGGAGGCTTTCGTGGGCGTCACGTGTATTTGCCAACGAACACCAAAGCCAATATCGCCCGACACCTTGGCTGTCCCCACAGGAGTGGAGGTAGTCAGGCCACCTAAGAATACCAGGGTATCTTCTTGCCATACTTCAACCCGGTAATTTTTCGGGAACAATAAAGAGGTCCCGTTAGTCATCAAAATTTTTAGGCTGACCTCACCAACTAAAATGCCGTCCAGTTTTTCTTCTTTGTAGAGAGGAGCATAAATAATGAGAACATCCTCTATGGGAGCGGCAAGGACGGTTACGGAAAAGTTTTCGTTGGGAAATTTTCCCAAGATTTCCTTGAAAAGGGTAGATTCGTTGATTTCAACAGCATCGTTTGCATGGTCAAGGTGACCCTGTTCTTTGAACTCGGCATCAAACCATTTGAGATTCGTTAGGCCCGGCAGGTTGTCAATGTAGTTACGGCCATCTTTTTGCCACAGCTCTTCGGTATAACCATGGAGTATTTTCCATCGCACGGCCATGCGTTGCAAGGCTTCAATGTTTTCTTGAATGTCATCATGTAAGGAGACGGCGATAGAATCGGCGGCATGTTGCGCGGTCCGCGCTTGATGCAAATATTCTTGGGCAGTGAAGGCTTGTCGAAAAGCAAGTGTTGTTGCCACTGTGCCGATCAACACGCCTAAGGGTAATCCCAAAGGAAGCGTGGTTGGGTGGTTTCGGGAAATCAGAAATTCGTGAGAAAAAATAGCAAAAGAAAGCACCAGAATGGCAAGGGAGGTATGAAGAGCCATGCGCGCAAAATCTGCCCACCCCTGAGCCTCCTCTAGACCCGTGAGATAGCCGAAGAGCACCACTACTGCGATCGAAAAAGTCAGAGCGCTGAAAATTTGGGACAGCAAATTAGCAATGTACGTGTATGCAAAAGACATCAAGCATAGACATGTGCTAGTTAGAGCAAGAGCAACCGCAGTATTTGGGCTTGGTCTTCCCGGAAACTGCATAGGGTAGGGCAGGTTGTAGCGGAAAAAAAGTTGGTCGATGTTCAAATCAACCCCGAACAAGTATTCGACCATGGTTAGACCAGCAATAATCCCTGCAAACAGAGCGCATACAAAGGCGCTTTTTCTGTGTTGAAATGCAAGAAAAACCAAACTGAGGCCAGAAGCCGCAATTGCCAGGGCCGTATTAAACTGCATGCCCACAAAAGCGGCTTCTACCTGAATGATTGTGGTGTTTCTTATATACCAACCTATCACCACGGTGAGCCCAAGTAGGAATAGGGGAATGCCGCAGAGTAGCAAAAACCAAAACCGAGCCTTCTGGTGGCCCTGTTCTAAGGAGGGCGTAGGGACATGAGATAAGGTCATGAGCAACCGCTGCTCTCTATAGCAAGAGGTCCCGTTCTTTGACAAGTCAGCCGCGTACGAAACGCGGTGACCCTTCCGGGTAGCAGCCGATCCGCATGCAGTGGTGCGCCGCTGCTGCAATGGAAAGCCCTGAACATAAAGGACTTACGCCGCAACTCTCTGCGGCAGCGAGCTGGCCTTCGACAAAGCAGTTGAAGGAGGCTCGTTTGACGAGCTCTACGGCAGAAAGCATGTCGGCTATGCGTGGCATGGTTTCGAGGCATTGGGCGGTGGCGTTGAAAAAGCTCATCCCAAAGGATCCTGAGCTATTAAATATTTGCAGCAGGTCAGAAAGAGTGGTTGGGGGGAAAAAGGGTAGTGTGCTCTCTGGGACTTCTGCCCAAACCGTTTGCGCTCTTTCGATCTGAGGGGCCGCTACAGAGCAAGAAGAGCGGCAGGCATGCACGCACATAGCGCCCGCCCCAACCACGCAGACTCCGAGTATTTCCGCACGTAGAGCACGTTTATAGATCGCATCAGCCTCTACAGGACCCTCCAAGGCCTTTACGACTCTCTTTACAGAAGCAGCAGCATCTCTTTGCCGAAGGATGTGCACGTCAACGGCCGTATAGATCAGCGTGCTGCAGGCCTGCACAGTGCGGAAAAAGCACTCCCCAAATCCCGTGTCGGGCACGACCTCAGCCGTCCCCGCTGCCACAACAGCCGCTGCCGTCAACACAATCCCGACAGCATGCAGTCCCGGCTGCGCGCGAAAAAAGGAGCGAGCGTAGGCGTTCACTTTGCTGTGCAAGCTCTTGGCTGTCTGCCAGCACCAGCTGCTTGCCTCTCCAACTGCAGTGATGGCATACATGGTCACCTCCAGTTTTTGGAAAAGTAATTGATCTTAATTGCTGTAGTTACGATAAAGCTAGCTGGATTTTTTCTAAAGGCAGGGATGTTTCGCTTCGGCTTTTTCATGGCGGTGTTCTGTGGTTTTGCGTCTGCGTACGCACGGCAAGAGAGCAGTTATGATGGCAGGCATTACTACCGAACAAGCGTTCGCCATATTGAAAGCGGGGGGATCGGCTATGATGATGGATATACGACCCTTGAAGCTTTTTGGGTGGCCAATCCAGGGGAGCGAGAAATCGTCCCCATTCTCGATCTAAGAGGCCATGTTTTTGATGGTGGGGAATGGGCAGCGAATGCGGGTATTGGGCTAAGAACTCTGTGGAAAAACCGAGTGTACGGCATCAATACCTACTACGACTACAGAAACACAGGCCGTTTTAATGCGAACCAAATTGGAGCGGGCTTCGAGACTCTGGGAGAGTTCTTTGATTTTCGGATCAACGGCTATTTTCCTGTGGGCGTAAAGATTAGCGATCCATACGACCCTGTTTTTGCCTCTTTTTCCGGCCATAACATGTTTTTATTGCAGAACTATCAATCTGCGATGAGAGGGGCGGATGCAGAATTTGGCTTTCACTTGGGAACGTATGAATCCATTGATTTCTATGCGGCAGCGGGCCCTTACTGCTTTACGGGAAACATCGATCCCAACACATTTGGTGGCAAAGCGCGTATCGCCGGCATCTTCAACGACTTTTTAACGCTGGAAATCAGCAATTCATACGACGGAACTTTCCACAACCATTTCCAGGGGCTGATCTCCTTAAACTTCTCTTTTGGCTGTGGGTCGGAGAGAAAAAAGAAGGAGCGTAACTATAGATGCGCACGAATGACGCAGCGAGTGAATCGACAAGAGATCATCGTCATCGACCAGACAAAACAAACAGATATTGCCATCGATCCTGCGACAGGGCTGCCCTATGTCTTTGTATTCGTCGATAACACAAGTAGTTCAAGCGGTACCTACGAAAGTCCTTACCATACGCTGGCTCAAGCGCAAAGCAACTCCTCTCCCAATGACATCATTTACGTATTCCCCGGCGATGGAACGACGGCGGGAATGAATTCGGGAATTTCTTTGAAGGCGAACCAAAAGTTCTGGGGATCTGGTGTTGACCAATCGATACAAACATCGACTGGAATGATCACTATCCCTGCGCAAACCACCACCTCTCCCAGAATTACCAATACCAATGTTGATACGGATGGAAATGCCGTGACGCTGGCGACCAACAATGCGATCAGCGGCATTACCATTGCCTCGCCATTGAACGACGCCATCTATGGAACGAACCCGCAAAGTTTAGACATCTCGAATTGCACGATTAGAAATAGCACTACGTATGCGGTGGAGGCTTCTTTCCCCGGCAGTGCCTCCGTATCTTTAACGAACAACGAGTTTGTGGATAACGTCAATGGAGTTTCGTTGACTCTTCAGGGAAGTTCTACCGTTGTCTGTTCGGATAATACATTTACAGGACAAACCTCTGTCTCGAATGTTCCTATAGAGATATCCGCAGATAGCAACAGATCCGTTGTCTATATCGAGCGCAACACCTTTGACGACAACATAACCGGCGGCGTTCGCTTTAGCATCACCAACGTTGTTGACGCTGACATTAACTTGCTGAACAACACGGTTACCAACAATGGAACGGGATCGCAAGCAAGTCTGGGGTCGAGCGTTGTTCTCATTGCGACGGGGACTTCTACCAATTGCTCAATTGCACTCAGCGAAAACACCTTCTCGAACAACACCTCGAATGCTCTTTATATGCACACCTCGGGCACGTTTACAACTTTGGGAGTCACGGCAACGGACAACACAATGTCTGACAATGGGGGCTCTGGACTTGTCCTTGCAACTCCGTCGGGTACTTTGACATTGGTTGCAACGGGCAACACAATCGTGAGATGTGATGACAACGCAATTGGGGTCATCAGTTCTGGGACTACGACAACGGGAACGGTAACGATCAGTAACAATACCATTACAGATATTGGCAACACATCCAACGGGATCGCGATCAACCAAAACTTTTCGACCCTTGATTTAACTGTTTCGGACAACGAAATCCGCAGATGTGAAGGAACGGGGGTGATCAGTTACGCTCCCGCTGGCATCAGTACTTTGGAGCTGCAAGTTTCGGGCAACACGATCACTGATTGCGAAAATCAATCGTCGAATGCTTCCTCGGGTCTTGACATGGAGCAATTTACGAACTTTAGTGGTTCTGTGACCAACAACACGTTCTCGGCTAACACGGGTACGGCTGTAGTGATTGGTTCGACTCTGACGGCTCCTACGGCTTGCCTCACCCTTACG
The DNA here is from genome assembly GCA_964630595.1 of uncultured bacterium. Taxonomy (GTDB): domain Bacteria; phylum Chlamydiota; class Chlamydiia; order Chlamydiales; family VFKH01; genus CAZVVT01. Next base: position 192,999 of record CAZVVT010000001.1, on the reverse strand, counting down.
GGCAATAGCAGCAGCACGGGTTATCTTCTGACCAACCCGGGTGACGGGACCTTCCGTCTCAGTCCTTGCGGTGCAGCCTCGCTCAACACTGGAACGATCAGCACCTCCGGCACCATCGACTCCGTCCGCTCCTGCTCCAACCCCGTGCCCTGCCCTTAAGAAAGGATCTGATCTGGCTAGCAGGTCGGAATCAAATCCACTCTGGGTTTTTAACGGTTTTCTCTGAAACAGCATCTCCGGTGTTGATGACTTGCTTAGGCTCAAAAAGCAAAACGTGCGCTTCTTCTTCAGCGTAAGGGAGATGTTCAATTCCTTTAGGAACTATGAAAAAATCTCCCTCATTCAGAATCACTTCATGATCTCTCAATTTGATTTTTAGTTGACCCTGTATTACTAGAAAAAATTCGTCTTCTTCATCGTGTTTATGCCAGACAAATTCTCCTTTTGCTTTGAAGATTTTTACGTGATTTCCATTAACCTCTCCAAGGATTTTTGGACTCCAATATTCATGGAATAGCTCAAATTTCTTCTTGATGTTGATCTTATGCATTTGGCTCTCGGTTGGTGGGATGAAAAACGACAACTTTTGAATCTGATGTTTTGAGACCTAAGATTAGGTGGTAAAAACATGCTCACGAAGGTGTTTGAGCGGTGTAACGTCGTGATTGAATACAAAAAGCATTCAGCCAATTGGAGGTGGAGAGACGCATTCAGAACTTTCGATTGGATAGGTTCGATCTTTTTGTTAAACTGGCTCATAATTTAGGAGTTTAAAGTTTAAAGCATGTTAGTGGATAAAGCTTTTCTACGTAGGTTTGACAGGAATATTATAGGAAAATTTTCTTATCTTCCCTCACATATTAAATCTATGAAAGTGAGTCAGGCAAATCACTTGGTTTTGGTAGATAGCCAGTTGCCATGCGATATGTTTAATATTTTGTGTTGTGATGGATCTGTAGAACTTTCTGTTATTTGTGAGAATATAAACCGTTTTAGATCAAAGCATTTACCTTATGCTTTTTGGGTAGGATTTGAAGATGAACCTTCATGGTTGGAGACTGAATTGCAAAAATTAGGATTAATTACTGATGAAATGGAATGGGCTATGATTTGCTTATTAAGTAAATATCAAGAACAGATCGACCATTTTGATATTAGAAAAATCAGTAATCGAGACGGCATTTCGGATTTGCTTCATGTCATGAAAGGGATTTTCCCAAAACATGAACACAGTGCAATCGAGTCGTTCTACCGCCAATCGGAGGCAATCTTGTTATCGGTCGATTCTAAGCTTACATTTTTTGTTGGGTATGAAAGTACAAAACCCGTCTCTGTAGTTTCTGTGTATTTTGATGAAGGGATAGCTTCAATATTTGATTTGATTGTTTTGCCTGAGATGCGTGGAAGAGGGGTAGGAAAATTGATGACTCAAAGGGGGATGCTAGAGGCAAAGGTGAAAGGTTTTGATAAGTGTATTCTAACAGCCACCAATGATGCGAAGTACCTATACCACAAGCTGGGATTTGTAGATGTAAAGACAATGAAAGTTTATCACGAACGGTCATAAAAAAGCCGGGTTTTTACCCGGCCATATTGGAGGTGGAGAGAATCGAACTCTCGTCCTATGCAGAATATACCGAAATCGCGCTACATGCTTAGTCGCTTTTCATACGGAAACTTCACCTTGAAGAGAGCTAAAAAGAAATGAAAAAATTAATGCTCTGACGAAGGGCCCTGTTATTGTTGTCTAAAAACAAAAGGCTTCAGCCCTTGAAACGGGAGCCTTAATTTTGATTGAAGGTAAAGAGATGCATTCAGAACTTTTGACTGGAAAACGTTCTCATTTCAGTTAGGTCGTTTTTCCTGTTTCTCGAACCATTCAGGAAAATTATGAGAAGGGTGATACCCCAGAAGTTTCTTTGCCTTTTCAATCACATAAACTCGATCTATGGTTCGGGGTAGAGACCAACCTCTTTTAAAAAACTCCTCTTTTGCCCATGGGAAGTGGCGCAAAATGGCAGTTTCAGCATTTTCCTTAAGCTCTTCTACTTCTCCTCGACTAAACGGCGACTGACATGAAATATTGAACATTTCATATCCCTGAATGGGTAAAAAAAGGGCGAGTTCATGAGCCCAGGCGACATCTGATTCATGTACTCCTCGATAAAGCCGATAAATTGCCATAAGATCTTCTCTTTCAGGAAAACAGCGTGACATTCTTAATGAAATACAAGAGAGACCACTTTTGCTAGCCTCTATACATAGTTTTTCTGCGGCAATCTTTGTTTCATCATAGATATCTCGAGGATGAGGCAACAATTCTTCTATTACCCAAACAGCTTCTTTGGGATGAGTCAGGGCCTCTCCGTATACTGAAGTGGTGCTGGTGAAAACAAAGCGTTTTACATTGTATTTCAGGCAAGCTTCTAATAGATTTTCTGTCCCTTTTACATTGGCTTGCCAAAAGTCATTTTCACTAAAAAATCCAATATGAGGAGTTAAAAGCGCAGCGCAATGAATGACTGCATCTACCTCTTTGATGCTTTCAAAAACTTTTTCCTTTTCACGAATATCGACAAGGGAAGTAGTCAAAGGTCCAGGCCTATTGTCGATAGACACTATCTCAACTTTACTACTTAAAAATCTTGCAATTGCCGATCCAATTCTTCCCGAGGAACCTGTAAGTAAGACTTTCATGAGAACTCCACTGGCAAGCAAAACTGTAGCAGAAAACGGGCTAATCAAAAAGATCTGCTAAGTTCTGAAGTGGTCAAAAAAAGTAAGTTTGTGTGCTTGATCTTTCAGAACCCTCAGATAGTAGATGGAAGTTTTTCATTATAAATGGAATGAGTGCATAAATAAAGGTTGGATGCATGGAGCATCCAACCAATTGGAGGTGGAGAGAATCGAACTCTCGTCCTATGCAGAATATACCGAAATCGCGCTACATGCTTAGTCGCTTTTCATACGGAAAGACCCAAAAAAGCGTCAGAAAAGACGATCTTTCCGAAGGATTACTAAATCTCGAGATTCACTCCTGAATCCTTCAAGTGGGAGGAGTCTCATACCAAGATTGATAACAATGAACACTTCAGTCCTTAGACTAACTAAAGGTCACCGGCAATTGCTACTTACGCAGCCATTGCAGCAGGAGCGAAATCCATCGCTACTACTTTGTTGCCGTTTTTGGCAGTTATTGTTTTGAGCGATGATTTGAGAGGTTAACGTTCATCCTCTGCATGCTCGATAGCGATCACTCGCCTAGTCGAAACCAGTCACCCCCGAAAGAGTTCTTAGTTATTCTACCACAGGAGGAGCATCAAGGGCAATGACAACGGCTTTCTCGAAGTGGTTATTGCCGTTGTAATAGACATATCGGACCTCTTGACCCGCCCTTTCGTTGATGGGATCGGATTCCGCATAGGGATCGCTGTCGCCACCCCATGAGGGTTGGATGAGGCGCAATGTGATGTTTTGCCATATGGCCACAGCAATCAGCTCGGGTTGCGAGAGCCAGATACTAGGGTCGGCGATCTGATTGAGGTAGGCTTCGAAGATGATATCATCATCTAGAAAAGCTTGCTTGAGGCGCTCTCGCTCTGCAATTTTTTCTTTTCTGACTAAAGGAGAGTCAGTCGCTGTGATGCACGGATACCCTGCAAATAAGGCGTTTCGTCGTGCTTCAGTAGCTTTCTTGAAAGCGGGCTGCGCTTTATCAAAGTACTCAAAGTGGTCTATGATGCTATTGCTGATTTCGGGAGGTAGGGCTCTGCGCTTGGTGCGGATAAATTCGCTAAACTCCCTTCGCTTTGCTGCAATATCGGCGAGGGTATAGGGGCCGCCCTCTGTGGATGTGCCTAGCAAAGCATGAAAGCCGCACGAGCCATCTCCTACTGTGGGGAAGCTGGCGAAGAGACGATTGCCGGGAAGGATGGCATCGCGATTGGCAGGAAGCTCCACCCCAAGCCGTTGTCGAGCTCCATCATCCAATGCTGGGCTGTGAGAGGCGGGAGTTTGCGGCCAGTGTTCCAGGTTGTAGCTAACGGACCTAATGAGCTTCTCATCTTCAGGAGATATAGCTGTTCTGTCGATAGCTTCGTCAGATTGCGCAGTGTGGTAAGCATCCACTAAATCGGTTGCGATCTCGCTGTAGTTGAGCTTTGTGCCAGGCACGCCAGCACTTGTTAGGCACATGTGTAAAAGATGCAAGAGCGCAGGTTTTTTGGGATCGTATAAATTTTGCCAAAAGGTGGCTAGTGCTGATTCATGTGGAGAAACAAGTGCACCGGGTGCACTTGGAGCAGCAGAACCTGTAGCTGGAGGAGGAGGAGCTGCCGCTCCTCCCAAGGCTCGACGGAAAGCGTCCTCAATGCGCGGATGTTCTTTCGGCTGTGTGGGAGTGTATTTTCGAAAAACAATTGCGCATACGAGATGACACAGGCCCAGCGTGAAAATCCCTAACACTACGGAGCTGACCAGCGCCGCGGTCCGATCTTTTTTATCCAGTAGGACGGAATCGGGGTGGATGAGGAAGTACTTAAAGAAGTCAATGGCGTTTAAATGCATATAACTAATTATAAACCCCCTATTCTTTTTTTACACTAATGAATTCACCAGTCTCTAGGTTGACCAACTTCACGGGGGAATCGCTACCTCTTTCAAGGCGAACGGGTTGGCCGGACAGCCAGTGGTCAATGCTATTGCCGCGTTGGAAGGAGTAGGAAAAGATACTTCCATTCGAGAGGTGGATTTTGCGGAAGAAGGAGTCGATGTAGTCGATCGTCAAAGTGGCGGGCTGAACCTTGCCTTCCAGGAGGTCACAGCGTGAGCGTAGTTCGACAATGGCCAGCTGAGCCAGGTTGAGATCTTCATACAAAAGTTGGTTGGCGATTTCCAAATTCGACAGACGTTGCTCGAGATTGTTGTATAGATTGTTGTTGGAGGCAGTCAGGCTTGTGGCAATCAGTGTCATGACTAGTAGTGTAGTGCGCATGGCGGGGATCCTTGGTTGCAAAAGACTCTAGGGTTGGCGCGTTAAGCGATTATTAAACCTCGTGTCAGTTGACAAATTTTTTGCAGGGGAGGAGAGTGACGACTTCAAACAAGGGAGTCTTCGTATGAAGAAACTGCTAGTACTTGCAGCACTTGCTGCGGCATCGGGCTTGGGAGCCGATGTCTACGTCATTGCCCCCAGCGCGCCTCCGGCTGACCGTGTGGAAACCCCCGGCGTGGGTCCCTCCGGCAGCGTCTGGGTGCCTGGCCACTGGAACTGGGTCAACGGTGCTTGGGCTTGGGACGCAGGCCATTGGTCCACCCCACCCCATTCGGGAGCCACCTGGATCCCCGGCCACTGGGCGCCCAACAACCGCGGCTACGTCTGGGTCCCCGGCCACTGGTACTAGTCTCTAGCTACAGGGTTTCCTCAATATGTCCAATTTTAATGGGCATGTTGAGGAAAAATAATAGAACCCATTCCTTAAAACGGATTTTTTGTCCGAAATAGCGCGTGAATTGTGATGGCCTTGCCTCTCTTCTAGAGCTGTTGTTTTTACCAAAAATGGCATAACATTCTTTGCGTTATGGCAGCTATTTCGTCTTATTTAGTAGAAATGCAGCAGATTGTTGCATCTCTTGATGCGAATAATGGCTTTGGTTTTATTGATCTCCGCATGACAGAAGAGGAAAAAGCGGCTCTCGAAAGCTTTTCTGTTCACGAAGATGATGCCTACGAGAATGTCCAAGACATTGCCTTGCTAACAGAAGAGTTACCCGTATTCTTATGTAAAGTGGGAGCTGGAGACGCTGAAAAAATTGCCGAACTTATCCACCGCATTGCTATAGAGGTCATTAAGGCATCGGGAAAAGAAACCGCTTGGGTTACTGTCCGCGCATCTACTGCTAGCGATTTATTTGACACCCCCAGATGGCATATAGATGGAATTTATTACACAGGGTCATCCCTCAAGTTTGCTGCAGCATTAATAGGAAGTCCCACTCTCTTTTATCGCTTGCCCACTGAAATGAGGGCGGTTTTTAAAGAATCAGCCAATCATCGAGAAGTTCTCGCGCACCTGTTAACAGATCCCCCTGTTACAGGGGAAAAAGGTGAAGGCGCTTTTTTTAGGGTGTCGGATGATGATAAGGGAGCTGTTCATTCCGAACCAAAAATGATAGGAAGCCGTCTTTTCTTCTCCGTCTTGCCAGGCACTAAAGCTGAAATTGCTGAATATGTGGAACGTCAAAAAATTCTGGCAGAGCTTTTTGCAACTATGACCCTCGATACTTAGGAGCGGCAATTTAATTGCTGTCCGCAGATAATTTCGGAGCAACATTTCTCATCCGAGGGTTTTTATGGCGGCTCCAGTAGCTCGCGCTTCTTCGTTATCTACACCACCTGCAACTTCTTCTGAAGCAAGAGCGGAAGCTTTAATGATAGAGATTCGTGCTGCGTTAAAAGGATTGAATGAAGGGGAATTGTACAGGCTTGGGGTCGAGGCGCGGGAGAGGAAGTTTGCGGCTTGGGAGAGCAGCGCTTCGTCATTGACTACAATTGCAAGAGACCTTGGCAGCAGGGATATGGCTCGTTTTGCTGACTTTAGTCAGCGAGCAATCGTTACGTGGAAGGCCTATGAGGGACTTTCTAACGAGCTCGTAAGAGGGACGGCTTCGGGGAGTTCTATGGCTTCGTTCGCTATGGGCTTTCTCTCTATGGCGAGTTTTTTCGGTCAAGAGGAGAGCGGGGGCGATTTTGCGGGGGCGGTGATGGAGTGCTTTCAGGCCCTCAGTAGGCAGATTGATCAGCTCCATAGAGAGATTGTAGATCTACGTGGAGAAGTGCGCCGCGGCTTTGAGGAGACCTGGCGGCAATTGGCCGCCATGCGCAGTTATGTAGAGCTAGCGCATGGTCGTACGATGGCGCGGTTAGACGATCTGGGGGCGTATTCCGTTCGTAGTACGCAGCAAACCATTGAAGAGATTAGAGGAGTAGGTGCTGCTATTGGGGACGTTCTAGAAGAGATTGCTACCAGGCCGCTGACCCAAACTTTGCAGGATATTGAGCTGCATGTTCCACGGGAGGGAGCTCGTCCGGTTCCAGTAGATACATTGAAAAAATGGGCGCGCTGTCTTGAGCTCAATATTCTCAGGCCGGTTTTGCAAGATCGACTTACAGGAAAAGCATGGGCTGAGGTTTTGGGAGAAAAGTTGGTTGTTGTATGCGAAAAAAGTGATCCTTGCGCATTAGTCGGCCTTCTCGCTGCTCTTTGCCCTGAAGGGCTGGATCCCAAAGATGTAGGCAACCTTATTAACATGCAGTGGGCTGAAAATATCCTGCCCAGTTATTTGATTGTGCGTGATTTGCTGCACAAGGCGGGAGTGACTTGGGATAAAGAGGGAGAAATTCTGAGTCAGATTCGGCAGCGCGTTGAGGCAACAGAGCGCGTCAGTAGAGCGCTTGCTTCGAGGGCCGGCCTCGAGACCGCACTGCAAGAAAAGGTCACTTCTGCTTATGCCGTAGTAGAGGAGGTTGTCCGTACAGCTTCGAGCAAGTGCATCTACGAGATGGAACGAGATATTTATGCTCATCGTGAGCAGTTGTTGCGCGAAGGCCTTGCTGTTTATGAAGAGCCGCTCGTGTGGGATAAATGGGGAGAGTGGGGCGACAAAAGTCCCTATCATCGTAAAAAAGCCCTTCCAAGGACTCCTGAGCAAGTTTCTCGCTCTAAAGAGGAAGTCTTAGCGCAATTAACAGCGCGTATTAGAGAACACAAATCTTCCGCGGAAGCTGCGTTGTTAAGAGAGCTCGAGTTTTCTCCCATAACGCTTGTAGACAGGTGCCAGCCATTTGCTATAACAACTCCTATTTGCAATTGGGTTTATGGGAGACCGAGAAGAAGTCGTGAGGAATTTGCAGTTCCCGCAATGATTCCTTATGAGTTCACGAGCGAAGAGTTATCCAGGCTAGACTGCCAGGCTATGCGTCTTGGGCTGGCTGCTGAAAGGTATGGTTTAGGAGCGATTTGTTGTGAGATCTCAGTACGGAAAGAAGTTGCTGGAGTTGTGAGAAAAGATGCAGGAGGTGCTCGAGGCTTGGTGGCATTGAAGGGCGATGCGGTGAGTGTTGATATTGGTCTTCCGATAACAGTCGTAATCAGTATCAATCGACAAGATTCTGGAGTCGTGAAGCTTGCAGAGGTTGATTATTGCCTGCCTTTCGGTTCAGCAACATGCCCAATCGGCGTAACCCAGATGTCGTGCCACCTAAGTGTTGAAGACATGCGCGTGCGCATGAGCGATTCTTTTGGTGAACGAGTCATCGAGAGAGTGACGGAATCGGCAACGGCTGCACAGAAAACAGCTTTGGATGCAAAGTTAGCGGAGCGCTTTGCGGCACTGCGAGACGGTGTCTGCAATGCGCTTTTAGGAGCCACCGCCATTGCCAGTCGCTATGCAGTTGCCACAGACAACTACAAAAAAGCCTGTGCAGCAATGATAGCTCTAAAAAAACTACAAGGGAAAAGTCCCCTCACGTATCCACGTGAGATTCTAAATAGAGATGCATGTATCACAGAGGCGATTCTCGTGCCGCTGCCTTCCACTGCTCAAACTATTGGTGGTGGTGCAGCAGCGGGCTCTATGGCTATATCTTCTGACACTACACTGAAAAGGCCTCTTGATTCGGTGCATGAGACGCTTGAGCATATCGAAATGGTGCGATTGCTTGATGTTATTCGGCCAGCGATCACAGCAGAAGTGGATTCTGCTCGAGCCGCAACAGAGCTAGACAAGCTCAAACGCGAGTTTTACGAATTTCGCGATGAAGTAAAGGATAGTCTGGATAGCTTGAATCGTATGATACGAGCCGTGGCGGTGCGAGTAGGTGTTGGTGCTGGAGCTGCCTCCACGTGAGTGTTAGGCCGTTGCCTCGTTCGGAGGGGCTAGATATACCCTTTGATCCCGGCGTAGAAATGGGTAGTCCCATCGACCGTTTCCTAGGGGAAAAGCAAAGGGGGCTGGAGGCGGCCTCAGGGGAAGCAGTAGGGCGCATGCTGTTCGGGCTTGGGATGTCCCAGCTTCGTGCGGCAGCGCGCGATCTTCCCACAGATGCATCCTTCTTGCATCGCGCAAAAGAGATTTTTGTAGAAATAGAAAGCAGCCAGGTTCCATTGAAGGCAGCTGTTGCTTTGGCTTCTCGCGTTGCAGTGGCGCCCTCCGTCAATACATTTTTTCGCCTTCCCGTTTCATCTCTAAGAGAATCCGAGGCGATGCCGAAAGCTTCCACTCCCCATTTGCTGGGAAAAATGATGGAGGGTATGGGTTCTGCGTTTTTGGGCAGTCTTTGTGCTGCAGAAGAGTTGAGAAAACCCCGAGAGACTGGCCTCCATGCAGAAAAGCACAAGCCTGTGCAGGCATTGGTAGCAGGGGGTGTTATTCTGCATGCGCCTGGTGATGCTATTGGTTACGGACTGGATCACGCGATGCAGGCCTGGCCAACAGCGGCAAAAGCCGCAGCTGTTGGTATGAGGGCCTTGGGATGGCTCGCAGAAAAGGTAGGCTTGAGTGCAGTCGCGCGGCATTACTGCGATGGACGAGATTTTATCGCTGAAAAACTAAAGTCCGGCTATGGCATTCCTCAAGAGCGCACAAGGCGTGCTGTCGACGGGTATTTCGGCTTTGGAGTAGGTGTTGTCTTTTTTAGAGCTTTGCAAAGAGTTCTATCCGTTTCTAGGCCGCTACCTATTACATGGGCGAGCTCAGATTTTTGGAGGGCAGCTGAGACCCCTATTTTACTAAAAAAGAGCTATCGATTGGAGTTTGACCAAGGATGTAGAGTCTTGCATTGTTATGTGGATGGTTTCGCTAACCCTAGTAAGGACCTTGTCTTGCAACGGTTGGTTGGAGATATCGCGCGATTCTCAGGAACAGTGAGAGCTGATCGTGTGTATGTCTCGACGAGATTTCAAAACCCAACCCTTGAGATGGTTCTTCGAAAGCGCTACGGAATGAGGCTTGTTGAGACAAAGGCAGCGCGTTGTCCGGAACTCGATTTCAGGGTGCCTGGTATCGAACCAAAAATAATAGAGTTTTCAACGTACGAATTTCCTCTTCAACATGTAAGAAATATTACCGCAGCCTGTGGCGGCATGGTTCTTGCGGAAGCAGCCACAGCTTCTGTGTCCGCTGGAGACGGCTCTCCTCATTTGTTGGAAAAAGTAATGGAAGAGGCGAGTTCAGCGTTTCTTTATACTAAAGAAGAGCCTAAGCGATTTGTTGAGGATGTGAAACCATCGGTTCCGCGAGAAGTTATGCGCTCACAGGCGTATGCTGCGCTGAAAGAAATTCATGAATTGATGAGCGAGCTCAATGCACGACGCGAGATCTCATTGAGTCGAGACGGGGAGGAGGGAAAAGCGTGGCAGTCGGCGACAACCGCTTTGGGGCGTATTGGAGCGGATTGTGGTGGCGATGTGGCTCGAGCGGTCGATTTTGCGCAGAGAGCATTTTCCGTGTATCAGGTGGGTTCGGCCTTAATGACGGCAGCTCAAGCTGGAGCAGCTACGATTCCAGGAGTGGGCGCCTTTGTTCTTGCAGCATTCTCGATGGTGAGCTTCTTCTGTGCTGACGAAGGCGAGAATGAGTTTCAGGCGTTGTTTAACGAGGGAATACAAATGCTGCACAACCAGTTACAGAGAGTACAATCTCAAGTGCAGAGGCTCAAAGAAGATGTGATCACTGGCTTTGCTACAACGCTTCGCGATCTGGCGACACTGCAAAGGGAAGTTCAGCGTCTTCAAAAGTGCGTGGAAGAAAAAATTGAAGACAGCATTGCCTTTGTAGGCCACCGAGCAGAGCGCATTGGTAAATGTTGGCATGAGGAGAGCATGATTATATACCGAGAATCAATGGCTCTTTCTTTGGCCGAATTGGATCAATGCGTAGATGAAATTGCCCAACATCACCGACGTGAAGGGGCTACACCGGTGCCTTTGAAAGTGTTGAAAAAGCAGGCAGCGATTTTAGAAGATGCTATTCTATCTCCGGATAGATTCTTCACATTAAGCCGCTCTGCTGCAGGAGAAATCGAGCACAAATCAGGGCACAATCCCAAGATTCTCCTCGGTCTTTTGCGCGCTTATGAGGTTGTGCGCATGCGCCTTGGTGAACAAACAAGTTACGACCCGGTAGGTGAGGTGCTGTCTCAAATCACGACGATTGCAGCTGCGCCAGAAGCAAAAGCGATTTGTGACCGCATTCGCACTCACCACTCAAGCTGCCACAGGTCCGATTCCTCCAGCGCTAGCGTGCGCGAGCAGACAAGAGATATGATGCAGCTTCTGCATGCCATTGCGACTGCGATTTGACCGAAATTCGTAATCGATCGAATAATGTGTGGAGATAACGCGTTTTCCTAGAGATTTGGTTCAGTATCGAGCATATTCGATCCGCCCTCGCCGGGAGCTCAGCATACAAATGTTCACGGATAGGTTGCGAGCATTTGAACATTGTCGAAGAAAAAGAAAATTCATCCAAATTTTTCGATCAATTTGGCTTTAAAAAGGGGCAAAGTCAACTATGCGAATTCAAAAATTTAAGTTATTGTTACTGAGCATTTTAATTATGACAAAGGTTTTTAGTGAGGACGAAGGTTTAATAGAAGTTTCAGGAGGGACAATCTGGTACAAGATCGCTGGTGAGCGTAATGAAAAAACGCCTATTGTTATTCTTCATGGGGGTCCTGGAATACCGCATAATTATTTGACGCCTCTTGCTGAACTCAAGAGATCTGTCATTTTTTACGACCAGCTTGGATGCGGTCGCTCTACGCTGTCTGCAGATCAAGAAATCACATGGACAACTCAAAAATTTGTTGATGATTTAGATGCCGTAATTGATCACTTGGGTTTGGAGCAATTCTATCTCCTTGGGCATTCCTGGGGAGGAGCATGTGCGATTGAGTATGCGCTCAAATTTCCAGCGAAGGTTAAAGGTCTAATATTGGCAAGCCCTCTTGTAAGCACATCTTTATGGGTTGAGGATTCTAAACGTCTCATGCAAAAATTGCCGGAAGAAACCCTTTTCAACATTATAGAAAATGAAAAGTGCAAGACTTTTGATAATAAACAATACCAAGCGGCTTGCCATTTGTTTTATCAAAATTTTTTATGTCGCATGGAAGTCTGGCCTCAAGAGCTTATGGATTCTCTCAATCAACTAAACACATCAATTTATCATTCGATGTGGGGTCCTAGCGAGTTTACGGTGACGGGAAGTTTAGCCGCGTATTCCCGAGTGAGTGATCTGTGCAAGATCTATACGGCTACTTTGATTACGTGTGGACGGTATGATGAAGCAACTCCGGAATCGATGCAAAAAATTGCTCGTCAAATTCCGGGCTTTGTTCGCTTGAAGATCTTTGAAAAAAGTTCTCATATGGCTCATTTAGAAGAGAAACCAGCCTTTCTCAATACCGTTGAGGGGTTTTTAGCCGAGATTGATAGGGCGAAAATTGAAGTAACAAGAAAGTAAAATGGATAACGAACGCTGAGCTAGTCAATAGTGGAAGGCTCGGATCATACGAGCCTCATGGAAAGGGCTTGGGGCAGTCGAAATCGAGGCGGGATAGTCTTGCCGATTTCTGGTTAAAGCGACTTTCGTGCTTGCACCACAGCCTGCTCAGTGGGCTCGATGGTGAATTCGAGCTTTTGAAGAAGATGGAGCATGTCGGTGTTGTTTTTGGAGACAGCAGCGATGATAGTGTGGAGGCCTTCGATTTTGCCGATGGTGAGAAGGTGATTGAGGAGTAGTGTGCCGAGGCCTTTGTGTTGGAAGGCATCGAGGACCGTCATGGAAAGAACGGCTGTAGCAGTGCCGGGAAGGCGAGAAAGGCGAGCGATGGCAATGATTTGAGAGCCGCTTTCCGCAACAAAAGTAATATTTTTGTCGAAGTCCGAAGTACAGATGCGCACAAGTCGTTGGTGACGAATGCGGTCATCAAGAGCGAAGGAGGCGAGGTAGCGTTTTTTGACGCTGTCTTCAGAAAGGGCTTTGTGGAACTGTGTGAGGGCTGTTTCGTCTTCGGGACGGATGGGCCGTATGTCGATAGGAAGCGTAGGGTGCCGAGTGATGTAGGAGTAGGGATAGGGGCGCAGGGCGGGGATAGGTAGCGGCTCTTTGCTGAGTACGATGCGGGCGTCGACGGCGATCAGTTTATCGGGAGAGGCCATGAGAGGGTTGATGTCGCACTCGACGAGGCCGGGAAGGGCGAGGATGAAGTGAGAGAAGCGCACCAGGATATCTTCGAGGGCTTGAAGGTTGATGCCCTTTTGGCCGCGAGCGCCTTTGAGGGCTTTAGAGATGCGCGTTTGTTCGATGAGGTGGCGCGCGAGGGTGCTGTGGAGAGGCGGTAGGGCCAGAGCGCTGTCATGAAAGATCTCGACCCATTGACCGCCGAGACCAAAGAGAAGCACGGGGCCAAATTGTGGGTCGGTGGTGCTGCCAAGAATAAGTTCGAAACATTTGCCAGTGACCATGGGCTGTACAGCAACGCCTTCGCTCGAATTGATCGCACGATAGGCTGTGCGCACTTCATCGGGCGTGCGGAGGTTAAGCTTGACGCCGCCGACATCGGTCTTGTGCGTGATCGTGTGTGAGTGGAGTTTGAGTACGACAGGGAAGCCAAATTTTTCCGCGAGAATGACGGCCTCTTCGGCTGAGTGGGCAATCGAGGTGGGGCAGACGGGAATGCCCCAGATGGAGAGCAGTTCTTTCGATTCCGTTTCAGTGAGAAGTGTGCGGTTTCCAAGTTTTTGGAGGAAGATTTCCGTTTGCGGTTTGCTTCCCGGATCGAGAGCGGGAAAGCGGTCGGGGGTTTCCCAGAGAGCGTTGAGATCGCGTGTAAGCCCCCACAGGCGTGCGAAGAGGCGTGCGGCGCTGTCGGGGAAGGCAAAGGTAGCGATGGGAGATTGCTCGAGAATGCGGAAACCCTCTTCCACGCGCACACCACCCATCCATGCGGCCAGAATGGGCTTACCGGGGATTTTGATATTGACCAGTTTGCGCGCAACGGCTGCCGCATCGGTCATATCTTGCGGCGACAAGATGACGAGAAGTCCGTCGGTGTTGGGGTCTTCGGCGACAATCTGGAGTGTGCGTTCGAAAGTCTCTGCACTGGCATCGCCAAGGATGTCGATAGGATTGCTGCGGCTCCACGCCTTGGGCAGGAAGGAGTTGAGAGCGTCGAAGGTTTGTGCGGAGAGAGGGGCGAGTTCTGCGCCGGCAAGGCAGGCGGCGTCGGAGGCAAGAACGGCAGGGCCGCCAGCATTGGTGACGATGGTCAGGCGCGGGCCTTTGGGGCGCGGCTGCTTGGCGACAAGTTGCGCCATGTCGAAGAGTTCGTTGATGGTGTCGACGCGTAGAACGCCGACGCGGCGCATGGCAGCATCGAAAACTTCATCCGATCCCGCGAGGGAGCCGGTGTGCGAAACAGCCGCTTTGGCTGCAGCCTCGGTGCGACCAGGCTTGATGACAATGATCGGTTTGGTCATGGCCACTTCGCGCGCAGCGGAGAGAAACGAGCGAGCGTCGCCGATGGTTTCCATGTAGATCAAGATGCTGTCGGTGTGAGGGTCGTTGCCGAAGTATTCGATGAGATCGCCAAAGTCGATGTCGGCCATAGAACCGAGGGAGACGAAGGCGGAAAATCCGATGCCCTCTTTTAAACTCCAATCGAGAACGGCAGTGCACATCGCACCAGATTGGCTGATGAAGGCAATGTTGCCCTCCAGGGCAGTGGAGGCGGCAAAAGTGGCGTTGAGCTTGCCGCTTTGGATGCCGAGGCAGTTGGGGCCGATGAGACGGATGTTGTGTGCAGCGGCTCGTGCAACGACCTGGTTTTCGAGGGCAAGGCCGGGGGCGCCGAGCTCTTTAAATCCGGCGGAGATGATGATCGCGGTTTTGACGCCTGCTGCGCCGCACTCATCGAGGATGGCAGGGATTGTAGCGGCTGGTGTGGCAATGACGGCGAGATCAACGGTGGGTACATGAGGCAGGCAGGGAAGGCCTAGGACCGTTTTGTATTTTGGGTTGACGGGGATGACTGTGCCGGGGAAGTGGAGGAGGTTTTTGACCAGGGTGTAGCCAACGCTAGAGGGCTTTTCGGTGGCACCGATGATGGCT
The DNA here is from genome assembly GCA_964630595.1 of uncultured bacterium. GTDB lineage: Bacteria > Chlamydiota > Chlamydiia > Chlamydiales > VFKH01 > CAZVVT01. The sequence goes on along the minus strand of CAZVVT010000001.1, from coordinate 177,825 downwards.
ACAGAAGTGGGACGGAAAAGGGCTTCGAGAGGATGCGGGGGAAAGTCGAGAAAGCTCTGCGAAGGGTCAACATCCATCATTTCAGTAGTTGATAGAGTCTAGCTTGAGCGATCCAGGTGACTGGGATGGTAACAAGAAGTCCAACGCCGAAGACAAGAAAGCCTGCGGCGTTGAGAAGGATAGATAGGAAAAGTACGGCAAGGACGGTGAGTCGTTTGCCGTGAGTTGCAGTGGCAGCGGCTTTGAGGGCCTCGATGGGCCCCTTGTTTTGGTCGATGATGAAATAGGTGAAGAGGGCAAATTGGGGAAGCCAGATGAAGAAGGGAAAGACGAGAAGTGCGATACCGGCGAGAAGAATCAGGGTGAAGAGAACAGAAGCGGTAAAATAGCTACCGATAGAGTGCAGAGGAGAAAAGAATTCGGAAAAATGGGGTTTGGCACCGCCGGCGGCAAAGCGCGTTGAAATCTTGATGATGCCCATATTGGCAATCAAACTGAGAATGATCTGCAGCGCAGCAATGATAATGCCTACGATCGGGTGAGGCTGCTGCACAACTTGTATGTGGTGAGGGCGCACAGTGACCTGTTCGGGGTGGTCGAAAAAAGCTTCGAGCACGGAAGGCAGAAAACCTAAAGCGGCGGCTACGACTAAAGTAGCGATGAGGAAGCCGGCATGCTTCTTATATGTTTCCCAGCCGTAGGAGAATACCTCTTTAATCATAAAAGCCTCTTAGTTTCTGGATATAATCCATCTGATGTATATAGGGAAGAAAAGGGAGTGGTATGGGCAATAAAGTCGATAAGTTACTGGTTCTTATCACGTTAAGTGTGTTTATTGCCGTTTCGGCCTTTGTTGGCATTACTGCAAGCCCTGTGATGGGAGCGGCCGTCCATATCGACACAGAAGGGCAGCCTACCATTGGATCTCTTGCGGCTCCTGTTGAGTTGGTGGTTTTTGAGGACATGAAGTGTGTCTGGTGCGCTCGGTTTTCGACCGAAGTCTATCCGAAAATCAAGAAAAAGTATGTCGACACCGGCAAAGTTCGCTACACCATGGTGCCGTTGGCCTTTCTTGCTGGGTCGCGACCTGCGGGTCAAGCGGTGCTCGAGGTATGGCACCAAAATAGAGATCTTTTCTTTCCGTATGTAGAGGTGATTTATTCGCAGCAGCCTCCGGAAAGCCAAGACTGGGCGACGCAAGACACGATGCTTACCTTTGCAACACAGGTGAATGGCATCAACTTGAAGCAGTTGGCGCGGGCCATCAAGCAGGCGAAGTACTCTCAAGATCTTGATCGCAATTTTTTGTTGGCGAAGCGGGTGATGAAGGATGATTTTGGCACGCCGACGCTCTACGTGAATGGCCGCCGTGTGCATGAGCTCGAATTTGGCGAGATCTGCAACTGCATCGAGAAAGTGTTGCAAGAAGAGGCGAAACAATGATGAAGTTTACGCGTCGTTTTGGGCTTTTCATGGCTTGGCTGATCGCCATGGCTGCTACCTTCGGCAGTCTTTATTACAGCGAAATCCAAAAGCTCGATCCCTGCAATCTCTGCTGGTACCAGCGCATCTGTGTCTATCCACTCGCCATCATTCTTGGCATCGCGGCCTACCGCGGTGATCGCAAAATCGCTCTCTACGGCGTGCCTCTGGCTGCTGTAGGCCTCGGTCTCTCGCTCTACCAAATCCTAGAGCAACACATTCCCGCTCTCGCCGTTATCAACCTTTGTGGCTCCGGCCCCGACTGCGGCATCGACCACCTCCACTACTTCGGCTTCCTCACCATGCCCATGATGAGCGCCGCCGCTTTCACCGCCATCCTCTTCTTCCTCATCCGCTCCAAGAAGTGGGATGATCTGCTTTAGATTTCGTCTATGCTTAACAAGTGTGTTGCCAGGGCATAGCTTTAAGGAGTGGGCCATAGATGTCGGTGTCGGGTGAGATAGTGACGGAGACGAGCTCTTCGGGCGAGGGGGGGCAGTTGAGGAAGGAGACTTTGGGGGGCTGTTCGATGATGGCGAGAGGAGTGCATTCAGCACCTTCGCCCATGGCGAGGACGGCTGCGGAGGCGAGGGCATCGAGGAGGTTGACGACGGTGACTTTGAGGGGTCTTTCGAAAAGGTCGGGTTTGCCGATGTAGCTGTAGTGGGGGGCAAAGCCGCACCAGCTGAGGGCGATGCCGGTGACGCCCAGGCGCATCGGGGAGGTGTGGCTGTCGGAGATGATGATGCCCAGCTGCGAGAGGTTTCGTTTCGTGCGCAGAAAGTGCCAGATCTCCTCCGCGCTCTTTTGGGCGTTGGTGGGATAGAGAATATAGCCCCACTGTGTGTTGGATTCGTCGATGCCGGAGGCGGGGATCAAGATGTTGTTCTTGATCGTGAGGGTGTAAGGGCTTTCCAGGTCGAGGTAGGCATCGGCTTCGCGGCGGATGAGATCGCGTTTAGAGATTGCGTCGTAAGGGACGAGGCGATTTTCAGAGAGGCTGAGAATCTTGGAGGTGACCACGACGATAGAGCCCTCTTGCAGTGGTGGCAGAAAGCGGTCGAGGGTGGCGAGGAGATCATCGCCTGGTTGAATGAGGTGAGTGGGACAGGCTTTAACGTACATAGCGACGAATGGTAAATTCCGGAGTATCTTGAAGGATTGTAGACGGCCAACCACTGAGATAGTAGAGGGGAAAGAAGGTGTCTCCTGAGTAAGTTTTCTTGACGTGGGTGATGATCGCTTCGTCGATGAGCCCGCGCTCAAAGAACTGACGGAAGACAGAGGCGCCGCCGATCACGAAGCAGCGATCGCGGCATTGCGGCAGCAGCGCTTCTATCGAGGGAATAAAGCGCGAGGAGAGAACGAGTGCTTTATGCGGATGAGGCATCGACTCGTAGGTGATGCGGCCCATCACCATCGTGTGGCCCTTCGTTGTGCGTCGAAAGTGGTCGAGGTCCTCAGGAAGATGCCACGGTAGCTTCCCCCCTTTTCCCATCACGCCGGTGGGGTCACAAGCAGCAATGGCTACGAGCATAGCGCGCTCTGAGTGACAAGTTGCTGCATCGAGGCTTCTACATTATGCACGCGGATGTATTCTACTCCGGCACGTGCTAGGTAAGGAGTGATGGCAGCGCTTTCTGCGTCGCGATGATTTGAGTAGAGCTGCAGGAAGGACTTTCGCGAATGGCCCACATAGAGCGGTTTACCGAGGGATTTCAGCCGCCCGATATCTTTTAGAATATGCATATTCTGCAGGGCGGTCTTTCCAAAACCGATGCCGGGGTCGATGATGAGTTGCTCGACTTCGCTTTGCTCGATGAGCTTTTTGCCCCAAGCTAGCAAGTGTTCAATGGGATCTTCGTGAAAGGGGAGCAGTGTGCTGCGATCGGCGGGGATTGTAAGACTGTGCATCATCACAAGAGGTTTGCTGCCCAGTTGGCGCGCAAGGCGGGGCTCTACTGTGGTCCCGAGAAAGTTGATCATCTCCACATCATATTCATCCAAAGCGCGCAGAGCCGTTTCGTTGTGGTAGGTATCAACGCTGAGACGCATGGGGTGAGCGCGCAGAGCAGCCAAATGTGGCTTAAGGCGGGCCCACTCCTCTTCGTGCGTCAGCCTTGTTGCGCCGGGTCTTGTGGAGGCAGCCCCCAGGTCAATAAAGGAGGCACCCTCGTGCCACAGCTGCAGCGCTTGCTGCACCGACTTTTCCGGATCGACGAACTGCCCACCGTCGGAGAAGGAGTCGGGTGTGACATTGACCACGCCGATGAGCTTTGTGGTGGCCACCTGCGCGCGGATGTACGTACTCTCGACGCCTTCGAGCAGCTCAACGAGTGTTTTGCCTGCTATCGGATGCCTCCAATAGGGCATCAGCTGCGCCATGGGATAGAGCGTGAAATAGCGGTTGAGTAGCTCTGGATGGGGCAGGTGAAATTCCGCCTCGTCGAGGACAAGATCGCCATAGGCTAAGAGGTCGAGATCCATGATGCGCGGCGACCAACGCGCTGTGCGAGGACCGAGAAGCTGCTCGATTCGCTTGAGCTCGGCGAGAAGTTGGTGTGCAGGCAAATCAGTTGTACCGCACGCCACCGCATTGAGATACGGCCTATTCCACTCCGGCGGCGATCCTTCCAGCAGCAGCGCTTCGGTCTCCAGCACCAGCGAGAGCCGCTTTTCGCGCAGCGGAAGAAGCGCGAAAGCATGTTGCAGATGGCGCAGTCGGTCACCGACATTGCTTCCTAAACCGATGGCTACTTGCGTGGAAGGTTTCATAAAATTTCTTCGATTAGTATAGTCTCGAGACTGAAAAAGGAGAATAGTATGAAATTCAGCGAGCGTCTCGATCGGGTAATTCAAGAAAAATCTATGCTTCTCCACCCCTTCTATCAGGCGTGGACTCAAGGGGAGCTTCCTCTCTCAACACTGCAAACGTATGCACGTGAATACTACCACCACGTAAAAGCCTTCCCCACCTACCTCTCCGCCGTGCACAGCCGTACAGAGGATATGGCAGTGCGTCGCCATCTCCTCGAAAACCTGATGGATGAGGAGGCTGGCAGCCCCAACCACCCCGATCTCTGGCGCCGCTTTGCGCTGTCGCTGGGTGTGAGCGAAGCGGAACTTGACCAAGCGCCAGGCGAAGCAGCACAAGAGTTGATCGCCACCTTCCGCTCGCTTTGTCAATCGGGCGTCATTACAGAAGGTCTTTCTGCTCTCTACTCCTATGAAAGCCAAATTCCTGCGATCTGCACGACAAAAATCGATGGGCTCAAAAAGCACTATGGCTTGACTAGTCCGAAGAGCTGGAGCTACTTCTCCGTTCACGAAACAGCCGATATCGAACACGCGCAAGTAGAGAGGGATTTGCTCAACAACCTCGTTACAAAGCAGGAAGAGGAAAAAGCCCTACTCGCTAGCCAAAAGACGGTGCAGGCTCTCTGGGATTTTCTGAGCTCGTTTCACGTGGAGTGCATGGCAGCGTAAGTGTCTGTTTTCCTGGATATGGCATTATGGGGGAAATAGGGTATAGTGTTACCGATTCTTGGAGGGGTGAATGTTCGGTATATTATTGGGGCTTTCCTTAAGCTTGCTTCCAGATCAGTACGCAGTTTGCCAGTTGGAGCCAGCGGCGCCAGTGCCGCAGTGGTCGAGTTCGGGGCCTTTTACCTCCGTTACGCGGACAAGCGATGAGCTCTCCATCGTTTGCTTGAAGTCACAGGTTCCTAAGGGAGTTCGAACGGAGGGTCCTTGGATTGTCTATAAAGTAGAGGGACCGTTGGATTTCGGGTTGACGGGCATTTTAGCCTCGGTGGCTAATCCATTAGCAGATGCTAAGGTGAGCATTTTTGCGATCTCTACATTTGATACGGATTATATTCTTGTGAAGGCGGAAAATCTCGAGAAGAGTTTGTCGGCGTTGCGCAATGCAGGATTTGTGATCAAGTAATATGGGAAGCTTGCAGAGCCAGCTCCTGCCATAATTTCTCCGTTGACGATACATTCAAGGAACCAATGTAAACTTTTTTAATTACTTTTCGCAAGAGCTATAGGTAAAGCTCACTCCGCCCGTTACATCTTGAAAGTCAGGATGCCGTTTTGTCACGCGTACGGTGACGTGGGCCTTAAGCGGAAGGTGGCTTTTGAGTGCCTGGTGGAGACAGTAGGCGAGGTGCTCGATGAGGTGGAAGTGTTTTTTGCGGGATTCGTCGCGTAGAGTTTGGACGCAGCGGGCGTAGCAAATCGCCTCTTCGATTGAGTCGGTGAGGGGGGCGGGGGTCTCGCAGGTGATGTGGACATCAACCTCGATTTTCTGGGGGGCCCTCTTTTCCTCTTCTAGGCAGCCTATATAAGGGGTCAAAATAAGTCCGTTGATCGAAAGAGTCATGATTTTATTGTAACCAACTTAAGAGTTTGTTTATGATCACTCTTTTCCATGTTTCAAGAGCTGAAAGAATCGATTACCCAGAGGGAAGAGCGCGTCCTGCGGTTGTGGCAGGAATCACGGGCGTTTGAACAGTCTGTAGAGCGCCGAGAGGGGTGTAAACTCTTTTCTTTCTACGATGGACCACCCTTTGCCACGGGTTTACCCCATTATGGCCATCTACTTGCGGGCACGATGAAAGATGTGGTGCCACGCTACAAGACGATGCAGGGCTACAAGGTGCCGCGCCGGTTTGGCTGGGACTGTCATGGCTTGCCGGTCGAGTACGAAGTAGAGAAGAGGCTGCAGCTGTCGGGGCCCAGTTCAATTGAGGCGTTTGGCATTGACCGATTCAACGAGGAGTGCCGCAGCATCGTGCTGCGTTATACCGATGAGTGGCAGCAGACAGTGCTGCGCGCAGGACGTTGGGTGGATTTCAACAACACCTACCGCACGATGGATCCCAGCTTTATGGAGAGCGTTTGGTGGGTCTTTAAGCGTTTGTGGGATCTAGGGCTGGTGTACGAGGGCTACAAAGTGATGCCCTTCTCCACTAAGCTGGGAACGCCTTTGTCGAACTTTGAGGCTTCGGAAAATTACAAAGAGGTTGATGACCCATCGCTCGTCGTGGCCTTTCCCGTCCCCGATTCCGATGTGAGTTTGCTGGCATGGACGACGACGCCTTGGACGTTGACCTCCAATTTGGCATTGATGGTAGGACCAGCCATTGCCTACTCGACCGTTCAGGAAAAGAGCAGCGGACGAAAGTACATTCTGGCACAAGAGCGTGTGGGGAGCGTTTTTACGCCGGAAGAGATTGAGGTGCTTGGCGTGACGCTGGGCGCTGAGTTGATCGGCGTACGCTATGAACCTCCTTTTGACTACTTCAAACAGCCCGGCGCATTTCGCGTGATTGCAGAAGATTCTGTGTCGGTGGAAGAGGGTACGGGCCTTGTGCATAGCGCGCCCGCCTTCGGCGAGGTGGATTTCTATGCCTGCAAAAGAGAGGGGATTACCCCCGTTTGCCCCGTTGATAGCAGCGGCTGTTTTACCATTCCGCAATATGCAGGCCTACATGTCAAAGAGGCCGATAAGAAGATCATCGCTGAGCTGAAGGCGAAAGGGCGTTTGCTTAGGCAGGGAACTGTTCGCCACCGCTATCCTTTCTGCTGGCGCTCCGATACGCCCTTGATCTATAGAGCGGTGACGACCTGGTTTGTAGCGGTTGAAAAGATCAAGTCAGCGCTGCTGAAAGCCAACGACCAGATCCACTGGGTCCCTGAGCATATGAAAGAGGGCCGTTTTGGGAAGTGGTTAGCAGGGGCACGTGATTGGGCCGTTTCGCGCAACCGTTATTGGGGCACGCCGATTCCAATTTGGCGCTCAGACGATGGAGAGATCCGCGTTATGGGCAGCATTGCCGAGTTGGAAGAAAAAACGGGCAAGAAGATCAGCGATATTCACCGCCATTTTATTGATGATTTGACCTTCACCGACAATGGGAAGGTCTTCCGGCGCATTCCTGAAGTGTTTGATTGTTGGTTTGAATCGGGTGCGATGCCCTATGCGCAAGAGCATTACCCTTTTGAAAAGAAGGCGGAGTTTGAAAGCGGTTTTCCCGCCGACTTCATCGCAGAGGGAGCGGATCAGACGCGGGGCTGGTTCTACACGCTGACGGTGCTGGCGGCGGCGTTGTTCGACAAGCCCGCTTTCAAGAACGTCATCGTCAACGGCATTATTTTGGCGGCAGATGGCCAAAAGATGTCCAAGAGGCTCAAGAACTATCCAGAGCCCGACCATATCATTGAGCGCTTCGGTGCCGATGCGATGCGGCTCTACTTGCTGCAATCACCGGCAGTGCGCGCCGACGACTTGCGTTTTTCTGAAAAAGGAGTCGAGCTTACTTTGCGGCAAGTGCTCATTCCGCTGTGGAATAGCTATTCGTTCTTGGCGACCTATGCGCGCATCTACCATTGGCAACCGAAGGAAGAGTCCGCTACCGAATTGATTGATCGCTGGATCCTTTCTAAGGTGCAGACGTTGGTTGAGAAGGTGACGGAAGCGATGGATGGCTATCGTCTTTCCGATGCTGTGCCGCCCTTAGTGGATTTTGTGGAGCAGGTGACCAACTGGTACATTCGCCGTTGTCGCGAACGCTTTTGGGCGGATGAGGATTCTGCAGATCGCCGTTCGGCCTTTGCCACGCTCTACTCCGTTCTGAAGACAGCTGTGCGCGTAGCAGCCCCCTTCATTCCCTTCCTTACGGAAGCGATCTGGCAAGAGCTGCGACAGGAAAGCGAACCGCTTTCTGTGCACTGGACCGATTTCCCAAAAGTGGAGACGAAGTGGCAGGATCGTGAACTCGAAGCAAAGATGGCCTTGCTACAACAAGCAGTCTCTCTTGGCCATGGCCTGCGCAAAGAACATCAGCTGAAAGTACGTCAACCGCTGCCAAAGCTCTACTTAGCAGTTTCGCACTACCGCACCTTCTTTGAAGAGCAGTTCCAGTTGATCGAAGATGAGCTCAACGTCAAGAAGATCGAGTTTGTCGACAATGAAAGCTCTTTCATCACCTATAGCGCCAAGCCCAACTTCAAGACGCTGGGCAAAAAGGTGGGCAAGCTCATGCCTCTTGTGCAGCGCGCCGTAGCCGAAATGCCCCACAAACAGCTTGTGGAGTTGATGGCAGGCAAAGGGATTGAACTACACGCTGATGGCGAACCGATCTGGCTCACTCCTAACGATATCACTATTGAGCGACATGTCAAAGAGGGGTTGGTGGCTGCGCATGAAGAGGGCGTCACCATCGCTCTCGATACACAGCTGACGCCCGAACTGATCGAAGAGGGCATTGCTCGCGAAATTCGCAATAAGATCAACACGATGCGCCGCGAAGCCTCCTTCGCCGTCACCGACCGCATCCACGTGGGCCTACAGTGTGGCCTTGAAGTGCGTGCTGCCTTCGAGCGCTATCAAAACGAAATCATGGCAGACGTGCTCTGCCTGAAAGTGGCCTTTGAGGCTCCCCAAGGTACGCAGTGGGATATCAATGGATATCCCGCCGTCATCCAAGTTACGAAAGTCTAGCCTTCGGAAGAGGGTCTCTTAATACCACCGAGAAAGGGCGGGGGTGGGGGTCGAACTGCAGCGGGAGCTGCAGCAGCTCCTCCCAAAGCGGTTAACAGGGTTGTTGTGAGAAAGCTCGGTTGAGCCTTAAAAAAGGTAGTCATTTCGGCTTCTACCTCTTTCTGGGTCATGCCTTTTCTTTTAAATGACTCAAGAAAAGCCTTCAGAAGTTTTTGAGATTCTTTCTCTTCTCTCTTCTTTTCTTTCACACTTGCGGCAGAAGCTCCACGTGCAGCCGCGCCGCCTCCAAGAGCGGCTGTTAGGTCTGCGTCAATTGTTACCTTTTCACGAGCGATACCAAGCTTTTTACTAAGACTCGCAATCGCATCATTCACCACTTTCAAATGGCGTATTGCGCCGTCATGTCCAGCATCCGCGTATTCTTGCAATGCCTCTTTTAGAGTGTTTAATGAAACCAATTGTTTTAATTGCTCGGTAGTGCCAAGGGCCTTGATGACAGCAGGAACGCTCCGCAGAGCCTCATTCAGAGCAGGGTCTGACAAGGGTTTTTTGAGGTCCTCAATAAAGCGGATGGGGTCAATACGCATCATGCACTCCTTTTTAAGTTAGAAGAGCCTATATCAGCATGAGCGAGATATGTCAAATGATGGTATAGGCTCCCCAAGGTGCCGAATGGGATATCCCGCCGTCATCCAAGTTACGAAAGTTTAGTCGTCGGAAGAGGGTCTCTTAATGCCCCCGAGAAAGGGCGGTGGTGGGGGTCGAACTGCGGCAGGAGCTGCAGCCGCCGCAGGGGCTCCACCCAAAGCGGTGCGTAGAGCGGCTTTGACAAAGCCGCGTTGTTTGTCAAAAAAAGCAGCCATAGCTGCTTCTGGAGTAACGTCTCTTCCTTGAAATGAGGCAAGAAAGGCGTCGAGAAGCTTTTTGGATTCTTTGTCGGGATCGGACTCTTCGGGTTTCTTTTCTTCCACGCTTGCGGGGGAAGTTCCGCGTGCTGCTGGCGCTCCGGTGCCAGGTTTTACGGCTCCGAGAGTAGCTGCTAAGTCGGCAGAAACGGCCACCTTTTTAACGGCAACGCCGGCTCCTCTGCTCAAGTTCGCAATTGCCGCATCCACTGCCTTCAGATGGCTCGCTGCGCCACCATGTCCTGCATCTGCGTGCGTATGTAAGGCCTCTTTGAGAGCGGTCAATTGAGGCATGGGGTCAGAAGCCTTGAGTGCTGTTGTAACAGCAGCAGGAACGTTGCCCAAAGCCTTATTCAAAGCAAATCCTGACGCAGTTGTAATTTGTGCAGCTAAACTAACGGGGTCAAAACTCATTGGGCACTCCTTCCAAGAGAGCCTATATCATCAACGAGCGAGATGTGTCAAATGGTGGCGGAGAGCTCCTTCGAGCAGGGCTTCATCCACTGCATTGACGTCGTGGTCGTGGAAGAAGACAGTGGCCTTGTCAGAGAGAGGGCGCCATTGGTCGACCGGGGTGTGAGCGAAGACCGTCACCTGCGGCTTGTTAAAACAGGCGGCGATATGACAGGTGCCGCCGTCGCCGAGGAGGAGGAGATCGACGGAGGCGACAAGCTGCAGAAAGTCGTGGAAGTGGGGGGTGATGAAGGTGCGGTGGGGGACTGTGAGTAGGCGGGTAAGTTCGTGGACGGCAGGATTGTCAGCTTGCGCATTGATGGCGACGCTACAACCGAGGCGATTAGCAAGAGAGGCAATACGTGAGGGGCTGATTTGGCTGGTGGCGCGGTTGTTGGTGAGAGAGACGTAGAGAACGGGGCCGGGCAGCGAAAGGTCGATCTTGGAAGTAGAAAGAGTGGGGCGGTGGTCGATGGTGGTGATATGGGGATCGAAGATGTTCAGGCAGCGCAGGGCTTGGTGGCCATAAGGCACAGCACGTTTGTCGCTGATCCACCGCTCGTGCCACTTGTCTCCTTTCGCAACAGCAATGGTGCGCTTAGCGCGCAGGGCGGCGAGGAAAATGTTGTTGAGCTTCATGGGGGTGGGCTTAGCAGAGAGTGCCAAATCGAAGTGTGGCTGCTTGAGGGCAGTGCGTAGAACGCTGAGGTACTTGTTGCCGCGAGGGAAGACGCAGATGCGTTCGTTTGGGAAAAGATAGGGGGCTAAGACGGCGTTGCGCTGATCGACAAAGAGAGTGATCTCCGCGTCGGGGTAGCGTGCTTTGAGGTGGGCGATAAGGGGGTAGGTGCAGATGAGATCACCAAACCCATTGCGCCTAAGGACTGCGATCTTTTTCACTTCGGGATCCTATAGTAGCAGCGCCAGGTGATGACAACGGCGAGTCCAAGACCGAGCCAGAGAATCATGTGAGGAAGGGTGATCCAATCTGCTGTGGTCGAAGGCGGGCCAAAGCGGTCGCCGGGAGGCCAGAAGAGAAAGCCAGGAGCGCCGCGAATGTTGCCTTGGGGGACGAAACCAAAATCGCGCGAGTCGGCACTCATGGGGAAGTTGTCGCCCAGTACGTAGTAGGAATGGTCGGGTACCTTCACGCCATATTGTAGAACCCGTTCTTTCGTCGGCTCTCCTTCGTCAATGAAGGGGCGGTAGTAGTTGCTGGCTTTGCGGTTTTCTTGCGCAATAAAGGCGGTCGATTCCTCTTTCGAGAGAAGAGGGTGGCCGGCAAGCATCAGCTGCCCATCAGTAAAGTAGACAAAGCGCTGCGGAAAGAAGGGAGAGGCGGGAGCGTAGAGACCAATGAAATCAAACCCTTCGTTGAAGAGTGTCTTAATCAGTTTGTGATTATAGAGCGGATGGGTCTTGGGCAGATTGTGGATGATGCCTGCGAAATCAATTTCCTGTGCTTGGCCGTCGATGAACTGGTAGGTGCCGTCAGGAATGCCCGCCAGAGATACGCTACGATCGAGAATGTCGCTGCGACTGGCGCGTCCATCACGAACGACAAAACGGGCCGTGCTCATATGGGTAGCAATCGTTAACAGCTGTTCTTGCGTGAGGGTGATTTCGGAGATGTAGGGACGAAGAAAGGTGTGGCTGCCTAGCAGCAGCGTACGGTCGGTGTCGGGAAAATGGGCGATCTGCAAATGCGAGCTGTCAATGAGCTTGGCTTCGGCATAGTTCTTCATGCCGATAAAGTCGCCGGCCCAGAAGGGAAGTGTGCTGACGTGCACTCCGCTTTGCACGCCCTCTCGACCCTCAAAGCTGATGTAGGGCACATGTTCCACTTTTGACGTGGGACGGATGAAATGGCCTTCTTGATCAACAATCCAAACGCGCCCGCCATAAAAATAGAGAGTATCACCCGGCTTTCCAATCAGCCTCTTGATCAACATCTTCTTGCCTTTGAAGAGCCAGAAGTAGACAGCATCGGGATCGCGCGCATTCATGTTGTCGAGAGAAAAGATGACAATTTGGTCGCGATGAATCAGGTGGGGATCGAAGTAGAAGTGGTCGGTGACTAAAGGAATGTTCACGCCAAAACTGGTCTTCGTGCCGATCAAGCGATCGCCCTCTTGGTAGGTAGGACGCATTGAGCCGGTAGGAATTTCGTAGAGCTCAAACCAGATGGTGCGGATGACAGTGGCGAAGAGGAGGGCAATGACGAGGCCAATAGTCCCCTCGATGCAGGAGCGAAGAAAGGTGCGCTGCTTCTTTGTGCGTCGCTTGAGGGCATGGGCCTGTTTGAGGGCGTCAGAGCCGGAGATGGTGCGTTTTTTGATCGCTTGTTCTAGTTCCAAGAGTTCGGCGGGAATGAGAGCTTTCGTGCGCTTCAGCAGACGCTTTGTGTCCTGAAGCAACTTCCATGCTCGTTCGTGTCGTAGCAGTGTCATGGTGAAGAAGGGTAGCTCAACCGCCACCTTTTGTGGAAGTTGCATATGGATCTGGAAAAATTGTTCAAAGATTGTCGATAACTTGTCTAAACCGTTGATGCACACCCAGTTGCAAAAGAGGGAAATAAGGAATTATAAGGCGTTGATAATTAGCATGTTAGGTTCGTATTTCAGGGGGAAATGGGAAGGGAATCCGATTATCGACGCGATTGTTCACAAACGGTGCGATAGAGCCAGCGTCTGCCCTCTTTGGGGCGTATTTCGATCGATTGGGGAAAAACTCCGGAGGAGGGGCGCACGAGAACGACAGCCCCGCTTAAGGGGCTTTTGTCGCTGGGCCAGCGGCCGACGAGCAACTCGCCCTCTTGGGCAAAGCAGGTAGAGAGCAGCACGTTGAAAAGTCCGCAGTCGGCGGGGGTGACGACGGCGTGTTTGATGCGGCTTTTGGCGTGGACAACGCGGGCCTTTTCGGTATCGATGGTGTAGATCATCCAGCCGGTGTGGTTGGGAGCGCCCCGCTCTCTCCAAGCGACAAAGTCAAACCCCGCGGCATAGTCGGCAGGGACGGTGATCTCCTCTAGGGTAACGAGGGGGGCGGAGGTCTCTGTAATGAGCAAAAAAGTGTCAAAACGGGCCGATTCGTAGACGGTATAATCGCCTTTTTTTGCCTCTGCCAAGCTCTGGCTGATGGTCCAGGAAAAGAGGGAGAGCGGCAGGCAGAGGCAGAGGAGCAGGCGAAGCATACTTGCAAGTATGCCACCACATGGTTTTTAATGGGTTCTATGAAAAAAACGCTTCTTATTCTGGGTATGACACTTTCCCTCTGCTATGCAGACGAGGCGCCCGCACCTGCTGTTGAGGCAGCTCCTGCTCCTGTGGTTGCCAAAAAGGCAGCTGCTACGGTCGCTCCCAAAGCGGGCATCGCCCAAGTGGACAAGAAGCTACAGGGCCTTTTTGATAAGATCCGCCGCCTCCAATCCGAGAGAGAGACCTTGGAATCCTTGATCAACGAGAAAGATGAGCAGCTGGAGACCCTCCAGGATCAAGTGATTGTTCTTCTGAAGGAGCGGGACTTTTTTGAGCAGCAGCTGGGAGACCCTGAAAACGAAGCAGAAAGTCCCTACCAGCCATAAACAGGTTTCTGCTATACTCTTCGGGCATGCCATTACGGCTTTTTGTTGACAGATTGAAAGGGTCCCACGAGGAAGTGATTGACACTTCCATCGAAAGCGCGCATGTCTTTGTCTCGCAAGAGGATAGAGAATTGTGTTCGCAGCCCCTGCAGGTGCACTTGAAGGCCTATTTGGCAGGCAAAGAGCTGGTGATTGAGCTGGTGAGCATAAAAGCGCCTTTGAAGCAGACCTGCATCGTCTGCAATGAGGCCTTTACCCGCGATGTTGAGGTTAAAGACCTGCGTCATGTGATTGCCACAAGCGCCATCAAGGGAGCTGTGTACAATGCAGCAGAATTGGTGCGCGATGAGATTTGTCTCGCTTTGGAAGAGTACCCAGAGTGTAACGGTAAATGCCCTGAAAGAGCGGCATTAAAAGAATATTTGAAGTAAGGAATATAGTATGGCAGTACCACGTAACCGTCATTCCAATGCACGTAAGAACAGCAAGCGTGCTCACCATGCAAAGAAACCCATCCATGTAGCGAAGTGTACGCAGTGTGGAGGTTTGAAAAAGCCTCACGTCGTTTGCCCCACTTGTGGAAGCTACGCGGGTAGGAGTGTTCTTGCAAAAACCTAACTTGTTAGTTGGAACACGCTGAGATGCAAGAGACTTTCGAGGGAAAGAGTTCGTTGAGAGCCGCTGGCATTGGCCAGAGGCCCCAAGGCAGCGGCTCTCAACGAGCTGTTTCTGCGAAAGGCATTGCAGATCGGCTTGGTACGACTAACAAGTTAGGTTTCTCGAAGCAGCTGCATAACGCACGCATCGGTATCGATTTAATGGGGGCAACTCTTGCCCCTGAGGCAATCATTGTCGCATGCCGTGCTGCCGCCGGGCAAGCAGAGCTTCTCTTTGCTGCCGACAAGGGCACAGCTGTGCGTGCGAAAAACTGCCTTATTGCTCCCGACACCCTTCGCTCTGATGAGGGTCTGCTCTCCATCCGCAAGAAAGAAAATTCTCTCGCATTGCTGCTCAAAAAATTGCGCAAGGGCGAATTGGACGTGGTGATCTCTGCCAATCACACCGCCGCCGTTGTAGCGCAAAGCCGCTTCATTCTGAAAATGGACGGGCCGAAAGCCTGCGCCTTTTTGACCTATCTGCCCGCCTGTAAGGGCAAGAAAATTGCCATCCTCGACTTAGGCGCCAATCTTGAAGCAACAGCGAACCATCTCCTCCATTTTGCGGAATTGGGTGCAGCTTTCCTGAAGAAGAAAAAGTTGAGCATCGGTCTTCTCAATATTGGCGAAGAGAAGCAAAAGGGGCCTGCACATTGGCGTAAAGCCTATGAGCTCATCGAACGCTTCTGCGCAAAAAGCGGCTACCAGTTCCGCGGCAACGTAGAACCCTCTACACTCTTTCGCGATCCGGTGGATCTTCTCGTTACCGATGCCGTGGCCGGCAACATTTTGCTCAAAACAGCAGAGGGCGTTGCCTCCATGATTCTTAAAGAGCTGAAAGTTTCTGCTCCGACAGACTTTGAATGGTCCAGCTATCCAGGAGCCCTTCTTGTGGGCGTCACCAAGCCGGTGATCAAGGTGCATGGCTATGCCACCGAAAGCAGCTTCGTCGCTGCTCTCGGCTGGGCCAAAACGCTCATTTCTTAATGGCTTCTCACTCTCTGATAGCTTTGGCTCTAATACCTGCTGCTATAGCAGAGAGCATTTCTTTGCGTGGAAGTAGAGCGGAGTGGAAGACGACGGTGCCCGGCATGTGTGTTCTGCAATACGAGGAATACGCCAGTGATCCTGCTACAGTAGGGAAAGTAGCAAGGTGCGTTGTTGAGAGTCATCTAAAGCGCCCCACTGTGAGGCATGGAATTACGTTGCAAGTAGCGCAGCGTTGTGCACAAACAACGAAGAATGAACCCAAGTTGTGTGAAATACTAACGGAAGCAGCCAGACGCCTAGAGGTGTCTATTGTGGCTGAGGAATTATCCGGTGCTGCAGAGGAAGAAGAGTCTTGGGCTTGGGATCATACAGCTGTTGGCTTGTGTGCTGCTAAGCATAAAACTATTGCCGCTGTAGAAAAATGTGTTGACGAAGGCATTACGGACGAAACTGCAAGGCAGTTTACGGTGAAAAAAGTAGCTGCCGCTTGTGCTAAATTTGCAAAAGATCAAGAGCAGAGACGGCAGTGCTCTGTAATTGCCAATCTTACAAAGCGAAGAAAGTAACCTGCTTATTTTTTAGCGCCTTTTCCATCACAACCAACTCGCCTCGCGAGACGTCGCGAATGTAGTGTGGGACTTCACCGTAACACCTCCGCCATGCAGGTCGATGACTTGGTCCTGCTTTAGCGGTCACAATCGTGCGTGGAATAATAAGTCGTCGAGATTGTCAGGAATCATAATTTGCGCTGAAGTGCAATTTCAGCGCGGCATACGAAGATCTTCTATGTGCAGAGTGCCATTAAGAAGACCTTTCGTCGCGCAACTCATTTGATGTTCAAGCAAGCTCAGCTGCCTCTTTGTCTCTTCTTTTAGTTCTACTTGAGTGGTTGCTAACGATTTTACAAAGATCTCAGTTTCACGAACAATGGTGCGACCTTCTTCTATAAAAGCAAGAGCTCTTTCAAAAAGGGGGCGACTTATTTTTCCCGCTCTTACATGCTCTTCACCCAACAGCTTTGCTCTTGCTTGCCCATATCGCACACACAACTCCCAAGAAAGATCTATCTCTTGTTGTCGCATAAAACGCTGGACATCAAGGCCCTCTAGAGCGGACTTATAGCGAGTTCTCAAACGGCTGTTCTTGTCTATAGTGCGCTGATCCCACTTTTTTTCGACGTCAGTTTCCTGGATATTATCCAATTGAGCAAGCAGAAGATCACTCAGCTGGCGGGCGAGATCCATTTCCCATAGCGCTTCTGCCGCCTCAAACTTCTGCGCCTCATCCAAAAAATCGATCGCATTCTCCTGATGCTTCTCGATTTGCTGCAAGACATGCAACCGAGATTCAAGCTGCAGCAAACGCGTTTGAGCCCGCGCGATATCGGAGGAGGCGAGCCATTTGATCACCATTGTAGACAAACATCGAATCGGCTTGCCTGCCAGCTTCAGGGGAATCGCCGTCAACAGAACAAACCAGAAATCTACTCCACCGAACCGCAACACAAAAAAAATGATCTTCTGCACGGTAGACAGTTGTATGCTTTCTCCCTTCCATGCGCTTTTATGAATCCACGCATATTCGTGCTCAGCAAGCCCTTGGTGCTGCACAACAATTATGGGAAAGAATCCCGGCGCTGCAAGAAAAGACATTTCCACTTTCATAAGAGTCCATTATACCCTAGAAATGTTAAGAAATCGTTAATGCGAAAAGCGGTTGCTCAAAAACTCTTAGAGGGATGGGATCGCTGCCTTATGAGAATTTTTGTTGCTGGTGGGGCGGGTTATGTCGGTTCTAAATCAGCTTCTGAACGGTGCATGGCTACGCCACCGAAACTCAAGTTATTTAGTCTTTTTTGTCACCCACCACTGCTGTGCAGCTCCCAGAAGCATCGAGGAGAGCCAGTAGATGTTCAATCCGGAAGGGAAGTTGTAAAACATCACAGTGAAGACAATCGTCATGATGTTGCCCATCATGCGCTGCTGACGCTGTGAGTCCGTCATCTCGTTGACATTCTTCGGACCTGTGCTGCTGATGCGTTGCTGCAGGAACATCGCCGCCCCCAAGATGAAGGGCAGTAGGTGAAACTGCGTGCCGATCAGCGGCAGAGGATAGCTCCAGGAGAAGAGAACATCGGGCGCTGTGAGGTTATCGATCCATCCGGGGATGAAAGGCGCACCGCGCAGATCAAATGCACTCTTGAGCAAATCAAACATTCCGATCAAGAAGGGCAGCTGAATCAGCATAGGCAAGCAACCGGAGAAGGGGTTGACCTTCTCTTCGCGGTAGAGATTCATCGTCTCCATCTGGATCTTCTTGGGATCCTTCTTATAGCGCTCTTGGATCTGTTGCAGACGAGGTGTGAGCTGCTGCATGCGCTTCATCGACTTGAAGGACCAGTTGTTGAGCGGCCACAACATGATGCGCAGCGCCACCGTCAACAAAATGATGGAAAAGCCCCAGGAGTGGGTCACCATATAGAAGAAGTCGAGCAGGATCTGCAAGATGCCGGCGAAGGGACGCGAAATGAAAGAGAACCAGCCCAAGAAGGTCTGTGAGGCGGCAAAGTCGGAATTTTCCAGACGCTTGTCGATGCTCTTGAGCAGAGTGTCTTGGTAGGGACCGGCAAAGATGCGGTACTTCGATGTGCCCTCGCCATTCTTCAAAGGCAGCAATAGCTGGTATCCCGGATAGTCTGCGACAGGATAGCGATTGTAGGCGGCATCGATGTCTGCCAGGCGCGAGGGGGCGGCACTGCCCGCAGCGTATTCCGCTTTATAGCCGGCCGCAATCTCCGAAGTGGGCTCGATGATGATGCCAAAGTAGCCGTTGGAGTTGGAAAGCCAATTGGGGTAGAGAGAAGAAACGGCGATCTCTTCGCGTTCTTTTGGCAGATCGATCTTCTCAACCTCCGATTTGCCTGCGCGCTCCAAACGATATTTTAAGATGGGAGAGGGAGAAGAGGAGACGATCTCGATATCGGGTACGCCGGAGGTCAATGTGAGACCATACGCTTCTCCCTCGACTTCGACAGACATGTCGATTACGTAGGGCAGCGTTCCTTGAGCGTCACTGGCAAAAGAGTAGCTCTTGCGAATTTTGCGGATGCCTTGATCGGCTGTGAGAACGATGTGCTTGGCATCGATCTCTTGAACAGTGTAGGTGAGTTTGGCTAGCTCAGGAAAATCGGAAACGGTGTTGCCGAGGTAGAAGCGCGGGGCCACGTCGATGGCCGGCTTGCCTTTCAGGTCGCGGCGCAGCAGGGGATAGTAGCCGCCTTGTTTCGGCTGCATGTTCTGCGCAGGAGCAGAAGGGAACTGGGCGTTATAAGCGGGCATCTCCGTATCAAACTCAATGGGGCGCACGAGGTCGTTAAAGGGAAGGTTGACCTCTTTAATCGCTCCGCCCACGGAGGAAAAGACCAGCTGTTGGTATTCGTTTTCCAGGACGTAGAGAGTCTCGTTCTTGACCGCCTTTTGCTCGATAGCCTTCGGAGGTGGAGGAGCTACTGGTTTAGCGGGGGGGGAGAAGTAGGTTTGGATGCCCAAAAAGGTGCCGCCCACTAAGAGGAGGAAAATAAGAGTTCTTTTGTCCATAATCGGCGTCTACTCTATCATCTCGGCCACAAATGGTACTAGCAGTATTGAAGGAAAGAGGGTTCATCGCACAGATGACCCATGAAGAGGAATTGCACAAACATTTGCTGCATCCTCAAAAAATTTATATCGGATTTGATCCCACCTCCGATTCCCTCCATTTGGGCAACTTCATTCCCCTCATGGGCCTCTTTTGGTTCTTGCGCTCAGGCCACCATCCCATTGCTTTAGTCGGTGGTGCAACAGCGATGGTCGGAGATCCGCGCGGCACTGCCGAGAGATCTTTGCTCGATCCGTGGCAGATCGAGACCAACAGCAAAGGCATTCAGAAAGTGCTGCAGAGGATTCTGCAGGAGCGCATTCCCTTGATGAACAATGCCGACTGGCTTGGAAAGTTTTCTCTGATCGATTTCTTGCGCGATGTGGGCAAACACTTCCGTGTGGGGCCGATGTTGACAAAAGAGACGGTGCGGCAGCGCCTGGAGTCGGAAGAGGGGATCAGCTTTACCGAATTCAGTTACCAGACGCTACAAGGCTATGACTTCCTCCATTTGTTCGATCATCACGCAGTGACGATTCAAGCCGGTGGCAGCGATCAGTGGGGCAACATCACGGCGGGCACCGATCTCATTCGCAAGGTGCGCGGCAAGCACGCCTACGGTATCACCTTCCCTCTCTTAGTGCGCAGCGATGGGAAAAAGTTTGGCAAGAGCGAGGGAGTCTCGGTTTGGTTGAGCGAAGAAAAAACGTCAGTATATGATTTCTATCAGTACATTTTTTCCACGCCCGATGCCGATATTGGGCGGATGATGCGATTGCTCACCTTCATGGAGATGAGCGAAATTAAAGGGTGGGAGAAGGCGATGAAAGAGCCCTCCTACGTACCCAACAGCGCACAATCGAAACTTGCCGAAGAGGTCACACGCATTGTGCATGGAGACGAGGGTGTGACAAAAGCGCTCTCATTAACGAAGCAGTTCGCGCCGGGAAAAGAGGCCGATTTGAGCGAATCGGCGCTTCTTGTGCTCAAAAAAGAGGCGGGTAGTTACGTCGTAGCCGATCTGGTCGGGCTTTCCATTGTGGATCTGTTGGCAATGGCTGGACTTGTGCCCAGTAAGAGCGAAGCACGCCGTTTGATCCAAAATGGCGGGATTTCTTTGAATGGTCAAAAAGTGGCCTCTTTAACCCAAGTTATAGAGGAGAATGACCTTCTTTATGGTCAGTTTTTGCTTCTCTCGGTGGGCAAAAAAACAAGGCGTTTAGTGGAAAGGTCTTGAATCAAAATGGCCCGGAACACTTAAATTGCCAAAGTACATCATGTTAAGGAGTTAGGCATGGCTACGATGACCAAGAAGAAGTTCATCTCCACGATTGCGCAGGAGACGAATCTTCACCCTAATACAGTGCGACAAGTCATCCAGGCTTTTCTCGATAAGATGACGGACAGTTTGATCAAAGGTGATCGACTGGAGTTCCGTGATTTTGGCGTTTTTGAAGTCGTTGTGAGAAAATCAAAAATTGGGCGCAACCCGCGCAACGCTCAAGTACCTATTGTGATTCCGGAGCGCACTGTTGTGAAGTTCACGCCCGGAAAGAAAATGCGCTATACGATTGAAACACCCAAAGGTTCGTGAAAGGTCTACGTCTATTTGCCCTTCTTGCACTTTGCCTCTTTGCAGTACTGGGTGGTTTAGCCTGGCGGAAGAAGCAAGAGAGTCTGCCTCAGACTCCCTCCGGTCAATCGGTAAAAAGCACAGCTTCTTCACCTCTTCAAAAAAGTTCTACTGTCCCTCAAGCCGATCGTATCGATGAGCTTTTTTCAACCTGCGGAAAAAAACTGCCCTTTGTAGAAACCATCACCTATACCGCGCATGCTAGTTGGCTGCCGGGTAAGCCCGCTTGGGTCTCTGACTACTCCAGCCACTTTGCTACCTCAAGGCACTTCATCGCCCGTAGCCTGAACCGCAAACGCGACTACGTCAACCAGGCTGTGAAAGAGGGCGACCGCTTCAACGTCTTTAAAAAAGAACACAACGTCGAGTTCTACCTCGTTGTTGACTTGAGCCAGTGCAAGATGCTGATGTATGCGTATGATGCTCGTACTCAAGAACGTACGCACTTAAAGACCTATTCTGTGGTGCTGGGAAGGATCTCGAAAGAGAGCAAATCCGGCTCTTTAACCCCCGCCGGTCGCTATAAGCTGGGGGATCGTGTGGCGATCTATGGACCGGGCGACAAGGGTTATTTCCAGCATGAGAATACAGAAATGATTCGGGTTTTCGGCACCCGCTGGATCCCTTTTGAGAAGGAAATTGGGGAGTGCACGGCCCCTGCCAAGGGGTTGGGCATCCATGGATCACCCTGGACAGTCGACTCTAAAACGGGTAAACTTGTTGAGGATAAGTCATGTACTGGCACCTGGGCCAGTGATGGCTGTATCCGCCTGGCAACGGACGATATGGAAGAGCTTTTTGCCATTGTGATCACGAAACCGACCACAGTGGAAATTGTCCCTCACTATAACCAAGCCCACCTGCCTGGTAAGTAACCACTACAAGGCGTTCATGACTGTGATAACTCCCTGGCAACGGGTAACGATTTGTCGACATGCTGCACGGCCCCATAGCCTCGACTATATCAAGGCTCTCTTTACCGATTTTGTTGAGCTCTACGGAGACCGCAACTATGCAGATGATCGCGCCTTGGTGGGTGGGCTGGCAACCCTAAACGGCATTCGCTGCGTGGTGATTGGCCAAGAAAAGGGCTCTGATACGGAAAGCCGCATGAAGCGCAACTTCGGCATGGCGCATCCCGAGGGCTTCCGCAAAGCACTGCGTCTGATGAAGCTGGCAGAAAAGTTTGGCCTTCCCGTGATCTCTTTTGTCGACACTCCTGGTGCCTTTCCCGGCTTGACAGCGGAAGAGCGTGGGCAGGGCTGGGCGATTGCCGAAAACCTGCGCGAGATGTCCGTACTCAAAACGCCTTTCATTGTGATGATCATCGGTGAAGCTGCTTCTGGCGGCGCGCTGGCGATTGCCATGGGCGATGTCATTGGCATGTTGGAAAACGCCTACTACTCCGTCATCAGTCCGGAAGGGTGCGCCTCGATTCTCTTTAAAGATGCCACCAAAGCAAAAGAGGCGGCGGCAGTTTTAAAGCTCACGGCGCGCGATGTGAAAGAGCTGGGGATCATTGATGAGGTGATCGCTGAGCCGGAAGGGGGCGCCCATCTTGATCCTCAGGTGGTCTTCACCGGGGTCAAAACTTTTCTTCTAGAGCAGCTGGCTCGTCTGCGAGCCGTGCCTTCTGCACAGCTTTTGGAAAATCGCTACCGGAAATACCGCCGCTTGGGGCGCACAGCGTCATGAAACTCATTCTGAAACTCGCGCTGCAGAGCAAACGCCACTTTCTGCTCGTCCTAGCAACGCTGATTTTCATGATTGCCGAGCCCGTTTCCACGCAGTTGGAGATGTTGGCTTTAGGAGTGGTGACCAAGTCCTCCGTCGATTTTTTTACCCTCTTCTCGAAAGAGGGCAAGAGCCTGGATGTGGTGACGCTGCAAGATGTGCAGCAGAAGTGGCCACAGATCGACACACAGGGTACAGGGGGCATCTCCAAGCAAGCGGCCAACGACTATTTGGCCAAACAAAAAGATCCCAATCCGCTGGATCGGTTGATGCGCTGGGTGGGCAGCTTATTCAATCTCGATGGCTCATATCTTACGCTCATCATTATTTTGACCTTCGTTGCCATCTTTAAAGCGGTGGTAATTTTTGGTAACCGCTACTTTTCTCCCATTTTGGCGATTCGCGTCAGTCGTGACTTGCGCCAAGAATATTTCGAGCATATCCAAACGCTGCCCATGAGTTTTTACCAGCAGTACAATATGGGCTCGCTGGCTTCCCGCATTGGTGCCGATGCCTCTCTTATGGCGGCGGCGATCAATAGCGGGTTCACGAATTACCTCAAATCGCCCTTTACGGCGATCTCGACCTTTTTGCTCTGTGTTGCCTTTTCGTGGCAGCTCTCGTTGATCGTCTTCTTCGGCCTGCCCATCATCGGTATTCCGATTGTGATCATGGCGCGCCGCATCAAGAAGATCTCCAAAATGATCCAGAAGAACCAAGAGGGGTTTACCTCGGTTTTGTTGGACTTTTTGGGAGGAATCCAAACCGTCAAGATTTTTGCTACGGAGGCGCTTTCTCTGCGCAAATACAAAGAGCAGAATGATCGTCTCGCTTCACTTGATGAAAAGAGCAATCTCTACAGCAGCTTGGCGCGCCCCATTTTGCACTTGGTAGGATGCCTTTTCCTGGTAGCCATTATTCTCTACGGCGTTGGTGTGCTGGGCATGACACTGCCCAATCTTCTTGTTTTCGCAGCGCTGCTCTTTCTCTTTTACGAGCCCATCAAAAAATTTGGCGAAGAGAACGCCACGATTCAGCGCGGTATTGTGGCTGCCGAGCGCATGTATGAGGTACTCAACCTCAAGCCGGAAATTCAGGATAGCCCCGATGCCGTCGCTTTTACAGAGCCCTTTACATCGCTGGAGTTTCGCGATGTCTGGTTTAAGTACGAGCAAGAGTGGATCTTAAAAGGGGTCTCTTTCCGCGTTGAAAAGGGGCAA
Organism: uncultured bacterium; assembly: GCA_964630595.1. Taxonomy (GTDB): domain Bacteria; phylum Chlamydiota; class Chlamydiia; order Chlamydiales; family VFKH01; genus CAZVVT01. Next base: position 154,023 of record CAZVVT010000001.1, on the reverse strand, counting down.
AAGTTTGCCATCGTCGGTCCTACAGGTTCGGGAAAGTCGACGCTGGCGCTGCTCATCCCGCGCCTATGGGAAGTACAAAAAGGACAGATCTTGATCAACGACAAACCGCTGCGCGCTTATACGCAAAAGTCGCTGCGCCAAGCGATGGCCTTTGTGCCCCAAAAGCCCTTTCTCTTCCTCGACACGATTCGCGAAAACATCGCCTTTGGCGGCGAGTACACGGACGAACAGATCGCCCATGCCGCCCGTCTTGCCTGCGCCGAGGAGTTCATCGACCGCCTCCCTTTGCGCTATGAGACTCAGCTGGCTGAAATGGGCAAAAACCTCTCCGGCGGTCAGCAGCAGCGCCTTGCCATCGCCCGCGCCCTTCTCAAACATGCCCAGCTCCTCGTTCTTGACGAAGCCACCTCCTCCCTCGACGCCATCTCGGAGGGCCGCATCAAGGACGCCATGAGCGAAATGAAGCGCATTGGCATGACACAAGTGGTCATTGCCCATAGGCTTAGCACAATCGAAGATGCCGACCGCATCATCTATCTCGAACGAGGCCAGAAGATTGCCGATGGCGACCGCGACCACCTTCTTGCCACCTGCCCTGGCTTCCGCACCATGTGGGAGATGATGAGATTGCCGATGGGTGATATATAAGATTTTATGGCTATTGATCCCACCCCTTTCAGTGACATTATACATGCCTTTAATGGCATGGAGCGTACCCCCGAGGGTAAAGGCAAGTTTCTCTGTTATCAGAGAGATGGCAGCTTTGTGATCAAGTCATGCAACTGGCTGCAGCGGGCTTTTGCCAACCTCTTTTTTTCCATTGGGGTATCGAGCTACACAACAGATCCGGTCATCATTTTTGATGTTGTAGAAACGGCTCTCAAGAGGATACGGGATGAGGGTAGACCCGAAACTTTGACAGAAGCAGCGGCAACAGAAATTGTGAAAGCGGTAGATTTTCTGCGCGAAAAGAAAATTCCTAAAGCAAGTGTACGTCAGTTGGATGTTTTGAATATAAAAGTTCGTACCATTCACGGCATTTGTAAGAGTCTTTTTCCGAAAAACGGTCAGTTTTGAAAGCGATTATCTGCCACTCCGGCGGCATTGATTCTACAGTTACTCTGAAGTTGGCCATCGACCAGTATGGCTCTGAGAATGTGCTGAGCCTTGGATTTGATTATGGCCAGCGCCATCATACAGAACTGGATGCAGCGCAGAAAATTGCTGCGATTTTTGGTGTGCAGCGCGAAATAGTCTCTCTACCGATCTTTCGCTATCTGAGCGACTGTGCGTTGGTGAATGAGAATATTCCTCTAGCAGGTAAGACACTTGTGACGGGACGCAATGGCTTGATGGCCTGGCATGCAGCGCTCGTTGGCGCCTCTTTGGGGGCCTCTACTGTCGGTATGGGCATCCTTGCCATTGAGGGACAAAGCTCCGGCTACCGCGACTGTTCGCGTGAGTATATGGACCGGGTTGAAGAGATCCTGTGCCATGACTTGGCCAACTCAAGTTTTCGCATTTGGACGCCGCTTGTTCACTGCACAAAAACGCAGGTGCTGGAAAAAGCGCAAGAGTTAGGCATCCTCGAATTTGTTCTAGAGCATACCGTGAGCTGCTACGAGGGTCGTGATTGCGGAAGCTGCTTGAGCTGTGTGCAGCGCAATGAGGCGATTACAGCGATTTCGCGGTAACGAAGCCCTCTTCGAAGATAGGGCCGCCCTTGCCGATGGGTAGGTTGCCGGAGAGAAAGAGCTCGAATACTTTCAACGCTTCATGAGCGTTTTCCACGGCGTAGAAGCAGTTGGAGATCCACTCAGAGCCTTGAATGGTTCCATTCCTGCGATTGGATTGGAATTTAGAGGTGATCTTATCGCGCCAGTAAGAGGCGGGGCCGAAGAGAAGAATGGGGCCGATTTGGGCAGTGCCCACTTTGCGACGCAGTTCCTCTAAAGCGAGTTCAAAGTCAGTGCCGATGCCGCCCATGAGAAAGATGGGGTAGTCGAGGTTGAATTCTGCTTGTCGTTCGACGAGCTTTTCGATGCGGTAGGTCATCTTCGCTTCGATGTGGGGGTTTTCGTCTTGCTCACGGACGTAGCCATCTTTGCGGCTGAAGTCGACGATGTTGCCGCAAGAGAGGATACCGACCTTTTTGGCAACGCGGTTGCCCACTTCCATCGCGCCGGGGCCGCCGCCGGTAACAAGAGCGAGATCTTTGCTCAAGTGCGGATGAGAGTGGGGCATTTTGATCAGCCCTTCGAAGAATCGGGTGAGCTCCTCTTCAAAGTTTCCCTCCAGAAGGTTGGAGCCGTAGACTCCAAAGAGGGTTGCCTTGAGATAGGTTTCGATCTTGTCGAGGGGAACAAACATGCCCGCATCGCGATCGGGTTTTTGCACGAACTGGAGGATTTTTTGGGTGACCTCGTCCACCCAATAGACAGGAATGCCAAATTTGGAGAGGTCGTTGAGCATGGCGCGATCTTCGTGCGAGAAGAAGTTTTTCCACGTCAGCGAAGGGATTTGGAAGTAGATCCCTTTTACGCAGCGCAGAGCTTCTGCTTGAAGAAGAGCTGCTTTCAGAAGGGGGCTGGGAAAGTATTTGCAGAGCAGCACGCCCTGACTGGTAATGGTGCCCTCTTGAATCGCTTTGAGAATTGGCCAGGCCGGTTGCTGCTCAACAGCCTTCTCTGCTTGGATTGTTTGGCGGCCGCTGTGCAGTACGCCAGGAAATTCGTGACGCAGTGGATGGCGCACAATCCAGTCTGCTTCAGTAAGAGAATTGAGTTGACTTCCCTTTACGGCAAAAGTGGCTGTGGAACCATCTGAGGGGGATGTATGCATTGCTTTGAAGAGCGCCGCGGGGTCTTCTAGAGAGGCGAGGAGTTGGTCGCGATCGCAGAAGAAGACATGCTCTTTGTGCGGTTCAAGAGTATAGAATTCGAGGGGAATGTCGGTGAGCTCCATTTGCGAGGAGCCCACAAACTCGTAAATATCGCCTGAGGCCTGTGTGTCGGGCTGCAAAATGGCGGCGCTGGTGTGGTTGACGCCTTCGGGAAGAAGCTCGTCAACAACGCGGCCAAAGACGGTGCGTACATGAAGGGGAATAGTGCGCAGAAGCAGAACGTTGCCTGGACGAACAATGCGCGGTGCATCTTTTTGGAAGACCTGGTGGAGTTTGAGCAGTTCTCGTACAGAGATGTCTTCCTGGAGTGCCTTGGCAATGGTGGGAATGAATCCTTCAATCGTGGGGGCGTATTCCGTGACACCTTCTAAGGTAGAGAGGTAGGCGATGAGTCGTCCATCGATGACTTCAAGCAGCATGTCACCACTGCCATCCAGGCCGCCCAGGCTCAACAGGGGTTTGCCGAAGCGGTCGCTGCGGCTGAACATGCGGGTCATGTATTCGGGGGTGCGTACGCGGCGGCGTTCATCGGCGGCAAAGAGCTTGCCAACGTACATGCCGGGGGCAAACCATTGCAGCATCTGTTGGCCTAAAGGGTTAACGCCGGTAAAGGCTACCCGGGCGCGGGCTTCACCCTTAGCGGGCTTTAGCTCCAGCTCAAGAAGCTGCGCATTGACTCCTACTTGCGCCAAACTGCTCTTCAGGTTGAAGAGAACGCGGCTTGAGTCAATCTCGAACCCTTTGAAGTTGGAAGCGATCCCATTAATGCGAACCACAGCCGTCTTTTTGTCCCAGGTTTCGATGCGGCCATCGGGCGTAACTAGATCAAAATGAGGGGCTACCAGCAGGGGATCCATCTCTTTTTAGCTTCGATGAAGTACTAGTTTTGAACAACCAAAAACAGGAGAGGACTCACCTCACGTTCAGTTTTTGAGGATAAACGGTAAGTTTTTGATTTTGAGTATGTTAAGTATTTTTCAGAGGGCTTGAGAGATTTTTTAAGAGAGTGTAAATCAAAGGGTTATCGACATTCTTGAACAGGGTATGAACAACTTTTCCACAGGATGCTGTGTTGCGCAAATCGTCGTAAGGGTTTTAGAATGGTCTGTTTATGGCAAAGCAACCGCGCTCTTGTGCTACCCATGATGGATCCTTTCACGCTGATGAGACCTGTGCTCTGGCGCTTTTGCTGCTTTTTAACCAGATCGACCGAGACAAAATTGTTCGCTCTCGTGACCCGGCCGACCATGCTCGGTGCGAGTTTGTCTGCGACGTAGGGGGTTTTTTTGACCCTGCACAGAAATTGTTTGATCACCATCAAGCCGACTACCAGGGCAGTTTGAGTTCTGCGGGGATGGTGCTGCAGTGGTTGCGCGACCAGAAGATCATTACGCCTCGGGAGTACCAGTTCTTTAATGATAGTTTGGTGCGTGGGGTGGATGATCACGACAATGGTCGTGCCGTTACGGGGGTGGGTGTCTGCTCCTTTTCGCATATTATCTCCAACTTTTCTCCCATTGAGCATGACGCCTCGCCCGAAGAGGAGAACAAGGCTTTTTTTGCCGCGTTCGATTTTACTCTCGGACATCTGCAGCGTTTGCATCAGCGTTTTCGCTACATTCAAGAGTGTCGTGATCTGGTGCAAGAGGCGATGCAGAAGCATAAGGATTGTCTTTTCTTCAAAAAGAGCATTCCTTGGCAGGATAACTTTTTCGATTTAGGGGGAGAGAGTCATCCCGCTAGTTTTGTGATCATGCCGTCGGGGAAACATTGGAAGTTGCGCGGCATTCCGCCCTCGGGCAGTGAGCGCATGAAGGTGCGGTTGCCCTTGCCGGCTGCATGGGCTGGGTTGATCGGCGATCAACTGAAAAGTGTCTGCCACATTGATGGAGCCGTCTTTTGTCATAAAGGGCGTTTCATCTCCGTCTGGGAGAGCTACGAATCTGCCCTGGCCGCACTGAAAGAGACGCTGAAGAGCCATGGTCGCAAAACGTTAGAGGGGGAGTCGCTGTGACCGTTTTCGCCCGCATTATTGCAGGTGAACTGCCGTGCAAAAAGGTGTTTGAAAACGAGCGCATCATTGCCTTTTGGGACATCGCTCCCAAAGCCCCTGTGCACATCTTGATCATGCCGAAGAAGGAAATTCGCGACCTGCAGTCGGTGCAGCCAGAGGATCTGCCGCTCATTGCAGAGTGTGTTGCTGTTGCGCAAGAAATTGCGGAGGAGTTGGGAGTAGCGCAAGGATATCGCTTTCTCACGAATAATGGCCCACAAGGGGGTCAGGAGGTCTTTCACCTACACTTCCATTTGCTTGGGGGCCGCTTTCTTGGCGCTTTGGGCTAGCCTTCTTTTCGCAGTAGCTCCGGATAGAGTTGTCGACGACCTGATTCTTTTAGGCAGGCCTGATGCAGCTGTGCAGGTGGAGGCGGGTCCCTCTGTGCGTGTGCGTGCCTTGGTAGCGCATGGCGAAACGCAAAAGGCGGTGGAACTGCTTGCAGTCGTTGATGAAGCAGATCGCACAGCAGCTGTAGAGACGATTTGCTGGGGGACCATCAAGGAGGCGTTTGAAAGTGATCGTTTACGTCAACGTGCGATCGCCATTTTAATGGCCGCAGAAATTGCCGACAGCCGCGGTATGCCTATCGTATTACAGGGGCTGAACGATTCCAATATTGTTGTGCGCGGCGTTGCGGCAAAAGTTTCTGCGGGCGGACTGGATGCGCCCATCATTGCGCGTCTGCGTGAAATAGCGGCAAGTGATCCGATCATGGACATTCGCTTGACGGCCTTGAGTTCTTTGGCTAATGGGCAAGTGCACGATACGGAAAATCTCATTCGCTGTTTTGTCAACGGGGAAGAGAGTGATTCCAACACGATCACGGGCCAGCAGCTGCTGCTGATGTTGCGCGATGATATTACTGACGCGCAGCTCGACGCACTTGTGCGCAGCCCGAGAGCCAAAGCGCGCTTCTTGGCCTGCTTGGTGGTGCAGGCATTGGGCAGGGCTGAGCTCGTTGCCCAAGTGATACCGCTGGTGGAAGACACCCATCCCGTTGTTGCGCAATCGGCCATGTCTGTGCTGGTTGTCTACCGCGATGGAAGTGCAAGCCAGCAGTTGAGGAAGCGGCTGCAGCAAAGAGAAGAGACGATTGCGATTACGGCAGCATGGGCGCTGGCCTCGATGGGTGATAACCAAGGCGTAGAATATCTTAAGCAGGCACTGCAAGCCCCCGATAGCCGCCACCGCTCTATGGCCGCTTGTGCTCTTGCACGGGTGGATCAGATAGAGGCACTGGAGGAGAGGCTCAAGTTTGAAAAGGATCTCTATGTTCGGCTGAACATTGGTGAAGGTCTTTTGCGCGCTGGCAGAGGGCAGAAAGAGATTTCAAAAGCTTTGCAAGAGACCAGTGGTCTTTTGATGCGTAGCGATCGTTGGTCGGTGGCTCTGCCGATTATTGAAGCCAGTGATCGCTGCAAAAGCGGACCCATTCCCGAAGCGGAGATGGAAGATTTGCAGATACGCCTTGAGCTGCTGAAAAAACTTTGTGTTACAGGGGACAAGAGCGCTATCGATGCGCTCCTGCAGTTCTGCTGCGACCCGCGCCTTGATAAAACCTTCGGCGCCTCTTTTGTGCTCCTGCAGGAGGGCAGCGAAGCCGTTCAAGATGCCGTTTCCAACCTGCTCACTCACAGCGAGCGCAAAGTCCGTCTCCAAGCAGCCGTGCTGCTCGGTCGCCTCTTTTCCGACGAGCGCGCCACAGCCGTTTTACAAGAGGAATTTGAATCCTGCGATTTTGAAACTCAAGGCATCATTTTAGAGTCCCTCGGCCGCATCGGTGCTAAGGACAACTTGCCCTTTCTCGAAAAGCAGCTTGCCAGCCCCTCGCCCTTTCTGCGCCAAATCGCCGCGTGGGCCGTCTTATCGACCCTAAACCATTAATTTGACACAAAGTGGGGGAGGGAGTACCAGGGAGAAAGAATCAAACCCTCTTTTAGGAGCTAGTAATATGGGAGCAATTGGCGGAGTAGGTGGGTACCCACCATCATATGATGTATCAATGGGAGGGGCTTCGGTTCCGTTGCCACCAGCCGTAACAGCAGCGCTGGGGCAAGCTCAGGATTTATCGAATACTTTAGGGAATTGGCTGATTAACCCTCCTCAACCCTATCCTTTTGCGACACCGTTACAACCCGGTCAGTTAGCATCTTCTCTCGACCCCATCATTGATGCGGTTAACACCGCTCTTTCTGGCCTGCCTACAACCAGTCCAGCGTATGCACAGGTGCAGGGGCTTGCTACAGCCCTACAAAACCTCAACCAGATGAGTGCAACTCCCCCGGCAATATCCTATGCCATATTAGCATTCGTTAGCTATCCCATCGGGGCTATTACAGGCTCTGGTACAGGCGCTGGCGGCGTATCTCCCTATGCACCAGTACCCCCTGGTACTTTGATTCCCAGTTCGTTGAACGCGGATATAGCAACTAGCTATACTTGTGTGCAGCAGTTGCTGCAATTGTGCACACAGACGCCTCCTGCTGTATTCAATGACACCAATCCCGCTTATGAAAATGCTAGCAGGGCATTAATGAACGCGTTGGCGGGTGCTGTCACTAGTCCCGCCGGTGCCTCTTCACCGGTCATTCAACAGCTTCTTTACACAGCCAATGCACTCTTTACTTGTCCGGGAATGGTGGGCAACTCTGCCTTGGCAACCTTGGCTATGAACACTCTTGGTATGCCTTTGGCAAACATACTGAATCTGCCCCCTCCGTGATGCACTTTTTTAGCTCACCCAATCCTCTGAACGCATTACTGGGTTGAGCAGCGCTTTTTGTACGCATAGAAGAGTAGAATGGGGCTGACCATCAGGGCTAGCCCTCGCCTTATCGACCCTAAACCACTAATTTGACACAAAGTGGGGGGGGGAGTATCAGGGGAAAAGAATCAAACCCTCTTTAGGAGCTTAAGTAACATGGGAATTCAAGGACCAGGCGGAATCAACCCCTACCAATTTGATCCTAGCGCGTCATCATCTTCGTTTTTAACCCCCGCGCAACAAGCTATTGTAACTGCAGGGGTTAACTACCTTGCGACGCTTAACGCACAGATTAATACCACGGGCCAGGTGATCTCTCCTGCAACTCTTGTGGCGGATCGAAATACCCCGGGAAACCCGCTGAATGCGCTTTGGAACATGCTGTGGCCTATGGTGAACACACTGCCTCCACAGCAGAACAATTACGTGGAATCTGCGATGAATTCTATCAATGGGCTATGCGCTACCATACAAGGCGCTCCAGGGTTTCCTGGACTCCCGGGGCCTCCAGGTACTCCTCCAGGTCCCCCTCTTACCATCTCCATTCAGCAGAGCGAAATCGCTTCTCTGACGGGCATACTCAACTCAATGCTGAGTTAAGTAGCGCTTTTTGTACGCATAGAAGAGGAAGACAGGGCTGACCATTAGGGCTAGCCCTGCAGCAATCATCAAGTGGTACTGTAGGCGGCTGCCCACGTCGACATGCTCGGGCGGAAAGAAGCCGACGACGATCGTCAGAATAGCGCCGGCCAATCCTAAGAAAGCAACTGTTACAAGGCCGAAGCGTCCACCCGGAATTTGGAAGGTGGTGCGCTGGGGCGTTCGTAGTTTGACTGCTGCTGCGAACATCAGGATGTACATCAGCATGTAGAGCGCTGTGGAGAGGGCCATCAGAAACCAGTAGAAGGCGTTCACGCTCGGCACGAGGAAGAAGACGAGGCAGAGAAGGCTGACGACGATGGCTTGGGCGCAGAGAAGGGGAGTGGAGACGCCGTGTTGGTTGAGGCGGGTGAAGACCTTGGGAAGGTAGCCCAATTCTGCAGCATGCAGCAGCCCCTTTGCGGGAGAGATCAGCCAGTTGACCATATTGCCCAGGGTGCCAAAGACGATCAGCACCGTGAGGATAGGAGCAAACCGTGCCAGGCCGTAGGCGTTAAAGGTTTGCATGATCCCTGCTGTGAGGTTCATTTCGCTGGCGGGGATGACGAAAGCAACGGCGAGAGAGCCGAAGAGCATGGTCAGGAGGATGAAGAGCGCGGAGTAGATGATCGCTTTAGGAAAGTTTTTCTGCGGGTTGTCGATGTCGTTGACGTGAACGCCGGCCAGCTCCATGCCGAGGAAGGAGGCCATGATGGCAATGAGCGAGGTCCAGCTTTCAGGGTGAGTGATATCGGGCAGGAGGTTGTCGAAGGAGATTTGTAGGGGCTGGCCGCTGAAGAGATAGATGCCTCCAAGAACGATCAGGAGCCCCATCGGGAGAATGGTTCCAGTTACTGCCGCGATTGCATTGAATCGCGCCGAGACGTGGATGCCGCGCAGGTTGATGAGGGTGAGGCTCCAGAAGATGACGAGGGTGGTGGTTGCAAGAAAGAGTTTGTTTTGCGAGAGCTCTGGGGCGATGAAGTAGGTGGCCGTGGCTCCCAAAAAGGAGAGGATAGTGGGGTACCAGACCATCGTGTTGATCCACTGCAGCCAGATGGCGAGCATGGCCGTCTTTTCGCCAAAGGCGGCGAGCACCCAGTGGTAGACGCCCCCCTTTTTCGGAAAGGCCGCCGTGAGCTCGGCGGAGATGAGAGCGGTGGGGAAGAGGAAGAGGAGTGCCGAGAAGAGGAAGAAGAAGAGAAGGGTGCTGCCGAAGAGGGCGGAGGAGGGCAGGTTGCGGATGGAATCAATCGCAGAGATGATGAGAAGAGAGAGCGAGAGAAGCGAGATTTTCTTAGACATGGTCGAAGAATGTTAACTCTGGCGAGCTATTTCTTTCATCATCGTTTGCCAGAGGGAGGCAAGGCCGGAGGAGCGGCTGGGCGAGAGGCTGCTCATAACACCCAGTTCCTTCAAGACGAGGGGAGGGTGGGTCAGGATTTCGCGGGCAGACAGGCCGCTATAAAGAAGGCAGAGGAGCTGGCCGATGCCGGCGGAGATGAGCGCATCGGCAACGGTAGCAAAGTAGAAGAGGTCATGTTCCTTGCGAACGTGGAGAAACATACGGCTTTGGCAGCCGGAGACGGCGATCTGGGGATCGCTGAGGGGTGTTTGGTTGCGACCGAGTTGGAGTAGAAGATCGTAGATTGCTTCCGGGGTTTTGGCTTGGGCGAAGAGTTCTTTTACGCGCGTTTCGTTGGCTACAAAGGACATGGCTTAGGAGTTTACCAGTCAAAGAGGTTGACTACAAAGGGAGTTATAAGGTTTCCTATTCCCATAGTTTATGCCAAAAGAAGACACAATCAAGCTCGATGGAACCGTTGTTGAGCTGCTGCCCAGCATGACCTTCCGGATCAAGCTCCAAAACGGCCTCGAGGTCATGGCGAAGTTGTGCGGCAAAATGCGCATGCGCAATATCCGCGTTTCCGCAGGCGATACGGTCACCGTCGAGATGTCCCCGTACGATTTGACGCAGGCTCGAATCACTTATCGCAAATGACAATTGCACTTAACTTCTGCTCGCTGTACACTTTCTGAGCGCACAACGGGGGGCCCTTTGAGTAGACTCAAATTCTTGGGGGTGCTTCCTATAAAATGCCCAGATAGCTCAGTGGTAGAGCATTTGCATGGTAAGCAAAAGGTCGTAGGTTCGATTCCTATTCTGGGCACTCGCGCAAGACAAAATTTAATATAAGATCCCATGGAGGAATTCAATGGCAAAGGAAACGTTCCAGAGGTCTAAGCCTCACGTTAACATTGGAACTATTGGCCACGTTGACCACGGTAAAACGACGCTTACAGCGGCTATCACGAAGGTGTTGGCGGATGCAGGTAAATCGAAATACCGCGACTACGCTTCTATCGATAACACGCCCGAAGAAAAGGCACGTGGTATTACCATCAACGCAACACACGTTGAGTACGAAACAGACAAGCGCCACTACGCACACGTAGACTGCCCAGGTCACGCTGACTATGTAAAGAACATGATCACCGGTGCGGCGCAGATGGACGGAGCAATCCTCGTGGTTGCTGCAACAGACGGTGCGATGCCCCAAACGAAAGAGCACATCTTGCTCGCTCGCCAGGTAGGCGTTCCTGCCATCGTTGTCTTCCTGAACAAGTGCGACATGATTGGCGAAAGCGATCAAGAGCTGATCGAGCTCGTCGAAATGGAGCTCATGGAGCTGCTTGAGAGCAAAGGCTACAAAGATGTGCCGATCATTCGTGGTTCAGCGCTGAAAGCCCTTGAAGGCGATGCAAAATGGGTCGAGTCCATTAAAGAACTGATGAAGGCAGTGGACGAAAAGATCCCCACGCCTACTCGTGAGACAGATAAGCCCTTCTTGATGCCCGTAGAAGACGTCTTCTCCATTTCTGGTCGCGGTACTGTAGCGACAGGTCGTGTAGAGCGCGGTCGCGTAAAGGTGAACGACAAGCTCGAGCTCGTCGGTATCCGTGAGACAAGAGAAACGGTGGCAACGGGTCTGGAGATGTTCAATAAGCTTCTCGATGACGCCCAAGCCGGTGATAACGTAGGGGTTCTCCTCCGCGGTATTGAAAAGAACGACATTGAGCGCGGTATGGTTCTGGCCGCTCCAGGCACATGCAAACCTCATACGAAGTTCAAAGCAGCCGTATACGTTCTGACACAAGCAGAGGGAGGCCGTCACAAGCCCTTCTTTAGCGGCTACCGTCCCCAGTTCTACTTCCGTACTACGGACGTAACGGGAACCGTTGAGCTGCCTGCAGGAACAGAGATGGTGATGCCCGGCGATAACGTCGAGGTGACCATCCAACTGATCCACCCCATCGCTATGGAAGACGGTATGCGCTTCGCGATCCGCGAAGGCGGCCGTACCATCGGTGCCGGTACAGTCAGCAAAATCTTGGCATAAGGTTTTGCCTGCTGGGAGCCCCCTTTAGCTGGGGGGCTTCCAAAGGGAGAGTAGCTCAGCTGGCTAGAGCAGCGGTCTCCAAAGCCGCCGGTCGGGGGTTCGAATCCCTCCTCTCTCGTTTCAGGAAAGGCCTCGAAAGGGGTCTTTCCTGTGAATTTTTGTTGATTTAAAGGCAAGAGTCCGTGTACATTACATCGGACAACTAGGGTTTGGGGTCATAAACAGTGTCTTCTATGGAAGAGCGTACTACTCATCAGGCAGGACTTACAAAGAAGTCTGCCTTGATCTCCTTTTTAGGGGGAATCAAAGAAGAACTGGGGAAGATCACCTGGACTGAGAGGGGAGAGCTTCTTGTCTACACGAGGGTGGTTTTTGCCTCTGTGTTCATAGGAGGGTTCCTGATTTACGCAATGGACCTGATGATTCGCGGGGCTATGGTGTTGGTGACTGGAATCAGTCGGTTGTTTGGGGGCTAAACTGCAAGCGATGCATAAGTGGTATGTAATACATGTTCTCTCTTCGCACGAGAAAAAGGTGAAGAAGACCTTAGAAGAGCAGTTGGCTGCTGCCAAGATGCAGGAGTATGTCTCTGAGTTGGTCCTTCCCTTAGAGAACGTTTCCGAAGTCAAGCGTGGTCAGCAGAGGGTCAGCGAAAAGCGCATTTGGCCAGGCTACCTCCTCATCAAAATGGATCTCAACGATGATTCCTGGATGTTTGTGAAGAACACAGCAGGGGTTATTGATTTCTTAGGGGGCGACAAGCCTACAGCACTTTCTGACGAAGAGGTGCAACAAATCCTAAAAGACCTGGAAGATAAACGCCAGAAAGTGACTCTGAAACATAAATTTGAAGTGGGCGACCATGTGAAGATTGTGGATGGGGTTTTCGTCAACTTCATGGGTACCATCACAGAAGTGGCACATGACAAAGGACGCCTGAGCGTTCTGGTCACCATTTTCGGTCGTGAGACAAGAGTCGATGATCTCGAATTCTGGCAAGTCGAAGAAGCAGCACAAGGGGAAAGTGCATAAGTTATGGCAAAGAAGCTAGTCAAAGTTATTAAGTTGCAAATTCCGGCGGGTAAGGCAAATCCAGCACCGCCAATCGGTCCTGCCCTCGGCTCGGCCGGCTTGAACATCATGGCGTTCTGCAAAGAGTTTAACGCGAAGACGCAGGAGATGGCAGGAGACATTCTTCCCACCATCATCGAAGTCTATGCCGACAAAACCTTTTCGTTCACCCTGAAGAAGCCTCCTGTTGCGCAGATGATTAAGAAATCTGCCGGCATTGAGTCGGGTTCAAAGATCCCCAACCGCGATAAGGTAGGGAAGCTGAACCAAAAACAACTGCGCGATATTGCTGAGAAGAAATGGCAAGATCTGCGCGCCAATTCCGTTGAGGCAGCCATGTTGATGGTTGCAGGCACATGCCGCTCGATGGGTGTAGAGATAGTAAACTAGGATAACTTGAGAAATATGTCGAAAAGAAATCGGGAGATTGCCTCTAAAGTTGATAAGCAAAAGCCTTATTCACTGACAGATGCGATCGCAACACTAAAGGCTCTGCCTCCGGTCAAGTTTGACCAGACAGTAGAGCTCGCCCTGAAATTGGGCGTCGACCCCAAGAAGTCAGAACAGAGCGTTCGAGGCACCGTTTCATTACCGAATGGAACAGGAAAGACCTTGCGCGTGATCGTTTTTGCACAAGGCCCTAAGGTTCAAGAAGCCTTAGCAGCCGGTGCGGACTTTGCAGGTGGCGAAGAGTATTTGAAAAAAGTGAGTGAGGGGTGGACGGATTTTGATGCCGTCATTGCCACTCCTGACATGATGCGCGAAGTGGGTAAACTCGGTAAAGTACTGGGTCCTCGCGGTTTGATGCCGACGCCAAAAGCGGGAACGGTAACAGCCGATGTCGCAGGTGCGCTACGAGAAATCAAAGCGGGTAAAGTGGAATTCAAGATGGATCGCCACGGAGTGATCGCTTTGGGTTTCGGAAAGCTCTCCTTTGATACGGAAAAGCTCGTGGAAAATGCGCGAAGCTTGCTGAGTGCTGTATTGAAAGTGAAACCGGCTTCTGCAAAGGGCCAGTTTTTGCAGTCTCTTTATGTCTCGTCCACGATGGGACCTGGGCTGCCGATTCAACCAAACGAACTACCGGCGCTGTAAGGGGAAATAGATGAGACAAGAAAAGCAATTTCTCCTAGACGAAATGAAGCAAAAGCTGGGCGTAAGCCCCTCTTTCTTGCTGGTGCGCTATGCTCGATTGCGCCCCAACACCTCGTCCGACTTGCGCATTAAACTGAGCAAAGTAGGCGCTGAGTTAGAAGTGGTGAAAAAGCGCGTTTTTGCCAAGGCAACCGATATTGCTTTGAGCAAAGAGATGATGGCAGGCCACATCGGCATTGTATTTGCAGGCAGCGATGCCATTGAAGCGACCAAAACGGTCATGCAATTCAGCAAAGAAAATGCATCCGAAGTGGACATCATCGGCGGCTATCTAGATGGGCAGCTGTATGGCTCTGTAGACATGAAGAAACTCTCGGCGCTTCCAAGCAAAGATGTGATGCGCTCGCAGCTTCTCGGATTGTTCGAAGCACCAATGGCGCAAACACTGGCAGTTATGGACGCAGTACTCACCTCCGTTGTGTACTGTCTAGATAACAAAGCAAAAAGTTAAAAAAAATATTTGAGGATAATACCGTGGCAAAACTATCAAAAGACGATCTCATCGACGCCCTGTCCAACATGACAGTGCTGGAAATGGCAGAGCTGAAAACATCTCTGGAAGACAAGTGGGGCGTAAAAGCTGCCGCTGCAGTAGCTGCTGTAGCAGCTCCTGTTGCTGCTGCCGCTTCTGCAGAAGCAGCTCCTGAAGCAACAGAATTCGAAGTGTTCCTCGAGTCCTGCCCAGATGACAAAAAGATCAGCGCAATTAAAGTGGTTCGCGAAGTAACAGGCCTGGGTCTGAAAGAAGCGAAAGACATGGTTGAAGCAGCTCCCAAGTCCATCAAAAAGGGTGTGAACAAGGCAGATTCTGACGCGATCGTGAAGAAGCTGACAGAAGCTGGCTGCAAAGCAAGCGCGAAAGGCATCTAAACCGCTTAAGGCTAGATGTTGTTACTGGGGAGCCTCTCATAGGAGAGAGCTCCCTAGTTGTCTTTTGGTAAAATTTCAAAGGGATTTAAGAGCTTATGCTAAAAAAACCACCGAAACGGGTCGGTTTTATCGACAAGGAAGAGATCATTGATCTTCCCAATCTTATCGAAGTCCAGGTTAAATCCTACAATCAGTTTTTGCAGGCTGACAAGCTTCCGCATGAGCGAGATGTTGTTGGACTACAAGAGGTCTTTGCCGAAATATTTCCGATTAAATCATTCGATGAAAAGACCGTTTTAGAGTTTGTTTCTTATAGCCTTGGCGTACCCAAATATTCTCCCGAAGAGTGCATTCGCCGCGGGATCTCCTACAATGTCACGCTGAAGGTGAAATTCCGCCTGACCGATGAGACAGGTATCAAAGAAGAAGAGGTCTACATGGGCACTGTGCCCGTGATGACGGATAAGGGTACCTTTATCATCAACGGAGCAGAACGCGTTGTCGTTTCTCAGCTCCACCGCTCACCCGGTATTTCTTTTGAGCAAGAGCGCCATTCAAAAGGGATCAACATCTATTCCTTCCGTATCATTCCGTACCGCGGTAGCTGGCTCGAGGGAACTTTTGACACCAACGACTTGATCCATATCTACATCGATCGCAAAAAGCGTCGTCGCAAGATCTTGGCGACCACCTTCTTGCGTACGCTCGGTCTTTCCACCGATGCAGACATTATCGAGGAGTTTTTCACCGTTGAGAGGGTGAAAATTAAGGGTGATAAAGAATTTGCTCGTGCTGTTGGAAAGATTTTGGCCGAGAACGTCTTTGACGAGAGTGGAACACATCAGTACGGAAAAGCGGGAGAGAAGCTGACAACAGCGATGCTTAAACGCATGGTTGATGTGGGCATTACCCAGATCAAAATTGCCGAAGAAGCCGATGAGACTTCCCCCATCATCAAGATGCTTGCCAAGGATACAACAGATTCTTACGAGGCGGCTTTAAAAGAGTTCTACCGCCGTCTGCGTCCAGGTGAGCCTGCTACGATTTCCAATGCGCGTTCTGCCATGATGCGCCTCTTCTTTGACCCGAAACGATACAACCTGGGACGAGTAGGTCGTTACAAGCTTAATCGCAAACTCGGCTTTGAGATCAGTGACGAAGCATTGAAAGATGTTACTCTGCGCAAAGAAGATGTGATTGCTGCTGTGAAGTACCTAGTAGGTCTTAAGGCCGGCGATCAGACAACTTCGATTGATGATATTGACCACCTTGCCAACCGCCGCGTTCGCTCTGTGGGCGAGTTGATCCAAAACCAGTGCCGCGTTGGCCTGGCCCGTATGGAACGCATCATTAGAGAGCGCCTTAACCTCTTCGACTTCTCTTCCGACACATTGACACCCGGAAAGGTTGTTTCTGCAAAAGGACTGGCAGGAGTGCTTAAGGACTTCTTCGGTCGTTCGCAACTTTCGCAGTTCATGGACCAAACCAACCCCGTTGCGGAATTGACGCACAAGCGTCGTCTCTCCTCTCTCGGGCCCGGCGGTTTGAACCGAGAGCGCGCAGGTTTCGAAGTGCGCGACGTGCATACAAGCCACTACGGCCGTATCTGCCCGATTGAAACGCCTGAGGGACCGAACATCGGTTTGATCACCTCTCTGTCTGCCTACGCAAAGATCAACGACTTTGGTTTTATTGAAACGCCCTACCGCATTGTGCGCAAAGGGGCGGTGACAGAAGAGATCGAGTACATGACGGCGGACATCGAAGAGCGCTTCGTGATCGCCCAAGCTTCGGAACCGATCGACAAGTATGGCTCTTTCGAGAACGACATTGTGATCGCTCGCTGCCGCGGGGAGTTCAAAGAGGTGCCCGCTTCTACAGTGACGCACATGGACGTTTCGCCAAAGCAGCTGGTTTCGATTGTCACGGGATTGATTCCCTTCCTCGAACACGATGACGCCAACCGAGCTTTGATGGGCTCGAACATGCAACGTCAAGCCGTGCCTCTGCTCAAGACAGATGCTCCGCTTGTGGGCACAGGTCTGGAAGGCCGCGCTGCGCGTGACTCCGGTGCTGTCGTAGTTGTTGAAGAGAATGGAACCATTGATTTCGTCGATGGAAACCGCATTGTAGTGGCTCCTGTAAGCAATCCGCTCAACAAGAAGACCTACGCTTTGAAAAAGTTCCTGCGTTCCAACTCAGGTACTTGCATCAACCAAGTGCCGATTTGCTCTCCTGGAGATAAGGTAAAAGCAGGGGATGTCATTGCTGACGGTCCTGCTACCGACAAGGGCGAGATTGCACTGGGTAAAAACGTATTGTGCGCCTTCATGCCTTGGTGCGGTTACAGCTTTGAAGATGCGATTATCATCTCGGAAAAGCTCTTGCGTGAAGACTACTACACTTCGATCTACATCGAAGAGTTTGAGTTGATCGCTCGCGACACCAAACTGGGGAAAGAAGAGATCACCCGCGATATTCCCAACGTTTCCGAAGAGGCTTTGGCCAACTTAGGAGAAGACGGAATTATCCGCGTGGGTGCGGAAGTCAAACCCGGCGATATTCTCGTTGGTAAGATTACTCCTAAGTCCGAAACGGAATTGGCTCCTGAAGAGCGCTTATTGCGCGCTATCTTCGGCGAGAAGGCCGCTGATGTAAAAGATGCCTCCTTAACTGTCCCTCCGGGCACAGAAGGGGTTGTCATGGACGTGAAAGTCTTCAGCAGAAGAGACCGTCTCTCCAAAACCGATGATGAGTTGGTAGAAGAAGCAAGCCGCATTAAGGATCTACAGAAAGAATATCGCACGAAGTTGGCCGATCTGCACATCGATCGCCATGAAAAGCTCGGCGCTCTTCTTCTGGGAGAAAAATGTCCCGGTTCGGTCATTCACCGTAAATCTGCGGAATTGATCATCCCATCGGGAGCAGAAATCTCGCAGGATATGTTGGAAAACTTGGAGCAGTTTGCTGCCCAAGACCTGATCTTCCCGAAAGCGCAACTCTTTGAAACCGTCAAAGAGATCTTGATTGAGTCGGAAAAGGCGCTGGAAGCGCTCGAACAGACTCGTGAGAAGCAGACGGAGCACATGCGCCGCGGCGACACGGAACTAGAAACAGGTATTTTACACCAAGTCAAAGTCTATGTCGCAACGAAGCGCAAGCTCGAAGTGGGCGACAAGATGGCGGGCCGCCATGGTAACAAGGGTGTTGTATCGAAAATCGTTCCCGAAGCCGATATGCCCTTCTTGCCGAACGGTCAGGCGATCGAGATCATCCTGAACCCGCTGGGCGTACCTTCTCGTATGAACATTGGCCAGTTGCTGGAAACGCATCTTGGCTATGTAGCGAAGAAAGGTGGATTCTGGGCAAAGAGCCCCGTATTTGAGGGCTTCCCTGAGCACCGCATTTGGGAATTGATGGCAGAGCAAAACTTGCCCGGCGATGGAAAGACATGGCTCTTTGATGGTCGCACAGGCGAGCGCTTTGATGGCCGCGTGGTTGTGGGATATATCTATATCCTCAAGCTTTCGCACCTTGTTGCCGACAAGATTCACGCCCGCTCGATTGGTCCCTACTCTCTTGTTACGCAGCAGCCGCTGGGTGGTAAGGCGCAGATGGGTGGCCAGCGTTTCGGTGAGATGGAGGTATGGGCACTGGAAGCCTATGGTGCCTCGAACTTGCTGCAAGAGATGCTTACCGTTAAATCCGATGACGTCGCAGGGCGCACATGGATTTACGAGTCGATCGTAAAAGGACAAAACACACTGCAAGCGGGCATTCCAGCCTCCTTCAACGTTCTCGTAAAAGAGATGCAAGGATTGGGATTGGATGTGCGTTTGAAAAAGGTATCAGATCTGAAGACAAAGGAATCCGTATAATATGGAAGAAGTAGTTCCCCTTGACTCCGTAAACGAGGAACAACTGCAGTCTCAGCCCGTCTACAAACCGATGCGTCGTCGGGATGAGATGGAAGATATGCTCGAGTCCGACTTCGATATCATCAGTATCGCCGTTGCCTCGGATGATGTTGTGAAAGATGAGTGGTCCCACGGCGAAATCAAAAAGCCTGAAACGATCAACTACCGTACCTTCAAGCCCGAAAAGGGTGGTCTTTTCTGTGAGAAGATTTTTGGTCCTACTAAGGATTGGGAATGCGCTTGCGGAAAGTACAAGAAGATCAAACACAAAGGCATCGTCTGCGATCGCTGCGGTGTAGAAGTTACTCTTTCTAAAGTGCGCCGCGAACGCATGGCTCACATCGAGTTGGCTGTGCCGATTGTGCACATCTGGTTCTTCAAAACCATGCCCTCCCGCATCGGTAATATTCTCGGTCTTTCGACAGCCGATCTCGAGCGCGTTATCTATTACGAAGAGTACATCGTTACCGATCCGGGCAGCACAGAACTGGAGAAAAAGCAGCTTCTGACAGATGCACAATACCGCGAGTCGGTAGAGCGCTTCGGCAGAGATGCTTTCCAAGCCAAAATGGGTGCGGAAGCCATTGCTGACCTGTTGAAATCGGAAGATCTCCTCACTCTTCTTTCGGATCTGAAAGAAAAGCTCAAAAAGACAAAGTCGATGCAAGCGCGCATGAAGCTCGCCAAGCGTTTGAAGATTGTCGAAGGCATGGTGACATCTCACAACCATCCAGAATGGCTGGTGATGTCCTCCGTTCCGGTCATCCCACCGGACCTGCGCCCTCTCGTACCTCTCGACGGCGGCCGCTTCGCCTCTTCCGATTTGAACGACCTTTATCGCCGCGTCATCAACCGTAACAACCGCTTGAAAGCGATCTTGAAGCTCAAGACGCCGGAAGTGATCGTTCGCAACGAAAAGCGTATGCTGCAAGAAGCCGTAGATGCGCTCTTCGATAACGGTCGTCATGGCCATCCTGTCATGGGTGCGGGCAACCGTCCTTTGAAGTCCCTCTCCGAAATGTTGAAGGGAAAACAGGGTCGCTTCCGTCAGAACTTGCTCGGTAAACGCGTGGACTACTCCGGTCGTTCCGTCATTATCGTCGGTCCTGAGCTGAAGTTTAATCAGTGCGGTCTTCCCAAAGAGATGGCGCTGGAGCTCTTTGAGCCCTTTATTGTGAAGCGCCTTAAAGATCTGGGTCTGGTCTACACGATTCGCTCTGCGAAGAAGATGATTCAACGCCGCGCTCCTGAGGTTTGGGATGTGCTCGAAGAGGTAATCAAGGGTCACCCGGTCATGTTGAACCGTGCGCCTACGCTCCACCGTTTGGGTATCCAAGCCTTTGAGCCCGTCCTCATCGAGGGGAAAGCGCTGCGCATTCACCCTCTCGTGTGCGAAGCGTATAACGCCGACTTTGACGGTGACCAAATGGCGGTCCACGTACCTCTCTCCGTAGAGGCGCAGTTGGAAGTTAAGCTGCTCATGATGGCGCCCGACAACATCTTCTTGCCCTCATCGGGCAAACCATCGGCTGTTCCTTCTAAGGATATGACGCTGGGTCTCTACTACTTGATGCTCGATCCTCTCTATATCCAAGAAGATCATGGCGGACATACACGCACGTTTAGCGACCAAGAAGAGGTTCTTCTGGCTCTGGCTACTTCTGGCTATGTGCTGGGTGCAGAGACAGCTCAGCGAGTAGACGACTTGGGCCGCGGACTACATATCCATGAGAAAATTCGCCTTCGTTTAGAGGGTGGAGAGGTCATTGAGACAACTCCCGGACGCGTTTTGTTCAACACGATTGTGCCGAAACAGCTGGGCTTCCAAAACTACAGTTTGCCTCGCAAAAAGTTGAGTCAGCTGGTTCTGGATTGCTACAAAAACGTAGGTCTTGAAGCAACTGTGCAGTTCTTGGATAAACTCAAGAACATGGGCTTTGCGGAGTCGACAAAAGCGGCGATTTCGATGGGAATTTGCGATATTCTCGTTCCCACCAACAAGAAAGTGCTGATCGAAGAAGCCATCGATAAAGTAGGCGTTGTTCGCAGGCAATATGAAGACGGCGTAATTACCGATGGTGAGCGCAAATCGAAGACGATCACCATTTGGACAGAGGTTACCGATGCCTTGTCAGAACAGCTCTTTGGCTTGATCAGCAAGCCCAAAGATGCCCGCATGAACCCGCTGCACTTGATGATGGATTCCGGTGCTCGCGGTAACAAATCGCAGGTAAAACAGCTGGGTGCGTTGCGCGGTCTGATGGCGAAACCATCAGGTGAGATTATCGAATCGCCCATTACCTCCAACTTCCGCGAGGGGTTGACGGTGATGGAGTATTTCATCTCCTCTCACGGTGCTCGTAAAGGTCTGGCCGATACAGCGTTGAAAACGGCTGACTCTGGCTACCTCACACGAAGATTGGTTGACGTGGCCCAAGACGTGATTGTCATGGAAGAGGACTGCGGAACCATTAACGGCATCGAAGTCTCTGCCATTAAGCAGGGACAAGAAGAGCTTTTGGCTCTGAAAGACCGTATCTTCGGCCGCACGGTTTGTGAAGACATCTATCTGCCTGGTAACAAGCAGGTTCTTCTTGCGAAAGCAGGCGATGTTCTGACAAGCAAGCAAGCTGAAGCCATTGATGACGCCGGCTACGAAACCATTCGTATTCGCTCTGTGCTCACCTGCGAAAGCCGCTTTGGTGTCTGCGCGAAGTGCTACGGTATTAACCTGGCCAACGGTCGCATCATCAACTTAGGTGAAGCCGTCGGTATCATCGGCGCTCAGTCGATCGGTGAACCCGGAACGCAGCTCACGATGCGTACCTTCCACGTCGGTGGTATTGCCTCTGCGGGAGCAGAGCCGGAGATGATCAGCTCTGAAGAGGGCCTGCTCATCTACTCCGATATCCGCACTGTAGTGGATGAAGAGGGATCCAACCTTGTTCTTAACAAGAATGGCGTTCTCCATATCGTTCGCGATGAGGGTCGCTCGCTTGAAGACTACAAAAAGCTGTTAAAAGCGAAGTCGATCGAAGCGCTGCAATCGTTCCCGGCCGAATTGGGCACAAAGATTTTGGTGGCTGATGGATCGGCAGTGAAAAAGGGTCAAAAAGTGGCTCTTTGCGAGCAGCACAACATTCCGATTTTGTGCGATCGCCCTGGCTATGTGAAATACATCGACCTTGTGGAAGGAATTTCCACAGAAAGAGAGACCAACAAGAAGACGCAAGCCGTCGAATTGGTGGTCAAACAGCACAGAGGGGAACTCCATCCTCAAATCGCGATCTTTACGGACCGCGAGTGCCAAAACCTGGTCGGTACCTATGCCATCCCATCCGGTGCGATCATTGCCGTCACGGAAGGACAGTTTGTTAAAGCTGGTAAAATGCTGGCAAAACTGCCTCGTGGCGCGATCCGTACAAAGGATATTACCGG
Organism: uncultured bacterium; assembly: GCA_964630595.1. Lineage (GTDB taxonomy): Bacteria > Chlamydiota > Chlamydiia > Chlamydiales > VFKH01 > CAZVVT01. The sequence continues at coordinate 131,810 of CAZVVT010000001.1, read as the reverse complement.
TGGTCTCCCACGAGTTGCGGAGCTTTTCGAAGCGCGCAAACCGAAGGAAGCTGCCGAAATCGCGAAGATCGACGGTATTGTGGACATCCGTGGAACGCAGAAAAACAAGCGCGTTCTCGTCATTGTTGACGAAGTCTCTGGTATGGAAGAAGAGCACCTGATTCCGATGACCAAGCACATGACTGTTCAGCGTGGCGACCACGTGGTGAAGGGCCAGCAGCTGACGGATGGTCTTATCGTGCCGCACGAGATTCTTGAGATCTGCGGTGTGCGCGAGCTGCAAAAGTATTTGGTGAACCAGGTACAAGAGGTCTACCGCCTACAGGGTGTGGACATCAACGATAAGCACATTGAGATTATCGTTCGCCAGATGCTACAGAAAGTACGCGTCAACGATCCAGGTGATACAACGCTTCTCTTTGGTGAAGAGGTATCGAAGAAGGAATTCTTCGAAGAAAACCGAAGAACTCTGGAAGAGGGTGGCAAACCGGCCCAAGGTATTCCCGTACTACAAGGGATTACCAAAGCCTCGCTTGCAACGGATTCCTTCATGTCTGCGGCCTCCTTCCAAGACACAACACGCGTTTTAACTGAAGCTGCAACCTGCGGTAAGGTCGATATGCGTCGCGGTCACAAAGAGAGCATCATCATGGGTCAGCGTATCCCCAGCGGTACCGGCTTTAGCCACTACCAGGACATCATGAGCGTCACAGCCGCCGGCCACCAGCCGCTGGTCTTTGACTTCACGACCGTCCACTGATCATTTTGTAAAACCCACCCATTTCACATAAGAAATGCGTGGGTTTTTTGCTGCCCGCAAATAAGGGGGGGTTAGCGAGAGCGTGCTAAGGTCGGGGTAGCGGGAGCCAGGTCGGCCAGGGGTTCGGTGCGGAAACAGATTTCTAGGGTCTTTTCGCCCAGTTTTAGGGTCATTACGGAGCCCAGACGGGTCAGTAGGAGGCGAAAGGGCACTTTGACGTGGCAAGAGCCTACATCGATGGCTACGCTTGTATCGCCCAAGATCTCTTCGCAGTCATGGATCGTACGGCAGAGCGCTTCAAACTTTCTTAACTTTTGCAGGATTTCGGAGGCAAACCGGTAGGGCTTGCTGCAGTGGGGGCACTGAATGGGGGCATCTTCGATCTCAAAGAGGCAGAAGGCTACGGGGGCCTGGCATTCCAGGCAAGAAAACTCGAGGTGGGGTGCGCGCTGCATAAGAAGGGGATTCTACCAAAAGAGGGGAATTATCTGCCTAAAACGGCATTCAGGGTGTCTTCAAAAGGGAAGGAAAAGTTGGATTTAGGTAGCCAGCGCTCAATGGATCGGCCCTCATCGGAATAGGCGGCTACAAAGCCTTTGGCGGGGACCGTAACGGACAAATCACCAGCTTGAATTTCCACTGAAGAGCCTCGACTTAGGGCGGCAAAGATCGCCTCGGTCGCACGGGGAGAAAACTGCATCATCTGGTTCCCTCGGAAGACAATGACATGGTCCTGGTAGTTCACACCGTCGATGGTGTACGAGATATCTGTTCCCTGTTTGAAATGGCGCAAAAAGAAACATCCAGAGGTAACGGAGAGGTAGCTTTTTAGGCCGCACCGATCGCTCACGAAAGAAAGTTCTGGTTCTGTGTAGGGGCAAATCGCCTTACAGTATACCCGCTTGGCATAGCGACAATTGAACGTTTCCGTCAGCTGCTGCCGGTTCCATTGGCAGATGGTATCCGGTTTTTGGCACGAGGTAAGGGAAAGAAAAGAAGAGAGAATGAGCGCTGATTGTACGACCAACTCTCTCTTCATGAGCTTAGTGCGAGTGGGAGGAGGAGTTGTTGGCAAGTAGTGCGATGGCCGCAATAGCCGCCACTACACCGACACCGATGGCAACAACGTATCCACTCACTCCGCTTCTTGACCCGCCACGCGCTGCGTGCTGTGCATCGAGCTGCCCAGTAGAAGTCGCGATAGCTAGGCCCAAAATAAGAGCTAGATTTTTCATGGTTTATCCCTCTGATAAGAAAAATTTCTCGTGATCATTGTACGTCGCGATACTTATTTTTCAAGAAATAAATGCGCTCTGAGAGAAGAGAGTGCATAAAGAGAGAATCGGTGGGATGACCGATTCTCTCCGAGAAAATTGTTTAGTGTGAGTGCGAAGAAGAGTTATTCGAGATCAACGCGATGGCAGCAATGGCTGCTACAACACCGATACCGATAGCAACAGCAGTTCCTCTAACGCCGCTTCTTGATCCGCCGCGTGCTGCGTTTTGTGCATTGAGTTCGCCGGCTGAAGTAACAACGGCCAAACCTACAACAAGTGCTAGAAATCGTTTCATGTTTTTCCCCCAAATTAGGTAATTAAGGCCCATCTTACCAATGGAGGTTTTTTTTTCAAGAAAATCCTTTAGCGAGTCAGATCAGTGAGAGTGGGACTGAGCATTGGTTGCCAGTAAGGCGAGGGCAATAACGGCCCCTGCTACGAGTATTCCGCCGGCCATTTGGCCGTAGGTCAATCCGCAGAAATTGCCCGCTGCAGCGGCGCGTGCAGGGCCCTTCCAAGAACACCCTGTAGAGCAGGTCTCGAATTTTTTCCCACCCTCTGTTACCTCCCACGTCTCTTCAGGGATATGGGCGGGGCGTGGTGGCAGGGGGGCAGCAGCCTGCAGAAGGCTAACCAAGAGAAGTCCGGCAAGGCACTTTTTCATGGCACTGACTTTATGTCAAAGGTGCGAATTGCTTCAAGCAGCTCTTTGGTCACCGCCCCAAACCGGTCGGCTTCGGAGGTGGCGGTCAAAACAATGGCCATTTTCTGTTGCACTAGAACAGCTTGAATTTGCTTGACGGCTCCCCAAGGCATAGTGATGTCTACCTGCACCAATTCAAAAGGGCCGCAATGGGAGTTGATCTGGCCTAAAGAGGAGACGGATTTGTTGAGCTCAGAATGCATTTTTTTTACAGCCTCGACATAGCCGCTTTGTGAAAGATTCGTCTCTTCCACAGCAAGATTGATGGAGGGGGTTAACCCCTTCTCCACATTCTGTCGTACAAAAAATTTTACTTCTTGGGGCAAGCCTTTCAAGTCCATGATCTGCCACCCTTTGGGAGGCTGAAAAGTGCAGACAGGAACGGCCAGCAGGGGCGCAGTAACTGTCAAAAGAGTGGCTAGTAATAGGCGCATGGCCCGATGATTGAGCGTCCCCAGAATTTCATTCAACAAATTCTGGGATCTATGAAAGAATGTTGGAGCGATATGGCGACGTTAGAGACTGCACAGGAAAAAATCGATCACATTTGCGAACTTCTTCGAGGAAAGGCGTTGGAACCGGCTCGGGAAGAGGCTTCTCATCTTATCGAAAAGGCAAGTGAGGAGGCCGCCCGGGTCATTAAAGAGGCCTCTGACCAGGCCGAACGCTTGGAAAAAGAGGCGATGCGTCGCATTGCCCAGGAGAAAGAGGCAGCTACAGTGGCTCTTCAAGAAGCGGCCAAGCAGAGTCTGCTGGCACTTCGCGAGGCCATTGAAAAGCAGCTTTTTGCACAGACGCTGCACGAAATGGTCGTCAAGGGCGCAAATGGTGTCGATATTGTTGCCGAAATCCTTCGTTCTCTGATGAAAGCCGTTGACCGCGAGGGAACAGAGGCGCGGTTTGACGCTGTTGTTTCGAAAAGCGTATCCCTCGAGGCGCTGCAGCAAGCGCTTGGCGAGCAAATCTTGGCGCGCCTACAGAACAAGGCTGTAGAGGTAGGCAGCATTGCAGCCGGAGCCCTTCTCAAGATCCGCGACAAGCGCATTACACTGGATATCAGCGATAAGGCCATTGAAGAGCTTCTTGCACAACACCTGCGCCGTGATTTTCGTATCAAATTGTTTGGAGAATGACCCAGCACTATTTTCTTAACGCATTTCTGCCGCCCCTTTCATTAGACGCTGATGTCGAGGTCGACATTGCGGCCCTCAAGGACTTGGTCGAAATCAATGGCAATTTGGAAGAAAATCACCAGCTGCGCCTCTTTTTGACTTTTGCAGATTTGCACAATTTGAACGCTCTGTGGAATGGGCAGCCCACCGTTGTGGAGGGCAACCTGACAAGGGATGAGCTGAAACTGTGGCAAGATTCGCCGCTTGAAACACCCGTTTTTATCGAACAATTCATTCGCAAATGGAAGAGCAACGAAGAGCGCGTGCGCCATTTCGACGAACTGGTCCTTGCCTTTTTCGGCTTTGCAGAAGAGCGTGGAGAGGGTTTTCTGAAAGAGTGGCTGGCCTTTGAACAGGCCCTGCAGGTAGGGCTTGCCGCGCGTAGAGTGCAGGCGCTTCATCGCAGCGGGGACGAATTTACCTCACTAGACCCGCTCGATCCTTGGCAGTCCGAATTGTTAGCGATTGCGAATCAAGGACCGGATATTTCAGGGCTCCAAGAGAGCTTATCGCAAGCCTTTGATCTCTACACGAGTTTGAATGAGCAGCCCGTGGAGCTTTTCCGCCAGCTGTTGCTTTTTCGATTTGATCGTATCGACAAAATGGTGCGACCCTATTCTCAATTTTCATTTGATCGCGTGATTGCCTATGCCGCACAGGTGCAGATTATGCAGCGATGGAAGGCAGCGAAACGCAAAGGACTAGTATGACGACCGGAAAGGTAATAAAAGCGTTTGGAAACCTGCTCAGCGTAGAGTTTGAGGGCAATGTCCGGCAGGGCGAGATTGCGTTTGTCAATGTCAATGGAATAGAGCTTAAAGCAGAGGTCATCGAAATCGCCTCCGGCGTTGCCAAGATGCAGGTCTTTGAAAGCACCCTTGGCGTAGAGCTCGGTACCCAGGTGCGCTTTGTAGGGGATTTGCTCGAAGCGGAGCTGGGTCCTGGCCTGCTCACATCCATTTATGACGGACTGCAAAACCCTCTTGAGCGCATTGCGGAGTCACAAGGGCTCTTTTTGGCGCGCGGTTGCTACTTTCCCTCCATTGACCGCACCCGCAAGTGGGATTTTACCCCCACAGCACAAGTGGGCACAGCGCTTCGTCGCGGCGACAGCATCGGCTTTGTTATCGAAGGGCGCTTCCACCACCAAATCATGGTGCCCTTTTCTTTGTGGGGCAATTATACCCTCACAATGGTCTCTAAGGCCGGTTCTTATACAGCAGCGCAAGTGATTGCCAAGTTGGTGGATGAGAAAGGAAACGAGCATGAAATTACGATGATCCAGAAATGGCCCATCAAGATCAGCCTCATGCAGGGCGAGAAGATCAAGCCGAAGGAGATGATGAGCACTGGCTTGCGCGTCATCGACACGCAGTTTCCCATCATGAAGGGGGGAACCTTCTGCACTCCGGGCCCTTTTGGCGCAGGCAAGACAGTTCTCCAGCACCACCTCTCCAAGTATTCCTCTGTAGACATTGTGGTGGTGACAGCGTGTGGTGAGCGTGCGGGCGAGGTTGTGGAGGTGCTCCAGGAGTTTCCTCACCTCAAAGACCCCAACACGGGCGGCATGTTGATGGACCGTACCGTCATCATCTGCAACACCTCCTCTATGCCGGTGGCAGCGCGTGAATCCTCGATCTATATGGGGATCACCATTGCCGAGTACTACCGCCAAATGGGACTCGATGTTCTCTTGGTGGCCGACTCCACATCGCGTTGGGCACAGGCACTACGCGAAATGTCGGGCCGATTGGAAGAGATTCCCGGCGACGAGGCCTTCCCAGCCTATCTGGCCTCGCGTATTGCCGAGTTTTATGAGCGCGCCGGTGTTGTGGCTGCGGGCCATAACAAACCCGGCTCTGTCACGTTGTGCGGCGCTGTTTCGCCTGCGGGAGGGAACTTCGAAGAGCCCGTTACGCAGGCTACTCTCGCTGTTGTCGGCGCCTTTTTGGGGCTATCTCGCGAGCGCTCCGACTCACGCCGCTATCCCGCTATCGACCCCATCATCTCTTGGTCTAAGTATGTCGATGGGGTGGGTGCGCAGCTTTCCTCACAAGTACGTGGCTGGCGCGACATGGTGGCCAAAACAGCGCGCCTCCTTAAGGTCGGAAAAGAGATTGGCAAGCGCATGGAGGTCGTCGGTGAAGAGGGGATTTCCATCGATGATATGGTGACCTATTTAAAAGCAGAGCTCTACGACTTCTCCTATCTACAGCAGAACGCCTTCGACAAGGAAGATGCCTACTGCCCGCTCAAACGGCAGATTCCGCTCTTTACCCTCATCAGTCGTATTGTAGACAAACATTTTGCCTTTGCCACGCACGATGAGGCGCGCGCCTTCTTCTTAAAGTTGCAAAACGAAATCAAGAACATGAACTTCATCGCCTTCGAAAGCGATCCATACAAGCAGATGATGCAGAAAATCGGTGAGGAAATCGCATGAAGAAAATTTACGATCGAATCAATGATTTGCGCGGAAACCTCATCACGGTGACAGCAACAGGCCCCTTCATGGGAGAGCTCGCTGTTGTTGAGCAGGCTTCCGGAAAAAGAGGGCTAGCCTCTGTTTTGCGCATCGATGGTGAAGAGGCAACGCTGCAGGTGTTTGGAGGAACAAGGGGTTTAAGTACGGGTGACCGTGTAACCTTCCTCAAACGTCCCATGCAGGTGACCTTTGGCAAACAGCTCCTCGGTCGCCGCTTCAACGGCGCAGGTGTGCCCATCGATTCGGGCCCACAGGTAGTTGGCAACGCCATTCCTGTCGAAACGCCCTCCTTCAATCCCGTGAAAAGGATTGTGCCCAAGCAGATGGTGCGCACGAACATCCCGATGATCGACATGTTCAACTGCCTTGTCAAATCGCAGAAGATTCCGATCTTTTCCCTTCCAGGAGAGCCCTACAACCAGCTTTTGATGCGCATTGCCAACCAAACCGATGCGCAGATTGTGATCATTGCTGGCATGGGTTTGACCTTCGCCGACATGCAAGCTTTTATCGATAACGCGGAGCAATCCGGCTCGATGGAAAAGACGGTGATGTTCATCCACCGTGCCGTAGACCCTGCTGTGGAGTGCATTTTAGCGCCCGATATGGCGTTGGCTTGTGCAGAACAGTTCGCCATCGAGGGCAAGGATGTGCTTGTCTTGATGACGGATATGACCGCTTTCGCCGACTCCATTAAAGAGATTGCCATCACCATGGACCAAGTGCCTGCCAACCGTGGTTATCCCGGATCACTCTATTCGGACTTGGCCTCTCGCTATGAAAAGGCGGTGGACATCGATGCGGGTGGATCAATCACGATTGTGGCCGTGACAACGATGCCCGGCGGCGATGTGACCCACCCCGTGCCCGATAACACCGGCTATATTACAGAGGGGCAGTTCTATCTCCACGATGGAGCTATCGATCCCTTTGGCTCATTGTCTCGTTTGAAGCAGCAGGTGATTGGGAAGGTGACGCGCGAAGATCATGGCGACTTAGCCAATAACATGATTCGCCTCTACGCCGACTCTAAGAAGGCCCGCGAGCGACAGGCGATGGGCTTTAAGCTCTCGAAGTGGGATGAAAAACTGCTGCAGTTTTCCCACCGCTTTGAAGAGCAGATGATGGACTTACAGGTCAACTTGCCCCTGGAAAAGGCGCTTGATTTGGGTTGGAAGCTTCTTGCGGAATGCTTTGCCTCGGATGAGGTAGGGATTAAACAGACCTTAATCGATAAGTACTGGCCCCATGCCTAAACTCTCTAAAACCGAACTTCGTGATCAGCAGGTCCGTCTGGGGCAGTTGGAAAAGTATCTTCCAACGCTGCAACTGAAGAAAGCGATGCTGCAAGCGCAGAGCATGGAAGTTCGTGCAGAGATTGTGATTTTAGAAAGCGATTTCCATGCAAAGGAGAGTCTGGTAGCGCAAGCAGCACCCTTGCTGCAAACGGAGTTGGGTTTTCCTTCGGAAAAGATGGCAGAGGTGACAGTTCTCACGAAGACTTATGAGAATGTGGCGGGGGTAGAGATCCCTAAATTAGAGGCGCTCGAGTTTGCCCCTTTAGAATACTCTCTTTTGGTCACAGAGCCCTTTGTGGATGGGCTGGTTGTCATTGTGCGCGAGTGCAAAAGAGCGGAAATTTTGGTGCAGGTTGCACAGGAAAAAAGGGATGTGATTGAAAAAGAACTGCGAGAAGTTTCGATTCGTGTAAATCTCTTTGAAAAGATTTTGATTCCCCGTACAAAAGAGCTGATTCGTCAAATCAAAACCTTCCTAAGCGACCAGCAATTAGCTGCTGTAGCGCGGGCAAAGGTGGCCAAAAAGAAGATCGAGGAGAGAAAACTTGCGCATTGATGTAAGCAAACTTCTTTTTATCGGTCTGGAAAAAGACAAGCAGGCTTTTTTTAAGTCGGCGCAGCGCGTTGGACTGGTGGAATTCATCGGTCCTGCGTTGCAGGCGAGTCCGGAACTAGCGGAAATCATGCACGCGCTGAAAATTTTGCGCGGTTTGACGGTGATCGAGCAGCTTCACATCAAAGATTTATCGAAGGCATTGCCGATTGCGCGTTCGATTGTTTCGACAAAACAGAAGATCGAACGTCTTTTAGAGCAGATCAAAGTCATCGAGATCGAAATTTCCCGCATTCGTCCCTTTGGTCGTTTTTCCTTCGAAAAACTGCATGACTTTGATTTGGTTGCACAGTTTTTTGTCTCTAAAGTGGCAGATCGTGCCGAGTTTCTTCCTTTAGAAGGGCTCTTTCACATCAATACGGATGGATCGCGCGATTATTGGCTTTCACTGCAATCGAGCAAGCGCCTCACGTTGAAGTTGACGGAAGTGCAGTTTGAAAAAGATCGTGCAGCATTGGATGTGGATTTAGCGGATGCTAAAGAACATTTGCGCCTGCTTGAACAAGACTTGCGGCTAGCTGCGCAGTACACCAAATTTCTCCAGCACGCTCTGCTCAGCATGAATAATTCTCATACGCTGCACGGTACGATTGACTACGCTCAGTCGGAGCTGGAGGGTCAACTGTTTGTTGCAACAGGGTGGGCGCCAAAAACAAGAGTGGAAGAAGTAGCCCTTGTTGCTGCGGCCTTTGCTGTTACGGTGGAAGAGGTAGCAATTGAGACGCGCGACCGCGTACCGACCTATTTAGAGAACACAGGAACAGCGCGTTTGGGGCAAGATCTCGTGGGTATCTACGATACTCCCTCCACGAATGATAAAGACCCTTCAGCTTGGGTCTTCTGGTTTTTCTCTTTCTTCTTTGCCATGATCATCAACGATGCGGGTTACGGGCTTCTCTTCTTAGGGTTGGTCTTTTGGGCGCGAAAAAAACTACCTAAAACGCCTTTTGCGCTTCGCATGGTAAAAATGGGGGCAATCTTGTCAGTGGCCTGTATTATCTGGGGGACATTGACAACTTCCTTTTTCGGTATCGAAATCGCTCCTGACAACCCACTGCGCGCTGTTTCTCTCATCGACTGGGCGGTAGATAAAAAAGCTTCGTACCATTGGAACCTGCAAGACGGGGTGATCAAAGCACTTGTTGCAGAGCATCCTGAACTGGGTACAGCGGCATCGGCGGCAGATCTGGTGCGTTTCAAGGTTGTCCAAAACCAATTTTATCTCGCCATCATGTTTGAGTTTGCTCTTTTTGTCGGGCTCATCCACGTAGCGCTTTCGATGCTGCGTACGATCACGACCAACTGGGCGCAAAGCGGCTGGCTTCTTTTTATGATTGGCGCCTACCTCTATTTTCCTGTGATGCTCAATGCGACTTCTATGCTGAGTATCGTGGGTGGGTTTGATGAGTTGAAATGGGCCATGATCGGAAAAGAGATGGTCTGGGTGGGGCTCAGTGTAGCCGTCACTCTCGCCATTATTCAGCGGCGTCTCATGGGCATCCTCGAAATCATGAATGTCATCCAGATTTTCTGCGATGTGCTCTCTTATTTGCGACTCTATGCTTTGGGACTTGCGGGCATGATGATGGCATCCACTTTCAATGATCTAGCCGCCTCTTTCGATCCTTTCATAGGCGTATTGATTCTCATTGCCGGGCACACGGTCAACATGACCATGGCTATTATGGGCGGTGTCATTCACGGTCTTCGTTTGAACTTCCTCGAGTGGTACCACTACAGCTTCGAGGGCGGCGGCAAACTTTTTAAACCCTTACATATCATTCGACAGGAGTAAATTATGGATTTTGGCATGATTGGACCGGCTATCGCTCTCGGTTTTTCAGCATTTGGCAGCGCCATTGGGTGCGCGATTGCAGGTGCAGCGTCGCACGCCATTATGGCCCGCGTAGAAGAGGGGCATGGAAAGTTCATTGCCATGTCCGCCGCCCCCTCATCGCAGTCGATCTACGGCTTTATCTTGATGTTGCTGATGAGCACGCAGATCAAAGCGGGCACACTTTCTCCCATCGACGGCATTGGTATCGGTCTCTTCGCAGGCGCCGCCTTCTTTGCTTCTTCCGTCTTCCAAGGCAAGGTCTGCGCTTCGGGCATCCAAGCCTCCGCGCGCCAGCCAGCCGTCTACGGTAAGTGCTGGGCCGCTATCGGAATCATCGAATCCTTCGCTCTCTTCGCCCTCGTTTTCGCCCTCTTGTTGATGAACAAGTAAATGGATACGCTGGCCTTTTGCTTCGTTGCCGGTTTTCTCGGCTCACTCACCGGTTTGGGCGGGGGCGTTCTCATCGTTCCCTGGCTCACTCTGGTGATGGACGTACCCGCAACGCAGGCAATTGGAGTCTCGCTCATGGCCGTCATCGCCACCTCGCTGGGCGCCTCTGTTAAAAACCACTCTTCAGTGGACCCCAAGCTGGTCATTCTTCTCGCCTGTGCCTCTGTCCCGATGGCCTTCATCGGCAGCTTCAGTGTCTTTTTGCTCAAACCAACCTGGCTCTTTATCGCCTTTGCCTTCATCCTCGTACTGCTGATGACGATGCAGTTCTTCCGCGTCCCTCAACCCCCCAAACAATACCGCGCCACTCTAGGCTTAAGCCTCATGGGTTTCGCCGGCCTCGTCTCTGGGCTCTTCGGTATTGGCGCTGGCGCCTTCAAAGTCGTCAGCTTCGAGCACGTCTACGCGCTCGAACCCAAAGCCGCTGCTGCCCACTCCAACAGCCTCATCGGCATCACCGCTGCCTCCAGCGTCGCCATCTTCCTCGCCAAAGGTCTCGTCAACCCCGTCGTCGCAGTCAACGTTGCCCTCGGCACGCTCCTGGGCTCCTTTATTGCCGCCACCTATTTCTCCGGGGTTAACGTGAAGGTCATCCGCTTTCTCTTTATCTCCATGGTTCTCTTCTCCGCCCTCCAAATGTTCCTGAAAGGGCTCCATGCTTAAAGCTCTCTTCTTCCTCGCACTTACTCTTCTTGTCCTGGCATTCTTCTTCCCGCATCTTTCCTACCTCGCCATTGCTTTCCTCGCCCTCACACCTATTTTCCGCCTCCTGCGCGATGCCCTCTACTTCTTTGCCCAGAAAAAGCGCCTCTACGGCATGCTTAGCGTGGCCCTCTTGGCCTTCTTGGTGATCTCCTATGCGCTTCGCATTACTTAGCCTGCTTCTCCTCACAGCCTGCGTACCCAACCGTCTTAAAGTCCGCATCGAGCGCCTCAATCAAAACCACCTTGCCAGCAGCTTCGTTGATTCTCCCGACCCCTTACGCAATTCCCGATTCTGCGGTCAATGGATGGTGATCCAGTGGAATCTGCCTCGCTCCTGCCCCAAAGATCTCTTCCTCCATCTCCAACTTGTCCGCGGCGACCACTGCCTCCATTCCCTCAATCGCAAACTGCCCTGCAAGAGAGGCACCACCGCCCTCTACTTCCTCGGCTCCGACTACAAGTGCCATGGCCCCGTCCTCACCTGGAAAGCGCAAATCTTCGACTGCCAAGGCCGCCTTATCGCCTGCAAGCAAAGCATCCCCTGGATCGAGTGGATCGACGACACGAAGGATTAGAGTCGCAGAAAATTCAAATGTAAAGCCGCTTTACATTTGGAAAACAAATTGTTCCACGGCCAATCAACCATCTGACAATCAGAAGCATACAGTAAAAAAATCGCGATTTTTTCCGTGGAACAATTGGCACTCAGGAAGTCGTAGTGCCAGCTAACTCGACTAGCTATTAGAATTCACGGTGTTTTAGAGGAGAGTGTTATTGCTTTTCAAATGGGCAAAACAGAGTTTGCCAAAGAAAAATTAAGGGAACCAGAGCTTTAACTGCTCATATTGAGCAGGAGGAAAGCTGTTATTGCTTGCTAACCAGGCAAGTACTCTCTTTTTATTTGGGCTTGTAAAAGTAAACTCTTTGAGAATAGGGCAATACTTCACAGGTTCGTTAGCTGCATGAAAGTATGCTGTGAGCGCTTCTTTATCCTCAGGACGTGCCTTGAGATTAATCTCAGTAGTCTGATCACGGAATTGCAGACATCTTACTCGTTCAAATAAAGCATCAGCAGTAATGGATTGAAACTCGAGGAGATGAGCGGGAGGCCTAAAACCGTGCCAGCGGACATCTAAGTCCTCTCGCTTGAGATCGAATATTCCAGATTTTCCCGGATAAGGACCCCAGATCCTTACAAGAGCTAAAGATGCAGGGGGAACGACGATGCGTTCCTCAGGAGATCTGCCAAGTAAAAGCTCAATAACAGACCTCAGAGCATGGTTGGGAAAATAAGCCGTAACATTTTTTCGGCACAGAGGGCAGGGGTTGGGCTTTGCGCACGCTCCTGCACTACTCATGGTTCCGAAAATGGTTCGAGCGATCTCTTCGCTTTGACTATGTCCGCAGGGTGTTAGCACTACGGCACTTTCCATTGCTGAGAGCGTAACCGAATCTTTTACGTGCTCGAGTAGCCCTTCAACCGTCATTGCGGAGCTTGCCGCTCCTGACCCACTTGCTGCTGCTGCCATGCCTCCATTCTATTCGTATTTAATTAAGGTTTTGTAAAGAAGCAGGCGTCTTCAGGCGAGACGAAAGTTCATAAACAAAGCAGGGTTTCGGTCTCTTCGAAGCTGAGGCAGCTGTCGGTGATGGATTTGTCGTGGCGAGCGAAAGGGTGGGCGTGTTGGGAGCCGGCTTCGAGATGGCTTTCGAGCATGAGGCCGCGGACGGGAAAGTGTTTGGCGAGGTCAAGGGCGTGGGCGAAGATCTCTTTTTGCCGCAGTGGGTCTTTGCCGCTGTTGCCATGAGAACAGTCGATGGTGAGGAAAGGTTTGAGGTCTTGCTCGGTGAGTTGGTTGAGAGCTGATTCTACGGTGGTTTGGTTGCAGTTGGGGCCGGCGTCGGTGCCGCGCAGGACTACGTGGGCGTAGGGGTTGCCGCGGGACTGGGCTTGGACAGGGCGGCCTTGGTCGTCGAGGGTCATAAAGAAGTGGGAGCTGCCGGCGGAGAGGGCGCCGTGGATGGCGGTGGAGACCTCGCCGTCGAGGGGGTTTTTGAAGCCAACGGGGAAGGGCAGGGCGGAGGCAAGGCAGCGGTGGAGGGGAGAGGCGCAGGTGCGGGCGCCGATGTAACCGAGAGTGACCAGGTCGGAGAGGTAGTGGGCGGAGAAGGGCTCGAGGAATTCGGTGGCCAGGGGCAGGCCGAGCTTGTGTAGACGCAAGAGGAGACTGCGGCAGCGGCGGATGCCTTCGATGGCGTCGTGGGTGCCGTCGATACGCGGATCGTGCAGCATGCCCTTCCACCCTAAGCGGGTGCGCGGCTTTTCCACGAAAGCGCGCATGACGATGAAGAAGCGGTCTTTGAGCTTCTCAGAAAGTTTTTTGAGACGGATGGCGTACTCCACAGCGGAGGCTTCGTTGTGCAGAGAGCAGGGGCCGACCACGAGCAGGAGACGGTCGTCGATGCCGTCGATGATGTTGCAAACCGTTGTGCGTGCAGCGATTTCTCCCTCGAGAGGCAACTCCGCACGGACCTTTTCAGGCGAGGGGAGGGGCAGTGTTTGCTTAAACTGGAGGGCCATGCTGAACGGTGAACTGCTGGTAGATGGTTTCGCTATTCGTAAATTTCGCGTCGCAGGATCGAATCACAGCGCCGCGAGGATGATCATGAATGTCCTTGAGCAATTGATCAAGAGTTTCCCGTGGCCCCTGCGCCACTAATTCCACCGAGCCATCGGCCAAATTGCGCACAAACCCTTTAAGGCGATAGTGGAGGGCATAGCGCCTAATCGTATCGCGAAAGAAAACCCCCTGCACCTTGCCCTTAAAGAGCGCGTTGAGCTGCACCATAAAAGAGGTAGTTTTGCTGATTTAGGTCATTGTAAACAAGCGCGTTGCGCAATTAACCTAATCTTAATAAAGTTAGACCAAAATGCCTTTTTATGGCTGCTGCAGGAGTCTTCGCGGGACGTGACGCATTTGTTCGTGACTTCATTGGTCAAGCGGCTGCGTTGACGGGGGAGCACAATCCTTTTGAGATGCATAGTCGAAGGACGACGATCGAGTCGTACAGCGCAGTGGAAGAGCAATTTGCCGCGCGCTTGCCGGTCAGTTATTGCGCAGCCTATCAAAAAGCGTTGGCCTTGCGCGTTGAAGAGAGCGCCCGCCCCATCTTTATTTATAACGAAATTCTGAGAGGACTTGCCCACAGGAGGCTTCCTAGTGTAACGGAAGCGGCGGATCTGAAATGTTGTGACCTCATCAAACGGCTGCCTCTCTTGAGAGATTTCGCTGTGGACGAGGATGAAACGCCGGCAGAAACCGCGCAGAGAATGCGAGCAATCATCAGGCAGCATCTGGCGGACAATCACCGGATTAGTGGTGAAGCGATGGAGCAGGTACTTCCTTTTATGGATGAGCCATCGCTGCAATCGCAGCGATCACCGAACGATTATTCCTCTCAGGCTTTGACGATTCTTTTGCGATTGAAGAAAAGCGAACCGGAAGCACAATTAAGGGCCCTTCGCGAATATTGTGCGTGGCGAGAAAGCCCGGAAGCGGTTTTACCTCCCGTTGTTCAGGAGATGTTGCGCGCTGTGCCACTACAAGGCGATAGTGCAGAAACGCTCTATAGGCTCTCAGGGCAGGCAGAGCCCGCCTTTGTGAAAATCCTTTTTTCGCAATGCCATACCGCTCGTTTAGTGGCTCGCGTCTTTGCTAAATCGGCCACATGTAACGTAGTGAAATTTTATGACTCTATGGCACATCTTTTCACTGCGGTGACAAGAGCGAATTGTTCTGCAGCCGTCGTGACGCAAGTGAAAATTGCTCTCGTTATCACATCGATTGTATGCACTTTACTTGGCATGGTAGAGGGCTTAGTTGGGCTTGCTCTTCTCTACGCGTTTCATCCCTTTATTCTTCCAGCATTGTTGCTGGGTTTTGCACGTGAGCTCATGGCATGGGCAATGGGATCGTTAGTGTTGGCCACTCTTCCCTTACTGCATCTGATAGGATTAGTTGTTGCAGTCGTACAAAAAGATCACTCTTTTGTCACTAACGCCTTCCCGGCAAATGCGATCATTCACAACCCTATCCGTCAGAGGATGATCGCTTAATAATGGTTTAAAATTTGCCTAGCATGGTAATATTTAGCTAATTTTTTATGGCTGCTGCTGGAATCGCTCCTCTCTCATCTGCCGATGCTGCAAGAGTCTTCGCGGGACGTGACGCATTTGTTCGTGACTTCATTGGTCAAGCGGCTGCGTTGACGGGGGAACATAATCCTCTGGAGATGCACACTCGGGCAACAACGATCGCCTTTTATAGTGGAGCTGCAGCCCATTTTGAGCAGCATCTGCCTTTGAGTTACTATGAAGCGTCTCAAAGAGCGGTTGCTCAACGCATTGAGGAGAGTGCTCGCCCCATCTTCATTTACAATCACATCTTTCGACACTGCCGTTCGGCAGGCCGGGGCATTCGTTGGGATCGTGCCAGGCTCCCAAATGCGGAGGAGATGGTGCAGTTAAAGTGGTGCAAGACGTTTACAAATCTTCTCGTGCCTCCGGTTGGGAATCTAGAGATCAATGCGCGCCAGCTTTGTGCTATCGTGAAGGAGCGCAAAGAAGAGCTTTTGCGACAATCTATAGACAGTCGTGATGCATATAGGCGATTAGAGCTGCTTCTTCCTCTCATGAACGCAGCTGAATTGGCGGGGTATTCGATTCACCAGCTCTGCAAGCTGACGAATCGGTGCTTTCCTGCAAACATGCCCTTCGTTTTTCAAGAGTTATCGATGGCAATTGCACGCAAGCCGGTGGAAGAAGTCGTGGATATTCTCTACCGCCAGGGTAATGAGTTACAACCGGGTTTTGCGAAAGCTGCTTTCACGAATGAACGTTCTTGGACCCTTCTTCGAAAATTTATTAGCAAAGCGGTGACACCCATCCTTGAGGATTTTTACGAATCGGTGGCTGCGTTGAGCGCTGCTGTGAGTCGTGCTAAATGTCCCGCTAAGGCTGTGATTTTAACGAAGATAGCCTGTATTTTGGTCTCCATTGTCTGGAGTTTTATAGCAATGATATGGAGCTCTTTGGCTCTGTCTTTGTTCCCCATTTACTGGTTGGTTATAACGATCCCTGCTCTTTGTGCTCCTGATGGGCTTTCCACAATATCTAGTAGCGCGCGTCTGTGTGCCGCGTTACTTATCTGGGCAGTAATGCCAGTGACACATGTTGTAGGGCTTGTTATTGCCATCGCAAAAAGAGAGTTTTCTTTTGAGACTCTGGCTTGCCCTGCAATGACAGTTTTTCGAACTGACTGTTATCGGCGCTTGGTCGACCTTCGCTAATCAACAGCCTTTGTTTGCGCTGTGAGCAAAGCTTGCTGCAGTTCTTGTTTTTGCTTTGAAAGTTTGTCCACCAGTGCAGAGGGTGCTTTGGCGAGAAAATCGGGGTTGCTAAGCTGCGTTTCGAGAGTAGCGAGTTGGCTCTGAAGCTTTTCGATCTCTTTGACAACGCGTTGTTTTTCTCGTTCGAGGAGCTCTGGGGGCAGGGCAACGGTGATGGCCTCTTTACCTTGCGTTAGAGTAAAGGTGCAGGGGAGTTGACCCGTGAGAATGTGTAGGTGCTTTTCGAGGAAGGCGGGATCGGGATAGGAGATTTGCACAGCCGTTTT
Source organism: uncultured bacterium (assembly GCA_964630595.1). Classification (GTDB taxonomy): domain Bacteria; phylum Chlamydiota; class Chlamydiia; order Chlamydiales; family VFKH01; genus CAZVVT01. The sequence goes on along the minus strand of CAZVVT010000001.1, from coordinate 114,835 downwards.
GATGGCGGGGGCAAGGGCCATTTCGGCGCGGATGGTGCGGATTTGAGAAACGATGGCTTGGAGGCGGCCGAACTCTTCATCGACATTTGTGTAGGCGGCGGTTTGAGGGAAGGTGGCGATGATCATTGCTTCACCTTCGATCAAGCCCGCTTTTTTCATGACGTGGAAGAGCTCTTCTGTAATGAAGGGAGCAACGGGGTGGAGAAGCTTGAGGAACGAGGTGAGGACATGTAAGAGGATCGCCTCTTTCTTCTGCTTCTTGGAGACTTCGACATAGATGGCGCAGAAATCGTTCCAGAAAAAGTCGTAGCAGCACTGGATGTATTTATCAAATTCGTAGTTATCGAGGTGTTTGCGGACGGCGGAAATCGTTTCGTTGAGGCGAGAGAGAATCCAGAGGTCTTCGAGAGCAGAAGGGGGCGTCCAGGTAGGCTTGGAGGCGACATTCATGAGAACGAAGCGCGTGGCGTTCCAAATTTTGTTGGCGAAATTCTTGTACTCTTCGAAGCGGCGACGATCGAGGTCGATCTGGCGCCCTTGCGTAGCAGAAGCGGCCAGAGCCATGCGCACAGCATCGGCGCCAAACTTGTCGATCATTTCGATCGGGTCGATGACGTTGCCCTTTGACTTCGACATCTTCTCCCACTTGTGCTGCACATCGGAAGGGGTGGGTTTGCCCATTTCGTAGGCGTCGCGTTCAACAGCTGAGACGTAGGCAAGGGCGGAGCCTTTCATGCGCCAGTAGGACTTGCCGAAGATCAGGCCGTGGAGGAAGGTTTCAGGAAAGGGGAGCTGCCCGGTGGCGTATTCACCCATCATCAGCATGCGCGCGACCCAGAAGAAGAGAATGTCGTGGCCGGTGACAAGGACGGAGTTGGGGTAGAACTTTGTAAAGTCGGGGGTTTTTTCGGGCCAGCCCAGCGTTGCAAAGGGCCAGAGGGCGGAGGAGAACCAGGTGTCGAGAACATCCTCGTCTTGGCGCCACTCGGCCCCAAGTTGGGGATCTTCCAAACTGTCGCTGCAGAAGATTTTGCCCTCAGGGCCATACCAGATAGGGATGCGGTGGCCCCACCACAGCTGGCGGGAGATGCACCAGTCGCGCAAATTGTCGATCCAATGGTAGTAAGTGTTCTCAAATGACTTGGGAAGCAGCTTGCAGCGCCCCTCTGCGACGGCAGCGCGCATTTTTTGCGCAAAGCCGCTCATCTTCACAAACCACTGCTTCGATAAATAGGGCTCGATGACCGCTTTGGAGCGGTAGGAGACGCCGACGCGTTTTGTGTGAGGATCCGTTTTGACGAGGAATGAGCCGAGGTCTTTGACTACGGCAGCGCGTGCTTCAGCCATCGAAAGGCCTTTGTAGGGCCCCTCCAGGCAGATTTTGCCATCGGGCGTCATGATGTTGATCATGGGCAAATGGTGCGTGAGCGCCATTTCGTAGTCGTTGATGTCGTGCGCAGGAGTGACCTTGACGGCTCCTGTTCCAAAGGCGGGATCGACACGGTGGTCGCCGATGATGGGAATGTCGCGGTTGCTCAAAGGAAGGCGAATGGTGGTGCCGATGAGCTTTTTGTAGCGGGGATCTTCAGGGTGTACAGCGACAGCTGTGTCGCCCAGCATGGTCTCAGGACGGGTCGTGGCTACGACGAGAGGGCCATATTGGATGTGCCAGAGAGATCCGGGCTGCTCTTCATATTCGACCTCGTCGTCGGCGAGGGCCGTTTGTGTGACAGGATCCCAATTGACAAGGTAGTCACCACGGTAGATCAGCCCCTGATCGTAGAGACGCTTGAAGATGGTACGCACGGCGCGGTTGTTGCGCTCATCCATGGTGAAACAGGTACGCGACCAGTCGCAAGAACAGCCCAAACGCTTGAGCTGCCCGAGAATTTGTGCTTCGCTTTTCTCTTTCCACTCCCACACATGAGCCAGGAACTCCTCGCGTGGGTAATCGGCGCGCCTTTTGCCTTCGCGCGCCATCAAATGGCGCTCCACAAGGGTCTGTGTAGCAATACCGGCGTGGTCGGTGCCGGGCATCCAGAGCGCTTCAAAACCGTCCATGCGCTTGTAGCGGATCAAGATATCTTGCAGCGTGTTCACTAAGGCATGGCCCATATGAAGCACGCCGGTTACGTTGGGCGGTGGAATGCTGATGGTGTAAGCGGGTTTGGCGCTGGCGCTGTCAGCTGTGAAGTAGTTGCCCTCTTCCCAGAAGGAATACCAGTTTGCGTCAGCCTGTTTGGGGTCAAAAGCTTTATCCATGGAGAAAGAGGGCGCTGAAAAGGCTGGAGTCGATGTGCGTTTGGTTTTGAATGTGGTTTTGTAGGGCAGATCGGGAGAGAATAATGGGCTCTACGTACTCGGCGGGTTCGAGGCTTAGTTCTTGAACTTTGTAGGCACCGGCTGCGCGCACAAAGAAGGTTTTGATGTCGGTTAACCCGGGAAGGGGAAAGGCGGTGCCCAAAAGGGTAAAGCTTTCTGCGCTGTGGCCTGTTTCCTCGAGCAATTCGCGCCTGGCGGCATCGAGAGGGTCCTCGTCTTCATTGACACCTCCACCCGGACAGCCGATGAGGATTTGGCCGGTGGGGTGGCGGTATTCGCGCAGGAGAACAAAGTCGCCCTCCGCTGTGATCGGGAGAATAATGACAGCGTAGGGATAGCCGCTGATGGTGTGGTACTGATGCGTCTTGCCTTCTGCGACCGAAATCAGATCCTGGCGAAAGGTGAGGTAGCCGCGGCTTTCACTGTGCGTCTCAAGAACTTTAGGAAGGTTATTCAACCGACTCATTTACTGCCTTCAGCGACTCCAGAGCTTCTCGCTTTTTAGAGAAGTCGCCCAGACAATGATAGAACAGGACCAGTTGTCGATAAAGCTGTTTTTTCTCCCAGAAGAGGGCAGATTTCAACCACTCCTTAAGATTGCCGAAAAGCATGTGCGTCGCCAGCTGCCACGTGCGGGGGAAGGGGGTGTCGAAAATGCCAGAAAGGTGGGCCTTGCCGATCCCTTCACCCTCTTCTTGCAAGAGCAGGCAGCCGTAGAGGAAGTGGAGGAGGTTGATTTCGTGGTTGAGGAAGGCAGAGGGGTAGCGGTCGAGGATTTCGCGTGCTTTGAGGGGCTCTTTTTGCAAAAGGGCCTTCCACACCAGGCGGATGTCCAGCTCAATGCGCTCTTCTTGTGTTTGAGCAGTAAAGCGAGCCGCGGCTTTATCAAAAGCGGCAAAGTTCTCTGCGTCCAGTGCCTCATCCATGGAGTAGAGAGGGTCTTGAAGCTCTACCGGTTCGCCCAGGCGCAGAAGGCAGGGCAGGGCAGAGGGATCATCAAACTGCCGCAATACCCCTCGTTTGCCCAACCAGAAGGCCAGCGCTATGCCGAGATGCCCAGAAAGGAAGGGAAGGGACTCCATCGACTTTTGCAGTCGCTCTATGAGCAGAGCCGTGCGCTTTCTCTCTAAAAGCGCGGGCAGTTCGAGCAGGGCCACTAGCATAAAGCGAAAGGCCGCGGTGCGGTCCTTGCGCGTGCTCTCGTACAGGCGCAAGAGGAGGTGTTCTTCCAAGGCGGGCAGAAGGGGGTGCCCGGGCCACTTGCGAAAGGCGATTTGCAGACACTTCGCTTCCTCTTCGCTGTCCCCCTCTTCCTGGCAGATCAGCGCTTTGCCGAGGTACTCCAGGGGCTGTGCAGCCGTTTCTGCAAGCCGCTCAAATTCGCGGCGCGCTAGCTCCAGTTGGACGCTTTTTTGCGCAGATCCCCGCGCCTGCTCGAGCAGTGTGATGCCGGCGCGGAAAAGCGCCTCCCGCCCTTCGGCGCGGCCAGCGAAAGCGGCGGCAATGCGTCGGTATTCGATCAGCGCAAGATCCCATTGGCGGTGGGCCAAAAAGGCGTCGGGGATGCTGAGACAGCTGACCGAGACATTGAGGCTGCCGACAAAGACGAGGATGGGGTCGATGTGGAAAGAGCGATCTTTGAAAAGCAGTCCTACATGGCCCGTGGTGGGGGTGGGCATATAGGCGGTGTAGGTAAGCTTGGCTTTGCCATCGATATAGAGAGAAATCACATTGTCAATGCGCTCAAAAATGATGCTGTAATCGGTGTCAGGACGTAGTTCGAAGTCGGCTACTTCTGCCAGTTCTGCTGTAGCGCGCAGAAGGCAGCAGGGGCCGAGAAGCGCAGGCTGCAGCCAGAGGCAAAAGCCGTCGTGAGGCTGGTCTGTGGGCAGTCCCAGCAGTAGTCCCATGCCTGTGCACTGCGCATTGAGGCGCACCTTCGCAATAATGCGAATATTGCCCGTAAAGCTGGGTTTGGAGGCCATCATCTCGACCCACTCCGCCCCTTCTGTGCCGCGGGAGATGAAGGGATGCTCGGGAAGAAGAAGGTGTTCTTGGAAAAGCCAATGTTTGGGTTGGTCGATTTCCAAACGTGCCTTGGCAAACCAGCGTGAGCGGCCCTCTAGGTAGGCGACTAGGTCATCGACAATGCCGCTGGCGCTGGAATAGCGCTTCGAGGGCTGCTTGTAGAGGCACTTTCGCGCAATGCGCACAAGTTCTGGAGGAATGTCTCGCCAGGGGGCCCTTCGGGAGGGGTCCGGAAACCGTTCATGCGGGATCTGCTGTTTGAATTCTTTGAGCGAGCCGCGCTTGAAGGGGAACTTGAGTGCCAGCATCTGGTAGAGAATCACACCGAGAGAGTAGATGTCGCTTTCTACGCTGGAGGGGTGCCCTAGAGCTAGTTCTGGAGCCATGTAGGCAAGAGTGCCGACAATTTTTCCTGGCAGTGTGGCATCAGGGGCTGTTTCGATTGATTCGAGGCCAGAGTCTTCAGGAGCATCTTTTGCTTTGACCAAGCCCCAATCAAGGATTTGCACTTGCCCCAATTCGCCCACCAGAATGTTCTCAGGCTTGATGTCTCTGTGTACGTAGCCCTTTTTATGCGCGAAAGCAATGGCTTGGCAGATGGATAAAAAGATGCGTGCGAAGTGGCCAATAGGAGTGGAGTTTGGTTTTTTTGTCGCCTCGATCAGCAGATCTTTGAGGGTTTTGCCCTCCACATAGGGCATGACGTAGTAGAGATTATCGGCATCTTCGCAGAGGGCAAAGATGGGAACGATAGAGGGGTGGTTGAGCTGGCCGGCAATGCTGGCTTCATTGAGAAAGCGGCGCCGTGCTGCATTCTTCGCTTTGTATTCATTGCGAATGCGTTTGACGGCAACGAGTCGTTGAAAGCCGGGATCGACAGCGAGAAAAACCTCGCCCATGCCGCCGCGGCCAATCAGCTTCTGGATGCGGTAGGGACCGATGTAGTCAGGAAGGGGATCACTCAACGGTCCTCAATTTCTTTTTCAAGTTCTTCTTCGGATTCGATTTCATCATTTGGAGTGTTCAAAAAGGTTTGGAATAAGAGGACCAGTCCTGCTGTGGCGAAAAGGGCAGAAACCCAGGCCCAGTCCCACTGGACGGAGGCGAAAATGCCGGCAAAAACCAAGAGGTTCAAGAAGGCGTCGTAGCGGCGGCCCATCAAGAGGGAGCGTACGGCAAGAGCAATGCCGACGGGGATGAGTAGGCCGGGCCACCAGGAGCCCGTATAGCTTAAAACGGCCAGACCGAGCAAAAAGCAAGCAAAGGCATAACGATCAGCTTTTAGGGTGGTTGTCAGCATGGGTGTCCTTAAAGGTGAAGAATTGTCGCAGGATGAAATAGAGGGCGGCGATGATGAAAAAGAGGGGGAGAAAGACGCGGGCAAAAAAGTGCATAAAGGAGGTCGCAAAGAGGGCCGCCCCTAAAACGGCCGTGACCAGGACATCTACAGGGAAGCCTAAAATGAGCTGTCTGGCGGCTATAGCGACTGCCAGAGAGAGGATAAGAGCGGGCAACCAGTCTAGGGTACCTAGGTAGGAGAGTAGTCCTACCAGCCCCAAAAAGAGTATTCCCGCGATGACATTGGCCGTTTTCACATTCACCATCTAGTAACTTGAGTTTCGGGCTCATCTCTTTGAACTTCAAGCGATCTGACGAGCATCTTTGACAATTTTGCCCTCGGTAATGGGCGCTTGACCATTACCTTCGGGCAAAATCGTCAAATCTGTCTCGCCATCTCGCTGAATTTCAGAAGAGCTGAGGCCCAAAACTCAAGTTAATAATAAATCGGGAATTGCTACAATACCCCTTTTCTTGCCCAGATGGTGAAATTGGCAGACACGCCAGATTTAGGTTCTGGTACCGCAAGGTGTGTAGGTTCGAGTCCTATTCTGGGCAGTTTTATACGAAGGAGCTGTCATCTCCGAGAGGTGTGTAGACATCTATCTCGACAGTGGGTCTGTGCCCTTCCGCCAGAGACCTTAAGTAAGCGTTTGTGGCATCGACTATTGCTTTCGGGAAGCGGTTGCCTTTGGCCGCTAGAGTTTGCAGCGCTGGTAACCCAAGGATCGAAAGACGTGTGAGGCGGTTTTGACTGAGGTCTACATTGACCAATCCTCGGAGATCTTCGAATGCACGGGGCAGTCTCTCCAACTGGTTGTTACGTAGTCCCAGCTTCTTAAGAGCAGCCAATCGGCCGATCTCTTCTGGAAGAGCCTTGCAACGGTTGTGCTTTAGCTCCAGTTCGACCAGTTTGTTCAATGAGCCCAGCCAAGAAGGCAGGGTTTCGAGGCCGTTGTTAGACACATCGAGCTTTTCGAGGTCGGGCAGCCTTTCAAGTACACCGGGAAGCGATGTGAAGCGGTTGTTACTGAGGTTGAGTTCTGCAAGACGCTCTAACTGGGTCAGAGCCCTAGGCAGCTCAGTTAGTTGCAAACCGCTGAGATCGAGAGCGGTATTCACAGGGTTTCGACTGTATGCCAGAATACGCTGTTTCGCCACCTCGCGATTTTCTTCAAGAGGATGGTCGGCATCCACCCAGACTTGGAGTTCTGCTTCAAAGGGAGTAGCTGGAGCTGCGGTGCTCGAGACGGGATTGCGAGGAGAGACACGGCCAGGACCACCGCCTACAGGGAGAGCGTCGGAGGCAACGGTGCCGATTTTGCGATCGATCTCGGTTTGGTATTCGCTGTAGACCTTGTAAGCTTTTTTTACATAGATAAGGCCCAAGAATGCCGTGGCGAGAGTGAAGACAGTCCCAAGAAATGCAAGCCCGACTTTGCAGGCCGATTGTGCCCCGGTAGAGTGGCGGGGGTCTACGGCTCCAAAAACGAGCTTTCTTGTGAAACCCTTTGGCTCGATATCTAGAAACTGTTCGCGGGTTAGAGAAACGTCATGAGGGTGTATAGTAGGCATACTGTTTGCATAAAACAGCGGTCATTTTTTCTCTAGTAAAAGATTTTGCATCAAACTGTCGCAATTCGCTATAAATCCTCCAATTGATGAGACCTCTTCTTGTTGCTTTATCCGCGATTCTTTCAGCAGTGACGTTAACTGCGGCCCCCTCTCCTTGCGCAATGCCTTGCGCAGCAAAGGCAGACGATGCCTTTCTGGAGGGATACATCCAGAATATTTTGGATTACGTCTATTCTCCCTGCAACGTCGATGCGGTGGTCAGAAATGGACATGTTGTCTTGTCCAACGTACCCAACAATTGCACCTTTCTAAAGCGGGTGCTGAATGAGGTAAGCCATATTCCTGGCGTCTGTTCCGTACGCGTGGTGCGCTGTCCGCCGAAGGAGTGCGAAGAGATTGCCAAAGCCAAGCGCTGCTGGCGTGCACGGCCGCGTTGCGGAGGGATTTGGTTGCCCATCAACCAGAACCGGCTCTTTGAGCCCATCATCGCCGATCCTCGCCAGCCGCAGTATTCCGCGGCGTATCGCGTGGGCGATGAGGTAGTCCACCACGTCGCTGCTGCTGTCTCTATGGGCGATGAACTTCCCATCTACCGCTGGTGCAATGTCTTGCCTTGGCACGGAGAGATGCAGATTGGCCTTGAGGGGTGCATCTGGGCTGTCTTTGACATGGACACCGATACGCATAATCTAGTGAATGCCGACTACTATTGCGGCATTCCCGTAACCTATGCCTTTGACAACTGGTCATTCAGAGCGCGCCTTTACCACATCTCCTCTCACCTCGGCGATGAGTTCATGGTGAGCAACCCCGATATTTTGCGCTACAACCCCTCCATTGAAGCACTCGATCTCTACGCCGCCTACACGTGGGGCGAAAATATCCGTCTCTACGCAGGTGTGGGGGACTATTTCATCTCCGACCGTTCCTTCCGCCAACGTCCGCTCTACTTCATTTACGGCGCAGAGGTGAAGTTCCTTTGGTGGGAAGATCTCTATCACCAACTGGCCTGGAAGCCCTTTTTGGCCATCTTTTTGCAAAACAAAGAGATGGACGATTGGATTCTCGACCAAACCTACGCCGTGGGTATGGAGGTGGGTAACGTGTGGGGCTGGGGCCGCAAACTGCGCGTCATGATCGAGTACCACGACGGCTTCTGCCAAGAGGGCCAGCTGCAGCGCAACCGCGACAGCTACGGACAGTTCAAGATTCAGTACTGCTACTAACCTGAAAACTCGGATTAAAATAGTTAATCGCCTGACGTCCATGGGCAGAGAGGTGCAGAGTCTCTTTAGTCACGTAGGTGGCGATGTGAGAGCGAATGACGCCCAGGTCCTTCACTTGCGCGAACTCTTCGATGTAGTTTTTGCTAAAGGATGGATGGGCCATGGCATGGCGCAGAGAGCTGCGTAGGGCCTTTTCGATGGGTTTTTCATCCTGGATGGATTTGTGCAAAGCGATGCCGCCCAAAGGGAGCGGTAGCCGCGTCTCTTGATGCCAGAGCTCACCGAGATCGGCGAGTTCGGTAAGGCCTGACTGCATAAAGGTGAAGCGTGTTTCGTGAATGATGACGCCGGCGTCAACAAAGCCCCTTAAGATAGCATCGATGATCGTGTCGTAGCGCATGGCAACCGTTTCAAGACCGGGGAAGTAGCGCTGCAGAAGTTGTGCGGCCGTGGTCATCTTGCCAGGGATAGCAACGCGTTTGGGGTGCGCCCTGCCGACCAATTTAGGGCCGCAGCCATAGCCCATCGCGGTGCCGACGGTGAGTAGGCGATAGTCGGGGCAATAGGGAAGGGCTGCAATGGAGAGTTTGGTGAGCGGCAGTTCTCCTTTTGTGGCGCGCTCGTTGAGCTCTTCGACGTCTGCAAGAAAGGGCTCAATGGGTGGACCATCAATGAGGCCGTGGACCCATGCGTGGAAGAGAAAGGTATCGTTGGGGCAGGGGGAAAATCCTACTTTCACTTGAGGAGACCGAGTTTTGAGAACGACTCTTTCAGCGATTTATTCTCGTTTTTGTCGAAGGCACCTGATTTGGCTAGCCATGTCACATACTCTGCCGGCACTTCAGCAAGAGGCTTGCCTTGGTGCTTGCCAAAGGGCATCACGTTGGTGTTAGAGGCCTGCTCCATCAGCTTCACAACTACTTCTAGAGGCAGATCGTCGGTCATCTCGACAAAGATTTTGTGGAGGACCAGCACGTCATCTAACGCTCGGTGCGCTTGGTTAGCGGCGATGCCGTATGCTTCGCGTAGGTGTTGCAAGCTGTGGCGAGGCAGGTCGGGGCGGTAGCGGCGCGCCCATTTGAGGGAGTCGAGAAAACGCCAAGAGGGCATGGTCTTTCCTGCCTGTTCGTAAGCAGCTTTCAAAAAGTGTACGTCAAAGGCATCGTTGTTATGCGCAATAAGGACCGTTTCGCCTGCACAGAAGGCGGAGAACTCGTCAGCGATGTCTGCAAAGCTGGGCTCATTCATCACCATCTCATCCGTGATGCCATGCACAGCTGTGGCTTCTTTCGGAATCGGTTGACCGGGATTGACCAGCTTGCAAAAAGTGCGGTTGTGCACCGGATTGAAAGCGGCAATTTCGATGATACGGTCGCGATCGCTACGAATCCCCGTCGTTTCGGTGTCGTAGAAGATGGGGATCATCGTGGTCCAAGCCCTGGGATGGGTCCCTGCAACCGCTCACGGGTAACCATGGGGTTGTTGGTCATCGGCACGGTGGAGAATTCATCGGGATCGGGCATGCGGTAGAGGCAGCAACCCGAGAAGAGAAGGGTGAGGAGGAGAAGATACTTCATAGTTTTAGGCTTTGGAATTTACGTTTCAAAATAGAGGTAAAGGAGTAGGCCTGGGGCTCTTCAGGAAGCTCCTCGAGTGCGGCGGGGACCTCACCCAGATTTACCACGCCAGTGGGAGACTCACTCACCAACAACGTTTTGCTTCTCACTTCAACGATGTAGAGAATCGACTTGGGGCTCAAATTGCGTCTTTCGACCACCTTGATGATGCTACCCTGATTTTGAGACCCCATGCGCTGCTGCATGAACCGGCGGTAGAGAAAGACGGCAAAAAGTAGGCAGGCGACGACACCGCCCAGGGTAAAAACCATCGTAAAGAGCTGACCCTGAAAGCCCAGCGGCTCGGCAGCCTCTTGAGCCTCAAGGGTGATCGCAGGTGCCGCGCCAAAAATCCAATACATTACGGACCAGACTATAGTCTTGAGCACTTTTGCTTCAAGGAGCTATTATAACTGGATGATGAAAGGAAAAATTGCATTTGTCGCGGGTATTGGCGACGACCAAGGATATGGATGGGCGATTGCAAAACAGCTGGCGGAAGCGGGAGCTGTGGTTATTGTGGGCACCTGGCCTCCCGTTCTCAAAATCTTTTTGCAAAGTTTGGAGATGGGCAAATTTGACGCTTCGCGCAAACTCAAAGATGGTTCTCTGCTGACTTTTGCCAAGGTCTATCCTCTCGATGCAACCTTTGATAAACCGGAAGATGTGCCTTCTGATGTGCGTGAGAACAAGCGTTACAAAGATGTAGGCCCCTACACCATCTCTGAAGTCGTTGCGCAGATTGAAAAAGACTTCGGAAAAATCGACATCTTTGTTCATTCGTTGGCCAATGGCCCTGAAGTGAAAAACCCCCTTCTAGAGACCTCTAGAGCCGGTTATTTGGCAGCATTGAGCGCCTCTTCCTACTCTTTTGTCAGCTTGCTGGCCCATCTAGGACCTATTCTCAAAGGGGGCTCGGCTCTTTCTTTGACCTATCTCGCCTCTGAGCGAGCTGTGCCGGGCTATGGCGGCGGCATGAGTTCGGCAAAAGCAGCGCTAGAGAGCGATACGCGTATGCTGGCGTGGGAAGCGGGTCGTAAGTGGAACATCCGCGTCAACACGATCTCTGCAGGTGCTTTGGGCAGCAGAGCGGCGCGGGCGATTGGCTTTATCGGCCGCATGATTGACTATGCGCACGCCAATGCCCCTTTGGTGAAGGATTTGCGTGCGGAAGAGGTGGGCAATGCGGCGGTGTTCCTGCTTTCCAGCGCAGCCTCTGCGATCACGGGAGTGACTCTCTACGTAGACAATGGGTTGCACGCCATGGGAGTTGCTGTTGATAGCGCTACCTACTCTGCTAACGGCGCTTAAAGCGCGCAGCACCCTTTCCAGAGAGCAGCTGAAAACGCTCATTCATCGCGGCTGTTGCAGCGTCAATGGAAAGAAGGAGCTGCTGGCATCGCGGCCCGTTGACCCCAGCGACAAAATTACCCTCATCGAACAGGCAATTGAAGAGCCCGGCGAAGTGCGCACTCTTTGGGAAGATGAGTGGCTTCTTGCGGTCGACAAACCCGCCATGGCGGTATCGACTGATATTAAGAAGGGTATTTTGCTCCATCGCCTTGATAAGGAGACCTCTGGCGTACTACTTTTTGCGAAGAATAAAAAGGCCGCACACGCTATGGAGGAGCTTTTTCGCAAGCGACAGATGGCAAAAAAGTATGTGGCATGGGTGGATGGCATCACCAAAGAGAGCGGCGTGATTCGAAAGCCCTTGGTCGCAGGAAAGCGTATTGCGGGCCAAGTGCTGATGGAGATAGGTGAGGGGCTGCCTGCAGAAACAGCGTGGAAAAAAGTACAGGAGGGGGAGAAATCCACCCTTCTTCAGATCACTCCCACAACGGGACGAACCCACCAAATTCGCGTCCACCTCAACAGCATCGGTCATCCTATCCTCGGCGACTATCTCTACGGCAACCGCTTTCGGTGTTCTTTCATCCCCCCGCGCATTTTACTGCACGCTGCCAGTCTCTCTTTCGTGCACCCCATGACAAAACAAAAAATCACCATCCAATCTCCCTTACCTAAAGAATTTCATGCGCGTAGCCATCGTTAAACTCTCCTCCGCCGGTGATATCGTTCAGGCCCTTCCTGTTGCAGCCTATCTCAAAGCACAAGGCGCTCATGTTACGTGGATCATCGACCAACGATTTGCCGAATTGGTGCAGGGGGTAGATGAGATCGTTGCGCTGCAGTTGAAGCCCCCTTCGTGGACCTCCATCAAACAGTTGCGTGCCCTCTCTTTTGACGTGCTCTATGACCTGCAAGGCAATTGCAAGTCAGCGCTTGTCACGGCGCTTTGCTCTGCCACAAAAAAAGTGGGCTTTGGTGCGAAAACCATTGCCGAATGGCCCGCCCTGCTGGCCACTCACCAGCACATCGATCCTCCGTCAGGGCAAAACATCCGTCAAGACTACCTCGATTTGGTTGGCGGCGTCTATCAAGCCAAAAGAGGCAAGAAATCCTCGGGAAAATTGCGTCTGGTTGTTTGTCCCGGTTCGCGTTGGCCGAATAAGGAGCTGACTTTGGAAACATGGCAAGAGATCGTTGAGCGTCTCAGTAAAGAGTTTCCCATCGAATGGACCTTTACTTCCGGGACGCCGCACGAATTTGCCATGAGCGAAAAGCTCTCCGCGCACGGAAAGCATCTGCACGATCTTACTCTTACCCAGCTAAGTGATGTATTGAGTGATGCCGATGGCGTGCTTGCTGTCGACTCGCTGCCGCTTCATCTCGCTGCAGCCCCCACATTTGCCTTCTTCGGTGCCTCCAGCGCTGCCAAATACGCCCCCTCATCGGCCTTTATCCAAGGCCCTTGCCCCTACGGTGTGTCGTTTGAAAAGCGCTGCCCCCGCCTGCGCACCTGTCCCACCGGCGCCTGCATCCGCACTCTCACAGCAGAGCAGTGCCTTCCAGTCCTCAGAGCTTGGGTTGTTACGTTATAACCTGAGTTTCGGGTAGATCTCCTTGAACTTCAACGATTTGACGAACATCTTTGACACTTTTGCCCTCAGCAATGGGCATTCGACCATTGCTTTCGGGCAAAATCGTCAAATCTGTCTCGCCATCTCGTCGAATTTCAGAGGAGCTGAACTAAGAAACTCAGGTTTATACGATACGGCCCAGGGAGCGTAGCTTCCTAGTTAGGTTAGGCAGGGCTTCCTGCACGACATAGGCCACGTTTTTAGGCTCGCGAATGAATCGATCCGCAAGAAGAGCGATATAGCGCAGGTAATCCTGCACCATGGGTTTGAGTACGTGGTCTACGTAATCGGGCAGTACCTCTTCAGATAATGTGGGCTCTTTCACTAAAAGCGCGCTTTCGTCGGCCACTGCTTTCCATGCACGCTGCACTTGGGCTTGATAGTGTTGTGCAGCAGAGGCAAGTGTTTCTCGACGCTCTTCTTCAAGAGCAGTGATTTCTGCTCCCATAAGATCTTTTAGTCGGGAGATCCAAGACCTTCTTTTGCCATCGAGAAGCCTTTCAGTTTCTCCTTTTACTGTGGTAAGATCGGCTGTTATGGTCATAAAGCCAGCAGTCACACAGGCTTGCTTTTTCGCTGCAGCAATGACAGAAGCTGCGCGCTGCTCACGAGAACCCACGCGCAAGGCATCTGCTGCGGCTTGTGCTGCTAAAGCCTCATCGATAAGAGCCAATCTGGCTTCCAAGTCGGTAAAAGATCGTCGATGTTCTGGGTCGCTAAGATAGGTCAGCTCTCGAACACAGTCCTGCATTACTTTGACATATCTAGCAAGGGGTTCTGAGATATCAGCATCCTTGTTGGGTAGAAGACCTGCATCGAGACAGAGCTGGATTCTTTCTTGCCATTGAGCGCTCCATTTTCTGATCAAAATAGCATCTTTACGGACTGTGGCACTTTGGAGCTGACGCTGGGCCTCTTGTGCTTGCGCCAGGAGATCCACTTTTCTTTTAGTTAACACGTAGAAAGCAAGTTGGGTCTTTTCAAGCGGCAAGGGATTGGGGATGGATGGAAGTTGTCTAGCGGGATCGAGCATTGCATGGAATTTCTGGAGTTCCGACTTGTGACGCACACGTGCTTCTATCTCGTCTGATCTAATAGCATCAAGAGATTGCTTGACAGCTGCCAGACGACCCATGAGTGTTTCACAAATCGTAATCAGAGCGGCAAGATCTTCAGCAGAAAAGGCGCCATCGGGGGCTCTCATTGCTTGACCGATGCGTTTGTGGAGAAGTTCGCTCGCTTTCTTGAGTTCGGCGTAGTGAGGCTCCAGCACCTCGGTAAGATTGGATTCAGGGGCAAGGTCTGTGGGGAAAGAAAGGGCTTGCGCTGCTGCACAGCAGGTCTGCAGTTCTATTCGCAAGTGCTCAAGCAGTTGGGAGGCAAAACGCGAGGGGCGTTCTGCTTCCTCCGTCGCCTTTTCTCTGGAGAGAGCAGCGTCTACGGAGATTTTGACGATGTCAGATAAGTTGTCGCGAATCTCATCGGTGAGACGTTGCAGTTCCGGCGCATCCGGAATGTTCCCCAGGCGTTCAGCCAGTTGCTCCACTTTTGGGGTGATTGCACCAAGAAGAGCGTTCCATGTTGCACGGTCTGCTGAAGCAGTAGGCAGGGCCTCTTTTGCCTCTGTGATTTTTTGAAGAAGTTCTTTTGTTGCCGTCAAAAGCCCTCGACAATGAGGCAAAAGGGCCATTGTAGTGTCGGTTTCATTCATCGCTCCGGTTGAAGGAGTGGTGATATTGCGCACCGCAGTAATGCATTTTGTGAGTTCCGTGCGCAAGACTCGAGCCAGCTCGCTGGAGCTTTCGTTAAATTGTCTGAGTAGAGCACCGATTTCACTTGCCGGCGTGGTCAGGGTAGAGGGTGAAGGGACTCTTGTGGGAACGGTGAGAAATTTATAGGCGATATTTAAACCATCTATAATTAACTCATTAAAATTTGCATTATCTTTCAGGTATTCAATGGCTTGAGCGATCGCGTTTTCTGTAATTTCGATGAGCGCTGCACAGGTTCGCTCTTCAATGTCTGCGTGTACGTGTGCTTCGCCGGGTGCCTTTTCAGCTAATCCTTGCAGGATTTTGTAATTCACTTGGTCCTCTTTCGAGGCTCCTTCGATGGGGTCTGTTTCGGTGGATTTGGCCCGTAGAAAAAGTTCGAAAGAAGAGGGGTGGGTTGCAGCTGTTGCTGCTAGCTCTTCTGGGTTTGTGATCTTTTGTATCGGAAGAAACTCAAAAATGGCCCGAACATCTCTGGCAAGGCTTTCGCGCCAAACGAGCTTTCGTGCAGATGGAACATCCACATATTCTCGCGTTCCTTCAGAGGTAATTCTTTTATCTTCGGCAAGAGAGGCTTGCAGTGCAGCCAGCCCTTTTTTTGTTGCCTCAGCTAACGCCTTAGTAAAAGACAATACAACAGGGTGCTGCCATTGGCTGGATCCTTCACTTCCCAAGGCTTCAACGATCAGATCGGGTAGATTAAATTGCTGTAGATTTTCATCCAATTTTTTGCGAATGGTACGCTC
Source organism: uncultured bacterium (assembly GCA_964630595.1). GTDB lineage: Bacteria > Chlamydiota > Chlamydiia > Chlamydiales > VFKH01 > CAZVVT01. The sequence continues at coordinate 99,228 of CAZVVT010000001.1, read as the reverse complement.
AATAAAGCCGCCAATCAGTGGCCAGGAAATATGGATGTCAAGGTTATCCAGCAGCCAGCTGACCAATCCTCTGTTTACCTCAGCTGAATGAAAGCGTGGTGGATGGTCCGGGTGTTGAGTATCCCGAGTCATTTGATAAGCTTCATAGGCTTGAAAGGTCTCCGTTCCTGCGCGGCCTTGGCCAAATTGGAGAGCAATCTCTCTTTTGCGTGCAGCAACTTCGGCGATGTCGTGCACCAAATCTAAGAGCAATTTTTCTCGCAGAGAGGGGTTTTGTGCGATTTTGCGCACCAGTTCAAGAACTTGAGGAAGAAGCCCGGGGTGTGCAGGGCTTTTGTAATCAAAAAGAGCATTCAATCCAATGCGGATAAAGAAGGCTTCGATGGCAAACCCGATGCGCCCAAAAAAACCAAGGCCTAAGCTTCTTTTGAAGGACTCAAGTGAATGTTCATTGCTCAAGTGACGGCGCAGGAGCTCCAAACTTGGGCGTGGTCCTCCCCATCGCTGAGAAAGAATAGCCATGATAGCGGCCTCTTTCGCTTTCGTGGTAATGGGACGAACCAGCTCAGCGTAATCGAGAGGCTCGCCTTGGGCCGGCACAGGGGGCGCTGCTGGAATCACAACGGGAACTTTCAAGCTTGTCTGTTCAATCAACGAAGTTAATTGAGTTTCTAGAGCTCTACAACGGCCCATCAGCGGTGTTTTGACAGTATCGGAAAGGGGTGTTGGGGGAGTAAATGTGCCAAGGATAAGAGTCTGTGTCGATTTGCGGGGATTTGTGACGGCAACAGCTACGCGTGCGATGGCCTCTTCAACGGCTCCTTTCACAACCAACTGCTCAGCAATGATTGCGCCCGCCGCTCTTTGCTCTGCCAATTTCGTGAGATAGCCAGGAGCTCTTGCTGCCAAAAATCGAGCACCTAATGCAGTTGCACGTTCAGCAAGAGTGGGTCCTCTGGCATCGGGTCGTGCTGGTGCGCCGGGCATGCGCTGTACGGGATCGCTGCTTCTGCGGATGGAGCCGCCGCCGGCTGCGGCGCCGCCGCCTAAAGGGGTTGTTGACATAAGCTATAAATACTACGAATCGAGTATTTATACTAAGTTAAGGCGTAGTTTGTTTTTATAACATGCTGTAAATCAGCAACTTAACATTATCTAATGAAACGTTAAATGATAGTAGCAGGTCTGCCGAAGAGGCGGTGGCCTAAAGCAACAACGCATTCGGAGAGGAAGATGCGGTCGGAGACTAAAACGCCGGCGCGCTCCAAGTGGCCTTCGACAAGGGGCTGCAGCGCATTGAGGATGAGTGCTTGGAGTTGAGGAATTTGCGCGACATCGATGGAGTAGATAACAGGAGCGGTGAGTCTGCTTAAATGTTGATGTGCTTCAGCAATGGCAGTTCTTACTAGAGACTCTTTGTCGGCGATGGATCTGCGTACGTCGGCTATTTGAGGAGTAAGGGAATCTGCGTAGCGGTTCAACTGGGCTTCAAGAGCGCTTTGACCATGAGTAAATGCGGCATGAGCCGCAGTTTTGCGTACGTCAAGGGCGGCTGCGCGCCGCTGGACAGTTTCCTGATAGGTCGCCATGTCGGCTATAAGGGCAGTATCTGCTGGCGCTTTACTGCGCAATCGAGTCGTAACAGTTCTCAGCGATCGTGTACACTGCTCGCGTATGGCGCGTTCTCTGGTCGCAATGCCAAGCAGAGCTGTTTTTAGGTCACCATCATGTTCATACAGAGCTGGAGCGGCTTTGATTTCTGCACTATAGGCACCGGAAGAAATTGTTTCGCGATTGAAGGTGTTTGTGACAATTTCTTGCTCTAGAGCTGCGAGAGAGGCTAAAGAAGTGATTCCTGCAAGCTGTGTTTGGATAGCAAGAGCGCTTCTGATATCTACTTGAAGGGCTGCGATAGCACTTTCTTGCGCTGGTACAGCGTTGAGTTCAGTGCATAGGGCATTGAGTGCAGCGGTGGCGGCGGTGATTTCTTCTTGAGGCCCTGCAAAGTGCAGCGCAAGGGGTGCGCTACCAACAGAAAAAGCGCGTACGGTTGCGATATGAGCGGCGGCTTCTGCTGTTTGTGCGCGCAGTTGTTGTAGGTGGGGCAGATCATCGTCTACTAAAGAGGGGAGAGTGGTTTGTAGATGTTCGGCGACTGAGTCAAAGGCTGCAGTGAGCAGCTCTAATGCAGCAATTTTTTCGCTATCGACAAAGGCGCCGTTCGGTGCTTTGCGATCCAGTTGAAAGGCACGCTGCTCAATGGATTGAAGGGCGGAGCCCATCTGTACAGCGAGCTGCTCAATGGCAGAAGAGATTTCCTCGTCGCTTTCTCCAGACAGAGAGGGAACAGCGAAAGAAAAAATTCCTTTCGTTTTCTCAACCCACTGCTGAGCCCATATTTGAGGAATATTCTTTTTTTGTTCGATTGTGGCGGGATCTTGCTCTTGTCCAATGGCGTAACGAGCGATTTTGCGTCCGCTGTCGACAACCTTTTCCGCTTCTACAGCGGCCAAATTTCCACTATCAGCCTGCGTTTGTGCAGTGAAGAGCTCGAGCATCAGTTTAGTAAGAGCTTCTTCAGCTTCCAAATTCCACTTCTCGTCTTCGAACCGTTTTAAGAGGAGTTCTGCCAACTTTTCCGATACGGCACCCACGACATCTTTGACCACACCTTCAATGGGCAAAAAGCGGGCTAAAATCCCCTTGGTGTCAGCTTGAGCAAGTTCGGCGTCTGTCTTGGCCGTAGCCCATGCGAGGTTATCGAGTAGGTGATCGCTAGCGGCTCGATGGTCAGCTCTTTCGCGCGTAGTAAAGCTTTCTGCGAGAGCAACGTCGACTAGATCCTCTTCCGCATGATCTTCGCCGTAGGCTTCGACCAATTCAGTGAAGCCGATCGCCAGCAGCTCATTGAGAGAGCGCAGGGTTTGGAGAATCAGGGTGTTTTGGTGAGTGCGACTGCGATCCTGTAGAGCAGTGGTCAGCTGTCCAAGGGGATCGCGTTTGCGCACAACAGCGGTGATGACACGGCGCAGGGCCCAATCTACGACACCTCCGATGACCGGAAGGTTGGAGCGGATATCAGCACTCTCGACAGCCCAATTAACAAAACCCGAGCCAATCACATCTTTATCAATGTTTTTACGTTCGTGCAGCGCGCGCAAACGATCTACCATCAGATCATCGCGTGCCAAGCTCGAGCCGCTTTTCAGCTCTTTACCAATCGCCCCCATTTCGTGAGCTGTGGTGCCTACAATATCGTATAAGTGGTTGACGACAGAGCGCCAGCGCTGTTGGTCAGTGGCCGCTTTTTTCAAGGCCTCGAAGATGTTATGGATGGCTCCCTTATTCATTCCGTTGCCCTGGATCGCCAGGCGCATGATGGGTTCAATGACAAGGTAGAGAAGAAGCCAACCAATGGCGCGCCGTAGTAGAGAAAGATCTTTGAGGTAGGCGTCAAAAGGGCGCGGTTTATTTAGGTATGCTCGTGCCTGCTCAAAAGTGAGTTCCCCACTGCCAACAACGCCGTGGACAATCATCATCGTGGCTATTTGCGCGCTCAACCTACTGGTGCGCGCAAGGATGGCATCGATGGAGGTGCGCAATTCCGTAAGACGCGGAGCAGCAGCGGGTGCGGCAGGAGCAGCGGCGGGAGCTTCGGGACGGGGAAGGTCAAGGCTCTCCAACAAAGCGGTAAGGGATCTTCGGGCCGCCCCCGCTTTCGATTGGATTTTCGATACCTCGTTCGTTACAGAGATGGGTGTGGAGGTGCGTGCGGCGGGGGGTTGCACGGGACTGCTGTGTGCAGAGGAGGAGGTGCTGGAGGCGCTGTCTGGTGTAACAGGTCTTTCTAGTAGAGCAGGAGTAAATAGAAGAACGCCATTTAATGAGACAATAGCGCGCTCTGCTTCCGGGGGAGCGGTGAGTAGTACATCATGAGCCTTCTGTACGAGAACGCTTAAACCCACGGAGTTTACGAGGGCGGCACCGAACGTTCCGGCGGAGGTCTTCAGGTAGTGCTCTATCGCGGGCCGTACTAAACCTTCTATCTTGCCGGGGTCTTTCAACATTTCGCGCAAGAGTTCGAATGCGGCGGCAGCGAGAGCACCAAGTGTAGTTCCTTTTGCAGAGACACAGAGTGCTTTTCCTTGATCTATAAGAGTTGCCAACCAACCACGTGAAGGGTCTGTAACAGCAGAATCAGAAGGAACACCAGCAGCAGCCATAAGAAAGGCTTCCTATTGTGAAAAAAAGCGGCAACTTTTTACCAATTGAGCGTTGGCTAGACTTCTAAAGGCTGCTATCTTCCGATCCTGACCTGGTTCGAAAAAGCCAACCTCAAGGGCAAAAAGCGCCGCGAAGATCAAGATTCTATCAAAGAAGATAGTTGTGCGCTAGCGATTGAAATTGAAAGGCAGCTTCCGGCGGTAGACCCATGAGAGAAGCGACTTGAGGTGCTGCGTCGATGGCTTTGCGAGCATCGAGGAAAAGCGTGCGGGTGCGGCGGGCGAGAACATCTTCAACAGTGAGAGCCATCTCTTTATCAACGGCTTGGCGTGTGGCGGCGGCAAGATCGGCGGGGCTAGAGGAGGTAAGAAGGCGCAAAGTTTCTGTCTGGCAAGGACGCTGCTCAATGAGACTGTGAGCGCCAGCGAAGTCGAGGGTGTCTTGCGCCATCTTGCGGTAGGTGGTCCACTTGCCGCCCATGATAGAGAGTAGTCCATTAGGGGAGAGCAAGATACGGTGTTCGCGGGAGAGGGCAGAACTTTTTTCCTCTCCTTTGGCGACAAGAGGGCGCAGACCGGCAAAGCAGCTTAAGACGTCGGATCGCTTCGGCGCGCGCGTTAAATAGCGCGCAGCGTGATGCAGCAGAAAGTCTACCTCTTCGGCGGAAGGCCGAGGTTCGAGTTCGGGGTGATCGACGGTGACATCCGTGGTGCCGAGAAGAAGTTTGCCCAGCCACGGTGTGAGAAAGAGCAGGCGACCATCATCGGTGCGTGGGATGAGCATGGCCGATTGCGAGGGCATGAAGCTGGACCCAAGGACGAGGTGGACGCCGCGGCTGTGGCGAATGAGGGGCCGTGCGGAAGGATCATCGAGAGCGCGGATTTCATCGGAGAAGATGCCGGCCGCGTTGATGACCAGCTGAGCGCGAACCTCATGAAGGACACCATCGACGTTGATCGTCGCGCCCTGTTTGTGCACGGAAATAGCGGGTGTGTAGTTGAGGACGGTGGCGCCGTGGGCAATGGCTGTGTGGGCGAGAGCAAGGGCGAGTCGCGCATCATCGAATTGGCCGTCAAAATAGAGAATGCCACCACGCAAGCCGCTGTGTTTCACGTTGGGCAGGCGCGCGCGGGCTTCTTGTGCGCCGATGAACTTCGAGGGGGCAAGGTTGCGGCGACCGGCGAGCCAATCATAGGCTTTGAGTCCGATGCCGTAAAAGGGGCGGTGCCACCAGCGAAAGAGGGGAATGACAAAGGGCAGCGGGTGGACGATCTCAGAGGCATTTTGGCAGAGCAGCCCGCGTTCGTGCAGCGCTTCGTGGACTAAATGAATGTCGCCCTGCTCAAGATAGCGCAGGCCGCCGTGGATGAGTTTGGTGCTGCGCGAGGAGGTGGCTTTCGCGAAGTCGCTTTGCTCCACTAAGAGCACAGAAAAGCCGCGCGTAGCGGCATCTACGGCAACGCCTAAGCCGGTGGCGCCGCCGCCAATGATGAGAATATCGTAGGAGGCCTTTAGATTTGTTGAACGAGCGCGACGGCTTGTTTCCATTGAGCGTACTTTTTGTTGCGGATGTCTGGGGCAAGGGCGGGGATAAAGGTGCGATCGGTGGGGTGAGCAAGGCTGTCCCACGCCCCGCGTGCAGCAAGGAGTGCGGCGCCGAGTGCTGTACATTCGATTTGTTTCGGGCGATGGAGAGGAACGCCGAGAAAATTGGCTTGAATCTGCATGAGAGTATTGTCTTGGCATGCACCGCCATCCACGTGCAGCGAAGAGGGCTTGTGACTGCAAGCTTCGAAGAGATCGGTGACCTCCCATGCGATGCCCTCGAGCGCTGCTCGGGCAATGTGCGCCTGCGTAGTGCCGCGGGTGAGACCGAAGAGAGCGCCGCGTGCGTGGGGGTTCCAGTAAGGTGCGCCCAGGCCGGTGAAGCTAGGCACGAGAATCACTCCGTTACTGTCGCTTGCTGCAAGCGGACCGATCTCGCTGGACTTTCGGATGATTTTGAGCTCATCGCGCAACCACTGCACGAGCGCTCCACCCATAAAGGCCGAACCCTCTAGTGCGTAGCCGTCGCAGGCAACTGTCGTGAGAAGGTGCGGAGAAAAAAAGGGCTTTTTACCGGTGTGTACTAACAGAAAACAACCCGTGCCAAAGGTGCACTTTGCCAGTGCGCGCTGGCCAAAGAGGGAGGCTTGCTGGTCGCCGGCAATGCCTGTGATGGGAATGCCATCCATGGAAGAGAGGTTGCCACTGGACTCCACAATGCGTGGCAGCGTAGAGCGAGCAATGCCGAAGAGTTGCAGCAGCTCCTCATCCCAGTCCATCGTTTCAAGATTCATCAACATCGTGCGTGAAGCATTTGTTTTGTCGGTGATGTGGTCACGGCCGCCGCTCAAGTGCCACACCAGCCAACTATCGACGGTGCCGAAAGCAATATCCTTTTTGCGTACGTCAACATTGTCGAGAATCCAACGCATCTTGGTAGCCGAAAAATAGGGGTCGAGCACGAGCCCTGTCTTGCGGTGGATCATGGTTTCGTGAGCGCGCAGCTTGTCGCACAATGCAGAGCCGCGTCGATCTTGCCAGACAATGGCGGGCGCGAGCGCTTTGCCCGTTGCCCTATCCCAAACAATGGTTGTCTCGCGTTGGTTGGTGATGCCGATGGCTGCTGGCTTCACGCGGGTCATCAGTTTTTTCAGCGTTGTTATTTGTGATGAGAGAATTTCTTCGGCATCAAGCTCTACGAAACCGGGCTGTGGAAAATGGGGATGTAGGTCGATGTGCTCGATCTTTCCAATCTGGCCATCGATGACCGAAACGGCGCGAGAACTGGTGGTGCCCTGGTCGAGTGCAATGATGGACAAGCTCATACAGGTACCTTAAATAAATCAATATAGCGAGGCAACAACCTTTCCCAAGAATAGAGCTGGGCTTGCGCAAGTCCTTTATTACGCAGATCGTGAACCAGATCGGGGTGTTGGTAAAGATGGAGGATTTGGTGAGCCATCTCCTCTTCGTTGAGAGGGTCAAAATAGAGAGCAGCATCGCCGTACACTTCGGGAAAGCAGCTGGTGTTGGAGGCCAGCACGGGTGTGCCCACACTCATCGCTTCGAGCGCGGGAAGGCCAAAGCCCTCCATGATACTGGCAGCAACAAAGGCAAAAGCTCCTCGGTATAAACCCGAGATTTCTTCATCCGAGATATCCTCAAAGATATGGATGCGATTGTGAAAATAGAGCTGGCGATCAAGTTCGTCGTATAGTTCAGCCGTGCCCCATCGCTGTGCTCCGCAGATCACGAGATGACACGGAAAAGAGGGATCTTGCTCGCACGCATTGACAAAGGCGCGGACGAGGCGCGGAAAGTTTTTGCGTTTGTCTTGGCGAGAAACAGAAAGAAGGTAGGGATAGGAGCGGGTAAAGGAGCTGGGAGGAAGGGCGCGGATTCCTTGAGGGATGACCGTGACGAGATCGGGATTGTGACCGAGAAAGGAGATCACTTGATCACGCACGTGGTGGGAGACCACGTGAATTCTGTCATGGGGTTGAAGAGAGTCAATCGCCTGGATCGTTCCTCTGCCAAAGCCTTCACCCTCTTCGAATTGAAAAGGGATAAGGTCGTGAATGGTGAGCACGACGGGGAGATTTTGGCTCCGTATGGCGTCGGGAATCGCTTCGAAAGAGGAATAGAAGAGTTGTGCAGGTGGTTGAGGTTTTCGCCAAGACTCTTTTGCAATGAGTTGCTCTAAAGCGCTGTGCATCTTCGGTGAGCGATAGGTCACAGGCCAGGGGTGGATCTGCTGGGAAGAGAGAAGAGCTCGAAAGAGGCTGTTGGTGTAATGGTAGACGCCCGTTTTGATCTCTGGTTCGAGCTCTCCCCACCCCAGAAAGCTTCCCTCGAATAGGATAGATATGGAATTGCCAGACATGGTAATAGTAATGACGAAAAATGAATATGAACGCACCCGATTTTGTGCAGTCCTCGATGGTGAAGGAGGACAACAAGTTTGACCTTCCCTTGCGTCCTTCCAAGTTTGACGATTTTGTGGGGCAGGAGGAGTTGATCGAGCGACTCAGCGTTGTGATCGAGGCAGCGATGGAACGTGGAGAGCCACTTCATCATATTCTCTTCGCAGGGCCGCCGGGGCTGGGGAAGACGACGCTGGCCCATTTGGTGGCGAAGAAAACGGGAGGCAATCTCGTGGTGACTTCGGGGCCGGTGTTGGAGCGGGCAGGGGATTTAGCCGGCATTTTGACCTCGCTGAAAGAGGGCGACTTTCTCTTCATCGATGAGATCCACCGCCTGAACAAGGTGGTCGAGGAGTACCTCTATCCCGCCTTGGAGGACTTTACCCTTGATCTGGTGATCGATAGCGGGCCGGCAGCGCGCTCGGTCCAGGTAAAGCTCAACCGGTTTACTTTGATTGGAGCCACGACGCGGGTAGGGCTTCTTTCCGCACCTATGCGTTCGCGTTTTTCAAGCCTCTTTCGCCTCAACCATTACACTTCGGACCATTTGGCAAAAATTGTGCGCAGATCGGCGCAAGTCCTTGACATTCAAAGCATTGAGGATGATGCTTGTGCGTTGATTGCAGAGAGAGCTCGAGGGACGCCGCGGGTGGCGAACAATCTTTTGCGCTTTGTGCGGGACTATGCCCAGGTGAGGGCGGCGAGGGGGCAAATCGGGCAAAAGCTGGCTCAAGCGGCCCTGGATATGCTGGCCGTGGACGCTTTGGGGCTTGAAGAAGTTGATCTAAAGCTGTTAAAAATCCTGGTGCACCACTATGGTGGGGGCCCAGTAGGGTTAAATACGTTGGCTATCGCCTTAGGCGAGGAGGCCGACACGATTGAGGAGGTATTAGAGCCATACCTCATCATGAAAGGGTTTATTAAGCGTACTCCCCGAGGGCGGCTAGCCACCGAACTTGCGGTGAATCATGTGAAAAGGAGCTAAAAAAGCAATGCGAGCACTTCGAAATGTACTATTAGCAATAGCAACTGTTCTTGCTATGCCTCTCTGGTCAGCAAAAGAGCCACTGCCTAATCCATGGTGGGGCATGCTTCACCCGGCTGCACCGACCGTGAAGGTATTGATCGCGAAGGATGCGGACCAAGTAGACATCGCCGTGAGTGGACCCTACCGCGTTTTCAATCCAGCCGATTGCACGATCTCTTCTTCAGGCGTGTGGGGTAAAGATTACCCTGCGAAGGCAACACTGGATGGTGTGAAGTGGGGCGAGGAGTACATTGGCACGTTCCAGATTGCCATTGTCCCCGGAGCGCAGGCGAGCATTACAGTCGACGGAGTTGCCTATCCCGGCAGCATGTATGTCTATGCAGTCGATGGCAGAGTCAATGTAGTGAACCATGTGAATGTCGAGGAGTTCCTCAAGGATACGCTTTCGACGCAGTACGACTGTGCAATGCAAGACGAGGCGCTAGCGGCACTGGCGATCGCAGCACGTACGCAAGCTTACTACCAAGCATCGCGCAATAAAGATGCTTACTATCAATTCGAAGCTTCTCAAGTGGGCTATACAGGTCTGAATTGCATGTACAAGAAGGGAGTGGAGCGTGCGGTGAATGCAACGCGCTTTGTGGTGATGCGTCAGTGCGACACGGCAGCCTGCGGTGGTCTTTTTGCCGCCACCTGGACGGAACACTGTGCCGGCCGCACAGCCGCTCCTCAAGCGGTGTGGAGAAAAGAGATGAACTGCGCCATGAACGGCGTAGAAAGCGCTCTGGCCGCCAGTGATCGCAGCAGCACAGCATGGACCTTCTTGATTAAGAAATCGGATCTGGCAAAACAGGTGGGCGTCTCTGATGTGACGGCTGTTTCTGCCTACCAAGACCCCTCTTCGGGTAAGGTATGTGGTGTGCGTGTGCAGGGTGCAAGCGGCACAAAAGAGATGGATTTCGTGAACTTCCAGAAGTTGGTGGGTAAAGAAAAGCTTCTCTCTTCCGACTTTAGCGTAGTTGTGGAAGGGGATGTTGTGACCTTTACAGGGTACGGCAAAGGGCCTGGAACAGGTCTTTGTCTCTGGACGGCCAATAAGATGGCGGAGCATGGGCTGGATGCAGTGAAGGTGCTGCGTAAGTTCTTCCCCACAACTCAAGTACAAATGACAACACAACTTCCGTAACAGCTTAGTATGTTAGAACTGTTCTTAAGGCAGCAAACGCACCCCAAAGTGCGTTTTGTTGCCTTTCTGCTTTTGGCTGCCATCCTCTTTGAGCGCGCTCTAACAGGCGCTCTTCTCGAAAGGGCGCAGCTTTTAGAAGAGAGCGTGCAGGTGTCGAAGCAGTTAGTGGCGGCTAAGAGTGTCAATGCGGAGCTCAAGGCAACCTTAGCTGGATCAGAAGACCCGCAATGGGTAGAGTTGGCCTTGATGCGGGTTTTAGGGCTAGTCCCCGATGGCTATCAAAAAATACTTTTTAAGGAAGGCTGATTGTTTCTGATTCTCGGCATTATCCTTTCAGCCTTAGCGGCCGGATTTTTTGCTGCATCACAAACGGCTCTGCTCTCCCTCTCTCAACCTCAAGTTCGTTCATGGAAAAATAGCCCGGATGCACGCCGTCGTGCTGTAGCGCAACTCGTTCTCAAGCCACGCGAACTGCTGGTGATGCTCTACATTCTGGACATCATCGCTTCACTGCTCGTGCAGAACTTTGCCTCCAACTATTTTGGGGAGGAGGCTTCTTGGTGGTTAAAGGTTGGGCTACCCCTCTTCATCGTCGTCACTGTGGGTGATGTGATTCCAAAGTCTCTTGGCTTTGCGCACAATGTGGCGATTAGTACACATGTGGCAACGCTGTACGTCTTCATTGCGAAGATCATGGCGCCCTTGCGCTTTGTCATTACTTTGATTACCTCCTACGTCTCGCGCTGTCTCTTCTTTTTCATGAAGCGTCCCAAGGAGATCACCTCGCAGGAGCTACACGAACTCTTCCGGCATCCTAAAGTAACGGAGGTTTTGTCGCGTGAAGAGTGTGGTTTAGTAGAGGGCTTTCTCACATTGCAGGAGGCTTCGGTCAAAGAGCTTATGCGTCCTCGAGATGAGGTGATGTCGTACGATATTGGGCAGCCCATTGAGCGCCTCATGCAGCTGATCGTCGATGAGGGGCGCAGCAAGGTTCCTGTGATCAGCGGCTCTTTGGACAACTTGCTGGGGGTGATCTCCTCGCGTAGCTTCTTTCTCCACCGCGATGCGATCACAAAAGGAGAGGACCTCAAGCCGCTTCTTTCCACCTGTTTTTTCGTTCCCGAAAACACCCGTGCACGCCTATTGCTGCGTCAAATGCCGGCGCGTAGCGAGACGCTGGCGATTGTGGTCGATGAATATGGAACGGTAGCGGGTACGATTGCTTGGGAAGATCTGATTGAAGAGGTTGTTGGCAGCAAGGCGGAGGATCCCGGCAAGAAATTGCGTTATACAAGAGCGGGGGATGACACGGTGGTTGCTTCGGGCAAGTTGGAGCTCTCCGAGTTTAGCGATCTCTTCGGTGTGCACCTCAAGAGTCAGGCGAATATGACTACTTTGGGAGGATGGCTCACGGAGAAGATGGGAGATATTCCCAAAGTGGGCGATCAGATGATTGACAACGGCTTCCTCTTCCAAATTTTAGCCGCCGACCAAAAGCGCATACGGCGTGTGTGGATTAAACGATTGGAGAAAGAGCAACCATGATTTTTTGGCTGACCTTGACTCTTCTGTGCATCGTCTTAGAGGCTCATTACACCATGGGTGAGATGGCCACCATCTCGTTCAGCCGCATCCGTCTGCACTACTACCTCTCGCAAGGCAAGCAGTCGGCGAAGTGGATCTACGCACTTTTAGAAAAACCTACCCGGCTCTTCGGTACGGCTCTGATTGGTAGTAACCTTGCCATGCAGCTCGGTTCGGAGTGCTCGCGTCAGCTCTACGCCTCCGTGGGCTTCAACCCCGACGTGGCCTTTCTGAGCCAGTTTGCCCTCGTCATCATCTTCGCCGAACTCGCGCCCCTCTTCGCCGCCCGCCGCTGGTCTGAGCAGATCGCCATCGCTTTAGCTCCCATGCTGCGCTTCTCCTCGCTGCTCTTCTTTCCCTTTATCTGGTTCTTCGGTCTTCTCGTCAGCCTTACTGGCAAGCTCAGCCGCACCGATGCCATGGAAAAAACCGCCCTCCTCTCTCGTGAGGAGCTGCAGCGCGTGCTGGAGCAGCAAGAAGAGGCGAGCTTTGGCCATATGGAAAGTGACGAGGTCAACGTTGTCGTGCGCAACCTCTTCTCTCTCCATGGAACGAAGGTCAAGGACATCATGGTGCCGCTGGAATCCCTGCGCATGCTGCCCTCCTCCGCTACCGTTGAAGAGGTGCGCGACTTTTGCAAGAAGGTGGGCTTCTCCTCCATCCCCATCTTCCACCGCTACCGCACGAACATCATCGCCGTGGCCCACCACCGCTGGCTCATCCGCGCCAATGGCTACAAGAAGGTCCGCGACGTGGCCAAAGGCCCCTGGTTTGTCTCCCACTCTGCTCCTGTCGGCGATATCCTCTCGCAGTTCCGCGCCCACCAACAACAGGCCGCGATCGTCCTTGCTGACAACGGCCAGGCCATCGGCATGATCACCCTCCGCGACGTGCTACGCCGCATCTTCGGCGACGGCTTCGACACAACGAAAGGCTCCTTCGTCGAGCGCCACATCTCCGCCTCCATGACTCTCACGGAATTCTCTCACGAATTTGGCCAGCAGATCTCCGAGCCCGATGTGAAGACTCTCTCCGACCTTCTCATTAAGCTTCTCGGTCACCACCCTGAACCCGGCGAATCGGCCCAAATCGGCCCCTTCGAACTCGTGGTCGAAGAGAGCACGATCCTCGGCATCGCCCGCGTCTGCGTTCGTTCCCGTAGTATGTAACTTTTTGCAACTAATTTATGGTACATGAAATACTACAAATATGTTTTTCAGCTCTATTGTTGTTGCGTCGGTTTTACAGCTTTTGTTTGCAGCAATTCCCATCGGCTGCCTTGCCTATCTTCGTAGAGAATGCCGGCTTCTCAAGATCATCCCCATCCTATTTGGTGCGTTGTGGCTAGATGAGTTTTTGCTTAATTTGTTTCGGGGTACGCATTTTTTTGGTGGTTACTGGAATTGGACGGGAAAGGTTTTACAGATTCTTTGGCCCTTGGCGGTGGTTTTTCTCTTCCAATGGATGTCTTCGAAAGAGGTGGGTTATGTATTGCCCAAAAAGAATTCTGGATGGGTATGGGGTGCAGTTTTAGGGTTGGTTCTTGGAGTTGTGAGCGTGACGGCAGATGTTCTTTTTAATGGAGGTTTGTCTGATGCGCCAATGAAAGAAACGTTTCTCTTTCAATTGACTATGCCGGGTCTTGGGGAAGAGCCGGTGTATCGAGGCGTTTTGCTCGCTCTTTGTAACCGCTATTTTGTGCGCAACTGGACAGTCTTTAATGCACGCATTGGTTGGGGTGTGCTGTTAACGACTCTTCTGTTTGCCGCTGTTCATATTGTCGAATACTCGCCGGCTACAAAAGATATCAGCTGGAGTTTTAGCCCGTTTATTCTTCTCTCGGGGTTTCTTTTCGGATGGGTTCGAGAAAAAACGGGTAGCCTTTGGCCCGCTATTTTAGCGCATAACCTTGGAAACACTGTTTTGTCTGTTGGAAGATGGGTGTTTTTGGGATAACTATTGCGAAGAGCACGGGATGTATTTTGACCAATCTCGGCGTTCTGCTGCTGCCGTAAACAGAAATTATTTCATGAGTATAACAATTTTTTCCAAGCATGAATGTACCCGCGCGCCGTCTTCTCCCAAGAGAACTCTCTTGCACGTGCAAAGCCCTTTTCTCTCAGTTGCCCGTGCAGAGACTCGTCACTTAAACGATGGATAGCGTCGGCGATCTCATCGATGCTGGTGGGGTCAACGAGCAGGCCGGCACTACCAGCGACTTCGGCAGTGGCTGTGGTGCTGGAAGTGACAACGGGAGCACCGCATTGCATCGCTTCGAGAACCGGCAGACCGAAGCCTTCGGCAAGGGAGCAGTAGAGGAAACCTGTGCAGGCGGAATAGAGGCGGGCGAGCTCTTCGTCGCTAACATTTTCAGCGATGATGAGCTTGACTTTGGCCTTTTCCGCAGCGGCAATAACGCGGGCGAGGTTTTTGCGGGGCAGGGGGCTGCCGATGGTGAGGAAGAAGGGTTCGGGAGCAACCGAGCGGGGGTAGAAGTGAGCGGAAGCGGCGAGAGGAATGACGGCAGTGTTGGGGTGGTTGAGTCGCTCTTTAACATACTCGGTGGTGACGATGGCGAGGTCCTCGGGCTGCAGTGAGCTGAGGATCTTTTGGAAGCGGCGGTGGACGTCGGGGGGAAAGTCCTCTTTGCGCTCGAGGGGAAGCAGGTCGTGGACGAGCATGGAGCAGGGCGCTTTGCGGGCGCGGGCGGGGATGGGGACGTAGGAGGTGTGGAAGATATCAGCTTGGCGGACAACGGCTCGACTAATGAGAGGCGCGTGCTTGAAGAAGCGTGGCCAGAAGAGGGGCTTTTCGAGCGCGGCGAGGTGGCTTTTCGCCGATTCGGTTGCGACGGGAATGAGCGCAACCTCCGGCTGTTTCTGCAACTCTTGGTAGATGTTATCGATCGTGCGGAAGATACCGCCGTTGCGGTTGCTGCGCCCTAAGATGGAGACATCATAGGCTACATGCAAGGGACTTTTCCTTCTGATCGTTGACCAGCATCGCCACGGCACCATCGGACCAGACGTTGATCGCTGTTTCCAACATGTCGATGAAGCTGTAGAAGGGGAGAATCAATCCCATCAGCCCCAGCGGCATATTCATGCCTGCCAGCAGTGCTGAAGAGAGGAAGTAGCAACCCATCGGTACGCCTGCATTGCCCACCGCTGCAATGGTCGCCACGCCAATCCAACCGATCAGTTCAAAGGGCGTGTAGGTCATGCCCGCTTGCATCGAGACGAAGAGCACCGTCGCTAAAATAAAGGCGGCGCAACCATTCATGTTGATCGTTGTGCAAATGGGGAAGACAAAGCGAGAAACCTCGGGGCGGATATTCATCTGCTCTTCGGCGGTCTTGATGGCGACAGGCATCGTGGCCACAGAGGATTTGGAAAAGAAGGCCACCGTCAGTGCGGGCATAAAGCGCTTCATGGCGCTAAAGGGATCCATGCCGCGCAGCTTGAGGAGAAGGGGAATCACCACAAAAGCCTGCAGCAGGTTGGCGCCTACGACAACGGCTAGGTAAAGGCCCAGCTGGCGCAGCATCGCTCCATCCGTCAGATCGTTGAAGGAGGTGACAATCGCGGCCCACACAGTAAAGGGGATGATGACCATCAACGCCCGTACCAAACGCATCATCGCGCCAAGCATGGGGTTGAGCACATCATGCACCTTGTCCTTGCCTGGGATGGCCAACAGGCTCAAACCCACGGCAATGGCAATCACCAAAACGCCCAGCACATTCCCTTCCAAGAAGGGTTGAATTGGATTGCTGGGGATCGAGCTGAGTAGATGTTTGAACCAGCCTCCCGAAGTCAGCTGAAGAGTCTCATTGGCAACGACGTGATTGCTGACGGGGTTGAGCAAGAGGAAGAGAGCCAGAGCAATGGTCGCAGCAATCACTGTCGTGAGCAGCGTCCAACTTACCACGCGCTTCGCCAGCCAGTTGAACTCAGCGCGTTCCTTGAAGCCGATGATGGTGGTCACCAGTGCAAGGAAGATCGTCGGTAGGCTGACAAACTTCAGCGCCGAGGTGAAGAGCGAGAGGATGACCTCCGCTACGCTTTGCTGGCCCGGGAAGGGCACGAGGCTAGAGAAAATTCCCAGCAGAAGGGCAATGCCGATCCAGGACTGGAGAGAGAGAAATCTTTTTTTGGGGTGTTCTGCGCACATGTTACTATCCTTTTAATGTTTTTGGGTCTTTCGAGCAGTTATGGATAACAACAACACAAACGCATGGTGGAAATATACCACACAAACCCCTACGCTAGTCAAGTGTGCGTTCAAAAATAAAGTGGATTCTTGCCTCACTGCTCTTAGTTGTAGTCTTTAAGCCGCAGCTGGTAGAGCTCCTGCGTCAAAGCCCCATCTCTTCCCGTCTCATTGGCCCCGCCAAATCCGTCGCCTTCAGTAAGGACATCCCCGGCGTCACCGTTGACGGCTACGTCGCCATCGTTCCCCGCGGCCGCATTACGCAGGCCCAAGGCCTGGTCATCACCGAATCGGACCAAGTCCTCCTCGACAATGCCAATGACTGGTCCAAGCCCTCGCCCGACCAACTCAATATCCTTCATCGCCTCGCCCTGCCTCGCGTCCAACGCTCCTATCCCGGCCGCGTCGCCGTCGTCACCACCAAGGGCGCGGAATGCTACTACCATTGGATGCTCGAAGTTCTACCCAAGCTGCACCTCCTGCAGCACCAACGCTACGACAAGCTCTACTTTCCCCAACTTCGCTTCGCCTTCCAAAAGGAGAGTCTCCAAGCTCTCCACATCTGCTCCGACCAAATCATCGAAGCCGATGCGCACACAATGATTGAAGCAGACGATGTCCTCGTTCCCACGCGTCTTGAACCGCAAAAGTGGATGATCACTTACCTGCGCTCGCTCTTTCTCAAAAGTGACGCACCTTCCGGCCCCAAGCGCATCTACATCTCTCGCTCTTGCGCCTCTCGTCGTCGCATCCTCAACGAACCGGCTCTTCTTCCGATCCTTGCCGCTCACGGCTTCACCACCATCTACGCCGAAAAGCTCACCGTTGAACAGCAAGCCGCCCTCTTCCACTCCGCCGACGTTATCATTGCTCCCCACGGTGCTGCATTCACCAACATCGTCTTCTGTCGCCCCGGCACTCGCATCATCGAGCTCATGCATCCGCAGCACTACGTTGAGTGCTACAAATCTCTCGCTCAATTAGTCGATGTGCAGCGCAGCGAAATCCTGTTGAGCGATGCCGGCGGTAAACTCGATGGAGTGGTTGATCCGGCGCTCTTCGAGGCGGAGTTAAAGGCGAGTCTTGGCGAGCGCAACGGCCGAGCTGGTGCGGCTGGCAGCTTCGGCTGGCTTAGAGGTGGGGATGGAGGTAATGGAGAAGATGTTGATTTTGAATAGCAATGAATTTTGTAGGGTGATAAGATCTTCGAGTTCTACCCCCTAAAGGGCTGGAAGGAGGTTGTCTTGAAAATAATTTTGAAGGACCCTCGCGATACCGTTTGTTGCCCGGCGAAAACCGGTGCTGTTGAGGTCTGAAGAGGTATAAGTTCAGACGGGGAATGCTTCCCTTATCGCTACTTTGATTTTAAAGAACCTCTGGAAAGCATGCTAAGGCGCATTGGATGCAAGAAAATTTTCCAGCGCTTCGCGAAGTTGTTTGTTTTTGATTTTAACAATTGACGGTGTGGCGTATCCCGGGACCGGGCGTCCATTGCAAACACCTTCCAGTTTAACGCACTCTCTCAGAAGATTAATAATGTCTTGGGATAGTTCGCATTCTGAAACTGAAGAAAGCAATTCGTGTTGCCCATCTAAGCGAAAGTTACCTATCCCGGGGGTTTCGTTATAATGAGCATCTTCGATGGCCGTTTTTATTAATTTATTGCGGTTGTTAAGAATTCCAAAACGCTCTTTGTACATTTTTTCGATTTGAGGCTGACGAGCACACCGATCTTTGGGTGTATTGGTGTCTTTGTCACGCGTGTATATAGCGCCTGGGTATAGCGTTGTCTTGCCATTCCTATAAAGTTCCTCTAAGTAGTAAGGCTTTTCAAGAGTGTTTTCGATATTAATAATATCGAATTCTGCATTGGCATCGCAAATGGTTTCGAGATTTACCTTAGGGATATGGTTGAGCTTCATCTTGCGCAACCAGTCCACCAGTTCGGCCTGATTTAAACGATTGGGGTCTTTCCCAACGCCGGGGAAGTTTTTCAAGTCATCTGCAACACCAAAGACCAAACGTCTTGGATGCTTTGAATCAGCATTCGCTAGAGATAGAATATCTCGAAGGAGTTCTGCGCGGTCTAAATGCCACGTTAATTTGTAATCGAGAGTTTCGGATTCTTTTTCCTGAAAAAAATTGTTGGGCATAGGATTTTAAGAGTGTTTGCGGAGTCGTTGCAGAGTGATAGCGCCGGTGGCGCAGAGGGCGGCGGCGAGCACCATGACCCAGCCGGCGGAAAGGGAGGTGAGGATGAGGGAGCCGAGGGCGGGGGCGAAGCAGCCGCGCAGGCCGACGGTGAGGACGTTGAGAGAGCTGTAGGTCGAGGAGTCCTTGTGCTGGGCGAAGACCGGGCCGGACATGTGCCAGGTGAGTTCGCTGCCGCCTTGCATGGTACCGTAGAGAAGGAAGGCGAGATAGACCAGAGCAACATGCCAGGTCGCGGCAAAGAGCACGAGAGGGAAGAGGCCAGCGAGGAGGATCACGAAGCTCGCTACGCGGGTGATGTGCCAGCGATCAAAGAGCTTGAGCCATAAGGGAGAAGAGAGAGCAAAGCCAATTCCTTTGCAGAGGTTGGCCGCGGTGGTCATCTCTACGTAGTTGAGATGCAGCACGTCGACGAAGAAGTAGGGCAGCGCCGAGTGGATCATGATGAGGGCCGATCCGCCAAACATATAACCCAGTTGGAAGCGGGCGAAGTCGGGACGGGCTTTGAGGAGCTTCCAGGCAATTTGGAGGGGCTTGGCAAGGGTGTGCTGGACCTCGTCTGTCGTGATGGTGTGTTTGCCGCCTACGGGGAGACGGAGAAGAAAGAGGGTGGAGAAGATGCCCAGGACACTGGTCCAGAAGAAGATCCAGCGCCAATCAAATTCGTAGTGGTCGAGGAAGAAGCTGAAGGCTACCGGCATGACGCCGCCGACAAGGAAGTCGATGGCGGAGCCGAGCTGCGTGATGCGCTCGCGCTCTTTGCCCTCCACATTGCGCTTGATAATCTCCATCCACGCAGGGGTGACGCCGCGGGAAAGAGCCATGTAGACGCCAAAAGCGGCGATCATAAGCCAGACATTGTTGAGAAAAGGGAAAACCAAAAAGGGAATAAACTTTATAATATTGCCCCAAACTAAGTTGGAAACCAGGCGGTCACTTCTCCCGTGAACCGCCAGGCTCCAATAAGGGGAGAGAAGGCCAGCCAGGGGCTTCATTGCTACCAGCACGGTAATCTGCAGAGGTGTGGCGTGCATGTCCTTGTAGAGGACAAGCGTGAGCATCGTAAAGATGCCCCAGAAAGGGGCGTTGAGCAGGCGGGTCCACAAAAACGAGGAACGCGTCTCTTTAAAAAAATGACCAGCCATGGAGTCCTAAGAATATGAACTTTGCCCACTTCTTGACCACCGCCTATACAATGGTGCTTGTCCTCTCCAACTGGTTCAACCCGCGCCTGGTACACCTCTTTGGCCTCGACACCGACTCCGGCACGCTCATTTTCCCCCTCACCTTCATCCTCTCCGATATCATTACCGAGGTCTACGGCTTCGGACAGGCTCGCAGAGCCATCTGGTGCGGCTTTTTCTTTAATGCCTTTTTTGTCCTCTACGGCTTTTTGGTCCTCTCTCTGCCCAGTCCTGCCTTCGCCAACAATAACCACCTCTTCGAGTCCCTTTTCGCCCTCAGCACACGCACCGTCGCCGCCTCCCTGATCAGCTATCTCCTGGCAGAACCCCTCAACTCCTTCCTAGGAGCCCGCTTTAAGGTCCGACTCAAGGGGCGCATGATGGGCGCTCGCTTTTTGGCCTCTACCGCCATCGCTGCCGGCCTGGATAGCGTAACATTCTCATTATTAGCATTTTATGGTGTGATTCCGGCAGGAGAGCTTCTGAGCCTTATATTGACCATGTGGGGGGTTAAAGTAGCGGTCGAGGCGCTTCTCCTGCCTTTCACCACGCGGTTGGCCAAATGGCTTAAAAACCGCGAGAAAATGGACATCTACGACGAGGGTGCTGCTTTTCGCCTTTTCTCTCTTCAACTGCAGGAAAAAGGGTCCCAGAATCGCTTTGCAAATTCTTAATAAGACGATGCGATACTATGGGGTCTTATGAGCATTCGTGGTCCTCAACGGCCAATTCATCCTCCGCACCCCCCTTTGCGTCGCGATGCGTTGGAGCGTCCACGCATTCATCAGATAGCGCCTGAATCGGGGCTGCGCGCGTTAGCTCGAAAAGTGTGGCGTGCCATCGCGACTTTCTTTCAGAAGCTTTTTGGTTGTGTTCAGCCGCCTCGAGCAGAAGAGCCCATCGTTTTAGTTTCGAGACCTCCACTGCCACCCCCGCGCCTGCCACCTCCACCTCCGCTGTCAGCAAGACTGCCGCGTGTTCCTCATCCGGACACTCTTGAGCCCGAATACGCGGTCTCAGAGCTCGATGCCTTGTCCGAGTCGGTGAGTGACGATTCATTTGTAGAACCCTCTGTAGAAGGATCGGTTAGAGAAGAGAGTCCAATATCGTCAGAAGGACGAGCGAGTCCGGTAGAATTTGAAGATGAGGCAGAGATGTCTCCTTTTAGAGAGGAATCTTCAACGGAAGAGACTTCTCACTCGGCAGGAACTGCATCAACAAGCGGAGCAACGGGAAGCGTGACGCGCCATGTTGTAGTGACACCGCCTGGTGACTTAGGAGGGTTGATTGCAGAACAACAAGCAAAAGAGGTCGTAAATATTGCCATGAGGGCCCTTATTGCAGAACCCGTTGGAGTAACGCCTCCCACTGCAGCAGAAGAGTTTTTCGGAGCGGCGATGCCCTCTGTTGCAGGGCGCATAGCTGCGGCTGGCGGAGCGGGGGAGTTTGTTAGACCAGTTGATGAAAGGCCCTTCCGATTTGATCCGAGCGATCCAAAAGCGCAGGCAGAAGCGGATCAGCTAGCAGTACAACTGCGAGAAATTGAAAAAGCGGGGGGCATTCCTGCAGACTTTAGACTTCCCGATGCTGCTTTAAAAGGCGCCCCCGCTGCGGGCGCTCGCGGGGCGTTTCATTTTGATCTCGCAGGTGTGCGCAAAGAGGACAATCTACTGTGGATCCTCAATGGGCTTTCGAAAATAAGCGCGAAAATGGATGTGCGAATACCCAACGCGCGCACCTGCTTGTATGCTACGTATGGCAAAAGACTGGTAGATCAGGTGCTGCAAGATTTGGGCCTACAGGCGCGCTCTGAATATACACTGGGAGATGTGCGTTCGATTTTGATCAGCATTGCAGCGACGGTAACCATCGACGATCTGCACGACGCTTTTGTGGCGCTGCGTTCAGGAGGTATGGGAGTTCGCTGCCTGCTGACAGAGGAAGAGAGCGCGGCGCTGCTTATCCAGAGAGATTTTGCCTATCTCACGCCCCCTCAATTGGCTCAACTAGCGCGTCTTTTCTCCACCGTTGTTTTGGGAGAGAAAAAACAATCAGTACTCGACGCTTTTGTAGATAAAAGCAAACCAATTCCGTATGCGAAATGGCTCGGACATGACTGCAACTACCTGCTGGATGTGGCGAGTCTTGCCGCTGCCACTTCGGAAGAAAAAGAATTGACCCTCTCGGAATTTTTAGCGAAATCAGCTGCCTACAAAGCGCTTGTGCGTGGGCAAGTCATTGCTTTGTCAAACGATGTGCTGGTTTGCGCAGGGGTCTACTCCAACAGAGAGGCTGATTTTCATGCGGTCTTTTTCCGTAAGGCAAGTGATCCTGAAACATTGCATGTAGCCGTTCGAGGAACCGTTTCGCCACAGAATTGGATAGACGATGCTCACCCGTTCGGCGTTGGTATTGCCGCTTTTGAAGCGGCACAAGACGACTTGATCAAAATTCTGAAAATGTCTCGAGCCACTGAGGTGGTTTTCAGCGGGCATAGTTTGGGCGGATCGCATGCACAGCGTTTGACAGCAGCGGCTCTTGCCTCTATTCCAGAACTGAAATCGGTTCGTCTCTACACGCACAACGCCCCCGCTGTTGAAAAAGGCACAAATAGAGTTTTGGCTGCACACTTGAAGGATAAAACAGTGAAGCTGGTGCACGTGCAGTATGATGGAGATATCGTGCAGTGTTGCGGAAGTGAATTGCTGGGATATGACGTGCCAGGCGCAGATGTAACCATTCATCGCTTTCACGGGTACCTGCGAGAAACAGCGAAACGAATTGTTCATAGTACTCGGGGCTTCTTAGAACCAGGGAGGTCTTTTTCGAGTCGCAAAATTCTTGAAGGGGCCGCTGCAGCGCCCTATTTAGGGCCTACTGCGGCAAGCGTTGCTTTAGGGGCGATTCATTACGGTGCGGGTTTGGTTGGTCTCGCGATTGCACGTGGTATGAGCGCTGCAGGAGTGCCTTTAAGAGCTCCTACCTGCTACCTGGTTCATGGTCGCGATAGAGATGGCGATGGTGCAGCCGCTGCAGCCGCAGCCAGATAAGCCGTCGTCCAAGCATTCTGGAAGTTAAAGCCCCCCGTTACCCCGTCGATATTGAGAATTTCGCCCGCAAAGTAGAGTCCAGGACGCTTTTTGCTTTCCATGGTTTGGAAGTTCACCTCTTTGAGCTCGATGCCGCCCGCCGTCACAAATTCCTGCTTGTAGGTGGTCTTTCCATCAATGGCGTAGTGATCTTTGACCAGCTGTTCAGGGGTGAGTCGACTGCGCAAATTGCGTGCAAGAGGCTCAGTTCCCCATTCAATCGTCAGCGTTGCTTGGTAGTTGCAAGCATGTAGCTCGCGCGCGGCAAAGGCGGAGAGGCGCAGGATGGCGGGACCGCTAAAGCCCCAGTGGGTAAGAAGTAAAGGTCCTTCCGCGACATGTTTGAAGAGGCGCACGCGCACATGAGGAACGCTGATTCCGGCGAGATCGAGCAGGGGAGAGGTAGGCACGTTGAAAGTAAAGAGAGAGGGAACGGGCTCGACAATGGTGTGTCCAGCCTCTTTAGCGAGTTCGTAACCTGCAGAGCCGGAGGCGAGGATGATCGCCTCCGCTTCAGGCAGCGTTTCGATTTTTGTGCCCAAGTGTAGTTCAACACCCAAGCGCTTTACTTCCCCCATCAAGCAGTCGATGATCGTTTGAGAAGAGTCGGTGATGGGAAACATCCGCCCATCGGCTTCCGTTTTGAGGATGACGCCTCGCTTTGCAAACCACTCAACTGTGTCGCGTGGCTGGAAGCGGTGAAAAGGGCCAAGCAGCTCTTTGCTGCCCCGAGGGTAATAGGTGACAAGCTGTTTTGGGTCGAAGCAGGCGTGGGTGACGTTGCAGCGGCCGCCGCCGGAAATGCGCACCTTGGCAAGCGGCTGGCGCGTCTTTTCATAGAGGACAACGTGCGCATCGGGGTTGAGCTCTTTGCAGTGTACTGCAGCAAATACGCCGGCAGCTCCGGCACCTATAACGGCAATATGCTTCGATTTGGTATACACGGGGAATAGTATGCCAAAAACAAGTGTAAACTACGAGGTAGTTGGAAAGGGGCCGACCCTGGTGATGATCGCCGGACTTTCCAGTGATCTGACTCTTTGGAAGCCCATCCAGAGTCACCTGGCGCGCCATTTTCAGCTTATTTTGGTCGATCATAGGGGAGTGCAGGGTCACTATACGATCGAAAAGATGGCAGAGGATGTGCTCCATCTTCTTGACCAGTTAGAAGTGGAGGAATTTTTTCTGCTGGGCCACTCCATGGGGGGCTGTGTTGCGCAGACGGTGGCGCGCAGGCGCCCTCCGCAGAAATTGGTCCTCTACTCTACCTCTTCGCACATCAATCCGGTCTCAGCCTATCTTTTTCATTCACACATCGCTTTACGTCGAATCAGTATGGAGCAGGCCGCTCATGGAATTGCCCCCTGGGTATATTCTCAGCACTTTTTTAAGAAACCGGGCAATCCTAAAGCATTTGTCGATGCGATGTGCAAAGATCCACAGTCGATCGAGGGTTATAAGGGGCAGGTGGAGGCGCTTTTGGCCTTTAATTCTCATGCCACAGCGCACCAAATTAAGGTGCCTACTCTGGTGATTGCAGGAGAAGAGGACCTGCTCCTTCCTCCGCAGGAAGCGAAGTTTTTGCACGAACAGATTCGCGGATCGCGGTTTCATCTGCAGCCCCACATGGGCCATCTCTTCCATGTGGAAGAGCCGAAAATATTTGCGGATCTGATAGTCTCGTTTCTATGAAAAAGCTCGCTCTTGCTCTTGCTGCCACCGCACTTTTTGGCCAAACCGCCGCCCCCTATGGAACCTGGGATTCGCCCATCACGGCAAAGGAGGTCGCTGCAGGAGGCGTGGGGTTTAAGGAGATCCAGATCCGAAAAGGAACGATCTACTGGGTAGAGGGACGGCCGCTCGAAGGGGGACGATCGACCCTGATGTCTTGGAATGAGGAGCAGGGAGAAAGGGATCTTTTAGAGCGCAAATACAACGTGCGCAGTCGCGTGCATGAATATGGCGGGGGTGCCCTGCTGGTGGGCAAAGAGCAGATCTACTTTGTCAATGACAGCGATCAGCAGATTTACCGCCTCGATGGCAGCCCAGTAACAGCGAGAAAAAATGCCCGCTTTGCCGATGGATGCGAGCATCCCGATGGCTCTCTCTACTATGTCATGGAAGAACACGTGCAGAGCGTGGTGAATACCATTGCACACATTCGCGATGGGGTAGTCGAAGTGGTTGCCTCAGGCCATGATTTTTATGCAAATCCGCGGGTCAGTCCCGATGGAAGTAAATTGGCCTATATTTGCTGGGATTTTCCCAACATGCCGTGGGATGGCACCTTTTTGGTCGTGCGCGATCTTGCCACGGGAGAGGAAAAAACGGTTGCAGGAGGCACTGTGGAATCGATTTGCGATCCTCAGTGGTCAGCAGATGGTAGGCTCTACTATGTCAGTGATCGCACCAATTGGTGGAATCTCTACGTTGATGGCAAACCAGTTTGGCCGGTAGAGGGAGAGCTTGCCTTTCCTCTGTGGGTCTTTGGAGATAGTTGGGTTGCGCTCACCTCAAGCGGCCTCTTTTGCACCTATGCCAAGCAAGGGATGAATGAATTTAACAAGGTGCAATTGCCCTATACGGCAGTTAAAAGCCTCAAATGTGAGGGCGACCAAATCGCCATGATTGCCGCCTCAGAGCAAAAACCCTTTTCGATTGTTCTCTACAAAGAGGGAGAGGCGAAAGTCATTAAGCAGTCGCGCGCAGCTCCCGATCCGGCCTATGTTGCCACAGCCACAGCCATTGCCTATCCCACAGAGAACGATCGCACGGCGTATGGTTTTTACTACCCGCCTACCAACCCGAAGTTTGTAGGCATGCCGGGAGAAAAGCCGCCGCTGATCGTCTATTGTCACGGAGGGCCTACGGCTCACGATCCACCGAGCCTCAATATGCGCACGCTTTTTTGGACGTCGCGCGGCTATGCGGTTGTCTCCGTCAACTACGGAGGCAGCAGTGGGTATGGAAGAGAGTACCGCAATCGACTCAATGGGCAATGGGGCGTTGTCGATGTCGATGACGCGGTCTATGCGGCGCGCTACTTGGTAGAGCAGGGGCTGGCCGATCCTCAGCGCTTGGCGATTGAGGGGGGCAGTGCGGGGGGTTTTACGACTCTGGCGGCGCTGGCTTTCCGCGATGTCTTCAGTATGGGTGCGGACTATTTTGGTGTGAGCGATTTAGAGATGCTCGAGCTCGATACGCATAAGTTCGAGGCAAAATATTCCGATCACTTAGTAGGACCGTATCCAGAACGCCGCGACCTCTACATTGCGCGCTCTCCAATCCACCATGTAAAGAACATCACGAAGCCGGTCATCATCTTCCAAGGAGCAGAGGATGCCATTGTTCCGCCGCAGCAATCACAAGTGATGTATGACAGCTTGAAGGAGCGCGGCATTCGCACGGAATACTATCTGTTTCCTGGGGAGCAGCATGGCTTTCGCAAAGCAGAAAATATCCAGCGCTGTTTAGAGTTGCAGCTGGAGTTTTTTAACACAGCATTTCTAGGGTCTGCCAGCCGCTCCTGCTCCGCCGGCTCCTCTAAATCGTCGTAGTAGTTGATCCTTGACATCAGGATCACTCAGACGACTCCACAGACTAGCCTTTGCAGGTGAAAGCGCTGCATCTACCCAAACCACTTCTCCTTTTCTTGCCATCTCTATGATTGCACCTCGAATCGCCAAATCTTTCGCAGCAGGAGTGCTCAGACGACTCCACAGGCTGCCTACTGCAGGTGAAAGCGTTGCATCTACCCAATCCGTTTCTCCTCTTGTTGCCATTTTGTTAATTGCACCTCGAATCGCCTCATCTTTCGCAGCAGGAGTGCTCAGACGGCTCCACAGGCTGCCTACTGCAGGTGAAAGCGTTGCATCTACCCAATCCGTTTCTCCTCTTGTTGCCATTTTGTTAATTGCACCTCGAATCGCCTCATCTTTCGCAGCAGGAGTGCTCAGACGGCTCCACAGGCTGCCTACTGCAGGTGAAAGCGTTGCATCTACCCAAGCCGTTTCTCCTCTTGTTG
>CAZVVT010000001.1:0-72458 GCA_964630595.1 uncultured bacterium | reverse complement strand
CAGTAGGAGTGCTCAAACGACTCCACAGGCTGCCTGCTGCAGGTGAAAGCGCTGCATCTACCCAATCCGTTTCTCCTCTTGTTGCCATCCCTTCAATTGTCTCTAAAATCGCCCAATCTTTCGCAGCAGGAGTGCTCAGACGACTCCACAGGCTGTCTACTGCAGGTGAAAGCGTTGCATCTACCCAATCCGTTTCTCCTCTTGTTGTCATCCCTTCAATTGCTCGTATAATCGCCAAATCTTTCGCAGCAGGAGTGCTCAGACGACTCCACAGGCTGTCTGCTGCAGGTGAAAGCGTTGCATCTACCCAAGCCGTTTCTCCTCTTGTTGCCATCCCTTCAATTGCTCGTATAATCGCCAAATCTTTCTCAGCAGGAGTGCTCAGACGACTCCACAGGCTGCCTGCTGCAGGTGAAAGCACTGCATCTATTAAAGGTACTGATCCATTGTGTGCTATGTCTTCGATGAGGTCTAGGTATGCAGAATTAAAGTTTCCGATTTGGCAACTTGCAAGAGTCTTCCTCACAAAATCAAAACTTATGTGATCAAGACGTACAGCGGCTTTCTTTACCTTTTCAACATCTTGTTCACATAAAAATAAGAGACCTACTAATGCTACCCTTGCCAGCTGTCCGCTCTGGTATTGTTCTGCGATGTGCAGTAATCCAATACTGTCCTCAATCGTTCGAATTTCAGGCAAAGTTTCTCCGCCACGCAGAATACGCATCGCTTCTTCAGGGGGTTTCTCCCATGTTAAAGAAATTTCCCCTTTCAATTCTGTCGCATCACCAGCTGCAACTGCGCCACTCCCTGCTGCTGCAGCTGTTTCCATTTCTGCTTTTTTAGCTGCCTCTTTTTTGTCGATTTCTACTTTTTTAGTTTCTGCCACCCTAAAACCCTCATAGCCGCGAAGCAATAGAGCTTCTCGATCTATTCTGCCGATCACACGTAATGCCAATGACCGTTGATCGCGGGATAGTCTCATCAGATCTCGGCTTAAGCGCTTCGCTAAATCTGCATTCGCAATAAGCGGGTCTGCTTCGGCGGCTTCTTGAAGAACGCCTTCTTTGATCGTCAAGCCTACATCTTCTCCAGCAAGATACCTTCTCAATGAACCGAGCTCTAGGCGCAGAGGCTCTGCAGCACCGGGTGCACCAGCTCCAGTCGCAGAAAACCCAAACCCAACTACTATCGAACTTTGAAAAGCTGCACCAGTGCTTTTTTTTGGAGGCGGAGCAGGAGTGCGAGAAGTGAGGGGATCTGCGAGTGCTTTTTCTGCCTCGTCTCCAAATACAGCAACCACTACCCGAGCAGCCATCGTGCCGGGGCTTTTCATGGCCTCGGGCAAAGCTCTTAAGGCTGATTTAATATACTCTTGAATTGTGCCTGCATCTTGAAAGTAGCGCCCTGGGTTTTCTTTCAACGCCTCTTGTGCAGCGCAGGTGATTTTTTTTGCTTCTCGATCATAGACGAGTTCTTCGTCAGGCTTTTTCTCGTGTAGTCTAGCGTAGTCGATCTCTGCTCTAAACGGAATGCCGCTGCCAGCTGCTGCCATAGATTTTCCTTTTTTAAAAGCTTAGCGTGTAAGATTCTCGTAATCTATTGGAAAAATACATCTGACTCAGATTATTAACCGCAGGGCCAGCCGATCTGGAAGGTGCTGAATTGCCACATGTCCTTTTCGGGGGGCACTTTGGCGCCAAAATCGGAGAGGGCTTGTGCGTGATCAAGGGGAGACCAGTTTACCGGAATGGAGAGAAACTCGCCTAAGTAGGGCTTGGCGATGGCGAGGATCTCTTTGTAGTCGAGGTCATCGGGTGTGCAGAAGCCTTCGTTGGGGTGGCGCACGATGTAGATGGCAGCGGCGACAATGGCGATGGCTACCTGTACCGTGGTAGCGTTTTGATGAGGGACGAGGCGGCGTGATTCTTCGACGTCGAGAATGCTGCCGATCCACCAAGAGCGGAAATCATGGCCCATCAGTAGGCAACCCAGCTCATCTTTGCCGGAGATCACCTCATCGTTGAGGATGCGGTGGTCCGTTTGCGGGACGAAATGACGCATTTCCAGCTCGTGAAGGGAATTGATCGTAGAGTCACAAGGGCAGTAGGCGTAGTGCACGGTGGGACGGTAGATGGGCTTGTCGCCCTTCCAGACGGTCAAGTATTTGGAGATGCTATACGCCTCGCCATGACGGATCACCATGCCCGTGATGGGGCCGCTGGGCACCCACGATTGCACCCACGTTTTGGCCCCCTTCTGAGAGAGGAAGATTTGGTTGCGCGGGCCTGTTTTGTGAGTGCGCGCCCCTTCAGGAAGGGTTCTTTCGTGAGTGCCCCAGCCGATTTCTGCAGGGGCCATGCCCTCTTCAAGAAGACCGGCAACGCTCCAGGTATTGACGAACTCGTTGACCTTTTTGGGATCGCGCGTAATTTGTGTGTCGCGCTCAGAAATATGGATGGTTTTGACACCGGATAGGTGGGCGAGTGCGGGGAAATTTTGCGTCGATAAGGCCTTTTCTAAAGAGGCGCGGCGACGGTCTTTTTTCTTTACTAAGCGCGTGGCAATATCGACCAGGGCCTGCTTAGTGAAGTGGGAGACAAGACCGGGGTTGGCTCCATGATCGATGATAGCAGTGGGGCCCTTCTTGTTCTTCCAAGAACGCACCATCTCATGCAGCGCCATTTGGCGATGGTAGAGTGTGAGCTCTGCAGGGTCTTTGGGATGCTGCTTGAGGGCGTTCCAGACCTCTACGGAGGTGTTGAGAAAGGCGACCCCATTGGCGTGGCACCACTCAATCAAAGAGCGGGTTTCGATCTCCCAGGAGAGATCAATTAGTATATCCCCCTCCTGTACTTGTTCTTTTAGGACAGAGGCGTAGTTTGCTTTAGTAACTCTTTTCTGGATATAGCGTACGCCCTTTTTCAGAGCGCTATTGATGCGTTTGCGGTTGTCTGCAAAGTCCATAATAGTGACATTCTTGGGAGCTACATCAATGTGTTTCAACAAGATAGGTAGTGTGCATTGGCAGACGCTGCCGCAGCCCAAGATGAGGATTTTTCGCGAAAATTCAACCATGGGTTTTCTATAGCAAAGAACGACTTATTGTGGATATAGTTTCCGGTTATGTCACTGACGAAAGCTTTTTTAATGCGTTGGCGCCTTTTGGGCAGGGAAAAGACGAGAAAACTGCTCGAAAAGCATCGTGAAAAGATTGCAGGCTATTGTACGAAGCCGGGCGATTTCGTAATCGATGTGGGTGCTCATAGCGGCGGCTATGCGAACCACTACAGTAAGTTGGTGGGGAAAAGTGGTAAAGTGATTGCCTATGAGGCTAACCCCTATATTGCTGCTGGCTTGAAAAAGCGCTTTGCTCAGGCGCATAACGTTGAAGTGCGCGAGAAGGCAGTGTCTAGTATTTCTGGGCAGAAGGTTCAAATGTGCCTTTACCCCAATGATCTTACGGCGCAGTGCTCCACTATTGAGCCCTCTATGATGAATCCTGAGCGTATGCCGGGGGTGACCGAGTCTGTAGAAGTAGAGACAGAGCACCTCGATGCACTTGTGGAAAAGGGAGAGCTGCCTACGGTGCATTTTCTCAAGATTGATACTGAGGGACATGAAGCTCACGTCATGCAGGGAGCGCAGTTGATCCTTTCGAAACATAGACCTCCGGTTCTCTTCGAATATAGCTATCTACCCGGTAAACTCGAACCCGATACGATCCAAAGAATGGAGACGCTCGGCTATGTCTGCTTTGACATCAAAACAGACGAGCGTGTTCGTCCCGGCTATGTAACCGACTACACCGACCTGATCGCGATCACAGCCGATCGCGAACGTGAGTTTAAGCGAGCCCTTAAGCGGCTTTACTAACGATAATTTGTAGAATTTCTTTTGTTACTTCTTCCGGACGGTCGCGATTACCATCTACGGAGTAGAGGACGCCTGCTTTTTGGTAGTAGGCGATGAGGGGAGCTGTTTGCTCGCGGTAGACAGCTAGCCGTGCTTGAGCGATTTCCGGGGTATCGTCGCTGCGGTTTTGTTCTCGCGCTCGTTTTTGAATGCGCGCAAGTACCGTTGCATCAGAGACATCAAGATTGATCACGTAGAGGTTGATGTTTTCCTTCACATGACAGCCGTAGGCATCGGCTTGAGCGATAGTGCGAGGAAAACCGTCGAGAATGTACCCATTTTGAGCGTCGCTTTGCGCGATGCGGGCAAAGAGCATGTCGAGTACGAGCTCATCGGGCACAAGCTGGCCTGCATCGAGATAGGCTTTGGCCTGTTTCCCAAGATCTGTCCCTTCGCGAATGTTGCCCCGCAGCAAATCTCCTGTAGAGATGTGGGGGATATGCAAATCCTCTTTCAAAACGACGGCCTGCGTTCCCTTTCCTGAAGCAGGCGGACCGAGCAAAATCAACACTAAGGGCTTGTCTGCTGACAGAATGGAGGCAAGGCAGAGGAAAAGGGCAAGTGCAATACGCATAACAAATTCTTGAGGTTGTTTAGCCAGAAACGTTACCGTGTCGTCATGGACCGAGTCAAGACCTATACCATCAATGAACAGGGACTACCGCTTGTGATGGAGCCTGTAAATGAAAGCGACGGCTTACCGGAAATCCTTGCCTTTCTGCGCGAAAAACAGGGAGAGTTTCGAGGATTGCTGTTGCGTCACGGGGGAGTGCTTTTGCGCAATTTCCCTTTCAACGATGTCGACGCTTTTGTGGCGGTCATTGAGACGCTGGGTCTGGGAGAATTTTTGGATTATATCGGTGGCGACAGCCCTCGTAAGAAAATCAAAGCGGGCGTCTATACATCAACGGAAGCGCCGCCCTCTTTTAAAATTCCTTTGCACAATGAACTCTCCTTTGTGAAGAAATATCCGAAGCACATCTACTTTTACTGTGAAACTCCGCCGGAAAAAGAGGGGGAGACCATCATTGCCGATGCGCGACAGGTAGCTAAGTCGATGGATAAAGGTGTGAAAGAGCGCTTTGCGCAGAAGAAGGTGCGCTATCGCTCTTGCTATCACGACGAAAATCTGCTGATGAAGCTGCTCAACCCCTCTCACAAGCCCTGGTCGACGGTGTTTGAAACCACCAGCCGCGAAGAGGTGGAGGCAAAATGCCGCGAAGCGGAGTTTGATTATGCCTGGCATAAGAACTGGATTCGCATTGAACAGACAGGCCCCGGCTTGAGCCGCCACCCACAAACAGGGGAGGAGGTTTGGTTCAACCAGGCGCACCTTTTCGACTTCAACCCTCGATTGCTGGGCACGTGGAAGTATGTCGCAGCAAAAGCCTTTTATTGCTTGCCGCATACGCGGTTGCACGAAGTACGCTATGCAGACGGCACACCTATTTCTCGAGAAGACCTCTACAGCGTAATGGATACGCTCGATGACAATACGATCTATTTCCCGTGGCAGAAGAGAGATGTTCTTGTCTTAGATAATATGCTCGCCATGCACGGAAGAGCCCCTTTCACTGGTAAGAGACGTATTCTCGCAGCTATGACCTGATCGTACCGGTAGTAAATTTGTAGAAAATACAGGAGTCCTCTTTGGTGAGGCGCTGTTCCAAATCCGGTTCGCGCACAAAGTACGAAGTGAGTTCTTCTGGAATGGTGTGGTTAGAGAGAAATTGTCTCATGCAAAAGCGGGCGCCGGGGCGCGCTGCGCGTTTCACGGCTTTGAGCAAACGAACAACGCTTTCTGCATCGAGATAAGAGGCGACATCAGCGAGAGAAAAAACGTCTATGCTGGCCTCTGGGCAGCTTTCTAAATAAGTAATCAGATCTTCTGTAACAATCGAAAGGCACCCGAGATTTTTTCTGATCGCATTCACTTCTTTCTCGCGCAGATAGGCGGGGTAGGCTGCGGGCAGCACGCGCTTGTTCATCATCAAGTTCAGGATAAGACTGTCTTTGGCAAGATAGGTATTGAGATAGAGTAGACATCGATCGTAGATATAGGTAGCAATGTTCACCGTAGGATCGAGGTTAGAATAGAGGCAGGGATCGTTAACGAGGCGCTTAATGATCGAGGGCTTGAGTGCTATCGAAAGGAATCTGCGCACGGCGGGTTTATCCCAGTGCTTCTTAACAAAGGCTCTTTGTTCATCGATAGAATCAAAGGCAAATAAAGCATCTACCTTTCCCGGGCGCAAGGCCCGAAAAAGCCAAGAGGCGCGTGCCAAGGATCTTTCTACCACTCCCTGGTAAAGAATGCCCTTTGTGATCATGCGCGGCCTTTTCAGCCAAAATTGACGAGTTGGCTCTTCTAGTGGGAGTTGCTGTAGTCGGGCCAGGCGATCACGATCATCGGTTGCTCCCATGAAGGAGAGGTACTCATCAAAAGACAAATGTTCAAGAGCTGCTCTTTTCAGCCGTAGCAGATGGTTCTGTAGGGGATTTAAGTCGATCGAAATGAGCTCTTTGCAGGAAGTCGTTAGCAGATTCAGGGGGCGGTCGCCACTACCGGTAATCGAGATCACTCTGTGGTGGGGCTGAATTTGCAGCGCAGCTGCTTCCGTCTTCCAATCCTCATTGCCGATACTGTAACTCAAGCGATCAAAGAAATCGCTAGTCGTCGTAGCGGTTTCTTGTGTTGTTTCGAGGAATAGTTTTAAGAAGGACATCGACAAACGCCTCCCAACGTCGCGCTTCCACTAAGGGGCGAACGAGCTCAAAAGCGACGCCCACTTTTTGTGTGAATTCTGCTATATACTGATCAAGATTTTCATCGGAAGCTTCTTTTTGTAGGCTGCTGCGCAGTCCTCCGAAAAAGTCCTTCCAAATCTGCGGACGAGCACGAATATTATGCACCCCCGCCTTCAGCTCTTCGTTGGTAAAGATACACTGAAGGAATTGTAAAGGATGAACGCTGTCAATGCGTTGACCTGCTTGTTCAATAGAAGTACTCTTAAATAAAATAGTCACCATTGAGTTATTTGCTAAGCTCGTTACAACATAGCGAATATCATCTCGTTCGCTGCTTAACAAAGGGCGTTCGTAGTCTCGATAGCGCACGGTTCCATGTGTCATATTCACAACGGGGACCAGCCCGCTTTCAGCAGCGATTAAGCGTTGTTCCCAGTCCGCACAGTTTAGGGTAGTGGTTAGGGCTAAAAAAACGCTCATCCATCTCATCTGCTTCTCCTTGCGTTGCAAAGCGGTTCTGGTATATGTCAAGGAGACCTAACCGTGCAATTTTTATTTTGGAGTTTGCTACTTCCTGCAGTGATTTGTGCGCATGTGGTTTCCATTGGGCCGGAGATCTACCACGTCAAAAAAATGCGCTCGAGCGGATCGCAGCAGCAGGGGGTCCTGTACGGTATTTTTGCTGCGTACAATCAGCTGCGGCCCTCTACCATCTACTTCGGCGGCGACGTTTACTACGCCAGCGGCATGCTCCACGGTGCAAACGCGAGCGGCAGAGCGCTGAAGTCAAGCCTTGTTGATTGGCAGCTTGAAGGGCGGCTGGGCTATAACTTTCGCTACCTGACCCCTTTCGTTGGTTATGGCTATTTGGAGGAGCAGACGATCTTTCTACCTCCTTCTTCTACGACCTTTCACTACCGCGACGACATCCAATATCTCGCAGGAGGATTTCTCTCCGTCGTACAGTTGCCCTCACGGTGGAGTGTAGGCCTGTATGCTAAAGTGAAGTGGATGCTTTCCGGCAGCTCACACGTCTCGAACGATCCTGACAACCTACCGTTGACCTTGGCCATGTCCAACGAGCTGCAGTACCGTGTCGACTTGCCTATCAACTACCACTTTTTGTCCTGTCTCTTTCTCTCCGCCGTGCCCTTCTATGAATACCGCCACTACGGCGGCCACGAAAGCTTCCCTTACGACTTCATCGATACCCAGTACCAGATCTGGGGCGGCCAACTCGTCCTCTCTTATCGTTTTTAGCTTCGCGTTTGGCGATGACGGTGCGGGTGCGAAGAGCCGCGTCGGGGCTGAGGCTGATGGAGTTAATGCCACAATCGACGAGAAATTCCGCAAATTCGGGGTAGGTAGAAGGGGCGTCGCCGCAGATGCCAATTTTGCGTTTGTGCTTCTTCGCGGTATGAATCGCCTCTTTGATGAGTAAGAGGACGGCCTCGTTGCGTTCGTTGAAGAGGTCAGCAACGAGGGCGCTGTCGCGGTCGACGGCAAGGGTCATTTGCGTAAGGTCGTTGGAGCCAATGCTAAAACCGTCGAAGAGAGAGCAGAATTCCTCAGAGAGGATCGCGTTGCTGGGCACTTCGCACATCACATAAACCTCGAGCCCTTTTTTACCGCGCGCTAGGCCAAACTCTTTCATCGTGGCAAGCACCTTTCGCCCCTCGTCAGGGGTGCGACAGACAGGAATCATCACTTTGAGATTGGTCAAACCCATCTCTTCGCGTACCTTTTTGACCGCTTTGCACTCCAGACCAAACCCCTCTTTGTAAGCGGGGTGGTAATAGCGAGAAGCGCCTCTCCAACCGATCATGGGGTTTTCTTCTTCGGGTTCGAAATACTTTCCACCGAGAAGATTGACGTACTCATTGGTCTTGAAGTCGCTGAAACGGAGGATGACCTCTTTGGGGTAAAAGGCAGCGGCAATGCGCGCAACGCCCATCGCCAAGCGGTCGACGAAATAGGCCTTTTTGTCGCTGTAGCCTGTTGTGAGGGCCTCGATCTGCTTGCGCGTCTTCTTGTCTTTTACCTTGTCGAAATGCACGAGAGCCATGGGATGAATGCGGATGGACTCGCTAATGATGAACTCCTCACGCGCTAGGCCCACACCATCGTTGGGGATAAAACTGGTCTCAAAGGCACTGTCGGGGGTGCCGACATTGATCATGATCTTGGTTTTCGTCTTAGGAATCTTTTTCATGTCGATGGAGTCGATGCGGAATTTCAAGAAGCCGTCGTAGACCAGGCCCTGTTCTCCTTCGGCGCAGCTCACCGTAACTTTGTGGCCCGTTTTCAGAACCTCTGTGGCGTTATTCGTGCCCACAATGCAGGGCAGGCCCAGTTCGCGAGAGACGATCGCTGCGTGCGATGTGCGCCCACCGCGGTTGGTGATGATGGCCGAGGCAATGCCCATGATGGGCACCCAGTCGGGATCGGTCATGTCGGTGACAAGAATTTCGCCCTTTTTAAATTGGGCGATATCCTTTACCGATTTAATAACGTGTACTTTGCCTTGCGCGATCTTGTTGCCGACGCTCTTTCCGCGCGCCAGAACGGTGCCGCTGCGCACCAGGTGATACTCTTTTAGGATATTGCGATTTTTCTGCGACTGTACCGTTTCAGGCCGCGCCTGCACAATGAAGAGCTTGCCGGAAGAACCATCTTTGGCCCACTCGATGTCCATGGGCTTTTTGTAGTGTTTTTCGATGAGCAGGGACCATTGAGCCAGCTGCAGGACTTGCTTGTCAGTGAGGCAAAATTGTTTTCGTTTGGGCAGGGGAGTTTTGCGGGTTTTGCCGAAGGAGATCTGCGTTGCCTTTTCACCCAGACGCTTGTCGATCAGGGTCATTGTCGGTTTGAAGACGTAGAATTCATCGGGGTTGACGCTGCCCTGGACAACGCTTTCCCCTACGCCGTAAGCCCCTGTAATGAAGATGACATTCTGGAAGCCGCTTTCGGTATCAAGGGTGAAAATCACCCCCGAAGAGCCTTGGTCGGAGCGCACCATTTTTTGTATGCCGATGGAGAGGGCAACTTTGAAGTGGTCAAACTTTTTCTCCACGCGGTAGGCAATCGCGCGGTTGGTGAATAGCGAGGCAAAACAGCGCCTGCATGCATCGAGCAGCTGCTTTGTTCCTGAAATATGAAGAAAGGATTCCTGTTGACCGGCAAAGCTCGCCGTTGGCAAATCCTCTGCCGTTGCAGAAGAGCGCACGGCCACTTCGCCCCCGCCTAGTTTTTTGTACGCGCTTTCAATGGCGCGCGTGAGTTC
Organism: uncultured bacterium; assembly: GCA_964630595.1. Classification (GTDB taxonomy): domain Bacteria; phylum Chlamydiota; class Chlamydiia; order Chlamydiales; family VFKH01; genus CAZVVT01. The sequence goes on along the minus strand of CAZVVT010000001.1, from coordinate 62,512 downwards.
AGGAGGAAATTCAGCCCCCAAAATCAATTCCCGGGCCTTTTTGCCTGCACGCGCCAGAGCGCGGCCATCTTTTACATTAAGGCCTTTGAGGGCAGCCTTTAGAGGTTTCAGAATGCCGGCCTCTTCGAGTAGATAGCGATAGGCAGAAGCCGTGATGGCAAAGCCATTCGGAATGGCTTTTTTGAGCTGGGTGTTTTGGAGCATCTCCCCCAAAGAGGCGTTTTTCCCGCCTACGAGGGGAACATCGCGAATGCTAATTTCGTCAAACCGGAGAATGAACTTCATCATGTTCTCTTGCAGGTGTTTCTTTGACAAAGAAAGAGGCGAGAAGCGCTATGGCAAAGCAGATGGGAAAAAGGACGAAAGCGCTGGTGAAGTTAGCACGTGAGTAGAGAGGGGCGTCTTGCACCATGACGCCATCCCAGTTCATATCCAATAAAGCCCCTGTGAGGGGCTGAACGATCATGGGCAGCCCCATGATGATGACGGCGGCAATGCCGAGAGAGGTGCCGGTGAGCTCTTTGGGGTTGTTCTTTGCAAGGAGGGGATAGCTGAGCACCTGCGTACTGGTAAAGAGCCCGAGAAGAAAGAAGAGAGTGCTTAAGAGAAAGACAGTCGGCGTTTGCAGATAGAGGATAGTGAGAAAGTCGGTAATGGCAAGAAGGGCGCCAAGGATCATCCATGACCGCGATGAGGCCGTTTTGGTGGAGAGCCAACCAAAGAGCGCAGAGCCCACGATTGTGCCAAAGGAGATCATGCCGATAATGAACGAGGCGGTGGCGAGAGGAATGTGGTGTACTTGGATGAGAAAGAGGCTGCCAAACACAGCGCTAATGACCATTAAGGGCATGTTGGTAAGAGAGGTGTAGAGACCGAGCAGAATGTTTTGCAGATTGAAAACGCTCTTGCGCACACCCTCCCAAAAGGGTGGGCGTGCTGTCTGCTCTTTAAGGGCGAGTGGATTGTCATGCACAAAGAGGTAGATCAGGGCAAAAAGAACAACGCCGCACAGACCATCTACCATCAAGGCGGAGCGCCAGGAAAGCGATGTGGCGAGTAGAGAGAAGGGGGATTGGGCCACAATAGCTCCGAGCATGCCGACGGTAACGACAAGGCTCATGATGAGAGAATGCCTCTCTTGAGGAAACCAACGAGAGACGAGAATGAGGCTAGACAAAAGACAGAAGGCGTTGCCGATTCCTGAAAGAAAGTGGCACAAAGCGGCTTGGAGGAAGTTTTGAGCAAGGGAAAAACCAAAAGTTCCCAGTAAGCAACAAAAGAGCGCACATAAGATGACTTTGCGCACGGAAAAGCGGTCCAGGATGATGCCTGCGGGCAGCAAAAAGATCACGTCGGCAAGTAAATAGGTCGCGCACAGGTTGCCAAATGAGGTTGCATTGAGTCCCAGATCTTTCAGTAGGTAGGGAGAGATGGCGTTCATCATGTGAAATTGGACCAGCTCGTAGGCGAAAAAGAGCGCCGATAAAAGAACGATAAAATAGGGCCTAAGAGGCATTGGCGTACTCCTGAATGATGTTGGTCTTTTTCGTGAAGCATTTCATGCAAAGGGAGATGTAGGTCTCATTGCCGCCCACTTGGATCTGTGCGCCGCGGGTAACGGGATTGCCTTGCGCATCTTGGCGCATGTTCATGGTGGCTTTTCTGCCGCAGGTGCAGATGGTTTTGATCTCGATGAGCTCTTCGGCCCAAGCGAGAAGGTATTTACTTCCCTCGAAGGGCTCGCCCAGAAAATCGCTGCGGATGCCGTAGCACAAAACGGGTAGGCCCAGCTGCGTGGCGATTTCTGTGAGTTGAGCCACTTGAAATTTCTTCAGAAAATGCGCTTCATCGATCAAAACACAGCGCAGATTGTCCAGACTTTCTTTTTGCTCGCGCACAAAAGGAAAGAAACGAAACCGATCATCGAAGGCAATCGCTGCTTTTTTCAGGCCGATACGAGAGTAGACGGTAGGTTCGCCAAAGCGCTGATCAATTTTCGGAGCAAACAAGAGCGTTTCCATGCCCCTTTCGTGGTAGTTGTAACTTGCTTGCAGAAGGGTTGTGCTTTTTCCCGCGTTCATTGCGGAGTAGTAGAAATAAACTTTGGCCATGGTTAGGGGAGAGACTAGCGAAGCAGATTCAAAAAGCGCAACTGCCAAGATCTTAATCTGGCCTTTACAAATAAAATTTTTAATCCACACTCACCCAATGTAAGGAGAGGTGTTTGTATGAAGAAGTGGTTGGTTGTTGCTCTAGCGGTAATAGGATCGGTGCAGGCGGGAACGCTGCCTTATGATGCGGTGCAAATGCAGTTTCGTCCGCTAACGCGCAATGCATTCGATGTTTTCACGGGAGATCAGCTTTTGGGCAGCGGCATGTTGGCCTGGGAGTGCGGCAATTTTCCCGAGTATCGTCTGCTCGATGGAGATGGGGTGCTTTCCGCCAAGGCTGTCATGCTGAACAAAAGCAGCGGAGTCTATTTTGCCGTCAGCGATGCGGACGATTACCCCATTGGAGCGATCCGGCAGAGGGGCAATCGATTTGACCTCTTGAGTGCGGATGGTGGAATGATTGGAGTGGTTTCGCTGAACTTTTGCGGAACGAAATACTATATTCGTAATGCCCAAGGAGAGACGGTTGTTACCGTCTCACGACCCTCTTGTGCAAGCGACAAGTGGAGCATCACAACCTATCCTGGGTATAACGGAATCGACGCAAGCCTTGTCTACACGATCGTTGCTTATGCAATGAACACATCGCAGGGATAACCCCTTTTGAGTGGGGGCGCATGGAGTATGCTGCCCCCATTCACGGAGTTTTGCTTAGTGAAGCCATGCGATATGCAGAAACGCATCGAATCTTAGGGTCAGCCTTAAGAAGAGGCTATTATACAGACCTTGGAATAGAGGCAGAGAGGCTGAGCGGTTATTTTGATACACCCTGGAATTGGGAAGCTATTAAGCAGAACCAACGATGGATCATGATGCATTGAATGAGGATAAGGAAAGAGATCATTATTCCATTTTTGATTGTTGAGGGGTTTCGTATCTTAGTTGCACTAATCCGCTTGGATAAGTATGCGAAGATATCGCACGGAAAGGAATCTCTTTATCTATCATATTGAAGAGGGGAATCCCAGAGCCAAGAATCACAGGGATAATGGATAAGGTCATCGTGTCGACCATTTGACATGAAAGAAATTGAGAAATGGTAATTCCTCCATCGATCCAAATGTGTTTTATCCCGTCTTTATGCAGCTTGGTGAGTAACTCAGCCAGATCCCCACGATAAAGCTCCATATCGTTTCTGACAGAATTTAAACTGTTGCTTAAGACGACAACTTTTTTTCCTGGGTAGGGGGCTGCCACTGTTGTGGCGACTTCATAAGTTTTGCGACCTATAATTAAGGCGTCGATACTGCTAAGTAGCTTCTTAAATCCATAATCCTCATCAAAGCCACCAACTCGATCAAGCCAATCAAGGCCGCCATCTTTACGGGCAATATAACCATCAATGCTTGCTGCAATGTAGATGGAGATTTTTGGTCGATCCATTGGATCGATTGTAAGACATTTTCCTATTTCGATATCTCTTGGATCACCCTCATAACCATTAGGATCATTGAACGGCATTTCTTTATATCCGCGCTTGCAATAGAACTGATATGCCTCTTTAGAAGATTGAATGAGCAATTTTTTAAATCCTTGATGGTATAGCCAACGTTCGCATAGTCTTAAAAATTGGCTTCCAAATCCGAGGTTACGATGATGCTCATCAATTGCAATAATCCTTAAGGCGGCTCTATTTTCAGGCCAAAGCTGGAGATGTGCATAGCCAATTATTTCAGCGTTTTTATAAAAGACAAAATGGATGTGATCTTTATGTGTAAATGTCCATGTGTAAGGATCTTCTTTTGATTTAAAAAAATAGACCTGGCGAAGACGACGTACTGCATCCCATTCACGATCAGTCAAAGCCCTTACAATACGCCATCCATCAAAACCATCCTTTGCGTCGATACTCGCAACAAATGCATCCTTTCCGTTGCAATACTGGAGGATGTCATGAGGGAATTTTTTAGCTAATTCTAGCCTAAGCTTACCATAGTTTTCAGCGTCGGAAGCATGAGAACGCATCCAATCACGGAATTTTAAGTATCTACTGATTTCAGGGTCGGCTTCTTGATATACATGTACATGATGTGTTCGATTATTCTTGCCTTTCTGAAAATATCTTCTAAAAGCTATGCCATATTCACCTTTAGCTTCGTAGCCTAAAGATTCCATAGCTTTGGTTGCTTTATCAACTTCTTGAATGTCTCGGACTACAGGAAGAATGTCGATAACAGGTTTGGCACTTAATCCAGGAATAGAAGTTGACCCAATATGGTGAATCTCAACGCAATTATTCCCCAGAGCTTCTTTAATTCGCTTTGCCTCTGCCTCAAATAATTCGGGCCAGCTCGGATCATATTCAACAACTTCTATCTTTCTTACCTTATCGGAGGGTAAATCAGAAGAGGGCATTATTGACCCCTCCACTCGCTATGATTTATACGGTAAAGCACATGTCTTTTCAGTGAGTGACCATCAGGTAGCTTTGGATGATCAAAATCGTCTTTTGGATCATGATGCATGCCAATCTTTTCCATAACTTTTCTAGAACGCATGTTCAGCTCTACTGGTTATACTGACGTAGACCCACGCTAGGCGGCCTGAACTTAATTTCACCTTGATTCGCTTGTAATCAGAAACTTCGTACGCATCAGCAGCTTGCAGCTCTTCGAGAGAAACCTGAAATACCATGCCTTGAACTTGGTCATCTGGATTTCCTGAAAAGTGAATGATGTTGTGCACATCTTCGCCGCTTGTTGCAATAACGCTGGGATCGGTGATGCGCACTTTTTCTAGTCGATAGCAAGGAAGGCTGTCTTCTTGACCGTTTAGTTTTCGCCCAAACGTTGTCAATTGAACCTTCTCATACTTCAAAGTTCCATAGGAAAAGAGATTTTCAGTGGTTTTCATGTTTTTCTCATGATGAAATTGAGAACTTTGCGTGTGTATTCTTTTCCATGCATGGGGCTTAATGATTCTTGTTCATCTGCCTCCATAATAATGAAGTGATCGGCAAATTCTTGGGTTAGATCGGAAATCGAATATAAATATGATTCGATCTGTGCGTAGGGGTCTACTACTAGTTTATGATTTGGGTCAGGTGAATTGGTTAAAAGGGGGCCATAGAAACCATCGTTTTCTGAAGCTAAAGACACAAAATAGTAGCCAGTAGATTTAAGTGTTCTTGCTAGCTCTTTTCGGTATAACTTTTGGCTATCCTTATTTGTGATGTGCTTATAACAAAAGATATCGATAGCGATATCGAGAGAATTTGTGGTAATAGGCCAGGGGTTTGATACATTTTGGGCATGGGCGACAATAGGTAATTCCATTAAATTCGCTTGATGCGAGACGTAATCGGAGTTTTCTTTCAATAAATCAAGGGCAGTCACTGAAAAACCCTTGCTCGCAAGATAAAGACTATTTCTACCACGGCCACAGCCTAAGTCTGCAGCTTGAGAGCCTTTGAAGTTTCGTTTTTCAAGCCATGAATAAAATTCCGTGACAACTCGAGCAGGGGTATTTCTAAAAGAAGAGGGTATTCCTTGTTTTTGATACTCACGTCCCCAAGCCTGTTGGCATTCCAAAGACTTATCGGAATCTTTTTTATTCACTTTAGACCTTATCTTCGGATTCTATTTCAAGAGTATAGAGCCAATTTTGTATTCCTTTCAAGCTATGTGTGCAAGGTGAATATGGTGTGTAAATTTCTTAAAAGATTGATATTGAGTTGAATGTGATGCACACCTCGGCGTACACATTACAACATTCCGAACATCTCAGCGATTTTCAGAGTGGTCATCTCATCCAACCTAGAAACTTCATTTGTGTAGAGCTTCCTCCAACCATATCCAGCTCGATCGTAGGTACAAATTCTCGCCACTGTGGCGATATTTGATTGAATGATCTCCCAACTCTGAGAGCAGTCCCATATTCCCGTTTCAACAATGACAGTAGGCGCCCCAGGGTGTTCTAGGACTGATTCGCATAAGCCTTCCAAAGAGAAAAATGCGGAGCCATATGACCCCCTTCATCTCCTATAATCACAGTTACTCGTTCGCTAGACTGGCCGTCTTGAAGCCTCTGAATATAAAGAAGATCATCTAAAATCCATAATTTCTTCGATAGATTTAAGAGGCGTATCCAAGATGACGATTCCCTGTTGAATGGCAGAAAGAAGTCTTGTTTTTTCTTCGGCTCCAATCCCTATTTTTTTGAGTTCCGAATCATAAGCCTTCCTATTGAGCACTGCAATTGCATTGACAACAGCTCCGCCTCCTGCAGAAAATCCATAGAGATCAACCGATTTTAGTCCTTGATCTAAAACTATTTTCTTCATGACGTAAAGGGCTGGGAGAAGTTCGTTAATTGTGCCAAAGGAGGCGGTTTTTGGATCGTATTTCTTGCCTTCTTTGATATCATGTTCAGGAAAATTGAAGCTCACAAGCGTAGCTTTTGGGTGATAGAGGTTTTTCAGCGTCTCGGCAATTTGATAGCTATCCCCATATCCATGAAAACAGATCATCGTGCGCTTATTGCTTCCAGGCAAGGAAACGAGATGAAGGTCGTAACCAAAAGGGTGCCCCGTAGCCCCAGCAACCCCAAGAAAAGGGGTAAGTAGAAAGGTTACGATTTTGCTTCTCATTTTGATAATCAGGCCTTAGGAAAATGGGGCGACTAGGACTTGAACCTAGGACCAAAGGATTATGAGTCCTCTGCTCTAACCGACTGAGCTATCGCCCCGGAAGGGGAGAAGTATAGGGAAAGAACGGTCATAGAGCAAAGAGAATAGGCAATTTCTAGACGGTAAACCAACGACTCTTCTAGAATTTTCGGCCTATGACATTGCTCGCGCCCTCTCCCGCTCGTCTAGCTAACGGGTTTATCTGTTCCACAATGTGTTTGGGTTTCCCAGTAGAAAAATCCCTTGAGGATATCAAAAAGGGGTTAACTGATCCCAGGTATTTAATGGGCGATTGTCGTTCGGAGCGAGAGTTTCTTGAGAATTGGAGAGATAGGATTCGGGTAATTGAAAAAGGAACCCCTGGATTTCATCAGCGGTTTCATGAAGCGGCCTTAGGAATTTTGTTTTCCGCAGATCCAGGCGTTGTAATGGAGTTGCAAGAGTGTGTGCCCCTCGCTACCTCTGGCGCAGGCGGACCGACGGCCCTTCTCAAACCTACAGCTATTCCTGGTATTCGCCCAGTTGCGAGAGCCGCCACTGCAGCGCGCGCAACCGAGAGCTCAGCGCTGCGAGCTACTGCGGAAACAACCTGTCTATTTCATTCCGAAGTGCGCAGCCGCAACCCGGGTCGTACGCCCTCTCTTCTTTTTACAACCGCGAAAGAGCAAGTGAACTCTTTGAGAGACTTAGGGTTTTTGTGCGCCCGCCTTTTTTTGAGCAAAGCGGGATTCGATGATGAAGAAATCCCGTTTGATTTTATAACACTTCGCTCTGCGAGACGGTTTCGTTCGGATGAAGTTGCGATGACGATTGATCAATATCTTATTGCAATTTCCAGCCGAAGCTATCCTTGCGAGGAGCTGCAAGCAAGAATGCGCGCCGATGCTCCATCGGTTGAAGAAAACTGTTCTTTTATTCTGCCCAATTCTCTTCCAGAAGAAGTGCTTTCTCTTTCGGAAAATGCGAAAGCGATGCTGGTAGTTTCCGCCAACCTCATTTCGATCAGACTCCTGCAAGCCGCGATAAAAGAAAAAGTGCCTACGAGTTTTGTTTCCATCAGCGCGGTTAAAGTTCTTTTCGAGAGCGGGAAACTCATCTTAGAGGTAACGGCGCTGATCGGAGAAAAGATGGTTCACTTTTGTTTTTAATTTTTGAGGAGTTTGTATGATTGCATTGCTTTTAGCGATTACTCGCGTTGTGTATGTGCCTATGGGTGCATTTGGGGATGGAGCGAGTTTAACGAATGGAGTGAACAAAAAGATTGGTGAACTGGAGAAAGCGGTAGAAAGTCGCGACGAGTCAATTGAAATCAAGGATGTTGTCATTATTCCGGGGAGTGGTTTTCCTCCAGGTCCCGGAGCATTTATTGTTTATGATGTGCAGAAGAAAGAGGAGTAAGAATGCGGGAGCCGTCTTGATTTGGATGAAAAATTTCTACAGATTATTGCGCAAAAAACTGCCAGCCCTCTTGCGTGAGGGTGAGCTTGTCGCCAATGTGAGCATTGTTGCGGGAGAACCAGCCAATAGGCACTTCGAGAGCATATTGGCAGGCAGTGGCGGAGTGGATCGTTTCCAGGGGCTGGTGGTGCAATGGGTGGATTTCGCGGAGGACCATTTGAGAGTCGAGAAAGCCGACGGAAAGATCGATGAGACAGTCCTTTGACCAGAAGTGCAAGATTTGTGGCCGTGGGAAGAAGAAGAGCATCCCTTGCGTTTCTTCCAATTTTTGAACATGAGCAAGACCCGTGGAGCGCTGCTCGGGAGTGGTGGCGAAGAGAAGTTGAAGGGCAATCAGCAGGATCATAGGTATTTTCCTGTTACGGAGCGGGGGTTTTTCTTGATCTGGTCGACACTGCCTTGAGCGATGAGGTGGCCGCCTTGAGCGCCGGCTTGAGGTCCCAGCTCGACGATCCAGTCGCAGCGCTTGATCACCTCAGTGTTGTGTTCAATCAGGATAACGGTATGGCCAGAGTCGGCGAGGCGGCGGAAGAGGGGCAGGAGAGAGGCGATGTCGTCCAGATGGAGGCCGGCGGTGGGTTCGTCGAGAAGGAAGAGAGTTTTGCCGCGAGAGCCGATGGCAGCAGCCAATTTGATGCGCTGCGCTTCGCCGCCGGAGAGCGTTTGGATCTCTTGGCCGAGCTGGAGGTAAGAGAGCCCCACGTCGTGGAGCCGTTGTAGTACGCGGACAACTTTAGGAATATCGGCGAAGAAGAGAAGGGCCTCGTCTACCGTCATTTGGAGCACTTGGCCGAGGTTTTTGCCCTTGTAAGTAACGGTGAGGGCGTTTTTCTTGAGGCGCATGCCGTGGCATTCGGAGCAAGGGACGTCGACGGAGGGCATGAAGAGCATGGAGATGCGCTTGAAGCCGTGACCGGAACAGGCGGAGCACATGCCTGAAGGGCTGTTGGCACTAAAGGCGCCGGGTGTGAGGCCAAGGGCGACCGCTTCGGGCAGGCTTGCATACCAAGAGCGCAAAGGGGTAAGCAGGTCGCTGTAGCTGGCGACATCGGCACGGTTGGTTTGGCCCAGCGGCTCCTGCGTGACAATGGCGAGCTCTTTAAAGCCGAGAAGACCGGAGATGTGGGGCGCGCTATCGCGCTTTTTGTAGATCGCTGCAAGAACAGCATCGGTGCCCAGCACTTGGTGGAGCAGTGTTGATTTGCCCGAGCCCGACACGCCGACGATGGCGCTGATAGCCCCTTTGGGGAACTGGGTAGAAACGCTTTTCAGGTTATGCGCAGAGGCCTTTTCGATCGTGAGCCACTCCTGCTTGGGCAAAAGACGCTTGGGAGGACAGGTGATCTGCCTCTTGCCTGAGAGATAGGCTTGGGTGAGGGAGTCCTTTTCATCCATGATCTGGCCGCCGAGGAGGCCGGCTTTGGGGCCCAGCTCTACAACGTGGTCGGCCATGGCGATCATGAGAGGATCGTGTTCTACAAGTACGAGCGTGTTGCCCAGTTTTTTGAGGCGTAAGAGGGCTTTCTTGAGCAGCTTGGTGTCTTCAGGATGCAGCCCCACAGTGGGTTCGTCGAGTACGTAGAGAATGTTGGTGAGGCAGCTGCCCAGTTGCGCTGCAAGACGGATACGCTGAGATTCTCCGTTGCTGAGAGTGGGCGCGGTGCGATCAAGAGAGAGATAGCCAATGCCGACATCGATCATGAAGCTCAGGCGCGCCTTGATCTGCTGCAGAACCTCGTTCAGGATAGGGTTGGAGGGCAGTTTTTCGATAAAGGCAAGGGCCTCGTCGAGAGAGAGGCGACAGAAGTCGGGCAGAGAGAGCTTTTCTAAAAGCACATGACGAGCAAGAGGATTGAGACGGTCGCCATCGCATTTTGCGCATCCGATGCCGAGGCAGAAGGTGCACATACCCTCTTTCGAGTTAAAGGAGAAGGTATGCGGCGTGATGGGCGGGTAGGATTTTCCGCTAGGAGAGGTGAAACTCAAGTTGAAGAAGGTGAGCTCTTCTCCGTGCAGAGCGTAGAGGGTATTTTTGCCCAGCTTGGCGGCGTTGTCGATCGCTTCTAAGAGACGGTGTCGGTTATGGGCCGGATCGGTGATGCGGTCAACGACCACCATCAATTGGTTTTTGCGTTTGGGGTCGTAGGGAGGATTGTCGTCGATGCGGTAGATCGTGCCATTGAGCCAGATGCGCACAAACCCTTGATGCGAGAGTTGCTCTAAAGTGGCTGTAGTAGGTCCTAAGAGGGTGACAGCTTGGTGCTGCGTCAGTTGGTCAGCAACACGGTCTTTGGTGATGGCGCGAATGGGCTTTTTGGTGTCGGGGCAATGAGCCGTGCCCTCCCACGCCCAGAGAATGCGCAGGTAGTCGTAGATCTCCGTCATCGTACCCACCGTGCTGCGTGGATTGCCGCTAGAGGCCTTTTGCTCAATGGCAACAGCGGGAGAGAGACCTTCGATAGCGTCTACTTTGGGCTTTGGGCAGGGGGTAACAAATTGGCGAGCATAGGGGGAGAGAGTTTCGCTATAGCGCCGCTGTCCTTCGGCATAGAGAGTGTCGAAGGCGAGAGAAGACTTTCCGCTGCCGGAAGGGCCTGTGATGACTGTAATGGCTCCACGAGGCAGTGTGAGCGAGATATTTTTGAGGTTGTGTTGACGTGCACCTTTGATGGTGATGTGCGTTGTCTCAGGAAGGTCGCGTGGTAGGACGGCGGGCTGTGCATGCGTGGCAGGTACTTTAGGGATGCCGGAGTAGAGGATCTTGCCGCCGCGCGCACCGCCATCGGGACCGAGCTCAATGTTCCAGTCGGCAGAGCGCACCACGTCCATGTTGTGTTCGATAACAAGTACCGTGTTGCCGCGATCGACAAGAACATGAAGAACGTGCAGCAGCTGATCGGTGTCATGGAAGTGAAGACCCGTGGTGGGCTCATCCAAAATGTAGAGAGTGCGTCCGCTGGCGGGGCGTACGAGCTCTTTGGCGAGCTTAATGCGCTGGGCTTCGCCTCCAGAGAGGGTTGTGGAGGGTTGTCCGATGCGCATGTAACCTAGCCCGACGCGCTGCAGCAACTCCAGTTTTTTGCGGATGATGGGCTGTGCATCGAAAAAGACGCTGGCCTCATCGATGCTCATGTTGAGCACATCGGCGATGGAGTGGTCTTTGTAGCGCACCGAAAGGGTCTCTTCGTCAAACCGCTTGCCATGACAGGTTTCGCAAGTAACCCACTGCTCTTCCAGGAAGTCCATGTCGACGCGTGTTTGCCCCATCCCTTCGCACGTAGGGCAGCTGCCCTCTTTCACGTTGAAGCTGAAGCGGCCCGGCGACCAACCGCGCGCCTTGGACTCGGGCATTTGGCAGAAAAGGTCGCGAATGTCGTCGAAGAGTTTGATGTAGGTGGCTGGATTGGATCGAGGAATGCGCCCAATAGGGGATTGGTCGATCAAAATGATCTTGTCGAGATGCTCTAGGCCAGTAATGGCTCCATGAGCTCCGCAGTCAAGAGTGCTCTTCATGAGCAGATTGGAGAGCGCGGGGAAGAGCGTCTCCACAACAAGAGAGGATTTGCCCGAACCGGACACGCCTGTGACGGCAACAAAACAACCGATCGGTACTGTCACGGTCACTTTTTTCAAATTATTGTGCGTGCAATCGGCGATGGAGAGAAAACCTTGCGCTTTGCGGTGAGCGCTGCCCAAGATCTTTTTCTTGCCGGAGATGTAGTCCGCTGTGAGGGTGTTTTTCAGCTTGGCCGGAGAGCCTTGGTAGAGGAGATGACCTCCCTCCTTACCCGCTCCTGGGCCGATGTCGATCAGATGGTCGGCGTTGAGGATCATCTCCTCGTCATGTTCTACGACAACAACGGTGTTGCCCAGCGCCTGCAGGCGGCGCAGGGTGGCGATCAGTTTGCCATTATCGCGGGGGTGGAGACCAATGGTGGGCTCGTCGAGGATATAGGTCACGCCGACTAAGCCTGAACCGATCAGTGCGGCTAAACGCACGCGCTGTGCCTCTCCGCCGGAGAGCGAGGGAGATTCACGCTCTAGCGAGAGGTAATCAAGGCCTACGTCCACCAAATAGCGCAGGCGGAGCAAGATTTCGCGCACCGGCTCTTCTGCGATGGGTTGGGGGCGGATTTTGGCGAAGAAAGAGAGAGCGTCGCTTAAGGGTAGAGTAACGACTTCATGGATGCGTTTGCCCTCATAGAGCGCTGCCAGAGGGTATGCTTTGAGACGGCCGCCGTGGCAGAGGTTGCAGACGCCCAGGTGCATGTAGACCTCGATGTGCTGCTTGTAGAAGTCGCTGGTCGAGTCGACATAGCGCTGCATGGCTTCGTGCAGAACACCGCGCCAAGCAACATACTCCGTCCACCGCTTGCGCGATTCGGGATGAACAAAGCGCATCGCCGTCCACTTTTGGTTGTTGCCATGAAGAATGATCTCTTTGGCATCAGCGGAGAGCTTTTTCCACGGCGTCTGTACAGAGAATTTGTACAACTTGGCTAAGTTGTCGTAGATGTTTTTATGCCGCACTGTTGAGTATGAAGAACCCACCGAAAAGCAGTCCTCGGCAATGCTTTTTTCTGGATCGATGATCTTGTCGAGATCGAAATCTCTGCGTTTGCCCAAACCTTTGCACGCCTCACACATCCCTTGAGGAGCATTAAAAGAGAAATCGCTGGGTTCAAGAGGCGAATAGGAAAGGCCTGTTGCTTCGCTATACCCTTCCGTTGAAAAGAGCTGTTCTTCATCATCGCTCAGTAGGGAAAAGACGCCGCCGCCCTCTTTGAGAGCCACTTCGATCGATTCCATCAACCGCTTGTTTTCTGCAAGGGAGACCGTCAGACGATCGACAGCGAGCTCAATGGTGTGTGTCTTGGATTTGTCGAGTTTGGGCGCAGGATCGACTTCGCGTAGCTGGCCATCTACGCGTGCGCGCAAAAATCCGCGCTTGAGTAGGTGTTCGAAGAGGTCTTGGAACTCGCCCTTCTTATTTTTCGCTAAAGGGGCGAGTAAGATGATATTGCGCCCCTCCCACTGCTCTAAAATATGGCGGAAGATCGCCTCTTTGCTTTGGCAGGCCAGCGCCTTGCCGCTCACCGGGCAGCAGGGCGTTGCCGCGCGCGCAAAGAGAACGCGCAGGTAGTCGTAGATTTCCGTGATGGTTCCCACCGTGGAGCGGGGGTTTTTACTGACGGTCTTCTGCTCGATGGAGATGGTGGGGGTCAGGTTTTCGGCAGCGCCCAACAGCGGTTTGTGGACGGGGCCTAGGCGCCTGCGAGCAAAGGCGGAGAGGGATTCGACATAGCGGCGCTGCCCCTCTGCATAGAGGGTGTCAAAGGCAAGGCTTGACTTGCCGGAGCCGGAGACCCCCGTGATGACGACAAAGCGCCCGGAGGGGATCTTGAGGCTGATTTTTTTGAGATTGTTCTCCTCCGCGTCTTTGAGGAAAATGTCGCCTGGCATGACCACCTAGTATACTACAAACCGGAGTTTCGGGTATGGTCCGAAAGGTATGGCAGAGCCTGTTCTTTCGCGTCTTTTAGAGATTGCTGTGGCCCTGTCCGCGCAGCGGGATCGCTCCCAGCTGCTCAACCTGATTGTCCAGGGGGCCCTCGACTTAGGCCAAGCCGATGGGGGGACGCTCTACTTGGTGCATGGCGACATGCTGCACTTTGAGATTGTGCTGAACCGCACGCTAAAGATGGAGGCGGCCAAGCTGCCCGATATCCCCAAAAACAACGAGAAGACCGTGGTGGCCTATGCAGTGGTCCATCGCAAGACGGTCAATATTCACGATGCCTATACCGAGAAGGGATTTGACCTTTCCGGCACGCGCGAATTTGATGCCAAGAGCGGCTACCACTCCAAGTCATTTCTCACCGTTCCTTTGATCAACCATGAAGATGATGTGATTGGTGTGCTGCAGCTGATCAATGCGAAAGAGGGGACCTTTTCTGTAGAAGCGCAGCAGCTGGTGGAGGCGCTGGCTTCGCTTGCCGCTGTGGCGCTCACTAACCAACAGCTGATCGCCGGGCTGAAAGAAATGTTTGAGTCGCTCACCCGCGTGATTGCGGAGGCCATTGATGAAAAGTCTCCCGTGACGGGACGTCACTGTAAGCGCGTGCCCATCATTGCACGCATGCTCGCAGAGTCGGCGAGGGAAAAGTATCACATCACAGAAGATGAGCTGTACGAGCTCGATATTGCAGCCTTGCTGCACGATTGTGGCAAGGTCACAACTCCGGTCTATGTGGTGGAGAAGGGGAAGAAGCTACAGACCATCATTGACCGATTGACGCTGGTGAAAGCGCACTTAGAAATCGTCTACCGCGACCGGTTGCTCAAAGGCCAGGATGCGCGGCAAGAGTTGCTCCAAGAATACGCTTTCATTAAAGAGACCAATGAGGGCAAAGAGACGATGTCGGAAGAGGATTTGGCGCATGTGGATCGCCTTGCGCAGATTACCTGGACCGACATGGAGGGGCAGCGGCAGTTCTTGCTGACCGATGACGAGGTGCTGAACCTCAAGATCATCAAGGGCACGCTGACCGATGATGAGCGTCAGATCATCCAGAACCATGCCGCGATGACCATTCGCATGCTCAGCAAAATTCCCTATCCGAAGTATCTGCGCAATGTGACGGAGATTGCCGGCAGTCATCATGAACGCATTGATGGCAAAGGCTATCCGCGCGGCCTTACAGGCGAGCAAATGTCACCGCGTGCAAAGATCTTGGCGATAGCAGACATCTTCGAAGCTTTGACAGCTCCTGATCGTCCCTATAAAAAACCGATGCCCCTCTCACAGGCACTGTCCATTATGGACAACATGTGCGTCGAGGGGCATATCGATAAAGACCTCTGGCAGCAGTTCAAGGACAAAAAGGTGTGGCTCGCCTACGGCAAGCAACACCTTGATCCTTCGCAGCTCGACCTGTCTTAATTAGTAAGGAATCATGCGTAAGCCGATAGCCCAGCGATCTTCGATCTCTCGGCGTTCGTAGGAGACGCTTAAACGCCAGTTACCAAAGATCACAGTCGTGGCTTGCAGCTTATACTCGTTATAAGCGGGTTCGTTTGGTCTACCCCAGCCTGTATGGGTTTGGAATTGGCCCGTCCAGTCGGGGTGGAAGCGCCAAAAAACGTTCGTGAGGAGGGTTTTTCGGCGGTCCGAGGCGAGAGAGCCCGTTAAGGTCGATTCGGGCTGTGCCAAGTCCATAAAGAAGTTGTCGGGGTTGGCTTTGCGCCAGGCGCGTTCGCCGCGGCGCAGGACATCTACCGAGGCGGCCAAATTGCGCGAGATCGTCCAGCCCACACCTAAATTCGTGTAATCAAAGCTATTGGTTTCGCGGTTCCAGGCACCTTCAAAGCGGGTTTCTACATTGTCGAAGGGTTTCCATTGCAGCGATCCGTAGACGCGAGGCACGTTTTTTTGCAGCGTCTTGTTATCCATGAAAGCATGGGCCCAAAGATCGGCGAAGAGGGGACGGGCAAAGCAGGCGTTGCCCCAGAAAAAGCTTTGGCGAGCGCCGAGAGTGAGAGCGCTCATGGGTGCGTAGCCGTCATCGATGCTGAAGATATAGGTTTCTCTAAAGTCAGCGGTAGGGCGTGAATAGAATCGATAGCGCATATAGGGCTCTACCGTATGCAGACACCAAGAGTTCGAGCGATGCAGCGGCAGACTGCTCTCCATGCCAAGAAAGGCAATGGCCTGCATTTTACTGCCTCCAGCTGTGCTATTGCTGTAGTAGATCACGTTGGAGCCTACTTCCGGAGTGACAAGAACAGGACCGAAGAGAGAGGGGCGCCATGCGCGGCAGGTCTGCTGCAGGCGCGCGGCATCAAAGTCCGAAACGCCGGGAGTTCCCTTCGCATAAGCGTAGTTGTAGTAGGCAAGCTTGAGGCGGTTGTCGCACAAAATGCCCGTAGGCCCTAGCTGGAAGGGGCGCCAGCTAAAGACGAAGCCGGGCAGCTGCTGGTTCACCGTTTGGAAATCATTGATGCGCGTCAAAACGCGAAAGTCAGCCAGCCAGTTCTGCTCTTTGTAGTCAGCGCCAAAATGGGTGAGCTGTGCCGTGGGCAGCTCGAAGTCCTTCCCACTATAGTTAGAGGCCATCTCCACGTCGGAAAGCCAGTCGTAGCTGGCGTGCAGATTGAGCTTGTGGTGTTTTTCGCTCCACACCCCTTGATAGCGAAAGCGCGTGCGCGTTTCCGGGTCGTCCCAAGAGCGGTCGTGGATGATAAAGCTCTTCGTGTCAAAAACTCGCCTGCCGTCGTGGTAGCAGGTGTCTAAACCGCCCCCTAGCCCTCGTTGCAGAATCCAGTCGGCGCGCAGAAAAGCGGCGAAGACGTCGTTTCTGAAGAGGCGCCAACGCACCATGGCGCGGCTCTTTTCGTAGCCGCTGAAGCTGAAACGAAACTGGACGGGCAGATCGGAGAGAGCGTCGAGCGTTGTGCGGAAGTTCTCCATGGCAAAGATGGTTTTATCAAAGAGGCGGATGGAGAGGCGACGTGCATGTACCTCGTTGCCGCGCTGTAGCCGCAAACGCTCAAAGCTCACTGCAGCATTGATGTCGGTAGAGGGATAAACCGATCCATTCACCACGACGAGAGCACCGTCGTTTTCGAGTAAAAGGTACTGCCCGGAAATCACAAACCCGTCGCTGGAGAGCAGAGGTTGGTGGACAATACCGCACCCCTTCACAAAGTCGTAGTCGAGAGACCGGCCTGTGAGAATCCGTTTGTCGATGAGCACTAAAAGGTTGCCTTGGGCAGAAACAGATTCTGCTTTGTCGGTCTTTTGGTAGCTGAGCTGCTGCGCTTGAATGCGGATGTGGGAGTCTTGGATAACGCCGCCGCTAACAGTGCGCACAACGCCCTGTGCAAATCGCGCGTCGCGCAAATAGAGCTCTACCTTAGCCTGGAGAAGAAGAGGCAAGAGCAGGCAGAGGGCAAGCTTCTTCATTCACTCAGCCTCAAGAGAAGGCTGGCAAGGAAGGGGCGGTTGGCAGGATTGCCCGTCTCGAGTGCAATGAGTACGTTGTCGATGGCTTTGGTGTCATGTTTGCTCGCCATAGCCTCCATCGCCGACAAAAGCAGCTGGCTGCTTTCCATGCGCGTCATCTGAAAAAAGCTCTCACGATCTGTTTTGAGCGTGGGAAGAGCTACGGAAATCATCGGAATCTGCTTCATCTCGATGAGCCAGTTACGTACACAAGAGGCGGCCTCATCGCCGGCATCCATTGTGTAGAGAGCTAGCGTAGCAAAGGTGCGCGCTGTGGGAGCTCCCGGGCGAGTGAGCTGCTCTTCCAGTACAATCCGGGCCTCTTCGTTTTGCAGCTGACTTACATAGTCGATGGTAGTTTCAATGACTGATTTGTCATCGAGAAAGAGTGCTTGTCGCGCAAAGACCAAAAAGTCCGATGCGGGCAGTTCATAGGCGTCGGCGACGATCTGCTGTTTGCTCTTAAAGGATTTGAGCATCGCGAGGGGACCTGCCTTTGCATTGACGCTAGCGATGGCTGTCCATGCCTTCAGAGCCCCTCCGGAAGAGGTTGTTTGCATGAGAGATAAGTTGCGCAACTTAGGCGAGAGTAGCTCGAGCGTGCCTGGAATTGCACGCGCATCTTTGGCTTTGAGGAGCGCCAGCGCTGCATTCATGCGGACGTCGAGGTTGTCGCTAGTCATTAAGGTGCTAAGCAGATCAAGCTGCAGGCGCATTTCGCCAAGAAGCTGAATTGCAAAAGGATTAAGGGCTTTGGCGGCAGCAACGATGGATTGCGTAGCATCGGCAACGCCAAATTTCCACAAAGAGTACGAAGCGGCAAGGCGCACAGAGGGGGATGTGCTTTCTTGAAGCTCTTGCAGAAGGGCTGTAGAGCCGGTGTCTCCCAAAGCGCCTAAACCAATGGCGGCCATCTCCTGCTCACTGGGAGTGCCTGTGCGCGCTATTTCGCGAATCTCCGGGAGGAGATCGTCGCGGTTATTAGCGATTGCTTCGAAAAGCGCTGTCTGCCGCACGCCGAGGTCATCAGAATGCAAGAAACGGCGCATCCAGCCTGTGGCAAAGCGGTCGTCGCTGCTCGCAAAGAAGGGAACGAAGAGAAAACGCAGCGGCGGGGGTACCTCTTCGACCCATTGTTCGACTTGGGCGATAATGGTGGGGTCTTTGCGCGTTTTGAGTGCCATGGCGGCCTGGAAGCGAATCTCGAGGAAGGGGGAGATCAGTCCTTGCTTCATGATTTCTGTGGCACGATCTTCCGGCACCGTGGAAAGGAAGTAGAGCGCCATCAGCTGCAGCATAGGGTTGGGATCGGCCATGCTGCGCTCCAAGATCGGCAGCAATTTGGGGCTCTGCGAAAAGGCCGCCGCCCAGAGCGCCGGGGCCTTTTGCTCCGGTGTATCGCACTTTGCGGCGCACTCAATAATGGCCACCGCCATCTGCGCCAGCCTCTCCATATCGTGCTGACCGTTTTGCTGCGCCCACGTTCGATATTGCGCAACTCCCTTATTTACAGCACCTTGCCGTATTTTCACGAGGATGTGAGGGGGGGCTGCGGCGGTGCAGATAGACGAAAGGAGGCAGAAAACAAATATGCGAAACATTTATGTAGGATTAACAAAAATAGCGCACCCTGCCTTCTATGGCAACACCAGCTTCTGCTCCCAGTCCATTAACAAACCCCTTACCAGTCTCGGCCTCGCCGGTTGCTGTAGCTCCTGCAGCCCCGCCCCGCCCTGTTATAGTGCAGCTTACGCTGCTCCAGCGCAGCAGGGAGTTTGTGAAGCTCTGGCTGGAGATTCTTTTTCTTGGGCCTCTTTATTTGGTGCGGATGTTTTATGACACGGGTCGTCTTCTTTCTTCCTCGAATCGCCTCAGTGCGCAATTGTCGCAGCTCACAGGAGAGGGCAGAATCGGTGCACGACAGTTGATTGCAGAGCTGCAGAGCCCCGCTTTCCGTACGCAGTTTGCAGCTATCCGCGCCATCCCGGGGCAACTACACCAACTGATCGACGGAATTAACATGCCAGAGATTCAAAGACAGCTTGAATTGGCTCGATCTGTGGCAGCCAATGCACGTTCGTTGGTGGATAGGGTCGATCCTGCTACTGAAGAACAACTGAAGCGAACACTCTATTACTTAAATGGTATGTTCGAGCGCCTGGGTACGAAAGATGCGCCCCTGTTTCCCGGAAAGCCTTTTCCGCCAAGACTTGTGCGAAGCTCGGGTGGTGCTGCAGCCGGTTTCTCTGATGCCGCAGCGGCAGCTATTGCTAGCGAGCCGCCGCCTTCTCCAGTAGGTAGTGATCCTGCACCGGAAATTGTCGTACGCGTTCCTATAGCACGCGTAGAAGCTGTTGCGCCAGAGGCAGAGCCGGATGCAGACCCTATAGAAGCAGAAGTGGTCGAAAATCGTGTCATCAAAGCATTGAAAGAAACGAAGTTTTGGGTGATCGATGTGATCTTAGCGGCCCCCTTTACCGTTGTGAAGGCGTTTCTCTATGATCTTCCTGCAACTGTGCGTAACTTGGCCGATTCTGCAGAGAATGGAGAAGAGATTGCAAAAGAGCTGAGACCCTTAATGGATGCTTTTAAGACAGATGAAGCTCGAGCAGAGTGGGCAGCGATAATGGCTCTTCCCGGTCGATTACAGACAGTGATTGCCCAGCTGCAAGCGCTGCAAACAGAGGAATTGCTCGTCAACGGCAAGCATCTTCTGGCAAGAACGGAACAAATCCTGCGTCAAGTTAACACTCCAGTTGCGTTAGAGATGATTCGCGCTCTCGCCTACCATGGCGAGGCGTTTGCAACACGGTTTGCACAAGCTCCTAGTTTGCCTGGGAAACCGGTTGCCCCTTTCCGAGCATAAAGAGAGTGGCGGCTCCTTGCATGAGGGGGCGTGGCGGATGGAGCGGCACAAGTTTGGCCTTTTGTAGTCGTAGCTGTAACTGGTGAGGGGGATCAAAATTTTTGATGCTCTCCGCTAAGTAGCAATAGGCCTGTCCATCCCCTGTGAGCCACTTTCCCAGTTTTGGAATGACGCGTTCGAGCCAGAAGCGGCTCAAAAAATTTTTCGGCCAAGTAAGCTCGAGTATTCCCACGACACCTCCCGGTTTCAGCACGCGCATCAACTCGGCGGCGAGCTTATCGATGTCTTGCACATTGCGGATGCCGTAGGCGATGGAAATCGTGTCCACGCTATTGCTGGGAAGGGGAATGTCCTGTGCATCGGCAGGGTGGATGGCAAAATGGCGGACATTCTGGCGCATAGCGCGTGCGGTGGCGACTTCCAGCATAGGGATGGAGAAGTCGAGTAGGTGGAGTTTGCGCAGGCGTTTATGTTTGCGTGCCAGAAGAAGACCGATGGCTCCTGTGCCGCAGCAGAGGTCGAGATGTACGGCAGGATTTCGTTTGCGTAGAGCATTGACTAAGATACGGTTCCAGATTGCATGAGTGCCCAGTGAGAGGACGGCGTTGGCTAAGTCATAGCGCGAAGCGATGGAGCCGAACATGCTTTGGATGGTTTCAGGGCAGGTTTTGTCGTAGCTCATGGAAGAGTTCCAAACTGGTGAAGTGCTGGTCGGTGAGGTGGTAGTCGAAAGCGCGATGATAAGCGCTCTGAGGATAGCTTTCCAAGGCTTTTACGAGGGGGGCGTGGGCAAAAGGGCGCTCTTTTCGCTTGGCGAGGAGCGCAAAGAGAAAGGGAAGGCCAGTGGCTTTGTGCCACTCCTCGCCTAAATCGAGGCAAGGGCCGGAGCATGAAAGCGCCTCATCTCCGATGACGAGTTTTCCTGTGATGGGTCTCTTCCAGAAATGGTGAGAGAGGACGCGCAAGAGAATAATGGAGGTTTCTGAAGCAGGGGAGAGAGATTCGGGGCCGGGAAAGAGCAGGACACTATGGGCTTTGCACTTAGCTGCAATGCCTAAGGGAAGGGCGTCGAGGGTATCGCGGTTGTCGAGGTAAGCAGAAGCGCTGATGAAAGCAGCGTCGAGTGTGCCTTCGAGAAGTTGTTTTTTGAGCTCTTTGGGAGAGGCGGAAAGGCCGCCCGCGCTGCGGAAAGGGTCGCTATGACTGTACTCTATTAAACCAAACATAGGCCCGAGTGTGTTTTTGCAGGCACTCGGCCTTTTTCGCGGATCAGGCGCTCAATGGTTTCGCCATCCATGCGCACTTGGATGCCGCCGGCCATGGTAACGATCTTTTCGTCTGTAGCGGTGGAGGCAAAATCGTTGGCGCCCCAGGAGAGCAATTCTTGGGCTTCGGCAACACCGACGTAGTTCCAGAGCACTTTGAGGTTGGGGATGTTGTCGAGCATGAGACGGGAGATGGCGAAGACGCGGGAGACATCTTTAGCCTTTAGTCGCCCTTTGCGCTTGCCGAGGGCGTTGTTTTCATCGTGGTATTTTAAGGGCACGAAGGTGTTGAAGCCGCCCGTTGCATCTTGCGTTTCACGCACGCGCAGCAGGTGCTCAATGATATGTTCATCGTCTTCGACGTGGCCGAAGAGGAGAGTGATGTTGGAGCGCAGCCCCATGCTGTGCGCGATGCGGTGGATTTCCAGATAACGGTCGGAGGAGATCTTCTGAGGGGCAATTTGCTTGCGAATCGACTCGACAAGTACCTCTGCGCCCCCTCCGGGAAGAGAACCCAGCCCCCACTCCATCATTTTTGTGAAGACCTCTTCCACGGAGATGTTGTGCAGGCGCGCTAGAAAGTCATACTCCACCGGTGTGAGTGCTTTGATGTGCAGATTTGGATCGAGCGCCTTGATGCGGGTAAAGGTCTCTTGGTAGTAGTCGAGGTTGCAATCGCGCCACAAGCCGCCCACAAAGTGTACCTCGGTGAGGTCCAGGTGCAGATTTCTCTCTACTTGGGCAACGACATCATCGGGAGAGTGGAACCACGCCGTCTTCCAGCCCGGCTTGGCGTAGTAAGAGCACATGGGGCAGGAGAGTTCGCATAAATTGGTGGGGTGGATGAAAAGAGTGGTTGCGTAGGTAACAGTGTCACCCACGGCGCGCTTTCTCGCCTCGTCGGCGAGGGTTTGCAGCTCTTCGTGAGGGGCCTTGCAAAACAGCTCCAGCCCATCTTCTCTTGTCAGTCTCATTTCTTCTTTTTCTTGGCAGGAGCCTCTTGATCGAAATCGATCCAGATGGGCGAAGACCAGGCCATATGCTTGTCTTCCTGCAGAACTCGGAGATAGTAGTAGGTAAAGGATTTTCCTTCATCTTCACTTTTCAGAGAGAAATCAGCGATGTCATCGCAGTCGTCCAGTTCGAAGTCGAGATTGCTGCCCTTTACGGTCCAGGTTTTCAGCACTTCGCCGCTGCGGATAAGCTCCACTTTTTTCAAGCCGGTAGTGCCGGCTACAAAACCGGTGATGTAACGGCTAATCGCTAAGCCAGGCTTGGCTTTTGTTGACAGCTCCTTGCCCAAGCCTTCGCCAGCGATGGAGAGGCCCAGCACAATGCGCGCTCCCGTTGTCGCGTAGCAATTGCGGTTGAAGAGAGCATCGAGAAGGCTGTCGCGCGTATGTTCCTTGGCGATGATGGCCGTAAGTCCGGGGCTGTACTGCGTCTG
Organism: uncultured bacterium; assembly: GCA_964630595.1. GTDB lineage: Bacteria > Chlamydiota > Chlamydiia > Chlamydiales > VFKH01 > CAZVVT01. The sequence goes on along the minus strand of CAZVVT010000001.1, from coordinate 39,674 downwards.
ATTGGCTTCAAAGAGCGGCTCAAATACGCCGCGGTCATCGAGCCCTCCAGCGACAAATCCAAAGCGGAAGCCGCGGTTGAGAGCACTGATAACGGAGCCCTTTGCATACTCAGCGTAGGCTTTCTTGCCTGAACCGGTAATGGGACGAGGGTTGCCTTGCGCCTTTGTGCACTCGGAGGAGCCCCAAGCGTTATAGATTTCGACAACACGCTCAAACTGCGAATTGAAACCGTCGAAGTTCCAGCCAGCAGGGCCGCCCATAGTGAATTCCGGGATCGAAGTAAGATCTTTAGGCGAAAAGGCTTTGTAGATTCTCTGCAGGCTGCTGGTCTTTGCATCGGCTACGCGAATCAGCGGCTTATTGTCTTTCGCAAAGAGAATCTGGCGCAGCCCTTCCGCAGGGGATTTGCCCTTCCATTGCAGCCCCAGGCAGGTGATGAAGCGGTCATCTTCGTTGAATTCAGTGACTTGCGCACCAATGTGGCGCCAGAGCTCTTGAGGTGTCTCTTCTTCTGCTTCAAAGGGCGAAGTGGCAAAGAAGTTGATCGCCTGCTCATCGCGGAAGTGGCGCAGTGCAGTCTCAATGCTCTCCGCGCTATCTACGCGGTCGGATTCGCCGTGAAGCAATCCCCAGAAAAGGTGCCCTGGAGCATCTTGGAAGCACTTAATGGGCGCTGAATTAAACGCTTCACCCGTCTGCAGATTCTTCAGCTGGATGCGGAAAATGCCCTCTTCGTTGAAGTAGAGGTTGGGCAAGTTAACAAAGCCCGTTTCCGGAACAAAGAGCTTCCATTTCAAGTTTTCTCGCAGGTGTTCATAGGAGAGCTCGAAGGTAGTGCCCTCAGGAGCGTTACCGGTCAGGTTACCGAAGCGGTCTTCAAAGCGGATGATGATGTCGAAGCGCTTGCCGCGGCTGGCAAAAGAGGGGGTGATAACGCGGATGTTTTCTAACTTGTTGCCGCGCACATCCAGAGTGAAGAGCTCGGGCTCTTCATAGCGCCCATCGCCTTTGGGGCTGACAAGAAGGCTAAAGGGTTTGCGGCGCTGCACAAAGCTCTGGCAGGTATTGCCATTCTTTTTCGGATCGCTTTTCGCCGGTGAGCCGATGTTGAAATGAATGGTCTGACCGATTTTCATCTCTTGAGGGAGAATGAATTCAAAGAGAGGAGAGGAGCGACCGGGAAGGTTGAGTGCTTTAGCAGCCAGGGGTTTGCCATCTCCAATCGTGGCCCAAATGACGTTGGAAGCACGTTTGAGATCAGTCGAGGGAATCATCCAATCTTGGCTGCGCCCGTGAGTGCACATGTCAAAGCGCAAGGTAGCTCCCTTCGAAAGGGGGAGGGAGGTGGTATAAGAAAATTTGAAAAGACCGGTTTCTCCAGCTTGAACGACTTGAGGCTGGGTAAGGCAAATGGATCGACGCATGGCCTACTAGACTACCGCGTTTGCCAGCAAAATGTCCACAGCTTCATCGACGTGGGCCAGGGTGGTAAAGCGGCTCAAAGAAAAACGGAGGCTGGCGTCTTTAACCCCCATAGCTGCCAGTACGCGCGATACGCTGAGCGTTCCGGAGCTGCAGGCGGAGCCAAAGCTGCAGGCAAGGCCGGCCCGATCGAGGGCAAAGAGCAGGGTCTCTCCGTCGACGCCAGGAAAGGCGAGGTTGGAGACGTTGCTGGTGCGGTTTGTGCCATTGATGCGTACTGACGGGAGGGCTGCGCGAACACGGGCTTCAAAGTGGTCGCGCAAGGAGCGCATCTGGTCGAAGTGGGCCGGCTCAATGAGCTCCAACGCGCGTGCCATGCCGACAATGCCGGCTAGGTTTTCTGTGCCGGCGCGGCGGCCGGCCTCTTGGGGGCCACCGACGAGCAAAGGTGTAGCGGGGCCTTTCAGCACTACGCCGCCTGTGCCTTTGGGTGCGTGAAACTTGTGTCCGGAAAAGACATAGGCGGTCACGCCATCGGGAATGTGCACAGCTTCTTTACCCACTTGTGCAACGCCGTCAACGATCAGAGGAATGTTGCGCATCTTTGCGATATGCGCCAAACGCTCGATGTCGGTGCGCTCTCCGGTCTCATTGTTCACGGACATGAAGACCATCAAGCCGATAGAATCGTCGGGCTCGGCAACATTGGGCATGGCCCACTGCGTGGGCATCTTTTCTAAAACGTTGTAGACGGCTGCGTGTTCGAGCGGTGAGGAGAGAACGCGTTTGCCTTTGGCGAGAGAGCGAATCAACCAGTTTAAACTCTCCGTTGCTCCTGAAGTGAAGACGATCTCTTGAGGACGAGCGTTAAAGTAGGCAGCAACCGTGCGGCGCGCATCGGCGAGGCGTGCTCGTGCCCGCTGTCCAAACTGGTGGACAGAAGAGGGGTTGGCAGGACCCGCGCTCAGCTCTTCGGCAACCACTTTCAGGACGGCAGGATCCAAAGCGGTTGTTGCGTTGTTATCTAAATAAATCACACTATACTGCTTTGACGAGCAGCGTAGTTATATTATCGAGGCCGCCCTTATCAAGGGCCGCCTTTTCTAAAGTTTGTGCTGCAAGCGTCAATGAGGCGCTCGATTGTAGCAGGATATCCCGTATCTCGTCATCGGAAAGCATGCCCGTTAGGCCGTCCGTGCAGAGCAGAAAGAGGTCGCCTGATTCCACGGGAGCGGAAGAAGAGCGGATGGCCAAGCGGGACTGACCGCCGATGGACTTCGTGATGATATGCTTCAGGGGGAAGTTTCTCGCCTCGTTTTCTGCGAGTAGGCCGTAGTGCAGCAGCTGGAAGACAAGGGAGTCATCGCGAGAAAGAAGCTTAAGTTGTTTATCTCTAAATAGATAGATTCTACTGTCGCCCGCATGGGCGAAGTAGCAGGTGTTTTTGTTAATGAGGAGACAGACGAGGGTCGTTCCCATGGAGCCGGCCGCTGCTTGTTGTAAGCTCATCTCCCATAAGCTGCGGTGGGTGGCGACGAGTGCCTGGTCGAGTGCTTCGCCGAGGCGTTCCGGGGAGGCGCCCGGGTCGGTGAAGAGGGGATTTTTTTTGATTTCGTCGATGAGGCGTTGGGTGGCATAACGGGCGGCTGTCTGGCCCCCTTTTAGGCTACCGATGCCGTCGGCAAGAACGAAGAAACCGTGGCTGAGGAGTTCGGCAAAGCTGTCCCCGTTACTGGGACGCACATGACCTTGGTTGGAAAGACCGTAACACTGCAGTCGCACGCTTTAAACCTCCTTCATGAGAAGGCCTTTGAGGTAGCGGCTCTCGGGGAAAAAGACGGGGATGGGGTGGTCAAAACCTTGTGACATGTGGGCCACTGTTTGAAAAACTCTTCCCGTTTCGCGCAGAATCTGCCGGCATACCCACTCCAAATCTTCCTGTGCGATCGTTTGCGAACAAGAAAAACAAGCCAGGATTCCTCCTGGAGCGGTCATATGTATAGCTTGTTTGAAAATATCTTTGTAGCCCTTCAGTGCATTTGGTTTATCGTGCGCGCTTTTTGCGAAGGCAGGGGGATCGCAAATCACCAGATCAAATTTTTCTTCCGGCCGGTACTTCCAAATGTCTGTGCAGATATTTTTCATCACTCCTGGAAGATGGTTTCTCTCTTTCATTTCCTCGCTCAGCGCAAGAGCTTTTTCGTCGCAGTCCACATTGACTACATAGGGCACACCGGCGCGCAACAGATGAAGAGAAAACCCTGCTGTGAAAGAGAAAAGGTTGAGGGCGTTTTTGCATCCGCGTGCAGCGTTTGCGATGAGTGCGCGGTTGTCGCGCTGGTCGCAGAACCAACCGGTTTTTTGTCCCCCTAAGCAGATGTCGAGGCCGAGTTCTTTCGCCCAAACGGTGCGATGCGTTTCGGTTACCTGTACCTTTTCCATCACTCCGCTGCGACTAGTAGCAACGATTATAGTAGGACGTTGCAGCGCCGCTTCAATGTGCGGCAACAAGCGCTCCATGCCCTTCGTGTTGACTTGGATAGCGGCCACCTCGCCGAAGAGATCAACAACAAGACCGGGAATGCGGTCGCTTTCGCCAAAGCAGAGGCGGTAGGCGTTGGTATCGGGTGGAAGAAATTGTTTGCGATAGGCTGCAAGTGCTTGGAATTTTTCGGCAAACCAGGCGGTGTCGATCGCGACATCGCGTCGGTCGATAATGCGTAGAGCGAGAGATTGTTGAAGGTTGGCTGTAGCGACGGCGAGAAAGTTGCCGCGAGAATCGAGAAGACGCACGAGGTCGCCGGGGGCGCATTCTCCTTCGGCGATAGCGCCGGAGAAGACCCACGGGTGACCGAAGAGGACGCTCTCTTCTCTTTTTGGTTTGAGACGAATTTCAGGGAGTTTCGAAGAAGTAGGCAATCAATCCGATCAAGTTGAAGGTCATGTGCAGCCCCCAAGAGGCCGCTAGGCTTTTGGTCTTTTCAAAGACGTAGCCGAGGAAAAGGGAGAGAACAAAGACGCAGCCCAAGATCTCCGCATTGGCCAGGCCTTGTGAGGGGCTGTAGTGCACTGCGGTGAAGACGAGAGAGGCGATGAGCAGAGCGGCCCAAAAGGGAAGAATGCGTTTCAAACTGCTTTGGAGAAAGCCGCGGAAGAGCAGCTCTTCAATGAAGGGAACGGTGATGACAATAGAGATCGAGGTGGCAGCAAGAAGGCTGGGAGGTAGTTTGCCGAGAAGGTCGAAGATCCACTGCTGCTCTTCGAATGTGGTGAAGAAGTGCTCGGTAAAGCGGCTGATGAGTTCGCCAAAAAACTGGCGCAGCGGCCAGACGATGGCGATGGAGCAGACGCCGAGGCCAAAGGCGCGCCAGCGGAATTTCAGCAGCTGAGGGGCATTCAAGTACGTATAGCCCAGGCAGGAGAGCGCGGCGGCGGTGAGCACGCCCCATTGAAACCATTGCGAACCCGGAAAGTAATTCCACAGAAGAGGACCAAAGCCAAAGGTGACGCCAAAGTAGATGACGAAGACGGAGAAGGTCTGGAGCCATTTGACCTTTGAAGGAGTTGTTTCCGGTAGGTGAAAATAGCCCATGCGTGCAGACAAAAGGCAGACTGCAATAGAAAAAAGGCCCCAGATCAAAATCCACATACCGCACCATCATACCCGGTGCGGTGTTTATTATTTAACGGCGATTTGGGTGGGGCCGCTTCCTACGCTGAGGTAGCGGATGTCGTTTTGGGGGATGTCAATGATGACCACCTGCGCTCCCTTATTGTCGCATACCCACAGCTGGCGGCCGTTGGGGGTGATGTCGATGCCTTGCAGAGAAATCGCCTCGTCTGCCGTGATTGTGCCGACGATGCCTCCCGTAACGGAGTTCACAATACTAATGACATTGCTGCCCTCCTGCGTTGTGTAGACCAATGCGCCATTGGTAGAGACGCAAAAGTCGGCGGGTGCTGCCGAAAAAGAGGCGGTGGCTTCTGTGGCTCGATCTGCAACGGAGTGCGTAGCGACCGACTTGCCCGATCGATTGCCGACAAAGACCTTTTGCTTATTGGGGGAGGCAATCAGTTTTTTGGGGCGAGAGCCAGAGCCTTGGGAAATTTTTTGTGAGACGGTTTGCCCAGCAACGTCCATCACAGCTAATTTATTTTCGCCAAAAAGAGAGACATACGCTTCGCCATTGCTCGTGAAGGTAACGCCTCTGGGCACAGAGCCGACAGGGATGGTTGTTGTGGCCAGCGTCAAAAGGTTGATGTGCGTTACTGTGCCACTATGGACATTGGGTACGTAAGCAATGCGGCTGTTGGGTGAGACCGCAATCGATTCGGGAAGAAGCCCCACACTCACAGCATTTTGATAGACGCCGTCCGTATCGTAGATGGTGACGAGGTCAGAGTTGGTGTTGACGATGAGCACTTTGTCTTCGTCGGGTGTGACGGCGACGCCACAAGGAAATGCGCCGGGATAGGTGTCGATGGTGCTGAGAACTGTTTCCGTCTGTGTGTTGATAATGGAAAAGGTGTTGTCAAGGCTATTTGTCACATAAGCGCGTTTGAGGTTTGCACACAAAAGCGCGGGAACCACGCTGAGAAGAAGGACAAGTTTCATAAGCGGCTAACGTAATTTAAGATTGCGTTAAGTCGCAAGAGGAAATGGAGGGTGTTGATTTCTCCTCTTAGATTTCTTTAAGATGCATGGGTTCAACTCATGAAGCGTTGGTTATTGTGCGCGCAGATCTTTGTCTGCACAAAGATGTGCGCAGCGACCTACACAGTTTCGGATAGTGCGGATAGCGGAGCGAATACGCTTCGTGCTGCCCTGCAGACGATGTATACGGACACAGCTACCAGCGATACGATTAACTTCACGGGACCTGCTGCAACGATTACCTTGTCAAGTCGTCTGCCCGTCATCTCCAACATTGCCACGACGGGTGGAGCGAGGACGGTGACGATTAATGGAGGCAGTTGGACCTTAGATGGAGGAGCCACTCTTCCCGGTTTTTTTATTCTCAATGCTCAGGCGGGCGGTTCTGTGACCGTTACTCTTGATAGTTTGACCATTCAAAACACAAAAGTGGGAGCTACTTCCTCCTCCGGTAGTGCGGGAGGAGGTCTTGGTGCGGGTGGAGGGATATTCGTTGATGAAAATTGTACGTTGACGGTGACAAACACGGCCTTTTCTACCTGCTTGGCTTCGGGAGGGAATGGTTCTAACGCAAACAACTTTGGTGGAGCTGGCGGAGCTGGTTTTGGTGCGGGCAGTGCGGGGGGAGCTACCAGCAATCGAGGGGGATCGGGCGGCGGTGGATTTTACAGCCGAGGCGGTGCTTCCAACGGTGGCGGCGGTGGTGGCGGTGGTGGGTGGCTCTACGGTGGAAGCACAACCTTTGCGACTGGTGGGGGCGTTACCAATGCCAATGAGGGTGGCGGTGGTGGCGGTGGTACAAATAGCGATACGAACTCTATCGGTGGTGCCGGTGTTACGGACGGTGGGGGGGCTGGTGGAAATGGAACTGGTGGTGCCGGTGGTGCCGGCGGCGGTGCAGGAGCTGCGGGCACGGCGGGGTCCAATCTTGGATCGGGCGGTGGTGGTGGCGGCTCTGGAGTAGGTACTGGCGGGGCAGGAGCTGCGGGACAGGCTTACGGAGGGGGTGGTGGAGCTGGAGCATCGAGCGCAACTGGTGCAGGAGTAGGTGGAGCTGGCGCGGCGGGGGGGATTTTTGGCGGTGGCGGCGGAGCAGGACGGGGTATTAACGTTACCGGCTCTTCCGGAGTTGGGGGTGCGGGAGGAAACTTTGGTGGCGGCGGTGGTGGTGGCGGGAGCAATACGGCTTTTATAGCGGCCAACACCTCTCACGGAGGGGCTGGGAACTTTGGCGGTGGTGGTGGTGGTGGAAGCACAGGTGGCGGAGCGTTTGGAAGCAATGGGGGAGCCGGGGGTTTTGGTGGTGGTGGCGGTGGTGGCGGTCAGGGCAGTACCACTGCCGGAGCGGCGGGAGCAGGCGGAACGGAGGGCGGAGCGGGTGGTGCTGGGGGCACGGGCGGCACCGGTGGGTGCGGTGCAGGCGGTGGTGGAGCAGGATTGGGAGGAGCGATCTTCTTACGCACGGGCGGAACGCTTACCGTGGGCACAGGATGTAGCTTTGCCTCCAACAGCACAACAGCGGGAACGGGAGGTTCGTCGGGATCAGGCGGGGGTGCGGCAGGAACAGCGGGCAATGCAAAGGGGGGCGACGTTTATCTACAATCGGGGGCGATGACGGTCAGCGGAAATGCTACGCTTACGGCAAGCCTGGGTATGCCCTCCGGGACAGCATTTACGAAATCGGGCGCCGGAATACTCACTTTGAGCGTAGCAGCAGACGCCAACAGCACAACGACGATTAATGCAGGCGGCGTCAGCATCTCCGCCGATACGCAACTTAGCTCAGCAACAGGCGCTGCCGGTGCCATCACTTTAGGGAGCGCGGGCAACACAGCGACGCTGCAAGTGACGGGTTCTTCAGCGTTCACAGTGGCGAAGAATATCAACCTTTTCAAAGACGCCACTAGTTGTACGATTGATGTCACTAATTCAGAGGCTACAACGGGCTGCACTTTCAGCGGTGTGATTGCCGATGCTGCCGGCGGCGCTGTTGCCACTCCTCTTACGAAAACATCGACAGGCATCTTGACGCTGACGGGAACCAACACCTACACAGGTGGCACTGCGCTTACTGCGGGAACGATTTCTACGAATACGGGAAGTGGTTTCGGCACGGGAGCCATTACGATGAGTGCATCGACAACGGTGCAGACAACGGCTACGCTCTCTCTTGCTAATAACGTCACATTGGCAACGGGCAGTATCTTTGATGTTACTACGGGAACGACGACGGCTAGTGGTGTTTTTTCTGTCGGCTCTCTTACGAAAACTTCTACCGGTACACTGAATCTCTCAGGAACCAACACCTACACGGGTGCTACGGCGATTAGCGCCGGCACGTTGGCTTTGTCGACGGGGGGAACGATTGCGACCTCTTCCGGCGTTGCTGTAACGGGTACGTTTGATATCAGTGCAGTTACTGCCTCCGCTACTGTCAATGCTCTTTCGGGAGCGGGCAGTGTTGTTCTGGGGAGCAAAGCGCTGACTGCGCAAGGCGCCTCCACTACCTTCTCAGGGATCATTTCCGGTACCGGAACAATGGCAAAAGCGGGAACAAACACGCTCACACTGTCGGGTGTCAACACTTACACAGGAGCTACGACGATTTCCGCGGGCACTTTGGCTCTTTCCGGCAGTGGCACCATTGCGGATTCCTCCGGCGTTGCTGTAGCGGGCACATTGGATATTAGTGCCGTCACCACCTCCGCCACCGTGAATGCTCTTTCGGGAGCGGGCAGTGTTGTTTTGGGAAGTAAGCCGCTGACTGTGCAAGGCTCTTCAAGCGCTTTCTCAGGGGTGATTTCCGGCACGGGTACGTTAACAAAAGCGGGAGCGAACACGCTCACATTGTCGGGTATCAACACCTACACGGGAGCTACGACAATTTCCGCTGGCACGCTGGCCCTTTCCGGCAGTGGTTCTATAGAGAGCTCTCCCTCCGTTACCGTCACAGGAACATTAGACGTCTCAGGCATAACGAGTTCTACAACCATTAATGGCCTTACGGGCGGCGGAACAGTTGCTATAGGAACGAAAACATTGCGTTGGATGTCGGGTACTTATTCCGGTGTTTTTACAGGGACTGGTGTACTCGACAAGGTGAGTGCGGACACGACCACTCTTACGGGAGATAGCGCTTCATTCACGGGAACGACCAATGTGCAAGCCGGAGAGGTTATTCTCAACGGTACGATTGCGGGCTCTCTTGCAATTTCCGATGGAGCGACTCTTTCTGGTAATGCGACAACAGGCAGCATCACGAACAGTGGAACGCTTTCTCCTGGAAACTCGATTGGTACGATTACGATCAACGGCGATTTAACGCTGCTTCCCAGCTCGACAATTGAAATTGAACTCAATGGGTCGGGTCAAACAAGTCAGTTCATTGTCTCTGGTAATACCAGTGCAGATGGGGTCATTTCTGTGATTCCCGTTGCCGGTATCTACTCTCCCAATACTGTCTACACCATTATCACGACAGGCGGCACCTTGTCGGGCGCTTTCGACTCTGTGACGAGCACAGACCCCGCTCTTGTTTTCACGATCTTGCCATTTACTTCCAATGTTGTTCAGTTGCTCTTAGCGGACGAGTTTTCTTTTGTTGGGTTGCAATTTACCACAGAAATTGCCAATGCGGTGGTAACCAACTTGGAGGTCATTAACTTTATCGACGGTATCGGCAATGATACGGATTTAGCCAATGTGCTCAATACTCTCACTGGACAGTCTGTCCCTACCATCCAGCATGCCGTAGAGCAGATGGCCGCCAACCAGTATAGCGCCTACAATGAGCTGACGGCGCAGCTCACGAATGAACTTGCCGCGCTCTTTCATCACAAGCGGGCGTGTGCGCAAAAACAGGGTCTCGATTTTTGGATTCGCCCCTTTGGTATGACCTTTCGTCAGAAAAAGGCGCAAGAGCAGGTCGGTTTTCACGCGGCTATTTCCGGATTTGCTTCAGGGTTTGATGTGCCGATCGACCGTCGATGGAATTTTGGTTCGGGCTTTGCCTACACAAAAACAAACTTGGAATGGGACCTCAATCGTGGGCAGGCGGAAATCGATGGATGGCACTTTGGCTTTTTCTCTGACTATAACAGCCGCGATTACCATTTGGGATTGACAGCTCTCTTTGGGCGCGACCGAATCGACAGCAAGCGGCACATTGCTTTCACAACTGTGCGCCGCGATGCTTTTGCCAACCATTACGGTATTGAAGCGGTTGGCCAAGTCGCCGCCTCTGCCAATTTCCGCAAGTACGAGATGAATTTAGAACCCTACCTCAATCTTACGTACAGCTATCTCTACCAGCGCTCTTTTGATGAAACCGCGAGCACGGCGGGGAGCTTAGCTCTTTCTGTGGCCGGTCAAAAGGGGAGCACGATGATGAGTGAGTTGGGCATCTCTCTGCGTGGCGACCACCCCATTGACGAGGGCTGCGCAAGCCCCGAAGTGCATATTGGCTGGGTGCAGGAGCTGCCCATTTCTCGCCCCATGCAAACCACGATCTTCAATCAGCAAATGGTTCCTTTTTCAGTCGAGGTCTGGGACAAGGTCCAGCAGTTTGTGGAAGGGGGCATCAGCCTTACGCTGATCTCCTCGCAAGGCTTTAAGATCTCTTCCGGCTTTGACCTGCAATGGGGGGATCACTTCTTTTCTCAAACCGGCCAGATGAACGTTGAATGGACGTTTTAAAAACGCACACTAGCTTTAGGCTTTTGACCACCGAAATCCAATGCTTTTCCAACGCGTTGCTATAGAGCAGCTCGAAGAACAGCCTTGATGGCTTCATTTGAAGTGTGTGCTAATGCATTCTTCACCCAAAATGGATCAATCTGCCCAGTCGCAGCCCCAACACCTAGCTTGAGCAGACGTTTCACGATCAGCAGGTGACCTGCTCGAGCTGCCGTTGCTAATGCATCTCCTGCCATAGACTCAGAAATCCGCGCAGCTCCCGGACCGACCCCCAGTGCTAGCAGGCACTCTAGGATGTCGGAGTGATTGTTCTTAGCGGCCCCCCGCAAGGCATGTCCTGCATCCGTTTGGCTAATCTGTCCGGCTCCCGGGCCAACTCCCAGCGCTAGTAAAAGCTTCACAACATTCAGGCGACCCGCATCAGCGGCCAACGTCAATACCGTTTCTACATTACCCTTAGGAATTTTCCCAGCATCCGTTCCAACTCCTAGCGCCAATAAAAGCTCCATGATGCCGATGTGGCTATTAGCAGCGGCTCTTTGCAATGCCTCTGCTGCTCGAAATCGATCAATTTGCCAGGCTTCATCCCCAACACCAACAACCTTTGGTGCTAGCAAGAGTCGCACGACATCCAGGCGATTTGCTGCAGCGGCTTCTACCAATGCATTTGCTGCCCAATATCGATGAATCTGCCCAGCATCCGTTCCGATGCCATGCCTTTTGACCAGCTCTGCGATGCTGGCTTCGTCATTCAAAAGGGCGAACAGAACGAGTGCTTCTGACGGGTGTTTTTTTACAAAATCGATCTGCTCTTTTTTGGATAGCTGTTGCCAAATTTTTATGCATAATAAGCGACTGAATATTCCGGTCGGGTCGAAAGCTCTAGTCGGGTCGAAAGCTCTAAGAAGAATGATTTCTCTGCTCTTTGCAGACAGCGTTTTCAAACGCGCCAGGATCTTTTCATGAGTCTCTGGATTTTGACTAGACATGAGACTAGTCAGGTCTCGATCTAGTGCTTCTTCTACCGAAAGAGGTTTTTGACTTCCTTTTCTTTGAATATATCTTCCAATTCGGCTCAATATGTCATCGCTCAGGCGCGCGAATAACTCTTTAACGGCTTCTTTCTCAGATGCAGTTCTTCCAGAATCAATTTCTTCGAAAATGCGCTCTGCATCAGGTGTTGCCGCAACAGGGCTTCTTTGCACTAGCAAACGCTCCAGCACTTCAGCAGGGACGATTTGCCGCAGAAAACCCTCCAGAGCCTCTCTGCTCAAAGGCACCCATTCTTCTCTCCAGATCTCTGCAAGACGAACGGTGACGATGTGCCCATTCAGCGCTGATCGACACAACACATACACTTCCGGATGCTCCAGAAATTTTTCGATTCCTTCAACCACTCCGATCCCTGTGAGAAAGGCGCGCGCCTCTTCCGGCGAAAGAGGCTCTCCGCCTGCTCCTGTAGCGGGGCGAATGACAACGCGCTCATCATCTCGATACAATCGGTAGGCATCAGGATTTGCAAGGTAGGCATCGATATTTCGGGGCATGCCTTCTCGCTTTCCGCCTGCAAGGGCGGAAGGGACTCCTTCACCCGATTCTCCTCGCATGAGACGGCCAATCTGCTCCGGAGGCACCTTCAAATCCGTTAAAAGCCTCTCCACAGCTTCCGGGCGAAGGGCTCTGACATCATGCCCGGCTCCTGCGGCTGCTCCGCCTCCAAGGGCTTCTTTAGCCATCGCTGCGATCTTTCCATCGCTTGTCTGCACCAAAACATGAGCGCCAGGGTTTCTCCAGTACGCAGCCCAATTTTCGGGCAGATTTCTTTCAATAGACATAGCTTCTTAATAGAGGAGAATATTACTTTAACTCAATCACTCTTGACCTTGCCCCATTTTTAGGGCCAAACTGATCTGTAAGTTAGGTTTTTAAAAAACTTATGCTGTATTACAATGCTCCGCATGTCATTTCCGGTGTGGGACAAAAAAGCGCCCTTTTTAGGGGATCAAATCCTTTTTGTAATGAGGGGTGGAGAGAAGCTAGCGCTGCCTGCGCGGGTTTGCTTGGAGTTGTGCAGCGGCAATGGGCAGTGGCTCGTGGAAAAGGCCAAGCAGCATCCGGAAATTTTTTGGATTGGGGTAGAAAAACGCATCGATCGCGCCAAGAAGATGTGGAAGCTGGCAAAGAGAGAGTCTGCAGAAAATGTGCTGGTGGCTTGCGGGCGAGCAGAGATTTTTGTGGCGGAATTTTTACCGGAAAAAAGTCTCGAAAAGGTCTTCGTGCACTTTCCCGATCCGTGGCCAAAAAAGCGGCATGCTAAACACCGCATTGTGCAACTTGGGCTGCTTAGCAATTTAAAAAAAGCGATGAAGCAGGGGGCGGAGTTTTGTCTGGTCACAGACGACCAGCCCTTTTTGCTGGAATCAATGCAGACATTGGCTGTAGAGCTAGAGCCCACATTGGAGTTTCCTCATTATGTCGAGAACGATTCGCAGTGGGGCAACTCCTTTTTCGATCAACTCTGGCGACAAAAGGCGCGCACCATCTGGCGGACCAATTATGCACATCGATTTTGAGTATACTGGTAGCTACGCCGGATTTTTGTGCGGAGACAAGCCCTATACCTATGAGCGGGCCAAGCGTGTTGAAATAGACCTGCGACCTACGTCGCTGCTCCATTTTGCGCCGCCGCCGGAAGGGGAGCTGTTCTGGGATGTGGACTGCAGCGGGTACAATGATGACGAGTTTCGCCAGTTTGCCATCGACCAGTTTGAAAAATTTGTGCAGCCCTACATGGATCGCACGGTAGGGGTGACGGTTCCGATCGAGTGCGACTGTCCTATCTTTACTCAGTTGACGACCACCGGCTCGCGGGCCGAGAAGTTGCGCTATGCCAACCCCGCAAAGTGGGGGCCAGCTCTACCGGCTTTGGATGAGCCTCTCTTCCCCGCGCTTGTCTGGAAGCCCTCTTTGCGAGCCACGCCTGCCCGCTTCCGAGTGGGGTTGGTTCTGCCGCCTGGCGATGACTTGGTGGCCTGGGAAGCAGTGGTGCAGGCTGAAGAGATGATCGGGGAGTCGGCTTTGCTGATCAATGAGGCTTCTCTCCACATGTCCTTTGCCGGTCTGGAGACGATCGTGACTACCCAGCATAACTCGGCCGCCTGCAGCCGCGCGCTGCAAGGTTTTGAGGCAGCTGGCGGTGAAATCATCCGTTGGGTTATAGCAAGCTAAAAATCATGAAAGCTTTTCTAGAATTAGAATCAGCAAAGAAGCTCAAAGCGCTGGCGAAAAACCCCATTGACCTGACGAAAGAGGGGGTTTTAACTCCCGAGCGGATCCGGAAAATGGCCGTGAAAGCGAGCCGATTCTCCCTCCATTTTGCAACAGAGAGAGTCAGCGATGAGGTGCTGGAGGCACTCGAGGCGTTGGCCAGAGAGACCGGTGTCGTCAATAAGATGAAAGCGGTACAGGCCGGTGAGGTGATGAACCGCATTGAGGGGTGTGAGTGCGAAAACCGCACGGTGCTCCATACAGCCATGCGCGACTTCTTCGACCACCCGCAAACCGCCCCTGCTGCGAAAGAGGCGGCAGCATTAGCAAAAGCAGAATGCGACAAGTTAAATGATTTTTTGATTAAGTTAGATCAAGATAATCGATTTACAGATCTTGTGCAGGTAGGCATTGGCGGATCGGATTTGGGACCGCGTGCGCTTTATTTGGCGCTGCAGGCCTACCGCATTCCCGGTCGTAACGTGCACTTTATTTCCAATGTAGACCCTGATGACGCAGCTGCAGTTTTAGCGGGGTTAGACCTCAAGAAAACCGCAGTTGTCGTCGTCTCAAAGTCGGGCACAACGCTGGAGACGCTCACGAATGAAGAGTTGGTGCGCTCCTATTTTGTGAAGGCGGGCTTGGATCCGAGCCAGCATTTCATTGCCGTAACAGGCAAGGGGAGTCCCATGGACAACCCCAAGCGTTACCTGGCCTCCTTCTATATTTGGGACTACATCGGAGGGCGTTATTCCGCCACGTCGATGGTGGGTGGGGTGATGCTCGCCTTTGGGCTGGGCTTTGACCAGTACAAGGAGATCTTGCGCGGTGCGCATGAGATGGACCGCGTTGCGCTGCTTCCCGATGTAAAGGCCAACTTGCCGCTCTTTGCGGCGCTGCTCGGCATTTGGAATCGCAACTTCTTGGGGTACGCCACGGTTGCCATCATTCCCTATTCGCAAGCGCTGGTGCGCTTTACCGCCCATCTGCAGCAGCTGGATATGGAATCCAACGGCAAGCACATCGATCGCTTCGCAAAACCGGTTGCCTTCGAAACAGGGCCGATCATCTGGGGCGAGCCGGGCACCAATGGTCAGCACTCTTTCTATCAGCTGATTCACCAGGGCACCACCATTGTGCCTTTAGAGTTCATCGGGTTTAAAGAGACGCAGTATGGCCACGACTTAGAAGTAAAGAAGACCTATTCGCAGCAGAAGTTGCTCGCGAATTTGTTTGCACAATCTCTCGCGCTCGCCATTGGCCAAAAGAGTGATAACCCGAACAAGCAATTCTTGGGCAATCGGCCCAATAGCATTTTGCTCGCCAAGCGCGTTGACCCCTTTACGCTGGGGGCTCTGCTCGCTTACTATGAACACAAGGTAGCTTTTCAAGGGCTGATCTGGAATATTAATTCCTTCGATCAAGAGGGCGTACAGTTGGGTAAAGTGCTGGCAGGGAAAATTTTGGACATCATCAGCTCAAACCACTCTAGAGCTACTGTGGAGGCATTTCCTTTGGGCGCTGCCCTGCTGAAAACATTGGACGACGTATGAAGCTGGAAATCCCAAAGCGTGCGCAGGCATGCGGGGGCGGCCATCCCTTTGTCGATGGTAGTGAAGTGATCACTATTCTCAATAAAGAGGGTTGGACGCGCCAGGATTGGTGCAAAGAATGCTACGAAAAAAATAAGCCTACCGGGGACTTCCTCTGGCGTTCTCTGTTCGAGAAAAAGGCCAAAGCACACGCTGCCCCTTCGGATCTCTTTGATCGTTTCGAACAAACCGATGGAGAAAAGGAGCGCTTCTTCCTCACCAACGTGCTACTGCGCCAAAAACAGCTCTCCTTGCGCGCCAAGGGCAAAACCCACTGGATCGTCGAGCAGCGCGCCTCTCACAAAACCTTCGCCATTCCCTTCGTCGATCTCACCGCCGACGAAATCCACCACTTTTCCAACACGTTACTTTAGAGCAGCTCGAAGAGCAGTCTTAACGGCTTCATTCGAAGCGCTTGCCAATGCACGTTTCACCGCACGCCGATCAAGCTGTTCATCTTCTGACCCAACCCCCAGTGCTAGCAAACGCTCCACGATCGGCAGGTGACCCGCTGTAGCGGCGCTTAGCAATGCATCTCCTGCTATGGTTAGACCAAGAAACCCACCTCCTGTCCCAATACCCGTCGCTAGTAAGAGCTCAACGACATCGTGATGACCCGCTGCAGCGGCTGCTATCAATGCATTTCCTGCTATAGTCTGATCAATCTCACCAACAACTCTCAACGGATCGTCTAGCAGGTTAATCACCCGAATTCCCAATGTTAGTAAAAGCTTCACGACATCGGGGTGACCCGCTGCAGCGGCCGCGAACAATGCCGCTGATGCCGAATCGCCATCAATCTGGCCAGCTCCCGTTCCAACACCCAGTGCTAGCAAAAGCCGAACGACCTCTAGGTGACCGTCTTGAGCGGCCTCTCTCAAAGCTCGACCTGCCCAATATCGATCAATCTGCTCGGTTTCTGTCCCAATTCCTAGTGTTAGAAAGAACCGTACAATATCTGAGTGACCCGCTGCAGCGGCCGCATACAATGCTCCCCCTATTGCTTCTCGATCAAGTTGCTCAGTCAGCTCTCTGACACGAGCTTCATCACCCAAAGCGGCAAAGAGAGCGAGGGCTTCTGATGGATGTTTTTTTACAAAATCGGTTTGCTCTTTTTTAGATAGCTGCCACCAAATCTTTACGTATAATGGAAAGTAGTGGATCGTGTTTGGTTCGAAGGCTTTAAGAAAAATGATTTCTCGGCTCTTTGCAGACAGCGTTTTCAAACGCGATAAGATCTTTTCATGAGTCTCTGGGTTTGGACTGTTCATAAGACTGGTCAAGTCTCGCTCCAGCGCCTCCTCCACAGAAAGAGGGCGCGCATCTCCCTCCCTTCGAACCTGCCTTCCAACTCGGCCCAATAAGTCATCGCTCAGGCGGTCAAATACCCCTTTAACAACCTCTTGCTTAGACGCAGCTCTTCCAGAATCGATTTCTTTGAACAAACGCTCTGCATCTGGTTTTGCTTCAACAGGTCTTCTTTGTGTAGGCAAGCGCCCCAGCACTTCAGTAGGGATGATTTGTCGCAAGAAACCTGCAAGTGCCTCCCTGCTTAAAGGCACCCATTCTTGCTTCTCAATATCGGCAAAACGAACAGCGACGATGTGTCCATTGAGCGTCGATCGACATAGTAGATACTCTCCTGGACGCTCCAGAAATTTTTCGATTCCTTCAATCACTCCGATCCCTGTGAGAAAGGCGCGTGCCTCTTCCGGCGAAAGAGGCTCTCCGCCTGCTCCTGTAGCGGGGCGAATGACAACGCGCTCATCATCTCGATACAATCGGTAGGCATCAGGATTTGCAAGGTAGGCATCGATATTTCGGGGCATGCCTTCTCGCTTTCCGCCTGCAAGGGCGGAAGGGACTCCTTCACCCGATTCTCCTCGCATGAGACGGCCAATCTGCTCCGGAGGCACCTTCAAATCCGTTAAAAGCCTCTCCACAGCTTCCGGGCGAAGGGCTCTGACATCATGCCCGGCTCCTGCGGCTGCTCCGCCTCCAAGGGCTTCTTTAGCCATCGCTGCGATCTTTCCATCGCTTGTCTGCACCAAAACATGAGCGCCAGGGTTTCTCCAGTACGCAGCCCAATTTTCGGGCAGATTTCTTTCAATAGACATAGCTTTCTGATAGGGGAGGGTATTACTTTACCGCAACCGTCAATAATACAGCATGTTAAGGCACTGTAAAAAAAAGACTTTTTGGTATGGTCTTGGAGTATGCGGATCATCGCCTTGCTGCTATTCAGCATTTTGTCTGCGGAGAATGCCTTTTTTTGGAGTGTCCGGCACTTGGAAAACGGAGGCGTTGGCTTTGACACGGGGTACACTTCCCTGACGGGGCTGGCGTTGCACCGAGAAAAGGAGAGCTGCTCTTTCGTAGACATGCGCCTTCACTACACGGACGATGCGCTCTTTGCGGGCAACTTAGGGTTGGGCAGAAGAGTTCTTCTTCCGCGTCAAAATGTGGTGATCGGGAGTTACTGCTATTTTGACTTTCGTCAAGCAAGTCATCACATGTTCTTCACGCAAGTAACGGCCGGGCTGGAAGCCTTCATTGCTGAAGTGGATTTGCGGTTGAACTATTATGCTCCCATACGTCAACAGTCCTGTACGAATCACACAGTGTGGTGGTATGATGGAGGCTACTACATTGAGCGACGCATCAGTGATGTTTCGCTACAAGGGTTCGATTTTGAAGCAGCTTTTTTGAAACAGCAGACGGCGATCGCCGATCTCTACGGAGCTGCGGGGCTCTACTATTTGCAGGGAGAGGTTCCCGAAAATGTGTTTGGAGTTAAAGGGCGACTTCAGGCAAAACTATCCACTCATTTATCCGCTGAAATGATCTATACCTACGACAGAGTTTTTGGATCTCGTGTGCAAGGCGTGATTGCTCTCACCCTTCCCTTCAATAGCTTTGGCATGCAGGCTCCTTATCGAAATGAAATGATAGCGCTTACTTCGCAATCCTTCTGGGACTGGAACTACTAAAATGAAACGGTTACTGCTTTGCTTTGTTTTGCTGATGGCCCCCACCTATGCACGAGAATTTGCTCCGCCGAATCAGGGGCCGCCAGGGCCCGTAGGGCCAGAGGGCCCACCAGGACCCATGGGTCCGCCAGGGCCGAAGGGTGATGCCGGGCCCAAAGGAGATACAGGTGTTCAGGGGCCGAAGGGTGATATTGGATCTAAAGGCGATGCGGGTGCGACTGGGGCTAAAGGAGACAGAGGTGAAACCGGAGCAACCGGCTCTCAGGGACCGAAGGGCGATACTGGAGCAATTGGCCCCCAGGGTTTGAAAGGCGATACTGGTGCAAAGGGAGACACGGGAGCGACGGGAGCAGCTGGCGCAACAGGGGCGACGGGCCCCAGGGGTGAAACCGGAGCAACCGGCTCTCAGGGACCGAAGGGCGACACCGGTGCAAAGGGAGATACAGGGGCAACCGGTCCTCAAGGGTTGAAGGGAGATACGGGAGCAACGGGGGCGGTGGGACCGCGGGGTCCTGCAGGGCCGACTGCGTTGGCGCACTTGTTTAATTATAATGAGACGAAAGACGGATGCACCGTTTCAGAAGGACAGGCGATTTCTTTTGATGGTGAAGAGATTGTTGTGGGATCGGCTGTGGTGCAGACAGATGTAAATACCTTCACGATCGTGAGGGCAGGAAATTATTTTGTCTCCTTTGTGGGACAAACAGAGGGCAAGGCTGGGTCGGTACAGCTCTATTTAGGAAGCAAAGCACAAGGCATCACCGTGGGTACGGGAGTCAGGGGTGGCTCGATTGCTTTGCAACAGGTAGTAAGTGTAACAACGGTGCCTGTAACACTAGAGGTGAGGGTAGAAGATGACTCGATTTCTTTTTCCGAAGGCACCTCCGCAACAATCACCATCATGCAGATCAGTGATGGAAGTTAACCACGCTTGTGGTGCTTGAAGAAGGAGGCGCGTAGGGCGGTTTGTTCGACGTGCGTGTAGCGGTCGGTGGTTTTGATGTCAGCATGGCCGAGGAGCTCTTGGATGATGCGCAGGTCGGCGCCGCCGTGGAGAAGGTGGGTGGCGAAGGAGTGACGCAAGACGTGAGGATGTGTTTTGATGCCGGCGCGCTGAGCGATGCGGGAGATTAGCGACCACACTTGGGCGCGGTGGAGAGGGCGGCCGCGACGGTTGAGAAAGAGATGTTTTTGTTCGTCTTGTCTGGTGGTAAGATAGCCATCAATGGCCTTGAGAGCGGCTTTGCCTAAGGGAACCAGTCGCTCTTTATTTCCTTTGCCTTTCACGCGCAGAGATTCATCACCGACATCGGTGATGTGTAAAGAAGCAAGCTCGCTAGCGCGTAGACCGGAGGCGTAGAGGAGCTCTACGACAGCACGTTCAAAGGGCGTTTCGCAGCAGTCGATGATTTTTTCCACCTCTTTAATAGAGAGAATGTGCGGAATCTTTTGCCAGACTTTGGGGATGGCGATCAGGGGAGAAGTAGAGCCCATTTGTTCGCGCCGTAGAAAGCGCAGGAACTGACGGAAGGCGCTGGCGTGGCGCGCAAGCGTGGAGGAGGCGGCGCCCTTTTTCTTGAGATCGGCAAGGCAGGCAAGGATGTCGCCTTGATGGGCTTGGAGTTTGAGAAGATCGCGCCGGTAGGCCGCGGCAGTGTTGGTGCTCAAGCCGCGCTCTGCGCAAAGATATTTTAGGAATTCCTCAATGGGGAAATCACTGTCGGCTTTGTCGGGCATTTTCGACTTTGGAGAGAATGGAAGAGAAACTCTCTTTCATCATGTGGCTGGCCTTTTCACGCTTTGCTTCACACTCCTTGTCAGATTCTCCTTGATAGAGAGTTTCTAAAAGAAGAATGAGACCAGAGACCATCGCGATCAGAGCATTGATGATTTCGCTGTGCTGCTCTTCCGGAATGAGGAAGGAGGTATTTTTAGCAAGCATGCTAGCTCTTGCCATAGAGGAAAAAGCAACGTAGATCGTGTTTTTTTTGTCCTCATAACGTCGCTTGAAGGCATTAAAAAGAGTGAAGGCGTCCGAGAGAACCCATTCCCGATCAGTAAGTGATTTGCCTTCGAGAAGTTGTTTAACAAACCGGTGGGTTTCATCCATTTCGGCCTGTAGAAAACGTTTGATCCACCACGGGCCGCTGGGAGGTGTGCGCTCTTCTTTGGGAAGAGCTTGGATGATTTGCAGACACTCGGAAACTGCATCGGCATTGCGAGCTAAAGGGTCAAAAACCTCAATGGCTTTGGGCACCAATTGCTCTGCGCACAGCTCGAGCGGTTGGCTGGAGCGATTTTTGAGCTCTAAGAGCAACCAGACGATGCGGTCGGGAATCCATGAGAGCTCTTTTTTGCAGCGGGGGATATAGCGCGAGAGGACATCGAGGGCGCTGTAGTAGAAAGCGGCGTTGGTCACCCCTTCGCGAAAATCGCGCAAGACGCGCAGGGCATGACGTTCCAAAATAAGGGCGAGTTCCAGGCTTTCGAAATCGATATTGATGGTGATGGCTCTGTGAGCAATATCATTGAAGTCATCCCGTTTTTTTTCATCGAGCGCTTTCGCCATATCGTCGAGGTAGCGAAAGTTGATTTTCAAGCGATTGAAAAACCAGTCGAGATGAGCAGGTCCAGGGCGTAGTTGGAGGATGTTTTGGATGAAGTCGGCCAGGCAGTCGATCATGTAGCCCAGCGTCTCGTAATGAAGAGCCTCACCGGCGAGCTTGGAGGCGATGATCTTCGCCGCAGCTTTGCGTGCGATGGTCTCGGATTCGTGGTCTGAGGGGTGGCTGAAGAGATGAGAAAGAGCATCGCTGCCCTGTTTGGCAAGTTCCTGAAGCATAAACCCAAGTGATATCATTATTTGACCGTTTGTGCAATAATACATGGATATGACAGCTGTTGCCCTTCGCTCTCAGGTCCATGAATCCGTGCAGATTTTCTGCGCTGTTGTGCTCCTTTCTTTAGCGGCACAAATCGCCATTCCGCTCCCCTTTACCCCCGTGCCCATGACGCTGCAAACAGCAGCATTGTGGGTGATTGCAGCCTCCATGAGCACCCGCGCTGCCGTGACAAGCGTAGCCCTTTACGTGGGCCTGGGAGCTGCCGGATTGCCCGTTTTTGCTCTGGGCGGGGCAGGCCTGGCAGTCTTTTTTGGCCCCCGCGGAGCCTTTTTGTTAGGCTATGGGGTAGCTGTTTGGGTGGCTTCGAAATTGCTCAAAAAGACCCCTGCTATGATAGCGTTAATAGGGGCGAATTTGAGTCTCTATGTTGTAGCTATCCCATTGATAGCCATATTCTTCGGATTTAAATCAGCCTTTCTTCTCGGGATGTTGCCCTTCCTAGCCGGCGACCTGTTTAAAGTGCTTTTAGTCCTTCCTATCGTCAAAAAATTCTTTTCCGAAAAAGGGACCCCTTCGGCATAAGGGGATGGGTAAGCTAAGCGTCTTTTAGGCGCTTTAAACCTTATTGGAAGGAAAACATGAAAGCACTGGATATCGTTGCTGCCATCTTGTTGGTGGTCGGAGGCCTGAACTGGGGTCTTATAGGCGCATTTAACTTTAACTTCGTCACATACGCTTTGGGCACAGATTCACTGGCTCACATTGTGTACATTCTCGTTGGATTGGCTGCGATTTATCGCATATTCCAATGGAAGTCGATTCGTCGTCGTTGCTGCGGCGGCAAGTAAGCTATAAGAGGGCCCTCGCCTAGAGGGCCAGCTCTTTCTGTAGCAGCTCATTGGTGAGCCCGGGCTGAGCCGTTCCGCCGGAGAGCTTCATCACTTGGCCGACAAGAAAACCGAAGGCGCGTTGCTTGCCTGCTCGGAAGTCGGCGACTGACTGTGGATTGTCTCGAACCACTTGCGCTACCAACTTTTGCAGTTCGCTCTCGTCCGTCATGGGCTTGTAGGCACTATTTTCACTGGCAATCACTCGAGGAGAGACACCAGGGCGCAGGACCATGTCATCCGCTACCTCTTTCGCGATACGACCCGTAATCACTCCCGTATCGATCATGGCCACCAATTCAGCGACATGGACGGGCAGAAGGCCGCTGTTATAGATCAATAGGCCTTTGTCTTTCAGGCGACCAGTGAACTCCACAAGAAGCCAGTTAGCTAAGCTTCGCGCATTTTGGGAGCTCTTCAGCGCCTCTTCGAAATAGAGGGCCAGCTTGCGGTCAGAGGTGAGGCTAAAGGCGGCGTCAGCCGCTAAAGCGAGCTCTTTTTCATAGCGCAGCTGTTTGTCGAGGGGCAGTTCGGGCAGCTCTTTTCTTGCCCGCGCCACCCAATCGGAAGAGACAAGAAGGGGAGGTAGGTCTGGTTCGGGGAAGTAGCGGTAGTCTTCGGCGCTCTCTTTGGCGCGCATAAGGACAGTCTCTTTGCGGTCTGGGTCCCATCGGTAGGTGGCGGGCCGAATTGTTTCGCCTCTTTCGTAGAGGGCGATCTGTCTTTTTGCCTCCGCATCAATGGCCATGGACATGAAGGAGAAAGAGTTCATGTTTTTGATTTCGATTTTGGTGCGCAGCTCTGTATCGCCGACAGGGCGGACGGAGACGTTGACGTCAAAACGCAGAGAACCCTCTTCCATATTGCAATCAGAGACGTCGATGTATTCCAAAATCGCTTTGATTGCCTGCGCATAAGCCGCCGCCTCTTTTCCGCTGCGAAAACAGGGAGTGGAGACGATTTCAATCAGAGGCACACCCGAGCGGTTGTAATCGACGGCAGCGAAGGAGGAAAAATGTTTGATTGTGCCGGAGTCATCCTCTAAGTGGGCGTGATCGAGCGCGAAGGTACGCAATTGTCCATCGACAAAGGCCTTAACGCTGCCCCCTTTGATGATGGGGTGGTAGAATTGCGTGATCTGAAAATTGCGCGGAGTGTCGGGGTAAAAGTAGGATTTGCGATCAAAGCTGGAGACAGGAGCAATTTCCGCACCAACGGCGATACCGAAGAGAACCGCTTTGTGCACAGCTGCCTTGTTGAGAACGGGCAGAGAGCCGGGCTGGCCTGTGCAGACCTGTGAAATGTTGGTGTTGGGCTCGCAGCCAAACTGGTTGGGGGCAGAGCTGAACAGCTTCGATTTCGTGTTGAGCTCAGTATGAATCTCTAGACCGACAATAGTTTCCCACGTCATGCGAAAACCTCTTTCGGCAGATGCTTGGGCAGGCCCTGTTCAAAGGCGTGGGCAGCTGCCAGCACGCGGCCATCTTCTAACTGTGCTCCGAGAAGTTGTAGGCCAAAGGGAAGGCCCGCTCGGCTTAAACCAGAGGGGATGCTAATGGCGGGAACACCTGCGATGTTTGCCGCAATGGTATAGATATCAGCCAGGTACATTTCGAGCGGCTCTTGGATAGCGCCGAGAGCAAAAGCCTCTGTAGGAGAGGTGGGCATGGCGATGAGATCGGCTTGCCCAAAGACTTCGTTAAAGCGCTGCACAATGAGCGTGCGCAGGCATTGTGCTTTTCGGTAAAAGGCGTCTTTATGGCCGGCCGAAAGCACATAGGTGCCCAAGAGAATGCGGCGCACTACCTCTTTGCCAAAGCCTTCGCTGCGCGAACGCTCTACAAGATCATGTAGACTGGTGGGATCTTTCGCCCGCACGCCGTAGCGTATGCCATCAAAACGAGCGAGGTTGGTAGAGGCCTCCGCCGTTGCCAGCACGTAGTAGACCGAAAGAGAATGCTTCAAAATGTCGAGGTTGACGTCGATGATGGTAGCGCCGAGAGATTCCAGACGTTTGATAGATTCGCGGAAATGGGCCAACGGCTCTTCTTTCATGCCTTCAAGAAAGTGCCACGGCACAGCGATCTTGACTCCCTTGAGATCGGTGCGCAGTTGCTTTGTGTATTCCTCGGCCCGCTTCGCAACAGAGGTGGAGTCGTGAATGCAGTGTTGTCCGATGACCTCCATGATCATAGCGCAATCCTTCACCGAGTTCGCAAAAGGCCCAATGTGATCAAGGGAGGAGGCGTAGGAGACCAAGCCATAGCGTGAAACGCGTCCATAGGTCGGTTTGAAGCCCACTAGGCCGCAGAGTGCAGCGGGTTGGCGGATCGATCCGCCCGTGTCTGTGCCGATTCCTAAAGGAGCCATGCGGGCGGCTACTGCCGCAGCAGAACCGCCTGAGGAGCCCCCTGGAACGCATGTTTTGTTCCACGGGTTGCGTGTTGGAAAGAAGGCGGAGTTCTCCGTAGAAGAGCCCATGCCAAATTCATCCAAATTGGTCTTGCCTATGAAAATCCCCCCTGCCTCTTCCACTAAGCGGCATGCGGTGGCATCAAAGGGAGCTCGATAGTTGGTGAGAAACTTCGAACCGCATGTGGTGATTTCCCCTTTGAGATGGATGAGATCCTTGAGTGCAACGGGAACGCCGGCAAGACGGCCCATGGGTGCGCCCTTTGCTTTGGCAATATCTAGCGCACGTGCCTTTTCCAAAGCGCGCTCTCTAAGAGGAGTAATAAAGGCTTTAATGACAGGTTCATGAGCCTCTTGATGCGCCAAGAATGAAGAGACAATTTTTTCTGCGCTGGATTCGCCGCGGCAGAAAAGCTGATGGATTTCGTGGGCGTTCAACTGAATCATTCAAACACCAATGGAACGCGCACCATCCCGCCGATGGTGCTAGCACTATTTGCAAGAAAAGTTTCTCTGGGCAAAGACTCTTCTACAGTATCTTCACGAAGTACATTATCAGGAAAAACGATGACTTGAGAACAGGGTTCAACATGAGAAGTGTCCACTGCGCTCATCGCCTCCATGGTGTGAAGAATTTTTTCTAAATTGGAGACAAGTATGGGTTCTTCTTCTTGCGAGCAACGGACTTGGGCGAGGGTGGTCAATGCTTTGAGAGTTTCTCTATTGAACATAAAAGCGAGTAGTTTACCCTAAGGATGGAATATTTGAAACAGGATGGGGATATGGCTGCTTTGGTCTCGACAAGACTGGCTCATCTGGGGCTAGAGAGGGAATTTGTAAAGGCGGCGGTGCGCGATTATGCCACGCCTCGAAAAAGAGAAGAATTTGCGACTTTTGGCAGGGAAATACAGAACCTTTTTACGCCGGGAGCGGTAGTTTCTGATTGGCGCCATGAGTTGAGAGTAACTTTGCAGACCAGAGCGGCAGGTTATTGCAACGATGCCGAAGTTATGCAGGTGTATCGCACCTATCTCCAGCAGCGTGGAAAAAAGCTGGAGGCACTGCCGGAAGAGGAGATGTCCAGGCGACTTTCTCGAGGTGCGCCGAAAGCGCCCGTTATTGCCGATGAGGTCGCAGCTTTGCCCGTCAGAACGGAATCGGACTTTTTGTACGCACTAGAGAATCTATGGCGAATGGCAGAAGAGCAATGCCTCTTTTCGATAGAGGACGAACACCCTCCGGTAAGTGCTTTTTTGGAAGCTACTCGCAAAAAAATTGTGCGGTGCCCATTGCACAAGAGAGAAGAACTTTGTGCAGAATTGGCCCGAGCTGAGGGAGATTTGCGTTCGCTGAGTCACGAGGCGCTCTACGCCTATCTCATCGAAAAAAGGGCGGTGGAATCAGCCCGTGATGAAAACGGCCTTTCAGAGAGCCAGCAGCGCGCTTTGTTGTTCTCAGACCATGGAATCGCCATTGCACGAAATCGCGTTGTTCTCAGCCTCTACCGAAGAGGGTTTCTGTCGTTCGATAAACTGCTGCGACTAGGAAGCGATGCGCACAGGCTGTACTTTGTTGAGGCGCTCCATGAAGTAATCGAAAGCGGAAAAATCGTTGTAGACGAGACTTTTTTTGCGCTTGAGCCGCAACAGTTGCTCTCTTTGGTCATTTTTCAAGAAGAAATCATTCGAGGGCGACGTGCTCCTGAAAGTGTTTCCGAATGGAACAGAGAAAAATGCTCTTCTCGCGATTGGAGCCCAGTTCATCCCATTGTCTTTCGATTCTTGAAAGGTTTTCCTATTACGGAAGAGCATGCCAAGAAACTGCCCCCTCTACAGGCAAGAATGCTCGTGGCGCATCGTCATCGATTTTCCGGTTCTTTAGAAAAAGTGATTACTCTCACCAGAGGAGAAAAAGACTCTGCTCTTTTGGTGAAAACCTCCGAAGGACTCCATCTGCTGGGAGCCAGCTACAGCCTTGTCGCTGCGGTGGAAAGGGTGCTAAAACCTCAGCTGGAAGCAACGGATCTTGAGCCGTTAGATGGAGTTTCCCTGTTAGTGTTAGAGTTGTTATTCAAAGTAGTGGAGAGGAATCCAGATACACCGTTGAGTTTTTCAAAAGCAGCATGTATTGATGTGATCACCATTGAAAATCTTTTAGAATGCCCTGAAAGGTTGGCTCTCTTTGCAGATTGGATAGAGAAGAATCGCGATCAGGCGATTGAAAATTGTGCTGTTCACGTGGCAAAAATGTCGCAAGAAGAGGTGGTAAGGGTGCGGCTTGCCTGGCCGCTGATAAAGAGAGATATCATCACTGTGAATGGAGTGAAAAAGGTATTCGTTGAGGTGATTAGAGAATGGTTGGAGATCATCGATCGAATGCCGCGCTTCTTAAAGACGTGTTGGCATTGCAAAGATGAAATGGGTAAAACAGTCCATCTGTTTCGCCATGCAGGAGGGTTTTGCTTGATTGGATTAGAAGGCCTTGTTGCGCGATTGCTGCTTTTGTCGCTCTCTGCCGATGCTGCCATAGAAGAAACGAGAGGCCTGATCATGGATTGTATGCAAATGGGAGAGGAACGAGCACAGCTTTTGTTGAATTACCCCAAAATTCTGCCCGCTCTTACCCCTTTAGAGAGGCGGGAGCTTTCGGAAGATGAGCTGCAAGCCAGGACTGTACGGTCCGGTGGCGGAAGGTAAAGCCGGCATCAACCAAACGGCGAGAGGTAGCACGGCAGCTGGAGAAAAAAATCTCTTCTCCCATGTTGCCCGGAAGGCGCCGGAGAAGCCAATTGGGTAGGTGTAGAGTACACTTGGTCTGAAATGCGCGATGAAGGCACTGCGCAAACTCGGCTGATTGAATGGGGTTTGCGCATACGTTAAAAGTGCCCTTCAGCTGCCTGGCATGAAGGATGGTCTTGACGGCATCCTCGATGCCTACCCAGCTCAGCCACTGTTGTGGATCGCCCCAGCTGAAATTGATCTTACAGTGCAGTAGAGAGGGGAGCAGGCCCCCCTGCAAAGAAAGGACGTTGCCAAAACGCAGGCACACGACGCGAATGCCTGCAGCCTCTAGAGGCTTGCTGGCCTCTTCCCAGTCGCGGCACAGAGTTGCCAGGAACCCCCTTCCGCAAGGAGCTGATTCGTCAACGACGGCGTCAAGGCTATTGCCATAGTAGCCAATGGCGGAGGCTTGGATGAAAAGCGGTGGGGGATTCTTGAGGCGGAGAATATGGCGTACGAGTAGGCGCGTGGCCTGCACGCGACTGCGGACCAGTTCGGCTTTGCGTTTTTCTGTCCATAGCCCACCAGCGATGCTAGCACCTGCGAGATGAATAACAGCTTCGCTGCCCTCCAATGCAGGACAGGCAATGCGCTCTTCGTTCCATTGGTTGATTCCGTGTAGAGTCTTGCAAAAGCGCAGCGCAGTAGCAGGCCATTGTGCACAAA
Source organism: uncultured bacterium (assembly GCA_964630595.1). GTDB lineage: Bacteria > Chlamydiota > Chlamydiia > Chlamydiales > VFKH01 > CAZVVT01. Next base: position 11,465 of record CAZVVT010000001.1, on the reverse strand, counting down.
GGGCCTTTCCAATGAGTCCAGAAGCACCCGTGACTATGGTGGCCATGCAATCCACAAATTGATGGTTAAGGCGAAGAGAAGCCAGAGTAGATAGGGAACCAAAAGCATGCCGGCGAGGAGACTTTTGCGTGAAAAAGCAACCGTGCAGTAGGCAACAACAAAAACCAGAGCGAGGATGGTATAGAAAGCCAGGCGGGGATCAGCCAAATGAAAGAAGAAAAAAGGCCAAAGAGCGTTGAGGAGATACTGCAGGCCGTAGGTGATCCAGCCTCCTTTGGAAACAGCGCGATTTAAGGCAAAAAACCCAGCGGCGGCAATGGTGGCAAAAAGAGAGACCCAGACAATGGGAAAGATCCATTGAGGGGGCGTCCAGGGGGGTGTATTCAGCTTTTGAAACCAGGGAGCATCGGGAGTAGAAAAAAAGTTGCCTACAGCGAGCGTGATAAAGGCCAAGGCAATAAAACCAAGAAGCTTGAGAAGGCGGTTTACAAGGCCCATTCTACGGCTCTCTTTTCTCGAATAACAGTTACTTTAATTTTGCCTGGGTAGGCCAGGCCTTGTTCAATGCGTTTGGCTACGTCTCGAGCGACGGTAAGAAGTTGGTCGTCGTTGATCGCTTCTGGTTTGACAACCACGCGTACTTCTCGGCCCGCTTGCATAGCCCAGGCTTTTTCGACTCCCTCGACTTCGCTGGCGAGATTTTCTAATAACCCGAGTCTCTTGAGGTAGTGCTCAATGGCCTCCACACGTGCCCCTGGACGTGCTCCTGAGAGAGCGTCGGCGGCGCTGCACAAACTCGCCTCGATGCTGGTAGGCTCAATTTCGCCGTGGTGGCAGCCAATTCCATTGGCAACCAATTCCGATTCTCCGTAACGCAGTGCAAGGTCTCTTCCGATGAGAGCGTGGGTGCCTTCTACTTCATGACTTACAGCTTTGCCGATATCGTGCAGCAGCCCAATGCGGCGCGCCATAGGGCCATTGAGCCCGAGCTCTGCAGCGATCATTCCCATCAGGTGCGATACTTCCAGAGAGTGGTCGAGAACGTTTTGCCCTAAGCTGTAACGCAATTTTAAGCGGCCGAGCAGTTGAATCAATTCTGGATGCAAACCCACCTGAGAGGCGGCGTGAGCGGCATCTTCCCCCCACTTCGTGATTTGACGCGCCATATCGATTTTTGCTTTGGCCACCGCCTCTTCAATGCGGGTGGGATGGATGCGTCCATCGTGGAGAAGCTCTGTGAGGGCTTGTTTGGCAATTTGTTTGCGCACGGGATCAAATCCGGAGATGACCACTGCTCCAGGGGTATCGTCAACGAGAAAATTGACGCCGGTAGCCATTTCCAGCGCTTTAATATTGCGACCCTCTTTGCCAATAATGCGCCCTTTCAGCTCATCCGAGGGGAGGTTAACGCAGGTAGTGGTGAAGTCGGAAGCGGTGGAGGAGGAGACGCGTTGAATGGCCAGAGCGATGATTTTGCGCGCAGAGGCCTCAGCGTGCTCCTCCACTTCCGCTGCAGAGCGGCGCAGGTATTTTGCTGCATCGCTTTGTACATCTGCCTCCAGGCGTTTGAGAAGAAGCGTTTTTGCCTCTAGCGAAGTAAGGCCGCCCAAAGCTTCTAGTTCTTTCTCAACTTGTTTGCGAGCGGCAAAAATACGCAGCTTTTCCTTTTCTATGCGCTGCTTACGCAAAGAGAGGATGGCCTCTTTTTTATCGATATGAGAGAGCTTTTTCTGCACTAAGCTGATCCGCTCTTCCATGCGATCCTCGCGCTGTTTTAAGCGCTCTTCTTCCTCTGCAATTTTGGCACGTGCGCCGTGGAGAAGCTTAGCAAGCAGCTGCTGTTGCTCGACTTCGTGCGACTTGAGTCGAAGGGCCTCTTCTGTGCTACGGGCCTCTGCTGCTCTACTGGCTTGTTGGATGATTTTTTGCGCGACTCTCTTCGCTCCTCCCGTGGTCATCCGGTAGGAGATCAGAGCTGCTGCAATGCCGCAGATAAATGCGCCGAGGAGGAGGAGAATATCAGCCATCTTCTTCCTCCGCGGGTTTTGCTTTTTTAATGAGACGCACGGAAGCTATGGCGCGCTCGCTGGCATCGAGCACTTCAATGTCAAAGGTGTCGTGGCTGATGTGGAAGCCCTTTTTAGGGATGGCTCCTGCCTTATGAAAGACATAGCCGCCAATGGTGTCATAGTCGCCCTCTTGGGGGATCTTCACGTCGAACCACTCTTCCACGTCAAGCAGGCTCATCTTGGGATCTACAGTCCACGATCCTTCGCCCTCGCTGGTGAAGCGGCTCTTTTCATCGATGTCGTACTCATCGGCAATTTCGCCGACGATCTCTTCGAGAATATCCTCAATGGTCACAATGCCTTCTGTGCCGCCCCATTCATCAACAACGAGTGCCATGTGCATTTGTTTGGCGCGAAAATCCTGCAGAAGTGCGGCGACCTTTTTTGTTTCAGGAGTGTAGAGAATGGGTTTTACCAATTTCTCGATGGTGGGTTCATTGGGGCTATCAATGACAAGGCGAAGAAGGTCTTTGTACATGACAAGACCGAGAATTTCGTCGATGTCCTCTCCGTACACGGGGATGCGGCTGTATCCTTCGCGCAAAAAGGCCTCCACAGCCTGTTTTACGGGCGTTTTTGTCGGCAGAGCAAAGAGATCGACTCGGGGGACCATGACTTCGCGCGCAATGCGGTCTTTGAAGTCGAGAACGGCGTGAATCAGGTGGCGGCCGGAGGCAGAATCGCCCTCTAAATAGGCCATAATTTTTTGTGCCGTAACGCCGTCGCCCTGTCTATGGTGCGGGTAGGTGAGAGCATCGCTTTTTCTGCGCACTAGCGAAGAGATGAGAAAGTGGAGAGGGGAGAAGAGAATAAGGAGCAGGGAGGCAAAGGGGGCGGTAAGGCTAAAGGTGGCTTCGCTGGCCGTGTAGCCAATGATGGAGGGGACGATGTCGAGTGCTAGAATGGAGGTAGAGAGAAGGAAAAGAACAACCAGGACTCGAGCTCCCTCTTCATGAGGAGTGTCTGCCATCCAGCCAGCCTGTGTTAATAGGCTAGAAAGGGCAAAGACAAAGACGAAAAAACAGGCCATGCGCGTGACACGCAAGGCGATAAAAATACGGGGCGCTTCGCGACGTTGGAAAAAGAGACGCTGGAATCGAAGGTAGAAAAAGAGCAGGTCTTTTCCCGCAAAAACCTGTGTCTGCTTCACGCTGGTGGAAAAGAGCGTTAAGAGCAGGCAGCTGGCAAGGGAGAGAGCCAAGATAAGCGCCATTACTTAGTAGCTTATACCCTTTTTTTCAATTTGGCTAACAAACTATTCTCTTTACGCCGCATGCGCTGTTTTTCAAGGGCTGTGCCATCACGGTAGCCTGCCATATGTAGCAAGGTGTGAATGATGTAGCGGGCCAGCTCTTCGCGGTCTCCGCTGGCCGCCTTAGGGCAAATAAAGGCTTCTCCAAGGACTCGATAGCCAACGCCTTCTTCATTGTCTAGAGGGCAGGTAATGCAGTCGGTGAAAGAGGGGTCTTGGAAGAACTGCTCGTGGAGTTCGCAGATCTGTTTTTCCGGAACAAAGTGGAGAATTACTTCGTCCGTAACAATGTTAAGGGCCGAAATGATCTCTTTTACAAAAGAGACCACGTCGGCCTTAGAAATCTTCATATCGCGCTGTTTATTACAAACAGTGACGCGCACTTATTTCGAGGGTGTTTTGGGCAGGCCTGTAACGCGGGTATTGACGCCATCGATCCAGCGACCGAGCTGGCGAAGGACGGCAACGCGCTCAAAACGCGTCAACACGTTGCGTTTTTTGGCACCCTTGCTGGATTTTCCGTAACTTTGGTGGCGTGACATAGAGCTTCCGATTACTTAATTTTAGGGATAAAGACTTGGGCCATGCCTTCTGCAGCATTGGTATGTTCTTTGTAACCATTGGGCAGATTGTCCTTTTTGGGACCGGTTTTCTTACCGGAAACGGTTGGACGTCTTGGGCTTACAGACCTTCTTTCCTGTTGTTTGCTAATGCGTACCATTGAGGACTCTCCGAAAGCTAAAGAGTCTAAACCAGAAACCTTTTTAGATCAATCGTTTTAACGTCTGCGCCGCTTGCGGGAAGAGCCTTTTTTGGGCGGTCTGGGCTCTTCTCTTTTAGAGGGGCGTTTTTCCCGGGCTTTTTTGCCGTGCATCGACCAGCGGCTCTCCAGGGTGATCAGGTTCAGCTCATCGAGCTGCAGTGTGATCTTCTGTCCTAGCTTGAAGCTTTCGCCATTATAGCGTCCCTGAAGCGTCTGCGTGCCTTCATGGAAAACCAAATAGTCATTGCTGATTTCGGAGATGTGGATAAAGCCGTCCAGCATCAATTCGGGAATATCGAAGATGATGCCCATCTGCTTCACTTTTGTGATGATGCCTTCGTACGTCTTGGTTTCTTGAGCTTCGAGCCAGCGTAGTTTCTTCAAAAGAGTCACATTGCTCTCTGCTTTGCTGCTCACGCGCTCTTGCTGCGAGCAGCGGGCGGCGGTGACTTCGATATCCTCAGCGCACTCTTCGAAGAGAAGGCGGTGGATGACCAAGTCGATGTAGCGGCGAATGGGGCTGGTGAAGTGCGTATAGTCCTCTAGGCTCAAGCCAAAGTGGCCGATGCGTGACGGGGAGTAGAAAGCAAGGCGTTGGCTGCGGATGAAAGCAACCGCAAGTTGTGCCGCAAAGGGAGTTCCAGCGGCCTCATCGAAAAGCCTTCGCAGGTCATCGGGAGAGGGAGCCTCCGGCAGGCGGAAACCAAAGCCACCGGCGAGAACAGAAAAGTCCTTCAGGGCATCTGGAGAGGGCTTTTCATGGACTCGGTAGGGGAGAACTTTTTCTCGGGCCGTCAGCGTTTGTGCGACCACTTCATTGGCTTTGAGCATGAACTCTTCGACGAGTTGGTGAGTGATGTCATACTCGACGCGGTCAAATCCCTTGGGCACGCCTTGCTTGTCGACCAAGACAACTACGTCCGTCATGGCCAATTCAACGCTGCCGCGCAGAGCGCGCTGCTTTTTCAGCAGATGGCAGAGCTCCACCATCAACTCCAATTGGCCCTTCAAGGGGCTGCTTTTCTTGCCTTCTAAGACAGCCAACGCTTCGCGGTAAGTGAATCTCTTGCAGCTGCGGATGGTGCTTTTGTAGGTTTTCGAATTCTGCAGCACACCCGCATTATTGAAGTGCATCTCCACGGTGGCCGTTAGGCGCACCACATCCTCTTTCAAGCTGCACAGCTCGTTAGAGAGCTCCTCTGGCAGCATAGGAACGCATGTTCCAGGCAGGTAAGTGGAGTTGCAGCGCAGGCGTGCTTCCTCGTCGAGCGCCGTACCGGGCTTGACGTAGTGAGAGACGTCGGCGACGTGGACCCAGAGAGTGTAGCCCTTTTCGGTACGTTCGATAGAAAGCGCATCGTCGAAGTCTCTGGCTGTGTCGGGGTCGATGGTGCAGGTGGTCAGTTTCGAAAGGTCAACGCGATCTTTTGGGAGGGTAACACGGGCGCCAAAGTGGAGTGCCTCTGCAATGACTTCCGGGGGGAATTTGTCGCGGATGGAGAACTCTTCAATCGCTGCGATGACGTCTTTGGAGGGGTCTTTGATCGAGCCAATAACGGAAGACACCGTCCCTTTAATGGGGGTGCCCCAGTCGCTGATCTGGAGGATGACGCGGTCGCCGGGGTGGACATTTTCCCCCGTAGCGTAGATGAGACGATCTTGTCCGAGAAGGGTAGAATGGGCAGAAAAACCGGCCCCCGACCGGCCTGTGAGGGTCACGGCCAGGTGTTTGCGCCCGCGCTCGAGAACAGAGATGACCTTCCCTTCAGGTCCCTTTTCAGAAAAGGACTCGTGTTCGATCAAGACGCATACTTTGTCTCCATCCACGGCGGTGCCGATGCAATGTTTGGGAATGAAGATGTCGCCCACAAAGCCGAAGCCGCGAGTGTGAATGCTAATAGTGCCGCAGTGAATGCGGTCCTTATCTTTGGCGAGAAGAACAACTCCCTCTACCTTGACGATTTGCCCCGCCTCTTCGAGAGAGGTGAGGGCTTCATGGAAATGATCCATGTTGGTGGGTTTCAGGCGTTGCGCGAGATTTTCTGGTGAGAGAGGAAGGTTCGAACTGCTACGGTAAAAGTCGACGATAGCGCGCCGATAATGAGCGATGGATTTTGCGGTCTTTTTCAAGATAGGGTATTATACCTCGAATGACAAAATTCGACCACCGCTCAATTGAACGCAAATGGCAAGGGGTCTGGGAGTCCACTAAGGCTTTCCGGGCTGAAATCGATCGAAATCGCCCCAAATATTACATTTTAGACATGTTTCCCTACCCTTCGGGGGCGGGCCTACACGTGGGCCATGTGGTTGGTTATACGGCCACCGACGTCGTTGCACGCTACAAGCGAGCGAAGGGCTTTTCTGTCCTCCATCCGATGGGTTGGGACAGCTTTGGGCTGCCTGCCGAACAGTACGCTATTCGAACGGGAACGCACCCCTCTATTACGACCAAGACCAATATCGACACCTACCGCCGTCAGCTGAAGGCACTGGGCTTTAGCTACGACTGGGATCGCGAAATTGCCACCTCGGATGCCACCTATTACAAGTGGACGCAGTGGATTTTCACGCTTTTGTATGAACAAGGGTTGGCCTATGAGGCGGAGCTTTTGGTGAATTACTGTCCCGCTCTTGGCACGGTTTTGTCGAATGAAGAGGTGGACAGCGGAAAGTCGAAAGAGGGGGGCCACCCCATCGTACGCAAATCACTGAAGCAGTGGGTGCTCAAGATTACCGCCTATGCCGATCGGTTGCTGGAGGATTTGGAGGAGCTGGATTGGCCGGAGGGGCTCAAGAGGCTGCAGCGCAATTGGATTGGTAAGAGTGAGGGAGCCTTGATTCGCTTTGGGGAAGAGATTGAAGTCTTCACAACGCGTCCCGACACGCTCCACGGTGTTACCTACATCGTGATTGCGCCGGAACACCCCATGGCTGTGAGAAGTCAACTTCCTGCCGTGCAAGCCTATTGCAAACAAACGGCGAGCAAGAGTGATTTAGAACGCACCGAACTCAATAAAGAGAAAACGGGCGCGCAAACGGAATTCACCGTTCCTCATCCGGTCACAGGCGAGGCTTTGCCTGTTTGGGTCGCAGACTATGTTCTGGGCCATTATGGCACAGGTGCTGTGATGGCGGTTCCTTCGATTGATGAACGCGACCGCGACTTTGCTCTCGTTCATCATCTTCCAGTCAAAGAGACGCTTTTAGATCCGGGTGCAGTGGATTGGCTTGTGGCGCATGGTCGCGGTGAGCCGCGTGTCAGCTACAAGCTGCGCGACTGGCTTTTTTCTCGCCAGCGCTATTGGGGCGAACCCTTTCCCATTTTGCATTTTGCAGATGGCACGAAGCGAGTGCTCGGGATCGATGAGCTTCCTCTCTGTCCTCCGCAAGTCGAGAGCTACAAGCCCACAGAGCAGGGCTTGAGCCCTTTGGCGGGTGTACGTTCTTGGGTGGAGTTGGTGGATCCGGTGACGGGCAAGAAAGCGTATCGCGAAACGAACACCATGCCGCAGTGGGCGGGCTCTTGCTGGTACTACTTGCGTTTTGTCGATCCTATCAATACGCAGGCGGCGTGGGGCAAGGAAGCTGAAAAATACTGGATGCCGGTAGATCTTTATGTCGGGGGAGTAGAGCACGCTGTGCTCCACCTTCTCTATTCACGTTTCTGGCACAAGGTGCTGTTTGACCTTAAACTAGTTTCTACAAAAGAGCCCTTTCAGGCGCTGCGGAATCAGGGAATGATCGGCGCCCCCTCGTATAAGAGAAGCAATGGCACCTATGTTACTCCTGAAGAGGCGAAGAAGAGCGGAGAGACCTTTTCGGTACAGATCGAAAAGATGTCGAAGTCGAAGCTCAACGGCGTGACTCCTGATGAGATGATCGAGGAGTTTGGCGCTGATGCCTTGCGCATCTATGAACTCTTCTTAGGTCCACTAGAGAAGGAAAAGGTCTGGGATACGGAGCAGATTCAGGGCACTTCGCGTTTTCTGGATCGTTTTTGGGATTTGGCCGACAAAGTAGTTGAAGAAGACGAAGCTTCTTTGAAGCTTGCTCACCGTTTGTTGCACGGTACTTCCAAGGACATCGACGAGCTGCAATTCAATACGGCGATTGCGAAGATGATGACCTTCTTAAACAACGTGCCGGAGAAGATTGACCGCAGGGCTTACCTCATCGCGATCCAGTGCCTTGCCCCTTTTGCTCCGCACATAGCAGAAGAGCTCTGGCAGCGCTTTGGTGGTCAAGGGTTGGTCTCTCTGGCCCCCTTTCCAGCGGTGAACCCCGCCTTCTTGGTGGACCAGACAGCCACTTATGTGGTGCAGGTCAATGGCAAACTGCGCGGTCGTTTTGATTTGCCTAAAGGGAAATCGCAAGAGGAAATCCTTGCTTTGGCGTATAAAAACCCCAATATTGCAAAGCATTTGACGCAAGGGGTGCAAAAAGTGATCTTTGTGCCCGATAAGTTGCTCAACTTTGTGGTGCAAGAGGTGTAAATGGCAGCAGCCGGCTTTGATCCAGTAGTTCTTAACAAAAGATTAGCGGGCGCCTTTGCTATTGCGATTCAAGAAGTTAACAAAGACTCCTCTGATGCAACGCGCGCAAAAGTGCGAAAGATGTTGGTCCAGCTCATTAAGAATGGAATCGATGGACCTCTCAAAGAGTTTCCCGACGAGCCGAGTCTTTGTTTTTGGAAAGAGCAGTTGGAATGGATTCAAACGCTTCCTCTGACCGGCGAAGATTTTGTCATCACAATGTTGATAGGGCGAATCTTTCCCGGCTTTAGCAAAAAAGCTGAGTTGAAAGAGCCGCTCAGAGTGTTTATTGGTACGGTCGAAAAAGAAACGGGCGTTCCTTTTCGTGCACTCATATCTTCCGTATATGCTGAGTCGTGCGCTCATGATGCACTGAGCACCCTTTCTAGCGATGTGTTGCTGAAGCGGTTGGCTGCATGCCTTGATAAAAAACCGGACGCAGCCAAAGATGTCTTACAGCACGTTTTCAATGCTTTAGAAAATCCTCCCGCACATCCTAAGGAATTTGAACTGATCCTTCGTCGTGCTTCGAAAGTGGAGCCGATCTTGAAAGAACTTGGCAAGGATTATGCTAAGCACATTGAGCTTATGGATGCATGGCTTTTGAAAACAACCGGTCCTCTGACTGAGGATGAATCTGTGAAATTCGTATACGATCAATCGAAAGAAGCCATCGAGCCTTATCGTATAGCGAATCTCTTGGTTCAGGCTTCTTTGAAGAAATTGCAAGCTGCAAGTTTGCCTAGAAAAGAACTAGGCATGGAAGATTGGGTGATTGCAGCGGAAGAGGAAGAAAATTCTAAGAGTGTTGCGGCCCCCGTAGGTGAACCACAGCTACTCGATGAGCGCGCTGCAAGGCTCATGGGTGCGTTGCAAGAAGCTGAAAAAAAGCGTTCGCGTGTATTTTATTCCCCTCGAGTCAGAGATTGGATGGGCTTAAGTGCAGATATAGCGCCGGTATTAGAAAGATACAAAAAGGAAAAAGCAGGTAAAGGCAAAGCAATTGTGCTATCTGATGCGCAAATTGTGAGTGGGCATGCATGGCCTTTGTGGGATGTAGTTTGTTTTCTTGACGAACCGACAGAAGAGGTAGTTGATGGAGAGACGCGAAGGCATCGATCAAGAGATGTTGTTGTTCACAGGGATGGCCAGGCTCGAGCTTGTGCTTTAGAGCTGGGCAGCGTTATCCATAAAAAGGGGGAGGGGAGGAGCGACGAATTTCTGATTCACCGCGTATGCTATAGCAGCGACCCAAAGCCCTCTGATTTAGAGGCAGATCTGAGAGGTTTTATTCCCAGCGGGCCTTTTGCTGTTTCTCGCAGGCCGAGCAACAATAACCTCGTAATTATTTTCCCTTCCGGCGAAGTGGTTGAGCTGGTGTGATATGGAGTTAGATTGACGCGTGTTTAAGTTTTTTTACACCCTTCTTATCCACCTGCTCTTCATTGGCTGGTTGCCCGTGCTGCTTTATAACCGCGTGGTTCACGGCAAATACAAGAAGAGCTGGCGGCAGAAGCTCGGCATGCGGCTGCCTCAAATCCATAAAGAGGGGCGTTTTCTCATTTGGATTCATGCTCCCTCGTTTGGTGAGGCGAAGGCGGTGGCACCGCTGGCGAAATTGATTCAGAAAAACATGCCGGAAGCTTGTCTGATTATATCGACTACGACGGAGACGGGTTTGGAGATCGCCAAGCAGGGCATTCCTCAAGCGGAGGCACACTTTATTCTACCGCTGGACTTGCCCTATATCATGCGGCCCTTCGTTCATTCCATCGAGCCTGATTTGGTGATTTTAACGGAGACCGATTTTTGGTTTCACTTCGTTGACGCAGCCAAAGAGTGCGAAGCGGTGGTAGCGGTGGTGAATGGCAAGATTTCTGAGCGATCGCTCAAGCGCTACACGATTCTTCCCTGGCTCTCAGCGCCCTTGTTTCAGTCGCTCGATCTGGTCTGCCCGCAAAACGATGACTATCGCGAGCGCTTTTTGCAGCTCGGTATTCCTCCCGACCATCTGTATGTCACGGGCAACATTAAGTTAGACGACACCTTTCCTCACTTAGGGCCCATCGAGGAGCACAATTGGCGTGGACAGCTGGGCCTGAGTCCCAAAGATGCTTTCCTTGTGATTGGTTCGACGCACGAAAACGAGGAGCGATGGCTTTTGGCTATTGTGCAGAGGCTGTGGAAGAAGTGGCCTGAGCTGAAGGTGGCGATCGTACCAAGACATCCCGAGCGGTTTAAAACGGTAGCTGCTTTTTTGGAAAAAAAGGGAGAGGTCTTTGCTCGCTACAGCCTCGGTCAAGGGTTTAACGAAGAGTGTCATCTGATGTTGGTCGATGCCATGGGCATTCTTCGCCAGCTCTACCAGCTTTCCACCATTGCGATTGTTGCTGGCAGCTACTCCAACAAGGTGGGTGGGCATAACTTGCTCGAGCCCTCTTGGTATGGCAAACCGGTTATTTTTGGCCCCCACACTCATACACAAACGGAAATGGCCGCTATGCTGATCAGTTCGGGCGGTGGCAAAAGGGTGCCCTTGGCGGCTCTGGAAGGGGAATTACATCATTTGCTCGAGCACCCCGAAGAACGCGAAGCGATGGGAGAGGCAGGTCGCCGCATCTTTGCGGAGGCTAAGGGAGCGACAGAACGCACTTGGCAGCTGCTGCGCGTGATGATTTCACAAAAACTCTGGCAAAAGCACTCCACACAGGAATAGTCTTGTTGTCAAATAATGCGCAGCTGACCTAAACTCTTGCACTTACTTGATCGCGGGGTGGAGCAGTGGTTAGCTCGTTGGGCTCATAACCCAAAGGCCGGAGGTTCGAATCCTTCCCCCGCTATTTTTC